>DATJXX010000017.1:0-493970 GCA_035499875.1 Solirubrobacteraceae bacterium
CGCCACGACAGGTAGCTCGTGAACAGGCCCCCGATGATCGGCCCCACCGCAATCGCGATCGCGGCCGCCGAGGCGATCAACCCGTAGGCACGCGGGCGTTCGCCGCGGTCGAAGTTGGAAGCCACCAGCGCGACGATCGCCGGCAGGATCAGCACCGCCCCCAGTCCCTCCAGGAACGACCACCCCAGCAGCAGCACCCCGAGGTTCGGCGAGATCGCGGTGGTGAACGATCCGCACCCGTACACCACGCACCCGATCGAGAACCCACGCTTGACGCCGATGATCTGGTCCAGCTTCCCGCCGGTGATCATGAAGGCGGCCATCACCAGCGTGTAGAGGGTGATCGCGGTCTGGATGCCGGTGACGGTCGTGCCGACGTCCTTGGCGACGGTCGCGATCGACACGTTCATCACCGAGGTGTCGAGCATCATCAAGAACTGGCCGGCGCACAGCGTGGCCAGCACGAGTCCGGCCCCGCTCGCCCTCCCTCGTCCCTGTCCGCCCTCCAAGTCCGCCACCTCCCGTCGCTCGTCCGAGGGTCAATCTAGCCCCCGCGTCAGATTGCCCCGGGGGCGGGATCAAGTCCACGAGTCGATCGCCCCAGTCACGGGATGACGCCCCCCGTCAGATCGCGGCGCGGCGGGATCAAGGCCCCACCCCCGAGATCGCCCTGCTTGCCGGGAAGGCGCGAAGATGTCCCGATGCTGGTGCGACTGACCGCGATCGCGGCGTTGCTGTGTCCGCTCGCGATGGTGGTGGTCGCCGTCCTGGCCCTCGCGGGGGACGTCGGGATCGCGGTGCTCGCGGTGGCGCTCGTGCTCCTCGCCTCGGCGTCGGTGTGGGTGGCGCTCACCAACCGTGGTGGTGTGCGCGTGGTCGGAGGGGTGCTCGCCGCGCTCGCCGCCGCCGGTCTCGTAGTGGTGCTCGCGACCCACTGGCACGGCATCGTGGTGCTGGTCGCGCTGCTCGGGCTGCTGGCGCTGTTCGGGCTCGCCGCCCGCTACGCCCTCGGTCGCAGCGGGGCGCGGGCGACGCAACCGCTCCCGTCCTCCGCCACGGCCCTCACCGTTGGGCCGTCCGGAGACGGAGCAGAGAGGGGGGTGCTGGTCATCAACCTCAAGTCAGGGGGCGGCAAGGCGGAGCGCTTCGACCTCCCGGGACAGGCACGCCGGCGGGGAATCGAACCGGTGATCCTGGAGCCCGGGGACGACCTGCTCGAGCTGGCGGAGGACGCCGTAGACAGAGGCGCCACCGTGATCGGGATGGCCGGGGGCGACGGCTCCCAGGCGCTCGTGGCGACGGTCGCCTCGCGGCGGGACGTGGCCCACGTGTGCATCCCTGCCGGCACCCGCAACCACTTCGCCCTCGACCTCGGTCTCGATCGCGACGACGTCGTCGGGGCGCTCGACGCCTTCACCGACGGGGTCGAGCGGCGGATCGACCTCGCGCGCGTCAACGACCGCGTGTTCGTCAACAACGCCTCACTCGGCGTGTACGCCAAGGTCGTCCAGTCCCCCGCCTACCGGGACGCCAAGCTCCAGACCTGGGCGCAGATGCTGCCCGACCTGCTCGGCCCGCACGCGCCGCCGATCGATCTCGAGTTCACCGCCCCCGACGGGACCTCCTACGACGACGCCCCCCTGGTGCTCGTCTCGAACAACCCGTACCACCTCACGAGTTTGGCGGGCGCCGGGACCCGCGGGCATCTCGACGGGGGCGTGCTGGGCGTGTTCGCGGCGCGCGTGCTCGGCCCCGGCGACGTGTCACGGCTGATGGCGCTCGAGCTGGCCGGTCAGGCGGAACGGTTCGGCGGGTTGATGACGTGGACTGCCAACGGGTTCGAGGTCCGCTCGGGCGGGCCGGTCGACGTGGGCCTCGACGGCGAGGCGCTGGTGATGGACCCGCCGCTGCGCTTCGTCACGATGCCCGCAGCCCTGCGCGTGCGCACGCCCCGCAACGCCGGCATGTCTCCGGGGGCCCGTGCGGTGGCGCTGTCGGGGGAGAACCTCGCGGCGCTCGTCCGCGTGGCGGCGGGGCGGTGAGCCCGGGAGCGGTGAGCCCGCGGCCGGTCAGCTCGCGGCCGGTCAGCTCGCGCGCCGCCCGCGTGCTGCTGGGGTGGTGCGGGTTCGTGCTGGTCGGGTGGGGGCTCGGCGAACTGTGGACCTCGATCGGCCCCGGCGAGGCGCAGCTGATGCGCGAAGTCGCCCGCGAACGCTCGGACGGGCTCGTCAGCGTCGCGCGGGTGGTCACGTGGGCTGGGAGTCTTTGGCTGCTCGGACCGCTCGCGCTGGTGGCGTCGGTACTGCTGTATCGCGCCGGCCACCACGAGGGGGCGCTGCTGGTGGCGCTGGGTCTGATCGGCGGCGCCCTCATGGCCGACGTGATCAAGCAGCTCGTGGCTCGCCCGCGACCGCCCGTGGAGCACCTGCAGGCGGTGTCCGGCCACAGCTTCCCCTCCGGTCACGCCACCCAGGCGGGCGCCTTCTGGACCTCTCTGCTGCTGGCCGTGCGACCCGTGCTCGGGCGGGCCTGGGCCCGCTCGCTGCTCGCGTGCGCGTGCGTCGTGGTGGTGCTCGCCGTGTGCATCTCACGGGTGATCCTCGGCGTGCACTACCCGAGCGACGTCGTCGCCGGAGCCCTCCTCGGCGGGGGCTGGGCGGTATATCTGTGGCGATGCGCGTGCAACGACGCGCCGCGCGGCGCCGCGCGGTGAGGGGGCCGGTCGCCCGGCTGCGGCAGCTCGACCGCGCCGTCATGCGCCGCTCCCACGGGATCCACTCGCCGGGGCTCGACCGCGCGCTGGTGTCGCTCACGACGGCCGCCAACTACTGGCGGCTGTGGCTCGCGATCGCCGCCGTGCTCGCGTTCGCGGGCGGGCGCCGGGGACGCGCCGCGGCCGTCCGCGGCGTGCTTGCGCTGGCGATCGCCGCGTTCACCACCAACGGCCCCGCCAAGCTCATGGCCCGCCGTCGCCGTCCCGCTCCGTCGATCCGTCCGGCGTTGATCAAGATGCCCCGCTCTCCGTCGTTCCCATCCGGACACAGCGCCGCCGCCTTCGCCTTCGCGACCGCCGTGGCGAGCGAGCTGCCGGAGCTCGCCCCCGTGCTGGTGCCGCTCGCGGCGGCGGTCGGGTACTCGCGCATCCACACCGGCGTCCACTACCCGAGCGACGTCGCCGCCGGCGCCGCCATCGGGATCGCCTCGGCGGCCATCGCCCGCAGGCTCGGCCCTCACGCAGGGTGAGCGACGGCCGCTCGCTCGAGCGGTGGGCGCCCGGCGTGCGCGCGCTGCGCACCTACGAACGCGCCTCCCTGCGCCCCGACCTGGTGGCGGGGATCGTGCTGGCCGCGATCCTCGTGCCCCAGGGCATGGCCTACGCGCAGCTCGCCGGCCTGCCCGCCGTCACGGGGCTGTACACCACCATCGCGTGCCTCGTGGGGTACGCGCTGTTCGGCCCCTCGCGCGTGCTGGTGCTGGGGCCGGACTCGTCCATCTCGCCGCTGATCCTGGCCGCGATCACGCCGCTGCTGGCCGGCGGCTCCGAGGCAACGGCCATCGCCCTGGCGGGACTGCTCGCGATCCTCGTGGGCCTCACCGAGATCGGCCTCGGCCTGGGCAAACTCGGCTTCGTCGCCGACCTCCTCTCGAAGGAGGTGCAGGTCGGCTACATGAACGGCCTGGCGATCACCATCATCGTCGGACAGCTCCCCAAGCTGTTCGGCTTCTCCACCAACGCGGACTCGTTCCTGAAGGAGGTCCGCGTGTTCTTCGAAGGCCTCGACCAGACCAGCTCCACGACGCTGCTGGTGGGCCTCGCCGTGCTCGTGCTGCTGCTGGTGCTGCCACGCATCACCCGTCGCATCCCTGCGGTGCTCGTGGCGGTGGTGGCGGCAACCGCCGTATCGGCCGTGCTCGACCTCTCCAGCCACGGCGTCGACACGGTGGGATCGCTCCCCCGGGGCGTGCCCTCGCCGAGCTTCCCGTGGACGAACGCCAAAGACGTCGGCCCGCTGCTGATCGCGGCGGTGGGCATCACGCTCGTGTCGCTCACGGACACGATCGCCACCGCCACGAGCTTCGCCGCCCGCCGCGGCGACGAGGTGCGCCCCAGCCAGGAGATGATCGGGATGGGCGTCTCCAACCTCGCGGCCGGCTTCTTCCAGGGCTTCGCCGTCTCCACCAGCGGCTCCCGCACGGCGGTGGCCGAACAGTCCGGGGCCCGCAGCCAACTCTCGAACCTGGTCGGGGCCGCGCTGGTGGCGGTGCTCCTGCTGTTCGCCAACTCGCTGCTCGCAGACCTGCCCCAGTGTGCGCTCGCGGCGATCGTGATCGTGGCGGCCCTGTCGCTGATGGACCTGGCGATCCTGCGCCGCTACATGGAGGTGCGCCGCAGCGCCCTGGCGGTGTCGCTGGTGGCATCCGCCGGGGTGATCCTGCTGGGGGTCCTCCAGGGGATCGTGGTCGCGGTGGCGCTCGCGATCCTGCTGTTCTTCCGGCGCAACTGGTGGCCACACGGGGCGGTGCTCGGCCGTGTGGACGAGGTCGAGGGCTGGCACGATCTCGGCGCCTACCCCCACGCCGAGCAGCTCCCCGGGGTCGTGGTGTACCGCTGGGAGGCCCCCCTGTTCTTCGCCAACGCCGGCTCCTTCCGCGAAGAGATCCGCCGTCTCGCCCGCCAGCGCCACCCGCGGTGGATCGTGCTGCAGTGCGAGGCCATCACCGACGTCGACGTGAGCGCCGCCGAGATGCTCGAGCAGCTCGACAACGAGCTCAACGCCGAGGGCATCCACCTCGCCTTCGCCGAGCTGCGCACCCGCCTGCAGCAGCTCACGCTGCGTTATGGCCTGATGGAGACGCTCGACCGCGACCACTTCTACCCCACCCTCGAGGCGGCCCTGCGGGCGATCGCCGCCGAGACGGCCGAGGCGGGGCCCGCGGACTAGGGGAGCCGGGGCCCGCGGACTAGGCGAGGCGGGGCCCGGCGGACTAGGCTGGCCCGCGAGATGCCCGACGAGCTCACTCCCGCCCGCAAGCGCACGCTGGCGAAGTTCGTGCAGCAGCTCGTGGTGGAGCCCGGCACCAAGATCCACCCGGAGAAGGACCGCGACGCCGGCTCGACGGACGGCGTCAAGGACAAGCAGGCGGGGCAGCTGCTGCTCGATGAGGGTGTGCAGATGCTGAGCCGCTACCAGGCGAGGCTCGCGGCGCAGAGCACGTGGGGGGTGCTGGTGGTGCTGCAGGCGCTCGACACGGCCGGCAAGGACGGCGCCATCCGCCACGTGATGAGCGGCGTCAACCCGCAGGGCGTGTCGGTGCACAGCTTCAAGGTGCCCTCGGCGGAGGAGCTCGCGCACGACTATCTGTGGCGCTACTCGAGCCACCTCCCGGTGAGGGGGCAGATCGGCATCTTCAACCGCTCCCACTACGAGGAGGTGCTGGCGGTGAGGGTCCACCGCCAGTTCCTCGACGCCCAGAAACTGCCGCCGGTCGAGAAGGGGCACGGCATCTGGAAGCGCCGCTTTCGCGAGATCAACAACTGGGAGCGCTACCTCACCGACAACGGGCTGAAGATCGTGAAGCTGTTCCTGAACCTGTCGAAGGAGGAGCAGCGCAAGCGCCTGCTGCGGCGCATCGACCTCCCCGACCACAACTGGAAGTTCTCCCATGCCGACGTGGCCGAGCGGGAGTTCTGGGACGACTACCAGCACGCCATCTCCGAGGCGCTGTCCCACACCAGCACGGAGTGGGCGCCGTGGCACGTGATCCCCGCCGACCACAAGTGGTACGCCCGCATCTCCACGGCGAGCGTGCTGGTGAACACGCTGATCGAGCTCGACCCCCGCTACCCGACCGTCGACGACGACCAGCGCGCCGAGCTGCTCGCCGCCCGCCGCGACCTCGAGGCGCAGGCCCCGCCCGGCGCCGCACCCGACCCCAACGTGTCCGGCCACGACGGGTAGGCACCCGCGCTTTCCGGGTAAGCTCGCGCGTTGGATGGCGCCGGTGAACGAGGTCAGCGAGGAGCTCATCCGCACGCTCGCGGGTACGCGAGCGCCGCAGGAAAGCGTGCTGAGCATCTACCTCGACCTCGACCCCGCGCACTTCGCCACGCCACCCGCACGCAAGAGCGAGATCGACTCGCTGATCGACGCGGCCCACCGCGAGATCGAGGAGCGCGAGCATCCCCACGAGGAGCGCCTGGCGCTCCGCGACGGACTGCAGCGGGCGCGCGCGCTGCTCGAAGACCCGGAGTTGCCCGAGGGTGCGCGCTCGGCGGCGGTGTTTGTGTGCGAGCCGCTGTCGCTCGAGCTGAGCGTACGCATCGCGCGCCCCCTCTCGAGCCAGGCGATCGTCTCCGACGAGCCCTTCATCGCCCCCCTGATCGAGGGCATCGAGCCGGGACGCGTGTGCGTGGCGGTCGTCGACGAGCGCTCCGCGCGGATCCTCCGGGGCAGCGCCGCGGGGCTGCGCGAGGCGGTGTCGTTCGGCGACGACGTCCATGGGCGCCAGAGCACGGGCGGCTGGTCACAGGCGCGCTTCCAGCGCTCGAGGGTCGAAGACATCGAGCACCACCTCGCTCACGTCGCCCGCGTGCTGTTCGACCTGCTCAAGGTCGACCACTACGAACGCCTCCTGATCGGGTCCACCGAGACGCTGTGGCCACGCGTCGTGGAGAAGCTCCACCCCTACGTCCGCGAACGGCTGATCGATCACCGCCTGTCGCTCGACACGAGCGCCGACGGCCCCACCGACGTCGCCAGGGCCGCCGCCGCGGTCCTCGAAGAAGAGCAGCTCGCCCACGAGCAGGCGCTGCTGGCCGAGGTGCGGGAAGGGATCGGCCAGGGGGACGGCCACCGGGCGGTCGCCGGGCTCGACCCGGTGCTGGAGGCGCTCGTAGAACGACGCGTGAAGGCCCTCCTCTACGACGAGGGCCTGAAGGAGCCCGGGGTGATGTGCCCTCGCGGCGACTGGATCGGGACCTCGGGCGAGCGCTGCCCGCTGGATGGGGAACCGCTGGAGCAGCGCCCCGACGTCGTTGAGGAGGCGCTCCGCGCGGCGGTCGCCCAGTCGGCCGAGGTTGTCACCCTGCACGACCGCCCCGAGCTCGGCCCGCTCGGCGGGATCGCCGCGACGCTGCGGTTCTGAGCCCGGCTCAGCCCAGCCCGGCGTCCGGGTAGGGAAGCCGGCCCGCGGGCTGACCGGGGGCGATGTGGGCCCGCACGGCCGTGTCGCACATCACGTAGCCCCAGTTGATGAGCTGCTCCTGCAGCCTTCCCCCCAGTGCCGCCAGGCGCGTGGGGACGCCCGCCAGGGCCCGCACCTGCGCCTGGGTCGGGCTGGCGATCGGGTCTCCCAGGCCGAAATCGGACACGTCGCTGCGGATCCCCCAGTAGGCGCCCGTGCGCACCCCGTCGATGTAGGACTGGACCGCCTGCTGCTTGCGCAGGGCCCGCACCTGGTTGTCGATCACCTGCAGAACCCTCAGTAGCTGCAGCGGCCACAGCGCACTGGGACGCCGCTGCGGGGACATGCTGCCGCCCGCATCGCTGATCAGGACCTCGCGGCACGTCTTCCACACCGCTTCTAGGCCGAGGTTGTCATACACCCCTCCGTCGGCGAGCAGCACGCGGGTGGTGAAGGGCGGTGAGTTCACTTCCGCGTCACCGCCCCCCTCCAGGGTGCCGTCCGGGAACTTGAGCCGGGAGGGTGCGAGCACCGGCGGAAAGGCCGAGGAGGCCGCCACCACTGCAGCGACTTCGGTGTCGGGCCCCGGATGGCTGCCCACACGCCAGTCTCCCTCGTCGTGGCGGGAGAACCTCCACAGATCGCCCGACTGGAGGTTGGTCGCATCGAATACGAAGTCCGGGCGCTCCGGCAGGTCCGCCAGGGTGCTCCTCGCGAACAGCCGCCGGTAGCTGCGGGCGAGCCTCCCGCTCACGCTGACGCCCGGCAGCAACAGCCCGAGCAGCACCGCGGGCACGTCCACAGTGTGCGAGGCGAACTTCCGCAGCGGTTCGATGAACAGCTCGAGCAGGTTCGAGGCCACGCCGTCGCCGGCGAACGCGAGCCCGTCCCAGGCCAGCGCCAGCGCACCCGCCGTGATGGATCCCCCCGAGACGCTCGAGATCCGGTCCAGGCGGGGCAGGTAGCCGGCGTCGTTGAGCCGCCATACCCCGCCGGCGTGGAACAGCATCGCGCGGTAGCCGCCGCCAGACAGGCACAGCCCGATGTCCAGTTCCAGCCGCAGTTCTTCACCCGCCGGCGGCAGGCGGACCGTCGGAGTCCTGGCCCGTGCTGTGGTCATCGCCCGCCTCGCGCCGCGCACGGCCTCGCGGCGCGACGCCGGAGCGTCGGCGCGGGACGGCGCTCGGCGGGCGTCATGTCAGGCTCTGGACGATCAACGGGTAGACGTTGCGATGAGCCTCACGACCGA
Source organism: Solirubrobacteraceae bacterium (assembly GCA_035499875.1). Taxonomy (GTDB): domain Bacteria; phylum Actinomycetota; class Thermoleophilia; order Solirubrobacterales; family Solirubrobacteraceae; genus Palsa-744. Next base: position 8,435 of record DATJXX010000017.1, read on the forward strand.
TGAACACATCGAGGTGAGCGTACCCGGGGAGCCGGTGGAAACGATGACGCCCCGGCTGGTTGCGCTCGAAGTATTCCCACGTGAGCTGCTGCGAGGCGGGCAGGAAGCAGGTGTTCTGACTGCCGGCGATGAAGGTGAAGCGGGGGATCGTGGGCTTCAGCTCCGCGCCGAGGAAGCTTGCGGGCAGCTCATCGAGCCCGCTGACGGGAAGGATGTGACCCGCGTTCGCGCAACGGCTCATCTGTTTGAAGAACGACGTCGGACAGAACCCCCACTCGCGGTTGTTCCATGTGTGGGTCTGGTCGTCGAGGTTGGCGTGGCGCCACAGCACTTCCGGACCGGCGCCGTAGAAGAAGTTGGCCGCCCGGCAGACGTGGCTGTCGCAGATCGGACGTTTGCCCGCGAAACGGGAGAATCCCGCCTCGATGAAGCGCGGAGCGCGGACGGCCCACTGCGGGTCGGCGCCGTTGACTATCGGCGACGCCAGCGGCGTCATCAGGTTCATCCTGAATTTCGAGAACGACGTGAGGCGTATGTGCAGCGACACGGCGTTGCTCACCACCGCCGTGACCTGCGGTACGAGGCCACCGAGCACCGACATCATGAAGCTCGTCGATCCCTGGCAGTGGACGACCGCCTTGAGGGTGTCCTTGCCGGTGTGGTGGAGGATCGCCTCCACGGCCGCCGGATGGTCGTACGCCCCGCCCTCGTCCAGGGTCCAGCGCCTCGGGGGCAGGTCGATCGAGGCGCGCCAGTTCTCGAGCCACACGTCATAGCCGGCGTCGATCAGCGCCTCGACGAGCGTCTGCTCCGTGGGGGCGCCGTAGAACATGTTCGCCCGCACCGAGCATCCGTGCACGAGCATCACGGGCCCTCGCCGGGGGGGCCTGTCGCCGCGGATCTGGTGCAGGGTGCCCGGGCGGCCGTCGCGGGCCTGGAAGCCGACGATCCGCCGTTCCAGGCACCTCCCGTTGGGCCGCTCGAGCCGGTGCCACTCACCCGGCGGGTACCCCTGCCAGCGCGGGTCCCGCTCGTCGGCGGTCGGCCAGTTTTCGTCGCTCAGGTGGGCTTCGCGGCGGATATAGAGTTTCGCCAGCTGTGACGCGAAGAACGCGTCGAAGCGCATCGCCGACAGCGTTCCGGTGACACGGCCGTGCCACAGCATCGAGAGCAGCAGCCGCGTGAAGTTGGGGAGGTTGATGTGCAGGATCCCGGTTGCGACCGTGAAACGATCGTCCGCCGGGTCCTCCCTGTGATGGCCCGCGAAGATCCGCATCAGCAGGTGCGAGGTGTCGCTCCACCCATCCAGGCCACGGGTGTGCCAGATGTCCTTGAAGCCGCTCATCGTGAGCTTGCGGCCATCCTTGTCGGCGAAGAAGATCCGGTACTGCATCCGACGCCGCTCCGTATCACCGCTAACCGGGACCAGGAGGTTGAACCAGCCTCGTGTGACCTTCATCGTGCCGCCCAGTTCCGGACACTTCACCGATCCGGAGATCGCGGCCGAGTGCATCTCGTCCTTGAGGAAGTCGTCGATGTCCGCGATCCGGATCGTCAACGTCTGCTTGAAACGGTTGCGCTGACGCTCGCCGTCGATCAGGGCCTCGTTGTAGTCGCGTTCGCAGAACGAGATGTAGCCGGACATCCGCTCGGTGAAGGTGACCCGCTTCACAGGAGGTCCTTCACATTCCCTGGCTGAAGCGGTCGGCGAGGGCGGCGATCGTGAAGCTGGGGTTGGCGCCCACCGGACCGGGCATCACGGACCCGTCGGCGATCCACAGCTGCTCGTATCCGTGGACCTTCCCCCACGCGTCGACGACTCCGAGCCGCGGGTCCTCGGACATCGGACAGCCACCGACCGGGTGCGCGGTGATCGACTGTTTCAACAGTTCGAGGCCGTCCCTCGTCAGCTCCCCGTTCAGCGCCCGCGCGAGGTCTTGGAAGGTCTTACGGACCCCCTGTTCGTAATCGTGCGAGGCCTGGGGGCTCCAGCTCAGCTCGAAGCGGCCTTCGTCGAGGTGGAACCTGCCCCCGGCGATGTCGCGCCCCATTCCGAGCAGCGGCATCATGGCGGCCGAGTCGTGGGCGTCCCCGAACAGCGACGCCAGCAGTCGCGAGACGTGCGTGTCACGTTTGCCCAGTAGCTGGTCGCGGAAGCGCCGGAATACCAGCTTGCGCGCCTTCAGCAGGTCGTCGGGCAGTTCGAGGCCCTGCCACAGCCAGCTGGCCAGGCTCGGCGCGCCCGCGTCCTGCACGTAGTACCCCCGCCCCGACGGCGAGCTCCGCTCGTCCACGTGGATGCTCGCCGTGATCACCGGTCCGCGGTCGGGTTCGAGGTCGCGCCAGCCGCCCCCCCTGCGGTTGCGGGCGTTGCGGATCCAGGCGAAGTAGTCGCCGTTCGCCGAGAAGCGGCTGCCGAGCGCACGGCTGAGCCCGGGCAGGCTGGGCCTGTTCCGCAGCAGCAGGCGAGTCGTTCCGAGGCTGCCAGCGGCGAGTACCACTTTCGTCGCGTGCACGGTCCGCTCCCGCTGCTGCTCATCCGGGTCCAGGAGGCGCGTGGGGTGTGAATCCCTGGCCTCGAGGTGCTGGCTGTAGGCGATCGTGTAGCCGCGCGAGCCGTCCCCGGGCGCCAGGGGTGTGATCGTGTGCACCTCGCAGCAGGTGCGTATGAGCGCGTTCCCCGTCCGCCACGCAAGGGTGAGAGCCGTCAGGTCGAGCGTGTTCTTGGAGCCGTAGTTACACCCCACGTCGCACTCGCCGCACAGGCGGCAGGTGCTCCTGGGCGTTCCGTGCAGGTTGTGCCGGCCACCGGGGATTTCCTCCCCGGGTACGGGACGTCCGGGCATGGCCGCGAACCTGACTGCCAGCTGCGGCAGGCGGATGTCGAGGTCGAGCCTCGCCGCGGCGTCTTTCATCGCCTGCGTCTTTGCGGTCAATGAATACGGACGCCCGTACGTGAACGGGTATTTTTCGGGTTCCTGGATTTCGCTGACGCGGTCGTAGTGCCGGTCGAGGTCTGCGCGCGTGACGGGCCAGTTTTCGTAGCCCCTGACGGTGACGTCTTCTTTCACGAACGTGCGCTCCTCCTTGCGGATCATCACGTTCGCGTAGATCAGCGAGCCCCCGCCCAGACCGCTGGCCACGACGGCAATGACGTGCTGGAAGGACCAGATGTCAAACATCCCGAAGAGCTCACCCTTCGGCGCCCAGAAGTTCCTGCGCATGCCGGCGGGGGAGCGGGGAAACGAGCCGGGCGGGTAGGGCTGTCCGCGCTCGAGCACCAGCACCCGCTTGCCGGCGCTGGCCAGGCGAAGCGCCACGATCGATCCCCCAAAGCCGCTCCCGATCACCACGGCATCGAAGTGGTCGCGTACCACGACACGACGACTCTAGTGGAGCCCCGCCCCTGGGTGCAAGCCGGCGCACCGCTCGCCCGCCGTCTGCTGCGGGCCTTGAAATCGGCGCCTCATCTGGAGTAGCGTCGTTTCATGCAAGGGGACGACCGCGCTCAGGTCGAGTCCGAGCGCGTGCTGCCCGCGCCCGGCGACGGCGTGGGGTGGCGCGGCGGCCACGGCACCCCGCCACCCACCGAGGTGCGGGTCCCGGCGCCGGGGCGATTGCGCGCGAGGCTGCGATGAACGGTGGAGACCCGCCGGCGGGTGAACCCACGCAGGCGGTCACGATCATCTCACCGGTGCACACGTGGTGGATGTGGTGGCTGCGGACCTCGTGGCCCTACGCGAGGCGCTCGCGGCTGGTGGCGCGTCCGCTGGTGGAACTATCCCTGATCCACTTCGCGCATTGGAGCCTGGTCTCGCGCATGCCGCCGGGGGCGAAGCGGAGCAGGTCGAAGCCGCTGCCCTACCCATACCTGCTGTTCCAGACGAACTTCAGGGACGACCTGTCGGCCTACATCGACTCGTTTGCGCTCGTCGTTCCGCGGCGAATCAAATTCATCTGGGGCGGAGCGCTGCGCTTCCCCGGCCCCCACCCGCCGGACAAGTTCCTCGCCTTCATCCAGGAAAACGTCACACCGAACAACTATTACTACTGCGCGTATCCGGGTGAGTCGGCGGCGGCGATCCGGACCGCGCTGGGGCTCGTGATCAAGCACGAGCGATTCGCCAGAGAAGCGGGGCGTCTCGGCGGCCCGGAATTCGTCTCGCGGCTGAAGTCGTTGGTGGCCGAACCGGCAATCGCAGGCAGCCTCACGGAACGTGCGCCGGGACCCACCGCGCTGATCGTGATTGCACCCGTGCGAGAAGGGCACGAGGATGCCCTGCGTGGCAGCATCAAAGGCATCCCGGGCGACGCCGGGAGCCCGTTCGCCGCCGACGAGGGAACCCACTTCGCGCGCATGACGGTGATCCCCGCGTTGCTGGACGGAAACGGAGAGCCGACGGCGCCCGCGCGCGCGTATCTGCTGTTGACGGCCGATTTCGACGGCTCCGTGGGGAGCTGGCTCGCGCGCTTCGGGGACACGCTCCGGACGGCCTTCGACGTCGTGCTGTCGCATTGTGAGGGCTATCCCGGGGCCCGGGAGGTGGGGCCGTTCAACCGCTACCTGCTCGCCCACAGCACGCCTGCCGGCTTCTCGATCATCTCCTACCGGGCAACCGTGGGGGAGGTGAGGTACGCGCTCCATCTGCAGGAGGAGCTCCGCGACCTCGCCTTCCACGCGGACCGGCTCGGGTTCGAGGAGCTGCGCGAGGAGTGGAGGGAGAGATGCCCTCCTTTGAGGAGCCTGCGGCCGGCGTGAGACCGCTCGCTGACATGCAGGGGGACGTGGTCCACCGCTATCGCAAAAAGAAGCACGCGCGGTATGTGTTCGCGAAGGTCACCCGCTCCAGCCAGACACGTGCATGGCTGAAGCAGCGCCTCGACGAAGGCGCCTTCACCACCAACGGGTCCTACGACAGCACGTCCTCCAGGGCCACGTTGAACGCTGCGTTCAGCTACCAGGGACTGGTCAGGCTGGGAGTCCCCGAGATGCGCATCAGTCACCTCACCGCGTTTCGTGAGGACATGGAGCGCCGCGCGGCCCGGCTCGGCGACGTGTGCGAGAGCAGGCCCGAGTGCTGGGAGGAGGGCATGCGCGGCAGCGACATGCTGCTGGTGCTCACCGCCCAGCACGAGCAGGACGTCAAACGCGCGGAGGAAGACCTGAGAGAAACGGTGGCGGCGAGCCGGGGCATCGAGGTGACCTATACCGCCCCCTGCGCGACGCTTCACGAAGGCGGGGAACACTTCGGCTTCAGGGACGGGTTCTCCGAGCCCGCGATCGAAGGAGTCAAGACCGGGCCGGTGAAGGGCGAGGGGGTGCTGATGCGCTGGGGACGCTGGCGGCGGCTCGCGCTCGGAGAGTTCGTGCTCGGGCACCGCGACGAGGGTGGGCTGTACTCACCGGCGCCGCTCGGGCCGCTCGGAAGTGCCGCCACGTTCATGGTCGTGCGCAGGCTGCAGCAGGATGTCTGGGGTTTCCGCAAATACACCGCAGAGCAGGGTGACCGTCTGAAACAGACGACCGAGTGGGTACAGGCGAAGATGATCGGACGGTGGAGGAGCGGCACCGCGCTCGCGGTGAATCCGTTCGAGGCCGAGGAGCGTCCCGGCGAGGAGCAGCTCGAGGCCGGGCACGTCCATCCCAACGACTTCCGCTACGCCGACGACCCGTACGGACTGAGGTGTCCCCTGGGCGCACATGTCAGGCGGGCGTTTCCACGTGACTCGCTCGGATGGCAGGGCCGCCTGACCGAGCGTCACCGCATCATCCGACGCGGGATCCCCTACGGGCCCGTCGCGCCGCAAAAGGCGGAGGAGGACACATGCGAGGACCGCGGACTGATGTTCGTGTGTTACCAAGCCTCGATCGAGCGCCAGTTCGAGTTCATCCAGCAGCAGTGGCTGGGTGACGGCAACGCCTTCAAGCTCGGTCGCGAACGCGACCCGCTCACGTCCCCGGGCGGGGGTGAGGGACAGATGATCGTGATCGCCACCAGACGCGAGTCTCCGGAGCGCAGCCCAGAGTTCCTCGCGGGCATTCCCTCCTTCGTGACCACCCGCGGCGGGGGCTACTACCTGCTGCCGGGCGGTGCCGGGCTTCAGGCGCTCGCGGGCGGCGCCTGCTGAGCGTAGACCCGAAGCGGCACCTCGCGGTGCGGGACGACGAGGGCTCCGCTCATCAGTTCGATCCGCTCGGCGGAGGTGTCCTCGAGCCTGAAATCCAGCTGCTCGAACATCGCCCGCAGGATCACGCGGGCCTGCAGGTAGGCGAATTCACGCCCGATGCACCTGCGGATCCCGGCTCCGAAGGGCACCCACGGCGGCCACGCTTCGCCTTCGAGGTAGCGCTCGGGACGGAACAGGGTGGGGTCGTTCGGGAACATCTCGGGCGAGCGGTAAACGAACAGCAGCGGCACCACGATCCCCATCCCGGCCGGGATGGTGAAACGGCCGAGGCGGTAGGGGACCAGCGCCCGACGGCCGATCGCGAACAGGGGAACCCGCAGACGCAAGGACTCCCAGATCACCGCCTTCAGGTAGTCCTCGTGGCCGCCGTCGAGGTCGCGCCGCAGCGCATCCAGCTTGGGACGGTTGCGCAGCAGCAGCTCGACCGCCCAGGCGACCGCCCCGGCGGTCGTCTGGTTTCCCGCCACCACCAGCGTCATCACTTCGTCGCGAACGTCGGCGTCGGTCAGGGTTTCGCCGTTCGGGTATTCAGCCTTCAGCGCCAGCGAGAGGATGTCCTCGCGCTGCTGCAGCCGTGGGTCGCCCCGCCGCGCTTCGATCTCCCGGTAGATCAGGGCGTCCACCTGTTCGCGGCATTTGACGAACCGCGCGCGGGGTCCGAACGGCCCCAGCCTGAGACCACCCAGCGCGAGCATCGACTTCGTGCCGTTCAGTTCCACGACCCTGTTGATGCCGTCGGCCAGCGCGTCGAAGCTCGGTCCTCGCTCGACCCCGAACACGACCCGCATCATGATCTCGATGGTCAGCCGTCGCACCCATTTCCACAGCGGCAGGGTGTCGCCCGGTTTCACCTTCGCGAGATGGGCCTCCGCCACCTGCTCGACGACCTTCTCGTCGAGCGCCAGATGGGCGGCGTCGAACACCGGTCGCAGCAGCTCGCGGCGCCGCGCGTGGTCACGGCCGCGCAGCAGCAACAGCGAGCTCCCTCCGACGAGCGGTTCCAGGATCGCGTTGGCGTCGGCGGCCTCCAGTTCGTGGGCCGGTGCATGCATCACCTGCTGCGCCAGCGCCGGGCTGCAGACCCAGGCATCGTGCTTGATCGCCGAGCCGAACGGGAGCACGAACACGTCGCCGTACTCGTCGTGCATTCTCACCATCAGACCCAGCGGGTCACCCAGCAGCTTCAGCTCCTTGAGCTTCGGAAACACTTCGGGCCCGGGCAGCCCCGGCGCCGGTGGCCGCCGCAAGCGCGCGGGCGGCAGCGTCGCCTGGGAACTCGGTCTCCCGCTGCGGTCCCTCGCTGACTTCGTCGCCACCACTCCCCCTTTTGTGTAGATCGTATCGCCGCGCTCGCCAACGGATCGCGCGGCGGGTAGCATCCTGTCACCGGGGGGAATCGAAAGGCCACGCTGGATGTCGTTGCATACGGTCGCGCTCTTGATGACGGATCTGGTCGGGTCGACCGAGATGTCGTCACGCCTCGGTCCCCATGCCGGCGAATCGATCCGCCGCGAGCACTTCAAGCTGCTGCGGGTGGCGATGGAGCGCACGGGGGGCAGGGAGGTCAAGAGCCTCGGTGACGGCCTCATGGCGGTGTTCGACAATCCCTCGGACGCGCTCGGGTGCGCGGTGCAGATGCAGCAGGGCGTCGACGCGGGCAACCGGCGCTCGAAGGAGCGCTGTGAGATCCGCATCGGGGTCAGCTTCGGCGAGGTGACGCTGGAGAACGGGGACTATTTCGGCGCGGCCTCGGTCGAGGCGGCGCGACTGTGCGCGATGGCCGACGGGGGTCAGATCCTGATCACCTCGATCGTGCGCCAGCTCGCGGGCTCCCGGGACGAGCACGATTTCCGCCCGCTGGGCGTCCTCGAGCTCAAGGGACTGCACCCGGTCGAGGCGCTCGAGCTGCTCTGGGAGCCCTTGCTGGTGGCGGGGATCCCGCTGCCGGAGCGGCTGGCCGAGGCGGCTCGCTCCCCGTTCTCCGACAGCCTCGAGCCGGTCGAGATGGTCGGGCGGGAGGCCGAGCTGGGTGAGCTGACGAAGCTCTGGGGGCAGGCCAGCGAGGGCTCGCTGCGGGTCGCGCTGGTGGGCGGCGAGGCCGGGGTGGGGAAGACACGCCTGTCGACTCAGCTCGCGCTGCAGCTGCACGCGACCGGGGCGACGGTCGTGTACGGCCGCTGCGACGAGGACCTCGGTGTTCCCTACCAACCGTGGCTCGAGGCCCTCGGTCATCTCGTCGAGCACGTCCCCGAGTCGATCCTCGAGCAGCACGTGAAGGGCAGGGGAGGGGAGCTCGCGCGCATCATCCCGGCGATTCGCGAACGCGTCCCCTCGTGCCCTCCTCCGCGCCAGAGCGATCCCGAGACCGAGCGCTACCTCCTGTACGCCGCTGCCGCCGGGCTGATCGAAGACGTCGCCATGCAGGGCCCGGTGCTGCTGATACTCGACGACCTGCACTGGGCCGACGGCCCCACGCTGTCGCTGCTGCGCAGCGTCGTCTCGGCCGCGCCCGTGAGAGCGATGGTGCTCGGCAACTATCGCGGCTCCGAGCTCTCCCGCCAGCATCCCCTGACCCCTGTGCTGGCGGACCTCCACCGCGAGCAGCGCGTCTCGCGCGTCACGCTCACGGGACTCCGCTCGCACGACGTGCTCGCCCTGATCGAGGCGGCCGACCAGGAGCATCCCTTCGCGCTCGCCGACGGGGACGAGGAGGCCGAGGTCGAGGTCGGGGGGCCGGAGCTCGCGCGGCAGGTCACCGAAGAGACCGCCGGGAACTCCTTCTTCGCGTTGGAGGTGATACGCCACCTGCGTGAAGCGCGGGCGCTTGTCCAGTTCGAGGAGGGACGCTGGCGGCTGGCGCGCAACCTCGCCGAGCTGGGCCTGCCGCAGAGCGTGATCGAGGTCATCGGCCGCCGCGTGGAACGACTCGGCAGCGAGGCACAGGAGGCTCTCGGCGCCGCCTCGGTGATCGGACGGGACTTCGATCTGGACCTGCTCGGAGCCGTCCTGAAGGTGGACCCGGGCCGGCTGATGGACACCCTCGAGGGGGCCATCAAGGGGTCGCTGGTGGAGGAGAGCAAGCGCCGCCCCGGAGGCTTCACGTTCACCCACGCGCTCGTGGAGCACGCCCTCTACGAGGACCTCGGAGCCGTGCGTCGCAACAGGCTGCACCGCAGCGTGGCGGAGGCGCTCGAGGACCGCTACGCGGGAGATCCGGGCGAGCGTCTCGGGGAGCTGGCCGCCCACTGGGCCGCGGCCGTCGTCACGATCGACGCCGCCAAGGCCTCCCACTACGCCCAGCTCGCGGGTGAGCGCGCCCTCCAGCAGCTCGCGCCGGACGAGGCGATCCGCTGGTACGGCCAGGCGCTCGAGCTGCTCGCTGCCTCGGGCTCGCGGGCCACGCCCGCCGTTCGCTGTGAGCTGCTGATCGGGCTCGGCGAGGCCCAGCGCCAGACCGGGGATCCGACCTTCCGCGAAACGCTGCTGCGTGCCGCCGATCTTGCACGTGAGCTGGACGACACCGAGCTGCTGGTGCGTTCGGTGCTCGCGAACAACCGTGGCTTCGCCAGCAACTTCGGAGGCGTCGACGCGCAGCGCGTGCGCGGGCTGGAAGACGCGGCGGCAGCGTTGAGGGACAACGACCCGCGCCGTGCCGAGGTGTTGGCGCTGCTGGCGGCCGAGCTCCAGTTCGGCGGCGAGCCGGAGCGGTGCGAAGCGCTCGCCGAGGAAGCCATCGAGCTCGCCCGTGAGTCCGGCGATCGCGCAACGCTGGCGCGCGCGATGACCGACGGGTGGGGTGCGATCGTGGCGCCCCACACGCTCGAGCAGCGCCGCCGCATGATCGACGAGCTCAGCGAGCTGGCGGGCGAGCTGGGCGACCCGAGGCTGATCGCGAGGACCGCCGCCCGCAGGATGCTCGTGGGTCTGGAGGTGGCCGACCGCAAACGCGTGGAGCTCGGGCTGGAGTCGCTGCGCAGCGTCGCGAGGAAGGTGCCCGAGCCGTGGATCGCGTACCTGCACCTGCTGCTCGAGTTCGGCTGGACCCTCCTCGGCGGCGACCTGAGGACGGCCGAGCGGGTCGCCACGGAGGCCTTCGAGCTCGGCTCGGCGGCCGCGCAACCGGACGCGGCGATCTTCTACGGGGCTCACATGTTCCACGTCCGCTACTTCGAAGGGCGGGCCGGCGAGCTCACCGAGCAGGTGCTCGCGCTCGCCGGAGAGGGCCAGCGCCTGTCCGGCTGGCGCGCCGGCGCGGCGGCGCTGACACTGATCCAGGGCAACCGGCCCGACGAGGCGCGCGACCTGGCCCTTGCCGAAGATTTCGGGGCGATAGCCCACGACGAGGCGTGGTCGCTCGTGATGATGCTGTGGGGAGACGCGTGCTCGCTGATCGACGCCACGGGACCGGCCGAGACGATCCTCGAGCTGCTGAGTCCCTTCTCCGGGCAGCTCGCCGTCAGCGGAGCCCACGTGTACGGGTCCATCGACTTCGCCCTCGGGGCCCTCGCCGCGACGCTCGGGCGCTACGAAGAGGCGGACCGCCATTTCGCCGCGGCCGCCGAGCTCGAGTCCCGTCTCGAGGCCCCGCTGCTGCTGGCCCGGACGCACGCACGGTGGGCCAGGTCGCTGATCGCGGGCGGCCACGCCGAGGAGATGGGGCGCGCCGAGACGATGCTCGAGCGCGCCGACCGGGCGGCGCGACGGGCCGGCGCCGGCGGCATCATGCGCGAGGTCGAAGAGTCCCGTCGCCAGCTGGTTACGATCGCCGGCTAGAAATGTCGCAGCTGGGCGCCGATCAGCTCGTAGCCGGAACCTTCCTGTCCAGGCTGAAGCCGGACGAGCGTGCGAACGTCGAAGCGCTCGGCCGGAACACCAGCTTTCCCCGCGGCAGCGTGATGATGTTCGAGGGGGAGCCCGAGGAGCGCGTGATGCTGCTGCTCGGCGGTCGCGTGAAGGTCACGCGCAACGGGCCCGAAGGCCGCGAGGTGATCCTCGGAATCCGTGACCCCGGCGACCTGCTGGGGGAGCTCGCCTACATCGACCGTCAGCCGAGGTCGGCGACGGTCGTCGCGCTCGACACCGTGAAGGCGCTGGTGCTCCCCGGCCCCCGCTTCCGCGAGCACCTCGAAAAGACCCCGCGGGTGGCCGTGGTGCTGCTGGAAGTGGTGGCGTGGCGCTTCCGCGAGGCCACGGACAACCGCCTGCAGTTCGCGGCGCTCGACACGATGGGTCGCCTCTCGGCGCGCATCATCGAGCTCGCGGAGCGCTACGGCGAGAACGTGAACGGCTCGATCGAGATCCCGCTGCCGCTGTCCCAGGAGGAACTGGCGAGCTGGACCGGCGCCTCACGGACCGGCGTGGCACAAGCGCTGCAGTCGCTGCGAGAGCTCGACTGGCTGGAGACCTCCCGTGGGCGCATCACGGTCAAGGACCAGGCTGCGCTGCGCGCAAGGGCCAGCGCAGCCCCCTAGCCCCGGCGCCCCGCACGGCCTTTCTCGGCGCCGGGGCCGACTTTTCTCGGCGCCCGGCAGGACTTCTCTCGGCGCCCGGCACAGCTTTTTCACCGAATGTCCAGAATTGGACCGGTTCGGCACCCAGTCATGGGTCGATGCCCTCCGCCTGCGGCGCCACACTTGGGGCATGGCCGGCAAGCTGAACTCCGAGGTCTGGTCCGAGTTCTTCCACCAGCTCCAACGCTGCTGCGCGGACGCGCTTGCCACCGTGCAGTTCCACACACCGGGCGAGGAGCGCCGCCGCGCACAGCGCCGGAGGCCGCTGAGGGCGATCCGCTACGACGCCCGCCGCGACGTGGTGGAGCTGTCCGCGGGCGGCGAGGGCGACCTCGCTCCCGCGATCCGCTACTTCATCCGCTCTCCCAGGCGCATCACGGTCGAAGAGGTGGCCGAGGGGTCACGCATCCTGATCGAGGACGGCACGCAGGGAGTGACCGAGATCGCGATCGAGGAGCCCGACGAGCAGCAGGCAAGCCGCGTCGCCAGGGAGCTCGGCCGGCGGCTCATCCCCGAGCGTCAAGGCTCGCCTGCTGGGGCGCGCTCGATCGTCGCTCGCCTGTCGACGAGGCGGGACGCCGGCGCCCGCGCCGGCTGAGCCACATCAGCGCGCCGAAGACGACGAGCGCGATCGCGTTCAGCACGAGCTTGTAATCGGCCTCAACGCCGCCGAAGACCTGCGAGCGTGGCGGGCGGGGGCCCGAGGGGATCAGCCCGAGCGCGTCAAACAGCGCGTCCACCGCCAGCGCCGCGCAGGCCATGGTCACGAACATCAGGGCCACGATCCGGACGGTGTAGGGCCAGCCGTAGTACTTGCGGTAGGCGGCCACGATCGGGAGCACGATCAGGTCCGCAAACAGGAACGCCAGCACCCCGGCGAAGCTGATCCCGCCGGACCACAGCACCGCCGCGAGCGGCACGTTGCCGATCGAGCACACGAACGACAGGACGGCGATCAGCGGCCCCACGATCACGTTCTCGATCGGCCCGAGCGGCGCGGGCGCGTGCTCTACGAACAGAGACGAGAAGAAGCCGTTGCCGAGCTCCGCGACGAAGCCCGCGATCAGGAACCCGAGCCCGATCTCCTTGTAGAGCATCCCCCAGTCGCCGAGGAAGTTCTGCGCCACCTCGCTCCACGCGTCGAGCGAGCCCGCCTTTTCCAGCCACCCGCGGTCCGGGTCGGTCTCCCCGTCGCCCGATCCGTGGCGGTGGTGACCGTGGTGGTCGTGGTCGCGGGCGACGTGCTCGGCGCGGCGCGCGTGGTCGCGCGCCTGGCGCTCCAGGCGCGGCGAGACGAACACCCGCAGCAGTAGCGCCATCAGGGCGATCATCACGATCCCGCCGAGGTACTCCCCGACCGTGAACTGCCAGCCGAGCAATACCCACAGCACGAGGCCGAGCTCCCACACGAGGTTGGTGGAGGCGAACTGGAAGGCCAGCGAGGAGGCCGCCGAGGCCCCCTTCGCGAACAGCGACCGTCCGATCGCGATCGCGGCGTAGGAGCACGAGCTCGAGGCCGCCCCCAGCGCGGTGGCGATGCCCACGGGTCTCAGCCCGCCGCCGGCCATCCCGCGTTCGATCCTCCCGCGTGGCACCCACGCCTGCACCACCGCGGAGATCGCGAACCCGAGCACGAGCGCCCACCACACCTCCCAGGCCATCAGGAGGCCGTTGCGCAGGCCGTGCCAGAGCAGTTCCAGTACGTCGACCATGGCCACCTTCAATATGCCGTGCCGGCCGCCCCCTTCCCGGAGTCGTCGGTCGCCTGTTGTCGCGCCACTGAGGCGCTGGATAGAGGCCCATTTGGCGCAATAATCAGGGAACAAAAAGTGCCGAATTAAGAACCAAATGAGCGCTGAATCAGGAACCTTCTGCGCGCTAAAATCGGCACCACTATGGGGAGTCCGTTCCGGTATGAGGATCCGCTTGACGCGACCGAGGAGCTGGCGGACCGTCTCAACGAGCTGGAGTTGCTGCGGGAGCGGATCGCCGAGACGCGCAACAGCAGGCTCGCCGGGCCCCGGCGGTACGGAAAGACATCCCTCCTGAACGTCGTCCTGGCGAGCGCCGACCGCGACGGCTTCGTCCCGATACACGTCAATTTCCTGGGGGTTCTCACCGCCGGAGACGTGGCCGAGCGGATCGAGCGAGCCTACCGCGAGCAACTCGACGGCGCCCTGCGGCGGTGGTTCGCGGGGGTCGTCTCAACCCTCTCGCCGCGCGCGAAAGCGACGCCCGCGGGCGTCGGAATCGAAGTCGCACCGGCTGCCCCCGTGCCCAGCCTGCTCGACACGCTGGAGCTACCGCGGCGCCTCCACGAACGCCACGGACGGCGCTGCGCGATCGTCTTCGACGAGTTCCAGGACGTGGTCCGGGCCGGCTCCGAGCTCGCCGGAACGATCCGCTCGGAGCTCGAGCGCCACGGCAGCGTGGCGAGCTACATCTTCTCCGGCTCCCACCCCGGGCTCATGCGCGACCTGTTCTCCGACCGCCGCCACGCCTTCTTCGCGCAGGCGATGCCGATCGACCTCGGGCCACTCGGGGGTGACGATCTAGCCGACTACATCGGCGTGCGCTTCGAGGGCGGCAGACGCGACCCCGGCGAGGCGCTCGAGCCGCTGTTGCGGGTCGCAGACGGACACCCCCAGCGCGCGATGCTGCTCGCCCATCACCTGTACGAGAGCACGAGGCCGAGGTCCAGGTCCGGCCCCGAGCAGTGGCTCCGGGCGTTCACCGCCGCGACCCGCGACGCGAACCCCGAGGTGCAGGCCGTGTGGGACTCGTGGAGCAACTCCGAGCGGCGCCTGGCGTCGGTGATCGCCCAGCGCACGATTCCGCTCCAGGGCAAGGGTGCCCGCGAACGCTATGGGGTGACGAAAAGCGGCAGCAACGAAGCCACCGTCGAGCGGTTGCGGCGGGAGGGCCATCTGGTGGCCGATCCGGCCACGGCGACCGGGCTGAAGGTGGTCGACCCGCTGCTCGAGCTGTGGTTGGCCAACGGACGCAGCTGGCCAACCGAGCTAGAGGCAAGTTGACGAGTCGGCGCTCCTGCGGCTCCTGCGCCGCGCGGGGGCTGCCGATAGGGCCGCAGTGCCCGCTCCGCCCACGAAGACCCTGGGCCTCCTGGTCCTGGTGCTGACGCTTGCGCTCACGTGCGCCGGTGCGGCGGCCGCGCGCACGCCCGGCCCGCACACTGCCGCGCGCACGCCAGGCACGCACGCAGCCGGCGCGCGCACGCCCGCGGCGCGGATGGCGATCGTCAACGGGGCCGCCGCCGAAGCAGGCACGTTCCCGTGGCTCGCGGTGATCTTCCACGAAGGCGAAGGCGAAGGCTTCCAGTGCACGGGGACGGTCGTCTCGCCGAACGTGATCCTGACGGCGGCCCACTGCGTCGAGGACCCGCGCACCGGCGACCGCTACAGCGCCTCCGGCTACTACGTTGTCACCGGAAACACCGACTGGACCCAGTCCACGCGCCAGGTGCTGGGGGTGTCCACCACCGTCGTGTACCCCTCGTTCAATCGCCTGATCGCCTCCGGGGACGCGGCGCTGCTGGTGCTGTCCTCGCCGACGACCGCGCCGGCCCTGCCGCTCGCCTCGCACGCCACCGACGCCGCCTTCCTCGTGCCCGGCCACCGCGCGCTGATGGCGGGCTGGGGCGAGACGTTCCCCGGCGGCCCCGTCCCGCACGAACTCCACTGGGCCGCCACCTCGGTGCAGACGACCCGCTACTGCCGCGCCCACACGCGGGTGTTCATGCCCGGCGAAGAGCTGTGCACGCTCGACAGCCCCGCCCGGCGCAGCGTGGCGTGCTTCGGCGACAGCGGCGGCCCGCTTCTCGGCGCGCTGCCCTCGACCGGAGAAGTCGTCGAGCTCGGCGTGGCCAGTCACCTGTACACCGACTGCCAGCCGGTCTCCCCGGTCGTGTACACGCGCGCCGACCTGATCCGCACATGGGTGCGGGACTGGATCGCCTCGGCCTCGTACCTGCCCGGGACGGTCACCCCCAGCTCCGCGCCTCCCACCGACGTCGGCGCAGGCCGCTCCGCGCAGGCCGCCCCCGGCGTGTACAGCGCCCACCCGGCGAGCGGGCAGGCGATCACGCTGCACGTTGCGAGCAACGGGGAATGGATCACCGAAATCTCCGCCACCACTCGCCTCTCCTGCCGGCAGGGGGCGACGGTGACGGTGTCGCTGAGCTGGCCCGCCGAAGCGCTGTACATCTCCGCGGGTGCCGCCAGCGCGGTGCTGCCCGTCAGCCCGGGCGGCCAGCTCCGTGGCGGCACCGCCTCGCTGAGCGCCCGCTTCACTCCCCAGGGGACTCTGCAGGGCCAGCTGCGCATCCGCGCCGCCGGCGCCTCCCGGCGCCTCGGCGGGTGCAGCGGCCTGCTCGCCTTCATCGCCACGCCCTGAGCGTGCGGCAGGGCGCGGTTTTCCCTAGCCGCTCGCCGGTTGGGCCGGCGTGAGCCCGTGGCGACGCATCACCTCGCCGATGGCTGCGAGGTCCGGGGGTCCGCCCGCGGAGGCGGCCAGGACCTCACGGACGTCACGGAAGTAGTCGGGCCCGAACACTCCAGGCGTGGCGATCGCCAGGAACCTCGCTTCCACGCTGCCGCGGTTCTCGAAGCCGTGGACCGCGCCACGCGGCACGCACATCGCCTGTCCCGCTCCGACCTCGGTCGTCTCGCCGTTCACGGTCCAGGTCGACACGCCGTCGAGCCCGTAGATCGTCTCCTCGAAGGCGTCGTGGCTGTGGGGGGCCGGCATCCTCGCGTTCGCGGGGACGTAGCACTCGAAAACGGTCGCGCTCCCGTTCGAGTCGCCGGCCTCGACGAGAAAGCGGACGCCGAGCTGGCCGAGCGTGATGGTCTCCGTCATGACTGCGCGTACCTCGGGCGTTCGTGCTGCGCGGAATCGTTCGTGCTGCGCGGAATGTGAGACCTGCGTGACCACCATACGCCCGCCGGCCCGATTCGGCTAGCGTCCGCCCCCGATGAGCACCGTCCGCGAGGCCACCTTCGACGTGCTGCGTGCCAACGGGATGACCCGCATCTTCGGCAACCCCGGCTCCACCGAGCTGCCGATGCTGAAGGACTTCCCCGACGACTTCTCGTATGTGCTCGGCCTCCAGGAGCTGGTCGTGGTCGGCATGGCCGACGGCTATGCCCAGGCCAGCGGCGGCCCCGCGCACGCCAACCTGCACACCGCCCCCGGGGTCGGCAATGCCGTCGGAGGGATCTTCAACGCCCAGGCCAACAAGTCCCCGCTGCTGATCACGGCCGGCCAGCAGGTCCGCCCCCAGATCACCTTCGAGGCCAACCTCACCAACCGCGAAGCCGTGCTCGGGCCCGAGCCGTACGTGAAGTGGTCCCACGAACCCCCCCGCGCGCAGGACGTGCCGCAGGCGATCACCCGGGCGATCCACCACGCCACGCTGCTGCCGCGCGGGCCGGCGTTCGTATCGATCCCGATGGACGACTGGGACGAGCAGGCCGACGGGGACGCGGTCGCGCAGCTGCTGGCGCGCGGCGTCCACCCGCGCGCGCTGCCCGACCCGGTGGCGCTCGAGGACCTCGCGGGTGCGCTGCAGCAGGCCAGCAACCCGGTGCTGATCGCCGGCCCCGACATCGATGCCGCCGGCGGCTGGGACGCGGCGGTGGCGCTCGCGGAGAAGCAGCGCCTGGCGGTGTGGGCCACGCCCGCGCCGGGCGGCGGACGGCTCGGCTTCCCCGAGGACCACCCGAACTTCCTCGGGATCCTGCCCCCGGCGATCGGGCCGGCCTCGCAGACGCTCGAGGGCCACGACCTGGTGCTGGTGGTGGGGTCCTCGGTGTTCCCCTACTACCCGTACATCCCCGGACCGCTGCTTCCGCCGGGCACGCGGCTCGTGCAGATCACGAGTGACCCGGCCGAGGCCGCCCGCGCGCCCGTGGGCACGGCCATCGTCGGCGACGTCGGACTAGCCCTGGAGCGCCTGCTCGAGCTGCTTGGCGTCGCCGAGCGCGAGGCGCCCCAGCCGCGGGAGCTACCGGGCGAGCCGGAGCCGAGCGAACCGATCAGCGGCTCGGCGGCCATGGCGGCGCTCGCGGAGGTGTGGCCGCAGGACGCCATCGTGGTGGTCGAGACGCCCTCGAGCACCGTCGCGTTGCGCAACCGCCTGCGCCTGTCGAAGCCCGGCAGCTACTACTTCTCCTCCAGCGGCGGGCTCGGCTTCGGCATCGCGGCGAGCGTCGGCGTGCAGCTGGCCCAGCCCGAACGCCCGGTCGTGTGCGTGCTCGGCGAGGGTTCCGCCCAGTACGGCATCACCGCGCTGTGGTCGGCCGCCAACTATCGCGTGCCGGTGACCTTCCTGGTGCTGCGCAACGAGGAGTACATGATCCTCAAGTGGTTCGCCGAGCTCGAGCAGGCCGCCGGCGCGCCCGGCCTCGACCTCAAGGGCCTCGACGTGGCGAGCGTCGCCGAGGCCTACGGCGTCCCCTCCCGCGAGGTGAGCGGGCGCGACGAGCTCGCCGAGGCGCTGCGCGAGGCGATCGCCGTCGAGGACGGGCCCCGCCTGGTCGAGGTGCCGGTCGCGACCGGCATGTGGCTCGAATAGGGACGGCGTGACCGCGGGGCCGTGGTGACCGCGCTCGGAACCGACGTCCGGCGTATCGCCCCGGAGGCCACTGCCACGGTCAGCGACCGCGCCCCCGACTGGGTCGCCCACGGGACGCCCGACCCGCTGCGGGGCGAGCTGCTGAGGGCCCTCGGGCCGGCCGGGGCGGCGACGAGGGCGCTCGACCTCGTCCGCTACGCCTCCGACGCGAGCCCGTATCGCACGATCCCGCGCGCCGTGGCGATCCCGCGCGACCTCGCCGACGTGCAGGCGGTGCTCGCGCTGGCGCGGCGCAGCGGCACGCCGATCGTGTTCCGCGCGGGCGGCACCAGCCTCAACGGGCAGGCCCAGGGCGAGGGCATCCTGATGGACGTCCGCCGCCACTTCCAGCGGGCCCGCGTGGAGGAGGGGGGAGCGCGCATCCGCGCGCAGCCCGGCGTGATCCTCGGGCACCTGAACCGCATGCTCGCCCGCCACGGCAGGCGCATCGGCCCCGACCCCGCCAGCACCGACATCGCGTGCGTGGGCGGGGTGGTGGCGAACAACTCGGGCGGGATGCGCTGCGGCGTGCACGCCGACTCCTACAGCACGGTCAGCTCGATCACGTTCGTGCTTGCGAACGGGGCCGTGGTCGACACCGCCGCCGCGGGCGCCGCCGAGGCCTTCGCAGCCGCCGCCCCCGAGCTGGCCGCGGGCCTGATCGAGCTGCGCGGGGAGCTGCTCGCGGACGCCCAGCTGTGCGAGCGCATCCGGCGCAAGTTCGAGATCAAGAACACGACCGGCTATCGGCTGTGCGCGCTGCTCGACGCCGACGAGCCGCTCGAGATCTTCCGGCGCCTGCTGATCGGCTCCGAGGGGACGCTCGCGTTCGTCGCCGAGGCGGTGTTCGAGACGCTCCCGCTGCAGCCCGAGACGGCGCTCTCGCTGGTGCATTTCCGCGACATCGACGCCGCCGCCGCGGTCGTACCCGAGCTGGTCGCGGCCGGAGCCAGCGCGACCGAGCTGATGGTTGCGCCGACGCTGATCGCGGCCGCCTGGAACATGCCCGGCACCCCCGAGGCGTGGAAGGAGCTGCCCCCCGAGTCGGCTGCGCTGCTGGTGGAGTTCCGCGCCGACTCCCAGGGAGAGCTGGACGGGCCCGAAGCGCAGGCCCTGTCGATCCTGCAGGCGGAGGGCGTGCTGGAGGCGCCCCGCTTCACGCGCGAGCGCGCCGAGATCGCGATGCTGTGGCACGTACGCGAGGGGATGCAGGGACTGCTCGCGGCGATGCGGGCCCCGGGCGTGCAGCTGATCATCGAGGACGTGTGCGTGCCGCCCGCGCGCGTGGCCGAGGCCGCCAAGGACCTCCAGGCCCTGCTCGGACGCCATGGCTTCCTGCAGGGGGTCGCGGGCCACGCCTCGGCCGGCAATCTGCACTTCCTGCTGACGCCGAACTTCGGCGAGCCGGCCGACCTCGAGCGCTACGACGCCTTCATGCACGAGCTCGTGGAGCTGATCGTGGACACCTACGACGGCTCGCTGAAGGCGGAGCACGGGACCGGGGTGAACATGGCTCCCTACGTGGAGCGCGAGTGGGGCGAGAAGGCGACGGCGATGATGTGGCGGGTCAAGCAGCTCGCCGACCCGGATGGGGTGCTGGCGCCGGGCGTGCTGCTCAACCGCGAGCCGGGGGCGCACCTGCGCAACCTCAAGTCGACCCCCGAGATCGACGCGGTCGCCACGCAGTGCATCGAGTGCGGCTTCTGCGAGCCCGTGTGTCCGAGCCGCGACCTCACCACCACCCCGCGCCAGCGGATCGCGCTGCGCCGCGAGATGGCCCGCCAGCCTCACGGCTCGCCGGTGCTCGAGGCGCTGCTGGAGCAGTATCAGTACGACGCGATCGAGACGTGCGCGGCGGACGGCACCTGCAGCCTCGCCTGTCCGGTGGGGATCGACACGGGCGCGCTCGTCAAGCAGCTGCGGGCGGCCGAGCACACGCCCCGCGCCGAACGTGTCGCGCTCGGCGTCGCCCGCCGCTGGGGCACGGTGGAGAGCTCGGCGCGAGCCGCCCTGCGCGCGGGTGCCGGCGGTGCCGACGGCCTGCTGCGAGCGCTCACGGGCATCGGGCGCGGCGTGCTCGGCGAGGAGCTGATCCCGGCGTGGACGAGCGCGATGCCCGCGCCCGCAGCGGCTCCCGCGAGCCTCCCCGGCGGCGTCGGCCGCGAACAGGCGAGCGCCGTGTACTTCCCGGCCTGCATCAACCGCATCTTCGGCAACCCCCGCTCCAGGGCGGCCGAGCCGTCGCTGTCGCAGGCGATGGTGGCCGTGTCCGAGCGCGCCGGGGAGCCGCTGTGGGTGCCGCCCGACGTTGCGGGGCACTGCTGCTCGACCCCGTGGGGCTCGAAGGGCTACCGCGAGGGGCGGACGCTGATGGCGCGGCGGATGGCCGAGGCGGCGCTGCGCTGGACCGACCAGGGACGGCTGCCGCTCGTGACCGACGCGAGCTCCTGCGCGCAGGCGCTGGCCTGGGAGGAGCTCGGCGAGGTGCTCGAGGAGGATCTGCGGGAGCGCCTGCAGGCGGTGCGGGTGATCGACCCGATCGAGTGGGTGCACGAGCGCCTGCTCGGCTCGCTGGAGCTTGGCGGGCCGCTGCGGGCGGTGGCGCTGCACCCGCCCTGCGCGGCGGTCCAGGAGGGCCTCGACGGGAGGCTGCGCGAGATCGCCGGGGCGCTGGCCGAGGAGGTGCTCGAGCCGCTCGTCGGGGGGTGCTGCGGCATGGCCGGGGACCGCGGGCTGCTGCACCCCGAGCTGCCGGCGGCGGCCCTGGGCGAGACCGCCCGTGAGCTGTCCGGGCGCGAGCTCGATGCGTGCGTGTCCTGCAACCGCACCTGCGAGCTGGCGCTCGAGGGGGTGACGGGACGTCCATACGAGTCGATCGTGACGACGCTCGAGCGCCTCACACGGCCGCCTCGAGCTCCTCACACGGCCGCGCGGGTCTAGGATCTGAGGGCGATGCGACGCTCCCCGGACCGGCCACTCGGGGTCTCGCCGGCGACGGTGGGCGACTACCGCGAGCTGGCCCGCAGGAAGCTGCCGCGCCAGCTGTTCGACTACCTCGACGGCGGCGCCTACGAGGAGGCCACGATGCACGCCAACGTGGCCGATCTCGAGCGCGTGCTGCTGCGCCAGCGTGTGATGCGCGACGTGTCGGTGCGCGACCAGTCCGTCGAAGTGCTCGGCCAGCAGCTGGCGATGCCGGTGGTGCTCGGGCCGGTGGGGCTGGCGGGCATGATGGCGACCCGCGCCGAGGTCCAGGCCGCGCGTGCCGCCGAGCGCGCGGGCATCGCGTTCACGGAGTCGACCGTGTCGATCTGCCCGATCGAGGAGGTCGCGGCGGCCACCAGCCGCCCGCCGTGGTTCCAGCTGTACGTGATGCGCGACCGCGGCTACGCGGAGGACCTGATGGCCCGCGCCCGTGCGGTCGGCTCGCCGGTGCTCGTGCTGACGATCGACCTGGCGGTGGTGGGCGCCCGTCACCGTGACATCCGCAACGGCCTCGGCAAGACCACTCGCTGGGGCAGCCTGCGCCGCGGCCTCGACCTCGTCAGCCACGCCCAGTGGGTCCGCGACGTCCCGATCGGCGGCAAGCCGCTGACGTTCGGCAACCTCGAGAAGGCCGTCCCGGGCGCGCGCTCGCCGAGCGCGTTCCGCGAGTGGGTCGACGCCCAGTTCGACCCGTCGGTGACGTGGGAGGACATCGCCTGGGTGCGCGAGCACTGGGACGGTCGCCTCGCGGTGAAGGGGGTGCTCGACGCGGAGGACGCCCGCCGCGCCGCCGAGGCCGGCGTCGACGGCATCGTCGTGTCCAACCACGGCGGGCGCCAGCTGGACTCGGTGCCATCGACCGCCCGGGCGCTGCCGGAGATCGCCGACGCCGTCGGGGATCGCGTCGAGGTACTGGTGGACGGGGGCGTGCGCACCGGCCTGGACGTTGTGAAGATGCTCGCCCTCGGGGCCCGCGCGGCGCTGATCGGGCGCGCCTGGGGTTGGTCGGTGGCGGCACGAGGCGAAGCCGGCGTCCGCCACGTGCTCGGCGTGATGAAGGCCGACATCGATGTGGCGCTCGGGCTGACCGGGTGCAGATCGGTGACGGAGCTCGACCGCTCCTCCCTGGCGGGCGGCGCCGAGGGCGCCGAGCGTCTGCTGGCGCGCGAATAGCCACCGCCCGGCCGCTCGGCGTGCACGAGACGCAAGCCGACATCGAGGCGCTGCAGGCGCTGCTGGACCGCAGCTACGCCGCTGCCGGTGGGCGCCTGCTGAGCATCCACACGCCAGAGCGGCGCCTCGACGCCGCCGGCGTGGTGGATCTGCTGCAGGGGATCTGCTTGCTCGCGCTGGCCACGGTCAGCTCGGACGGGCGTCCGTTCGTGGGCCCGGTGGACGGCGTCCTCTTCCGGGGGGCGTTCCACTTCGGGTCGGCCCCGGACTCGCTGCGCTTCCGTCACATCCGCGCAGATCCTCGGGTCAGCGCCACGCACCTCCGGGGCGAGGAGCTGGCGGTGACGGTCCACGGCCGGGCCGTGGAGGTCGACACGCGGGCGGGGCCCTGCCGGGATGCCCTGCTCGAGGTCTACCGGCCACGCTACGGCGAGGGCTGGGAGCGGTTTCTCGACTCCGGGCCGGTCTACGCGCGCATCGACCCGGAGCGCATGTTCGCCTTCCACGCCCCGGGCGAGCCGGGCTGAGAAGGCGCGGCGGGCGTCCGCCGATGCGGTTGCCGGCCGCGGCGCCGCTGCGGCTGGTGGGCGACAACAGGACTGCTTCTCGGAATACTTGTGGACCAGATGCTGGCCGGTGCCGAACTCGACGGACGGATCCTCGACGGCCGCTACGAGCTGCGCGGGGTCATCGGAGAGGGGTCCTTCGGGCGCGTCTACCGGGGCCACGACCGGCGCCTGGCGCGGCCCGTGGCGGTGAAGGTGATCAAGCCGTGGTGGGCGGAGGACGGCGCCTCGATCGAGCGCTTCCAGCACGAGGCCCGGCTGCTGGCACGCGTCAACGACCCAGGGATCGTGCAGATCTACGACTTCGGCCACACCCCGACGGGGCCGTACTACGTCGCCGAGCTGGTGGAGGGGGAGAGCCTCGAGGAGCGTCTGCGGGGCGGTCCCGTGCCCGTCGCCGAGGCCGTCCGCATCGCCGAGCAGCTGTGTGCCGCGCTCGGCAGCGCCCACGCCGAGGGTGTCGTGCACTGCGACGTCAAGCCGGCCAACGTGCTGCTGGACCAGCGCGGGCGGGTGAAGGTGGGGGACTTC
This sequence comes from Solirubrobacteraceae bacterium, assembly GCA_035499875.1. GTDB lineage: Bacteria > Actinomycetota > Thermoleophilia > Solirubrobacterales > Solirubrobacteraceae > Palsa-744. The sequence goes on from DATJXX010000017.1 coordinate 32,023, forward strand.
GGCGTGGCCCGCTTCGGCGAGACGACCTCCGACGAGAGCTCGGCGCTGTTCGGCGGGACCCCCCGCTACATGTCGCCAGAGCAGGCCCGCGGACGGCGGCTGACGCCGGCCAGCGACGTGTACAGCGCGGGCGTGGTGCTGTACGAGATGCTCGCGGGCAAGCCCCCGTTCCAGGCCGGCTCGGCGGTCGAGCTCGGCATCTCCCACCTGCAGGAGGCGCCCCCGGAGCTCCCGGCCACCGTGCCGCCGGCGCTGCGCGAGGTCGTGGCGGTGGCGATGGCCAAGCGCCCGGGAGAGCGCTACCGCGACGGTGCGGTGATGGCGGCCGCGCTGCGGGCGGCGAAGGACTCGATGCACGACCCGGGCGCATCGACGGCGCAGCTCGCGTTGCCGCCCCGGGAGTCCCCCGCCGTCGAGGAGCGGGGTGCGACCCCGGCCGCGACGGTCAAGCAGGCGCCGCTGCGGCGCAGGGAGGAGGGGGAGGCCAGAAAGAGCTCGCCGGCCATCGAGAGCACGCCGGTCGCGGACGCGGTCGCGGCTCCTGCCCGTGGCCGCGAAGGCGCCTCGGCGGGCGCCACGGTCGCGATGCCCCGCAAAACGCCGTCCGGCAAGCGCGTGCGGCGCAGACGCCGGGGCCCGTGGCTGGCGCTCGCGGTCGTGCTGGCGGGCGCCGGCGCGGGCGCGTACCTGCTTCTGCGCGGGACCGCCAGGACGACGGTGCCGCGCCTGCAGGGCCTGCACCGCCCGAGCGTGCTGGAGCGCACCGGGCGCACACACGTGCACGCCGTGTTCGCCTCCCACTATTCCCACGCCCCCGTGGGCGTCGCGGTCGCCCAGATCCCCCGCGCCGGGACGCGTGTCCGCGAGGGCTCGGACGTGCGCGTGCTGATGAGCGCCGGGCCGCCGCCCGTGGCGGTCCCGAACGCCGTCGGGGAGCCCGCCGCCGAAGCCGAGGCCGCGATCGCGGGGGCCGGGTTGCGCTACGCGTTGCGAACCGCTCCCGCCGCCGGGCATGCGCCCGAATCGGTGCTGTCGGAGAGCCCCTCGGCCGACACGAGCGTGCCGAGCGGCTCGACGGTCACGCTGACCGTCGTGGCGTCACCCCAATGGCGGGCGCTGACGAGCTTCTCCGGGATCGACGACGGCCAGTCGGTGCCGTTCCGGATCCGTGGCCACCGCTGGCGGCTCTCCTACACGATGTCCTACCGCCACACATGCCTGTTCCTGGTGGTGTGTCAAGGGCCGAGCGCGTCGGTGGAAGAACTCCCGGGCTCCTCGAGCTTCGGCGAATTCGAACTCGACGAAGGCTCCGGCACGCACTACCACGTGTACGACGGCGGTCCCGGTCTCTACCGAGTCACCGTCACCGGCGGGCACGACCCTGCGCGCTGGTCGGCCACCGTCGAAGACTTCTACTAGGCGCGCCTCCGCGCGCGCACGGCCCGGGGAGAGCGCCGGGCGCTACTTCGTGATGACGACCGGGTCGGCCACGTCGACCGGCTCGGCCTCGCGCAGGGCGCGGGTCAGGAGCTCGCGCAGGATCGCCCGCTCGGCGGGCTCGAGCCCGCGCAGGACGTCGGCCTCGACGCTTTCCTGGGCGCACTCGGCGCCGGTGAGCGCGTGGCGGCCCTTGGCGGTCAGGTTGACGAGGTGGCGGCGGCGGTCCTGGGGGTCGCGCTGGCGCGTGACCCAGCCCACCTCCTCGAGCTCGTTGAGCAGCAGCACGACATTGTTGGCGTCCATGCACAGCGCCTCGGCCAGCTCCTGCTGGGGCCCGCCGTCGTGGTCGCGCACGTAGCTGAGGGCCATGAGCTGGCGCAGGTGCATGCCGAGCAGCTGCTCGTCGCTGCGCCTGAAGACCTGCTTTGCCAGGCGCGTGAGGAGCACCATCGTGCCGGGGGCGTTCTGGGTGGCTTCCTTCGCCAAAGCGACCACATTCTACCAGATCGGGATGATTATCATGTTGTGTTGATGATCCTTGGAGCAAGGATGATATTTGCTATGTTGTCAGTCCTTGCAATCTGGAAGGAGCATCAGCATGAGTGCAGCCACCGTCACCAAGCCCGACATCGCCCCGCCCACAAGCCCCGCGAGCGAGCGTCGCCGCTGGGTCGCCCTGGCGGTGCTGTGCCTCGGCCAGCTGATGATGGTGCTCGACGCGACGATCGTGAACGTCGCGCTGCCCTCGATCCAGCACGACCTGCACTTCAGCCAGGGGAACCTCACGTGGGTCGTGAACGGCTACCTGATCACGTTCGGGGGCTTCCTGCTGCTGGCCGGCAGGATGGGCGACCTGGTCGGTCGCAAGAAGGTCTTCCTCGCCGGTCTGGCGGGCTTCACGCTGGCGTCGATCCTATGCGGGCTGGCTCCCACGCAGGGCGCCCTGATCGGCGCGCGGCTGCTACAGGGCGTGGGCGGCGCCGTCGCGTCGAGCGTGATCCTGGCGATCATCGTGACCGAGTTCCCGGGGCGCGCCGAGCAGGCCAAAGCGATGGGCCTGTACGCGTTCGTGTCGGCGGGCGGCGGCTCGATCGGCCTGCTCGCCGGCGGCGCGCTGACGCAGGGACTCGACTGGCACTGGATCTTCTTCGTGAACGTCCCGATCGGCATCGTCGCCCTCGTCGCCGGCTATGCCCTGATCGAGGAGAACGCGGGCATCGGCCTGCGCGGCGGCGTCGACGTGGCCGGGTCGGTGCTGATCACGCTCGCCACGATGCTGGGCGCCTTTGCGATCGTGAAGTCCAGCGACTACGGCCTGCTGTCGCTGCGCACGCTGCTGGCGGCGGGCGGCTCGCTCGCGCTGCTGGCGGCGTTCCTGTCGCTGGAGGCGAGGATCGCAAACCCGATCATGCCGCTGCGCGTGCTGCGCCTGCGGATGCTGATGGGCTCCAGCCTGGTTCGCGGGCTGCTGGTCACGGGCATGTTCTCGGCGTTCTTCCTCGGAGCGCTGTATCTCGAGCACGTGCTCGGCTACGACGCGATCCAGACCGGCCTGGCGTTCATGCCGCTGACGATCGCGATCGCGGCCATGTCGCTCGGCGTGACGGCGCGGCTGGTCGAGCGCATCGGCTCGGTGAGCACGCTGACGCTGGGCCTCGGCGGGATCATCCTCGGGCTCGTCCTGCTCGCCACGCAGGGCGTCCACGCCAGCTACTTCCCCGGCCTGTTCGTCGCGTTCCTGGCGCTCGGCCTGGGCGCCGGAGCCTCGTTCCTGCCGCTGCTGACGATCGGGATGTCCGACGCGCAGCCACAGGACGCCGGCCTCGCGTCGGGGATCATCAACGTCTCGGTGCAGCTGTTCGGGGCGATCGGGCTGGCGACGCTCGGAACGATCGCCACCGACCACGCGAAAGCGCTCGCACAGGCGGGTCACAGCACGCCGAGCGCGCTCACCGGGGGCTACCACCTCGCCTACATCGTGGCGGCGGTGTGCGTGGCCGGAGGCATCCTGGCGGCGCGTGCCTTCCTGCGTCCGCCCGGGGCACCCCGGCTCGTGGAGTCCGACCTCGACGAGCGCGAGCTCCTCGGCGAGCCCGACATGGCGACCGTCTCGGCGGGGTGAGCGCGATGCCGTGGCTCTCGGAGGCCGACCCGCGCAGCAGCTCAGTTCGCCTGCGGATGGCGGACGCGCTGGCGCGTCTCGGCGTAGCGCGTGACCTCGTAGACGATCAGTCCGCAGGCCACCGCCGTCACCAGTCCCAACGCGAGCAGCGCCGGCACGGCGGTGGCGAGCGGGATCATGGCAACCAGCACGGCGGCCGCCAGCAGCCGCTGCGTGTTGAAGCTGCCGATGTTGCGCCGCTTGAACGCGCTCAGGGCGAGCAGGTACAGCGCGATCCCGCCGCACAGCGCCGTCGCCGGGACGATTTCCAGGTGCGCGTGCAGTTCGATCAGCGTGCGCTTGACGCCGATCGCGAACAGGATGATCCCCGCCATCATCGGCAGGTGCAGGTAGGTGTAGGAGTCGCGGGCGATTAGCGCCTGCTTGTCGGGATCGGCGTGGCGCAGGCGGCGTTCCCCGACGATCGCCACCACGTCGAAGTAGGCCCACCACAACGCCGCGGCGACGGCGAGCCCCAGCAGCGCGCCGACGATCACGCCCGTGGTGAGTGTGAGCCTGTCGGCACCCACGCCGAGCGACACCACCGACTCGCCGAGGGCGATGATGATCACGAGGCCGTGGCGCTCGGCGAAATGGCTGGGCGTGATGCGCCATCCATCGACACCCCGCAACAGGATGCCGCCGTAGTCGACCGCCAGCGCCGCCACCCAGCAGGCCGTCCGTGCGGGGCCGTCGAGCACGCCCGCGAGCACCAGCAGGGCGGCGGCCGGCATCATCGTCGTCCCCAGCCGCCCCACGACCGTGCCCAGCTGCTGGTCGTGTTCCTTGCGCGCCACATACGTGTAGGTGGCGAGGTGGAACGAGCGCACGGCGAAGTAGCCGAGCCCGAAGATCAGCCCGTAGCTGCCGAATGCGCGGGGCACGGCGAGCGAGGTGACGAGCATCGCGCCCATCGCCCCGATCAGCATCACCCGCAGGTGCTCCTCCTCGGCATCGGCGGTGTTGCCGAGCCACGCGTAGCCCGACCATCCGAACCACAGCACGGCGAGGATCGCCATCCCCTGTGCGAGCCGGCCCCAGGTTGGGATCGCCGACACGTAGCCCGACACCTGCGTGATCGCGAACACGAACACGAGGTCGAAGAACAGCTCCAGGGGGGTGACCCGCTTCTCCTGTTCGGCACTCTGCTCGAGCAGCTCCGCCGGGATCGAGGCGGCATCCGCCGTGCCGGCGGGAGCTTCGCCGAGCACCTCGGCGCTCGCCTGCGGGGTGCTGCTCACGCCACCAGGATGACGCGTCGTGGACCCGCCAACGGGCACGGGCGTAGACTCGGCGGCGCTCTCGCAGGCAGCGCGTACCGAAGGAGGAGCGCAGATGAACGACCAGCAGGCGTCCGGAACGGTGCTCGTCACCGGTGCCTCGGGCTATCTCGGGGGCTGGTGCGTGGTGGAGGCCCTCGAGCGCGGCTACCAGGTCAGGGCCAGCGTCCGCAACGCCTCCCGCGAGCAGGAACTGCGCGACATGATCGAGTCCAAGCGGGGCTCGAGTGCCGGGATGTCGGTGGTGGAGGCGGACCTCGCCTCCGATGACGGTTGGCAGCAGGCGGTCACCGGATGCGACTACGTCCTCCACGTCGCCTCGCCGTTCCCACCGGCCCAGCCGAAGGACCCCGACGAGCTGATCGTCCCGGCGCGGGAGGGCACCCTGCGGGTGCTGCGCGCGGGCCTCGCCGCCGGCGTGCGACGGGTGGTCGTGACCTCCTCCGTGGCCGCCGTGCGCAACTTCGAGCCGCTCCCGGACCGGCCGCTCACCGAGGAGGACTGGACCGACCCGGACCTGCCGAACCTGAGCCCCTACTCGCGCTCGAAGACGATCGCCGAGCGCGCCGCCTGGGACCTCGCCCGCGAGCGGGACGCCACCGATCGCCTGGCCGTAGTGAACCCCAGCGCGATCCTCGGGCCCGTGCTCAGCGCCCACCGCTCGACCTCGGTGGGGCTGGTTGAGCGGCTGCTGGGCGGCATGCCGGGGATGCCGCGGCTGTCTTTCAGCGTGGTTGACGTGCGCGACGTGGCCGACCTGCACCTGCTGGCGATGAGCTCGCCCCAGGCGGCGGGGGAGCGCTTCCTCGCCGTCGGGCCCTCGCTGTGGATCTCCGAAATGGCCGACATCCTGCGCGAGCAGCTCGGGCCGGCGGGAGCGAAGGTGCCACACAGGACCTTCCCGGACCTGTTCGTGCGCCTGGCGGCGCGCTTCGATCCCGGCCTGCGCTCCTTCACGGCGGATCTCGGCCGGCGCATCGAGTTCTCCAACGACAAGGCCCGGCAGCGACTCGGCTGGGCGCCGCGCCCGACGCAGGACACGCTCGTGGAATGCGCAGACAGCCTGCTCGCACAGCGCGAGCCCGCAGCGGCAGCGGCCTGAGCGGCGGCGGGGGTTCCCGCCGAGTTCCCATCGGACGCCGGGGCTTGGAGCCGGGTTCCTATCGTGTACGCGATGGGGCAGTTGCAGCACCTGGAGACGACATAGGCACACCGCTGTTCGAGCTGGCCGGCCCTGCGGGGGTCGGCTCCGGGGAATCTGGATTCGGCGACGGCGCCTACGAGGCGCGGGCGGGCGTTCCGCCCGAGGCGGAGCTGGAGGCGCTCGATGCCTACTCGCGCACCGTCGCGGGCGTCGTGGAGCGCCTCGCCGGCAGCGTCGCCAGCCTGCGCGTGATGCGCGCCGGGCGTCGCGGGCGCGTGCCCGTCGGCGCGGGCAGCGCGGTGGTGCTGACCCCCGACGGCTTCCTGCTGACCTCCGCCCACGTGGTCGCCGGGCGCGACCGCGAGGGGCGCGCCACATTCGTCGACGGCCGCGAGCTCGCCTTCCGCGTGGCCGGGTCGGACCCGCTGTCGGATCTCGCCGTGCTGAGGGCCGACGGGGACGAGCTGAATCCGGCAGAGCTCGGCGACGCCGCCCACCTGCGCGTGGGCCAGCTGGTGGTCGCGATCGGAAACCCGCAGGGCTTCGCCGGCTCGGTCACCGCCGGCGTCGTGTCGGCCCTGGGGCGCTCGCTGCCCGCCCGATCCGAGAACGCGGTGCGGATGATCGACAGCGTGATCCAGACGGATGCCGCCCTGAACCCGGGCAACTCGGGTGGGGCGCTGGTGGACTCGTTCGGGCGCGTCGTGGGGGTCAACACCGCGGTCGCCGGCGTGGGTCTCGGGCTGGCGGTCCCGATCAACGACGCAACCCGCAAGGTGATCGGCGCGTTGATGCGCGACGGGCGCGTGCGGCGCGCCTACCTCGGCGTGGCCGGGGGACCGCGGCCGCTGCCCGCGCGGGCACGGCGGGAACGCGACCAGGCGACCGGCGTCGAGGTGATCGAGGTGACCTCCGGCAGTCCCGCCGAGGGCGCCGGCGTGCGCCCCGAGGATCTGATCGTCGAGCTCGCCGGAAGCCGCGTGAGCGGCGTCGACGACATACAGCGTCTGATGGTCGCCGACCTGATCGACGCGCCCGTCGAGGTGATCGTGCTGCGCGGCGGAGAGCCGCTGCAGCTGCGCCTCGTCCCGCGCGAGCTGCGCTAGGTCTCCCGGGCGAGCTGCGCCGGGCCCCCGCGCGAGCTGCGCCAGTCGCCCCGGCGCGCGCGGCCCCCCGAGCGCCGCGCGGGTATGGTCCGCGTCGGTGCGGGCGCCCGGAGAGACCATCGAGATCGGCCTTCCCGACGGAGGCACGCTGCACGCCGAGTACTTCGCGGCGGCGGGGGAGGGACCCCACCCGGGGGTCGTGGTGCTGCACGAGTCCTTCGGCCTCAACGACGACATCCGCCGCATCGCCTCCCGCTTCGCGGAGGCCGGATACGCCGCGCTGGCTCCCAGCCTGTATTCCCACGGCCGGCGCATCGTGTGCCTGTCACGTGTGATCGTCGACATGCTGCGCGGCTCGGTGGCGCGCGAGATCGGCGACATCCACGCCGCCCGCGAGGCCCTTGGGGCGCGGGAGGAGGTCGACGCCTCCCGGATCGCGGTGGCGGGCTTCTGCCAGGGCGGGGGCTTCGCTCTGATCGCGGGCACGCGTCCGGGCTTCCGGGCCGCCGCGGTCAACTACGGGGACGTGCCCGAGGAGCGCGCCAAGCTGGACGGGGCGTGCCCGGTGGTCGCCTCCTTCGGCGCCCGCGACCGCCTGTTCGGGGCCAACATGGCCGCGCGCCTGGAGGATCACCTGGGCGCGCTCGGGGTTCCCCACGACGTGAAGCTCTACGACGGCGTGGGGCACTCCTTCTTCTCCGAGGTGGACGGCTGGCAGGGGTGGCTGGCGCGCATGCCCTCGCCGCTGTCGGTCGGCTACGACCAGCGGGCGGCCGACGACGGCTGGGAACGGATGCTCGGTTTCTTCGCCGAGCACGTGTGACCGCGCCGCTCTTGACGCGACCGCCCGGCCCCTGACGCGACCGCCCGGCCCCTGACGAGACCGCCCGGCCCCTGACGCGACCGCCCGGCCCCTGACGAGACGGCCCGGCCCTTGACGAGACCGCCCGGCCCTTGACGAGAGCGCCTAGCGGCTCTTGACGAGGCCCACCACGTGGCCCTCGGGATCGGCGAACAGCGCGATCGTGGGGCCGCCGGGCACGTCCATCGGCGGCTGCACGGTGGACCCGCCGAGCTCCGAGATCTTCTCCAGGGCGGCCGCCAGGTCGGGGACTTCGACGTAGAAGGTCACGTGGCCGGGACCTTCGGGGCTGGCGCCGACGCCGCCGTCGATGCCGTCGTCGTCGGGGTGGGCCATGTAGTAGGAGCCCCCCATCACGTCCTGCATCTGCCAGCCGAACGCCTCGCAGTAGAAGCTCTGCAGCCCCGCTGCGTCGGTCCCCAGGATCTCGAAGTGCGTAACCGGGTTGCCCATCTGGCTCCTCTCTGTCGCGGGGGGCGCCAACAAACCTGTGGCGGTGCGCCGGAACGATGTGACGGGCTTCACCTACCCTGCCGGGCCGGGCCGGGAAACGCGGTGAGGACGCAGTTCCCACGCCGCCGCGGCTATCTTTGGCCGCCCCGCCGACGCCCATGAGCACGCTCTCACTCCACGGAGACCCCGCCCGCTTCCCCGCCGGACTGCAGGAGCTAGGCGACGGCGTGTGGGCGTGGACCCAGCCCAACGGCGGCCTCGGCGAGTCCAATGCGGGGCTGGTGCGGGGGAAGGGCCAGTCGCTGCTGGTGGACACCCTCTGGGACCTGCGCCTGACGGGCGCGATGCTCGCAAGCATGGCGGAGCCGACGGCGCAGGCCCCGATCCGCCGGGTGGTCAACACCCACGGGGATGGAGATCACTGCTGGGGCAACCAGCTGCTCGCCGGCGCGGAGCTGATCGGCACCGAGGCGTGCGCCCACGACGTCGCCTCCGAGGACCCCCGCGGGGTGAGGGTGCTGCGCAAAGCGGCAGGCGTCGTCGGCCAGGTCGCCCAGCACGCGCCCCAGGGCCTCCCCGGCGTGGAGCAGGGGGTGGGGCTGGGCGCGTTCGCCTCCCAGCTGGCGCCGTTCGACTTCGAGGGCGTGGAAGCCACCCCTCCGACCCACACATTCACGGGCACGCTCGAGCTGGACGTCGGCGGCCGCGCAGTCCACGTGATCGAAGTGGGCCCCGCGCACACGCCGGGCGACGCGATCGTGCACGTCCCCGACGCGCGCATCGTGTTCGCGGCCGACGTGATGTTCCTCGGCGTGGCGCCGATCATGTGGAGCGGCTCGGTCGAGCGCTGGCAGGCCGCTCTGCAACGGATCGCCAAGCTGGACCCGGTGCGCGTGGTTCCCGGCCACGGGCCCGTGACCGACCTCGACGGTGTGCGGGAGATGGGCGCCTACTGGGACTTCGTGGCGCCGGCGGTGAGGGCGAGACTGGCCGCGGGACGCACCCCGGAGGAGGCCGCCCGGGACGTAATCGCCTCGCCGGATTACGCCGCACAGCCGTTCGCGAGCTGGGATGGACCGGAGCGGCTGATCGTCAGCGCCGACACGATCGCCCGCAACGACCGCGGCGAGGTCGGGCGTCCCGGGGACGTCGCCCGCCTGGGGCTGCTCGCGGCGATGGGTGCCTTCGCGGTCGAGCGCGCGGGCGCCGGCCGGTAGCGCCCGTCAGGCGGCGAGGCCCGCTTCGGCGCGGGCGAGGGTGCCGGGGAGCTCGCTGGCCGGCACCGGCCGCGCGAGGTGGAAGCCCTGCCCGTGGCGCACGCCCAGCTCGCGCAGCGCCTGCAGCTCGGCCGCCGTCTCGATGCGCTCGGCGATCGTCAGCGATCCCGATTCGGCCGCGAAGCGCAGCAGCGAGCTCGCCAGCGAGCGCCGCACGGGGTCGGCGTCGATCGAGGAGATCAGCTCGCCGTCGAGCTTGATCACCTCGGGGGCGAGCCTGAGGATGTGCATCAGGCTGCCGAACCCGCATCCCGCGTCGTCGATCGCGAGCCTCGCGCCCGTGGCCCGCAGGTCGCGCAGCCGGCCGGCGAGCTGGGGGTGCTCCGCCACCCGGCCCTGCTCGGTGAGCTCCACGATCACCCGCTCGGAGCGCACGTCCGTCATCGCCTCGGTCACGCCTCCCGACGCGAGCGCCGCGGGTCCGGCGTTGAGCGACAGCAGGGCCGTCCCGGGCAGCTCGCCGAGATGGGCGAGCGCGGCCTCCACGATCGCCACCTCGAGCTGCACCCCGAGTCCCACGCGGTGGGCGAGCGAGATCACGGCGGCGGGCGTCTTGGAGCCCCACGCGGAGAAGCGCACGAGCGCCTCGGCGGCCAGCATGGAGCCGTCCTCGAGGTCGAAGATCGGCTGGAACACGAGCGAGAAGTCGCGGGTGGCGACGATCTGCTCCACCCACCCGCGGGCCGCGGCGTCGCGGCCGCCCCCGCCGTCCCTGCCGGCCGTTCGGTCCGTGCCGGCCGCGCCGTCCATGCCGCCCCCACCATCTGCTTCGTCCGCGCCGGCCGCATCGCCCGAGAGCTGCGCGGTCATACGCGAGAAGTCGCGTGCGGCGCCCACCACGGAGGTCACGAACTCGGCCAGGCTCGCGAGCAGCACCACGTCGCGCGGCTCGAACGCGCGCGGCCGTCGCGAGCCGGCGTTGATGACCCCGATCGGGCCGTCGGGGCGCATCAGGGGCACGCTCACCATCGAGCGGATGCCCCGCCCCGGGCTGGCCTCGCGGTCGGCCCGCGGGTCGGTCTCGGTGTCGTCGGCGAGCAGCGTCCGGCGCTCACGCAGCGCCTGGCCGGCGAGGCTGCCCGCGAGCGGGATCTCCTCGCCCACGTGCTCGCTGGCGCGACCCGCCGCGCACGCGTACCGCAGCGAGCCGTCCTCGACCACGAGCCCGACGAGCACCTCGTCGGCGCCGACGAGCGCCGCGAGCGCCTGGTCGGCCACGCGCTGCATCAGCGCCAGGGGGTCCACCGCGCGGCGAATAGAGGCGTTCAGGTTGAACCAGTCATCCATGGGGAGCGGTCCGCCCTTCGGGCGTCCACCGTTCCTATCGTGCGCAGGCGGGCGCCCGCTTTAGCGATGCAGCCGAACAGGTGGACGATCGCCCAGCCCTGGCCGCGGGAACCCTTATTGGCTAACGTGGGCGCCGTGCAGCGGGTGATGCTCAAGTCGAAGATCCACCGCGCGACGGTCACGGACTGCGACCTCCACTACGTCGGCTCGATCACGATCGACCGCGAGCTGCTGGACGCCGCCGACATCCGCGAGCACGAGCAGGTGCACGTCGTGGACATCGACAACGGGGCCCGCTTCGAGACCTACACGATGGCCGGGGAGCCGGGCTCGGGGGTCATCTGCATCAACGGCGCCGCCGCCCGCCTGGTGCAGCGGGGAGACCGCGTGATCGTCATCTCCTACGCCCACTACGAGCGCGAGGAGCTCGACGGCTACGCCCCCCGCGTCGTGCACGTCGAGGCGCAGACCAACCGCATCGTCTGCGTCGACGAGGAGGTGGGCAGCCTCCTCACCGAGGACCTCAGGATCTCAGCGGAGCCGGCCTAGGGGCCGGCGGCCCGCGGCGGGCCCGCTCGAAGAGACCCCGCCGCGGTAGCCGTCTGTCACGCCGCACGGGCGAGTTCGGGGGCCGCAACGTCTGTCACGCCGCACGGGCGAGTTCGAGGGCCGCAACGCCCTCGCGGGACACGGCGCGCGAGCGCTCGACCTCCTCGGCGTCGTTGATCGCCCAGCCGAGGCGCTGGATGAACTGGCCGGCCGAGTGCTCGGTGTCCAGGTGGATGGAGTGGACCTGCTCGTCGAGCAGCACCGCCTCCTGGTCGCCGGTGCTCCGGTGCTCGGTGATCACGATGACCCTTGGCATGTGACTTTCTCCGTGGGTGGTCGGGGGAAGCTGAGCAACAGAGACATTGCTCAGTAAGTCAATCGAGATTATCAGGTAATCCCGGAGACCCCAACCATCTGGGCGACCTCGTCCAGCTCGGCCATCGCCGCTTCGCGGGTCGTCCCGAGCACGTAGGCGAGCTCGGATGCGAGCTCCTCGCGCGTCGGCGTCCGCTGCTCGAGGATCGCCTGGCGCAGCAGCGACAGCGTCGCTCCCATGACCGCCTCCAGGCGCGCCATCCGCACCAGCAGCTCGGCGGTGCCCTCGCCGCCGTGACCGTCGTGCAGACGGTCCGAGCCGGGGCCGTCGCTCCAGGAGCGGCGGTCCAGGAGGACCAGCTCGCCACCCTCGGGGGGAGGGCCGGGAGCCTGCTTGCCTGTGCGCGCGGAGGACTTCACGTGGGTGTGCCCTGGTGCCTAGCAGGCACTCGCCCGTTCGGCAATCACGATTCTCGCCCAGTTTGCGGCTTTGCCGGCGAGGGGTGGCCGAGGGTCGTACCGGGCAGTGGATGCGCGGGCCGGCGTCGATGGATCGACCGGCGTGTGCGGCCGTCCGGCGGGCGGGACTAGCCCGCGGGCGACCACGTCTCGGGGTGGCCGGGGAGGTGGGCCAGGCGCGGCTCCGCCCGCAGTTCCTCCGGGGTGGCGGGGCGTTCGGTGAGCTCGCGCGTGGAGCGGGGGACGAGCGCGAGCAGCAGCACCGCGAGCCCGATCACGCTCCCCACACCGAGCACGGTCTGCGCCCCGAGCGCTTCCGCCAGCGGGCCCGCCAGCACGTACCCCAGCGGCAAGAGGGCCAGCGAGCCCATCCAGTCATACGCGCTCACCCGCGAGAGCATGTGCGCGGGGATGTGCCGCGCGAGCGCCGTCTCCCACCAGATCAGCATCAGCGAGAACCCCCACCCTGTGGCGAAGCCGCACGGGATCACGAGCGCCAGCGGGGCCCCGAGGGCGAACACCGCCAACTGCAGCGGCCAAGCGAGCGTCAGCAACAGGCCCGTCCTCAGCGGGTGCGTGGGACGCCAGCGCAGGCTCGCGAGCGCCCCGAACACGGCGCCGATCCCGGCCACCGTCTCGATCACCCCGAACACGCCCGCCCCTCCGTAGTGATCGCGCGCGATCCCCGGGGCGAGCGCGTACCACTGCGCGTACATGCACAGCACCGCTCCCGAGTAGGCGGCGATCGTGACCCACACCCAGGTCCGCGAGCGCACCTCGCGAAAGCCCCCTCCCAGCTCTCGCAGGAGCGACTCCGAGCGCGCCTGCAGACCCCGCGGGCGCGGGTGCACGCGGGCCAGCATCAGCGCGCTGAACACGAACGTGGCGGAGTCGAACGCGAACGCCTCACCGGCGCCCACGCCGAGCACGAGCGCCGTCGCCAACGCCGGCCCGACCAGCGTCGCGAGGTTGGCCGTCCATTCGGTCAGGGCGCGCGCGTCGAGGATCTGATCCTCCGGCACGGTCTGCGGGACCAGGCCGCTGTAGGCGGGCCGGAAGAAGGCCTCGGCCGCCCCGTAACAGGCCTCGATCACGACCAGCTCCACGACCGTGGCGCCACCCGTGAGGATCAGCACCGCCAGCACCGCGTGCAGGGTCGCCCGCACGAGGTCGGTGGCGATCATCACGCGCTGGCGCGGCAGCCGGTCGGCCCACACCCCACCGATCAGCAGCAACGTCACCATCGCGAGCGCCTGGGCGCCGAGCACCAGTCCGAGGTCGCCGACGGAGCCCGTCGTGTCGGTCACGTACAGGGCGATCGCCACCAGCACCACGCCGTCGCCGATCGCGCTCGCGGCCTGGCCGGCGAACATGAACCTGAAGTTGGGGTGGCGCAGGACGCGCGTGTACTGACCCACGGGACGCTCCGGGAGGGCTCTTCAGGACCCGGAAACGGTCCGGCCGCCCGTGTCGACGAGCTCCTGCACGCGCTCGCGGCCGTCGCCGATCAGCGGCGCGCCGTGGGCCAGCAGGACGTTCTCGAACGGGACCGACTCCAGCAGCCGCCCGAGCCCGTCGAGCAGCGCCCGCTTGGTGGCGGGGGGGTCGTCCATCAGCGCGTCGGGCACGAAGCCCAGCGGCCCTTCGCCGCCGTCCGCGCCGTTCCGCACGATCCCGTCCGCGAACGCCAGCGCTGCGGCGCGTTCCACGTGCAGCACCGTGTCATCGGGGCAGATCCCGCCGAGCTCGAGCGCCTTCACGTCTCCCGGCAGCAACGCCGGCGGGTCGAACCCCTCGACCGGCTGGCCGTCGGTGAACTCCCACAGGCCCGCCCGGTTGCACAGGATCGGGCAGCCGAACGTTTCGCGGAAGATCACGCTCTCGCGCAGGTGGTGGCGGTTGGTGAGGATCACCGTGCCCGGTTCCTGTGTCCGGTTGGCGAACCAGTCGATCCCGACGTCTTCGGGGATCAGCGGATCGATCAGCACCCCGCCGTCCTCCAGCCAGTAGCTGGACACGTACAGCTGGATTCGCGGGTGCAGCGTTTCCCAGTGGAACACGCCCGGCAGGATCTCGCGCATGGCGCCTACCGTAGCGCCGTACACGTCCCGCCACGGCCCGGTCTCCGGTCGGACCCGGAGCCGCGCCTCGTCGGACTCCGCGCGCCCCCTACCCGGTCGCGTCGCTGTCGTGGGCCAACGTCCACAGCCGGCGCGTGTCGGCGAGGCTCACCAGCCGCCAGCGGGAGCTCGCGCCGTGGCGAACGTACACGCGCGCGTCGAGCGCGCTGCGCATCCCGCCGAGGACGTCCACGGCTTCACGCGCGCCGAGGTCCTCGCCGAGCACGTCGCCGCCGAGCACGTCCACGACCCTGAAGGTCGCCTTCGGGGGCGGCTCGGACGGGCGCTGCGGGCGCGGCGGCCGGGCGAGCTGCACGAGCGCGAGCTCGGCCTCACGCGAGCCCCCGCCGGCAGCATCGGGCAGCGGAGCGATGTGCGCTCCCGTCCCCTTCGTCTCGGTGTCCAGCACCCACGTCTTGGCCATGGGAACAGCTTAGGCCGACCCCCAACCCGGTCCCGCGGGGCGCCGGACGGGCTCCCCGGTCGGGCAGGCGCTACGTTCGTTCGGGCGCACCGGCGAAGGCCGGGTGCATGCCTGCCCGGGTGGAGAACGCCGCCAGGCCGGCGGTGCCGAGGGCGGCGGCCGCGCCCAGCAGGAACACCGCCGGGTAGCCCGCCACCGCCGCCGTCGCGCCCGCCAGCGGAGCGCCCAGGCCGACCCCGATGTCGAAGAAGGCGGTGAACGCGCCCAGGGCCGAGCCGCGGCTCTCCTCGCCCACCTGCACCACGACCATCAGCGCGAGCGCCGGGAACAGCATCGAGAAGCCGATCCCCATCGCGAGCGCTCCGGCGAGCGCCGCCTCCAGGGAGTGCGAGAGGGCGATGATCGTCAGCCCCACCGCCTCGAACAGGGCGGCCCCGGTGGCGGTCGCGCGCGGCCCCACCCGGTCGGGGAGGGGGCTCAGCACGAGGCGGCTGAGGAACACCGCCGATGCGAAGGCGGTGAACACGCTGGCTCCGCCCCCCACACCCTGCGAGCGCAGGTCGAGCACCACGAACCCGGCCAGCGCCGCATAGCCGAAGTTGGCCAGCGCGAGCGCCAGCCCAGGGCGTCGGGCAGGACGGGGAAACAGCGCCATCCGCTGCCTCACGCGACCGCGGATCGCCCGCGCCGGGTCGGGCAGGAAGACCGCGATCACCGCACACGCGAACGGGAGCGCCGTCGCCAGCGCCCACACGGCGTCGTAGCCGGCGGCGGAGCGCAGCACCTCACCCACCAGCGGGCCGAGCGAGAGCCCGCCCCATACGGCCAGGCCGAACACCCCGAGCGCGAGGCCCTGGCGGCCCGTGGGCGCGAAGTCCACCGCCCAGGTGGCCCCGGCGGTGTACAGCGCGCCCTCGCCCACGCCCACCACCAGGCGGGCCAGCACCAGTGTCACGACGCTGCCGGCGAGCAGGTACAGGACGCCTCCCAGCGACATCACCAGCGCGCTCGCCACCAGCACGATGCGCCGTCCGCGGGTGTCGGCCAGGCGACCGGCGAGCGGCCGGCAGAAGACCGAGGTGACCGAGAAGGCCCCAACCACGATCCCCACCGCGAGGTTGCTCGCGTGCAGGGGTCCTCGCACGAACAGGGGAAGCACCGGCAGCGCCGCACCGATCGACAGGAACGCCAGCAGCGCCGCCGCGAACAGCCCTCCGAAGGCCCACAGCTCGGCGCTGCGCGAGCGCAGCTTCTGCGCCGGCCAGCGCCGTGCCCCCCGCCGCGACGGACTGGCCTCGCGACGGGTCGGTCGGGTTGGCGAGCGCAGAGGACGATCCTAGCCGTAAGCTGCGGATCGTCCACTGATTCAGGGGGAAGACCGATGCCAGCGACGGCGAGCAAGAAACAGAAACCGGTGGGGAGCCAGGCGGGGGCGGTGGTGCATCTCTCTGTCGCCGAACGAACGGAGCTGGGCAAGCGCGCCCGGGAGAGGGCGCCGCGCTCCTCGCACGCCGAATTCGCGGCCGGGAGCGACCGCCCCGACCCGGTCAAGCTGCTCGAGGAACAGGCCCGCACCCGCGTCCCCGAGCTCGTGCCGATCCGCTACGGGCGCATGCTCGTGTCGCCCTTCACCTTCTACCGGGGGGCGGCCCGAGTGATGGCCCGGGACCTCTCCACGACGCCCGTGTCGGGCCTGCGGGTGCAGTGCTGCGGCGACGCCCACCTGTCCAACTTCGGCGTGTTCGCCTCCCCCGAGCGGCGCATGGTGTTCGACATCAACGACTTCGACGAGACCCTCCCCGGGCCGTGGGAGTGGGACGTCAAGCGGCTGTCCGCGAGCCTCATGATCGCCGCCCAGGACAACGAATTCTCCACCCGCGACGGTGAGCGGGTGGTGCTCGAGGCGGTCAAGCAATATCGCGAGGCGATGCGGGAATTCGCCTCCATGGAGAACCTCGCGGTGTGGTACGCCCGTGTCGACATCGAGGAATTCATGGCCGAATACGGGCCGGAGTTCAAAGCCGGCTCGCTGGCGCGCGCCGAAAAGACGCTCGCGAAGGCCCGCACGCGTGACAGCGTCTCGGCGCTGTCGAAGCTGACCGAACGCGTCAACGGGTCGATCCGGATCGTCGACCAGGCGCCCCTGATCGTGCCGCTGCGAGATCTCCTCTCGGGTGACGAGTTCGAGCGGGTCTTCGAGGAGCTCCACGAGCTGCTCCGCACCTACCGGCGGACGCTCCAGTTCGATCGGCGGGTGCTGCTCGAGGAGTTCGAGCTGACGGACTTCGCCCGCAAGGTCGTGGGCGTCGGCAGCGTGGGCACCCGCGCGTGGATCGCGCTGATGTTCGGCCGCGACCAGAGCGACCCGCTGTTCCTGCAGCTGAAGGAGGCGGAGGCGTCGGTGCTCGAGGAGTTCCTGGACAAGAGCGAGTTCACCAACCACGGCGAGCGGGTCGTCACAGGCCAGCGCCTGATGCAGGCCGTGAGCGACATCTTCCTCGGCTGGGTGCACGTGAAGGCCGGCATCGACGGGGTCCCCCGCGACTTCTACGGGCGCCAGCTGCGCGACTGGAAGGGGTCTGCGGAAGTCAGTCGGCAGACGCCCCCGATGATGGCCGCCTACGGACGGCTGTGCGGCTGGACGCTGGCCCGCGCCCACGCCCGCAGCGGCGACCGCATCGCGATCGCCTCCTATCTGGGGAGCGGCACGAGCTTCGACAAGGCGATCGTCGAGTTCTCGAAGGCCTACGCGCACCAGAACGAGCTCGACCACGCCCGTCTGGCCAAGGCCGTCAAGGACGGCGAGATCACCGCGCAGACGGGCCTGTGAGCGACACCGAGCAGGCGTCCGCGCCGCATCCGGGCGCGGCCGTCACTTGGCTGGGCCACGCGACCGTCCTGATCGAGCTGGACGGGGTCCGGCTGATCACCGATCCGCTGCTCGGAGCACGCGTGGGCTTCCTGCGCCGCGCCGGCGGCGCCGTCGACGCGTCCTCCGTCTCGGGGCTCGACGGCGTCCTGCTCTCCCACCTGCACGCGGACCACGCCCACGTGGGCTCGCTGCGGGTACTCGGCGAGGGCGTCGCCGTGCTGGCGCCCCCCGGCTCCCGGCGGTGGCTGGCGGGGAAGGGTTTCACCGACGTGCGCGAGCTCGCCGCCGGTCAGGAGCTCGAGCTGGGCCGGCTCCACGTGCAGGCAACCACCGCCACCCATCCGCGGGGCCGCTGGCGCGGCGGAGGGGGACCGCCGCCGATCGGGTTCCTGGTGGACGGATCCCGGACCGTGTACTTCGCCGGCGACACCGACCTGTTCGACGAGATGGCCCAGCTGACGGGCAGGGTCGACGTGGCCCTGCTGCCGATCGCCGGCTGGGGCCGCACGCTCGGAGCGGGCCACCTCGATCCGGCACGCGCCGCCAGGGCGACGGCGATCATCGCCCCGCGAGTCGTGGTCCCGATCCACTGGGGCACGCTGCGGGCGCCGTGGCCGTTGCGTTCACCCGCCCCCCCGTCCGCCCCCGCGCGGCTGTTCGCGCAGCTCGCGGCTAGGTTCGCGCCCGCCACCGAGGTGCGCGTGCTGCGTCCCGGCGAGCGGCTGGAGCTGCTCCCGCGTGTGGCGGGCGGCGAGCAGAGGCTGAGCGCGTGAGCGCCGCCGGGGGCCACGGGGCCGGCGCGCAGCCGGTGGAGGCGTCGGAGCAGCGCGAGGCGCCGGAGCCGCGCACCCGTCACACGCGCCGGCTCGCGCCCGGGCGGATCGCAGTCGTGTGGATCCTGTCCGCGATCACCGTGTGGGTGGTGGGGGAACTGATGCCCGGCGTCACGCTCAAGAGCTTCGGCTCGGCGGTGTGGCTGATCGCCCTGATCGGGCTGCTGAACGGTCTCGTGTGGCCGCTGCTGCTGCGCGTCGCGCTGCCGCTGACGGTCCTCACGCTCGGATTCGGGGTGCTGCTGGTGAACGGCGCGGTCGTGTTCCTGCTCTCGGAACTGAACCTCGGGCTGCACGTGTCGTCGTTCGCCGGGGCGCTCGTGATCACGATCGCCATCAGCCTGGTCGACACGGCCGCCATGGGCGTGCTGGCGATAGACGACGACGGGCCCTGGTATCGCAACGTGGTGGCGCGAAACGCGCGCCGCACCTCCCCGGGCAGCGAACTCGACAAGCCCGGGCTGCTGCTGCTGGAGATCGACGGCCTCGCACACGACGTGCTCGTGCGCGCGCTGCGCGACGGCAACGCACCCACGATGGCGCGGTGGCTGCGCGAAGGGTCCCACCACCTCACCCGCTGGGAGACCGACTGGTCCTCGCAGACGGGGGCCTGCCAGGCGGGCCTGCTGCACGGCAACAACGAGGACATGCCGGCGTTCCGCTGGTGGGAGAAGGAGAGCGGCAAGGCGATCGTCACCAACCACCCCCGCGATGCCGCCGAGCTCGAGCGCCGCCACTCCGACGGACGCGGCCTGCTGTTCGCCGACGGGGCCAGCCGCGCCAACATCCTCTCGGGCGACGCCCCCCACAGCCTGCTCACGATGAGCACCGTCCTGCAGCGCGAACGTCACGGCCGCATGGGCCAGGACTACTTCGCCTACTTCGCCAACCCCTACAACGTCACGCGCACGTTCGTGCTCGTGATCCGCGAGATCTTCAGCGAGCGCTGGCACGCCTCCCGCCAGCGCCGCCGCGACATCCAACCGCGCATCCCCCGCTCGCGCATGTACGCCGTGGTGCGCGCATGGGCCACCGTGATCCAGCGCGACCTCCAGGTGGCCTCGGTCATCTCCGACATGTACGGCGGACGGCCGGTGATCTACACCACGTTCCTGGCCTACGACGAGGTGGCCCACCACTCCGGCATCGAGCGCCCCGATGCGCTCGCCACGCTCGCCGCCCTCGATCGCCAGATCGGCCGCCTGGAGAGGGTCGCCGAAGACGCCCCCCGCCGCTACGAGCTGGTCGTGCTCGCCGACCACGGCCAGTCCCAGGGGGCGACATTCCTGGACCGCTACGGCATCACGCTCGAGGCGCTCGTGGAGGAACAGGTCAAAGCCGGCACCTCGACCGTGGACGGTAACCCCAGCGAGGCGCTCGGCTACATGGGGGCCTCGCTGTCCGAGGCGGCCAGCGGCTCGGGCGCACCCGCGCGGATCGTGCGCCGGCTGACCAGCTCCCGCAGCTCCGACGGCGACGTCCGTCTCGGCGGCGGCGACGCGGCGGGGTCCGACGTGCCCGCCGCGGACGGGGCGAGCGGCTCGGGGGCGGCGCAGGAGCCTCCCGAGGTGGTCGTGATGGCCTCCGGGTGCCTCGGCCTGATCAGCTTCCCGCGCGAGCCGGGGCGCCTCAGCCTCGAGCGCATCGGGGAGCTCTATCCGGGGCTGCTCCCCGCGCTCTGCGGCCATCCCGGCATCGGCTTCGCGCTGGTCCGCTCCGACGAGCACGGCGGCGTGGTGCTGGGAGCGGAGGGCACCCACTTCCTCGACCAGCAACGCGTGGAGGGTTCCGATCCGCTGCAGCCGTATGGCCCCAACGCGCCCCGCCACGTGCGCCGCACCGACGGCTTCCCCCACTGCCCCGACATCGTCCTCAACAGCACCTACTGGCGCGAATGGGACGAGGTGGCCGCGTTCGAGGAGCTGGTCGGGTCTCACGGCGGGCTCGGCGGTAGTCAATCCCACCCGTTCCTGTTGCACCCCGTCACGCTCCCGCTTCCGGAGGCGGAGCTGGTGGGGGCGGAAGCCGTCCACCGCGAGCTGCGCCGCTGGCTCGTGCACCTCGGCCACGGCGAATACGGAGGGGCCCGCCGGGAGAGCGAGCCGGCCGCCGCGACGAGCGCCGGCGCGAGCGCGGACACGTAGGGGCGCTTGTGCGAAGCTAGCCCCTGTGGAGTCCGGGGGCCACAAGGAGTGGGGAAGGCTTTTCAAAGCAGCCTTCACGCAGTCGCGCAACCCGATGGCGCTGCTCGATGAACGCCGCTGCCACGTGGAGGTCAACGGCGCCTACATCTCCCTGCTCGGCTACCCGGCACGCGAGCTGATCGGACATCCGGTCTACGAGTTCATCGTGGGGGGACCGCAGGTCACCGCCCAGGAGTGGATGCGCCAGATGGACGAAGGCAGCTTCAGCCGCCAGACCGAGATGCGCTGCTCCGACGGCCACACAGTCACCGTCCAGTGGGCCGCCACCGTCGAGCGGGTGACCGGACGGCGGCTGGTGCTGTTCGTGGCGCTCAGCACCTCGCGCTGGGGCGCCCACGCCCGCCGGGCCCGCACCGGGCCGCTGAGCGCGCTGCCGCTCACGGCGCGCGAGCTCGAGGTGGTGCGCCTGATCGCCCTCGGCAGCACCGGCCCGGAGATCGCCGACGAGCTGCACATCGCACACGACACCGTCCGCGCCCACGCCCGCAACGCGATGCTCAAGTCCGGCGCTCGTTCGCGGGCACACCTGGTCGCGAAGGTGCTCGGCGAGGGGCTGATCCTCACACGTCCGGGGCTCAGGCGGAAGCCGGCGGCGGTGGCCGAAGCCGCCGGCAACGGCGAGGCCGTTCCGCCCAAGGCCGGCGTCGGGGGGGCCGCCGCCCGCGAGACCGCCGAACAGGGCTTCGGGCGCCCCGTAAAGACCTGAAGCTAGCGGTCGAGGCGTTCCTCCCGCGAACGGCGGCGGCCGAGGTTGCCGACGATCAGCGAGACGACCGTCACGAGGTAGACCTGCCCGAGCAGTCCCTCGGACACGGCCAGCGTACGCCCGAGGTTGGTCGCGGCCGTGAGGTCGCCGTAGCCGATCGTGGAGAGGGTCGTGAAGCTGAAGTAGGTGCAGTGCGCGATCGTCGCCGGCACGTCCTGGGCGAAGAAGGGTTTGCCCCCCACGTTCTCGAGTGACCCGTACAGGTTGGCGAAGAACATCCCCAGCAGCAGGTACACGCACAGCACGCCGATCACCGCGTCCACCGGCACGGTCTGGGTCTCCCGCATCCTGCGGACGACGCCCAGCATGATCACCGGGGGCCCGAACAGGACCACGATCGAGTTGGCGAGCTTCACCAGGCGTTCGTCGATTTCGCCGAACACCGCCTGCAGCAGGCTGAGCACGACGACGACCACCACGAAGCCGGCCGCGATCCGGAAGATCTCCCATCGGATTTTGGAGGCGTGCATGGCCAGCAGCAGGGTGGCGCCGAGCAGCACCGCCAGCAGCGCCAGCTCCCAGCGCCCGCCCTTCGCGATGCCCTCCAGCAGGAACGCCGCCGCGATCACTGCCAGCAGTCGCGCGTAGCGGCGCAGGTACAGGCGGTCGATCGGCGAAAGCCGGCGGGCGGGGCCCAGCTCGGGGCTGTCTGCTCTCGACTCGGACACGTTGGCACGGCGCAGCCGGGGCAGCGCACCGCCGATCTTCCACCACCGCCCCGACGGCTCGGGGTCTCGGCGGGGGGCGGCGGCGAAGGCCGGCAGCGGGCCGAGGTCTAAGATCCGCCACCGGATGGTGCTTGCCGACAGCTACCCGCTCGGGGAAGTCCTGTGGACGATCGTGATCTTCTTCGCGTTCGTCATCTGGATCTGGCTCCTGTGGATCGAGATCGGCGACATCCTGCGCCGCACCGAACTCTCGGGCTGGGGCAAGGTCGGCTGGATCGTGGTGCTGTGCCTGATCCCGTACTTCGGCGTGTTCATCTACCTGATCGTCGAGCACAAGGGCATGTCCGAACGGATCGCGGCGCGACGCTCCGAACAGCAGCAGGAAATGGACCAGTACGTGCGCTCGGTCGCCTCCGAACAGGATCGCGTCGGGCAGATCGCCGCGGCCAAGCGCCTGCTCGACGAAGGCACGATCGACCAGGCGGAGTTCGAGCGGATCAAGGCCACGGCGCTGTCCGGCTGAGCCCGCGCGTGGGGGCGAGCTTGCACGACACGGCCGAACCGGTCTAGGCCACAGGCCGAACATCCCGGAAAGACGACAGCCGTGTCGTCCTATTGGTGACGGAGTCCGTCGGCCGTTTAGGGCATCTGTCCATGGCGGGTTTGGCCGCTAAGGATTGCGAGCAGTATCTGCCGACGCTGGGGCCATGATCGTGGTCACGCAGCATGCTTGCCCGGAGCGCCTCTGAACATGGAGGCGTCCGCGCTGCCCCTGAAGCGACTCATGGGCCCGCCGGTGCGCAACATCGGGCGCGGGCGTGCGCGCGCGGTCAAGATCCTGCTGGGCGCAACGCTCGTCGGGATGGTCGCATACGCGATCCACGCCGTGACCGGCTTCGGCGGCCACGCCGTCCACGTCCTGTTCGAAGACTGGGTCTTCAACGGCCTGCTCGCCGCCAGCGCACTGCTGTGCCTCATGCGCGCGTTCTGGTCGAAGGTCGAGCGTGCCGCCTGGCTGACCCTCGGGATCGGCCTCGGCTGCTGGGCGATCGGGGAGATCGTGTTCACGATCGACCCCGGCCAGGTCACCGAAAGCGGGTTCCCGGCCCCCAGCGACTACCTGTGGCTCGTCTTCTATCCGGCGTCCTTCATCACCCTCGGGCTGCTTGTCAGGGCGCGAGTCAGGGTCTTCTATCCAAGCCTGTGGCTGGACGGCATCGTCGGAGCGCTCGCGATTGCGGCGCTCGCTTCGCAGTTCGTGCTGCCCCCGATCGTCGCCGGCACCGAAGGTTCGCTCGGCGACGTGATCGGCGACCTCATCTACCCCCTCGGCGACCTCCTGCTGCTCGCCTTCGTCGTGAGCGTGCTCGCGATGACCGGATGGCGCCCCGGCCGGGTGCTCGGGATCGTCGCCGTCGGCCTCGCGCTGAGCGCAAGCGCCGACTGGATCTCGCTGTACTGGTCCGCGACCGGGCACAGCGAATCGGGCGTGTTCGACTCGCTGTGGCCCGCCTCCGCGGTCGTGCTCGGGTGGGCCGCCTGGCAGGCTCCTCGCCCCTCCGCGGTGATCGGCCTCGAGGGCCGCAGGCTGCTGATCTTCCCGGTCACGTTCGCTCTGGGCGCGCTCGGCCTGCTCGCGTTGCAGTCCAGCCACCAGATCCACGACGCGGCGTACATCCTCGCCGTCTGCACGATCGCCGGCGTGATCGCCCGCATGGGGCTCACGTTCTCGGAGAACCTGGTGCTCGCCGATCGCAGTCGCGAGGAAGCACTCACCGACGCACTCACCGGCCTCGGCAACCGCCGCCGGCTGCTGGCGGCGCTGGAGGACGTGCTGCAGTCCGCGAGCACGCGCGAGCCGTGGGCGCTGCTGCTGTTCGACCTCAACGGCTTCAAGATCTACAACGACACCTTCGGCCACCCCCTCGGCGACGCGTTGCTGTCGCGGTTGGGTGTGAAGCTCGCCAACGCGGCCGAACCCGAAGGCGAGGCCTACCGCCTCGGCGGGGACGAGTTCTGTGTTCTCACCCGCGTCGGCACGCGGCCGCTGGAGGAGATCGCGGCCGTCACCATCGAGGCGCTCTCCGAGCGGGGGCAGGGCTTTGACATCTCGACTGCCTGCGGGTGCATCATGCTCCCCGCGGAGGCCGAGGAGTGCTCCGCCGCGATGGGCCTCGTCGACGAACGCCTGTACGCCGACAAGCGCTCACGCCAATCCTCCGACGCGCCCAACCAGCTGCGCGACGTCCTGCTGCAGGTGATGGCCGAGCGCGAGCCCGACCTCCACGCCCACCTCCACGAGGTCTCGATCATGGCCCGCACGATCGGCAAGGAAATGGGCATGTCCGGGGAGGACCTCGAGATCCTCGTTCGCGCGGCCGAGCTCCACGACGTGGGCAAGGTCGCGGTGCCGGAAGCCATCCTCGAGAAGCCGGCTTCGCTGGAGCCCGGCGAGCGCGCGATCATCGAGCGCCACAGCGAGGTGGGCGAGCGCATCCTCGCCGCGTCACCAGCGATGGGCCCCGTCGCGCGACTCGTGCGCTCCAGCCACGAGCGCTTCGACGGCCACGGCTACCCCGACAGGCGCGCCGCCGACGAGATCCCCATGGGCGCCCGCATCATCTCCGTCTGCGACGCCTTCCACGCGATGACCACCGACCGGCCGTATCGCAAGGGCATGAGCATGGTCGCTGCGATCGAGGAGCTGCGCCGCGAGGCCGGCCACCAGTTCGACCCCCGCGTCGTGGAGACCTTCTGCGCCCTCACATCCGGGCGCCTGGACTGCGACGGCGAGCAGGCCGCCTCCCCCGCGCCCGTCGCCCCCGCGCTCGCCTCCCGTGAGCCCGCCTCCCGTGAGTCCGCCTCCCGTGAGCCCGCCGCCCCCGCGCCCGCCCCCCTTGAGCCCGCCTCCCCCGAGCCGCCGGCGGTGGTCGATCCGGCCGACGGCATCGTCGCCGGCCCCGCGGGGCGCCCGGCCGCGCCCGACCCCGCGCACCCCGCCGCGCCCGACCCCGCGAACCCCGCCGCGGTGGCGAACACCGCGTAGAGGTATGTCCCTCACGAACCCACACCCCAAGCTCCCGAGCGGAGCGCTCTCTCGCAGACTGCTTTCGACGCTGCTCGCGGCGGCATGCCTGTACCTCTCGCTGACGGCCAGCGCGTTCGCCTGGAACAACCCGGTGAACATCTCGCCCCCGACGGTCACCGGCACGGCCCAGCAGGGCAAAACGCTCACCGAGCACCACGGCGAATGGACGAACACGCCGAACTCGTACACCTACCAGTGGCGGCGCTGCAACTCCTCCGGATCGAGCTGCTCCTCGATCGGCGGCGCGACCGGTGAAACGTACCTGGTCACCTCCGAAGACGTGGGACACGAGCTGAGGGTGGCCGAGACCGCGTACAACTTCGGCGCACCCAGCGCCCCGGAGGACTCGTCCGCGACCGCGGTCGTGCTGCCGGCCGCGCCCGTCGCCACGACGGTGCCCACGATCACCGGCACGGCCCAGCAGGGCAAAACGCTTGAAGAGCACCACGGCGAATGGACCAACTCGCCCACTGGATACACGTACAGGTGGCAGCGCTGCACCTCAGCGGGCACCAGCTGCACGGCGATCGGCGGCGCCACCAACCAGACGTACGTGCCCGTCGCCGAAGATGTGGGTCACAAGCTGAAAGTGACCGAGACGGCAAGCAACGCGGGCGGCTCGGGCACCCCCGCGGAATCGAAAGCGACAGCCGTCGTGGTCCCGCCGGTGCCGACGAACTCGAAAGTGCCGACGATCACCGGCACGGCCCAGCAGGGCAAAACGCTTGAAGAGCACCATGGCGAATGGACCAACTCGCCCACGGGCTACACCTACCAGTGGATGCGCTGTGAAGCGCTCGGCGGAAGCTGCCTGCCGATCAGCGGCGCGACCAACGAAACGTACGTGCCCGTCGCCGAAGACGTGGGGCACAAGCTGCGCGTGACAGAGGTTGCGTCCAACGCGGGCGGCTCGTCGAGCGCGGCGGAATCGGCGGCGACCGCTGTGGTGGTGCCGCCGGTGCCGGTGAACTCGAAAGTGCCGACGGTGACGGGTACGGCCCAGCAGGGCAAAACGCTCGAAGAGCACCACGGTGAATGGTCGAACTCCCCGACCGGGTACAGCTACCAGTGGCTGCGCTGCAACTCCTCCGGTGCGAGCTGCGTCGCGATCGGCGGGGCGACCGCTGCGACGTACTCCCCCGTCGCCGAAGACGTCGAACAGACGCTGCGCGTGACCGAGGTCGCAAGCAACTCGGGCGGCTCGTCAGCGGCGGCGGAATCGGAAGCCACGTCCGTCGTTCTGCCGGCGGCGCCGGTGAACTCGAAAGTGCCGACGGTGACGGGTACGGCCCAGCAGGGCAAAACGCTTGAAGAGCACCACGGTGAATGGTCGAACTCCCCGACGGAATACAGCTACCAGTGGCTGCGCTGCAACTCCTCCGGTGCGAGCTGTGTCGCGATCGGCGGCGCGACCGCTGCGACGTACTCCCCCGTCGCCGAAGACGTCGAACAGACGCTGCGCGTGACCGAGGTCGCAACCAACGCCGGCGGCCCCGGAGCGGCCGCGGAATCGGCGGCGACCGCCGTGGTGACCCCCCCGGTGCCGGTGAACTCGAAAGTGCCGACGGTGACGGGTACGGCCCAGCAGGGCAAAACGCTCGAAGAGCACAACGGTGAATGGACCAACGCTCCCACCGGCTACACCTACCAGTGGATGCGGTGCAACTCCTCCGGATCGGGCTGTGTCGCAATCGGCGGCGCGACCGCTGCGACGTACTCCCCCGTGGGCGAAGACGTCGGGCACGAGCTGCGCATTGCCGAGACGGCGAGCAACGCGGGCGGCGCCGGCAGCGCGGCGGAATCGGAAGCCACCGCGGTTGTGGTCCCGCCGGTGCCGGCCAACTCGAAAGTGCCGACCGTGACCGGCATCGCGGCGCAGGGCGGGACGCTCACAGAGCACCACGGTGAATGGACCAACTCCCCGACCGGTTACGAATACCAGTGGCTGCGGTGTGACTCGTCCGGGTCCTCGTGCAGCGCAATCGGCGGTGCCGCCGAACAGACCTACATTCCCGTCGGCGAAGACGTCGGGCACACACTGCGCGTCGCCGAGACGGCGAGCAACGCCGGCGGATCGGGCGCGGCCGCGGAATCGGTTGCGAGCGCCGTGGTCACGCCCCCGGTGCCCGTGAACACGAAAGCGCCGATCGTGACGGGCACCGCCAAAGAAGGCGACACGCTGGAAGCGCAGCCCGGGGAATGGTCGGAATCCCCCACCGGCTACGAATACCAGTGGCTGCGCTGCGACGAATCGGGTAACGGCTGCGCCCCGATCGCCGGGGCTGCTGCCGAAGCGTACGTCCTGGGCGCCGAAGACGTGGGGCACACACTGGTCGTCTCCGTCACCGCGAGCAACGCGGGCGGTCCGGGTGCCCCGGCGGAATCGGCAGCGACCGCCGTCGTGGTGCCGTCCGTGCCGGCGAACTCGAACGTGCCGACGGTGACGGGCACCGCCCAGCAGGGCCAGACGCTGACCGAGCACCACGGTGAATGGACCAACTCCCCGACCGGTTACGAATACCAGTGGCTGCGGTGTGACTCGTCCGGGTCCTCGTGCAGCGCAATCGGCGGTGCCACCGAACAGACCTACATTCCCGTCGGCGAAGACGTCGGGCACACCCTGCGCGTGTCCGAGACCGCGAGCAACGCGGGCGGCGCCGGCACGGCCGCGGAATCGCAAGCCACGGCGGTCGTGGTCCCGCCGGTGCCGGCCGACTCGGCCCTCCCGACCGTGAGCGGTACAGCCCAGCAGGGTGAAACGCTCACCGCGCACCACGGCGAATGGACCAACTCGCCCACCGAATTCGCCAATCATTGGATGCGCTGCGACGCCTCGGGAAACGGTTGTGCGGCGATCGAAGGCGCCAGCGGTGAAACGTACGTCCTGACGGGCGAAGACGTCGGACACACCCTGCGGGTCGCCGAGACGGCGAGCAACGCGGGCGGGTCCGGCAGCGCCGCCGAATCGGACGCCACCGCTACGGTGGCGGCGCCCCCGGTCGTCAAGACCACCCCGCCCCCGGCCGAAGACCCGCCGGACCCGCCCGCCGAAACGCACCCCGCGCCCGCGGTGGTGCTCTCGGTCAGCGCGGTGCGCATCACCCGGTGGGGGAACGCCGTGATTCCGCTCGCCTGCCCGGCAACCGCGAGCACCGGCTGCAAGGGAACCCTCGTGATCACCTACGTGGTGCGCAAGGCCCACAGCAAGCGTGCGGTCGCGTCGCTGCTGTGCGCGCGGGGCTGCCGCGAGCTCGGCAAGGCCAAGTACGAAGCCCGCGCCGGCCAGAAGGTCAAAATCCGCGTGCACATCGCCTCGGCGGTCCATCACAAGATCGACCAGGGCAACACCGTGACGGCCACCCTGACGGCCACCAGCCTCAGCGAAGGGCACACCACCACGGTCTCGCACAAGCTCGCGCTCGAGCCTCCCCACGCCTGAGGGCCCCGACGACCCGGGCGAGCTGCGCGGCTCCTGTCAGCGCGCGTCCGCGTAGTGGGGCACGACGACGTCGGCGGCCTCCTCCGGCGTGACGTCCGGGTAGAGACCTCGCACGACCAGCGCAGCGCACACTCCCCCGAGGAGTTGGGCCACGACGAAGCTCGGTACGGAGGAGGGTGCGATGCCCGCGAAGGTGTTCGAGAACATGCGCCCCACGGTGATCGCCGGGTTCGCGAAGCTGGCCGAGCTGGTGAAGAAGTAGGCGGCGCCGATGTAGGCGCCCACGGCGGCGGGGGCGGTCGGCAGGCGACGGGTTCGCGCGAGCGCGAAGATCACGAGGATCAGCCCGGCCGTCGCGACGATCTCGGACCCGAAGTGGGCCGGCGAGGCGCGGTGGTGGGTGCTGATGCTCACGGCGGCGAGTTCGAACATCAGATTGGCGACCACCGCGCCGCTGATGCACCCGGCAACCTGCGCGGGGAGGTAGGCGAGTGCGTCCCGCCAGCGGAGCCCTCCGAAGCTCGCGTCCGCGAACGACACGACCGGGTTGAAGTGACCGCCCGAGACGGGCCCGAACATCAGGATGATGGCGAACAGGCCAGCGGCCGTGGCCGCTGCATTCTCGAAGAGCTGAAGCCCGGTGTCCGAGGGAGACAGCGTCTGGGCCGCGATGCCCGATCCGATCACGAGCGCGGCCAGGAACGCAGAGCCGAGGTACTCCGCGAACAGGCGGCGAGCGAGGGGGTTCATCGCGCGATCCTCAAGCCGCGGCCACCAGCTTCTCGGCGAGCTCGTCGGGCAGGCCTGCGCGGCGCACTTCGGCAGCTACCCGCTCGGCATCGTAGGTGACCCGTTCGATGCTCACGCCGACACCCGCAGCCGCCGGTCGCAGGACCGCGAACGCGGCGCGAGGGTCGCCGTCCTTTGGCTTTCCAACCGAGCCGCAGTTGACGAACAGGACCCCGCCGAACTCGTGAACCCACGGTTTGTGGGTATGGCCGAAGGCGAGGACGGGATCGCTCTCCGCTCGCGCCAGGCGCTCGTACAGGGACGCCGGCTTGTCCTCGAACAGGTACTCGTTGACCCTCCTGGGCGAGCCGTGCACCAGGTGGACGCCGACGGGGCCCACCGGGAAGTGGAGCTCGAACGGCAGCTCAAGCATGAAGTCCTTCGACGCCTGCTCGGTGTGGGCAAGCGTCCAGTCCACCGACAGCTGGCCGATCCGGCGATCGTGCGGGGTTACGTAGGCGCACCCGCAGTCCTCCAGGCCCCGTGCGATCGCATAGTCATAGTTGCCGTAGATCGTGGGAATCCCACGGTCCGCGATGAGTGCGCACACCTCGTTCGGCTGGGGGCCGTAGCCGACGAGGTCGCCGCCGCAATACACCCGCTCCACGCCGAGCTGGTCGATGCGTTCGAGCACCGCCTCCAGAGCCGGCAGGTTGCCGTGGATGTCGGTCATCACCGCCGCCGACCCGTCCATGGGCGAAAACATATCTATTGACATCCATCATTTCAATCGATATATGTGTATCGATGACCGTCGATCTGGAGCTCACCCCGAAGCAGAAGCGGCCGGCCGGGGAGCGCTGCTGCGAGCCCGTCGTCTACCCGGACGTCCAGCGCGAGCAGGCGATCCGCATGTCGGAGGTCGCCAAGGCCCTCGGGGATCCGATCCGCCTGCAGCTGGTGGACGTCCTGCGCAAGCACGCGGGAAAGGTCTGCGTGTGCGAGCTCGTGCCGCTGTTCGACATCTCCCAGCCGACGCTCTCCCACCACCTGAAGAAGCTGCGCGACGCCGGCATCGTCGACTCGGAGCG
This sequence comes from Solirubrobacteraceae bacterium, assembly GCA_035499875.1. GTDB lineage: Bacteria > Actinomycetota > Thermoleophilia > Solirubrobacterales > Solirubrobacteraceae > Palsa-744. Next base: position 62,590 of record DATJXX010000017.1, read on the forward strand.
CCGCGGACTGTGGGCCTACTACTACGTCATCCCCGACTCGCTGAAGGAGCTATCCGCATGGCTGAGCTGACCACCACCAAAGACGCGGGTGCCACGACCGACCCCGAGGACGTTCGCGCCAACGTCCGGGAGCGCTACGCGGCTGCGGCGCGGAATATGAGCGCACCGTGTTCCGACGCGCGCTCTGGCTGCTGCAGCCCGGCGGCCTCCACGACGGGCCCGGCCGGCGAGCAGGTCTTCGGAGCGTCCCTGTATGACGCGCTACCGGACGCTGCGGAGGCCCCCGAGGCAGCGGTCTCGGCGTCGCTCGGGTGCGGTGTGCCGACGTCTGTCGCCGATTTGCAGGAGGGAGAGACCGTGCTCGACCTCGGCTCCGGTGCGGGCGCCGACGTACTCATCTCCGCCCGGCGCGTCGGTCCCAGGGGCAGGGCGATCGGCCTCGACATGACCGACGAGATGCTCGAGCTCGCCCGAACCAACGCACGTGAGGCGGGGGTGGAGAACGCCGAGTTCCACAAGGGCTACATCGAGGAGATTCCTCTTGCCGACGGCAGTGTCGACGTCGTCATCTCGAACTGCGTGCTGAACCTTTCAGGCGACAAGGCCAGGGTCATTCGCGAGGCGGCCCGCGTCCTGCGCGGGGGCGGCCGCCTTGCGATCTCGGACGTGGTGGCAGCCGAGGACATGGACGACGCCACGCGTGCCGACATGCAGAGTTGGACGGGCTGCATCGCGGGCGCGCTCACTCGGCGGGAGTTCGAAACCGCTCTGCAGCAGGGGGGGTTCGTCGACGTCGAGATCCAGGAGACCCACCGCGTCCACGAGCACGCCTCGTCGGCGACCATTCGTGCCCGCAAGCCGCTCTGAGCCGGTGGCCGAAACCGACACCGAAATCCAGCTGAACGATCCGCAGACGCTCTACAAGCGCTGGGAGGAATCGCAATGGTCCCCGTTCACGATCGACTTCAGCCAGGATCTCCGTGACTGGGGGCAGATGAGCGGGGACGACCGCGACTTGATCTTCTTCGTGCTCTCCTCGCTGATGGTCGCCGAGGAGCGCATCACGACCAAGTTCTCCGGCCTCGTGGGCGCCTACGGGAGCGAGGAGGAGGCGACGTTCCTCTCCACGCAACAGGTGGACGAGGCGCGCCACATGCAGTTCTACGCGCGCTTCCAGGATGAGGTGATCGCCTCCCCCGATCTGATCGCCGCTCACGTGGACCGAGCGCGGGGGAGCATCTCGGATGCCTTCCGCCACATCTTCGACGAGGAGCTCGTCAGCGCACACCTCCGGCTCGTGAGTGAACCGGAGAGCCTCGCCGCGAAGGTCAGGTTCGTCACCCTCTACCACCTGATCCTCGAGAGCACGCTGGGGCTCACGACATTCAAGTTCACCACCGACTATCTCCGCAACGAGCAGTTGCTGCCCGGGTTCGTCGAGGGGTACTCCAAGATCCACCACGACGAGACCCGCCACATCGGATACGGCGTGTGGTTCCTGCGTGAGACCGTGCGGGCCGATACCGAGGCCGCGGAGGTCGTGCGCCAGACGCTCCGCGACCTCCTCCCGTCGGTGGCCCAGTCGCTGGCCCCGCCCGACACCGGAGGCAGCCGCGATTTCGCCGCGATCGGCGCCACCAGCGACGCGATCCGCGACTTTGCGCTCGGAGGCCTGACGCGCAGGCTCGACATCATCGGCGTTCCCCTCAGCAGTCTCTGAGCTCGCCACGCCGGTGCGGCCGGGACACGGGTCTCGCGGAAGGAACACGCGGGCGCGGAGTCTTCATGAGTACGCGAGGACGCACTCGCGACACCACGCTGATGACTCGCTAAGGAGTGAACACATGCGCCGTCTACTGAAGCTGTCCATACCGGCGATCGCCGGGTCGCTCCTGATCGCCGCCTGCGGCAGCAGCTCATCCGGCAGCACGACCACCTCGGCCGCCAGCACACAGGGCGGCGGCGGTTCGTCGAACGTCGTCGTGAAGACCGGCTCGAGCTCGCTCGGAACGATCCTCGTGGACAGCCGGGGAATGACGCTGTACCACCTCGGCGGCGAGCAGAACGGAAAGTTCATCTGCACCGGCTCCGCCTGCCTGGGCGAGTGGCACCCGCTGATCGCGACGTCCAGCGCCGCGCCTTCGGGCGCCGTGGGCTCGCTGGGCACCGTCAAGCGACCCGAAGGGACCGTGCAGGTCACCTACAAGGGCACGCCGCTGTACACGTTCGCGGACGACAAACAGCCGGGCGAAACCAACGGGCAGGGCTTCAAGGATGTCGGTACCTGGACCGTGATCACGACCGGGTCGGGCGGCACGTCGACCGGCTCGGGCGGCACGTCGACTGGCACAGCGAGCCCGTCGGAACCGGAAAGCTCCAGCGAAGGAAGCTCGGGCGGCGGCGCCTACAAATACTGACCCTTCACGAATGGCGGCGCCGACCGACGGCTGTTCCGACATCATCGACGAGAAAGGTGGACTCATGAGGCCCCGGATGCTCTCGCTTCTCGCTCTCGCTGCGCTGCTGGGAGCGGCGGTCGCCGTGCTGCCGGCGCTCGCCGCCGCTCCCGCCGAAGTGAAGCTGGAAGTCAACGAAAACTGCGTCGAGGCCAACTGGCCGTGCTGGGCGCTCCCCGGCTCCGGGGCCAAACCGTCACCGGCGAGCAAGGTCACCATCGCCACCGGCGGCGAAGTCAAGTTCACCGACAACGCGAGCACCCCGGCGACGGTGTCGTGGACGGGCTCCGCGCCCGCCTGCTCGGGGATTCCCGCGAGCGCCACGACCAAATGGGCGGGCTCGTGCAAGTTCGAACAGCCGGGAACCTACAAGTTCGAAAGCCCCACCCTCTTCAACGGCGGACCCTCGTTGAACTACACCAAATACGAAGTGGTGGTCGAAAGCACCGCCGGCGGCACGACGACCACCGCCCCCACGACGCCGGGCGAACCCGGCCACGGCTCGCCCGTGGAAGGAGGAGCGGGCGCACTCAAACTCGCCGCCAGCCAGCGTGGAGCAACGGTGCGCGGCTCGCTGAAGGTGTCCCAGGCCGGCTCGGGTGGGCGACTCGAAGTTGCCCTGTTCGCCGCCAGGGCGTCGCTGGCCGGTTACCACCATGTCGCGCCGGTGCGCGTCGGACGGCTCGTGCGATCGTCGGTGAGGCCCGGCACCGTGTCGTTCTCTGTCCCCTTGAGCGTCAGGGGCAAGACCGCACTCCGCGCTCACCGGCGCCTGAGATTGACGGTGAAGATCGGGGTCACGGCTCCGCAGGCTTCGGCCACGACGGTGACACGGGTCGTGATCCTGCACGTCTGAGGCCCGCTGGATCCGCTGGCTTCGTCCGGCTGGGCGGGTCCGCGGTCCGTGGGATGCTGGTTCAAACGGATCCCGGTGCGTCATCGCGCCGGGATAGCCTTGGCTGGTGAGGTTCAAGGTCACGCGTCACTCCGGGTTTCGTGTGCCCCCGGACGCCCTGGATCAACTTTTCGAGCGGCTCCGTGCCAGCGGCGACGTGGTCTCGTTCTCGAAGACCACCGACGGGATCACCGCCACGTGGAGGGAGGCCGGAGGCATCTCCCGGACCGAGGAGGAACTCGCTGCGATCGGGCGTCTGGAGGTCCTCGACGCCGTGTACGCCACGTGCGAGGATGCGCCCGAGCTGAGCGCGGATTGGTTCGCCGTCAGCTTCCTGCGCTGAGACCTCTGACGGCGGCCTCGATGAAGCCGTCCGCGAACGCGTCGCCGACGCCGACGAGCGGGACGAGTCCCGGCACCGGCATGGTCGCGTCGAGCTCGAGCTCGAGCTCGGTCGCCGCGCGGCCGTCCAGCTGCCACGTGGCGTCGAACGAAGCGCCGGTGGACTGCCCGCGCGGCACGTGCGAGAGCTGGACCAGGCCCGGCTTCTGGACGCGCACCGCCAGCAACAGATCGAGGTCCCTGGAGACCGGTCCCCAGGACAGGTGCAGCTTCGTCTCGGCTCTGCGCGGAAGACCGTCCTTGCCCATCTCGACGACCTCCACCTTCCTCACCACGTCCGGGTACCAGCTCGGATAGGCCTCGAGGGCCGCCAAGAAGGCGAGACACGCGTCGATCGGGACCTCGACGGTGGCCCGGGCATTGCCGTGGAGGTGCTTCATCCGTGGTGGCTCGAGGTTGGGCGTGGCATCGCCGCAGTATCTACCAGCAACGCCACCACGGCGAAGCCCTCGCCGAGGGGTGTCAGGCCCACCTCATGTGAGCTTCAGGAGGGGCCGCAGTTCGGTCTGCGGACCCCTCCTGAAGCTCGTGGGGTCAGCCTTCCTGGCCGCCGCTGCTGCCCGGAGCGCCGGGCCCGTGCGGGCCGCCGGGCGGACCCTGCATGACGGTAAACGAGCTGTCCAGGTGGACCTCCACCTTGGTTCCGTCGGACTTGGTGACGGTCGTCTCATAGCCGGTTTTTGTGTAATCGGTGGTGACGGCGCCGGCCGTCCCGCTGCCGACGTACTTGACGGCGGCCGCCTGGGCCTTGGCGGCCGCTTCACCGGTCACCGGCTTCTCGGCGTCCTCGTGCGCCGCGGTTCCCGGTGCCGGTCCGTTGAACGACGGGGGGGCCTGCGCAGGAGCGGCCGGCGAGCCGGAGGCGGTCGGTGTCGAGGAGGTCGTCGTCGAGCCGGTGGTGGAGGAGGCCGCCCCGGCGATCGCAGAAGCGCCGAACGCGAGGGCGGCCAGTGCAGCCAGGCCTGCGAGCACCTTCTTCATGGTGTTGGTCATCACGTGTTCCTTTCAGGTCGTCGGCGAGTAGCCGGATTCGCCCACCAACGATGGGGTGGCCGTGCGAGGCAGCCCCACGAGGATCCTGAGAACATCCCGAGAAGTTCCGGCCGGTCGGGCGAGAACCGTGTGACCGCAACGCGCGCGGCTTACGCTACGGGCGTGCACGAGCCCGCAGAGACCTCGCCGCCGGCCGCGCTGGCGCCACAAACGGCGTCGCGCGTGGCGGTCGTCACCGACAGCACGCACTACCTTCCGCGGGAGCTGATCGAGCGCGAAGGCATCGCACAGGTCGACCTTTACGTCGGCTGGGACGGCCAGCTGGAGCCCGAGAGCCACTACCGCGACCTCGACGCCTTCTACGCGAGGCTTCACGCATCGCCGAAGTTGCCCACGACCTCCCAACCGTCGATTGGTGACTTCCTGGCCGTGTACAGACCGCTCGTGGAGGCCGGCCGGAACGTTCTCTCGATCCACATCGCCACCGGCCTGTCGGGCACGTGCGCGAGCGCTCGAGAGGCCGGCAAGCTTCTCGCCGAGGAGGGCCACGCGGGGCGGGTCGAGGTCCATGACAGCGAGACCGGGGCGGGCGGCCTGGGCTGCCTCGTGCTCCTCGCCGCGAGCGCCGCCGGGCAGGGCGCGAGCCTCGAGGCCACGCTCTCGGCGATCCGCCGCGCCCGCGAGACGCTGGACATCTGGTTCTGCCTGGACACACTCGAGTACCTGCGCCGCGGCGGGCGGATCGGGGCGGCGCAGGCGATGGTCGGCACAGCGCTGAAGATCAAGCCGATCCTCACCTTTGGGACGGAAATCGCCCCGGTGGGCCGTGTGCGCACGCATCGCAGGGCGCTCGAGCGGATGGCGCTTCACCTCGAGGAGCTTTACCAGCGCGGTGCCACCGACTGGATCGTCCAGCACGCGCAGTCGCCTGCCGACAAGGACCAGCTCGTGGCCGAGGGGCGCGCCCTGTTCGGCAGCGACCCATTGTTCTGCACCGAGGTCGGGCCCGTGCTCGGCGCCCACCTCGGATCGGGGGTGCTCGTCGGCGGGATGACGCGCCCGGACCGGCTGGCTTAGCCGCGGCTCAGGGCTCGTCGTTCGCTCGCCAGAGCGTTTGGCGATACGCCTAGATCCCGAGGATCTGCTTCTTCTTGGCCGGGCGTTCTGCCGAAGGACGAATGGTGTCTCCTACGGATGCGTCGGGCGGCCGGGGACGGGACGGTTATGGGGTGTCGTTGTCCGGCGATCGCATCTCTAGCTGCTTGTGCGGTGCACGTGACTCGTATCTAAAGGACGCGCTCGCGCTCGCCCGGGTAACAGCTGGGGCGAAATGAGTTCGACGGAGCCCAGCACGATCAGCCTCCACGGCCGGCCGGTGACCTACGCGCAGGCCGGGAGCGGGCCAGTGCTGCTGTTGATCCATGGGATGGGCGGCACCTTCGAGAACTGGCAGGCGGTGATCGAGCCACTGGCGCGCACACACACCGTGATTGCACCTGATCTTCCCGGGCACGGCGCCTCGGCGCCCGGTGCCGGCGACTATTCCCTCGGGGCCCTCGCGGCCGGACTCCGCGACCTGCTGATCGCGCTCGGTCACGAGCGCGCGACGCTCGTCGGGCACTCGCTCGGCGGGGGGATCGCGATGCAGTTCTCCTACCAGTTTCCGGAGTTCACCGAGCGTCTGGTGCTCGTTTCCAGCGGGGGGCTCGGCCCGGAGGTCAGCCCGGTTCTGCGCGCGGCGGCGCTCCCTGGTGCGGATCTGTTCATCGCCGCAACAGCGGGGCCAGGACGCACCGTTGGGTCCGCGGTCGCGCGTAGCCTCGCGGCCGTCGGGCTGCGGCCCAACACCGACGTCGCCGAGGTTCTACGCGGCTACGCATCGCTCGCGGACCCCGACCGTCGGGCGGCCTTCCTGGCCACACTGCGCTCGGTCATCGGAACCCGCGGACAGCGTGTCCACGCCGGCGACCGCCTCTATCTCGCCGGGGGAATACCCGTCCTCATCATCTGGGGCGCGCGCGATCCGATCATCCCCGTCAGCCACGGCGAGAAAGCGCACGAGGCAATTCCCGGAAGCCGACTCGAGATCTTCGAGGATGTCGGCCATCTGCCGCAACTCGAGGCGCCGGCGCGATTCATCGCGGTGCTCGAGCGATTCATCGCGGAGAACGAGCCCGCCGAGTTCGACTCGGCGCAGTGGCGCGGCCGCCTTCGCGTCGTCGGCGGCGAACCGTAGGCGCCCATGCGCCAGGGCTCTCGACTGACCGACCGCGGCTGACGCCTCAGCGTGGCGTCCGTGATCTCGCCGGAGCAAATCCCGATCCCGCCTATCAGCGACCCGCTGCGACGCATCCGGGTGCCTTGCGACCTTCATGAGGTCAGCACGCGCGCCGACGAGGCGCCCGAGGTGCGCCGCCCGGCGTCCCTGCCGCTCAGCGCATGCCGCTCCACTCCGCCTTGTGCGCCTTCTTCGCGGCCTGGTAGTCGCGCAGCGCCTGGGGAGAGTCGACGTCGCCCAAGGTCGGATGGGCGGGCACGAGCCCCTTCGCCTTGGCAAGTTTGTAGCGCTTGGCCAGCACCGCGCCCAGCGCCTTCACCTTCATCTCGCCGAACCCGGGCAGGCCTTCTATGTTCGCCCGCAGCTGGTCGGAGTTCTTGGCGTCCTCCCACACCCGTGCGGCGTCCCCGTCGTAGTCGTCGCGCACCGTCACGGCGAGGTCGTGTACTCGCTCTGCCATTTTTCCGGGGAAGCGGTGGATCGCCGGTTTCTCGCGAAAGACCGGCTCGAGGTCGGCCGCCGCAAGCCTCGCCGCGTCGAGCGTTCCCACCCGCTCCTTGATCGCGAGCGGGCCGGAGAAGGCCTTTTCGACCGTCACCTGCTGGTCGAGCGCGAACCCGATCAGCAGCGCCATCGGGTCCTTCGCGATCAGCTCGTTGGACTCGTCGGAGTTGGTGAAGTAGAGCCGGTTGGGCACGGCTCGATCCTAGACCGGCCGGGGCGCCATCTCGGCCGTCATGCTCGCGAGCCGGTCCACGCCATCGGGCAGGCTCTTTTCGATCGTGCGCCGGATGAGCGCGCCCCACAGTTTCGCGAGCGGGCCCTCCAGATCCGCTCGATGGGTGATTCGTACGCCCCCATCGGCCGGCTCGATGACATGCTCGAAGGCGAGCCGTGCGCCGGGGAGCTTCGACTCCGAGGCGAACATCCGCTCAGGCTCCACCGCGGTCAGGCGAAAGCGCGACGCCGGAAAGCCGGGCGGCTTGCTCGTGCCCGTGGTGCCCGCCTCGAACGGACCGCCGAGCCGAGACCACTCGACTCCGCCCCGCGACCACGCGTTCCAATGCTCGACGTCCACGTAGCGCTGCCACACGTCTGCGCCACCCGCGGCCGATTCGGCGCTGTGCTCGAAGTGCCAAGCCATCTCAACTCTCCTCCGTGTTCTGCCGACGCCGGTCGACGCGACCGTATCCCTCTTCGGCGCGCTCCGCGAGCCGACCGGTCCGGACTACCCGTCTGCAACAGCCGTAGCGCGCTCTGCCCCTCGCGCCTACGCCGCCCGCGCCTGTGACGGGGTTCGGGGGGCAGGCCACCGCCGTCGCCGTGCCGAACCTGGGCTGGCGCGCGTTCAGCTTCAAGCCGGCAGGGCGGCCGCGCAGTACAGCACCGCCTGCGCCCGCGCAACCGCGCCGACGGCCGCGTCCGGGACGAGCAGCTCGGGGTGGTGCAGGGGCCGCACCCGGAAGCCCTCGGCGCCGTCGAGTCCCACGAACGCCATCGCGATCGGGGCGACCTCGCCGAAGAAGGCGAAGTCGTCGGACCCACACGAGCTCCATCGCGCGGCGGGCGACAGCCCGCTCACCTCGAGCAGCTCCCGCGCGCGTATCACGATCGCCGCGTCGTTCTCGAGCTGGGGCTCTCCGGCGGTGATGTCCACCGAGGCGGTGCAGCCGTGCGCCGCCGCAACCCCCTCGCTGACCTCGAGCACGAGCTCCCGCAGTAGGTCCCGGTGGGCGGGATCATGGGCACGGAGCGCCGCTCGCGCCCGCGCCTGCGGGGGAATCAGGTTCTCGGCGCTGCCGCCCTCGATCGTGCCGACCGTGAGCACCGCCGCGCCGATGGGGTCGATGCGCCGGCCGACCTGGGCGTGGAGCGAGACCACGACCTCGGCCAGCGCGAGGATCGGGTCGCGGCCGAGGTGGGGGTAGGCCCCGTGCGAGGGCCGTCCCCGGACAGTGATCTCTACGGCGTCGCAGGAGGCGTTCACGACGCCCTCCGCCAGCCCGACCGTTCCCCACGCGAGCTCGGGATGGACGTGGGCTGCAACCACCGCCCTGGGGGCGAGCTGCGCGAGCTCGCCCCGTGCGAGTTGCTGCGCTCCCGAGGGGTAGGCCTCCTCGCTCGGCTGGAGCAGCGCCAGCAGCCCAACCGGGAGCTCATCGCCGAGCGAGTGGGCTGCTCGGGCGAGGGCCACGAGTCCGGCCATGTGGACGTCGTGGCCGCACGCGTGCATCGTCTCGCCCGTGGCGGTGAACTCGCTGCCCGTCTCCTCGCGCAGGGGGAGGCCGTCGAGCTCCGCGCGCACCGCCACGGGGGCTCCGTCGGCCGCACCCACGATCGCCGCGCCACCGGTCCCCGCGACAGTTCGGCACGGGACCGGAAGCCGCTCGGCGACCAGCTCGAGGGTGGCCCGCTCCTGGTGTGCAAGCTCGGGGTTGCGGTGCAGGCGATGGCGCAGCTCGACGGCCTCGGGGAGCTCCCGGTCGAGTTGCTCGAGCAGCCGGCCCAGCAGCCGCTCGCGGTCCACGCTTTGCTCAGTAGGCGTTGCCATACAGCCGGCAGCGCTCATCGATGTCGAGCTCCGCGACGGCCTCGAGCTCGGCCCCCTTGAGGCTCGTGAAGGCGTCGTAGAGCAGGTCGGGGAACCAGCCGCGGGCGAGCCCGTCGGAGTCGAGTGCCGCCAGCGCCTCCCGCAGCGAGGTGGGCAGCGCTCCGACCCCGAACCGCTCCGCCTCCTCACCGTCGAGGGTCGCGGGATCGACCTCCAGCAGCGGCGGCGCGGGCAGTCCCTCCCGTACTCCGGCGAGGCCTGCCAGGAGGATCCCCCCCAATGCGAGATAGGGATTCGCGGTCGCGTCCGCGGCGCGGTACTCGAGCCGCATCTGCGCCGCCGGGTCGCCGCTCGCAATGGTCACGAGCGGCGGGATCCGCAGCAGGGCTTCCCGGTTCTGCGGCGCCAGCGCGACCGCTCCCGCTCCCCAGTGGTGGGGGGACAGCCGCTGGTAGGAGACCGGGCTCGGCGCCGTCAGCGCGCACAGCGCGCGTGCGTGACTGAGGATCCCGGCCGCGAAGGAGCCCCCGAGCTCGCTCAAGCCGCCCGGGGCCGAGGCGTCATACAGCCGTGAGCCACCGCTCTCGTCGAGGAGGCCGACGTGGATGTGGGCGCCGTTGCCGGCGTCCTCCGGACCCAGCAGCGGCAGGAAGCTGGCGCGGCGCCCTTCCCGGCGGGCAACCTCTCGCACGACCTCCTTCAAGACCACGCTGCGGTCGGCGGCCGCGAGGCCCTCGGCGGAGGCGACCGGGATCTCGAACTGGTGGGAGGAGAACTCCGGCAGGAAACGCTCCGGCTCGACTCCCGCTTCCTGGAGGGCGCCCATCACGCGCGCCGGGAACGGGCTCACCCGGCGCTGTGCCTCGAGCGAGAACGGCAGCCCCGCCTGCCCGTCCTCGACGAGCACGAACTCGTGCTCGAAGCTGGCACGCACCCGCCCTCCGAGCTCCTCGCCGACGGTGTCCAGGGTCTCGCGCAGGAATCGCCGGGGGCAGCACTCCCAGGGTCGCCCGTCGATCTCGACGATGTCGCACAGCAGCAGCTCGAAGGGGTCCACCTCCTGGTCGAGGCGCACCCGTGTGGCGGCGTCGGGTAGCAGCCGCAGGTCGCCCGTCGACCCGAACGGGTTCGGTTCCGCCAGCGGCCCGAGCGGCGTCAGGGAGTGGTCGGCCGGGACCCACCCCACCCCCTGGGTCATGTGCCCCGCGAGCTCGTCGGCCGGGAGCGAGCGGCCCCGCACGATCCCCCCGAGGTCGCAGCACACCAGCGCGACCAGGTCGACCTCGCTCACGACCTCACCACCGTGCCGTTGTCCCAGATCGCTTCCCGCAGGCCGAGCCCTGCGATCGTCTCCCGGGTCCGCTCGGCGTCCCGCGCGGACACCACCACGAGCATGCCCCCCTCCGGCATGTCGCGCCGTTCCAGCGCGTCGGCGAGCCGCTCGCGCGGCTGCAGGTGAACCCCCCGGTCCCCGAGCGCGGGGTAGGTGTCGGCGATCGCATACAGGCTCCCCCGGGGTCCCTGGGCGCGGCCGGCGACGACCACGAAGTGACCCACCCGCCAATCGGGCCCGGGGCCCTCTTCGGCGCCGTCGAACAGGTAGGCGAGCAGTTGCGTGACGGTCGGGTGCGATCCCCACAGGTGGTGCGTGGCGACGTTCGCGACCAGGGTCACCGGCCGCTCGTAGGCGGCGAGCACGCCGAACAGCGCGTCGAGCGTGTCCCCGCTCCACGGCCCGGCGGCCGGCAGCGCGGCGAGGCGCCCCTCGGAGAGCTCCTCGATCGCGTCCCTCACGCCCGCGGCGGTGGTGCCCGAGATGTCCGCATCGTCGATCACGGGGATCGCCAGCCGGTAGTCGCGTCGCCCTGTTTCGCCGTGCGGCAGCGACCCGTGCGCGCTCGCTATCACGCTTCCCGCCGCCAGCGCCACGGCGTCCTGGTCCAGCGGCTCGCCCCCCCGCCCGCCGACGCCGGCCGCGCCGAGCGCGAGCGATCCGCAGAACGCGCCGCACAGGTCGTCGCGCTGGGGCAGCTCGCGCTCGTGCTGGGACAGCAGCTCGCGGGCGCCCGGCAGGAGCGCCAGCTCGACCGTGCCCGTACCCACCATCTCGCTCCCCTGCCTCTCCCCGGACCTTCGCCCGTCCGTCTAGCCCTCGGTCACCCGCGGGGCGTAACGGTGATGCAGCATCAGCGCGTTCCCGTCGGGGTCGCTGAAGAAGGCCATGTGGCACACGCTGGTGTCGAGCGTGTCGCCGCTGAAGCTCACGCCCTTGTCTTCGAGTTCCCTGCGGGCCGCTTCGACGTCGTCCACGTGGAGCGCGATCGCGTTGCCGGAGACGTGGTGATCGAGACCCATTTTCTCGGCGTGGATGATGCTCAGGGTGAGGTTGCCGGTCTCGAACTCCGCGAAGTTGCGCTCGGGCATGTACACCGAGCGTCTCAGCCCCAGCGTGTCGCCGTAGAACTGCACCGCCCGTTCGAGGTCGTGGGTCGGAACGGGCACGAAGTCCACCCCTCCCACGAGCTGCTCGTTCGTGCTCATCTCTGGACCAGGCCTTTCTGTCGTGGGGTCGCTACCGCTCTCGCTTCTTAGCACTAAGCTGGACGCCGCCATGGCCTGGGACTTCCGCACCGATCCGGACTTTCAGGAGCAGCTGGACTGGATGTCCTCGTTCGTGCGCGAGGAGATCTGGCCGCTGGAGGCGATCTGGCCCGAGCTCGGGATCGACGGGCTCGAGCGCGCGCTGGAGCCGCTGAAGGCCGAGGTCAAGCAGCGCGGGCTGTGGGCCGCCCACCTGCCACCCGAGCTCGGCGGGCAGGGGCTGGGCCAAGTCGGCCTCGGCCTGATGCACGAGATCCTCGGTACCTCCCCGATTGCGCCACTGGCGTTCGGCAACTCGGCTCCCGACTCGGGCAACTCGGAGATCCTGGCGCTCGCCGGCACCGAGGAACAGAAGGAGCGCTGGCTGCATCCGCTGCTCGCGGGCGACCTGCGCAGCGCGTTCAGCATGACCGAGCCCGACACACCGGGGTCCGATCCCACCCAGCTGCGCACGAGCGCGCGCCGTGACGGCGACGGGTGGGTGGTCGACGGACGCAAGTGGTTCACCTCCAACGGCTCGATCGCCGACTTCCTGATCCTGATGGCCGTCACCGACCCGGACGCGCGGCCCTCGCAGCGCGCCTCGATGTTCATCGTGCCGGTCGATACGCCCGGCGTCCACATCGTGCGGGACGTGCCCACGATGGAGCACCCGTGGGAGGCGTTCGGGTCTTACGGCGGACACTCGGAAGTCATCTACGAGGACGTCCGCCTCCCGGCCGAGGCATTGCTGGGCGGCGCCGGCGAGGGCTTCATCATCGCCCAGCACCGGCTCGTCCCCGGGCGCATCCACCACTGCATGCGCTGGCTCGGGGTGGCCCGGCGTGCGTTCGACATGATGTGCGAGCGCGCCACCTACCGGCACGCCCACGGATCGGTGCTGGCCGACAAGCAGACGGTCCAGAACTGGATCGCCGACAGCGCCGCCGAGATGCAGGCGGCCCGGCTGATGACGCTCCACGCCGCCTGGGTGATGGATACCGAGGGCGCCAGCGCCGCCCGCACCGACGTGGCGATGATCAAGTTCTACGGAGCCCGCGTCCTGCACGACGTGGTCGACCGCGCGCTGCAGGTCCACGGCTCGCTCGGCTACTCGACCGACCTTCCGCTCGAGCAGATGTACCGCTTCGCCCGAGCCGCCCGCATCTACGACGGGCCCGACGAGGTCCACCGCCAGTCGGTCGCTCGCCACGTGCTCGCCTCCTACTCGCCGCCACCGGACGGGATCCCGAGCGAACACCTGCCGACGCGGCGTGAGCTGTCCCGCGCGCGCTTCGCCGAGCTGCTCGAGCTGCTCACGGCCAACGACTAGCGGCTTCCGTGTCCGCGCACGGGACCAGACCTGGGTCGCGGAACCTGGTCCTCGCGGCGATGGTGTTCGCCGTCGCGATGACGTTCATCGACCAGACGATCGTCGCGATCGCCGTGCCGAAGCTCCAGAACGAGCTGGGGATCTCCAGCGCGGGAGCGCAGTGGGTCATCAACGGCTACCTGCTGGCGCTGTCGGCGCTGTTCGCGTTCGGGGGCAGGCTTGGCGACGTGCTCGGCCGCCGCCGCATGGTGGTGATCGGCGTGATCGTGTTCGCGGTCGCCTCGGCGTGCTGCGGCCTGACGCCGAAGGGGTCGATCGCCGAAGCGTGGCTGATCTTCTTCCGCGTCGTGCAGGGCGCCGGCGCGGCGCTGATGTTCCCCGCCTCGGTGGCGATCGTGATCGCCACCTTCCCCGTCAGCCAGCGGGGACGCGCGATGGCGATCTTCTTCGGCATCACCGGCGGGCTGACGGCGATCGGGCCGCTGGCCGGCGGCTTCCTCACGCAGTGGACCTGGCGGGCGATCTTCTGGGTCAACATCCCCGTGGCGATCATCGCCCTGATCCTGATCCGCATCTCCAAACCCGAGGACGAGCGGCGTCCGGCGAAGCTCGACTACCGGGGCACGGTGCTGATCTGCGCCGCCATGGGCCTGATCGTGCTCGGGCTGCAGCAGTCGAGCGTGTGGGGCTGGAGCTCACCCGCGACGTGGGCCTGCCTGATCGTCGGCTCGCTCACGATGGTCGCCTTCGTGCGGTGGGAGCTGCGCGCGGAGGTGCCGCTGCTGCGGCTGAACATCTTCCGCAACCGCAACTTCTCGGTCGACAACGTGGCGCTGCTGCTGATGTCCTTCGTGTTCGTCCCGTACTTCTTCTTCGCCAGCGTGTACGCCCAGGTGTCACTGGCCAAGACCGCCTCCGAAGCCGGGGTCTACCTGCTGTATTTCTTCCTCGGCTTCGTGGTGCTCGCCCAGCTCGGGGGGCGCATCCTCGATCGCCGGGGCGCCCGCCCCGCCGTCGTGCTCGGGAGTGCGCTGGCGACCGTCGGCTTCTTCCTGCTCGCCAAAAAGCTCCCCGACCTGTCCCTGGACAAGCAGAAATGGTCGATCCTGCTGGCGGGGGGCGGCGTGGGGCTGATGCTGGGCCCCGCCAGCACCGACGCCGTCAACCGGGCACCGAGCACCAACTACAGCGAGGTCACCGGCATCACCCAGACGGTCAGGAACTTCGGCGCCAGCCTCGGTCTCGCGATCCTCGGCACCGTGCTGCTCCACCGCGACAAGGTCGAGGTCGGCAAAGCGCTGCGCACCCACGGCGTCCCAGCGCCCCGCGCCGAACACATCGCGTCGCAGGTGGGGTCGAGCAGCACCGGGTCCTCGAGTGGCGGAAGCTCGGTCGTCGACCATGCGATCCGGCTCGCGACGGCGCACGCGATGAGCACCGTCTTCCAGGTCATGGCAGCCGTCATGGCCGTGTGCTTCGTGCTGACCTTCCTGCTGTATCCGCGTGGCCGCATGCAGGAGGACGCCGCGATGCGACACGTCGAGCCCGACGCGACGGCCCCCGTCCCGGGCTGATCCCCCTGCCGCGGGCGCGGGGACGGCAGCTACGCTCTCTGCCGTGGCAGCCGATGCCAGTCGGACACCGGTGCTGTTCGAGCCCAGCGCGTTCGACGCCTTCCACTTCCTGGATCGCGAGCTCCACGAGGACGGGCTCGTCACGCTGCGCTATGCGCTCGACGACGAGCTGTTCTTCGAGGAGCGCTTCCAGCTGCCCGTGGCGGGTCCGCTCGGCGCCGAGGATCGTTCGGGCGCTGCGGGCCTGCTGGCGCTGCTGCACTGGGTGGCGGGCGTCAGCTACTTCAAGCTTGCGGCGCCCCCTCGAGTGGAGTTCGCCGGCGAGCCTCCACCGGCGGCGGTGGCATCGCTGCTCGAGGCGCTGTACTCGGAGGGCCTTGGGGAGTTCGCCTACGCGAACCGTCTCGCGCACCTTCCCCGGCCGCGTTTCCGCGGCTCGGAGGAGCGCGCGGGAGTAGATGCGCCGGCGTCGTCCCGGCGCCCGCCGGCGGATCCGCAGCGGGTGCTGGTGCCGGTGGGGGGCGGCAAGGACTCGGCGGTGGCGGTCGAGATCATGCGCCGCTCGGGCCTGCCGACGGCGCTGTTCTCGATCGGCGACGCGCTCCCGATCGCGGGCACGGTGGCAGCCGCCAGGCTCCCGTGGCTGCTCGCCCGGCGCGAGCTCGACCCCGGGCTGGGACGGCTGAACGAGTCGGGAGCGCTCAACGGCCACGTCCCGGTGACTGCGATCGTGACCGCCGCCGCGCTGCTGTGCGCCCATCTGAACGGCTACGACGCGGTCGCGATGGCCAACGAGCGCTCCGCCTCCGCGGGCAACCTCACCTGGGACGGCGTCGAGGTCAACCACCAGTTCAGCAAGAGCCTGCGGGTCGAGCGGCTGATCGACGACGCGCTCGTGGGACTGGACGCGCCGGTCCGCGCCTTCTCGGTGCTGCGCCCCGCCTCCGAGCTCGCGATCGCCCGCGCCTTCGCGCGCCTCGACGCCTACCACCGGGCGTTCACGAGTTGCAACACGATCTTCCGCCTGGACCCGGCGCTGCGGGGCGCCTCCTGGTGTTGTGAGTGCCCCAAGTGCAGGTTCGTGTTCCTCTCCCTCGCACCCTTCGCGACGCCCGAGCACCTGAAGGAGATCTTCGGGCGCGACCTGCTCGACGAGGACCACCAGTTCGAGGGCTTCGCGCTGCTGTGCGCCGCCGGCGGACACAAGCCGTTCGAGTGCGTGGGGGAGGAGCAGGAGAGCCTGGCGGCGATCCGGCTGCTGTCCGAGGACGAGCGCTGGGGCGGCCACCGCGTCGTGCGCAGGCTCGTCGAGGAGGTGCTCCCCACGCACGGGCCGCCCGAGGGGGATCCGCGTCGAGTGCTCGAGCTGAGCGACGACCACGATGTGCCAGAGGCCCTGATCGCAGACGTCCGTGCGCTTCTCGGAGCTTGAAGGCAGGCGCCTCGGCGTCTGGGGCGCCGGCCGGGAGATCAGCTCCTTTTCACGCGCGGTGGCTGCGCGGCTGCCGGCCGCCGCCATCGAGGTCGCCGCGTTCGACCACCCGCCGCCGTCCGAGCAGGTCCACTCGCTGCCCGGCCTCGACGCGGCCGCCGTGGTGGGGCCGCAGGACGCCGAGCGGGCGCTGCGCGCCTGCGAGGTCGTGGTGCGCTCGCCGGGGGCGTCGATCCACAAACCCCAGCTGGCATCGCTGAGGGCGGCTGGGATCCCGGTCACCACTGCCACGGGGCTGTGGCTCGCCGAGCACGGGCCGGGCAGCGTGCTCGCGGTCAGCGGCACGAAGGGCAAGAGCACCACCGCGGCGCTCACCGCCCACCTCGCCGCTGCCGCCGGCGTCACCGTCGCGCTCGCGGGCAACATCGGCGTGCCCGCACTCGATCTGCTCGACGCCGAGCCCGCCCGGCTGACCGTGCTCGAGCTCTCCAGCTTTCAGATCGCCGACCTGCACGCCGGGCCCGAGGCCGTCGTGATGACCAACCTGTTCAGGGAGCACACCGAATGGCACGGCTCGGAGGAGGCGTACCGCCGCGAGAAGCTGCGCCTGCTCTCGCTCCCGGAGGTGCGCCTGGCGGTGCTGAACGCGCGCGATCCCATGCTGACGGAAGCCCCGACAGCTGCGCGCGTGGTCATGTACGGCGATTCCGACGGCTGGGACGCGGGGCCCAACGGCCTCAGCAGGGCGGGCCGCCCCGTGCTCACCCCCGAGCAGCTGCCGCTCCCGGGGGAGCACAACGCGCTCAACCTGTGCGCCGCCCTCGCCGCGCTGGAGGCGCTCGGCATCAGCCCGTCGCTGCCGGGCGCGCTGGAGGGCTTCGAGCCGCTCGCCCACCGTCTGCAGGTGGTCGGCGAAAGCGACGGGGTGTTGTGGGTCGACGACAGCATCTCCACCACCCCCGAGTCGACGATCGCGGCGCTCGCGAGCTTTCCCGGGCGTGAGCTGCTGCTGATCGCCGGCGGGCAGGACCGCGGCCAGGATTACGCCGCGCTGGGCTCGGCGCTGGCGCGCGCCGGAGCCGCGGTGATCGGCGTGCCCAGCACCGGCGAGCGCGTCGTGGGTGCCGCCCGCACGGCCGGCCTGACCCCGGCCCGGGCGATGCAGGCGGGCGACCTGGTCGAGGCCACGACCATGGCCGCGCAGCGGGCCGCGCCCGGGACAGTGGTGCTGCTGTCGCCCGGGGCCCCGAGCTTCGACCACTACCGCAACTTCGAGGAGCGCGGGGAGCGCTTCACCGAGCTCGCCCGCGCCCGGCGCACCTAGGACTCGTCCGGCTCGCCGTCGCCCGCGGGCGGACTGGGCTGCGAGGAGACCGGGTCCGCCTCGGCCTCGTCGCCCGCGCGGTTCTCGTCGCGGACGGCCTGCCAGATCTCCTCACGGTAGATCGGAACTCCGCCGGGAGCTTCGATTCCGAGCCTCACGCTGTGCCCGCTCACACTCATCACGGACACGAAGATGTCTTCGCCGATCACGACGCGCTCTCCTGGACGACGCGTAAGGATCAGCACCCCGATGATTATCCACGAATCGGCGGCGAAGTACAGACGGGCGGCCGGAGCCCGCTCCTAGCGCAGAATCCGGGACGCGAGCTCGGCCGGATCGAGGCGCTGCAGACGCCACCCGCCGCCCGCTGAGTGCTCGAGCATCAGCTCCGGAGCCAATCCGAAACGGCACGCTAGCTCGACGCCGACGCCGAGCTGGTCGGTCTCGTCCGCGTGGGTCAGAGCCACCCCAGCTGGTCCGATCGGCTCCAGCGAGGCGAGCAGCTGTTCGGCTGCGACCGTGCCCAGCGTCACCGGCAGCGCGACGAGCACGCGATCGGGCTCGAACTCCTCCAGCTGACGGGCGAGCTCCCGGATCGCT
Source organism: Solirubrobacteraceae bacterium (assembly GCA_035499875.1). Classification (GTDB taxonomy): domain Bacteria; phylum Actinomycetota; class Thermoleophilia; order Solirubrobacterales; family Solirubrobacteraceae; genus Palsa-744. The sequence goes on from DATJXX010000017.1 coordinate 81,008, forward strand.
CCCGGCTCGGACGGCGACAGCCGCGGCGTGTCCATCACCACCGCACCGTCGCTGCTCGCGCTGCGCAGCTCCCGTCGTACCCGTGGGGTGTCGGCGGGCTGCGGCTCGAGCATCTGCGGGCTCATGATCAGCTGCAGTGCCGTCTCGGACTCGGCGCGCATCAGCGTGGCGAACCGCGCGGGCAGCGAGCTGTGCGTGCGGTACGCGCCGAGCAGGGCTGCACAGCATGTCGTCTTGCCCGAGCCGCCCGCCCCGATCACCACGATCGAGCAGCCGCTGGAGGGCAGCGCCGGCGCCGCCGGGATCCGCTGCGCGAGCGCCGCCCGCACGGCGGGGACCAGGCCGATCCGCGGTGCCAGCGCGAGCGTGTGGGCGAGCGCGGTGTCGATCAGGTCCATCGCGAAGGCGTCGCTGAAGCCGGCCCGCGCGAGCGTCCGCTCGACGGCCGCCCGGCTGCGTGCCTGCGGTCCCGCCGGGCGGGGGCGGGGCGGCGTTGGAGCTGTCGCGGGGGACGCGACAGCGGCACTCGTCACTGTCCCGGCTTCGGTCGCCTGCCGGACGCGGACGGTCCCGGTGCCGCCGTTTCCGGACACCGGCGACGCCGCCGTGGCAGACGACGGCGCGGGGCCCGAGGGCGCGCGGGCGGGTGGCGTCGGTGGCCGTGCGGAAGCGGCGGCGGTCGGCGGCGGTGGCGCGGAAGCGGGGTCGGTCGGCGGCGGTGGCGCGGAAGCGGGGTCGGGCGCCGGCGGTGGCGCGGAAGTCGGGCCGGGCTGTGGGGGGGAGCCCGGGGAAGCCGGCAGGCGCGGCGGCGGGGGTGTCGGCGCGGCGCGCGGCGCGGCGGGCGGGTCGTCAGTGAGCCGGGCGAGGTAGTCGCTGAGGTAGCCGCCCTCGGCGCTCATCGGGGGCCCACCCGGGATCGGTCCTCCGGCGGGGTGGCCCGGGGGAGGGGGATGCGTCTCGAGGAGGGATCGCTGGAAGAAGCGCAGAAAGCCACGGAACGGCGAGCTCACACGGTAGTTTTCGAGACCGGCCCGCGAACGCCTCCACGGGCGGCGCTCCCCGATACGATCGCAGGGTTGGAGCCCACACGGTCATCTGCCCCCGCGCCGACGCCGCGGGTGCCCGAGCGGCCGACGCTCGACGGGCTCGAGGCGAAGTGGAGCGCGGCCTGGGAAGAGTCCGGCACCTACCGCTTCGACCGCGACGCCACGCAGGAGCAGATCTACTCGATCGACACTCCCCCACCCACCGTCAGCGGGTCGCTCCACGTCGGCCACGTGTTCTCCTACACCCACACCGACACGATGGCCCGCTTCATGCGGATGCGCGGCCGGGAGGTCTTCTACCCGATGGGGTGGGACGACAACGGGCTCCCCACCGAGCGGCGGGTCCAGAATCACTACGGCGTGCGGTGCGACCCGTCGGTCGCCTACGACCCCGACTTCACGCCCCCGGCTGAGCCCTTCGATCGCGAGCCGGTGGCGGTGTCGCGACCGAACTTCGTGGAGCTGTGCCTGCAGCTGACCGAGGAGGACGAGCTTGCGTTCGAGGCGCTGTGGCGTGCGCTCGGCCTGTCGGTGGACTGGGAGATGACCTACACGACGATCGGCAGGCTCGCGCAGAGCATCTCCCAGCGGTCGTTCCTCGGGCTGCTGAGCCGGGGCGAGGCCTACCAGCTGGAGGCGCCCACGCTGTGGGACGTCGACTTCCAGACGGCGGTCGCGCAGGCCGAGCTCGAGGACCGCGAGCGGCCGGGGGCGATGAACCGCGTGCGCTTCCACCCCGTCGAGGGAGGCGAGGCGCTGATCGAGACCACCAGGCCGGAGCTGATACCCGCGTGCGTGGCGCTGCTGGCGCACCCCGACGACGAGCGTCACTCCGGGCTCGTCGGCAGGGACGCGCTCACGCCCCTGTTCGGGACGCGGGTGCCGGTGATGACCCATCCGGCGGTCGAGAAGGACAAGGGCACGGGCCTGGTGATGGTGTGCACCTTCGGCGACCTCACCGACGTGATGTGGTGGCGCGAGCTGGGTCTGCCGGTGCGCTCTGTGCTCGGCGCCGACGGGCGCCTGCACGAGGTCCCGTGGGGCCAGGACGGCTGGGAGTCCCAGGACCCTTCCGCGGCCCGCGGGGCCTACTCGCAGCTGGCCGGGCTGACGATCAACCAGGCCCGCAAGCAGATCCTCGAGCTGCTCGGGCAGGCCGGCGACCTCGTCGGCGAGCCCGAGCCCGTCACGCGAGCTGTGAAGTTCTTCGAGAAGGGGGATCGCCCGGTCGAGATCATCACCAGCCGCCAGTGGTTCATCCGCACGCTCGAGCACCGCGACGCGCTGCTCGCCCGGGGGCGAGAGCTGCACTGGCATCCCCCGTACATGCGGGGGCGCTTCGACGACTGGGTCAACGGGCTGACGGGCGACTGGTGCGTGAGCCGCCAGCGCTTCTTCGGCGTCCCGTTCCCCGTGTGGTACGAGATCGATCAGCACGGAGAGGTCCGCCACGAGCGTCGCCTGGTCCCCGACGCCGAGCAGCTCCCGATCGACCCCTCCACCGACGTGCCCTCCGGCTATGAGGCCTCGCAGCGGGGACAGCCCGGCGGCTTCGCCGGGGACCCGGACGTGATGGACACGTGGGCCACCTCCTCGCTGACACCGCAGATCGGCGGGCAGGCGGTCGCAGATCCGGAGCTGTACGAGAAGGTGTTCCCGTTCGACGTCCGCCCCCAGGCCCACGACATCATCCGCACCTGGCTGTTCAGCACCGTGCTCCGCAGCGAGCTCGACGAGCACGAGCTGCCCTGGAGCGACGCGGCGATCTCCGGCTGGGTGCTCGACCCCGACCGCAAGAAGATGTCGAAGTCGAAGGGCAACGTCGTCACGCCCATGCACCTGCTCGACGAGCACGGCGCCGACGCGGTGCGCTACTGGGCGGCGAGCGGGCGCCCGGGGACCGACACGGCCTTCGACCCGCAGCAGATGAAGGTCGGGCGCCGGCTCGCGGTCAAGCTTCTGAACGCCTCGAAGTTCGCGCTCGCCGACCTGCCACCCGCAGGGCACGAGCTCGCCAGCCCGCTCGACCGGGCGATGATCACCCGTCTCGGGTCGGTTGTCGAGCAGGCCACCGCGAGCTTCGAGGACTACGACTACGCCCGCGCACTGGAGCGCACCGAGACGTTCTTCTGGTGGTACTGCGACTTCTACCTGGAGCTCGTCAAGGGCCGCCGCTACGACCCCGACCCGGCCGTGAGCGGCCCTGTCAGCCTCGCCCTGCGCCTGTCGCTGTCGGCCTTCCAGCGGCTGTTCGCCCCGTTCCTCCCGTTCGTGGCCGAGGAGGTGTGGTCCTGGTGGCAGGACGGCTCCATCCACCGGGCCGCCTGGCCCACCTCCGAGCAGCTGCTGGCGGACGCCCGCGCGGCGGGGGGCGGTCGCGAGGAGGCGGCCCGCGAGGAGCTCGGCCTCGAGCTCGCGGCGGAGGTGCTCCGGGAGGTGCGCAAGGCCAAGTCACAGGCACGGCGACCGATGCGGGCGCCGGTCACCCTCGTGAAGGTCACGGTTCCCGAGACCCAGCTCGAGGCGCTCGAGCTCGGCCGCGAGGACCTGGTCGCGGCGGGTGCGATCGAGCAGATGCAGGCCTCCGCCGGCGAGGAGCTCACGGTCGCCGTCGAGCTCGCCGACGAGGACAGCTGAGCGGCGGCGCTCGGGTAGGGTCCGCGCCGACGTGCAGCGAACGCTGATCTCGCAGCTGCCCGGGAGGGTCGGCCAACAGGTGGAGCTCCGGGGCTGGGTGCAGGCCGTCCGCGACCAGAAGCGCGTGCAGTTCGTGATCCTGCGCGACGAAACGGGGCTGGCCCAGGTAGTGCTGCCCCACGAGGACCCTCCCACCGAGCTCAACGCCCTGATCTCGGGTCTGACGAACGAGTCGGCGGTCACGCTCACCGGCGAGGTGGTGGCGGACGAGCGGGTCAAACTCGGCGGGCTCGAGGTGCGCCTGCACGAGCTGCGGGTCGAGTCCGAGGCCGAACCCGAGATCCCTGTCACGCCGGAGTCGGCCCTGGACAAGCGCATCGACTGGCGCTACGTGGACCTCCGCCACCCGGACCGCCGTCTGATCTTCGAGGTGCAGACCACGGTCGAGCACGCCATGCGCTCGTTCTGGCGGGAGCACGGGTTCATCGAGCTGCACTCGCCCAAGCTGATGGGGTCGGCGAGCGAGTCCGGCGCCGAGCTGTTCAAGGTCGACTACTTCGAACGCAACGCCTACCTCGCCCAGTCGCCGCAGTTCTACAAGCAGATGGCGATGGCGGCCGGGTTCGGGAAGGTGTTCGAGATCGGCCCCGTGTTCCGCGCCAACCCGTCCTTCACCTCTCGCCACGACACCGAGTTCACGAGCGTGGACATGGAGATCTCCTGGATCGACTCCCACGAGGACGTGATGGCCGTGGAGGAGCAGTGGCTGGCCCACGTGCTGGCGCACACGATCGAGGTGCAGGGGGAGAAGATCGCCGCGACCTTCGGCTCGGAGCTCACGGCCCCCTCGGTGCCGTTTCCGAGGATCACGCTCGAGGGGGCCAAGCAGCTGCTGCGCGAGGCCGGCCACGAGCCACCCGGCGAGGGTCACGACCTCGACCCTCCGAGCGAGCGCGCCCTCTCGCAGCTGATCCTCGAGCGCGAGGGCCACGAGTTCGCGTTCGTGACCGACTACCCCACGACCGTGCGGCCCTTCTACCACATGCGACACCCCGACGACCCGTCTCTGACGCGCAGCTTCGACCTGCTGTGGCGGGGGCTCGAGCTCACCACCGGAGCACAGCGTGAGCACCGCTACGAGAAGCTGCTGGAGCAGGCCCGCGACAAGAGGGTGGACGTCGAGTCGATCGACTACTACCTCAACTTCTTCCGCTTCGGGGCGCCTCCTCACGGGGGCCTCGGCTTCGGCCTCACCCGCCTGCTGATGCAGATGCTCAACCAGGACAACGTCCGCGAGGTCACCTTCCTGTACCGCGGGCCCCACCGGCTCGAGCCGTAGGAGGCGCATCGGCGCCGCCGGTGGTCCACGCACCGGCTGTGGGGAGAGCCTATTCCTGCGGCCGGCCGCGCAGGAAGTGCTTGCTGAGCATCGTCAGCTGTCCCTGGTAGCTGGAGCCGATGTCCTTCCCGTACAGCACGTCCGGTTCCCGGGTCATGCGCTCGAACGCGAGCTTGCACACAGGTTGGCCGTGCTCGACCATGAACGAGACGTCGCGCGCGCGCACCTCGAGCGCGGCGCGGCTGCCGTGCGGGGGCCCGGCGCTGGAGTGGCCGAAGCCGGGGTCGAAGAAGCCCGCGTAGTGGGTGCGCAGCTCTCCCGCCGTGGGGTCGTAGGCGAGCATCTCGGCGGCGTGGGTGGGAGGGATGCTCACGCCCTCGGCCGAGAGCAGCAGGTAGAAGACCTCGGGCTCGAGCACGATGCGCCCGCCGCGCTCGGGGTTGACGGGCTCCCAGTAGTCGCGCCACTGCAGCCTCTCCGTCCCCGTGAGGTCGATCGGGAGGCTGTTCTTCCTGGCGCGGTAGCCCACGATCGTGTCCGCGTCGCCCGACACGTCGAGGCTCAGGAACAGGCCTTCGGAGACCGACAGCTCGCGCGCGGCGAGCGGGTGCGAGTCGCGGAACAGCAGCGGCGTGTGGGAGTTGAGCTCTAGCACCTGGAGGTCGTTGAGGCGCTCGTCGCCCGCCATCAGGCGGATCTGGTTCAGCGCCAGGCCCGTCTTCACGCGGATCGCGAAGGTGCGTGGGACGACCTCGAGGTACAGCGTTCCGCTGTAGCCGGCGGCGACCTCGTCGAAGCGGTGGCTGCGGTCGCTGAGCACGCGGGTGAACACGTCCAGGCGCCCGGTCGAGCTCTTCGGGTTGGCCTTCGCGCGGATCTCCGGGGGCAGCGCCAGCCGCTCGATCAGCGGCACCAGGTAGGGGCGGTCGCGCTCCAGCGTGGCGCCGTCGCGGAGGTCGATGCGTTCGAAGGCGATGTCCTCGATCTTCTGCTCGACGGTGGAGTCGCTGTCGGGCAGGAAGCTGCAGCGCAGCGCCCACGCGTGCTCACCCAGGCGCAGATCGATGCTCGCGGGCTGCACCGAGGAGGCGGGGATCTGCCACGGGTCCGCCTGCAGCCATCCCGCCGCCAGCGCCTCCCGCAGCTGCTGGGCGGGGAGCACGCCGCGCGTGCCGCCGCCGGCGAGCTCGCGCTCCGGCGCCACGCCGGTGGCGGTTCCCTCGCTCACGAAAGGTCTCTTCCGGCCATCTGCCACTGAGTCTAAGCAGCGCCCGCCGGACACGGCGAGCAGTCCCGTCCGCGGCCGTCTTTACCTTCGTTGTGTGCCCCTGAACGAGCTCATCGACGGCGCCGAGGTCGACGCCGTGTTCGTGATCCGCGAGGTCGAGCGCCGCCGTCGCCGTGACGGCGGGGACTACCTGCGCCTGCAGCTCGGCGACCGCACGGGTGCGGTGACGTGCATGGTGTGGGAGGAGCTCGAGGAGATCGAGTCGCTGGCACGGACGGGTGAGCCGGTGCGGGTCACGGGCCGCTACGTGGTCCACCCGCGCTTCGGTCCCCAGATCAACCTCGTGACGTTGCACGGGGCGGAGGCCGGGAGCTTCGAACCTGGTGAGCTGCTCGACGGGCCCCCGCGCGAGGTCGGCCAGATGGAAACGGAGGTGAGGGAGCTGCTCGCCACGATCCAACAACCTCATCTGAGAGAGCTGCTCGCGCGGGTGCTGGGAGAGGACTCCGCGGTGTGGGCCGACTACCGGCTGGCGCCGGCGGCGAAGTTCTACCACCAGGCCTACAGGCACGGGCTGCTCGAGCACTCGCTCGGGGTGGCCCAGGCGGTGAGCGCGATCAGCGCCACGTTCGGCGGGATCGACCGCGACGTCGCCGTCACCGGGGCTCTGCTGCACGACATCGGCAAGCTCGAGGCCTACAGCTGCGACCAGTCCCAGAGCATCGAGCTGACCGACCTCGGGCGCCTGCACGGCGAGATCGCCCTCGGCTACTACCGCATCCGGCGCGAGATCGAGGACATCGACGGCTTCCCCGAGCACCTAGCGCGGGCGATCGGGCACATCATCCTGTCCCACCACGGCTCGCTCGAGCACGGCAGCCCGGTGGTCCCCTGCACGCGCGAGGCCACGCTCGTGCACATGATCGACAACCTCGGCGGACGCCTCGGGAGCTTCGACCGGCTCGAGAAGGAGCTGTCCCCGGGGAGCTCCTGGTCGGCCTACGACCGCGCGATCGGCACCGGGGCCTACTTCGCCGCCCGCGAGGCCGGCGAGCCGCCCGCCGGGGACCGAAGCGGTCCGCCCTCCTCGGCGCCCGCGCGCCAAGCTGCCTGAGCGGTCGCCGCCCGCGCTGCCTGAAACGCCGCAAATAGCGGCGCGCGCCCTCGTCGGCCTCTAACAGCGCCGCGGCCTGGCTTCTATCGTTACGGGGCCGATGGCAAAGGACACCGAGAAGCTGATCCGCCAGCTCTCGCTGATCTCCTACCTGATGGCCGAGCGGCGGCCGGTGACGGCCCTGGAGATCCGGCGCGACGTCGAGGGATACAGCGGGATGAACGAGGACGCGTTCGCCCGTCGCTTCTACGCGGACCGCTCCGAGCTCGAATCGCTGCGCATCCAGCTCACCGTCGAGCGCCCGTCCGACGGTGCCGCCGAGCAGGAGAACTACTCGCTGCGGCCGGAGAACTTCCACCTCCCGGCAATCGAGTTCACCGACAAGGAGCTGGCCGCACTGCAGACGGCCCTGAGCCTGCTCGACGGGGAGTTCGCCTACGCCGAGCCGCTGCGACTGGCCCTCCAGCAGATCACGTGGGGGCGTCCGAGTCCCCTGCGTGCGCCCGAGCAGAGCTCCGTCGCGCTCGGGATCACGGGCTCCGCCGGCGGCCACGAGCTGACGGCGCGCCTGGCGAAGATCGAGACCGCGATCTTCCGCAACAAGACGATCCTGTTCGACTACTACACGATGGAGCGCGACGAGCAGGAAGCGCGCAAGGTCGACCCCTACCACCTGATCTTCCAGGGCGGCCAGTTCTACCTGCTCGGCCTCTCCCACGAGCGTAAGGCGATCCGCGTGTTCCGGCTCTCGCGGATCCGTGGCAAGGTCTCCTATGCCACCAAGGCCGAGCACGACTTCCGCCGCCCGGCGGACTTCGACCCCCGCGCCTACGCCAACCGTGCCGACTGGCAGCTCGGCGAGGAGCTGGGGGTCGCCGAGATCCAGGTCTCCGAGCGGATCGCCTGGCAGGTGGAACGCCACTTCGGCCGCTACGGGGAGATCCGTCACGAGGACGGCGAGACCGTGTTCTCGACCAGCTACTCCAACCCCCGCGGAATCGTCTCGTGGGTGTTGGGGTTCGCGGGCAACGTTCGCCTGGTCGGCCCCGACGAGCTCGTCCGCGAGTTCGACCGCCGTCTGGAGCTGCTCGAGACGCGCCACCGCGAGGGAGCGCTGGCCTCGGCCGCATCCGCGGCCCGCACGCCGAGCGAGGACAAGGCATCCGCCGCCGGCGCCCCCGCGGGGCGCTCCCGCGCCGAACGCCGCGCCGAGAAGGCCGAGGCGGAGAACGGCCGTGCCGAAGCGGCCATCCGCCCCGAGCGCTTCGCGCGGCTGGTCACGCTGGCGAGCATCCTGATCCGCGCCGGGCGCGCGGGCGAGCCCGTGTCGGCGGCGGAGCTGCGCGAGCGCCTGCAGCTCAGCGAGGAGGAGCTGCGCGAGGACGTCAACGTGCTCAACGTCGTCAACTTCGGCGGCGGCTCCTACGTGCTGTACGCGGAGATCACCGACGACGGGCAGATCGAGGTCGACCCGGAGCCCTACAGCGACAACTTCGACCGCCCGGCGCGACTGCTGCCGGTGGAGGCCAAGGCGCTGGTGGCGGCGATCGATCTGATCGGCGAGCACCTCCCCGAGGGCTCGCTCACCTCCGCCCGCGAGAAGATCGTGGCGGCGCTGGGCGAGGACCCGATGGACCAGGGCCTGCAGGTGGCGCCCACGGGGGCCGACGACTCCGACGTGGCGCGGCTGATCTCCAAGGCGATCACCCAGCACAAGATGATCGAGCTCGAGTACTACAAGGAGAACGAGGACGAGCTCACCGCGCGCACGGTCGAGCCCTACGCCCTCACCAACGGGCGCGAGGGCTGGTACGTGGCCTCGTTCGACCCCGCCCGCGACGGCGTGCGCCACTTCCGCCTGGACCGCATCAAGGAGGCCACCGTCACCGGCCAGCGGTTCAAGCCGCGCCCCGAGGTGGACCCGGCCGCCGAGGTCGACGGCTGGCTGCGCACCGGCGAGGTGCCGGCCTCGGCGATGGCGCGCGTGTGGATCTCGCCCGATCGCGCCCGCTGGGCGCGGGAGGCCAGGAGGGTCGTGGGGGAGTGCCGCGACGGCGCCGTGATCGTCGAGCTCAGCTTCGCCGGCGTCGACTGGCTGGTGCGCGAGGTGCTCAAGGAAGCCGGCGACGCCGCCGTGATCGAGCCCGAGGAGGCACGCGAGGCGATCCTCGCCGCCGTGGCCCGGGTGCGCGAGGCGAGCTCCGCGGCCGCGGTCGCGTAGCCGTCCACGGGAGCGCCGCCGGGCGCCCGCCGCACACTAAGCTGCGGCTCCCAGGACCCGCTCGCGAGAGGAAGGTAGGAGCATGCCCCCGCCCCCGACGCTGTTCGTCTGTCACGGCGATGAAGGCGGCCCGCGGATGCATCCGTGTCGCCGCGTCCAGCAAGCGCTGAAAGAGGCGGGGATCCCCTACGAGAAGGTGATCGGGGGCCACGGGAGCCCGATCCCCTTCCTGCGCAAAGGCTCCCGTGACGAGCTGCGGGAGCGCACCGGCGACACCAAGCTGCCGACGCTCAAGACCGCCGACGGTGAGGTCATCAAGGGCTCCCGCGCGATCCTCGCCTGGATCTCCGAGCAGCAGGCCGCCGGCTCGGCAGCGCCGGCAGCGTGAGTCGCCGCGAGCAGATCAAGATGAGCGAGGCCGAGGCGGCCTCGTTCCTGGCGGAGGAGCGCACCCTCACCTGCGCCACCATCGGTCCCCGCGGATGGCCCCACCTGATGCCGCTGTGGTACGTGCTGCGGGAGCCCCCGGAGGGGGAGCCCGGGCCGCGGCTGTGGTCGTGGACGTACGCCGCCTCCCAGAAGGTCCGCAACCTCGAACGCGACCCCCGCGCGAGCGTGCAGGTCGAGGCCGAGGAGCTCTACCACGAACTCCGCGGCGTGGCGCTGGAGTGCGAGGTCACGATCCACCGCGACGCCGACCGCGTCGCCGAGCTCGGGCTGGAGATCTTCACGCGCTACGCCTCCCCCCGCGGCGAGCCGCCGGCGGCCGAGCTCCCCGAGGAGGTGGCCGAGGTCGTCCGGCGCCAGGCCGGCAAGCGGGTGGCGCTGGAGTTCTGCGAGCGCCGGCGGGCGACTTGGGATCACCGCAAGCTGGGTGGCGTCTATTAGGCGGCGAGGGCGCCGCTAGGCTTCGGCGCCGATGCAACCCCTGAAGGGCCTGATCCTGTCGGGCGGCCGCGGCACGCGGCTGCGGCCGATAACCCACACGAGCGCCAAGCAGCTCGTGCCGGTGGCGAACAAGCCGGTGCTGTTCTACGGGATCGAAGCGATGGCCGAAGCCGGCATCGAGGATGTCGCCATCATCATCGCCCCCGAGACAGGAGGCGAGATCGAAGCCGCGGCCGGCGACGGCTCGCGCTTCGGCGTGCGCCTCACCTACGTGCTCCAGGACGAGCCCGCGGGGCTGGCCCACGCCGTGCTCACGGCCGAGCCGTTCCTCGGGGACAGCCCGTTCGTGATGTACCTCGGCGACAACCTCCTGCAGGGCGGGATCGCCGAGCTGGTGGGCGCCTTCGAGGAGCACGCCCCGGATGCCCTGATCCTGCTCACCCCCGTCCCCGACCCCGAGCACTACGGCGTCGCCCAGCTGGCCGAGACCGCCAGCGGCGAGGTCGGCAAGGTGGTGCGCCTGGTGGAGAAGCCCCAGGAGCCGATCGGCGACCTGGCGCTCGTCGGCGTGTACATGTTCACGGCCTCGATCCACGAGGCGGCAAAGGCGATCGAGCCCTCGGCACGGGGAGAGCTCGAGATCACCGACGCGATCCAGGAGCTGATCGACAGGGGCCTTCGCGTGGAGCCGCACATCGTCCGCGGCTGGTGGAAGGACACGGGCCGCCTGGAGGACATGCTCGAGGCCAACCGACTGATCCTCGACAACCAGGTCGAACGGATCGACGGCGAGCTCGTCGACTCCCAGGTCGAGGGACGCGTGGTGGTCGAGGCCGGGGCGAGGCTCGAGCGCACGACGGTTCGGGGCCCGGCGATCGTGGGCGCCGGCGCACGTCTGAGCGACTGCTACGTGGGCCCCTACACGGCGATCGGCAGGGAGTGCACGATCAGCGGCGCCGAGATCGAGCACTCGATCCTGCTGGAGGGATGCACCGTGTCGGGGCTCGACGGGCGCATGGAGTCCTCGCTGCTGGGGCGCGGCGTGACCATCCGCCGCGGCGAGCGCCAGCCGCGTGCCTACCGCTTCATGGTCGGCGACAGCTCCGACATCTCGATCCTGTGAGGGTGATGGTGACCGGGGCCGGGGGCATGCTCGGCGTCGACGTGGTCGCTGCGGCCGGCCGCGCCGGCCACGAGCCGCTGCCGCTGACCCACGCCGAGCTCGACGTCAGCGACGCCACCGCCGTGGATGCGGCGATCGCCTCGGCGCGGGCCGACGCGCTCGTCAACTGCGCCGCCTGGACGGACGTGGACGCAGCCGAGACGCACCGCGAGCAGGCCTTCGCCGTCAACGCGCGGGGCGCCGGGGTGCTCGCACGAGCCGCCGGCGAGGCCGGCGTGGCGATGGTGCACGTGTCCAGCGACTACGTCTTCGACGGCCGTCCCCCCGGCGGACCAGGGCAGGCGCGCCCGTACCGCGAGTCGGATCCCACCGGCCCCCGGTCCGCCTACGGCGAGAGCAAGCTCGCGGGCGAGCGCGAGGTGCTGGCGGCCGGCGGGCAGCACGCGGTCGTGCGCTCCGCGTGGCTGTTCGGCGTCTCCGGGCGCAACTTCGTGGCCACCATGCTGGGCCTCGCAGCCGAGCAGGCGCAGCAGGGTGGGCCGTGCGAGGTGCGGGTCGTCACCGACCAGGTCGGCTCTCCCACCTGGACCGGACACCTGGCGCCGGCGCTGATCGGCCTGCTCGACCGGGGCGTGAGCGGCCTCGTGCACCTCGCCGGCGGCGGCGAGGTGTCGTGGAACGGGCTGGCCACGGAGGCCTTCCGCCAGGCCGGCGTGGAATGCCGGGTGAGGCCGGCCACGACGGCCGAGATGGCGCGCCCGGCACCGCGCCCGGCGTTCTCCGCGCTGGAGTCCGAACGCGAGGACGTGTTGCCGCTGCCCCCCTGGCAGGACGGGCTGGCGGGGTACCTGGCTGCGCGCGCTGGGATGATCCGCTCATGAGACTGCTCGTGTGTGGAGGGGCCGGCTTCATCGGCTCGACGTTCGCCCGCCAGCGACTGCGCGAGCACGGCGACGAGGTCACGGTGCTGGACAAGCTCACCTACGCGGGCCGCGAGGAGAACCTCGCCGACATCCGCGAGCAGCCGGGCTTCCAGTTCCTGCGGGGGGCGATCGAGGACCCCGAGGCGGTGGCCGTGGCGGTGGCGGCGTCGGGCGCGCAGGCGATCGTCAACTTCGCCGCCGAGACCCATGTGGACCGCTCCATCGCCCAGCCCGACGCGTTCGTCGCGACCCACGCGCTCGGCACCTACGTGCTGCTGGAGGCCGCCCGCGAGCACGGGCTCCGCTACGTGCAGGTGTCCACCGACGAGGTCTACGGCTCGATCGAGGAGGGGACCTTCACCGAGCTCAGCCCGCTGGCTCCGTCCTCGCCCTACTCGGCCACCAAGGCGGGGGCCGACCTGCTCGTGCAGAGCTACCACCACACCTACGGGCTCGACGCCGCCATCTGCCGGGGCTCGAACAACTACGGCCCCTACCAGTACCCCGAGAAGCTGATCCCGCTGATGATCCTCAACGCGATCCACGGCGATCCGCTGCCGGTGTACGGGGACGGCATGCAGGTACGCAACTGGATCCACAGCACCGACTTCGCCGCTGCGGTGGGCTTCGTGCTCGAGCACGGCGCCGCGGGGGAGGTCTACAACGCCGGGGGACCCGACGAGGAGGCCAACATCGAGGTCGTGCGCCGCATCATCGAGCTGACCGGCGCGAGCGACTCGCAGATCGAACACGTGACCGACCGCCCCGGCCACGACCGCCGCTACTCGCTGTCGTCCGAGAAGGTCGCGCAGCTTGGCTGGGCCGCCCGCGTGCGCTTCGGAGAGGGCCTTGAGCAGACGGTTGCCTGGTACCGCGAGAATCCGTCGTGGTGGGAGCCGATCCGCTCCGGCGATTACCGCGCCTACTACGAGCGCCAGTACGGACGCGCCCTAGGGTCCTGAGACCTTCCAGCTGCCGCCTTCCTTGACGAGCGGAAGCGTTTTTTCGCGCGTTTTCCCTTCGTAGGTGCTCTTCACCGCGGCGGTGGCGCTCTTGCCGTCGGGCGCCACGTTCACCTTCACGATCGTGGCCTCCAGGTTGTCGATCTGGGCGAGCTGGTGTTTGAGGGCTGTTTCGCACTTCTTGACCCCGCCCAGCTTCGTCACGATCGTGCCCGCGAGGTCCTTCTTGCAGATGTTTTCGCGGTTGGAGGAGGTGGCGTCGCTCTGCAGGTCGGCGATCCGCTGGGCGACTTCGTGTTGGACGCCCTTGAAGGAGGACGTCGAGGCCGCCGTCCCGCAGGCGGCGAGCAGCGGGGCGCACAGGCACAGCGCGATCAGCGGGCGGACGCGGGGCATTCGGGCGCCCACAGGCTAGCGGCCGCCCCGCCGACGGGAGCCGCCCGGGGGTAGTGGATAGCCTGGACCCGAGATGGCCCTCGAGCACTTCGCACCCGCAACCCGCCGCTGGTTCGAGAGCGCCTTCGGCACTCCCACCCCCGCCCAGGAGCAGGCGTGGCCGGCGATCGCGCGGGGCGAGCACGTGCTCGTGTGCGCCCCCACGGGCTCCGGCAAGACGCTGGCGGCGTTCCTGTGGGCGCTCGACCGGCTCGTAGGCGCGGAGGCGCCCGGGAAGGGCGTGAGGGTGGTGTACGTGAGCCCCCTGAAGGCGCTCGCATACGACATCGAGCGCAACCTCCGTGCACCCCTGAAGGGGATCGGCGCAGAGCACATCCGGGTGGGGATCCGCACCGGCGACACCTCCCAGCGGGAGCGGGCCGCGATGGTCCGAAACCCCCCCGACATCCTCGTGACCACCCCTGAGTCGCTGTACCTGATCCTGACCTCGCAGGCGCGGACGATGCTCGACGGGGCGCAGGCGGTGATCGTCGACGAGATCCACGCGGTCGCCTCCACCAAGCGCGGCTCGCACCTCGCGCTGACGCTCGAGCGCCTGGAGCAGCAGGCCCGCGGCGGCAACGGCGCCGGCGGCGGTCCCGTCCGAGGGCTGCAGCGGATCGGGCTGAGCGCCACCCAGAATCCGCTCGAGGAGGTCGCCCGCTTCCTCGGTGGTCCCCGGCGCGAGGTCACGATCGTGGACGCGGGGATCCGCAAGCCGCTGGACCTGCGCATCGAGGTGCCGGTCGAGTCGATGGCCGACCTCGCCGTCGGACCGGGCCCCGATCACGCCGGCGGCGACGCTCCCGAGCTGGAGGGGTGGGAGAGCCCGGAACGATCGATCTGGCCCGCGATCTACCCGGAGCTGCTTCGCCAGGTGCGCGAGCACAACTCCACCATCATCTTCGTCAACAACCGCCGCGCCGCCGAGCGCGTGGCCCTGCGCCTGAACGAGCTGGCCGCGTCCCAGGACGAGCTGGCCGCCTCCCAGGAGGAGCGCGCCGGCTCCCAGGACGGCAAGGCCGCATCCGAGGACGGGCGCGCCGCCTCCCTGGACGGGCTCGACTCAACCGGCGAGGCCCGCCGCGAGATCGCCCGTGCCCACCACGGGTCGCTCGCCCGCGAGGAGCGCACCAAGGTGGAGGAGCTGTTGAAGGCCGGCCGTCTGCCGTGCCTGGTGGCCACCAGCTCGCTGGAGCTCGGGATCGACATGGGCGCGGTTGACCTCGTGCTCCAGATCGAGTCCCCCAAGTCGGTGTCGCGCGGCCTGCAGCGGATCGGTCGCGCCGGACACGGCGTGGGTGAGCTCAGCGTGGGGCGCATCTTCCCCAAGTTCCGCGGGGACCTGCTCGAGAGCGCGGTGGTCGCGCGGCGGATGCGTGAGGGGCTGATCGAGCCGACGGTCGTCCCGCGCAACGCGCTCGACGTGCTCGCCCAGCAGATCGTGGCGATCGCGGTGGCGGCCGACGGCGCGGCGAGCGCAGCCGCGTCCGGCGACGATCAGTCCAGCAGCGACGGCCACGCCGGCGACGGCTCGGTGCCGGTGAGGGAGCTGCATGAGCTCGTCCAGAGCACCTACCCCTACGCGGAGCTCTCGCGGGAGCTGCTCGAGAACGTGCTCGACATGCTCGACGGGCGCTACCCATCGCAGGAGTTCGGGGACCTGCGGGCACGGATCGTGTGGGACCGCCTCGCGGGAACGATCCGTGCGCGCCGGGGCGCCCGCCAGCTGGCGATCGCCAACGCCGGCACGATCCCGGACCGTGGGCTGTACACGGTCACGCTGCCCGACGGTCGTCGGGTGGGCGAGCTCGACGAGGAGATGGTCTACGAGGCGCGGGCGGGGCAGACCTTCCTGCTCGGCGCCTCGAGCTGGCGGATCGAGGAGATCGGGCGCGACCGCGTGGTCGTGACGCCGGCCCCCGGGGTTCCGGGCGCGGTGCCGTTCTGGAAGGGCGACGCGGTGGGGCGCGAGAAGGAGCTGGGAGCGGCGATCGGCGCGTTCTCGCGGTGGGCCGTGGACCAGGACGCCGAGACGCTCGAGCGGGATTACGACCTCGACGAGCGCGCCGCGCGCAACCTGCTCGAGTACCTGCGCGAGCAGCAGCAGGCGACGCGGGTGCTGCCGAGCGACCGCACGATCGTGCTCGAGCGCTTCCGGGACGAGATCGGTGACTGGCGGCTGTGCGTGCTGTCGCCCTACGGCGGCCGCGTGCACTCGGCATGGGCGCTGGCGCTGTCGGCTCAGATGCACGAGCGCTTCGGCGTGGAGGCCGACGCGATCGCCGCCGACGACGGCATCGTGCTGCACCTGCCCGACCTCGACGCCGACGGCGTCGAGTCGCTCCCCTCGGCGTCGGAGCTGCTGCTGCTGGACCCGGATGAGGTGGAGCAGGCGGTCACCGGCGAGATCGGCGGCTCGGCGTTGTTCGGGTCCCGCTTCCGCGAGAACGCATCGCGAGCGCTGCTGATCCCCAGGGCCTACCCGGGGCGGCGCACGCCTTTGTGGCAGCAGCGCCTGAAGGCCCAGAACCTGCTCGAGGTGGCGCGCCGCTACGGCGACTTCCCGATCGTGCTCGAGACGTATCGCGAGTGCCTGCGCGACGTGCTCGACGTACCGGGCCTGCAGGCGCTGCTGCGTGATCTCCATTCCCGCGAGATCTCGCTGGTAGAGGTCGAGACGCGCACCGCCTCCCCGTTCGCCTCGTCGCTGCTGTTCGACTATGTGGCGACCTACATGTACGAGGGCGACACGCCCACGGCGGAGCGCCGCGCCGCCGTGCTGTCGCTCGACCGCGACCTGCTGCGCGAGTTGCTCGGCCAGGAGGAGCTGCGCGAACTGATCGACCCGGGAGCGCTGGAGCGCGTCGAGGAGGACCTCCAGCGCCGCTCGGAGATGACCCGTGCCACCGGGGCCGACGAGCTCCACGACGTGCTGCGCCGGGTGGGCGAGCTCGACGAAGAGGAGGCGCGCGAGCGCGTGTTCGACGGGATCGACGCCGCCGCGCTGCTGGAGCAGCTGGTGGGCGGGCGCCGCGCCGTGCGGCTGCGGCTGGGCGGGCACGAGCGCTACATCGCCGCCGATGAGGCCGGGTTGTACCGCGACGCGCTCGGCGCGGCTCCTCCGGGCGGACTGCCGGAGGCGTTCCTGGCACCCGTCGAGGACGCGCTCAGCCAGCTGGTGGCGCGCTACGCACGCACCCATGGCCCGTTCACGAGCGCCCAGGTGCACGAGCGCTACGGCGTCGACGCCGGCCCGGCGCTGCGCGAGCTGGAGCGCGCGGGAACGCTCGTGCGGGGCGAGCTGCGACCCGGCGGCAGCGAGCGCGAGTGGTGCGACGTCGAGGTGCTCAGGCGCCTGCGCCGAGCGTCGCTGGCGGCCCTGCGCAAGGAGATCGAGCCGGCCGAGGAGCGCCGCCTGGCCGCCTTCCTGCCGGCCTGGCAGGGGATCGACCGGCGCGCGCGGGCGGGCGCCGGTGTCGACCGCCTGCGTGAGGTGCTGGTGCCGCTGCAGGGGCTGGCGCTGCCGGTCGAGAGCTGGGAGCGCGACGTGATCCCGCGGCGCACGGGTGCATACTCGCCGTCGTGGCTGGACGAGCTGTGCGCCAGCGGCGAGCTCGCGTGGGTGGGTGCCGGGCCGCTCGGACGCTCCGGCCGGGTGGCGCTGTACTTCCGCGAGGACGCGGCCGCACTCGGGCCGCCCGCCCTGGCCGGCTCCCAGCAGGCTCCCTCCGGTGTCGAGCACGAGCGCGTGCGCGAGTGCCTGAGCCGCGGCCCGTGCTTCTTCTCGGACCTGCTGCTGGCCTTCGACGGGCCCGCCGAGGTGTTGCGGGAGGCGCTGTGGGACCTGGTGTGGGCGAGCGAGGTCACCAACGACGCGTGGGCCCCGCTGCGGGCCCCGAGACTGACGCTTGCGCGCTCCGAGCAGGCGGCCCGCCCGAGCGGCGCCGCCGCCGCGCGGGGCGGACGTGGCGGCTTCCCGGCGCGCTCGCGCTTCGGGCGGCGCCAGCGTAGTGGCGCCCAGTCGCAGGTGCAGGGCCGCTGGTCGCTGACCGGCGGCATCTTCGGCGCCGGCCGGGAGGACCCGGCGGGCGCCGCCGACCGCCGGCGGGCGCTCGCCGAACTGCTGCTCGAGCGCTACGGGATCGTCACACGCGAGCAGGTGCTCGCGGAGAACATCCGCGGCGGCTTCGCCTCGCTGTATGACACCTTCAACAACCTCGAGACGCTCGGCGTGTGCCGCCGCGGGTACTTCATCGAGGGCATGGGCGCGGCCCAGTTCGCCCTTCCGGGCGCCGTCGAGCGCCTGCGCGCCGAGCCCGCCGGAGAATCCACGCTGGTGATAGCCGCCACCGACCCCGCCCAGCCCTACGGCGCCGCGCTCGCGTGGCCCAAGCGCGAGCGCGAGCAGGGCCGGCCTGCGCGCACGGCGGGCGCGTACCTCGTGCTCGTCGACCAGGAGCCCGCCCTGTACCTCGAACGAGGAGGGCGCAGCCTGCTGACGCTGATCGACGCCGATGCGGGTGGCGTCGCCGGGCCCTTTGCCGAGCGGGGCGGACCGCTGCGGGCGGCCCTCGAGGCGCTGGCCGAGGCCGTCCGCGCCGGCAGGATGCCGCGGATCTCGCTCGAGCGCATCGACGGCGAGCCCGCGATGGGCAGCCCCCTCGCGGAGCAGCTCGTCGAACTGGGCTTCCACTCCGGACCGCGACGACTGACGCTGAGCGGATGAGCGGGGAGGTTCGCGGCCGCCCGCGCCGGGTCGGACACAAGGGCGCGGCCCACATCGAGCCCGGCAACACGCTCGCCAGCTTCGACGCCGCCCTGCGCCACGACGTCGACATGATCGAGCTCGACGTCCTCAGCGAACGCACCGACGGCAGCGGGCCCCTGCTCGTGGCCCACGACTACGAGGACATGCGCTCGCGCGACCCGCTCACCCTGCAGGCCGCGCTCGAGCATCTCGCCGGGCCGAGCTTCGCCGGGATCGAGCTCGACGTCGACATCAAGCTGCCCGGCTACGAGCGCCGCGTGCTCGACGCCCTGCACGAGCAGGAGCTGATCGAGCGGACGCTGATCAGCGGGATGTTCACGGACGGACTCGACCTCATCCGCCGGCTGGAGCCCGGGGTGAGGCTCGGGTGGTCGGTGCCCCGCGTGCGGCGCGACTACACCACGGACATGCTCACGGCCGTGCCGGCGCTGGCGGTCCTCACCGGATACCGCGCGCTGCTCCCGCGCCGCGCCCGCCGCGCCCTCGCTGAGGGGCGCTTCGACGCGATCATGGCGCACTGGCGGGTGGTCACCCCGGCGCTCGTGCGGGGCGTGGCCGAGGGCGGGGGGCAGCTTTACGTGTGGACCGTGGACGACGCGCGCCTGATCGCCAAGCTGACCGCCATGGGGGTCGACGGGATCATCACCAACGACCCCCGCCTGTTCGCCCTGGCGTGAGCTAGAGGGTGCAGCGGGCGGCGCTGTAGCCCGCGGGTTCGGCGCCCACGAGCACGTGACGTCCCGGCGTGGTCGCCCGCGTGGTGTGGGCGAACGGGTGGTTGGAGCGCATCCAACGGAAGCCGACGACGCCACGCAACACGAGCTTGGGGCGGCTGTGGGAGGGCTTCAGCGTGAAGCTCCAGCCGCCCTGACGGGCGTTGGCGCCGGGTCCGACCAGCACCCACCCGCTGCTGCTGGAGGTCAGCGGGGCCCACTGGTTGGTGGCGTTCAGGTATTCGAGCGAGAAGCTCATGTAGAGCTTGTCTTCGCTCTTGCCGTCGCCGGGCATCGACCCGCGCAACCCGATCGTGTTCGGCTGCTTGGAGGTGTTGCACACATCGATCGTGGCCCACAGTTCGCGCGAGCGCAGCAGCGCCCGGGCTGTGGGGCCGGTTTCGGAGGTCGGGTCCGCCAGCGCGCCGGCGGCTGCGGCGCAGGTGGCGGCGATCGTGATCACAACCGGCGCCAGCCGGGCTAGCGCCCGCAGTTGGGGGGATGCGGCTGCCATGCGGGGACGATAGCGCCGCCGATCGCATCCTCGCGCCGCTCGCAACGGCGATGCACGACCGGCGGCCCGCGCATCCCGCCCGCTCCACATCGGTGTGGTATCCCCTTGCGTGGAGATGGGGGATATGCGTGCAGATGAGGTGGTCGAGCTGCTCGCGCGGGTGCCTGCTTTCGAAACCCTCGACCGCCCGGACCTCGAGCGGATCGCGGAGGTGGCCGTGCCGCGCAGCTTCGACCCGGGCCAGCTCGTGTTCCGCGAGGGCGACGACAGCGACACCTGTTACATCGTGCGCGAGGGGCACGCCCGCGCGATCCGCAGCCACGGCGACGGCCGCACGATCACGCTCGCCACGTTCGGTTCCGGCGACATCTTCGGGGAGCTCGCGATGTTCGAGGACGAGCGCCGCTCGGCGACCGTGGAAGCGATCGACCCGACGAGCGTCGTGGGGGTGCTCGGCGGGGACATGCGCAGGCTGATGAGCGAACACCCGGGCATCGCCATGCGCATGGCGGTGGCACTGGCGGGCCGCCTGCGGGAGACCAACGAGCGCCTCTCGCGCCAGTCCTTCCAGACGGTCCAGAGCCGCGTGGCGGTGGTGCTGAGCCAGCTCGTCGAGCAGGAGATCGCGGCCGGAAGGGCCAACGGCGACGTGCTCGTGACGGCCACACAGGCGGATCTCGCCCAGCTGGCGGGCTCCTCGCGGGAGTCCGCCAGCCGCTTCCTGGCAGTGCTCGAGCGGGCCGGCGTGATCTCGCAGGGCCGGGGCCGGCTCGTGGTCCACGACCCACAGGCGCTGGAGCAATATGTCTTCTAGCGAGCCACAGCCCGCCGAGCGCGAGCGGCCTCCACGCGGACGCGAGTTCTCGGCCGGGGGAGTGATGGTGCGCGGCCGCGAGGTGGCGGTGATCGTGCCCACGCGGCGGGCCGCCGACGGCTCTCGCGTGCTGGCACTCCCGAAGGGGCACGCGGACGGCTCCGAGACGCCGGTGGAGGCCGCCGCGCGGGAGGTACGCGAGGAGACGGGGCTGCGGGGCTCGCCCGTGTGCGAGCTGGGGGAGTCGCGTTACTGGTACCGGCGTGAGGGGCGCACGATCGGAAAGACCGTGGTCTTCTACCTGTTCTCCTACGAGGAGGGGGACGTCGCCGACCACGACGACGAGGTCGAGGACGTGCGCTGGATCGGCCTGGAGGAGGCGCGACGGACCCTCACCTACGAGGGGGAGCGACAGATGGTCGACCGCGCGATCGCTTACCTCGACAAAGACCGATAGCCTGCTGCCCGCCATGCAGGTGCTGAACTTCTACTCGACGATCTTCGCCGACGAGCTCAAGCGGGGTCGCAAGACGGCCACGATCCGGCTCGGCGACAAGTCCGCCAAGTACCGCAAGAACCAGGCCGTGCTGGTCACGATCGGCTACCAGTACTCGCCCCGCGAACGCATCTTCGAAGCCGTCATCGACCAGGTCGAGGTGATGAAGCTGCGGGATCTCTCGCCGCGGGACATCAAGCACGACAACCCGGAGTTCCGCCGCCATGAGGAGCTGATCAACTTCCTCGAACAGATATACGACCGCACCGTGTCGGTGGACGACACCGTCACGGTGGTCCGCTTCTCGCAGATCATCGACAACCCGAGCGGCATCACGCAGGCCATCAAGGGCTTCGGCGGCGCCCAGAACTAGGGCCCGCTCGTGCGCGGGCCCGCTCGTGCGCGTGGGCGGTCGCGCGAGCCCGTCGCGCGCGTCGCCGGTCGCGCGCAAGGTTTCTGGCAGTCTTGGCGCCAGACTGCCAAAAAGACTTCTGAAGTCCCGCGAAAACGTATATATTGAGGGTGCTCTTTGGCACTCTCCCCAAGCGAGTGCCAAGAGGTGGAAGGTGCGTCCGAGGGCGCGTTTTCCCCTGTCGCACTCTCTAGATGGAGGTTCTTTAGAACATGAAGCTCAAGCCCCTGGGCGATCGCCTGATCGTGCAGGCGATCGAGGAGGAGCAGACCACAGCCAGTGGCATCGTGCTCCCCGACACCGCCAAGGAGAAGCCACAGAAGGGCAAGGTGCTGGCCGTCGGTGACGGCAAGCTCGATGAGGACGGCAAGCGGATCCCGCTTGACGTCAAGAAGAACGACGAGGTCCTCTACAGCAAGTACGGCGGGACCGAGATCAAGGTCGACGGTGAGGACCTTCTCGTGTTGCGCGAGTCCGACGTCCTTGCCCGCGTCGAGGCATAGGAGAAGCTGAGGAACATATGGCTCACAAGGAACTGAAGTACAGCTCAGAAGCGCGTAATGCGCTGGAGGCTGGCGTCAACGCGGTGGCCAACGCCGTGAAGGTGACGCTCGGCCCGAAGGGGCGCTACGTCGTGCTCGACAAGAAGTTCGGCGCGCCCACCATCACCAACGACGGCGTCACCATCGCTCGCGAGATCGAGGTCGAGGACGTCTTCGAGAACCAGGGCGCCCAGCTGGTCCGCGAGGTCGCCACGGCGACCAATGACGTGGCCGGCGACGGCACCACCACGGCGACCGTGCTGGCCCAGGCGATCGTCCGCCAGGGCCTCAAGAACGTCGCCGCGGGCGCCAACCCGCTGGCGCTGAAGCGGGGCATCGAGAAGGCGGTGGACGACGTCGTCAAGAACATCGCCTCGCAGTCCAAGGAGGTCTCCGGCAAGGACCAGATCGCCCGCGTGGCGACGATCTCCGCCGGCGACGAGGAGATCGGCGACGTGATCGCCGACGCGATCGAGAAGGTCGGCAAGGACGGCGTTGTCAACGTCGAGGAGGGCCAGACCTTCGGCATGGACCTCGAGTTCACCGAGGGCATGCAGTTCGACAAGGGCTACATCTCGCCCTACATGGTCACCGACCAGGACCGCATGGAGGCGGTGCTCGAGGACCCCTACATACTGATCGCCAACTCGAAGATCGGCTCGGTGCGCGACATCCTGCCGGTGCTCGAGGCCGTGATCCAGAGCGGCAAGCCGATCCTGATCATCGCCGAGGACGTCGAGGGCGAGTCGCTCGCGACGCTCGTGGTGAACAAGCTCCGCGGGACGTTCACCGGCGTGGCCGTCAAGGCCCCCGGGTTCGGTGACCGCCGCAAGCGGATGCTCGAGGACATCGCGATCCTGACCAACGGCGAGGTGATCACCGAGGAGATGGGGCTGAAGCTGGAGAACACCCAGCTGTCCCAGCTCGGCCGTGCCCGCCGCGTGGTGGTCACCAAGGACACGTCGACGATCGTCGACGGGGCCGGCGACACCGACGCGATCAAGGGCCGGATCAACCAGATCAAAGCCGAAATCGAGAACACCGACTCGGACTTCGACCGCGAGAAGCTCCAGGAGCGCCTGGCCAAGCTCTCCGGCGGGGTGGCCGTCGTGAAGGTCGGCGCCGCCACCGAGACGGAGATGAAGGAGAAGAAGCACCGCGTCGAGGACGCCCTGCAGGCGACCCGGGCGGCACTCGAGGAGGGCATCGTGCCCGGCGGCGGCGTAGCGCTGCTACAGGCCTCGACCGCCGTCAAGCTCGAGAACGGCGCCGTCACAAACGAGGACGGCACCGACGACGAGCGCACGGGTGCGCGGATCGTGCTGCGGGCGCTCGAGGAGCCGCTGCGTCAGCTGGCCGAGAACGCGGGCCTGGAGGGCTCGGTCGTGGTCAACGACGTTCGCAAGGCCAAGAAAGGCTCGGGGTTGAACGCCGCCTCCGGCGAGATCGTGGATCTCGTCTCGGCGGGGATCATCGACCCGGCGATGGTGACCCGGTCCGCGCTGCAGAACGCGGCCTCGATCGCCAAGAACATCCTCACGACCGAGGCGATCGTCGCCGAGGTCCCGGAGAAGGAAGCCGCCGGCGCGGGCGCCGGCATGCCCGACATGAGCGGGATGATGTAGGAGGCCGGGCGGGGCCTGCCCTCGCCCACCTCTCTGCTCTGCGAAGGGCCCGGCAGCGTGCCGGGCCCTTCGTCTTTCGGGGCGGGTGTGGGCCCGCCGGCGTCTACCCCGCGGCGCGGGAGGTCACCCTTCGACTTCCTCCACCGAGCGTGGTCCGTGGCCGACGTACTTGGCGGTCGGGCGGATCAGCTTGGCTTCGCGCTTCTGCTCGAGGATGTGGGCCGACCAGCCGGCCACGCGGGCACACGTGAACATCGGCGTGAACAGGTCCGGTGGCACTTCCGCGAGGTCGAGCACCACGGCTGACCAGAACTCCACGTTGGTGGCCAGGACGCGGTCGGGCTGGCGGACCTGGAGCTCGGCCAGGGCCGCCTTCTCGAGCGCCTCCGCAGCCTCGAAGCGAGGTGAGCCGAGTTCGCGGCACGTGCGCCGCAGGACACGGGCGCGGGGATCTTCCGCGCGGTAGATGCGGTGGCCGAATCCCATCAGGCGTTCGCCGCGGTCGAGTGCATCGGCGACCCACCGCTCGGCGTCGCCGGTCTGTTCCACTTCCTCGAGCATCTTCAGCACGCGCGAGGGGGCACCCCCGTGCAGCGGGCCCGACAGCGCGCCGACGGCGGACGAGAGCGCAGCAGCGCAGTCGGCGCCGGTGGAGGCCACCACCCGGGCGGTGAAGGTGGACGCGTTGACGCCGTGCTCGGCGGCGGAGATCCAGTAGGCGTCGATCGCCTTGACGTGTTCGGGGTTGGCCTCGCCCCGCCAGCGGATCAGGAAGCGCTCGGGGATCGTCCTGCCCTCGTCCACGAGCGGCTGGGGGACGGGCGGGCGTCCGGTGCCGCGCGCCGACTGGGCCACGAACGACAGGGCCATCACCGATGCTCGCGCGAGGTTGTCGCGGGCCTCCTCGTCGGTGATGTCGATGAGCTGGCCGAAGCCCCACTCGGGTGCCAGCATCGCGAGCGCCGACTGGACGTCCACGCGGTGGTCTCCGGAGCGCACGGTGAGGGCGTGCGGTTCGGCCGGGGGCAGGCCGGGCTTGAGCTGACCGTCCACCAGCAGGCCCCACACCTGCTCGTAGGGGACACGGCCGACCAGGCTCTCGATGTCGACGCCGCGGTAGCGCAGCGCGCCACCCTCTTTGTCGGGCTCGGCGATCTCGGTTTCGAAGGCGACGACCCCTTCGAGTCCTGACCGGACCTCCGGGCTTGTGGTGGTGACCGCGCTCATGGCACTCGCTTTCTGGCAGAGGATGCTTGACGGGGAGCTGCCTTGTGGGCAGGCCCATATCGTCGCAGGAATGGGCTCGGGAGTAGGCTTGCAGGCCGCCAGCCAAGTCCCGTGCGAGCCCCGTGCGGGTAGCCGACAAGGAGGGTCCGAGGATGCTCGAAAGCGACGTTCTGTTCCGATCCGCAACCGAGCTCGCCGCGATGGTCCGCGACGGCGAGGTGTCCTCCCGCGAGCTCGTGGAAACGTCGCTGGAGCGCATCGAGGAGCTCAACCCCGAGCTGAACGCGTTCGTAGACGTGGACGCGGAGGGGGCGTTGGCCGCCGCCGACGCGGTCTCCTCCGGCGATGAGCGGCCATTCGCGGGCGTTCCCACGGCGGTCAAGAACAACCGCCCCGTGGATGGCATGCGCCTGACCTACGGGTGCAAGCTGATGCAGTCCCACATCGCCCACTACGACCACAACGTGACCAGCCGCCTCAAGCGCGCCGGATTCGTGATCGTCGGCACCACGAGCCTGCCCGAGTACGGGATCCTGCCTGTCAGCGAGGCCCACATCTTCGGGCCGACGCGCAACCCGTGGGACCTCGAACGCACACCCGGCGGCTCCTCGGGCGGAGCCGCCGCGGCCGTGGCAGCGGGCTTGTTGCCGGTTGCCCACGGCAACGACGGGGGCGGATCGATTCGGATCCCCGCCGCCTGCTGCGGCCTGGTCGGGCTGAAGCCGGCCCGCGGACGCATCTCGCTGGCCCCCGAGCTCGGAGATGGTGAACTCGTGTGCGACGGCATGCTCACGCGCCACGTCGAGGACGCCGCGGCCACGCTCGACGTGCTCGCCGGCTACGAGCCGGGCGACGCCACCTGGGCTCCCCAGCCGCCGGAGCCGTTTGCGGAGAGCGCCCGGCGGGAGCCCCTGAAGCTGCGGATCGCGGCCACCTCCAAGCCTCCCGTGGCGGACGCCGTCGTGGACCCGGCGGCGGTCCGGGCGGTCGACGACGCGGCCTCCCTGCTGCGCTCCCTCGGCCACGAGGTCGAGGAGGTGGACCCGCCGTGGCAGGAGGAGCACCTGCGCGAACTGTTCGGGGCGGTGTTCTGCAACGCGATCGCGCTGTCGATCGCCTACTCCGGGATGATCGGCGGGCACGACCCGACGGCCGAGGACATGGAGCCGATGAGCTGGGCGATCTTCTCGATGACGCGTAAGGCGAACTCGATCGAGGCGGGCGGGGCGGCCGTGCGCCTGCAGCAGTTCGCGCGCCGGCTGGTTGCCTTCCTGCTGCCATACGACGCGCTGCTCACCCCCGCCCTGGCGGAACGGCCGCTGCCGATCGGCACGCTCGACACGGCTGCCCCCGAGCCGATGCAGACGTTCACCCGCTCGGCCCTGTTCACGCCCTTCACACCCGTCTTCAACGCCACCGGCCAGCCCGCCATCTCGCTGCCCCTCTACCAGGGCGAGGACGGCCTGCCGCTGGGGGTCCAGCTCGCCGGGCGCCCGGTGGCCGAGGGGACGCTGCTTGCCCTGGCCAACCAGCTGCAGGAGGCCCTGCCGTGGGCCCGGCGCCGTCCCCAGATGTTCCGCGGCGCCGGCGCGGGCGCCTGAGCGGGCCGCCCCCCCTGAGCGGGCCGGTGGCGCAAGCACCCGCGGCGCCGGCGCGGGCGCCTGAGCCGCGGCGGGCTCGCCGTCGGCTCAGACCGTGCCGAGCACGGCGGCCATGCGCTGGGGGCGCACACCGAGGGCTTCGGCGTCGGCGGCGCCGCGCACCGAGGTCATGGAGACCTCGAGCAGCTCGGCCTCGTCCCAGGTCGCGAAGGCACCAGGCCCGGCGAGGCGCTCGAGCAGCTTCAGCCCGCGCGAGACCAGCGGCGTGGGGACGTGCAGCAGGGGGCGCTTGCGGGCGAGCGAGCGCAGCACGATCCGGATCATGTCGTTGAGGCTGAGGGTCTCCGGTCCAGCGAGCTCGAGGCGGGTCCTCGGGGCGGGACTCGGCTCGGCGAGCACGGCGCTCACGCAGGCCGCCACGTCCTCAGCCCAGATCGGCTGGTAGGCGGCGCGCCCGCTGCCGGGAACCGGCATCAGCGGCAGCCACGCGAGGCGCTCGAGCAGCGTCAGCCAGGGATCCCCGGGGGCGTACACGATCGAGGGGGCGATCACGACCGAGCGCAGGCCAGCCTCGCGCACGGCCTGCTCGGCGAGCGCCTTGGCGCGCAGCGTGCGGGCGCGGTTGTGGGTCGAGGCGCCGAGGGCGGAGAAGAACACGAACGACTCCACGCCCTGGCGCTCGGCCGCCTCCACCATCCTCCAGGTGGCGATCCCCGTGAGCTCCTCGATCGATCCCCGGGGCTGGTCGCGGATCGACGCCGCCAGGTGAACCACCGTCTGCACCCCCCGCAGGGCGTTGCGGAAGGAGGGTGGGTCGGTCAGGTCTCCGAGGGCGATCTGGACTCGCACGCGCTGGGCGCCGAGGCGCCGCGGATCGCGCACGAGGCAGCGAACCTCGGTGCCTT
This sequence comes from Solirubrobacteraceae bacterium, assembly GCA_035499875.1. Taxonomy (GTDB): domain Bacteria; phylum Actinomycetota; class Thermoleophilia; order Solirubrobacterales; family Solirubrobacteraceae; genus Palsa-744. The sequence continues at coordinate 108,544 of DATJXX010000017.1, forward strand.
CGGCCAGCAGGCGGGTCAGCAGCGTCGAGCCCACCAGGCCGGTCGCGCCGGTAAGCAGGAGCATGGTTCGTACAATATGCGTCCGCCGCAGGAAGCCCCCAACCCCTAGCGACAGACAAAGGAAGCGAATGGCCTACGTGATCGCCGAGCCGTGCATCGGCACCAAGGACAACTCGTGTGTCGAGGTTTGCCCCGTCGACTGCATCCACCCCACGCCCGACGAGTCCGGCTACGACGCGGTCGAGATGCTCTACATCGACCCCGAGGAGTGCATCGACTGCGACGCCTGCGTGGAGGCCTGCCCCGTCGACGCGTGCTTCGCCGAGGACCAGCTTCCGGACGAGTGGCAGAAGTACGTCCAGATCAACGCGGACTACTTCGCCAACACGAAGTAGCGACCTGACGCCGCCCGAAGTAGCGGCCCGACGCCGCCCGAAGTAGCGGCCTGACGCCGCCCGACGCAGCCCTCAGTAGTCCGGCGCGCACACGTCGAGCACCGGCACGTCCCCGAGCGCCCGGTCGAGGCCCTCCCGGAGCAGGCGCGACTCGAAGCTGTGCGAGCGGGGCGCGACCGGGTTGACGGTGAGCGCGAGCAGCGGGGCGCTGCGCGTGGCGAGGATCTCGATCCCCTGGCGGCGGTACCAGCCGACGCCGTGGCTGGTCACGAACACGCGGGTCGGATCGTGAACGATCAGCACGGGGAGCTCGCGGTTGCGCCGGTGTAGCTCGACCAGCGCCTGCAGCAGTCCCTCGGGCACGGCCCCGCCGACCAGCAGGTAGCTGCCGGCAGCGCGTTGGGGCAGCAGCTCGGCCAGGGCGGCGCCGTCGGCGCGCAGGGCAAAGCGCGCGGGCAGCTCCTGGACGGAACCGTCGGTGCCCACCAGCGCGCTGAGGTGGCCGCCGTGTCCCTCGGCCAGCTCGCGGGCGCGCCCCGCCGCCCCGTTGCCGCCGTCGAGCAGGGGCAGGCGGGCGAGCTCGACCGCCTCGGCGGTGCGGGTCACGACCTCCTCGAGCTCGTCTCCGAGCACCGCCCCGGTGGCCATCACGAGCCCGTCGCAGACCTCCGGAGCGGACGCCGCACGACGGTCGATGGCGCCGTCGATCAGCACCTGGTCGGCTTCGTTGTCGAGCATCAGCTCGCACACGGAGCGCACCTGCTGGGATGCGCTGGGTCCCGCGACCTCGACTATGCCGGGGCCCTGCAGGCGCACCACCAGCACCCGACCCAGCGGTGTGCGGGCCTCGGTCGCCGACAGCAGCTCGTAGGGGAGCCCACTGGCGCGCAGCAGCTCGTCGGTGGTGGCGAGCAGGCTTCCCTCCGGCAGCGCCACGCGCGGCTTCTCGATGCGCGCATCGATCACGTCGTGCTCCTCGCCGTCGCGGCCCACCGAGGTGACGCCGACGGTACGGCCCTGCTGCTGGAGCTCGCCCAGCAGCGTCGTGAGCGCGACCGTCTTGCCCGTGTTCTTGGCCAGGCCGACGAGCGCCAGGCGGCGGGCGGCGTGGGTGAGCTCGCTCAGGCGCACCCCGGGCGCCGTGGTCACGCCCTCGCCGGCATCCGCGCGGCCAGCTCGCGCGCGAGGAAGGTCGCCAGGTGCTGGGGTTCGGTGCCTTTCGAGAACCCCGCGTCGTAGCCGAGCTCCTTGGCCAGCTCGTTCGTAACCCGCGGCCCCCCGCACGCGAGGATGATCTGCGCGCGCCGGCCCTCGGCCTCCACCATCTCCACGAGCTCGGTCAGGTTCTGCACGTGCAGGTTCTGCTGGGTGACGGTCTGGGACACGAGGATCGCGTCGGCATGCACCTCGATCGCCTTCGCCAGCAGCACGCTGTTGGGCACCTGGCTGCCGAGGTTGAAGGTCTCGAACGTGCGGTACCCCTCGAGGCCGTGGTGACCGTGGTAGCCCTTGAGGTTGAGCATCGCGTCGATCCCCACGCTGTGGGTGTCCGAGCCGGTGCTCGCCCCCACGACCACGATCCGCCTGCCGATCTGCTCCTCGACGAAGCGCTCGACCTCGTCCTCGGTCATGTACTCGATGTCGAAACCCTCGTCCTGCATCGAGGAGAAGTCGATGTCGACCGTGCAGCGGCCGTACATCACGAAGTACGTGTAGCCGTCGGTCAGCTGCTGGTAGTGGACGACCTCCGGCTCCTCGAAGCCCATCCGCGCGGCCAGCTCGAGCGCCGCCCGGCGGGCCGCGAGCGAGTATGGCACCGGGAGCGTGAAGCTCATCTGCACGAGCCCGTCGTCGAGGTGGTCGGCGTAGGGGCGCACCGAGCCGAAATCTAGGTCTCTAGGCATAGCTCGCCTCCGTCATCAGCTCGAGGAGGGGGTTGAAGTAGTTGCCGTTGACCTTCACGATCCCCTCGATCCCCCGTCCCTCGTCGACGCGGCGGCTGACGTCGCCGAAGCTCGCCCGCTCGATCGCCGAGAACAGGCCTTCCTCGGCGATCCGCTCGAGCAGCTCCTGCGCCCCCGCCAGCACCCCCTGGGCGTGGGTCTGGATGATCCCCCCCTGCTTGAACTCGATCTCCTCGCCGAGGTCGTGGGCGGCGTTGAACACGTAGTCGACGTTCTGCAGGCCCAGCACGCGGTCGTGGATGTGGGGGGTGAAGATGCCCTCGGTGGGCACCCCGATGGTCTGGATGCCCTGGCCGGTGGCGATCGTGACGAGGTTGAACAGCGCGTCCGCCGCATGCGTGCGGAAGAGGTTGCCGTCCATGTGCCGGGTGGGGGGCATGTACTTGACGGGACAGTCGGGGAACAGCTCCCGCGTCAGCTGTGCCTGGGCCCACTCGTACAGCAGCCCGTTGCGCACCGGCACGTCGATCTCGAACGCGTCGCCGAGCGCGATCTGGGCGTCGGGCACGCCCGATTCGCGAGCGAGCTGGTGGTTAATGAACTGCGAGGCCGTCACCGACGGGGCCGCCTCGAGCGCGTCCGCGGTGCGCAGGTAGTTGTCCTCGCCGGTGTTGATCACGACCCCGAAAAAGCCGTTGATCATGCGCGAGATCCGCTGGTCGATCAGTCCCCGCACGATGTTGATGTCGCGGTAGAGGATCCCGTAGAGGGCGTCGTTGACCATGTTGTCGAAGCCCTCCCACGCGCCCATCATCGCGATCTCCGACATGCACAGCCCCGAGCAGAAGCTCGACAGGCGCACGTAGCGGCCGTGCTGCTCGGACCACTCGTCCATCGCCTCGCGCATGATGCGGAAGTTCGCTTGCGTCGCAAACGTGCCCCCGTAGCCCTCGGTGGTGGGGCCGAAGGGGACGTAGTCGAGCAGGCTCTGGGCGGTCGAGCGGATCACCGCGACGATGTCCCCGCCGGCCTCCGCCACGGCCTTCGCATGGACGACGTCCTCGTACACGTCCCCGGTGGCTGTCAGCACGTAGCGCAGCGGAGCGGGCGCGTCGCCCAGGCGCCGGCGCATCGCCCTGCGCTCCTCGAAGGCGGCGTTGATCTCGCCGATGCGCGCGGAGCACTCGTCGTTGACCCGCTCGCGGATCGCCTGTTCCTCGGCCGGCTCGATCCCGACGAGGTCGAGCTCGCCGGCGCTCACGGCCTGCGCGATCTCCTGCGGGGAGCGCCGCGTCTGCAGCATCGCGTTCCCGAGCCAGTATGCGATCCCCCGTTCGAGCCCTCCGCGGAGGCCCACGTGCTCGACCAGCACGTTGGGGAGCGGTACTTCGAGCTCGTCGGCCCCGTCCACGCCGAGTAGGCGGGTGACGCTTCGCTCCACCGACACGGTGGTACGTGAGGAGATCTGCTCGAACACGTCCTCGGCGATGCGCTTGGCCGCCTGCCGGCAGGCGCTCACCACGCCCTGGTCGAGTCCCAGCTTGGAGGAGCTCACGAGATGTCCCTCACGATCGGGAAGGGGATCACCTCGCGCAGCGTGTCGCGTTCGGTGAGGATCATCACCAGCCGGTCCACCCCCATGCCACCGCCGGCGGTGGGGGAGTAGCCGTACTCGATCGCGCGGGCGTACTCCTCGTCGTTGGGGTGGGGGACGTCGGCGTCGTCGATCATGCGCCGCTTGCGCTGGTCGACGAAGCGCTGCCACTGGTCCACGGGGTCGTTGAGCTCGGTGTCGCCGCTGACGAGCTCGATGCCGCCGATGACGGCGTCGAAATGCTCTGCCAGCTCCGGGTGGACGGGGTGGCGCTTGGTGATCGGGAACGGCTCGAGCGGGAAGTCGAACACGTGTGTGGGCTGGTTGATCGTGTGCTCGATCTGCTGCGTGTAGATGTCGCCCACGAGCTCGGCCCAGGTCGCCTGCGGGTCGACCGGTCCCTCGAGTACCTCCGCCAGCTGCTTGGTGTCGGACTCCATGAAGTCCACCCCGGTGCGCTCGAGGATCAGCTCGCGCATCGTCACGCGCCGCCACGGCTTGGCGAGGTCGATCGTTTCGCCGTTGCGCTGCACGGTCGTGCGCCCGAGGGCCTTCTGGGCGACGTCGCGGAACATTTCTTCGGTGACGGTGGCCACGTCGTAGTAATCGGCATAGGCCTGCATGAACTCGATGATCGTGAACTCGGGGCTGTGCTTCGGGGAGATGCCCTCGTTGCGGAACACCTTGCCCATGTCGTAGACGTTCTCCATGCCCCCCACGATGCAGCGGTTGAGGAACAGCTCGACCGAGATCCTCAGGTACAGGTCACGGTTGAGGGCGTTGTGGTGGGTGGTGAAGGGACGCGACCCGGCGCCCCCGGCCAGCGACTGCAGGGCGGGCGTTTCGATTTCCACGAAGTGGCGTTCGTTGAGCCATTCCCGGATCGCCGAGACGATCTTGGCGCGCGCCACGAACAGCTCGCGGGTGTCCTCGTTGGCGAGCAGGTCGAGCTCCCGGTAGCGGTATCGGGTGCCGGTGTCGCCGAGGCCGTGGTAGCGGTCCGGGGGCGGGCGCAGCGTCTTGGTCAGCAGCGTGCAGTCCTTCACGGCCAGGGCCAGCTGGCCCCGCTGGGTGACGTACACGACGCCCTTCACGCCGACGATGTCGCCGATGTCCAGGCCGAGGATGCGGTCGTACTTCTCCTGACCGAGCGCGTCAACGCGGGCGACCACCTGGATCGTGCCCGAGAGGTCGCGGACGTCCAGAAACGCCGTCTTGCCGTGCCCGCGGCGCGCCACCAGCCGCCCGGCGATCTGGTGGGAGAGCTCCGGGTGCTCGCCGTGATCGAGCCCGCTCGGGTCATGGGCGGCGATCACGTCGGCGATGCGCTCGCGGCTGCTCCACAGGCTGACGGACGGGTAGGGGTCGACGCCCTCGGAGCGCAGCCGCTCGAGCTTCGCCCGCCGTTCGTCGAATTCGACCGCGCCGTCCCCCGGGCCATTGACCGTCCCGTCAGCCGGGCCCTCGGCCGCGGCATCGACCGAGCGGTCCACCGCGTCGTCGCGCTCCTGCCCCTGCTCCTCCTGCCCTCTCTCTACCGCCATGTCGAAACGATCCTCTCAGTTGTGCGCGCTTGTCAAGCACGTCGGGGTCGGGTGCCGGCGTCCGCCGGGGAGACGTCCGCGCATGGCCGTCCGGCCGTGCGCCGTGGTGTTCCGGGCATGTCCCCTGCCTTCTGGACGGCCCCGCGGGGCTAGGCCATCGGCAGCGACATGCCCACGGGTTTGCTCTCCTCCTGGGGGACGGAGGAGGCGTTGGGCACCGCGACGAGGGGAAGCTCCACCGGCTTGGGCGGAGCCACCGCAAGGATCCCCCGGGCGACCTGGCGGACCGCCTGGGCCGAGGGATCGTCGGGGTCCTCGATCACGAGCGGCAGGCCTCCGTCGGCGTGTTCGCGAAGGGCCATCGTGAGGGGAACCTTGCCGAGCAGGGGCACGTCCAGCTCGGCGGCGAGCTCGGCGCCTCCGCCCTCGCCGAAGATCTCGAAGCGCTCGCCCGAGGGGGTGGTGAAGCTCGACATGTTCTCGACCACCCCGGCGATCTCGAGCTGGACCTTGTCCGCCATCTGGGCCGCCCGGCGAGCGACCCGCTGGGCGGTGGGCTGGGGCGTGGTGACGATCAAAAAGAGTGCCTGGGGAAGCAGCTGGGCGAGCGTCATCGAGACGTCGCCGGTGCCGGGGGGGAGGTCCACGAGCAGGTAGTCGAGGGCGCCCCAATCGACGTCCTGGAGGAACTGGGTGAGCGCCTTGTGGAGCATCGGGCCCCGCCACACGACCGCCTGGTCCTCCTCCACGAAGAAGCCGATCGACATCACCTTCACGCCGTTGGACTCGAGCGGGATGATCATCCGCTCCGCCGAGACTGCCGGGCGGGTGGCCCCGAGGCCGTACATGCGGGGGATCGAGTAGCCCCACACGTCGGCGTCGAGCACCCCGACGCTGCGTCCTTCCGCCGCCAGTGCGGCGGCGAGGTTGGCGGTCAGCGTCGACTTGCCGACGCCACCCTTGCCCGAGCCGACGCAGACCACGTTCCCGACCTGCGCGAGCGCGCCCGCCGGCAGGCTGGCGCGCCCGAGCTTCTGCTGCAGGGCGGCCTTCTGTGCGTCGGTGAGCACGTCGAAGTAGACGTTCACGTGGGTCACCCCGTCGAGCCCCGAGACGGCCTGCACGACCGAGTTCTGGAAATGGCCGCGGATCGGGCACCCGGGAGTGGTCAGCGAGACGGTCACGTCCACCACTCCGTTGGGGCTCAGCTCGATCGAGCGCACCATGTCGAGCTCGACGATGGAGCGGTGCAGCTCGGGATCGATCACGGACTGGAGCGCCCGCATGATCTGGTCCTTGTCGGTCACGGCTCCCATTCTGGCAAACCCGCGCCAACGGGCAAAAAAAAGACCCGCGGACGGTGGGGGCCGCCCGCGGGTCGAGGGGAGGAGAGGGTGCTACTACTGCCGGCGAGATATGAGGCCGGCAGACTTTCCCGCTTGCCCGGTCTCTCCGTCCGGGGCGGGGGAAGCTTCGGGTCCTAGACCAGGCTCAGGATCCGCTCCTGCACTTCACGTGCGATCTCGGGGACGCGGTCGGCGAGTTCGGTGCCGTTGCGGGCGATCGATTCGCGACGGTCGTCGAGGTCGCTGATGCGGTTCTCCACGATCCGGCGACGCTGACGCAGGTCACGCTCGAAGCGCACGCGCGCTTTGCGGACCTCGCGCTCGAGGCGGTTGCGGGCGGTGATCCCGCGACGCTCGAAGCGGCGGAGCTGGGCCTGGGTCTTGGAGCTCGAGGAGTACGTCGAGAGCGTGTCGCTGACGGTGTTCACGACCCGGTCACGGGCCAGCAGGGCCGCGCCGACCGGGATCAGCACGGCGCGCTCGGCGTAGTCACCGAACACGTTCGCGGTCTCCCGCGTGGCGGTCTCGCTCTGGCGGATGGTGGTCTGGGCGGAGTGCACCGCACGCGTGCGGGAGCCCTTCGCGTGGATCGCTTTCGAGCGGCGGGAGCTGGTGCGCCGCGAGGAGGCGGCTTTGGCGGCCGGTTTGCGGGCGCCGACTTTGCGCGCGCCGGTTTTGCGAGCGGGTTTGCGGGTGGCGGTTTTGCGGGCCGCGGTGGCACGCGTGGTGCTTTTGCGGGCGCCGGCTTTGCGCGCGGCTTTCGCTCGCGGTTTGGTCGCTTTGGTGGTTGTGGTGGTGGCGGGTGGCATCTTCTGCTCCTCTTTCTTCCTCGGGCCCGGGGGCTCGGGTTTCAGTTCGTGTGTTGTTCGGGTGCCTCTGTTTGCCGACCGAACACACGTTTGTAACCCGTACCGGGAAGATCGTTACACAAAGAGTAGCACGGACCCCAGAAACCCTGATTTCTCGCGGGGTTCCATACCACTACTTTGTAACATACGGAACGCGCGTTCGGCCGATTTTGGGGGTTATCGGTCCCCGGCACGTACCCGTACTTCCCGATTTCCGGCGAACTACCCTGCCTCGCTCACCCAAACGGGGCCGATCTTGCGGCCTGCGGGGTGCGGAGGCGCCGGGGCCGGGTCCCGGCAGATCGATCAGCGTGGTCGCCGGGCGCCGCTCTGCGGCGGCTGTCAGGCGCCGCTGTGCGCCGGCAGCGCTGGGGTGGGTTTGCTGACCCGCTCCAGCCACCGCTCGGGGTGCTCCAGCTCGTCCGGGCGGGGCAGCGTGGCGGGGCTCTCCCACGCCCTCGCCAGTGCCGTGGGGCCTCCCGCGTCCACGATCGCGTCGCAGAAGCGCCTGCCAGTCTGGTACTGGCGGAACTTCAGCTCGAGGCCGAGCAGGCGCTCGAGCACCCGCCACGGCAACCCCCGGTTTTCCCGGCGGGAGTTCATCGCGGCCCGCAGGCGGTCCAGCGAAGGGAGCAGCTGGGCCCCGATCACGTCCATCGTGTGCTCGGCGTGGCCCTCCACGAGCGACATCGTGGCCTGGATCCGCTCCACCAGCAGCCAGCGGTCCTCACCGAGCGTGACCCGCAGCAGCTCTCCCCGCCGCGCCCGCTCGACCAGCTCGCGCAGGTCACCGGTGGCGGGGAGCTTGGGGATCCACCCGTTGCCGGATGAGGAGGCGGTCACCTGCAGGCCGTCGATCAGCTCGGTGATCATCCCCGCCAGGTGCTCGCGCAGCCACGGCGCCCCCGAGAACTGGACGGCGTGGGTGATCTCGTGGATCGTCACCCACAGGACGAGCTCGTCGCGGTCCAGCTGCAGCGTGTTCGCGGCCTGGGCGAGGTTGGGTGCCAGCAGCAGCAGCCGCGCCGGGACCGTCGAGTCGAGCAGCGCGAGGTCGTACTGGCCCAGCACCCGCTGGGAGAGCATTCCCGTCAGTGCCCCCACCTGCACGCCCATGAGCAGGCCCGTGGCCGAGCGCAGGGGGCTGCCGAACAGGCCGCCCGGTGGCTGCACGCCCGCGCTCTCCGACAGGCGCCCCAGCAGCGGGCGCATCGTGCGCAGGTTGGCGGAGATCCAGGCCGAGCGGTCGACCAGCTCCAGGCGCGGGAGCTCGGCGGGGGGACGCAGCCCGCTGTAGGCGGCCACCCGCACCGCGAAGTCGTGGGCCATGGGCTCGACCCGAGCGGAGCTGATCGCGCCGAACGCAGGGGTCCCGGCCACCAGCTCACCGACCACCTGTGCGACGCGCCAATCGACGAACTCCATGGGAGCCCAGCGTAGCTCCCGGCCGCGGTCACATGCAGGGGTGCCCGCCGCGGTCGCACGCAGGGGTGCCCGCCGCGGTCACATCCAGGGGTGCCCGCCGCCGTCACATGCACGGGTCCCGGCCGCCACCACATGCACGGGCCCCGGCCGCTGTCACATGCAGGGGCTGGCCCCGCGGAGCCGTATCCTTCAGGAGAGTGTCTGGGTTGGAGATCGCGACGGCGCCGACAGGGCCCTCGCGGGTGGTGGCGGCGCCGCCGGAGCCCCCCCGCGACGAGCCCGCACGCACGGGGGACCCCCCGGACGGCTTCCTCGGGCGCCCCGAGGTGCGAGACGTGATCGCGTGGCTGCGGCTGCTCGTCGACCCCCAGGACGCAAGTGCGGTCGCGCGCGCGTTGGCGCGCCCGCCCGTGGAGCTTCGGCAGGTGGACCTCGCGCGCGTGATCCAGGTCGCCCGCCGTCGCAAGCTCGACCTCGTCGTGGGTGTGGGTGCGGCGATCGAATCCCCGCAGGTGCCACCCGAGGCGCGGGAACGGATCGAGCGCTTCGCCTCGCTGCACCGCATCGTCGAGGCCGAGCTACACAGCCTCGAGCCGGCCGAGTTCCTCGGCTGCCTGATCGACCGCCTGGGGCTGCTCAGGCGCCGGCTGATGATCCCCGCGGACGCCGCCCGCTCGTCGGAGAGCCTGTGCGCGCTGCGGGAGCTCGCGGGCGCCTTCATCGCCGAGCACCCCGACGCCGACACGATCGAGCTGGTCCGCCACCTGGCGGCCGTGGCGGCGGCGCACCACGAGCGCTCGATCGCCCCGGTGGCCGGTGAGGAGGTCGAGCAGCGGCTGGAGCGGACCCTGCAGGCGCTCCGTGACGAGCTCGCCGAGGGCATCGGCAGGATCGGGGGCCGGCTGGGGGAGCTGCGCCTGGACACGGACCTCGACATCTCCCACGGGATCGTGCGCTACCTGGAGCTGCTGAAGGTCTCCGCGCTGATCCAACGCCCGCCCGGACAGGACCTCGAGGAGGCGCTGGCGGACATCAACACGCGATTGCTGGCGGCGGCGACCCCCCTGCAGCGCGAGATCCTCCAGACCTCCACGCTCGACCAGTCCCTGCTGGCCGAGTCCGGCGCCGAGCACGCTCCCCCGACCCCGATCGTGGCGCGCGAGGAGCTCTCCTTGGAGCCGTTCCTGCCGCGCCGCGGGGCGGGGCTGGCTATGTCCGCCTCCGACATCCAGACCTATCGGAGCTGCCCGCTGCGCTACAAGTTCGCGCGCGTGCTGCGGATCCCCGCGCCGCAGACGCCCCAGCAGCGCTTCGGCATCGTGATCCACCAGGTGCTCGAGCGCTACCACGCCGGCTCCGACCAGACCCTGGAGGCCCTGCTCGAGCTGCTCGAGCAGGTGTGGCGGCGCAGCGCGCTGGGCGAAACGGAGTCCGACCTCGCCTTCATGGCGAAGGCGCGCGATGCACTCTGCCGCTATCACGCGCGCCTCGCGGCGGAGTCGGTCGATCCCGTGTGGTTCGAGCGCTCGTTCTCGTTCCGCGTCGGCCCCCACCACCTGCGCGGGCGCGTGGACCGCGTCGACCGGCTGGCCGAGGGCGCCGAGCATCGCTACGAGCTGATCGACTACAAGACCTCCCGCCCCCGCACGCCCGAGGAGCTCTCCGACGACGTGCAGCTGTCTCTGTACGCGCTCGCGGCGCGCGAGGACTGGCAGCTCGAGTCCTCGTGCCAGGCCTACTACTACGTGCTCGACGACCTCAAGGTGCCGGTGCCCGATCGCCCCGCGGACGCACAGGCGCTCGAGGAGCTGGTGTTGGAGGTCGGCGACGGGATCCTCGCCCAGCGCTTCGAGCCGACACCCTCCCCGTCCGCCTGCGCCTACTGCGACTACCGCGTCGTGTGCCCGGCGGCCGAGGCGGCGTAGTCGGCCACCCGTCGCCCACACGAGCCCGCCGAGGCTCGCTCGCGGAGGCTAGTTCCTGCCGCGCTGGCGCAGGAAGCGCTGGAATTCCCGGGCCAGGGCATCCCCCGATGGGACCTCCTGGTCGTTGGCGGGGGCCTCCGAGTCGGCCGCCTGCTCGAGGCGCTCTACGAACGCCTGGATATCCGGGTCGCTCTGCACCGCCAGGCCGATCTGGCGCTCGTAGTCGGCCGACGCCGACTCCAGCTCCGACACGTCCACCGACACACCCACGAGCACTTCCACGCGGCGAAGCAGGGCGAGCGCCGCCTTGGGGTTGGTGGCGGCGGCGACGTAGTGGGGGACAGCCGCCCACAGGCTCGCCGAGGGCAGGCCGGCGTCCGCGCAGGCGGTGTGGAGCACGCCCACGATCCCGGTCGGGCCTTCGTAGCTCGAGCTCGCCACGCCGAGCCGGTCGAGCAGGGCGGCGTCGGACGCGTGCCCGGTCATCGCCACCGGGCGGGTATGCGGCACGTCGCCGAGCAGCGCGCCCAGCGACACCACGATCTGGACTCCCAGCGCCTCGGCTAGGTCCACCATGTGCGCGCCGAAGGCCCGCCAGCGCATCGAGGGCTCGACCCCCTGGACGAGCACCAGGTCCCGCGGAGCCCGCGGGGCGGAGGCTTCGAGGATCTCCACCGTCGGCCATGTGATCTGTCGCTTTTCGCTCTCGTCCAGCGCGATGCACGGGCGGTTGGCCTGGAAGTCGAAGAACTCCTCGGAGTCGATCTTCGCGAAGCGGCGCGCGTTCAGCGACGAGGCAAGAAACGACACCGCGCTGGAGGCGGCGTCACCGGCGTCATTCCATCCTTGAAAGGCGCAAACCATCGCCGGGGCCCTGAGCCCATCCGGCCGACGGTCCCAGATGAGGGGCGGCATCCCCGATCACGGTACATCATGGGGCGATCCGTTCTGCCGGGTGTCCTGGGGGAAGACGCCCGGCAGCGGTCAAGACGGCGCTTCGCGATGCCGATATCAAGTGCGATGGCACGAACCGCCACGCCCACCGCCGCACGCCCGCAGGCGGAGCCGGACGAGGATCAGGGCGCTCCCCCCGAGCCCGTAGCCAAGCTCCCCAAGGGTCTGTATCCGCCACGCCACCCCGGCCGTTCCTCGCGCATGATCGGGGAGGTCGTCGTGGATCTCGGCCTGTCCGACCGTGAGACCGTCGAGGACGCGGTCAGCGCGGCCCGTGATCAGGGGCGTCCCACCGGCCTGATCCTGGTCGAGCGGGGCATCCTGCGCCACGACCAGCTCGCGCGCGTCGTGGCCGAGCGCTTTGGCCTGGATTACGTAGACCTGACCAGCTTCGACCTCGACATGGGGGCGGTGAACCTCGTGAGCGCGGAGACCGCGCGCCGCTACCAGGCGGTGCCGGTCGGCTACGCCGAGGACGGCGAGCTGCTAGTCGCGATGGCCAACCCCACCAACGTTCTCACGATCGACGACGTCGGCATGATGACGGGCAAGCGGATCCGTCCGTGCGCCGCCTCGATCGAGGACCTCGAGCTGCTGCTGAGCAAGCTCACGCGCATGGACGAGTCGATCGAGGACATCGTCGAAGAGGACGAGGAGGCCGGCGAGGAAGACCTGCGCCTGAGCGACTCCGACGAACAGGCGCCGGTGATCAAGCTCGTGCACTCGATCGTCGCCCAGGCCGCCCAGCAGGGCGCGTCCGACATCCACATCAACCCCGAGGAGGGCGACACGCGCGTGATGTACCGCGTCGACGGCGTCCTCACCGACGCCGCAACGATCAGGCGCAGGATGAGCGCCTCGGTCGTGTCCCGCATCAAGATCATGGCCGAACTCGACATCTCCGAGCGGCGCATTCCCCAGGACGGTCGCTTCGGGTTGACCGTCCACGGGCAACGCGTCGACATCCGTGTGGTCACGCTTCCGCTCGTCCACGGCGAGGGCGTCGTGATGCGCATCCTCACCAAAGACGAGTCCGTGGGCGACATGGACGCGCTCGGGATGCAGGAGGAGGAGCGGGAGCACTTCGTCCGCGCCATCAACCGTCCCAACGGCGCCGTGCTGGTGACCGGGCCGACGGGCTCCGGCAAGTCCACCACCCTGTACGCCGCCCTCCACGCGGTCAACGACGGCGATCGCAGCATCATCACGATCGAGGACCCCGTCGAGCAGCGGATCGCGGGCATCAAGCAGATGCAGATCGCGCCCAAGGCGGGGATCACGTTCGACGTCGGCCTGCGCTCGATGCTCCGCGCCGACCCCGACGTGATCATGGTGGGCGAGATCCGCGACCGCCAGACGGCCCACATCGCGGTCGAGGCCGCCCTCACCGGCCACCTCGTGCTCTCCACGCTGCACACCCGCGACGCCCCCAGCGCGCTCAGCCGCCTGACGGACATGGGGATCGAGCCGTTCCTCGTGTCCTCCGCGGTGGACTGCATCGTCGCCCAGCGCCTCGTGCGCCGGCTGTGCGACAGCTGCAAGCGCCCCCAGAAGGTGTCCAAGGCGGTGCTCGAGGAGCACGGCCTTTACGGTGCCGAACCGTTCGAGCCGGTCGGCTGCCCCCGCTGCAGCGGCTCCGGCTACCGCGGCCGCGTCGGCCTCTACGAGGTGATGGAGATCACCGAACCGATTCGCGCGCTCGTGCTGGAGCGCGCCTCGGTGGACGACATCGTCGCCGTGGCCGTGAAGGACGGCATGCGCCGGCTGCGCGACGACGGCCTGCTGAAGGTCCGCGACGGCCTCACCTCGATCGCCGAGATCGAACGCATCACCAGCAGCATGCTGTAGGGCCTCGCGGCGCCCGCTCCGAGCGCACTCGCTCAACAGCAACGGCCACAGCAAACAGCAACAACTACAGCGACCCCGGCCCGGCGCCGCGCTGGGAGGGGATTCGCGCGACGCCGGTGCGGGGTCAGCAGACGGCGGTGGGCACCCAAGGAGGCAGGTGGGTGCCCGGTCCGCCGCCCGAAAGGACGGTCAGTGCTTGCGCGCCGACTTCTTGCCCTTCTTCTTGCTCGAGTGCTTGTGCTTGGAGTGCTTCTTTGACTTCTTGTTGGAGACCACGTTCGGGTTCAGGCGCGTGCCGCCCGACTGGGCGTCGGCCTTGCACCCGAGCGGGCGCCCGAGGTCGAAGGGACCTGCGATCGCCTGCACCACGGCCCCTTTTTCGATCGTCGCCGAGACGACGGTCAACAGCGGGTCCTCACGGGGCTCGGCGCAGATCTTGTGTTCGATCGCGAACTGCCCGGTGATTGTCTCGTAGCCGGCCTTGGCGGCCCCCACGCAGTTGAGCGCGAAGCCCGGCACTTCGCCGTTGCAGGAGAAGTTGTCGGACAGCACACCCTTGGTCGCGTTGGAGGTCACTTCGGGCGGGCTCTGGACTCCCGTGACCGGGATCTGGGACTGCAGCTGGTAGCCGGTGATCGGGCCGTCGCAGTAGAAGCTGTAGCTGACCTGCTGTTCTTCGCTTCCTTCTTCCGGCGTGCCCGCCTTGATGCTTCCGATGCAGTTGAGGTTGTTGGGGTTGGATTCTTCCGCTCGGCCCACGGCGGGCAGGAGCAGGAGCAGGGCGAGTGCGCCCATCGCCGCGGCGAGCGCCGGCAGCGCCCTCCGGGTGCCGGATAGTGGTACAGGTCGGTGCAACGGTCTTCTCCGTTCGTTTGGTTGGTCGGTGATCTGTTCTCGTGTTCAGTCGGTCTCGCGGCAGGGTGCCTAGTGCCAGCCAAAGCCCCGGGTTCTACGACGACTAGTGCACCAGGGCTTCGAGCGTCTTCACGGGGGCGCTGACCTGGTAGGCCACGCTCGAGTGGGCGCCCGCCTTCGCGAAGGGTGAGATCAGCAACACGCCTCCCGCGGGCTGCGAGGTGAGCGTCGCGCTCGAGGCCCCCGCGGGAAGCCCCTGCTGGGAGGCCACGCCGACGGTCGCGAACGTCACGACGGCGAGGCCGTGTTCCTTGAACGCGGGGGTGCCGGTGACCTGTGGGAGCGTGGCCTGCGCGAATTCGTCGGCCGCCTTCAGGGCTCCGGCGGGCGTGGAGCAGCTTTCGCCGGCGGCCCCTTCCGGGCACGGGGGCTGGACGATCGAGTGCACGATCGGCGGCGTGGAGAGGGCGCTCGGCGGGGCGGCCAGCGCGGCCTCGCTCGCCAGCGCGCTGCCCTCGATCGCCGACCATCCGGCGAGCAGCGTCCCCGTGGGGACCAGCTGGCCGGTGATGTAGGGGGCGGCGCTCTTCTGTGTCAGCAGTTCTTCGTAGCTGGGCCCCGACAGCTCGATCAGCCACACGTTCGTGACCGCCGGCACCTTGGATTTCGCCGGCGTTTTCGCCTTGCTCGTCTTTTCGCCGGCGCCTCCCGAGGACCCGGATCCGCTCGCCGGGGTTTCGGCCGCCGCCGTCGTGGTGCTCGCGCCCGTGGCGGGCGGCGGGGAGCTCGACGGGGCTCGTGGGGTCGCTTCGTGGGGGGGCTGGCTGGTGGCCGGCGGCGAAGAGTGACTGCGGGCGGCTGCCAGCTCCGACAGCAGCTTCGCGATCAGCGCCGGGGTGTCGCCCGCGAAGGAGGCGGTGGGGGAGGGGCCGATCGCGGCGCCCAGTCCTACGCCGACGGCGAGCATCACGGTGGCGAGGATCGCCGTCACGCGCAGGCTGGGCCGGCGCGAGAGCAGCGGCGCGGCGTCACCGGAGAAGATGTCTCTGAACTTCCGCACTATTTAGAGTGATCTGGTGTTCTTTGTCGTCGGAGATGCCGCCGAGGACGGGATCCCTTCCCGTCTCCCCTACTTAACAGACTATTTCAACAATATAGCTAAAGTCGATCGAGTCTATGAGGTTATGGTATCTTGGCGACGTCTCCCGCGCAACCCACAATCGCCAGCCGAAAGGACACCTGACCAAATGCAACGACTTCGCCGTATCTCCGTCGCCCTCGCGGTGGCGGGTGTGCTCGGGGTAGCGGCGCCTGCGGCCGCCAACGCCGTGACGACGGTCACGATCAGCGGCGCGACCGCCTCTTACCCGCTCGTCAACCTGCTCGCCCAGAAGTACGTGAAACTTCACCCCGGGAAAGTCAAGTTCAAGATCGCCCAGGGGGGCGCCCAGGTGGGCATCAACGACGTCGCCGCCGGACGCGTGACGATCGGTGACGTCTCGCGCGACCCGCTGTTGAGCGATCCCGCAGGGCTCGTCTTCTACCCGATCGCCAAGTACGGGATCTGCGTCATCACGAACAAATCCGACGCCCTCGCGAATCTGACGAGCTCCCAGCTGGTCAACATCTTCACCGGCAAGACGCGCTCGTGGAGCGGGATTCCGGGCGCCAGTGCAAGCGGCACGATCGACGTGGTCAGCCGCACCTCGGTGGCGGGCGTGCTCACCAACTTCCAGACACTGCTGCTGGAAGGCAAGAAAGTGTTCAGCGCCGCCTCCGAACAGTCGTCCGAGGGACTGATGCGCCAGGCCGTCGAAAACGACCCCAACGCGATCGGCTTCGTTTCAAACTACCAGTCGGACAAAGGCAGCGTCCACGCGGTGAACATCAGCGGCGTGGCGTGCAACAGGAGCACCGTCACCTCCGGCACCTACCCGGGCGTGGCCCGCTTCTATGAGGTCACCAAGGGCAAGGCCACCGGTGCCGCATCGGCGTTCATCGGCTGGATCCGCGCCTCCTCGGCCGCGCGCAAGATCATCTCGACCCAATGGGTGCCCGTCACCTAGGTAGTCACTAGGGGACGGCGCGGAAGCCTCCAGTGCTGGCGCGGCTGCGCAAGCCATGGCCCGACGTCCGCGCCGAGCGCATGCTCGGCGCGGTGTCGTGTCTGCTGGCTGTGCTGGTCGTCGGCATGGTGGTGTTCGTCGCCATCCACGCGTGGCCGACGTTCAGCCACAACGGGCTCGGCTGGCTGGGGTCCGGTGAAACCCCGGAAACGTCGTTCGAAAAAATGCAGGCGACGAGCGTCAACCCGCCCCCGTCTGCTTATCACCTGCGCGCCTGGCCGCTGCTCTATGGGACGCTGCTGACGACGGTCGTGTCGGTCGCGTGTGCGTTCGTCGTCTCCCTGTTCGCGTCGATCTTCATCGTCGAGCTGGCACCCGAGCGGCTGCGCAGGCTAACGATCCCGGTGATCCGCCTGCTCGCCTCCGTGCCCTCGGTCGTGTACGGGCTGCTCGGGGTGCTGGTGCTGGTGCCGTTCGTGGGCAACCACCTGGTGACGGCCTCCGAGAAGGCCTCCGTCGCCAACACGATCGAGCTGACCGGTGCGGGCCTGCTCGTGACCGTCGTGATCCTCACGGTGATGATCGCCCCGATCATGATCGCCTTGACGTGCGAGGCGCTGGCGTCGGTGCCGAGCTCCTGGCGTGAGGGCGCCATCGCGCTCGGGCTGAACCCGCTGCGCGCGATCCTCGCCGTGACCGTCCGCGCCGCGAGACCCGCGATCGTGGCCGCGGCGGTGCTCGCCAGCGCCAGAGCCCTGGGCGAGGCGATCATGATCTCGATGGTCTCCGGCGGGCGCGCCTTCAAGCCCAACCTCGACCACGGCCTGTTGATCTTCCTGTACTCGCCGCTGCGCACCTTCGCGTCCACGATCGTCGACTTCCGCGAGGGGATCAGCGCCCCGGCGCTCGGGTCCTCGCTGTACGCGATCGCGCTGCTGATGCTGCTCGGCGGGTTCGTGCTGTCCGTGTGCGGCTATCTGATCAAGCTGCCCCTGCGCAAGTACCAGGTGCGCGGATGAGCACGCTCGTCCCCTTCGAGTTCGACGAGCCGCGCGTCATGCAGACCGGCCGCGGCCGGCGCTCCTCGCCGATGACCTGGCGCTGGCGCGACCGCTTCGCGCTGGTGCTCGCGTGGTCAGCGGGAATCGTGCTCGTTCTGGTCGCCGGAGCGATCGTCGCGTACTTCGCCTTCCGTGGCGTGCAGTACCTGCGCCCGAGCCTGATCTTCTCGCGACCCCAGATCTCCGCCAGCCAGGCGGGCAGCGGCGGCTTCCTGGACCCGCTGCTCGGCACGATGGTGCTGACGGCCGTCGGGATCGTGCTCGCGCTCCCGCTGGCCGTCGCCAGCGCGGTCTGGATGAGCGAGTACGGGCGACCGCGGTGGCTGGCCCGCGTGATCGAGTCGTGCATCGAGATCGTCGCCGGGACCCCTGACATCGTGATCGCGCTGTTCGGCCTGGCGGTGTTCCAGCTGAGCTTCATGGGGCCGTTCTCGTTCAAGGCGTCCGGCGGCGGCATCTACGGGCGCTCCTTCCTGGCGGCGGGGGCGATGATGTCGCTGATTGCGCTGCCGCCGATCTTCGCCGCCACCCGCGACGGGCTGCAGGCCGTGCCCGGGCACATGCGCGAGGCCGCCTTCGCCCTCGGCAAGACGCGCATCACCACAATCCGCCGGGTGCTGCTGCCGAGCGTGCGCTCGAACATGGCCACGGGCGTGACGCTGGGGATCAGCCGCATCATCGGCGACACCGCGATCGTCGTGCTGCTGCTGGGCGAATCGCTGCGCCTGGAATCGCAAGGCGCGGTCCCCGGACTGGGGCTGCTGCGTGGCACCGGATCGACGCTCACCAGCTATGTCTTCGGCAATTCTCCGGCAGGCGAAGGCGCGGCCCCCCAGAAGGCCTACGCGGCCGCTTTCGTGCTGCTGGTGTTCGTGCTCGGCCTGAACCTGCTGGTGGAACGCATCGGGCGCCACCAGGAGCGCGCCACCGGCCTGTCGGTGGCCACCGGGGCCGTCTAGAGCCTTCTGGCTCCGCTCAACCTTGGCGCTTTACAACCCGATACCTACTCGCTAACCTCAGTACTTCGGTGAAAATAGTTTCTCAGATGGGGAATATCGATGTTGCGAGTTGAGCCAATGACCGAGCCGGCCGAGCCGATCCACCTGGGCCACGACCGCGGCGAGACGCCGACGGTCGAGCACCTGCACGCCACCGGCGAACCGGCCACCGTCGAGCAGCTGCGCCCGGCCTCCGGGCAGGTGCCCGAGCCCAACGACACGCCCGGCTCTGCCGGCTCGAGCTCGAGTGTGCCTCCCGTGCGCACGATCGTGCTGGACCGCGCGCCGCAGCCGGCCACGCCGCCCCAGGAGCGCCGCGCGGTGCGCCCCGCTGCCGACACCAGCGGCCCCGAGCGCCTGCGCCTGGAAGACGTGAGCATCGCCTACGCCTCCAAGCCGGCGGTGAAGTCGGTGTCCCTCTCGATCCACCAGGGCGAGGTGCTCGCCCTGATCGGTCCCTCGGGGTGTGGCAAGACGACCCTGCTGCGGACGCTGAACCGCCTCACCGAGCTGACCCCGAGCGCAGCCCGCGCGGGGACCATCAGGCTCGACGGCGAGGACATCCACGAGCTCCCCGACACGAGCCTGCGCTCGCGCGTGGCGATGGTCTTCCAGCAGCCCAACCCGTTCCCGATGTCGATCTTCGACAACGTCGCCTTCGCGCTGCGCGAACAGTCGCGCCGGCGCCCCCGCCGCAAGGAGCTCGAACCGCAGGTGATCGACGCCCTGCGCCGCGCCGGTCTCTACGACGAGGTCCGCGAAGACCTCGACCGGCCCGCCCTGCGCCTGTCCGGCGGCCAGCAGCAGCGGCTGTGCATCGCGCGGGCGATCGCCCCGCGGCCCGAGGTGCTGCTGATGGACGAGCCGTGCAGCGCCCTGGACCCGATCTCGACCAACACGATCGAGCAGCTGATCGGCGAGCTGCGCCGCGAGCTGGCGGTCGTGGTGGTCACCCACAACCTCGCCCAGGCGCATCGGATCGCCGACAAGGTCGCCTTCATGTACCTCGGCGACCTGGTCGAGTACGGGGCCACCGACGACGTCTTCGAGCGGCCCCGTGCCACCCGCACGCGCGAATACGTCCAGGGCGCGTTCGGCTAGGCGGCTGACGTGGCGGACGTGAGTCTGATGGCGGTCCCATCCCAGCCCCAGGACGCCACCACATGCGCCAACTGCGGCGCCGAGGTGGTGGCCGACCAGCGCTACTGCCTGTCCTGCGGGCACCCCGTCTCGCCCGTGCGGCTCGGCTTCCTCGACGTGCTGCAGGAGCAGGGCACGCACCCGGCTCCGCAGTGGTCATCCTCCGGCACGTTCGAGGTCACGCCGGTCGGCTACGCCGCCGAGCCCCACAGCGGGCTGGGCGGCTGGATCCGCCACAACGGCCCCGTCTTCGGCCTGCTGGCGGTGCTGCTGCTGTGCCTGATCGCCGGGCTGCTGCTCGGCCACTGGGCCTCCTCGGGCGGCAAGAGCGGGCCGGCGGTGGTGAAGGTCGAAGGTCTCAACCTCGGCACGGCCGCCCCGTCCTCCTCGACCGCGCCCTCCACGAGCGCGCCCGCCAAGACGTCGGGCTCGTCCACCGCCGCCAAGGCGAAGAAGGCCCAGGACGAAGCGGCTCAGGGCGCGAAAGAAACGAAGGCCGAAAAAGCGCCCCCGCCGCCGCCGAAAAAGGTCTCCAGCAAGGAACTCCAGAAACTCAGCACCTCCACGGGCAAAAAGCACCAGGAAGAACTCAACGCCAAAGGCGCCGAACCGATCGAAACGAGCTGATGGCCTCCCGACCGTCGACTACGAGCGGCTCGCTCGCACAGCTGCGCAACCGCCAGCGTGAGCTCGCCCAGCGCGTGGCGGAGCTCACCTGGGACCTGGGCGGGCTCACCTACGAGATGGCGATCCGCGACCACTACCGCCTCGACGTGCTCGCCCGCCGCGCCGCCGAGCTGCAGGAGGCCGACGCGCAGCTGAGCGAGGTCCAGCGGCTGCTGGCCAGCTCCGAGGCGGGCGTCCACGGACAGTGCCGCTCATGCGGAGCGGTCCACAGCCGCGGCGCAGCGTACTGCTGGCAGTGCGGCGCCCCCCTGCTGTCGGAGGCCCGTCCCGAGGCATTGTCCGCGGGCACCAACGGCGCGAGCACCCTCAACGGCGCGAACGGCGCAGGGGCGAGGGCGTAGCTCAACCGTCCCGTCGCGCCGCGACGGGGATCCAGGCGCTCGCTCGGCCGGCTAGGCCTGGTGCGTGGGCTCGGCCGCGGCCGGCTCGGGAGCCGGGGCGGCTGCCTGTGCCTGGTCGGGGGCCGGGGCGGCCGGCGCGGTCGTGACAGCTGCGGGTGGGGCGGGGGCCGGCGCGGGCTGGGGGGCCACCGGGCTCGCCTGCGGCAGAGCCGCCTGCTGGGAGCCCTGGGAGCTCTGCGAGGAGCCGGTGACCGAGTCCTTGAACTCGCGCATGCCGGACCCGAGCTGGCGCCCGATTTCCGGCAGCCGTTTGGCGCCGAACAACAGCAGCAGGATCACGACCAGGAACGCGATATGAACCGGGTTGTCGAGTCCCATCTAGGAGAGAGTCTAGCCGCGGGCGCTGTCTCTCACCAGCCGCACGGCGACGAACACCATGAAGGCGGCGAACAAATCACGCAGCACGGCGCCCGGGAGGGCGTTGGCGAGCGCCACGCCGGCCGCCGCCCCGCCCACCGACAGCGCACCGAGCCTGACGGCGTCCCGGCGGTTGACGTTGCCGTAGCGGTCCTGGCGGATCGTGCCGAGGATCGCCACCGGGATGATCGCCAGCAGCGACGTAGCCACCGCATGGTGCTGGTCGAGCCCGAGGAACAGCACCATGCCCGGCACGAACACCACGCCGCCGCCCACGCCGAGCAGGCCGGCGATGATCCCGCCCAGCACGCCCACGAGCACCGCTCCGATCACTGCAACACCAGTTGCACCGCGGTTGCCACCAGCAGCACCGAGAACAGCAGCGCGATCGCCCGCGAGGGCAGCCGCTGCTGCAGCCACGTCCCCGCCAGAACCCCGCCCATCCCGGGGATGCCCACGAGTAGCCCGTCGAGCACCTTGACGTTGCCGTACAACGCCTGCACCGCCGCCGCAAACGAGGCGATCGCGATGATCGCGGCCAGCGACGTGCCGGTCGCGGGGCGCTCGTCGTAGGCCAGCCAGAGCACCAGCAGCGGCACCATCACCGTCCCTCCGCCGACCCCGAAGAGCCCGCTGAAGACGCCCGCGGCGGTGCCGATCACGGCCAGCTTCAGCGCCCGTCCCGACGGTGCCCGCCCCTCAGGCGCACGAGCGGACCGGCCGGACACCATGCGCGGCATACTAGACCGCGTGACCCCGGCCGCCATGCTCGTGGAGGCCGTCGAGCCGCTCCGCTCGGACCCCGCCCGCTCGGCGATCCTGTTGGACATCGACGGCACGCTCGCCCCGATCGTGCGCCACGCCGCCGATGCCCACGTGCCTCAGGCGACCCGCACGCTGCTGATCGAGATCGCCCGGCGCTACCGGGTCGTCGGGTGCGTCAGCGGGCGCCCCGCGAACGGCGCCCGCCAGATGGTCGCGATCGGCACGATCGCCTACGTCGGCAACCACGGGGGCGAACTGCTGCGCCCCGGTGCCACCCGTGCCGAGGTCGACCCCCAGCTGCTCGAGTGGACCGCCCGCGTGCGGGAGTTCGCCCAGCGCACCTACGGGCCCGAGCACCAGCGCCTGCGCGTGCGCAGCGAGGACAAGGGCTCGATCGCCGCCTTCCACTGGCGCGGGGCCCCCGACGAGGAGCGCGCCGAGGCCGCCGTCAGGCAGATCGCGGAGCTGGCCCAGAAGGACGGTCTGGCGGTCCACTGGGGCCGCAAGGTTCTGGAGGTGCGCCCTCCGGTGCTGCTCAACAAGGGGATGGGGATCACCGCGCTGCTCGGCGACGGGATGGTCGCCTGCGCGCTGTACGTGGGCGACGACACCACCGACCTCGACGCCTTCCGCGGCCTGCGCGAGCTGGTCGCCACCGGCGCCCTGGAGAACGCCACGTGTGTGGCCGTCACATCCGACGAAGTCCCCGAGGAGCTCGCCCGCGAGGCGGACCTGACGGTGGACGGCACCACGGGGGTGAGGGCTCTGCTCGAGGCGCTCCTGTAGATACCGGCGCGTGCGCTTCGTCGACTTCCTCAGGACGACCGTGCTTCTGAGCGGCGGCGCCGCAACCGCGCTGGCGGCGATCTCCGTGCTCGCCTCTGCCGCCAGCGCCGGCACGCATACGGTGGCGGTGATCGTCGACGTGGGCTGGTGGCTGATCGCGATCATCATCGGCCTGCGCATGGGTCGCCGCGCGCAGACCAACTCGCCGATCGCCCGCCTGCTGTCGACGGCGCGCGCGTCCAAGACCCTGCCCGAGCTGCACCCGAGCGCCGTGCTCGTCAACCGCCTGTGGCCGCTGGCGGTGTTCACGCTGCTGTCGGGAGCACTCGCCTTCCTGGCGCCGCAGATCCCGGGCATCGCGGCCGGCTTCGCGATCATGGGGGCGCTCGCGTGGCGCCGCCAGGACGCCGCCGTGGCGGCCATCGAGGACCGCGACGGGGCCGCCTTCTACGTCGAGCGCACCTCGCCGGTGCGTGCGATCTCGCTCGTGCGCACGCCCGGCTTCACCGCCTCGCGCCCGCAACACGTCAACGGGGCCGTCGGCTAGCGCGGCCGGCCGATGGCGGGCCCCCAGCAGCGCGAGGTGCTGCTCGTCTCGCTCGGCTCCACCGCCGGGCTGCGCCTCGCCGACGAGCAGCTGTGCGACGCCCTGCGCACGGCCGGCGCGGACGTGCGGCTGGTGCGCGCCCAGCCTCCCCCGCAGCTGCGCACGATGGCGCTGACCGACCTCGCCTGGGCGCGGGCCGCCCGCGCGGCCACGCGGCGCGCGCTGGGCGCGGCGCCCTCCCCCCGCCCCGCGGTGATCTACTCGACCACCACGGCGGCGCTGCTGTGGCCGCTCCCCGGGGCTGTCCGTTTCGACGCCTGCTCTTCCGCGAACCGCCCCGGCCGCCACGGCCTGTGGCAGCGCCCGCTGGAGCGCAGACGCATGTCCGGCGCGCCGCTGCTGCTGCCGTGGAGCGAGGGTGCGCTCGAGGAGTGCCCCGGGGTTGCGGGCGCGGCTGCCACTGCGGATGCCCGCGCGCTCGTCGTGCCCGTCGCCGTCGCGCCCTCGGGGCAGCCGCCCCGCGAGCGGGACATCGCCGCCGTCACGTACGCCGCCAACCCGCTCAAGAAGGGACTCGACCGCGTGCTGGCCGCCTGGCAGAGCCTGCGCGCCGGTCGTGACTCTCCGCAGGCGGCCGGCGAGGAGCTGCTGGTCGCCGGCACCGACGCGGGTGAGCTGCGCCGCGCGGGGATCGAGCTGCCGGGCGGCGAGGAGGGAGTGCGGCTGCTCGGGGCGCTGCCCACCGGCGAGTACCGCGCCCTTTTGCGCAGGGCCCGTGTGTTCGTGTGCGCGCCGCGACGGGAGGATTACGGGGTCGCCCAGCTGGAGGCCCTTGCCGACGGATGCATGCTCGTCTCCACGCCGGCCCCCGGCCCGTATGTGGCGCTTTCCCTCGCGAGGGCCTTGGACCCACGCCTGGTGGGGCAGGATCTCGGGGAGGGCCTGCGTGCCGCCCTGCAGGAGCCGCTGCCGGGCTACGCCGAGCGCGCCGCCCGGGCGCTCGAGCCGTTCTCGCCGGGTGCGCTCGCGCGGGTGGTGGAGGGGGAGCTGCTTCCGCGCCTGCTCAGCGGCGGTGACGTGACTGTTTCCTGAGCCTGCGCAGCTGCGCCAGCGAGCGCGTGTTGGCGACCTGCTCGGCCGTCAGCCACGCCCGCCGGGCCGTGGCAACGCCCCAGCGCATGTTCTCGAGCGTGCGGATGCGGTGCGCGTCGGAGTCGACCACGATCGTCACCCCGGCGGCCGCGGCGGCGCGGGCCGCCGTGTCGGAGAGGTCGCGGCGGTCGGGGTTGCCGTTGATCTCGAGCATCGTCCCGGTGCGGGCGGCGGCTGCGAACACGGCATCGAGGTCCACGGCGTAGGGGGCCCGCCGCTCGATCAGCCGTCCCGTGGGGTGGGCGATGACGTCCACGAGCGGGTGCTCGATCGCCGCGATCATCCGCTCGGTCATCGCCCGCTCGCCGATCGCGAACGAGGTGTGGACGCTCGCCACCACCCAGTCGAGGCGCGCGAGCAGCTCGTCCTCGTAGTCGAGCGACCCGTCGGGCAGGATGTTGACCTCGCTGCCGGCCAGCAGCTCGATCCCCTCGACGCGCCCGTTGGCCTCGGCGACGAGCTCGATCTGGCGCTCGAGCTGCTGCGGTGAGACGTCGTTGCCGAACCCGTGGCTGGCCGAGTGGTCGGTGATCGCCAGGTACTCGTAACCGCGCTCGCGGGCCGCCGTCCCCATCTCCTCGATCGTGTTGTGTCCGTCGGAGGCGTGGGTGTGGCTGTGCAGGTCGCCGCGGATGTCCCCGAGGGTGATCAGTTTCGGGAGCGTCCCGTCCCGCGCCGCCTGCAGCTCGCCGCGGTCCTCGCGCAGCTCGGGCTCGATGTAGGGAAGCCCGGCGAGCGCGTACACCTGCTGCTCCTCGGCGCACGTCCTGGTCGCACCGTCCGCGTCGTCGAGCACCCCGTACTCGGAGATGTGCAGCCCGGCGCGCACCGCCAGCTCGCGCAGCGCGGCGTTGTGGGGGCCGGAGCCGGTGAGGTGCTGCAGCATGTTCCCCCGCTGCTCGGGGGCGGCGATCCGCAGCTCGACGGGGATGCCCGAATGCGTCACGCCCCGCGCCCCCAGCTCCCCCACGGAGCTCACGCTCTCGACCTGCTCGAGCTCGCCGAGGACGGCCGCCAGCTGGGCCGGGGCGGTGGTCGTGGCGACCAGGTCGAGGTCCTTGACGGCGTCGGCCTGCCGGCGCACCGAGCCCGCCACCAGCACCTCGCTGCCGGGCCCCGCGCGCTCGGCCAGTGCCGCGGCGAGCTCGCCGGCGATGTCGGTGGCGCGCGAGAGGATCAGCCGTGCCGGGGAGCGTGTCGACGGAGGCTCGCGCTCGTCCGCGAGCGCCTCGAGGATCCGTTCCTCGAGCTTCGGTCCGAGACCCCGCACGCCCCGGATGCGCTGGGCCAGTGCCGCCTCGCGCAGCGCCTCGAGCGAGTCGACCCCTAGTTCGTCGCACAGCAGTCGCGCACGCTTGGCGCCCAGCCCCGGCAGGTGCGTGAGGTCCACCAGGCCCGGCGGGAACTTCGCCCGCAGTCGCTCGGCCGCGGGGATCGTCCCCGTTTCGGCGAGGTCGACGATCTTCTCCTGCAGGGTCTTCCCGATCCCCTTGAGCTCGGTCGCGCGCCCCTGGCGGGCGAGCCCCGCGACCGACACCGTGGCTTCGCGGGCGGCTTTCGCCGCCGCACGGTAGGCGGCCACGCGGTGCACGATCGCGCCGTCGAGCTCGTACAGGTCGCCGAGTTCCTCGAACGCCGCGGCGATCTGGGCGTTTGAGGGCTCTGGTTTTCCCACCGCTCCGACAGCGTATGCGGGATCGCCCCGTGAGCCGACTGTCTAGGGTGCCGGGCTGATGTCCGGCAAGGCTTGGCTGATACTGCCCACCTACAACGAGGCCGAGAACCTCGGCCCGATCGTCGCCGCAGCCGGCGAGGTGCTCGCGGGCGCCGCCCGCGAAGGCTTCCACGTGCTGGTCGTCGACGACGGCTCCCCCGACGGCACCGGCGAGATCGCCGACCGGCTCGCCGCCGAGCACGAATGGGTGTCGGTCCTGCACCGCAGCGAGAAGGCCGGCATCGGCCCCGCCTACATCGCGGGCTTCCGCCACGCCCTCGCGAACGGCGCCGGCTACGTGATGGAGATGGACAGCGACTTCTCGCACGACCCGGCGGACCTCGCGCGGCTGCTGGCGGCGGTCTACGACGGCGCGGACCTGGCGCTCGGCTCCCGCTACGTGGACGGCGGCGGGGTGCTCAACTGGGGGCTGCTGCGGCGCTTCATCAGCGAGGGGGGCTCGACGTACGCGCGGATCGTGCTCGGCCTGCAGGTCAAGGACCTCACGGGAGGCTTCAAGTGCTTCCGCCGAGAGGTGCTCGAGACGATCTCGCTGGACAGCGTGCGCTCCCGTGGCTACGCCTTCCAGGTCGAGCTCACCTACCGGGCGGTGCAGGCCGGGTTCCGGGTGGTGGAGGTGCCGATCGTGTTCCGCGACCGCGAGCTGGGGACCAGCAAGATGTCGTGGCGGATCGCGGCCGAGGCATCGTGGCTCGTGCCGCTCATGCGCTTCCGCTGAGCCCTTCTCCTACAGCCGGAGGGCCTGCCGGCCGATCCATGAGGGAGATGGATGCCTCCGCGTACGCGTTCACCCACGGCGTCAGGCACACGCGTGGGACATTGCAGACGTGGCAACGCGCCCCGTTGCGCGTGGTCGGGCGCTGGGTGGCGGGCTCTGCGCTGGCCGCGGCGGGTCTGCTCGCGGCGGTGCTCGGAGTGGCCTCGATCGACCGCGGCTACCAGCAGGTGCTCGACCTGCAGCCGCCGTTCGCGGTCGGGGGTCCCGGCGACGTCGTGCACGTGCTGTCGAGCAACATGCTCGTCCTCGCCCTGCACGCGATGGCGTGCGTGGCGGGGTTCATCGCCGGTAGCTCCCTACCGCTACAAGCGGGTAGCCGCAGCGGCGTCTCGCGCTGGGTCCACGAACACGGGGGCAGGCTCGCGATCGCCTTCGTGGTGGCCGCTACGACCTTCTCGCTGAGCGCCCAGGCATACGTGATCGGCCACACGCTCGCGGGCGTGTCCCACTTCCTGCACGTATCCCCGGCGGTGCTCCTGCTGGGGGTCCTGCCGCACGCGGTCCCCGAGCTGGTGGCGCTGTTCCTGCCGCTCGCCGCCTGGATCCTCGCCAGCCGGCGGGGTGCCTGGGAGGAGCTGCTGGCGGCCACGGTCGTGACCGTCGCGATCGCGATCCCGGTGCTGGTGGTGGCGGCGCTGATCGAGGTCTATGTCTCGCCCCACCTGTTCACCGCCCTGACCGGCATCCATCCGCCGATCGTGCGCCTCAGCGAAGGCTGGATCGTGAAGGTCGGCCAGCAGTAGATCCTGAGCACGCCGTTCGGCTAGCCGGGCTGCTGTGGAGGCGGGGGGCCGTCGGCGTGGCCCTGATGGTCCTCGGCGTGTTCCCTGGCTTCGCGCTCCTTGGCTTCGCGCGCGTAGTCGCGCTCGCCGCGGAGCAGCACATACAGCAGCACCAGGGCGACCGTGATCGCAACCGTGATCACCAGCAGTCCGCTGCCCGATACGGCAAGGGGAACCATGTCCTTCATTTTGTATAGTGAGGGTCAAGCAAACAAGGAGAAGCCGATGGCTGGAACTCTCACACAGGTCACCGACACCAACTTCGACGCCGAGGTGCTCGAGGCCGAGGGCCCCGTGCTCGTCGACTTCTGGGCTCCCTGGTGCGGCCCCTGCCGCGTCGTGGCGCCCGTGCTCGAGGAGATCGCCTCCGAGCGCCCGGAGCTGCGGATCGTCAAGCTCAACACCGACGAGAACCCTCAGGTGGCAGCCCGCTACCAGATCCTCTCGATCCCCACGATGATGCTCTTCAAGGCAGGGCAGCCGGTGAAGACGATCATCGGGGCGTACCCCAAGAAGAAGCTCGAGGCCGAGCTCGAACCGGTCCTCACCGCCGCCTGAGCCTCGCGCTCAGGCACGCGGGGCGCGCGTGAGCGAGATGCCGAGCCGCATCTCCTCGACGGCGGCCTCGCCCCGGTAGGTCCCCGCCGGCGGCCCGTCGGCGTCCGCGCCGCCGGATGCGGTGGCCGCCCCGCCCGATGCGGTGGCCGCCCCGCCCGATGCGGTGGCCGCGGCGCCCGATGCGGTGGCCGCGGCGATCGTGAGGTCCACGGCCAGCGTCTCGCCGGCGACGTAGTCGTGGTGGGCCTCGGCCGCCGCGAGCACCTCGGCGTCGCCGTCGAGCCACAGCGAGATCCTGTCCTCCACCTGCAGCCCCGCCGCTTTGCGGGCGTTCTGGACGGCGTGGACGACCTCGCGGGCGAGCCCCTCGCGCCGCAGCTGCTCGTCGAGGTTGAGGTCCAGTGCGACCGCGTGGGCGCCCTCGCGCTCCACGCTGTAGCCCTCGGGGGCGCGCATCGTGAGGATCAGGTCCTCGGCCGTCAGCGTGTGCTCGCGTCCGCCCACATCGATGCCCACGCCGGCTCCGTCGCGCACCGCCTCCGCCACGTGTGACGGCTCGAGCGCGGCGATCGCGGCGGCCGCCAGCGGCATCTGCTTGCCGAACAGGGGGCCCAGCGAGCGGTAGTTGGCCTTCACCTCGTAGCTGCCCAGCTCGCCCGCCGCCGCCACGAAGCGGATGCTCGCCACGTTGAGCTCCTCGCGCACCACCTCCGCGAGGCGTTCGATTGCCGACCGCTCGCGCCCGTCCGCCACCACCACGGCCTCACGCAATGGCTGGCGGACCTTGATCTTGGCCTTCGCGCGGGCGCCGAGCCCGAGGCGCACGGTCTCGCGGGCGAGCGCCATCGCCTCCTCGAGCTCGGGCTCGCGGGGACCGATCTCCGCGGGCGTGGGGAAGTCGCACAGGTGCACGCTCGGCAGCGTCCCGTCGAGGTTGTCGTAGATCTCGTCGGCGATGAACGGGCACAGCGGCGCGAGCATGCGGCTGACCGCCAGCAGGCAGCTGCGCAGCGTGGTGAAGGCGGCCGCCTCGCCGTCCCAGAAGCGCCGCCGCGAGCGGCGCACGTACCAGTTCGAGAGGTCCTCCACGAGCGCCGCGACCGCCCGCCCCGCGGAGGTGGCGTCATACGCCTCCAGACGCTCGGCCACGAGCTCGGCGGTGGCGGCGGTGCGCGACAGCGCCCAGCGGTCGAGGTCCTCCAGCGGCGCCCCCGAGCCGTTCCCGCCGGCTGCCGGCGGCTCCGCGGGCTCCGGCGCGTCCTGCAGCGTGGCGGCGGCCGCGTGCGCGTACAACGCGTAGAAGTAGTAGGTCGACCACAGCTGCTTGAGGAACAGCCGCACCCCCTCGCCGATCGTCTCGGCCAAGAAGCGGTAGCCGTCCCATGGCTGCTTGGCGGTGAAGAAGTACCAGCGCAGAGCGTCGGCGCCGTAAGCGTCGAGCACCTCCCACGGTTCGACCGCGTTGCCCCGCGACTTCGACATCTTCTGGCCCTGCTCGTCGAGGATCAGTCCCAGGCACACGACGTTCTCGTACGGCGCGCGGCGGCCGAGAAGCACCGCGATCGCAAGCAGCGAGTAGAACCAGCCCCGGGTCTGGTCCTGGGCCTCGCAGATGAACTGCGCCGGGTAGCTCTCCCGGAACAGCTCGTCGTGCTCGAACGGGTGGTGGTGCTGCGCGAAGGGCATCGCACCCGAGTCGAACCACACGTCGATCACCTCGGGGACCCTGCGCATCGGCTCCCCGCAGACACCGGAGGCGCCGTCGTCGGCCTCGCACGGGAACCCGAGCTCGTCGACGTAGGGACGGTGGTGGTCCACGAGCTCGGTGCCGGTCAGCCGCTGCAGCTCGGCATAGGAGCCGATCACCCGCACGTGGCCCCGCGGGCAGCGCCATACCGGCAGCGGGGTGCCCCAGTAGCGCTCGCGTGACAGCGCCCAGTCCACGTTGTTGGCGAGCCAGTCGCCGAAGCGCCCGTGCTTGACGTGGGGCGGATGCCAGTCGACGGTCTCGTTGGCCTCGAGCAGCTCGGAGCGCAACCTAGAGGTCGAGATGTACCACGACGGTTTGGCGTAGTAGATCAGGGCGTTGTCCGACCGCCAGCAGTGCGGGTAGGCGTGCTCGTAGTCCTCGACCTTCAGCACGAGCCCCCGCTCGCCGAGGTCGTCCAGCAGGTCGGCCGTGAGCCGCTCGTCCTTGACGAAGCGCCCCCCGTAGCTGCTGCCGTCGCGACTCAGGACGCGCTCGTCGAAGGTCCCGTCGGGGCGCACCGGGTTGTACAGCGAGCCGGCCACCGAGGGGTCGAACGGCACCCTCGGGCTCGCGGCGGCGACGCGGTAGTCGTCCTCGCCGAAGGCCGGGGCGAGGTGCACGATGCCGGTGCCGTCCTCGGTCGTCACGAAGTCGTCCGCGAGGATCGGCAACGGCCCGGCCTTGCGGTCGGTGGCGGCGAAGATGGGCCCGTGGTAGGAGCCGTAGCGCTCCACGAGCTCCTCGCCGGTGAACCGCTCGAGCACCTTGGTGCGGTCGCCGCCGAGCACCGCCTCCACGCGCGCCTCGGCGAGCACGAGCACCTCCCCGTCGACGGCGGCGCGCACGTAGGTGGCGCGCGGGGACACGGCGACCGCGACGTTGCCGGGCAGCGTCCAGGGCGTCGTCGTCCACACCAGCAGTCGCTCGGGGCCGTCGTGCACGGGCAGCTTCAGGTACACGCTCGGGTCGACCACGTCGCGGTAGCCGAGCGCCACCTCGTGCGAGGACAGGGTGGTCTCGCAACGGGGGCAATAGGGGACGACCTTGTGTCCCTCGTACAGCAGCCCGCGCGCGTGGATCTCCGACAGGGCCCACCAGACCGACTCGACGTAGGTCTCGTCGAGCGTGCGGTAGGCGCCCTCGAGGTCCAGCCAGAACCCGATCCGCTCGGTCAGGCGGTTCCAGTCCTCCAGGTACTCGAACACCGACGCGCGGCACTCGGCGTTGAAGCGCTCGATCCCCACGTCCTGCTCGATCTGCATCTTGGAGGTGATGCCGAGCTTCTCTTCCACGGCGATCTCCACCGGGAGTCCGTGGCAGTCCCAGCCGCCCTTGCGTTCCACGTAGCGACCGCGCATCGTCTGGAAGCGCGGGTAGATGTCCTTGAACACGCGCGACAGCACGTGGTGGGTGCCGGGCGGTCCGTTGGCGGTCGGCGGTCCCTCGTAGAACACCCAGCGCTCCGCCCCGGCGCGGCGTCGCAGCGACTCTGCGAACACGTCCCGGGCCCGCCAGCGCTCCAGGATCTCGAGCTCGAGCGCCGGGAGCTGCTGCTGCGGGTCCACCTCGCGGCGGGGGATCAGCGGATGTCGCCTGGCCTCGCCCATCGGGCGGCCCATTGTAGGTGGGCTCCCGCGGCCCGCTCGTACGATAAGGCGCAGTGCGCCTGCGCCTGTACCACCACCGCGACGGCGCACGGGTCGCCTACCGCGAGTACGGCGCCGGCCCGGCGCTCGCGCTGCTGCACTCCGGCCTGCTCTCGCACATGGAGTGGGAGCCCGTCGCCGAGCACCTCGGCGACCGCTTCCGCCTCGTGCTCCCCGACCTGCCCCTGCACGGCGACTCCGAATCGCGCCCCCGCCACCCGTACACGCTCGACTGGTTCGCGGAGGTGATGTCCGCCTTCTGCGCGGAGGTGCTCGGCCCGCGCCCCCTCGTGGGCGGTCACGGCGCCGGCGCCGAGATCCTGCTGCGCGCCGTCGCCTGCGAACGCCTGCAGCCCTCGAGGATGGTGCTGATGCCCAACCGCATGCACGCCCCACCGGCACGCGCGCTGCGCCGGCGCGCGTGGCAGCTCACCACCAGCGCCGCCGCCATCCCCGGCCTCGACGGGCTGCTCTCCTACGGTGCCGGGATGCTGTTCAGGCCCGAGCGGGGCGTGCGGCTGTCGAGCCGCTCCAACCCGGCGGCGGCCGACCTGGTGCGCCACGCGTTCGCCGACGTGCCGGGCAACTCGAGCCTCGCCCGCTCGTGGGCCAAGTGCGCGCGGCAGTGGCCCAGCGGGGCCCAGACCCAGCTGCTCGAGACGTATCCGCGACTGCAGATGCCCGTGCTGCTGCTGTGGGCCGACGAGGACCGCATCCACCCCCTCGGCCCTGCAGAAGAGGCGCTGGCGCTGCTCCCCCACGGCCAGCTGCGGGTGCTGCCGAGCACCGGGTTCCTGATGGCCTACGACGACCCGGTGGGGCTCGCCCGCGAGCTGACCGCCTTCTGCGGGTAGCCCGCCGCGCTCGGCCATATAGGGTGTGGTCATGGCAGCCACGGGAGCACCTCGGAGCAACGGCAAAGCCCGCGCGGTGACCAAAGCTCGCGCCGCCGCCAAGACCCGTCCGGCGCGCTCGAGCGCCAACGGACGCGGGTCCGGGCGCAAGCTGTGGGGCGCCGAGACCGACAAGGCGGTCACGAACTTCCCCATCTCCGGGGAGACGGTCCCGATGCCGGTGGTGCACTGGCTGGCGCGGATCAAGGGCGCCTCGGCCGCCGCCAACGCCGAACTCGGGCTGCTCCCCAAGCAGACCGCGGGGCGCATCGAGCGGGCTGCCGCCGAGATCGCCGACGGGCGCCACGACGACCAGTTCCCGATCGACGTGTTCCAGACCGGCTCGGGGACCTCCACGAACATGAACGCCAACGAGGTGATCGCGACCCTCGCCGGCTCCGGGGTCCACGCCAACGACCAGGTCAACATGGGGCAGTCCTCCAACGACGTGTTCCCCTCGGCGGTCCAGCTGGCGGCGCTCGACCTCGCCCAGAACGATCTGTTGCCGGCACTGCGCCAGCTCGAGCGCTCGCTGGCGCGCAAGGCACGCGCCTTCAAGGACGTGGTGAAGGCGGGCCGCACCCACCTGATGGACGCCGTGCCCGTGACCCTCGGCCAGGAGTTCGGCGGCTACGCCGCCCAGATCGCCCTCGCACAGGAGCGGATCTCCTCGGCGCTGGTGCACGTCGGTCAGATCCCGCTGGGAGGCACCGCCACCGGGACCGGCCTCAACACCCACCCCAAGTTCGCGGCGCGGGTCCGCTCGCGGCTGCGGCGGGAATCGGGGCTGCGCCAGATCGACGCCGCCAAGGACCCGTTCGAGGCCCAGGCCAGCCGCGACGCCCTGGTCGAGCTCTCGGGCGCGTTGAAGGTGCTGGCGGTGTCGCTCACGAAGATCGCCGGCGACCTCGCCCTGATGGGGTCCGGTCCCCGTGCCGGGATCGGCGAGATCTTCCTCCCGGAGCTGCAGAAGGGCTCCTCGATCATGCCCGGGAAGGTCAACCCGGTGATCCCCGAGGTGGTCCTGCAGGTGGCCGCCCAGGTGATCGGCAACGACACCGCGATCACCGTCGCCGGCACCCAGGGCCAGTTCGAGCTGAACGTCCGCATCCCCCTGATGGCGCGCAACCTGCTCGGCTCGCTGACGCTGCTGAGCAACACCAGCCGCGTGTTCGCCGAGAAGTGCATCGACGGGATCCAGGTCAACCGCGCCGGCACCGACGCCTCGGCGGGGGCCACGCTCGCGGTCGCGACAGCGCTCAACGGCGCGATCGGCTACGACAAGGGCACCGAGATCGTCAAACTCGCCACCGCCTCGGGCCGCCCCCTGCGGGAGGTCGCCCTCGAAGCGGGCGTGGACGCGAAGCTGTACGACTCGGTCGTGAACCTCCGCCGCATCGCGCGCGGCAACCAGGCCTGAGGGACGGGCAGCGGCCGTCCGCCGCCGATGGACGACCTCGACGCCTATCTCTCCCGCCTCGGCCTCGGCGAGCGTCCCTCGCTGGCCGAGCTGCACCGCGCCCACGTCAGCTCGATTCCGTTCGAGAACCTCCAGTCCCACGGCGGCGAGCCCGTGTCGCTGGCCGGAGAGGACCTCGAGCGCAAGCTCGTCGCCGCCCGCCGCGGCGGCTACTGCTTCGAGCACAACCTGCTGTTCGCCCGCGCCCTGCAGGAGCTGGGGTTCGATGTCGAGCTGATGCTGGCGCGTGTGCGGTGGGCCGCCCCGCCGGGCACCGTGCGGCCGCGGGGGCACCTCCTGCTGCGGGTCACGGGGGAGGGGGGCGTGTGGCACGCCGACGTCGGCTTCGGGGCCGGCACGCTGCTGGAGCCGATCCCGTTCGGGCCGGGACAGGAGCACGACCAGGAGGGCTGGCGCTTCCGGGTCGTGCAGGACGGCGAGGAGCTGGTGCTGCAGAGCTTCGTGGACGGCGCCTGGAGCGACCTCTACGGCTTCGTGCCCAAACCCGTGCCGCTCGTTGACCTCGAGACGAGCAACTGGTTCACCTGCTCGCACCCGGCCTCCCCGTTCGTGACCGGCCTGCTGATCGCCTCCCAGAGCGCCGAGGGGACCCGCACCACCCTCAGTGACTGGGGCGAGCTCACCCTCGTCGAGCACACGCCGAGCGAGCGCACCGTCACCGAGGTCTCCCGCGAGGAGATCCCCGCCCTGCTCGCCGGGCGCTTCGGCCTGGAGGGCTTCACGCTGGACCCCGCCGGACGCGTCGTGCGCGCCGCGGGCTAGCTAGTCCTCGCCCAGCGCCGCGTACATCTTCGCCACCACCGACACGGCGGGCTTGGCGTAGCCGCCGTAGGTGAACAGACCCTTCTGGCTTAGCGCCTCGATCAGCTTCAGGCGGGGCAGCTTTTTTTTGATCGAGCCCCCCTGGAAGGTGGGGTTCAGGGGGTAGTCGCGCAGCAGCCAGATCATCATCGCCGTGAGCGAGGGGTCGGCCGCGTACACCGAGATGTGTTGCGCAAGCAGGCGCTCCTGGAACGAGTAGGAGCCGGGCGCCCCGCCCGGGTTGAGCTGGTTCGATTCGGCCCCGAACTCGCTGATCACCAGCACCCGGCCGGGGAACGTGCGCCGCATCGACGCGAGCCGGGAGCGCATCAGCGCTGCCAGCTCGGAGGGCGTGTCGCGGGGCGAGTCGTACCAGCCGCTGTAGTCGGTCTCGGCGATCGCGTCGATCCCGTTGTACAGCGGGCCCGGCCTGCCCGTGGGCGGGTGGTCGCCCCAGATGTCGACGGCCACCAGGCGGGTGGGGTCGAAGGCGTGCAGCCAGTGGGCCGTGTTCTGGACGTAGTGGACCTCGGCCTCGTTGCGTCCGTTGCGGGCGATCTCGTCGGAAAGGTTCCAGGCGAAGATCGAGGGGTGCAGCATCGCGCTGCGCACCGCCAGACGCGCCTGGCCTTCGGCTTCGGTCAGCAGGCGGTGGGTGCTCGAGTACCAGTTTCCGGCCCCTTCGACGGGACCGACGCCCTGCCACACGAGGATCCCGGCCCGATCGAGCCGTTCGAGGAGGCCCGGGTCCACCGGGTGCTGGGTGCGCACGACGTTCGCGTGGATCTGCTCGAGCTCCCCCACGATGCGTTCCTCGTCGGGGGCCGTGAGGGCGTCGCCGTGGCCGACGGCGTCGGCCTGGACCGAGGCGCCGTGGAGCTTCAGCAGTTGGCCGTTGAGGTACACGTGGCCGCCGTGCCAGGTGTACTGGCGCAGGCCGACGTGGGCGACGTAGGTGCTCTCGCCGGGCACTTCCAGGGCGAGGTCGTACAAGTTGGGGTGGGAGATCGACCACAGCGCCGGGTTGGCGATCGCGACGCTGGCGGTGGCAGAGACGGTCTGCCCGTGTTTGAGGGTGAGCGTGCGGAAGCTCAGCGGTATGTGTTCGGGGCCGCGCGTGAGCGAGCCGGCGGGGGTGAGCGTGCGTTCCGGACCGTTGTTGTGGACGAGCACCGTGACGCGCACGTGCGCGGGCCCGGCGGCGGGATCCGACTGGGGGAGGGTCGTCTGGATCTTCGGCATCAACAGCTCGCTTTCGCCGATCGGGCGCACCGTCGCTTCCCCGTCGAGGCCGCCCCAGTTGAACCACGTGCGATGGAAGCCTTCCTTCGACTGGCGTTCGGGGTCGCGCCAGTCGATCCGCACGACGACCGTGTGCACGCCGGCCGACACGTAGCGGCGGAATTCGAAGGGCAGATAGGAGCCGTGGTGGGACCCCATGGGCGTCCCGTCGAGCCACACCTGGGCCAGATAGTTGGCCGACTGGAAGGCGAGCGAGTACACGCCCGCCGTTTCGGCGTGGAAGGTCGTGCGATACCAGGCGACCGAGCCGTCGTAGTTGGCCCCCCCGGCCTTCCCCGCGTACGGCTTCGGCTCGACCACGTTGGGG
Source organism: Solirubrobacteraceae bacterium (assembly GCA_035499875.1). Classification (GTDB taxonomy): domain Bacteria; phylum Actinomycetota; class Thermoleophilia; order Solirubrobacterales; family Solirubrobacteraceae; genus Palsa-744. The sequence goes on from DATJXX010000017.1 coordinate 145,174, forward strand.
ACGGTCACCGCGGTGCCGCCGAACGTGCCCCGCTGGTAGCCGAGGTGCAGGCCGTGGTTGCCGGGATCGCGCTGCAGGAACCATTCGCGCAGGGGAACCCGCCCGCCGGGCCCTTCGTAGACCAGCGGGGCGCCCGGGGGCTCCTGGGCGGAGACCGCGCCGAACAGCGGGACCGCCAGCGCCAGCGCCAGCACCGCCGCCAGCGCCAGCGGGATCCTGATGTCGAGTCTCAGCAAGCTGAACCTTCAACAAGCGACGCGGGCGATCGGAGCGCGCGCGTGTCGAGCAACTGCTCGAGCACCATCAGCGCGCCGGCCTTCGACAGTGGCTCGTTGAGGTTCCCGCACTTGGGGGACTGCACACAGGAGGGGCACCCGCCGCTGCACGGGCACCCGGCGATCAGCCTGACGGCGTCGGAGCACAGCTCCTCGAAGCGCGTGTAGGCGATCCGCGCGATCCCGATCCCGCCGGGGTGGCCGTCGTAGATGAAGATCGTCGGATTGCCCGTCTGGGGGTGGAAGTTGGTCGACAGCCCGCCGATGTCCCAGCGGTCGCACATGGCCAGCAGCGGCAGCACCGCGATCTGGGCGTGCTCGGTGGCGTGCAGGGCGCCGAGCAGGGCATCGAGCGGCATCTCTGCGCCCGCCCCGCGGGTGGCCGGCAGCTCGACCCACACGGCCTGGGTGTCGAAGCTGCTGGGGGGAAGATCGAGTGCGATCAGCTCCAGCGGCTCGTGGTCGGAGAGGCTCCTGCGCTGGTAGGCGAGGACCGTCTCGGTCACCCTCACCTCGCCGAACGACAGCGTTACGCCCAGGGCCTCGCGACGGTCGAGTAGCCGCACGATCTCGGTGTCCGTGGCGCGCTTGGGCTGCGTGTACCAGTCCCCCCGGAACGGCGCAACGAGCGCCCGCCGGGTGTCGAGCTCGAGCGCCCGCACCTCGTAGGAGCTGCCGAGGTGCATGTAGACGGCACCCTCGTGGATCGTGCTGTGGGCCCGGGCCGCCTCGGTCGAGCCGAGCAGCTCGCCGGATGACACGTCCACGATTGCGAAGCTCTCCGGCGAAGCCGAGCGCAGCGACACCTCGGCCGCCGGATAGGAATCGGCGCGGCGGGGCACGAAGGTGCCCGTCACCCCGCGGCGGCGCAGCTCTCCGGCGCTCTCGAGCGCCTCCGCGTGGCCCTCCCAGCGCGGCCCCAGGAGCTCGGCGTCCTCGCCGCCCAATGGTCCCTCGTGGGCCGCGCACAAGAGGTGGGCGCGGTAGATGAGTGCGCTCTCGTGGTCGAGGATCGCGGCCTCCACGGGACGCTCGAGGAAGTCCTCGGGGTGGCGGCAGAAGAACTGGTCCAGCGCGTCCTCGCCGGCCACGTACACGGCCAGCCCGCGGCCCCGGCGCCCGGCTCGGCCCCACATCTGCCGCAGCGAGGCCACCGTGCCGGGGAACGTGACCACCAGCGCCGCGTCGAGCGAGCCGATGTCGATCCCCAGCTCGAGCGCGTCGGTTGTCACCACGGCGCGCAGCTCGCCGCGCATCAGCCGGCCCTCCAGCTCGCGGCGCTGCTGGGGGGTGTAGCCGGCGCGGTAGGGGCTCACCAGCTCCGCGAGCCCGGGGTCGTCGCTCTCGAGCCGCTGCTTGACGAGCACGCTCAGCACCTCGACCCCCTTGCGCGACTTCACGAAGCAGATCGCCCGCGAGCCACGACGGACGAGCTCGGCCAGCAGCTCCGCGGCCTCCCCCAGGGCGGAGTGGCGGGTACCGAGCTGCTCGTCGGCGATCGGCGGGTTCCACACCGCGATCCTCCGCCGCGGGGCGGGGGCGCCGTCCTCGGCGATCAGCTGGACGTGATCCAGGCCCGTGAGCCGTTCGGCCAGCTCCTGGGGGTTGGCGATCGTGGCGGAGCTGAGCAGGAAGCGTGGCTCGGTCCCGTAGGCGCGGGCGATGCGGCGCAGGCGGCGCAGGACGTTGGCTACGTGGGAGCCGAACACCCCCCGGTAGACGTGGGCCTCGTCGATCACGACCACCGCCAGGTTCGCGAACAGCTCGGCCCACGCCTGGTGGTTGGGGAGGATGCCGACGTGGAGCATGTCGGGGTTGCTGAGCACGACGTTGGCCGAGCGGCGGATCTGCGCACGGGCCTCCCGCGGCGTGTCGCCGTCGTAGATCGCGCAGCGCAGTCGGGGCAGCCCCAGTGCGTTGAGCGCCCTCGCCTGGTCCTGGGCCAGGGCCTTGGTGGGGTAGAGGTAGAGCGCCCGCGCGCGCCGATCGCGGCAGAGCACCTCGAGCGTCGGCAGGTTGAAGCACAGCGACTTGCCCGAGGCCGTCCCCGTGGTGACGATCACCGGCCCCTCCCACGCGGCCTCCAGGGCCTGCGCCTGGTGCGCGTAGAGGCTCTCTATGCCGGTGCGGCGCAGCCCGGCCAGCAGGTCGGGGTGCAGCTCGGAGGGCAGCTCCGTCAGCCGCGCGTCGGTCGGCCCCTCGTTGGCCTCACGTACGAGGCGACCGTCGCCGCGACCCGCGTCCAGCAGCGCGCTCCACGGCTCGATGGTCCGGTCCAGGGCCAAGGAGTTGAGATAGTAGAGACGATGACGGGGACCCCCGGCGAGCGCTTTCCGCACGGACGGACCTTTCATCACTTGCAGTTCCCGCCCGAGCGGATCGCGGCCGAGCGCCGGCGCAGCGTGTCGGTGTGCCTGCCCGCTCGCGAATGCGCGGGGACCGTCGGACCGATCGTCCGGCGCCTGACCGGACTGCGCGACGCCGGGGTGCTCGACGAGGTGCTCGTGGTCGACGCCGCCTCCCCCGACGGCACCGCCGAGGTCGCGGCCGCCGCCGGGGCCAACGTGCGCCAGGAGGCCGAGCTGCTGCGCGAGCACGGTCCGGTGCTGGGCAAGGGCGACGCTCTCTGGCGCGCGCTCTCGGTGCTCGACGGCGAGGTCGTGTGCTTCCTGGATGCAGACACGGAGGACTTCCCCGCGCACTTCGCGACCGGCCTCATCGGAGCGGTCTGCTGCGAGCCCGAGGTGGACTTTGCGAAGGCGTTCTACCGACGCCCGGGGCCGGCCGGCGCGGACGATCCCGACGGCAGGGGCCGCGATGGCGGCGACCCGGACGATCCGGACAGCGTGCTGCGAGGCGATCCCGACGGCGGGGGGCGTCACGAGGCCCCCGGCGATCCCGACGGCGGCGGCCGCGTCAGCCGCCTGATGGCCAGGCCGCTGCTGGCGGAGTTCTATCCCGCTCTCGGCTGGGTGCGCCAGCCGCTGGCAGGCGAGGTCGCGGGCCGCCGGGAGGTGCTCGAACGGCTCCCGTTCGCGACCGGCTACGGGGTGGAGATCGCGATGCTGATCGACGTGTGGAAGGAGTCGGGTTCGGAGCGGATCGTGCAGGTGGACCTCGACGAGCACCGCCATCGCCACCAGTCGCTGGGTGCGCTGGAGCCGATGGCACGGACCGTCCTGGCGACCGTCGCCGGGCGGTTGCACGACGAGGGAAGACTGCTGGACCCGGCCCCGGGGGCGCCGCCCGAGCGTCCTCCGCTGGCGAGCCTCGCGGTCGCCTGAGGGCCCCGCGGATGCGCGCCCTGTATCTCGACCTCGACGGCACCCTGCTCGGGCGGGGAGCGTCGCTGCTGCACGACGGGGAGGGCCGCGTCACGATCGGGGGCATCCGGGCCGTGCAGGCCTGCCTGCGGGCCGGGGTGGAGGTGGTGCTGATGTCCGGCCGCCGGCGCGCCCAGGTCCACGAGGACGCCCGCCTGCTCGGCCAGGAGTCCTACATCTTCGAGTCTGGGGCGTGCCTGGTGCTCGACGGGGAAGAGCTGTGGCTGACCGAGACGATGCTCCCCGGTGAGCTCACGATCGCCGAGCAGATCGAACGCTCGGGAGCGCCGCAGCTGCTGCTCGACCACTATCAGGGGCGGCTGGAGTACCACGAGCCGTGGCACGTGGCGCGCGAGGTCTCACACCTGTTCCGGGGCCTGGTGGACGCGGTCGAGGCGGACCGGCTGCTGGCCGAGCACGGCCACGGGGACCTGCGCCTGGTCGACAACGGCGCGGTCAGCCGGCGCTCCCCGGCGCTCGCCGGGCTCCCGCAGGTGAGGGGCTATCACCTGCTTCCGGCCGCCGCGTCGAAGGCCAAGGCGGTTGCCGCCCACCGGCGCGCCCGCGGGTTGGCTCGCGAGCAGACCTTCGCCGTGGGGGACAGCCGCGAGGACCTCGGCTGTGCCTCCGAGGTCGATGTCTTCTGGCTCGTTGCCAACGCGCTCGAGCGCGACCCCACGCTGCGGGAGGCGCTCTCCCCGGCGGGGAACGTGAGGGTGGCCGAGCAGGGCCACGGCGACGGCGTGTACGAGGCGGTGCTGAGCACGCTGATGGAGGACTGAGCGGCCGGCGGCCGGTCGCTGCCGGGCGGGCCGGGCCCTGCGCGGCGGGCCAACGGGGCGGCCCGGGCGCGTGCGCTCAGCGGCCCCGCACGCGCGCCCATGCGCGACGCCAGAAGCCGCCCGTGCCGGCGCTGCGCCAGCGGGCCGGGGGCGGCACCGTCGCTCGCACGAGCGCGACCCAGTCCTCGAGGGGGAGCTCTCCGGCGATCAGGCGCGCGAGGGCGACGGTCACCGGAGCGGTGACGCCCGCCTGCTCGAGTGCCCTCGCGAGCAGCGGGACCGACTCGAGCGCCTCGACGGCCTGTTCGATGCGCTGGGGGATCTCGGCGGCGGGGACGCCCGCGGCGAGCAGTTCGCCGGCGCGGCGGTTGCGGCTCTCGGGCGCGAGGGCGGTGGCCAGCAGGTCGCCCGTGCCGGCGAGGCCGATGAGCGTTTCGGGGTGGGCGCCGAGGGGCTCGGCCCAGCGCCATACCTCCGCGAAGATGTGTCCCGCCGCCGCGCCTGCCGCGTTTGCTCCCTGCGCCTCGGTCGCACCGGCCGCGAGGGCGGCGGCGTTCTTGGCGGCGCCGGCGACCTCCACCCCGACCGGGTCGTTGGAGACCTCGCACACCACCCCGGCGCGCATCAGCACGTCCGCGAGCAGCTGCGCCAGCTCCCGATGCTGCGACGCGGCCACGAGCGCCGCTCCGGCGTGGACCATCTCCTGGGCGTGGGCCGGCCCGCCGAGGCTCGCCACCCGTTCGGAGGAGAGCGCCCGTTGCAGCGCAAGCGTGGGTGGCAGCCCGTCGGGCGCGACGAGGCCCTTGGCTGCCGACACGACCGCGGCCTCGCGCGACACGGCGCCGCCGGCCAGCGTGGAGATCACTTCGGCGAGCGCCGACGAGGGCACCGCCAGGAACACGAGGTCGGCCCGGGGGACGCTCACCAGGGAGGGCTCGACCGACACCTGGGAGGGGAGCTCCACGCCCGGGAGGTAGCGCTTGTTCTCGTGTTCGGCCGTCAGCAGCTCCGCCTGCTCGGATGAGCGCGCGTGGAGGGTCACGCGCAGGCCGGCGCGCACCAGCAGCACCGCTAGCGCGGTGCCGAAGGAGCCCGCTCCGATCACGCTCGCGCGCCTCACGCCCGAGAGCTCCCGACGGCGTGCGCGCCCTCTCCGTGAGGCGCTCCGCGCCCGGGGCTCCGGCTCGCTCATCCGCTGCAACCTATCTTGAGGGTGTGCCCGAGGGGGACACGATCCACCACGCCGCGATGCGCATCCGCTCGGTGCTGGGCGGCCGGGTCCCCGATGAGATCCTCACGCCCCACCTTCGCCATCGCCACGATCGCTGGCCGGAGCGGCTGGCGGGACGCCGTGTGAGCGGGGTGGACGCGTACGGCAAGCACCTGTTCCTGCGCTTCGAGGGTGCTCTCACGCTGCATTCCCACCTGCGCATGACGGGATCGTGGAGGGTGTACCGCGACGGACAGCCGTGGCGGCGATCGCGGGGGCGGGCGTGGCTGGTGATGCGTGTCGCCGGGTGCGAGGTGGTCGAGTTCGACGGCCCGGTCCTCGAGCTGCTCTCCGACGGGCGCGCCCGGCGTGACCCCCGCCTGACCAGGCTGGGGCCCGATGTGCTCGGCGAGAGCTTCGAGGAGGCCCTGTTCGTGCGCAACCTGCGCGCCGAGGACCCGCGCCGGCCCGTTGGAGACTCACTCCTGAACCAGCGCATCATCGCGGGCATCGGCAACCTGTGGAAGGCGGAGGCGTGCTTCGCCGCGGGCATCGATCCATGGCGGCCGACAGGGGAGGTGCCCGACGAGGAGGCGCTGCGGGTCGTCGCGTTCGCCCGCGAACGGATGTCGCAGTCGGCCCGCGACGGCTTCGAGGCCCGGCCGCGGGCGGTGTACCGGCGCGGTGGCGAGCCGTGTCCCCGCTGCGGCACCCCGATCCGCCAGCGGGGCCAGTGGGAGGACAACCGCCTCACGTTCTGGTGCCCGGGCTGTCAGCGTTGAGGATGGGCCCATCGCGGCGGCGCTGTGGCCTGAGGGGCTCGCGCGCTCCGCACCCTCCCGGTTCTTGACCGATGTCGCCGCGCGCGGCGGTGGATACTCCCACACGATGCCCGAGAGGTCCCCGACGCCCGATGAGATGCAGAGACTGCGCGACGCGTTTGCCGCGGCATCGGCTGAGGACCTCGACGGAGTCACCGCCGACCTCGCACCGGACGCGGTATGGGTGATGGACGAGGTCGGACTGGGCCCCTTCCGCGGCCTGCAGGCGATCCGCACATTCCTGCTGGAGTGGTGGTCGCTGTGGGAGAAGCACAATCACCACGTCGAGGAAGCCGTCTTTCTGAGCGAGCATGTCGGGTTGGCGATCATCCGGGAAGACGGCGTCATGAAGGACAGCGGCTCGGTCGTGGAAGCTCGTGTGGCTCATGTCCTTCAGTGGAAGGACGACCTGGTGGTGCGCGACACGACCTATGTGGACATCGATGAGGCGCGCACCGCCGCCGAACGGCTCGCGAGGGACCCGGCGTAGGGGTCGACGCGGGCCGTCCGGCCTAGATCCCCGAGAGCACTCTTTCGGCGAGCGTCCGCCCGGCCTCGCAAAGCGACCTGGGGGCTCCGGCCCGCAGCACGAGCTGCAGGTCGAGGATGCGTTCCTGGAAGGAGTCCAGCCCGTTCTCGGCGGTGACGGCGTAGCACGGGACGCCGCCCTGACGGGCGCGGGTGGCGAGCTCGAAGGCGGGGGTGTCCTGGAGCAGGCCGCCGTCCAGGCGACCGGTCGCGATCACGAGCGCGCGGGCGCCGTCCATGCGTGAGGCGAGCTGCTCCTGCTCGAGCAGCTCGTTGAGCTCGGCGCCGGGGTGGAGGCCCCCCGCAAGCGTCAGCACGTCCGGCTCGGGCAGGCCTCCATCCCGCAGTCCCCCGGCCAGCCAACGGGTCGCGGCGGATGCGCCGAGACCGGCCCCGAACGGCTCGCCGACGAGCAGCAGACGGAGGTTCGGGCGCACATGCGGCATCCTTTCAGTCGATGGCCGCGCAGAAGGGTGAGAGCGTCGTGCTGAGCGCCGGCGGCCGCGAGATTCGCCTGAGCAACCCGGGCAAGGTGTTCTTCCCCGAGCCCGGCCTCACGAAGCTCGACCTCGCCGAGTACTACATCGAGTGCGAACAGGCCGTGGTGCGGGGCCTGCGCGATCGCCCGACGGTGATGAAGCGGTGGGTGGACGGCGTGGCGGGCAAGCCGTTCTTCCAGAAGCGTGTTCCCAGCGGAGCGCCGGAGTGGCTCGAGACGGCCACGGTGACGTTCCCGTCCGGCCGCCACGCACGCGAGCTCGTGCCCAACGACGGAGCCCACCTGCTGTGGGGGGTGAACCTCGGCGTGATCGACTGGAACCCGTGGGCGGTGCGCCGCGATGATCTCGACCATCCCGATGAGTTGCGGGTGGACCTCGATCCCGGTCCCGGTGTCCCGTTCGACGAGGTCCGCAAGGTGGCGCTGGAGGTGCACGACGTGCTGCACGAGCATGCCCTCGCGGGGTTCCCGAAGACCTCCGGCTCGAGGGGGATCCACATATACGTGCGCATCGAGCCCCGTGAGAGCTTCGAAGAAGTCCGCCGGGCCGCGCTGGCCCTGGCCCGGGAGGTCGAGCGGCGCATGCCGGGGCGTGCCACCAGCCGGTGGTGGAAGGAGGAACGAGAGGGGGTGTTCATCGACTACAACCAGAACGCCCGCGACCGCACGATCGCCTCGGCGTACTCGGTGAGGGCTGTCCCCGACGCGCGGGTGTCCTGCCCGCTGGAGTGGGATGAGGTCGCGGACGTCGACCCGGCCGAGCTGCGCCTGGAGACCGTTCCGAAGCGGCTGCGCGAACGGGGAGACCCGTCGGCGACGATCGACGAGCACGTGGGCACGCTGGACGGCCTCCTGGAGCTGGCTGCCCGCGACGAGCGGGAAGGCCTCGGTGACGCGCCGTGGCCACCCCATTTCCGCAAGCGGACGGGCGAGCCGCCGCGCGTCCAGCCCAGCCGTGCCAGGACCCCCAAGGCGTAGCGTGACGCTGCCGCTGACGCCGCCGGTCGCGCCCCAGCTGGCGCTCTCCCGCAAGACGCTGCCGGAGGGCGAGGAGTACTGCTACGAGGTCAAGCTCGACGGCTTCCGGTGCATCGCATTCGTGGACGGCGGGGAGATCTACCTGCAGTCGCGCAACAGCCGCCCCCTGGGGCGCTACTTCCCCGAGCTGATCCTCCCCGAGGGGCGCTACGTGCTCGACGGCGAGATCGTCGTGCGCGATTCGCAAGGACACGAGGACTTCGACGCGCTGGGCCAGCGCATCCACCCGGCCGCCTCGCGGATCGAGCGCCTGTCAAAGGAGACGCCCGCCGAATACGTGGTGTTCGACCTGCTCGCGGTCGAGGACGGGGTGCTGCTCGAGCAGCCGTTCGTCGCCCGCCGGGAGCGCCTGCGCGAGCTGGTGGAGGGTGCGCCCTTCGCCTCGGCCCCGGTGAGCACGATTGCGAGCGCCGACACGCCCGAGGGGGCCCAGGTGTGGCTCGAGCGAGCGGAGGGGGCGATTGCCAAGGAACGGGAGGCGCCGTACCTCCCGGGGGAGCGGCGGGGGATGGTCAAGGTCAAGCGGGTGCGCACCATCGACGCCGTCGTGATGGGGTGGCGCCCGGGCAAGGCGCAGGGCACCGTGGGTGCACTGATCCTCGGTCTGTACGACGGAGAGGATCTGCGCGCCGTCGGCCATTGCTCGGGGCTGAGCGCGGCCGAGAAGAAGCGGCTGGTCGGCTTCCTCGCGCCCTACGAGACGGGGGAGCGCGGCAGCGGCGAGCCGAGCCGCTGGAGCGCCGGGCGGGACCTCGAGTGGGTCGGGCTGCGCGCTGAGCTGGTCGTTGAGATCGACTTCGACCACGTGTCGGCCGGGCGCATCCGCCACGGCGCCAAGCTCCGCCGCTGGCGCGAGGACAAGACCCCGGGGGAGTGCACCTTCGATCAGCTGTCCCTGTGAGCGGGCGGCGGGCTGGGTGCGGCCTCTAGCATCTCGGGCGTGAGCGAGACGGGGGCCACACACGCGACGGTTGCCGAGGAGGAGTACCTCCAGAGCCTGTTCTGGCTGCAGGAGGCGGAGCTCCCGATGACGGCCGCCAACCTCGCACGGGCGATGCAGCTGTCCCCGCCGACGGTCCACGAGATGGTGGGGCGACTCGAGCGCGACGGCTACATCACGCGCTCGCCCGACCGCTCGATCGCCTTCACCGAGTCCGGTGCCCGCCACGCGGAGGACATCGTGCGACGCCACCGCATGATCGAGCGCTTCCTGACGGACGTCCTGGGGGTGCCGTGGGACGAGGTCCACGAGGAGGCGGAGCGCCTCGAGCACGCGATGTCGCCGGTGCTCGAGGAGCGCATGATGGCTGCGATCGGCGACGCCAAGACCTGCCCCCACGGGCACCCGATCGTGGCCGGCAGCCGGCTCGCGGGCGTGCCGCTCGCCGACGTGGAGCCGGGCGCGAAGGTGCGTGTGATGCGCTTCGAGAACGAGGCCGAGGATCTGCTGCACTACCTGAAGGCGTCGGGCCTGGAGCCGGGGATGGATGGCGTCCTGGAGGAGCGCGACGATGAGCGCGTGGCGGTGCGGACCGCCGGCGGCGAGTTGCTGAGCATCACCCCCAGCGTCGCTGAGACGGTGTCGGTGATCGCCGATCCCTCTCCGCCGCCGCGCACCGCTCTGCCCGAGCAGCTCGTGCTCGGGCAGAGGTACGGGCGCTAGGCGCTATTCGTAGTTGAACGCGACCTGGTTGCTTCTGCCGCCGTTCACGTACGCCGCCACCTGCACGTTGAGCAGGAAGGCTTTTTTCTTGAACACGGCCGGCGGTGCAACGACCACGCAGCTGGTGGACGTGGCGCATTCGACGGATTCCGCCACCGCCTTACCGAACTTGAACTCGGTCCCGTGCTGGCCCACTTCGAAGCCGCTGCCTTTGACGGTCACTTCCGTGCCGCCCGCGCGGGGCCCTTTGCTCGGGCTGATGCTCGTGATGATCGGCTTGCCGTAGGTGTAGACGTCTTTTGAGCTGGTCGCACTGGTTCCGTTCGTGGTCCAGACCGTGACGTCGACTTTTCCGACACCGGGGGGCGCGACGGCTTCGATTTCCGTCACCTTGACCTGTTTGATCGTGGCCTGGACGAAGCCGAAGTAGACGGCGGACACTTCTTCGAAGTGCTGGCCGATGATCCTGACGGTTTCCCCGCCGGCGGACGAGCCCTTCGGCTTCCTCAGCTTTTCGACGGCGGGCTGTTCTCCCCCGGGCGCGGTGGTGAAGTTCTTGTTTTCGCCTTCACCGGCGCGGGCCGAGCCCTTTTCGTTGAACGCGACGACGCGCACCAGGTAGGTGGTGCTTTTCGTGAGACCCGTGATTTTGGCCCCTACCCTCACGTATTCATCGCCTTCGCCCGGAGAGTGTTCGCACGGCGCGACGTTGCCGAGCGCCGGCGTGGTCCCGTATTCGAAGTAGCATTCGGTCTGGGTGCTGTTCGGGTTCACCGACGCCGCCAGTTCGGCCGAGGTCGATCCGACGTTCTGTGCGTGGTGTATGAACACTTTCGGCCGGCTCGGTTCGGTTTCGAAGTTGCCGATGCCGCCTTCGTCCGAGCCCAGTGCGTTCACGGCCACCAGCCGGAACGAGTACGAAGTGCCTTCCTGCAGGCCGCTCAGTTTCGCCGTGACTTCTTCTTCGGCTTCGCCGATGCCGGCTCCGAACGATTCGCATTCGGCCGTTTTGTTGAGTTCTTCGCCCACTCCGTACTTGAAGTAGCAGCCCGTGACTTTCGAATCGTTTGGCGTCACGAATCCCCACAGCGTGGCCGTTGTGCGCCCGATGAGCTTCGGCTTTTCGGTGTTGGCGTGTGGTGCGGCCGGGAGTGCCTGCACGTGCGCTTTTCCGCCCAGGTCTTCACCGAGGGCGTTCTTCAGGACCAGGCGGTAGTAGTAGACCTGGCTTTCCATCAGACCTGTGATATGCGCCGAGACGGGGATTTCGGGCGAAGGTTCGGCGCCTCCGGAGAATTCCGTCTGTGCACACGGCGTGTGTTCGGGGAGCGACGTTTCTTTTTCGCCCCACGCGAAATAGCATTCCGTGATTTCGGAGCCCTCGGCGGTGGCGTAGCCCTTCAGGGTCGCCGAGGTGCGTTTGACTTCGATCGCCGCTTCCGTGTTCGCGTGTGGCTTGTGCGGAAGCGTCGTAAAGGAGCTTTCCACGCCGTTCGCTTCGCCGTTTACGTTGCTCGCGTGAATGCGCCAGAAGTAGGTGGTGTCCGGCGCGAGGCCTTTGAGGTTCGCGGACTCCGGTACCCCGATCGGGCGACTCCCGGGGCTGAACGGGCACGGGGCTTCTTGCGTCAAACTCCCTTCTGCGGTCCCGTATTCGAACTTGCACGTGGTGGCGGCGCCGTGCGGGAACACCGTCGCCTGCAGCACCGCTTCGGTCCTGGTGATTTCGACGTTGCGTTCGCTCACGGCCCCCGGTGCTCCACCGCTGGCGAACGCGCCCATGGCACCGAGCAGCCCGACGACCACGGCCACGACGCTGAGTGCCCCCAGGGCCACCATCCGCGCCCCTGTCCTCCTCGCGTCGCGCAAACCCTCCGCGCGGCGTGGCCGGCTCGACCGGCCTCGCTTGCGATCAAGCATGATTCCCTCCCTGTTTGGCTTTACGACACGAACCTGTTCCAGCGGACAGTCGGCCGCTCCCGCCGTCGCCCCTTCCGGCGGAAAGCCGCGGCCGGAAGCCTAGTCCGCCCCTACCCGCCCTGTCAACAGCGCCGGCCGCCCCGGGTGGGCGGTTTGCCGCCGGCGCCGAAGACGACACGGCCGCCGGGCCCGTGGGACCCGGCGGCCGGTACTCAATCGTGCGTCTCCTGCTCTACTGCGCTAGTGGGTGTATTTGAACACGTCACCGCTTTCGTTGGGGCTCTTGCCGTTGCCGACCACAGCCCGCACCTTGACGCTCGACACGGGCGCATGGTGCCTTTCTTCGGCGGCTGGCGCGATCACGAGGCACGTCGTGGTCGATGTGCATTCGACCGACGACGCTTCCACCTTGCCGAACAGGAACGTGGTCCCGTGTTGACCCAGTTCGAAGCCGTTGCCGGTGACGGTCACTTCCGTTCCGCCGGTGTCGGGGCCTTCGTTCGGGCTCAATGAGCTGACGAATGGCTTGCCGTATTCGTATCTGTCTTTGCTGGTGATCTGGCTGCTGCCGTTGCTGGCGGTCCAGACGGTGACATCGACTTTCCCGACGCCCGGGGGCGGTTCGACTTCGATTTTGCCTTCGTTTTTTGCGTTGCCGGGTTCGACTTTGATGATCGTACCCGCGGCAAAGCCGAAGTCCACGGCTGTCACTTCTTCGAAGTGCCGGCCCTGAACGATGACCTTGTTGCCGCCCGCCGAGGTGCCATGCTTCGGCTTCACCTTGTTGACTTCGGGGGGTTCGTTGCCCGCGGCCGTGGTGAAGTTGTGTTTTTCACCCTCGCCGCCGCGGTCCGAGCCTTTTTCGTTGAACGCCTCGACCCGCACCTGGTAGTTCGTGTTGGCTTCAAGGCCGGAGATTTTGGCTCGAACCTTCACCAGTTCGTTGCCTTCGCCCGGCGAGTTTTCGCATGCTACGACGTGTCCGAGCGCCTGCGTGGTGCCGTATTCGAAGTAGCATTCGGTCGGGGCTTCCTTCGGGTTCACTGCTGCGACCAGTTCGGCCGAGTGGGCGGTCACGTTCTGGGCGTTGTGCATGAACACGTTCGGCCCGGCCGGAAGCGTTTCGAAGTTGAGGATCTCGCCTTCGTCGGTGCCCAACGCGTTCGTCACAACGAGACGTACCGAGTATTCGGTGCCTTCCAGCAGCCCTTCGACGGGGGCATTGACCGGTTCCCTACCTTCGCCGCTGAGGGCGCCGAACGACGCACACGTAGCGGATTTGGTCAGGTTGGGCGCAACTCCGTATTCGAACTTGCACGCGGTGATTTTCGAGCCGTTCGGCCGCGCATAACCCCAAAGGTTGGCCGTCGTCCGTTCGATGTTGTTCGCGCCTTCGGTGTTGGCGTGTGGCGGGGCCGGGAGCGTCTCGAAGTGTTCCTGGCCGCCGACGTCTTCGCCGAGGCCGTTTTTCGAAACCAGGCGGAAGTAGTACACGTGGCTTTCGGCCAGGCCGCTGAGGTTCGCCGACACGAACACCGGTTCGGAGGGTTCTCCGCCGGCGCCGACCGACTGCGCGCACGGTGCCGTTTCCGGAAGGACGCCTTTTTCGGTGCCCCACTGGAAGTAGCACTGCGTGACCGCCGAGCCGTTGGGTGTGACGAAGCCTGTCAGGGTCGCCTGCGTGTGCTTGACCTGTTCGGCCGCTTCGGTGTTGGAGTGCGGCGCTGTCGGAAGCGTCGTAAACGACTTTTCTTCGCCGTTGTCGGCGCCGTGTTCGTTGCTGGCGTGGATGCGCCAGTAGTAGGTCGTGCCTTCGGAGAGGCCAGTGAGGATCAGGTCCTCGGGTACCCCGATGTTGCGGCTACCAGGTTCGAAGACGCATGGCTTTTTTTCAGTGAGCGCGCCTTTGGTGGTCCCGTATTCGAATTCGCACTGGGTCGCGCTCCCATGCGGGAACACCTTCGCTTCGAGCACCGCTTCGCTCTTGGTGATTTCGACCGAGTGTCGCGATTCGGCCGTTGGTGCCCCGCCGGTCGCGAAGGCTCCGATCGCCCCCAGCAGACCCAATGCGACGGCCAAGGCGCTCAGGGCGACAAGCAGGAGCACCCGTGCTCCGGCGTGGCCGCCGTCGGGCCGGCCGCGCCGACCCCGCTTGCGATCAAGCATTGTTCCCTCCCAATTTGGCTTTAAACCACGGACTAATCAAGCGACGAATCCGCTGCTCCCCCGCCGGCGCCCCTTCCCGCCGGAAAGCCATGCGTATGACGCACCCGTAAGCGTAGTGCGCCCGGACCCGGCCTGTCAACACGGCGGCGCCGTGTTCACGGGTTGGCTACAGGGAGCGGTAGGCCTCGGCGAGGCGGCCGACGCCGGTCTCGATCTGCTCGGACGTGACCCCCGAGTAGGCCAGGCGCAGGGCGTTCTCGCCGCCCTCGAGCATGAAGTCGGTTCCCTTCACGAACGCCACGCCCCGCTCGGCGGCGGCGTCGAACAGCGCCGCCACGTCGGTCCCGGGCGGAAGCGTGACCCACATGAAGTAACCCCCCTCGGGCTCCACGAAGCGGGCCTCGGGGAGCTCCCGTCGCAGCGCGCCCGCGAGCGTGGCCGCCCGCTCGGCCAGTGCCGCCCGCACGGTTTCGATCGACCGCTCGATCGCACCCGACGCGCAGAACTCGTACACGATCGACTGGGAGACCATGTTCGGCGAGATGTAGGTGTTGGTGGCGAGCTTGGCGATCGCCGCGATCAGGTCCGGGGGGCCGACGAGGTACCCCACCCGGATCCCCGGGCACACCGTCTTGGAGAACGACGAGGCGTACACCACGTGCTCGGGGTTCAGTGAGAGCATCGTCGGCGCGGACGCCTCCCCGAAGCGCAGCGCCACGTAGGGGTCGTCCTCGAACACGAGGAAGCCGTGGTCGGCCGCCAGCGCCAGCAGGCGCCGGCGCTTCTCCACCGACAGGGTGTAGCCGGCGGGGTTCTGGAAGTTGGGGATGATGTGGGCGAGCGTCGGTCGCACGCCCCCGGCGGGGCTCAGCAGCCGTTCGAGGGCGTCGACGTCGATGCCGTCGGGCTGCAGCTCCACCGCGTGGACCCGCGCCCCGCGTTCGCGCAGCGACAGCAACGTGCGGTCGTAGGTGGGGCGCTCGACGATGACCTCGTCGCCGGAGCGGACCAGGTGCTCGAACAGGAACGCGTCGGCCTGCATCGACCCGTTCGTGACCAGCACCCGCTCGGGCTCCACCCCGTGGTGCTCGGCGATCCAGCTGCGCAGGCGGGGATAGCCGATCGAGGTGCCGTACGCCGTCGTGCCGGCGGGGTCGCTCTCGAACGCGCGCACGGCGGCGTCCCGCAGCCCCTCGACGTCGACGATGTCGAGCGACGGGGCGCCGCGGGCGAAGGAGATGGTCGAGGTGGGGGCGCTCGGCACAGCGGCGTAGCTTAGGCGCCCGAGCAAGGCGTCGTACTCGTGCGTCAGCTCCGCGGCCGTGCGCTCGAGTCGTTCGCGAAAGCGCAGCAGCTCCTGCGGCGCGAACGCCTGCGACTCGTGCGTGGAGGACGCCGCCGCCGTCCCTGCGGAAGAGGCAACCATCCCGGGTGTGACCGGCGGGCTCGCGGGCGAGGAGGGCCCGGCGCGGTCCGCCGCGGCGCGCTCGAGCGCCTCGTCGATGATCCGGCCCTGGTGGCGCTCCCTGTGTGCGGCGGGGGGAACCGGCGTCGCAGGACCGTCCGGCGCAGCGGGCGGGATCGACGGCTGCGCAGCGGGCGGGATCGGCGGCGCCGCAGCGGGCGGGATCGGCGGCGCCGGTTCGCCGATGCCCGCCGAGAACCCCTGTGCAGCCGGGTCGGTGATGGCGCGCAGGGTGCGCTCGAGCTCTCCGATCTTGAGCTGGAGCTCTGCGAGCGTGCTGGCGAGGCCCTCGTCCACTTCCAGCCAAGCGTAGCCGCGCCCGGGCGGAGTGTCAGGCGCGTGGAGCGGTGGCGCCGCCCAGCACCTCGACGGCGATCGATGCCGCTTCGGTGGGGGTCCTTCCGACCCGAACGCCCCGCCCCTCGAGCGCCTCGGCCTTGGCGGCGGCAGTCCCCGAGCTGCCCGAGACGATCGCCCCGGCGTGACCCATCTGCTTGCCCGCGGGGGCGGTGAAGCCGGCGATGTAGGCCACCACGGGCTTGCTCATGTTGGCCTGGATGTAGTCCGCGGCCTCCTCCTCGGCGGACCCGCCGATCTCCCCTGAGAGCACCACCAGCTCGGTCTGGTCGTCGGCCTCGAACAGCTCGAGGATGTCCACGAACGAGGAGCCAGGTACAGGGTCCCCGCCGATCCCCACGATCGTGCTGCAGCCGAAGCCGGCCTGGGCGATCTCGTTGCCGATCTGGTAGGTGAGCGTGCCCGAGCGGGACACCACGCCGACGTTCCCGGCCTGGAAGAACGACGCCGGAATGATGCCGACGTTGGCCTTCCCGGGGGACAGGATGCCGGGGCAGTTCGGCCCCACCAGCCGCGTCTCGGGGTGGTCGCGGCTGAGCGTGTTGTACACCCGCAGCTCGTCGTGGGCCGGTATGCCCTCGGTGATCGCCACCACCAGCTCGACCCCCGCGGCGGCGGCCTCGAGGATCGAGTCGGCGGCGAAGCGCGGCGGCACGAAGATCATCGCGGTGTTCGGCCGGGACTCCTGCATGGCCTCCCCCCAGCTGTCGAACACGGGGATCCCCTCGACGTCCTGGCCGCCCTTGCCGGGTGTCACGCCGCCGACCACGTTGGTCCCGTAGGAGCGGTTGTTGAGCGTGTGGAAGGTGCCCTCGCGGCCCGTGATCCCGGCGACCGCCAGGCGCGTGTTCTCGTCGACGAGGACCGACATCAGGCGCTCGCCCCCACCGGGCGGCCCGCGGCCAGCGCCACCACCATCTCGGCCGCTTCGTTCATCGTCCTGGCGGGGTGGACGTTGGGGAGGGCCGCCTCCTGCAGCAGCCTGCGCCCCTCGACGTCGTTGGTCCCGTCGAGGCGCACCACGAACGGCACCTCCGGTTTGATCGCTTCGAAGGCCTCGATCAGCCCGCGGGCGACCTCGTCGCCGCGGGTGATGCCCCCGAAGATGTTGAACAGCACCGCCTTCACGGCGTCGTTGGCGAGCAGCAGTTCGACCGCCTGGCGGATCTTCTCGGCGTTCGACCCGCCCCCGGCGTCGAGGAAGTTGGCCGGCGAACCCCCTGCGTGGGCGACCACGTCGAGCGTAGACATCACCAGACCGGCACCGTTGCCGAGGATGCCGATGTCGCCGTCGAGCTTGACGTACTGGACTCCCTGTTCACGGGCCCGGCGCTCGATCGGGTCCTCGTTCTGGGTGTCCGACAGGGACTGGTTGTCGGGGTGGCGGAAGAGCGCGTTCCCGTCGAGCGAGACCTTCGCGTCGAGCGCTCGCACCTCGCGCTCGGGGGTCACGATCAGGGGATTGATCTCGGCCAGGGTGGCGTCCTCGGTGTCCCACACCTCATACAGCGCCACGAGCGCGTCGGCCACCTGCCCGACCACGTCCTCATCGGCGCCGCCCGCGGTCGCCATCGAGACGGCCTCCTCGCGGGCCAACCCGGCGAGGGGGTCCACGTGGTGGCGCACGAGGCGCTCGGGGTTGCGCTCGGCGACCTCTTCGATGTCGACGCCGCCTTCGGTGGAGAACATCACGAGCGGCTTCTTGGCGGAGCGGTCGAGCAGGACCGCGGCGTAGTACTCGGAGGCGATGTCCGAGGCGTGCTCGATCCAGACGGTGTGGACGGTGTGTCCGCGGATGTCCATGCCGAGGATGTTCCCGGCGTGCTCACGCAGCTGGGCCTCGTCGTCGGCGAGCTTCACGCCGCCCGCCTTTCCGCGCCCGCCGATCAGCACCTGCGCCTTGACGACGACCGGGTAGCCGATCTCGGCTGCCGCCCCCACCGCGTCCTCGACGTTGTCGACGGCCCTTCCGGAGGAGACCTTCAGTCCGTGGCGGTCGAACAGCTGCTTGCCCTGGTACTCGAGCAGGTCCATTTGCGGCGCGGGACTCTAACGCAAAGCCATATTCCGGCGCCGGGGCCAGGGATTTTCACGGAGACCCGGGATTTCGGCCCGGGCGCGGCATAATGCCCGCGCTCATGCCGATACCAAAGAACGTCACGTTCGTCACGTTCGACGTGTACGGCACCCTTATCGACTGGGAGACCGGGGTCTACGAGGCCTTCGCCAAAGAGGCGGACCGGGACGGCATCGAGCTCGACCGCAGCGTCCTGATCCCGATGTTCCATGAAATCGAGCGGGAAATCGAGGCGGGGTCCTACGAGCTGTACGCCGAGGTGCTGCGGCGCACCGCGCTGGAGATCGCCAAACGGCTTGAGTGGGACCTCGAGCCCTCTCGATCGGGGTTTCTGCCGGAATCGGTGCAGCGGTGGAAGCCGTTCCGGGAGACCAACCCCCAGCTGGCCAAGCTCGCCAAGAAGTACAAGCTGGGGCTGTTGTCGAACATCGACGACAAGCTGCTGGGGCAGACCCGCCGCCACATCCCCACCGACTTCGACCTCGTCGTGACGGCCCAGCAGGTGCGCTCCTACAAGCCCGAGCCGGCGCACTTCACCGAGTGCGCCCGCCGCATCGGGGGCAAGCGCGGCTGGGTCCACGTGGCTGCCAGCCACTACCACGACGTGGTGCCGTGCATCAAACAGCGGGTCCCAGTGATCTGGGTGAACCGCCACAAACAGAAGCTCGACTCCTCCCAGAAGAAGCCCACCGCCGAGGTCCCGAACCTCAAAGAGGCGGCCAAGCTGCTCGGCGTCAGCTGAGGAGCGGGTGCGGGCTCAGGCCCTCCACCCCGACGTCCTGCTCGTCACGAGCTCGGTGCTGGCGGTCAACTGCGTGATCGTGCGCTCCGAGCTGCAGGAGCCCGCCGGCGAGGCGGAGGTGTTCGTGATCGACTCGCCCGTGCTCCCCGAAGAGCTCGATTCGCTGCCGGGCCTGCTCCGGCAGGCGGGCTTGCCCGACCCCAACGGCCTGCTCGCAACGCACGGGGACTGGGACCACCTGCTGGGGCGGATGGCTTTCCCTGAGCTCGCCCTCGGGTGCGCCGAGAGCACCGTCGAGCGCCTGTCGTCACGGCCCGGCGAGGCGCAGCGGGGCCTGCGCGACTTCGACGAAGAGCTGCTGATCGAGCGTCCGGTGCCGCTCGCCCTCGGGTCGCTGCAGGGGCTGCCCGTCCCCGGCCGCCTGGACATCGCCGAGCGGGAGCTCGAGCTGCATCCCACGAGCGGGCACACCCAGGACGGGATGGCGCTGCTGATCGGCTGGGCGGGGGTGCTCGTGGCGGGCGACTACCTGTCGCCGGTGGAGATCCCGACCCTGCACGAGAACGGCGGCCTCGGCGCCTACGCCGACACGCTCGAGCGGCTGCGGCCGCTGGTGGGGCGATCCGAGCACGTGGTCCCCGGCCACGGGCCGCTGATGGACCGCGAGCGGGCGCTGGCGGTGTTGGAGCAGGACGTCGCGTACGTCCACGAGCTGGGCGAGCGTGGAGAGAGGGCCGCGCTTCCCGACGGTCGCCGGGGCAAGGGCCAGCGTGTGCTGCACGCGCAGAACGCCGCGCGTATGCAGCCCGGCTGAGCGCCGGCCGACCTTTCAGCCCTCGGAGCTCTCGATCGTGGCGATCGTGGCGCCGGCCTGGATCGGCTCACCCTCCTTGATCGGCAGCTCCACGACCTTGCCGCTCTTGTGGGCGGTGATCTCGTTCTCCATCTTCATCGCCTCGATGATCGCCAGCAGCTGGCCCTCCTGCACTGTGTCGCCCTGCTTGACGAGCACCTTCCACACGTTGCCCTGCAGCGGCGAGGGCAGCGCGTCGGGGCCCCCGCCCGAGGACGAGGAGGCGCGTGCCCCCCGTTTCGGTGCGGGCCGTGCACCGGGGCCGGGGCCGTTGGAGCGGGCCATCGAGCCGTCCAGGGCCCCCGTTCCGCCAGCCGCCGCAGGGGGTCCCACGACGCGCACCTGAAAGCGCCGCCCGGAGACCTCGACGTCGTAATTCTGCTCGACGCGCTCGCCCTCTTCCTCGTCCCCGCCGGCCGGCGCCTCTGGCGGCGTGAAGGCGAGCTGCTTCAGCCACGCCTTGTCTTCCAGCAGGTCCCGGCACGTCTCTCCGCGCGCCCACTGCTCGCTCGCCAGTAGCGCTTTGTGGAACGGGATCAGCGTCTTGAGCTTCTCGATCTCGTATTCGCCGAGAGCCCGCAGCATGCGCCGGGTGGCCTGCTCGCGGTCGGCGTCCCACACGATCAGCTTGGCCACCATGGGGTCGTACATCGGTGAGACCTCCCCGCCTTCCCCGACGCCCGAGTCGACCCTCACCCCGGGGCCCGAGGGCTCGCGGTAGCGGCCGATGGCGCCGGGCGCGGGGGCGAAGTTCTTGGACGCGTCCTCGGCGTTGATGCGGCACTCGATCGCGTGGCCGCGCAGCACGACGTCCTCCTGGGAGTAGGACAGCGGCTCCCCGGCGGCCGCCCGGATTCCCTCCTTGACGATGTCGATGCCGGTGGTCATCTCGGTGACGCAGTGCTCGACCTGGACGCGTGTGTTCATCTCGAGGAAGAAGTACTCGGACTCGCCGGAGCCCTTCTTCCCATTCGCGGAGCCGGCCACGAACAGCCCCTCGATGGTGCCCGCGCCGACGTAGTCCACGGCGCGCGCAGCCTCGACGCCGATCTGGCCGATGCGGGCCCGCATCTCCTCGTCCACGACCCATTCCGGGGCGGGGGACTCCTCGATCAGCTTCTGGTGGCGACGCTGGATCGAGCAGTCGCGCTCGCCCAGGTGGATCACGTTGCCGTGGGTGTCGGCGAGCACCTGCACCTCGACGTGGCGGGGGTCGGGGAGGTAGCGCTCGAGGTACACCGTGGGGTCGGAGAAGAACTTCTCGCCTTCGCGGCTGGATCCCTCGAACGCGTCGGGGAGGTCCTTCTCGGTGAGCGCCACGCGGAAGCCCTTGCCGCCCCCTCCGCCGGCCGCCTTCACGGCCACGGGGAAGCCGATCTCCTCGGAGGCGATCTGCAGGGCCTGCTCGGGGTCGGCCACCGGCTCGGTGGTGCCCGGGACGATCGGCACGCCGGCGGCCTTCATCAGCTCGCGGGCGCGGGTCTTGGAGCCCATCGCCTCGATCGCGCCGGCGGGGGGGCCGATGAACACCACGCCGGCGTCGGCGCACGCCTGGGCGAAGGTGGCGTTCTCGGCGAGGAACCCGTACCCCGGGTGGACCGCTTCGGCGCCCGAGCGGGCGGCCACCTCGAGGATCTTCTCGATGCTGAGGTAGTTGTCGGCGGCGGGGCCGGGGCCGAGGTTGTAGGACTCGTCGGCGCGGCCCGCGTGGAGGGCGTCTTTGTCGAGCTCGGAGTAGACGGCCACAGACTCGATCCCGAGCTCTTCCAGAGCCCGGACGATGCGGATCGCGATCTCGCCGCGATTGGCTATCAGAACCTTGCTGAACACCGGCCGCGGAAGCTTAGCTTGGGCTCGCAGCGGGCCGGGTGGGAGACAGGCGGTCGGGCGCGCCCGGCGGGCGGCCCACGGCGGCGCTGCTAGAAGTAGCCCGCCTTCTTGCGGTCCTCCATGGCGGCCTCGGAGACGCGGTCGTCGGCCCTGGTCTCGCCCCGCTCGGTGATGCTGGTGGAGGCGATCTCGAGCACCACCTCGGGCAGCGTGCGGGCCTGCGAGCGGACGCCCCCGGTGCAGCTCATGTCGCCGACGGTGCGGTAGCGGACGGTCTCGGAGAAGACCTCCTCGCCCTCGATCAGCTCGGTGCCCTCCCGCCAGGCGTAGAGCATGTCGTCGCGCATGAACACCTTGCGCTCGTGGGCGAAGTAGATCGACGGCACCTCGAGCCCCTCGAGGTCGAGGTACTCCCACACATCGAGCTCGGTCCAGTTGGACAGCGGGAACACCCGCACGTGCTCGCCCTTGTGGATGCGCCCGTTGTAGAGGTTCCACAGCTCGGGTCGCTGGCTCTTGGGGTCCCACTGGCCGAAGTCGTCGCGGAACGAGAAGATCCGCTCCTTGGCGCGGGCCCGCTCCTCGTCGCGGCGGGCCCCTCCGAAGGCGGCGTCGAAGCCGTGCTCGGCGATGGCGTCGAGCAGCGTCACCGTCTGCAGGCGGTTGCGGGAGGCCCGGGGGCCGGTCTCCTCGACCACGCGGCCGGTGTCGATCGACTGCTGGACGCTCGCCACGATCAGGCGCTCACCGAGTTCTGCCACACGGCGGTCGCGGTACTCGATCACCTCGGGGAAGTTGTGGCCGGTGTCGACGTGCATCAGCGGGAACGGGAATGGACCCGGGCGGAACGCCTTCTCGGCCAGACGCAGCAGCACGATCGAGTCCTTGCCGCCGCTGAACAGCAGCACGGGGCGCTCGAATTCGGCGGCGACCTCACGCATCACGTGGATCGCCTCGGACTCGAGCGAGCGCAGGTGGGTGAGCTGGGGGCGGGCGGCGTAGTTCATCACTCGTGGAGCCCGCACTCGGTCTTCTCGGTGCCCGCCCAGCGGCCCTCCCGCCCGCTCCCGGGCCGGGTGCAGGTGGCGCACCCGATCGAGGCGTAGCCGCGGTCGTGGAGGGGGTTGTAGGGGAGGTCGCGCTCGTAGATGCGCCGCCAGAGGTCCTTCTCGGTCCACTGGGCGAGGGGGTTGTACTTCCACAGCCCTCGGCGCTCGTCACGTTCGATCAGCTGCGCGTCGGCGCGCGTCGGACCCTGTTCGCGGCGGATGCCGGTGATCCAGGCTTCGGCGCCGTCGAGCGCCTCTTCCAGGGCGGTCACCTTCGCCTCTCCGCAGCAGTGCTCGGGACCGGTCCACGGCCTGTCCGGATTGCTGGCGTCCTTGACCTCGATCTTCACGCCGAAGCGGTCCTCGAACACCTTCCACGTCTGCAGCGTCTCCTCGAACAGGACACCGGTGTCGATCGTGACGATGCGGACCGCATCCGCGGTCCCCTGGTCGAGGCGCAGGAGCTCGTCGATCAGGATCGACTCCTCCTTCTGGAAGGAGCACAGCAGCACGGCGCGGTCGCCGTGGCGGGCGGCCTCACGCAGCGTGTGGGTGAGGCCGAGCGCGATGTCGGACGGTGCCTGGATGTGGCTGTCGATTGGGTTCATCGCCGTGTGGATCGCCTGATCTGGTGTTTCCCTTTAGCTACACGCCCTCTGGGCCTAGACGGCGCACTCGCCCTCGCCGCGGATCACTTCGAAGGGGACGCTCCGGTTCCAGTCGATGAACTGGTTCATGTTCTCCAGCCCGAACTCGACCGGCATCGACAGGTCCTTGACGAGTCCCTCGAACTCCCCCGTGCCCACACGCTCGGCGAAGGCACGGAAGCTCTCACCCTCGGTACGGCTGGATTCATAGTGACGGATCCAGCGCTCGATGGCGTCGGGTACCCGCTTGGCGGGCAGGCGCACCTTCAGCCGCTGGCCGAAGCCCACGTCGGCGTCCTCGTAGGTGCCGCCGATGTGGGGGATGTACGCCGGGATCGTGTGCTCGCCGACTTTGATCGAGGCCCCGTACAGACCGATGTCGGCGATGTGGTGCTGGGAGCATCCGTTGGGGCAGCCGCTCATCTTGATGTGGATCTTGCGGCCGTCGGGGTCGGTCACGTCCATCGCTTCGATCCGCTCCTGGACGGCCTGGTTGAGGCCCATCGAGCTGGTGATCCCGAGCTTGCAGGAGTCGGTGCCGGGGCACGACACGACGTCGCTGACCTCGCGCGGCCCCGCGGCGGCCAGGCCGAGCTCGGACAGGTCCCGCCACACGTCGTAGACGCTTCGCTCGGGGACCCACCGCAGCAACAGGTTCTGCTGGACGGTCGTGCGGGCATAGCCACCGGAGTACTTGCGGGTGATGTCCGCCAGCCCCCGGAACTGCTCGGGGGTGAGGTCGCCGCGCGTGATCTTGGCCTCGACGGTGACGTAGCCGGCCTGTCGCTGGGGGGCGACGTTGCGGGCACGGAACTCGTCGAACTCGGACAGGTCGCCGTTGGGGGAGCCGTAGCTGGCCGGAGGATCGGGAGCCGACTCCTGTTCGTCGATCACGAACAGCTGGGGCTCGAAGTCGCGTTCGGCCACCCAGTCGCCCTTGAGCTCCTCCTCGACCTGGTTGCGCAGCTCGTCGATCCCGTACTTGTCCACGAACACCTTGATGCGGGCCCGGGCTCGGTTGGCTCGCAGCCACTCCTGGCGGTCGAAGATCCGGAACACGGCCTCTGCCGCCCGCAGGTATTCGCCGTTGTCGAGCTCCACGAAGTCGAACAGCGTTTGGGCCAGCCGCGGCATGATCGACGTGCCTCCGCCGACGAGCATCTCCGCTCCCCGGACCTCACCGCGACCCTCGATGTCCTTCACGCGGGCGCGGAAGGCGATGTCGTGGATCGCGCAGATGGCGCGGTCCGCGGGGCTGCCGTCGAAGGCGGTCTTGACCTTGCGGGGCATCGCCTGGGTGGTGGGGTGGCGGACGAAGTAGCGGATGTAGGCACCCGCGTAGGGGGTCATGTCGAAGAGCTCGTCCTCGGCCACGCCCGCCCACGGGTCGCCCGTGACGTTGCGGACGGTGTTGCCGCAGCCCTCACGGCTCGAGAGGCCGGCGTCGCCGAGCTCGCGGATCGCCTGCTCGATTTCCGGCAGGGGGATGTGGTGCATCTGGATGTTCTGGCGCGTGGTCACGTGGCCCTTGTTCAGCGGCGCGTACTTCTCGACCACGTCGGCGAACGCTTCGAGCTGCGCCGGCGTGACCCCGCCGAAGGGGAGCTTCACGCGGATCATCTGGACGTCGGGCTGGCGCTGCCCGTAGACCCCCTGCTTGAGGCGGAACTTGATGAACTGGTCTTCCTCGATCTGGCCGTCGAGGAACCTGGTGGCCTCCGTCTTGAAGTCGTCGAACTCCCGCGTGAGGATGGGGATCACGTGCCCGGGCACGTTCTCGATGACTTCCGGGTTCTCCAGGGTGCCCCGTCGGGCAGAGATTGCAGATGGCTCCATTCGGGGATCCTCCAGGTCCCGGCGCGGGGGATGCGCGAGGACCTCTCGTAGCCGGCGAAAGGTTATTTCGCCAAAGCCTAGCGGCTTTTAGGTATTTATCCAGGGATCGGCGAGATCTGTTCCGGGCTCGCGTTCGACCCCTTCCCGGAGCCCGGTCAGGCGCCACGCTTCGGTGGTCGAAGACGCCGCTGCCGCGGGGGCGGGGGCCGTGTCGCGTATGAAGCGCTCGAGCGCCGCCACGATCGCGGCCGCCTCCTCCGGCCCCGCGGACGGGTCCACCAGCGTCAGATGGGCCGGACCGGATCCGTTCGCCGCGGCCCCGCCGGAGTCTTCGCGCGGGGGCACGGGGGTCACAGCGGGATGTTCCCGTGCTTTCGCCGGGGGCCCGGTTCGCGCTTGCTCTGGAGTGTGTGGAGCGCGGTGATCAGCTTCGGCCGGGTCTCGTGGGGCACGATCACGTCGTCGATATAGCCGCGCTCGGCGGCCGTGTAGGGGTTGGCGAAGCGTGCCTTGTAGTCCTCCATCAGCTTCTTGCGCCGCTCCTCGGGGGTGGGGCTGGCGGCGATGTCGCGCCGGTAGATGATGTTGACGGCGCCCTCTGGTCCCATCACCGCGACCTCGGCGGTGGGCCACGCGAAGTTGAAGTCGGCGAGCAGGTGCTTGGAGGACATGACGTCGTAGGCCCCGCCGTAGGCCTTGCGGGTGATGACCGTGATCTTGGGGACGGTGGCCTCGGTGAACGCGTACAGCAGCTTGGCCCCATGGCGGATGATGCCGCCCCACTCCTGGGCCGTGCCCGGCAGGAACCCGGGAACGTCGGTGAAGGTGATCAGCGGGATGTTGAAGGCGTCGCAGGTGCGCACGAAGCGGGCCCCCTTGGCGGAGGCGTCGATGTCGAGCACCCCCGCCAGCTGGGAGGGCTGGTTGCCCACCACTCCGACCGCGAACCCGTCGAGCCGGGCGAAGCCGCAGATGATGTTGCGGGCGTAGTGCTCGTGGACCTCGAAGAACTCCCCGTCGTCCACGATCAGGCGCACCACGTCGCGCATGTCGTATGGCTTGTTGGGGTTGTCCGGGACGACCTCGTCGAGCTCGGGGTCCATCCGCATGGGGTCGTCGGTGGGGGCCACCCGGGGGGCGGTCTGGAGGTTGTTCTGGGGCAGGAAGCTGATCAGGTAGCGGCAGTCCTCCAGGCACGCGTCCTCATCCTCGGAGGCGAAGTGGGCGACCCCCGACTTGGTGTTGTGGGACATCGCCCCGCCCAGCTCCTCGAAGCCCACCTCCTCGCCTGTGACCGTCTTGATGACGTCGGGGCCCGTGATGAACATGTGAGAGGTCTCCTTGACCATGAAGATGAAGTCCGTGATCGCGGGGGAGTACACGGCGCCGCCGGCGCACGGCCCCATGATCAGGCTGATCTGGGGGATCACGCCGGAACACTTGACGTTGCGGACGAACACGTCCCCGTAGGCACCGAGCGACACCACGCCCTCCTGGATGCGGGCTCCGCCGGAGTCGTTGATCCCGATCACGGGGCAGCCGATCTTGGCCGCCAGGTCCATGATCTTGCACATCTTCTCGCCCATCACCTCGCCGAGGGAGCCGCCGAAGACCGTGAAGTCCTGGCTGAACACGCACACGGGGCGCCCGTCGATGAGCCCGTGGCCGGTCACGACGGCGTCCCCCCACGGCCGGTTCTTCTGCATGTCGAAGTCGTAGGTGCGGTGGCGAACGAACGTGTCGAGCTCCTGGAAGGAGCCCGGGTCGAGCAGCTTTTCCACCCGCTCCCGCGCGGTGTACTTGCCGCGGGCGTGCTGCTTCTCCTCGGCCTCGGGCGCCGAGTGGAGCGCCGCCTCCCTCAGCTCGTGCAGCTGGGCGAGCTTCTCCTCGTAGGTCTCGGGAGCCCGCTGGCGGGGCGGTTTGCGGTGCCCGCTGCGGGAGGTCGCGAGCAGGGCGGCGTCGGCCTGGCGGTCGTGTGGGCTGGCAGCCATGGGGGAGCCGATGTTAGCCGCGAGGAGGCCCCCGCCGGGGCTACCCGGCGACCCAGGCCTTCGCGTCCTCGAGCCCGTCGACCCCGTACAGCTTGACCTCGCCCGGGGTGAGCCAGCCGAACATGTGCAGGACGTTGGCGATCCAGTCCACGTCCGTCACGAGGGCGATCCGCTTCCACGCTTTGGGGTGGCCCAGCCCGAGTGTGATGCCGGTCTTGGTGTCCTCGCCCAGGGCTCCGAGCTCGAACTTCTCGAAGCCCGGCCCGACGGCGAACACCATCCGCACGTCGCCCGCCTCCGCGGCGGCCCGCATGGGGGGCACGAGGACGTCGCGATACTCCTCCCGCGTCACCCTCCCGGTCGCGCGGAAGCCGATGGTTCCGTCCGGCATTCCCTCGAGGGCCTCGATCACCCCTCTGATACTAGGTAGGCCGGGTAGCGCGCCTCCGCCACGCCCGCGGGAAGGGGCCCCGGTAAACCCGGGAGAGCGCCTCCGCCAGGCGCACGAGTGGGCCGCTGCTGGACATGCGCGAGCGCTCGGCTAAGCCCGCGAGAAGGGCCTGTGGTGAGCCGCCCCGAGCCGGTCGAGCACGCCGGTGAGGATCTCCTTCACCTGGTCCTCGGTGGGGGTGGCCCTGACGTCCTCCGCCGGGGCCTCCTCGGCCGACCGGAGCTCGCGCGAGAGGCTCGGCTCCGCCGGCGTCTCGTCGGCCGCGGCCGATGGTCCCTCCAGCGCGGCGGGCGGCTCGGGTGGCGAGGGGGGCGGCTCGGAGGGCGGGGCGGTGAGCTCGGGCGACTCGGCGGTGAGCTCGGGCGCCGCAGCGGTGGGCTCGGGCGCCGCGGCGGTGGGCTCGGGCGGCGCGGCGGTGGGCTCGGGCGGAGGGGATTGCTCAGGCGGTTGCGGCGGGGTGTACGGACGTACATACCGCGCCTGGAGTGCCTCGATGGCAGTCGGCTGGATGGGCTCGCAGGCCTTCGCCGGCTCACTCTTCGGCCGCTCGCTATGCGGCGGCGCGGTCGGCGGCGGCGGGGTCATCGTCGGCTCGACCATGCCCTCATGGCTGGCGGGCGACCCGGAGGGGCGGCCCCCGTCATCACGCCGACGGGATCGCCTGCCGAACAGGCGGCTGAAGAAGCCCGCCGGCGGCTGCTCGGGCTGGTCCGGCTGTGCGGGCTGCTCCGGCTGTGCGGGCTGTTCCGGCTGTGCGGGCTGTTCCGACTGCTCAGGCTGCGCCGGCTGGTCCTCGCCATGCTCCGGCAGCTCGCGCGGCCCCGACTGCTCGGGATGGCCGGCCTGCTCCGACCGCTCGTGACGCTTCGACTCCTCGGAATGCCCCGACCCCTCGGAATGCCCCGACTGCTCGGGATGCGCCGACTGCTCGGGATGCCCCGACTGCTGGGGCTGTGAGGAATGCACCGACTGCTCCGGATGTGCGGGGTGCTCGGGCCTGGGCTCCGGGACGCGGGACTCGGTGACGCTCGACCCGACGGCCTGACTGGAGGTGGCCGCCATCGCGCCGGGAGCGTGCTTAGTCGTGGTGGGCCGGGCGTCCTCCCGTTCCCTCGGAACGGTGGGCTGTGCGGCGGCCCTCAGGGCTGCTGCCGTCGACGGGGTGGTGGGAGCCATGAGGGAGGCGTGGGCCGCCACCGGTACCTGCGCCGTCACCGGTGTCTGGGCCGCCACCGGTGTCTGGGCCGCCACCGGCTCGGGCGTGGGCTCGCCGCCGGACCCGTCCTTCGTCATGGTGGCGGTGAGCGTGACCTTCGTGCCCCAGCCGGCCTGCTGGATGCGGGCGCTGCCGGAGGTCTCCTCGGTCTCCCAGAAGACCGCGCTCTCGGGCACGGTGGAGGTGATCCGGATCTCTCCGAGCTCGAACAGGTGGCGAGCGAGGGCCTGCTGGTCGCTCAGCTCCGCCCACAGCTCCGGCGGGGACTTCACGAGCGTCCGTTGAACCTCGGTGGTGCCCATCGTGGGGGATGTTCGAGCGAATCCCTCTGACTCCTGCCGGTGCGCTCCTGCCTTCACACGGACGTCCCGGGAGCGAGATCCAACCTTCGAAGCTCCGGTGCGTTTAGGGTAGATACGAGGGTCCATGTCGGGCTCGCAGGCAGGGGAGAAGCGGATGATTCGACGGGGATGGGGCGGTGTCGGTGCGGATCAGGGGCGAGGGCCGGTCCGCGGTGGCAGGCGCCGTCCGGCATCGGCCCCGAGGCTCCGCTGGGCGGCGATCGTCATCGCCGGGATCGCGGCGGGGATCGGCGCCGCGTCGACCCAGGCGCAGCTCGGCCCGCTGAAGGGAGGGTCGGCACTCGTGCAGACCTCTTTCCCCACCCCGATCGAACACGTCGTGGTGATCCTCCAGGAGAACCACAGCTTCGACAACGTCCTCGGGCAGCTGTGCGTCCAGGAACACAGGGAATGCAACGCCGCCTCCACGGGGACCAACAAAAAAGGCGAAACGATCCCGCTGAGCCGGGCGAACGACGTCGTGCCCACGGTCTCCCATTCCCAGGAAGCCCAGCTGAAGGCAATCGACAAAGGCAAGATGGACGGCTGGGAAAAGGTGGGAGGGTGCCAGCAACGTCAGTGCTACACGGCTTTTGAACCGTCACAGATCCCGTCGCTCGCGGCGCTCGCGCACGCGGGTGCGATCTCCGATGCGTTCTTCTCCCGGGACATCGTCCCGTCGTGGGGTGGTCACCTGGACTTCTTCGCCCAGACCCTCGACGGGTTCATCGGGAACAACCCGGCACACGCCAAAGGGGCGCCTCCTGCAGGGCCCGGCTGGGGCTGCGATTCGAACCTCGACGCACGGTGGATCGACCCGGTTACCCAGGAAGCGCTGAGCGAGCCGTCCTGTATCCCGAACCGCAACGGCGAAGGACCCTACCGCCCCTCGCCGGTGCCGTACGTGCCCACGATCGCCGACCGCATGGAAGAAGCGGGGCGCACTTGGGGTATCTACGGGGCCGTCGAACCGAAAGCCAAGGCCCAGGCCGGGCCCTACAAATGGGCGATCTGTCCGACCTTCGCCGAGTGTCTCGACGGTCCACAGAAAAACGACATGCACAAGGCGTCCCAGCTGTTGAGCGACGCGCGCGAAGGCAGGCTCCCCAACTTCTCGATCCTCACGCCCAGCGCCGGCAAGAACGGGACGGTGACCGGATCCACCAGCCAGCACAACGGCACCTCGATGATCATCGGGGACAACTGGATCGGAGAAGAGGTGAGCGCGATCCAGAACGGCCCCGACGGCGCGTCCACGACGATCTTCATCTACTACGACGACTGCGGGTGCTTCTACGACCACGTGCCGCCGCCCGCGGGTCTCGGGATCCGGCTTCCGCTCGTGATCGTGAGCCCGTACGCGAGACCGGGGTTCACCGACCACAACGCGGCGACCAACTCGTCGATCCTGGCGTATGCCGAGGGCGTACTAGGCGTGGAACCCGTCAACGAACAGGACGGCGACGCGTACGACCTGGAAGAAGCCTTCGACTACGCCCAGTCCCCGACGGCGCCGTTCCACTTCACGAAGGCCGCCGTCCCGAAGACCTCGCAGAACCTGCCTCCACCGCCCCCGGACGACACCTAGGAGAAGGGCGTCAACGCCCTTCCTCCGCTTCCAATTTATACCTCACACGGGGCCTTCATGAAGCCCCGGCCGATGCCGCATAATCGCCCGCCGCTGACCGGAAACGACGGAAACGGAGGAGTGCGATGCGGACGCTGTTCTCGAGATGTGACGATGGGGTGCCGCGATGAGCGGCCATGCTGTCGCGATCGCTGGTGGGGGACCGACGGGGATGATGCTGGCGGCCGAGCTGGCGCTGGCGGGGATCGACGCGGCGATCCTCGAGCGGCGCCCCGACCGGGAGCTCGAGAGCTCTCGCGCAGGAGGTCTGCACGCGCGCACGATCGAGGTGCTCGACCAGCGGGGCGTCGCGGAGCGGTTCCTCTCGCAGGGCGAGGCGATGCAGGTGGCGGGCTTCTCGATGATCCCGCTGGACATCAGCGACTTCCCCACGCGTCACCCCTACGGCCTGGCGCTATGGCAGAAGCGCATCGAGGAGATCCTCGCCGGGTGGGTCGACGAGCTCGGCGTGCCCATCCACCGCGGCACGGAGGTCACCGGCTTCGCCGAGGACGACGAGGGCGTCACGATCGAGTTGGCCGGCGGGGGGTCGTTGCGCGCGGAGTACCTCGTGGGGTGCGACGGCGGCCGCAGCGCCGTCCGCAAGGCCGCCGGGATCGAGTTCGCCGGCTGGGACCCATCGAGCAGCTCCCTGATCGCCGAGGTCGAGATGGCCGAGGAGCCCGAGTGGGGGGTCCGCCGCGATGAGCGGGGCATCCACGGACTCGGCGAGCTGGACGAGGGCAGGCGGGTGCGGGTGGTCGTGCGAGAGGAGCATCTCGGCCACACCGGCGAGCCCACCCTGCGCGATCTCAGCGAGGCGATCACGGCGGTGTGGGGAACGGACTTCGGGGTTCACAGCCCCACGTGGATCTCCCGTTTCACGGACGCCACCCGCCAGGCCTCCTCCTACAGGGAGGGACGGGTGCTGCTGGCCGGGGACGCCGCCCACGTGCATTCACCGGCGGGTGGGCAGGGACTGAACATCGGTGTGCAGGACGCGGTGAACCTGGGCTGGAAGCTGGCGCAGGTGGTCGCCGGGATCTCCACGGACGGTCTGCTCGACACCTACCACGCCGAGCGTCATCCGGTGGGCGCCCGCGTGCTGCAGTTCACCATGGCGCAGACAGCGATCCACCGTTCCGACCCTCGCACCGACGCCCTGCGCAACATCATCACCGACCTGCTGGGCATGGAGGAGCCGCGTAGGCGGTACGCCGGGATCATGTCCGGCCTGGACGTCCACTACGACCTCGGCGAGGGTCACCCCCTGCTCGGTCGCCGGATGCCCGATCTCGATCTCCTCACCCCGGGCGGCCCGGTGCGGATGTTCACGCTGCTGCACGAGGCCCGTCCGGTGCTGCTCGAGCTGGGCGGGAGCGATGGCCTCGACATCGCTCCGTGGGCGGATCGGGTTCGGCTCGTCGAGGCCCGCTACGAGGGGCCCTGGGAGCTCCCCGTGATCGGAGCGGTACCGTCCGCGACCGCCGTGCTGGTGCGCCCCGATGGGTATGTGGCGTGGGTGGGAGAGGGCGACGCGCACGTCGGGCTCGATGACGCACTCACCACCTGGTTCGGAACCCCCGCCGTCGCCTAGGCGCGAGCGCACGCGGCGCTTGACCCCTGTGGCATCCGCGCCCCGGGAGCTCTAGGCGAACGACACGGCCGGTGTGGGCCGCTCGGAGCCGATCAGGCCGCGCTCGTGGAGCAGCTCTGCGATCTGGACCGCATTGGTGGCGGCGCCCTTGCGGAGGTTGTCCGAGACGATCCACATGTCGAGCGCCCGCTCGTGTCCCGGGTCGCGGCGGAGGCGTCCCACGAACACGTCGTCCTTGCCGTCGGCGTCGATCGCCAGCGGGTACAGCGCCGAGGAGGGGTCGTCGAGCACGGTCACCCCGGGGGCCGCTTCGAGCAGCTCGCGGGCCCGCTCCGGGGAGAGCTGCTCGCGTGTCTGCATGTTCACGGACTCCGAGTGGCCGTTGACGACTGGGATGCGCACGCAGGTGGCGCTCACCCGGATCGAGGGGTCCTCGAGGATCTTGCGCGTCTCGTTGATCAGCTTGCGCTCCTCGTCGGTGTGGTCATCGCCCTCCGCGAAGTGGCCGGCGTGGGGGAGGGCGTTGAACGCGATCTGGTGGGCGTAGGTGTCGGGCGGCTCGATCTGCTGCTGGTGCAGCAGCGCATGGGACTGGTCGAGCAGCTCGTCCACGGCCCGCTTGCCCGTTCCCGACACGGCCTGGTAGGTGGCGATCACGAGCCGCTCGATGCCCGCCTCGCGGTGCAGCGGGGCCAGCGCCACGACCATCTGCATGGTGGAGCAGTTCGGGTTGGCGATGATCCCGTGGTGGGACTCGAGGGCGTGGGGGTTGACCTCGCTGACGACCAGTGGCACGTCGTCGTTCATCCGCCAGCGGGAGGAGTTGTCGACCACGATCGCGCCCTCGCGGGCGAACGCCGGCGCCCACTCGCCCGAGATGCTGCCCCCGGCAGAGAACAGGGCGAGGTCGAACCCGCGTACGGAGTCCTCGCTCAGTCCCTGCACGACGAGCCCGTCGTCGAGCTCGCGCCCGACGGATCGCTCGGATGCGAACGGCACGATCTCCCCGGCCGGGAAGTCCCGCTCGCGCAGCAGGCGCAGCATCAGCGTCCCCACCTGGCCGGTGGCACCGACGACGGCTACGCGATAGGGCCCGCTCATAGGGACCCAGGGTAGCTATCCGAGAACGGCTTCGACCGCTTCGCCTTCGGAGGTGACGGTCCAATCCGCGGACAACGTCGCCCCGCGCGGGCAGGCGGGAGCCGAGAGGGAGCGCTGGGCCTTGAACCGCTGAGCCTCGGTGGCGAGCGCCAACGGGCCGCCCGGTGTGAAGGTTCCCTTCAGCTTCGAGATCTGGAAGTCGCATTCGATCCCTCCGGCGCCGAGGAACGAGAACACGAGCGAGACCTTCCGCACGCCCT
Source organism: Solirubrobacteraceae bacterium (assembly GCA_035499875.1). Lineage (GTDB taxonomy): Bacteria > Actinomycetota > Thermoleophilia > Solirubrobacterales > Solirubrobacteraceae > Palsa-744. Next base: position 178,839 of record DATJXX010000017.1, read on the forward strand.
TCAGTTCGGCTCGTCCCTTGCCGGTGAACACGACGGGCCCCGGAAGGCCGCCGAGTGTGACGGTGGCCGGACCGAGCGCGGAGCTCGTCCGGCACGCGCCCCCGGCTTCACCTCCTCTGAACGCACCCGAGGTGAGCCTTCCGAGATCCTTCGTCGCGCTGTTGTAGATGAGTTCCGCCACGAGCTCGTCGGTGGCGCATTCGAGGTTCCAGATCGGTGTTTCGAACGCCAGGTTGGAGCTTTCCAGCTGGATGGGTCCACCTCCATGGACCGCACCCCGCGCCGTCTGCAGGGTGAGGTTCTTCCCCGCAGAGGCCGGTGCGGGCGCAAGTGCCCCGAGAACCACGGCCAGGGAGACCGCCACGAGTGAGCCCCACGCGAACCCGCGAGGCCGACCACGCCACCGTCGCATCTGCACTACCCCCTTGTTCTGGACCGTCCGCAGAGCGGCCCATGTCTCTCGTATCGGAGGTCCTCGTGCCCCCGAGGGCCTCCTGGGCAAAGCCTACCGCCGGGCGCCGGTAGCGCGCAGCCCCTCGTCAGGGCTTTACGACCATGAAGACGATCGTCAGCAGCACGAGCGCGCTCAACGTCGTCCCTACGAAATTCAGGCGACGGGCGAGTCCCTGGTACTCCTCGCCGAACACCACCTCGCCGTCGCCTGCGGCCGCGATGTCACGCTCGGCGGCCTGCTGGGCCTTTTTCGAAGTCGGGATCATCACAGAGCCGACGAGGGCGCCGATCACGATCACAACCGCGAAGCCCCACTGCACGAAGAACTCGCTCCAGTGATGGCCGTCGCTGGCGAGGTAGATCCCGGCGGCGAACACGACCAGCAGCGACGGGTTCACGAGCCACCGTTCGATCGTGTACTCGATGCGGTGCAGCAGCGGCATCGCGCGGGGCTGGGTTTTGGCCCCCACGGCGAAGATGATCGGGTAGGCGAACGTGACGCCGAAGGCGGCCACCACGGCCATGATGTGCAGCGCCATCACGAGTTCGTAGGCGGACGCGGCGGGCGGCTGGGTCACGTGGGCCTCCGGGCTCGCTCTAGAAGCGCGGCGCGTACTGGCCGAAAACGTCCTGCATCGCCCCGCACACCTCGCCCAGCGAGCAGCGGTCCTTCAGCGCCTGGCGGATCCCCGGCAGCAGGTTCCCGCTGCCCCCGGCGATGTCCCTCAGCTCCTGCAGCCGCACCGCCACCAGCTCCTGGTCACGCTCGGCCTTGAAGCGCGCCAGACGCTCCAGCTGTTCGCGCTCGGACTCGGGGTCCACGCGCAGCAGGTCGGGCACCTCGATGTCGTCCTCCTGGTAGGCGTTGACGCCCACCACCACGTCCTGTCCGAGCCGGTAACGCTCCTGGTAGCCCCATGCCGACTCGTCGATCTCGTGGGTGATGAACTCGATCGCGTTGACCGACCCGCCCAGCTCGTCCACCTTTGCGATCAGCTCCTGGGTGCGCTCTTCTATCTCGTCGGTGAGCGCCTCCACGAGGTACGAGCCGGCGAACGGGTCGACCGTGTCGGCGGCTCCCGACTCGGCGGCGAGGATCTGCTGCGTGCGCAGGGCGATCTTGGCCGAGCGCTCGGAGGGCAGCGCGAGCGCCTCGTCGAAGCCGTTGGTGTGAAGCGACTGGGTGCCCCCGCAGACAGCCGCGAACCCCTGCAGGGCGACCCTCACGATGTTGTTCTCCGGCTGCTGGGCGGTGAGCGTCACGCCCCCCGTCTGGGTGTGGAAGCGCAGCATCATCGCCTTCGGGTTGGTGGCACCGAAGCGGTCGCGCATGATCTGCGCCCACATCCTGCGGGCCGCGCGGAACTTGGCGACCTCCTGGAAGACGTTGTTGTGGCCGTTGAAGAAGAACGCCAGGCGGGGCGCGAACTCGTCCACCGACAGGCCCCGGTCGATCGCGGCCTGCACGTAGGCGATCCCGGAGGAGAGCGTGAAGGCGACCTCCTGCACGGCCGAGCAGCCCTTCTCGCGGAAGTGGTACCCGGAGATCGAGATCGTATTCCAGCGCGGCACCCGTTCGTGGCAGTACTCGAACAGGTCGGTGGTGAGCCGCATCGTTGGGCCCGGGGGGTAGATGTAGTTGCCGCGGGCGATGTACTCCTTCAGCACGTCGTTCTGGGTGGTCCCGCGCAGCTTCTCGCTGGGGACACCCTGCTCCTCGGCCACGAGCTCGTACAGCAGCAGCAGGCAGGCGGCGGGTGCGTTGATCGTCATCGAGGTGGATACCTGGTCCAGGGGAATCCCGTCGAAGGCGGTGCGCATGTCGTCGATCGTGTCGATCGCCACCCCCGTGCGCCCCACCTCTCCCAGGCACCTCGGGTTGTCCGAGTCGAGGCCCAGCTGGGTGGGCAGGTCGAACGCCATCGACAGCCCGGTCGAGCCCTTGGAGAGGAGGTACCGGTAGCGTTCGTTTGACTCCTTCGCAGACGCGTAGCCGGCGTACTGGCGCATCGTCCACACCTGCTTGCGGTACATCTCCCGGTGCACCCCGCGCGTGTACGGGAAGTCGCCCGGCTCACCCAGTTCGAGCTGCTCGGGCACGTCACCCGGCTCGTAGAGCTCTTTGATCTCGATGCCGGAGTCGGTGAACCGTCGGGGGTCCTCGGGGCCGACGATCGGGGCCACGGTGAGGTGCTCGGAGCCCTCGCGGTCGGCTCTGGCGGTTGCCATGGGTTCGATGATATGTGAGCGCGGCGGGACGTTTGGCTGCTGCGAGCGTCGAGGGCCCCGCGGGACGGCTGCCCTCGTGCCATCCTCCGCATCCGTCGCGCCGCCTGCCGCATCCGTCGCGCCGCCTGCCGCATCCGCCGGCCACCCCGCCGCATTGGGGTAGGAACGCTCGGGTAAGGTCTCAGCCGGGTATGGCAACCTGCCTCGTCACCGGCGGCGCCGGCTTTCTCGGGTCCCACCTCTGCGACGAGCTGCTGGCGCGGGGCAACCGCGTGATCTGCGTCGACAACTTCGAGACGGGGTCGCTCGCCAACATCGAGCACATCCGCGATCCGGACCGCTTCCTGCACCTGGGCCTCGACATCATCGAGCCCTACTACGTGGAGGAGCCGGTCGACTTCATCTACCACCTCGCCTCGCCCGCCTCGCCGATCGACTACCTGCGCCTGCCCCTCCACACGTTGAAGGTGGGCTCCTACGGCACCCACCACACGCTGGGCCTTGCGAAGGCCAAGCGCGCCCGCTTCCTGATCGCCTCAACCAGCGAGGTCTACGGCGACCCTCTGGAGCATCCCCAGCCGGAGAGCTACTGGGGACACGTCAACCCGATCGGGCCCCGCGGCGTGTACGACGAGGCGAAGCGCTACGCCGAGGCGCTGACGATGGCCTATCACCGCCAACAGGGCGTGGATACGGCGATCGTGAGGATCTTCAACTCGATTCTCGCCGATGAGCAGGTGCTCTACGACGACGGCACCGAACTGCGGCGGGAGACCGCCGAGCAGGCCGCAGCGCGCCTGATCCCTTATGCGTGGGCGGCCGGCTACACGCCCCGCCGACAGGCGACCGCAGCGGTTCCGGGCTGGGCCGGGGCTGTGGTCACCGCCCCGGCGAGCACCGTGTCGGCGCTCGAGTACCCACTCGACGGTTACACGGTCCCCGCCTTCGAGGCAGGTGGCCGCATGCTCTCGGCCCCCGCGTCGCACCTGATCGCCCATCCGACCGATTCGCGCTGCTTCGAGGTCCGCACCCGCTACGGACGCTCGATCCGCGTCACCGGTGACCACTCGGTGTTCACCGAGGGCCCCGGCGGGGAGCCGGTGCCGGTGCCCGTCGATGAGCTCGAGCCCGGGCAGCGAATCGCGATCGCCAGACGCATCGACGTGCCCGAGCGCGACCGCCGCGAGGTCAGCGTGCTCGACGCGTGGCGCCACGCCGAGGGCGACCCATGGGACCTGACCGTCGAAGCGGACGGCCTCGGCGAGCTCGCCTGGTCACGCCGGCAGGAGCTGTTCGGGCTGCTCGTCTCGCGGCGGCGCAACAACGGGCCGAACTGGCGCAACGGAGCCTGGACGAAGCTGATCCGGATGCGGCGCAGCAACCGCCTGCCGCTGCCGGTGCTACGCCGCGTGCTGGACCACGTGCCCGAGGGCGCACGGGTGCGCCGACTCCACGCCGGCCATGGTGCCTCGCTGCCGGCACGGATCCCAATCAGCGATGAGCTGCTTTGGCTGCTCGGGCTGTGGGTCGCCGAGGGCTGCATCCACGAGCGTGACAAGAACGCATCCATGTCGATCTCGTGCGAGGAGCCCGTCCTGCGTCGAGCGCAGGCGATCATCGAAGGGGAGCTCGGCCTGCACGTGGTTTGGGCTGCGGCAAACGAGGGTCGTGCCGCCTCCATCTACATCCACTCCAAGCTGCTGGTGCGGTTGATGGACCACCTCGGCTTCGGTGGCAACCGCAAGCGGATCCCGGGGTGGATCCTTGGGCTACCGCTGGAACGCCTGAAGTGGTTCCTCGAGGGCTACCGCGAGGGCGACGGAGTGCATACGGGGCAGCGCCTCGAGGAGGGCATCCGCCACGCGTTCGTGACGGTGAGCGATGAGCTGAAGGACGACCTGATCGTCGCGCTGGCCCGCTTCGGGCTCGTGCCCTCGGTCGGTCACTACAACACCTACATCCGCAAGAAGACCGGAGACCGTCCGTACCCGTTTTGGACCATCACGCTGTGCAACGTCTCGCCGTGGAACATCCTCGAGTGGGACGGCGGCGTCAGTCAGCGACTGAATGCGCGCGTGACGGGCGATCTCGTGTGGGCCGTCGTCACCGCCATCGACGAGATCGCGGCCACCCCGCTCGTCTACGACTTCTCGGTTCCGGGGCTCGAAAACTTCTGGGCGGGAACGGGCGTGGCCGCTCACAATACCTATGGCCCCAAGATGAGACCCCACGACGGCCGCGCGATCCCCACCTTCCTGCGCCAGGCGCTGGCCAACCGGCCGCTGACGGTGTTCGGCGACGGCAGCCAGACGCGCTCCTTCTGTTACGTCAGCGATCTGATTAGGGGGCTGATAGCCCTGGCCGAGTCCGGGTACCACGATCCTGTGAACATCGGCAACCCCGACGAGTTCACGCTGCTCGAACTCGCCGAGACGGTGAAAGAGCTGACAGGGTCGAGCTCGGAGATCGTGTTCGAGGCCCTCCCCGTGGACGATCCGCGCCAGCGCCGTCCCGACATCACCCTCGCGAAGGAGCTGCTGGGGTGGGCACCGGAGGTGCCGCTGCGGGAGGGTCTGAGGCGCACGATCGAGGACTCCGGGGTCGAGATCCTGTTGGGCGGCAGCTCACAGTAGGACGCCCGAACAGCCGTCTAGGCGCCACGACGCGCCGACGACGGGACCGCTCCATGTGAGAGGGTGAGGTGTTGTGGCAGGCGAGATGCGTTCAGGTAGAGCAGGAACGTCGGCTCCACCGGCCAGGGGGGGACGCGGCACTTCGAATCCCCCGCTGACGCGGTCACCCCGCTTCCGGCGCGACGCCGAGGGGGTGCCCGAGGAGGGCTGGCCGGCGAGGGGTCCCCGTGGCTCGGCCCAGCCGGCGCTCGCCGGTGCGCTGCCCGGGCACGTCGGCGAGCGCGACATCCGCCGCAAGCGTCCGCCCGCGCTCTCGTTCCTCGCGCGCGCCTCGACGCTTGGGCGTGGCGCGCGTGTCATCGCCCTGCTGGCGCTCGACTTCGCAGGGGTGGCGCTCGCGATCTTCACCGCGCTCGTGCTCAAGGAAGCCGTGCACGGCACCGTCGACGCCCAGAACTCGATCAACGGCACGGAGGAATTCCTGCCGTTCGCCTACCTCTTGACGGCGCTGCTGTTCGCCCGCTCCGGCCTGTACGCCGAGCGCGCCCAGCGACCGGGGCTCCCCCGCATCGTCGGCTCGCTGTTCCAGGTGGCGTTCGTGGCCCTGATCTTCGCCGTCGTCAACGGCGAACACTTCTCCAGCTACTACCTGTTCTGGAGCTCGCTGCTGTTCGCGATCGTGTACGTGTCCGCGGGGCGCGCGGTGTTCGACCGCGTCACCGACGAGGTGATGAAGGCGGCCGGCCACCAGCGCCGGGCGGTGCTCGTGGGCCGCGGCCGGCAGATCGGAGAGGTGGCGGAGGCGCTGCGCTCGGGCTCCCACCTGCCCACCGAGGTGCTCGGCTTCCTCTCGCCCCAGCCGCTGGACGCCAACGGCCTGGAATCGCTCGGCACGCTCGCGGATCTCGAGCAGGTACTCGACCGCACGCGCGTGGACGAGGTGATCATCGCCGACTCCGACTTCCCCAAGGACGATGCCGTCGAGCTCGTGGACCGCTGCCACCAGCGCGGCGTGACGGTGCGGCTCGCCCCCTCCACGATGGAGATCCTGATCCACCGCGCCGAGTTCGTTCCCGGGCAGTCGCTTCCATTGTTCGAGCTCGGCCCCCCGGTGTTCGAGGGGATCGACTTCGCGCTGAAGCGGACCTTCGACATCATCGGCTCGACCCTGCTGCTGATCCTCCTGAGCCCGCTGCTGCTGGCGATCACGGTCGCGGTCCGCGTCACCTCGAGGGGCCCCGCCCTGTACCGCTCGCGCCGTCGTGGCATCGGCCAGCGGCCGTTCGCGTGCCTGAAGTTCCGGACGATGACGTTCGACGCCGAGCAGCTCCAGGGCGACCTCGAAGACCTCAACGAGGCAAGCGGGGCGCTGTTCAAGATCCGCGAGGACCCCCGCCTGACCCCGGTGGGGGGCTTCCTGCGGCGCTTCTCCCTGGATGAGCTTCCCCAGCTGGTGAACGTGCTGAAGGGCGACATGTCGCTCGTCGGTCCCCGGCCGCTACCCGAACGCGACTACGAAATGCTCGAGGACTGGCACCGCAAGCGCTACCTGGTGCTGCCGGGGATCACCGGCCTGTGGCAGGTCTCCGGGCGCTCCGAGCTCGACTTCGACGATCTCGTGAACCTCGACTTCGTGTACCTCGAGCGCTGGTCGCTGGCGCTCGACCTGACGATCCTGCTGAAGACGGTGCCGGCGGTGCTCACCCGCCGCGGCGCCTACTGAGCGGCCGGCTCCCTCGATCGCACCCGCGCGAGGTCGCCGAGCGGCTTCGCCTCCCTCGATCGCACCGGCGCGAGGTCGCACCGGCCCTCGATCGCACCCGCGCGAGGTCGCGGTGCGGCTCCCGCGCTAGACGCCCTCGACGCCCGGCCGCCGCGCGCGGCGGCGCACCTCGCGGGAGCCGTTGCGCTGCACGGGCGTGTCCGCGAGCGCCGCCGAGTAGGCGGCCCAGGTGGCCCGCGCCGCGTCCTGCCAGCTCCATGCGGGGGGCGCCGGGGCGGGACGGCTCGCTGCTTCCGCGGCGGTGATCAGCGATCGCATGTCACCCCGCGGCACGAACGTGGCCCGCTCTCCGAGCACCTCCACGAGCGCCCTCGCGCGGCAGGCGCTGACCGGCGTGCCGCAGGCGAGGGCCTCCACGCCCGGCAGGCCGAAGCCCTCGCTCTCGGAGGACAGCACGAGCGCGTGGGCGCCACTGTAAATCGCCGCCAGATCCTCGTCGGACACCCTCCCCGTGAGGGTCACTTCGGGAAGCTCGTGCGCCCACGGGCGCGTCGGCCCGACCATCACCAGCGGCAACCTCCTGGGTGTCGCGGCGAGCTCGCGGACGTGTTTGGTCGGATCGGGATGCTGCAGCGCCCCCACCCACACCAGATAGCGCTCGGGCAGCTTGAAGCGGTTGCGCACGGATGCGACCTCCCGTTCGTCGCGGGGGCTCATCACGGGGTCCGCCGCGTGGGGTATCACGACCACCCGGCGGCGTTCCACGCCGAGGTGCTCGACGACGTCGTCGGCGACCGCCCGGGTGGGGACGACGATGCGTGCCGCCCGCTGCACGGCGAGGTGGCGAAGGCGCTGGCGCAGGCCCATGCGCAGCGCCTCGCTGCGCCGCTTCAGCTGCGTGAGGTCGTGGATCGTGACGACCGAGGGACAGGGGCTGCGCAGCATTGCGCCCTCCATCCACGGAGCGTGCAGGACGTCCGCCTGGCCGGTCTTCATCGTCGCCGCCGGGCGGTTCGTCTCGATCAGCTCATCGCCGTCGCATGTGAGCGCCCGCAGCGCCGCCAGCACGCACCGCGAATAGCGGCCGATGCCGTCCGGTTCGGACACCGGCCGCGTGTCGAAGGCGACCTTCAAAGCGTATCCCCGTGGCCTCGCTGAGCACCCCGCCCGTGCACGCGGGCTAGCCTAATCGTTTGGCCGCGAGCGTGGGAAGTTCTGCCACGCAACATGCAGCATGTGGTGCGCATAGCCTTCGCGCGATGCCCCCGCGCTCCTACCACGAGGCGGTCTGGGAGGCGCTCCCCGAGAACCTCCAGCCCAGCGACTGGCAGGCGCGCAGGCGCTTCCTGCTCGACCGGGTGGGGCCCGGTGAGCGCGTGCTCGACCTCGGTTGCGGCGAAGGGCAGTTCGCGGCCGAGCTGCAGGACGCGGGCGCCGAGGTGCTGGCCGTCGACGTCGCCCAGGAGCCCCTGCGCCGCGCGCGGGCGGCCCACGCCTCGCTGGAGCTCGCGCTGATCGCTTGCGGGGGCGAGTGGGAGCTCCCCGACACGGCCTTCGACGTGGTGTGGGCCGGCGAGGTGATCGAGCACGTGGGCGACACCGCCGGTTGGCTCTCGGAGGTACGTCGCGTGCTGCGCCCCGGCGGGAGGCTGCTGCTCAGCACACCCGCTCATCCTTTGCTGCGTCGCGCAGCGATCGCGCTGGTGCCCGGCGCGTGGGAGCGTCATTTCGATCCCCGCGGCGAGCACGTCCGTTTCTACACCCGGCACTCGCTGGAACAACTGCTCGACGACTTCCGTTTCGAACGAGTCGAGGTCGGCGGCCTCGGGCCCCCGCTGGTTCCGCGCGTGCTGCTCGGCGCAGCCGTCCGCGCCCGCTTCTGAGACGCCGGCTACTGCCCGGTGCGCTACTGCCCGGCGCGTTGCTGCCCGGTGCGCTACTGCCCGGTGCGCTACTGCCCGGTGTGGCGCATCAGTTCGACCAGCCGGTTGTAGATTTCAATCGATTCGGGCTGGGCGGCGGGGCCGCTGACCGATTCGGGGGCAATCGACTCCGGGTTCAGGTACACCGCCGCCTGCAGCTCCTTGAGCGCCGCGCGGGGGTGTTCACGCACGTCGTATCGCGCCAGTTCGAGCCACGTCTGCGGGTTGGACGGTTGCAGACGGACCGTTTCCTGCAACGTCGCCCGGGCGCGTCCCGAGAGCCCCGCCGCCGCCTGCACCGTCGCGAGCGCAAAGCGGGCTTCGGCGGAGACGGGGTCGCGGGACACGGCCGTGTGTGCAGCTTCCAGGGAGGCCCGGCGGTGCCCTGCTTCGGCCAGCGCCAACGCCTGCCCGCGGGCTTCTTCGGATCGCTGCGGCTGCCACTGCATCCACGCCACCAGCAACGCGGCCGCCACCACCACACCGGCGAGCACCAGGCGCGGGTCCACCTCCCGGCCGCCCGGCCACCGCCAGCGCGGGGGGCCCTCCCGGCCCGCGGGCGGTGGGTGTGCGGGCGGGCCGGCGTCGTGGCCCTGCGGGCCGGCGTCGTGGGCCTGCGGGCCGGTGTCGTGGGCCTGCGGGCCGGTGTCGTGGGCCTGCGCCCCGGCTTTGTATGCCGATTCCGTCTCCGCGTGCGGTGCCGGTTGCAGCGGTCCCCGTCCCGCCAGCCACCCCGCGCACAGCAGCGCCACGCAGGCGTTGCCGGGGATGTACCAGGTCCAGTCGATCAGCGAGTGGGTGCCGAACACGACGACCATGCACAGCATCGTCAGCAGGCCCACCCGCTCCGGTGTGTAGGCGCGCGGCGGCCTGTTCAGCGGCATCGTCGATCGCCTGGCGTCGAGGAGCCAGCTCCCGAGCAGGGTGAGCGCCACCAGCAGGCCCACGATTCCCAGGTCGGCGAGCGTCTGCACCACGAAGCCGTGGGCGTGCACCACCACGAGCGTCGCCTTTCGGTAGCGCAAGCGGGCCGTCGCGTACCCTTCCGCGCCCGCCCCCAGGGCGGGGTGGGCGCCGAACACCTGCAGCGCCTCCTTCCAGTAGCGGGCGCGCACGCTGGCCACCGCGGTCAGGCGTCCCGGTGTGTTCGGGGGAGGTTTGGCGTTCGGGTTCGTGACCGCGCCGACCGCGTGGGAGATGCTGCCGGTCAGGCCCCGGTGGCTGGCGGCCAGCCCGCCGATCAGCACCAGCACCGTCAGCGCCACCAGCGCCCACAGCGCCAGCCCGGCGCGGCGGCGGGTGCGCGGGGAGGGTGCCCGGCGCGCGGTGAAGAACGTCACCGCCATCCCCACCAGCGCCAGCACGACCACCATCACGAGCGCCAGCGCGCCCAGCTCGTGGCCGGCGGCGGCGCGCTCGGCCAGGGGGATGTTTTCGCCGCTGAGGGCGTGCCGCGAGAAGTCCCATCCGGCCACCACGCCCGCCCCCGCCATGCCGGCGAGCAGCACCGCGGCGCCGCGCAGCCGCAGCGGCACGATCGCCAGCCACAGGACCGCAGCCACGGCCAGCGCCGCCAGCGCCCCGCGGGAGTAGGCCAGCAGCAGCACCAGCAACAGCAAGCCGCAGGCGGGATAGGCCATCGCGCTGATCAGCGCGTGCCCCCGCCGGCGCGCACCCAGCCACATGCACCCGATCACCCCCATCGCCGCCGTGAGGCCGATCGCGTTCCAGTAGCCGAACGGTTCCTGCAGGCGCGCGGGCGCGTTCACCGGGAGCCCCGACGGGAACACCTTGGTGGCCAGTCCGTACGCGCACACCACCACGGCGGCCAGCGTGACGCCGCCGAGCACCGCCGCCCAGCGCTCCCCGAACAGCCGCACGAGCGCGATCGACCCGGCCAGCACGCCGCTGTAGGCGAGCATCCGCGAGGCGTCCAGCCAGCTCGCGTCCGGCGCCACCGACCACGCGATCGACAACGCCGTGAGGCCCGTCAGCGCGAGCATCATCGCGAGCGTCCACGACCCGTACCGGCGCCGCGTCGCGGGCAGGAGCAGCACGGACGCCGCGAACAGCACACCACCGCCGATCGTCACCCCCATCTCGGTGGCGGTCATCGTTTCGAGGTGTCGTCCGCCCTTCGCGTAGAAGGTGATCAGGCAGAGGGCGCCGCACACGAGCAGCGCCCCCCAGACGGTCGGCCCGGGGAGCCGTCGATCCCGCCCCGACAGGGGAGACGGCCGCCACGGCCCGTCCTGCGCGCGCGGCGCAGGGGCGGGAGCCGGCGTCAGCGTCTCAGCCGTCGCGCCTTGCACGGAGACGCCTGCGGGCGAAGCTGATGGCGAGCGCGACCAGGGTCGCGAGCATCAGCGCCAGCACCGCCAGCACCGGGTCTGGGAGCGTGCTCACGGCCGAGGACACGTTGGCGTGTACCACCCCGGGCGTGATCACCTGGCCGCCGACGGGAACCGGCCCGGAGCCATGCTCCTGGGCGTGCTCGATCGCCTTCAGTTCCGAGGGCGTGGCGGCCACCGCCACGGTTGTCGCGTTGACGGCGCCGGTCTTCTGGCCGGCGGCCGCGGCGAGCTGGGCCTGGCGGATCTGCTGCGCGCAGGGCGAATACTCTTCCGCGTCCGCGCTCAGTTCCTTGAGCGCCTGGCGGTAGGCGCTCTGCGAGAAGCCGCTGAGCGACTGGCCGTGAGTGCAGCGCAGGATGATCTGTTCGCCGACGCTCATCCGACCTGTCCAACGCTACCAGCGGCCCGGTGTTGCGGTGCGCGCCGATTTCCGCAGTGAGCGGGTCTCAGCCGGCGGCCACGCCGGCGCCCGCGAGCGCCCTCGCGAAGCCCTCCGCCCAGGCGTCGTACGTGTAGGCGGCGACCTCCCCGGCACCCGCCGCTCCCAGCCGCCCGCGCAACTCGGGCGAGCCGGCGAGCCCGGCCATCGCCCGCGCCAGGGCCCCGGGGTCCCCGGCGGGCACCACGACGCCGGTCTCGCCGTCGCGCACCAGCCCTCCGGCGGCTGCCCCCACGGCGTCGCTTGCCACCACCGCCACGCCCTGGTTCATGGCCTCGTTGACCACCAGCCCCCAGGGCTCGCGGAAGCTCGCCGTGGGGATCGACGGTACGACCAGCACGTCCGTGTGCCCATACACCTCTCTCAGCCGGCCCGGATCGAGCGGGCCCAGCGCGTGAATCGAGGGGTCGGCGCCCCCGGTCGGGGCGGCGGCACCGGGCGATGCTCCCACCAGCACCAGGGCGCCGCCCGGCGGCGGGCCGGAGCGGGTCCATGCGTCGAGCAGCACCGCCAGGCCCTTCTCGCGGTCGGGGCGTCCCACGAACAGGAAGCGCGTGCCCGCCCCCGCCGGCCAGCCCGGCAGTGTCGGCTCGGCCGGCTGGGGGACCGACCAGAAGTCGTTGTCCACCGCCTGGGGCGCCTCGAACACGTTCACGGCGCCGCGGGCGCGCACGTAGGCGCTCACGTGGGGGCCGTAGGTCACGACCGCCTGCGCCGAGCGGTACAGGTGCCGCAGCGGCAGGTAGCTGAACGCGTGGGCAGGCGTCCGCGGGTGGGCCCACAACGAGGCCCACAGGATCAGCGGGACGTGCCCCGCGCGGGCTCCCGCCCAGCCCGCTAGCAGCGCAGCGCGGCCCCCGGTCGGGCACACCACCGCCCTGTAGCGCCCGCTCGCGGCCAGCCCGTAGAGCTCGCGGGGGGTTACGCGGCGCGCCGGGAACGGCAGCTCGGCCGCCGGGTCTGGGCCGCCGTGGCGGCGCGCGCCGCCGAACAGCGCAACCTCGATGCCCTCGCGCTCGTGCAGGCGGGCGAAAGCCCCCACGCGGTAGGACGGGAGGTGGCCGGTGAGGAACAACACGGCCCCTGACCCGGCCTTGGTCGGTCCGGAATCCGAGCCCGCCCTCGCAGCCGCCGCGCTCACACCTCCTCCGAGCGTGCACGCTCGAGCACCTCGACGTAGGCGGCCAGGGTGTGCTCGCCGCACTGCTCCCAGGTGAAGCCCTCCCTGACGGTCGCCCGAGCGCGTTCGGAGGCCTCGCGCAGGCGATGGTCGTCCGACAGCAGCTCGTCGATGCGCTGGCTGAGGCGCTCGATGTCCCCCGGCGGTACCAGCAGGAAGCCGCCCCCGGCGGCGGCGATCTCCTCCGGGCCCGGCTCGCCGCGGCAGCCGATCGCGGGCACCCCGGCGGCCATCGCCTCGATGTAGGCGGTGCCGAAGGCCTCCTCCGTGGAGGGCATCACGAACACGCTCGCGCCGCGCGCATGGGCGAGCGCGGTGGCGGGATCGAGCTGGCCGTAGAAGTCGACCCGGTCGGCCACCCCCAGACGCGCCGCGAGCACTTCGAGGGCGTGACGCTCGGGGCCGTCGCCGACGATCGAGTAGCGCAGCGTGGGGTGGCGGGGGCGCAGCACCGCCAGCGCGCGCAGCACGTCGGCGTGGCGCTTGCGGGCCACGAGGTGGGCGACGGTGACGAGCGTCGGGCGTGCCGGCCCGACGCGGAGCTGGGTGGAGTGGTGGCCGGCGTGGTCCGCGGCCGTGGCGGGCGGGGGGAGCTCGGCGCCGAGGTGGACCACGCGTGTACGCGCCGCGCCCCGCGAGCGCGCCAGCTCCGCGATCCCCCTGCTGTTGGCGAGCACCAGCTGCGCTGCCCCCAGTCCGCGCGCCACGGCGCGCGCCCCGCGCGGTCCCCGCCAGGCCGTGTACAGCACGTCGGCACCGTGCTCGGAGACGATCAGAGGGGTGCGGGGGCGGGCACGGCGGACGGCGTCGCCGGCGGGCACGGCGTTGTGGGCGTGGATCAGCTCGAACGGGAAGGAGCGGTGGAGTTTTCTCAGCGCCAGCGCCAGCGTGGGCGCGGCCCACGCCCCCCACCCCGGATACCCGCGCTCGCGCGGAGGCGAGACGTAGGGCGCGTACGTGACCTGCAGGCCGTCGCGCACCTGGTGGCGGGGCTCGGCCGCCATCTCCGCGAGCGTCGCTCCCGCGTGCCCGACGCCGTCGGCGAAGGCGGAACGCGGGGGCACCACCCGGTGCAGCACGATCACCTGCACGTCCGCGCCCGCCTCGCGCACCGCCAGCGCCTGGCGGTGGGCCCAGATCCCGAGCACCGGATCCCGGCGGCTCGGGTAGAACTCGGCCACGATCGCTACCCGGGGACCGGGGGCCGAGTCGTTCACCAGTGGCGGTGCGTCGCGAGGGTACGGGCGGCCTCGCGCGCGGGCAGGTATGGCTGCTGCGACAGGAACTCCCGCGCCTCGGCGAGGGCCGCCTCGCGCCCGTAGGTGGACGCCACGGGGGAGGCCATGTGCTCGATCGCGACCGCGTCCACCACCCCGCAGCGCCATCCCCGCGCGCGGGCGACGGCGGCCCAGTGGGCGTCCAGTCCCCAACCCATCCGCAGGCGGGGGAACGGCAGCAGCACCGGGAACGTGCTCGCCGCGAAGGCGCTCACGGGGCCGATCTCGACGAAGCCCGTCTCACGCACGACGCTGCCGGGTCGCCGCCGGGTCACCGGCCACGCCGCATGCGAGCGCAGCCGGTGGGCGGGCTGGGCGAGCGCCAGCGAGAAGCGCTCACAGAGGAACACGAACGGGTCCAGGAAGCCGTGGGGCAGCTTCACGTCGTCGTCGATCACGAGCAGCCAGTCGTGGCCGTCGGCGGGGTGGCGCTCGAGCATGCGGTCCAGGTTCTCGAACTTGCCGCCGTCACCCGCGCCGCAGCAGTGGAGCTCCACTTGGTGGCGCGAGCGCCCCAGCTCTCGCGCAATCGCAGCGCTGCTGGCCGCGTGCTCGGGGCGCTGCACCGACAGCGCCAGCACGCTCCGTACGGGCGCCCTGCGGGCGGCGGCGCGCAGACGCATCCGCCGTGCCGTGAGCAGCTCGAGCGAGTCGACCGAGGCGTCCACCACGGCACGGGCGACCCCGTCGAGTCCACCCACCGAGCCGCTCTCGCCGCTGAGGAAGTCGTCGGCCGCCTGCGGGGATGCGGACGCCGCCGCGCCGTTGCGGGCGCCTGCCGGGGACACCCTCTCGCCGGCCTCGCGCGGCATCAGCCGGGCCAGCGTGTGGGCCAGGGCTTCGCGGATCCTGCCGGCGCTGTGGGCGACCATCACGAGCCCGGCCGGGCACGCCCGTCGCAGGACATGCCCGACGCAACCGGCCAGCGTCCTCAGCTCGCCTGCCATCGAGGGCGCGATCCCCCGCCGCGAGTCGAAGCGCCTGGCCGCGCGGCCGCGGGTGTAGGCGGTGGCGCACAGCGAGCGCAGGCGGGCGTCACTGCCGGCGCGCCGGTGCTCCACGCCCGCGCGGGCGACGTAGAGGGCGCTCGTGCCCGGCCGCCGCCGGGCGAGGCGTTCCTGCCACTCCTGCTCGTCCCCGCCGTGTTCGAGGGACACGTCGAACGGCCCCACGAGGGCGAACGCGTCGCGGCGGATCGCCATGTTCGCCCCCCACGCGAGCTGGGTGGGCGTGTCCTCGTCGCCGAGCTCCAGGGTCGTCACCGGCGGTGCCTCGCGCCCGCAGCTGTGGGGCGCCGGACCCTCGAGGCGGGCGCTCACGGGTCCGGTGAAGACGTCGATCTCGGGATGCCGCCGGGCGGCCTCCAGCAGCGCGGCGAGCCATCCGGGGCGGGCACGGATGTCGTCGTCGACGAACACGATCAGCTCGCCCCCGGAGCGCTCCACACCGGTGTTGCGCGCCGCGTTCAGCCCGAGAGGGCGCGGGTGGGGCTCGTAACGGGCGCCGCCGCGCTCCACCAGGGCGCGCATCTCGGCGGACTCGCCGGCGTCGTCCACGACGATCACCTCCGCGCCGCAGGCGCCCGCCTGCGGCACGATCGAGCCGAGCGCCACCTCCAGGTAGGCGGGACGTGCGCGCGTGGGTATGACCACCGAGGCCGCTGTCATGGGCTGCACCCTGTCATGGGCTCCAGCAAGTCTAGGTTTGCCTCGCCGGCCCACGTCACCGTACGCTGCCCGGCGTCGATGGTCCTGTTCCTTCACAACCGCTACCGCAGCACCGGCGGCGAGGAGCGCGTGGTGGAGGACCTGCTGTGGCTGGTGCGCGACCGCCTCGGCGAGGACGCCCAGCTGCTGGCCCGGGACTCGGCGGCGGTTCCCCGTGCGCGGGCCGCGCTGGGGCTGGTGCGCGGCGGGCTCTCACCCGGCGAGGTCGCCGGCGCCGTCCGTCGCAGCGGTGCCGGGCTCGTCCACGCCCACAACCTCCAGCCGACCCTCGGCTGGAGGGCGCTCGCGGCCGCCCGGCGGGAGGGTGCCGCGGTGGTGCTGCACCTGCACCAGTACCGGCTCGTGTGCGCCGTCGGCGTGTGCTTCACCCGCGGGAGCGAGTGCACCCGCTGCCACGGGCGCAACACCCTCCCCGGGCTTGCCCGCAACTGCCGCGGCAGCGCGCCCGAGGCGGCCGCCTACGCCGTCGCCCTCGCCGCCTGGCAGCGGCGCCTGATCGCGCAGGCCGACATGGTCCTGGTCCCCAGCCGCTTCGCCCGCGACCGGCTCGCCGAGCTCGGTGCGCCCCTGCCGTGGGAGCGCGTGCGGGTGCTCGCGCCGCCGCTTCGGATCGCGCCGGCGCCGCCACTTCGTGTCCCGCCCGCGTCGCCACCGGGAGCTCCATCCGGAGCTCATCTCCCCGAGGCGGGCGCGGGCATCGCGGCGACGGGGCGTTACGCCCTGGTCGTCTCGCGCCTGTCCCCGGAGAAGGGGATCGACGTCGCGATCGGCGCCTGCCGCCGCGCGGGTATCGCCCTGGTGATCGCCGGGGACGGACCCGAGCGCGGGCGGCTCGAAGCTCTCGCCCGCGGAGCCGAGGTGAAGCTCCTGGGAGCCGTGGACGACGACGAGCTCGCAAGGCTGCGGGCCGGGGCCGCGGTCGCGCTGGCCCCTTCGAGGTCCGCCGAGACCTTCGGCGTGGCGCCCGCCGAGTCGATGGCGGCGGGGGTGCCCGTGGTGGGGAGTCGCATCGGGGCGTTGCCGGAGATCCTCGAGCAGGACGAGCTGGTGGCTCCGGGCGACGAGCAGGCGCTCGCGGAGGCGATCGTGCGGCGCGCCGGGGATCGTGCTGCTGGCGAGCGTGCACGGGTGAGGATCGCGACGGTGTGCGGCCCCGACACGGTCGCCGGGGGCCTCTCGGCCATCTACGAGGAGGCCCGGGCCCGCGCCGCGGAGCGCCTGCCGGCGCGGACGCCCTAGGGTGCCGGCAGTGACCGACCAGGCGAGCGCCCTGATCACCGGCATCACCGGCCAGGACGGATCGTTCCTTGCGGAGCTCCTGCTCGAGAAGGGCTACGCCGTCACCGGGATGGTGCGGCGCGGAGAGCCGGACCTCGGCTGCTCGGAGCACCTGCGGGGCCGGATACAGGAACTCGAGGGCGAGCTGCTCGAGCCGCAGACGCTGCGCGACGCGATCGCGCACGTGCGCCCGCGGGAGCTGTACCACCTCGCGGCCCCCTCGTTCGTGCCCGACTCCTGGGAGCGCCCCTCCGAGACGCTCGCGGCGATCACCGGGGCGTGTGCCGCGGTGCTCGAATCGGTGGCCGCGATCGACCCGGCGATCCGCGTGTTCCACCCGGCCTCGGCGATGATCTTCGGGGCCGCGCCGGAGAGCCCTCAGAGCGAGCTCACGCCGTGCCTGCCGCAGAGCCCCTACGCCGTCGCCAAGCTCGCGGCACACGAGCTCGTGGGGGTGCTACGCGAGCACCGCGGCCTGCACGCCAGCTCCGCGATCCTCTACAACCACGAGTCCGAGCGCCGCCCCGAACAGTTCGTCACGCGCAGGATCAGCCGCGCCGCGGCATCGATCTCGCTGGGCGTCCAGGACGAGCTCACGCTGGGCTCGCTGGACGCGGTGCGCGACTGGTCCTTCGCGGGCGACGTGATGGAGGGCGCGTGGCTGATGCTCCAGCAGGAGCAGGCCGGGGACTACGTCCTGGCCAGCGGCGTGGGGCACACGGTGGCCGAGTTCGCCGAGGCCGCCTTCGCGTGCGTGGGACTGGAAGCGGAGCGCTACCTGCGGGTGGACGAGGGGCTCAAGCGGGCGCCCGAGAGCACCCCGAGCATCGGCGACGCCGCCAAGGCCCGGGAGCGGCTCGGGTGGCGCCCGCGGGTCAGCTTCCACGAGCTGGTGGCGCGCATGGTCCGCGCCGACGTGGACCGGCTGAGCCCCTGACCGGCCCGCAGGGGGCGTCGCCCGCGGTGCCTAGACTGTCTCGTCTGTGAGGCGCGTCGGCGTCATCGGCCTGGGCTACGTGGGCCTGCCACTAGCCGTCGCCTTCGCCCGGGAGGGCTGCGAGGTGATCGCGCTCGACGTCGACTCCCGCAAGGTCGCCGCCCTCACCGAGGGGCGCTCCTACATCGAGGACGTGCCCGACGAGGAGCTGGCGGCGGTGCAGGACCGCCTGCACCCGACCACCCGTTACGCCGAGCTCGCCAAGGCAGACGCCGTGCTGATGTGCCTGCCCACTCCGCTGACGGCCAACCGGGAGCCCGACCTCGGGCCGCTGACCGAGGCCACCCGCGCGCTGACCGAGGTGCTGCAGGCCGGTCAGCTGGTGGTGCTGGAGTCCACCACCTACCCGGGCACCACCCGCGAGCGGATCGCGCCGCTGCTGGAGGAGTCGGGGCTGGCCGTGGGACGTGACTTCAACCTCGCGTTCTCCCCCGAGCGGGTGGACCCCGGGCGCGAGGACTTCACGCTGCGCAACACCCCCAAGGTGCTCGCAGGGATCACGCCCGCCTGCACCGAGCGGGCGAAGGAGCTGTACGAGATCGTCTGCGACGACATCCGGGTCGTGTCCTCGACCGAGGCCGCCGAGCTGACGAAGCTGCTCGAGAACATCTTCCGCTCGGTCAACATCGCCCTCGTCAACGAGCTGGCGATGCTCTCGGACCGCATGGGCATCGACATCTGGGAGGTGGTGGACGCGGCCGCCACCAAGCCGTATGGGTTCATGCGCTTCGAGCCCGGGCCCGGGATGGGCGGGCACTGCCTCCCGGTGGACCCGTTCTACCTGTCCTGGCGTGCGCGCGAGTTCGACATGTCGACCGAGTTCATCGAGCTGGCGGGGAAGATCAACCAGCAGATGCCCTACCACTGCGTGGCCAAGGCGCAGCGGGCGCTCAACGACCACGGCATGCCCGTCAAAGGTGCACGCGTGGCGGTGTTCGGCGTCTCCTACAAGCCCGCGGTGGGAGACGTGCGCGGATCTCCGGCGCTGAAGATCATCTCGCTGCTGCGGGACCTCGGCGCCGAGGTCTTCTACCACGACCCCCACGTGCCCGAGCTCGGGGAGCTGGGGCTCTCCAGCGTGCCCCTCGAGCAGGCCCTCGGCGACGCCGACCTCGCGCTGATCGTGACCGCGCACCCCGAGGTGGACCACGAGCTCATCGCCACCCGCGCGCGCCTGACGGTCGACCTGCGGGGCGTGACGCGAGGGACGGGAGCTCCCCGGACCGTGCGGCTGTGAGCGCCGGCCCGCCGGACGGCGGCGAGGGGCCGGGGCCGCTCCTGGGAGAGGGTGTGCAGGTGGGCGCCGGCGTGAGCTTCGGCGCCTATGTGGTCGTCCACGACGGGACCGTGATCGGGGACGGGTGCGTGATCGCCGACCATGCGGTGCTCGGCAAGCGTCCGCAGCTGGCCCGCCATTCCTCGGCCCGGGGCCAGGTCGGCGAGCTGCGCCTGGCGGAGGCCGTGACCGTGGGCACGGGAGCGGTCGTGTTCGCCGGCACGCAGGTGGGGGAGGGAGCGATCCTGGGAGATCAGAGCTTCGTGCGGGAGCGCAGCTCGATCGGCCCGGGCACGGTCATCGGTCGCGGCAGCGTGGTCGACAACGACGTGGTCGTGGGCTCGCGGGTGCGGGTGCAGACCAACGTCTACCTGACGGCCTTCACGACGGTCGAGGACGACGTGTTCGTGGGACCGGGCGTGAACACCACCAACGACAACACGATGAGCCGCCACGGCGAGGAGACCCCGATGCAGGGCGCGCTGCTGCGGAGGGCGTGCCGCGTCGGCGGCAGCGCCGTGCTCACCCCGGGCGTGGAGGTCGGCGAGGAGGCGTTCGTGGCCGCCGGGGCGCTCGTCACACGCGACGTCCCTCCGCGAGCGGTGGTGATGGGGGTCCCGGCCCGCCACGTGCGCGAGGTGGGCGAGGAGGACCTGCTCGAGCGCTGGCGCTGAGGGTCAGGTCGAGGGTTAGCCTGCCTCCCAAGCGGCCCGTTCAGGCGCGGGCAGCGGCCTGCAAAGACGTCAATCTGGCTCTGCACCTTGACGAGCGTTCACTCGATCTGGTAGCGTCGCGTCCGGCAACGAGGTCAAGCGTCCGATGGGGGAAGGTGATCGGCGGCCTCTCACGGCCAGTTTGGCCGTAAGCGGCACGGAGCCGGAAGGCAAAAGCAGAGAACACGCCATCGTTCCGCGAGTCCGCGACGCCAGGCTCGGCTTGACGCAGGGTTTCGTTTCTGCCAAGGTTCGAGTACGGAGTTATTAAGCCTGAGGGGCGAGCTGTCGGTTTGCTTTGAGACGACTCGATTTCGGGCGGCGCCCGGGGGCACCCCGTCCTGGAGCATTTCTCTTCAGGGCAGGCACATCAACAGAGGGAAAAGGAGCTACGAGCAGATGAAACGCATGAGCATCGTTGGTTTGTGCATCGTCGCTGCCATGGCGCTGAGCGCGATGGTCGCTTCGACGGCATCCGCCGCGCCCGAACTCGGGCAGTGTGTCAAACTGGGCAAGTACACGATCCCGAAGGAAAAGAAGGGCAAATACGGCGGCGAAAACGGCACCGCCGACCCGACCTGCACCCAGTTCTCGTGGAAACTGAAATCAAAAACCCTCCACGCCAAAAACGAAAAAGGCTCTTACGAATGGGTACCTGGTGCGCCGGGCAAATGCACGAAACTGTCGAAGGCCAAGGGTAAATACGCCGACGGCACGTGCGAAAAATTGCACGAAAAATGCAAAAAAGTCGTCGAATGCAGCCCGGACGGCAAAGGCGAATGGGAAAAAATTGAACCCTACGACAACGGGCCTGGCTTCAAAGCGGTAGGTACCGCCCCGGGCATTCTGACGATCCCGACTGAAAAACTCACCACAGAATGCAAAAACTACAGCGCCGCAGGCAAAGCAACAAGCGCGACGAAAGCGACCGTTGTGGCGAAATTCGTCGAATGCGAAATCCAGGGCACCAAAGAAGTCTGTGAAAGCCTGGTGCCGGCGGCGTCACCCGGTGAAATCACGACGCAGCTGCTCGACGTCGAAACCATCGAACCGGCCACCGGGGTTGTCGGGCCGAAGTTCACGGCGGCGGAAGCGAACCTCGCCGACTACGAATGCGGCAAAAAAACCCACGGTAAGGTGGCGGGCTTCCTGACCGCGAAGTACAAATCGGGAGCCATCAACAAAATGGGCAAAGAACTCACGGAATCGGCGGGGCCGGGCGAAGTCGAACAGAAACTGACCGAGTCGTTCAGCTTCAGCGGCGGACCGTTCGGACCGTTCGCGGAAGGCACGCAGTCCGACGCGTCCACGATCACATACGACTCCGAAGTCGAGATCAGGACAGTGGCGCCCGACTGCAAAGGGGCGTGCTCGTAGTTGGAAGTGATTACTGGTCACCAGCGTACGCGTAGCTGGGCGTAGCTCGGGTGAACAGCGAAGGCGCGTGCGGGACGCAGTGTCCCGCACGCGCCTTTCCTTTCTCCAGCACCAGCGCCGGCTGTGCGGAGACTACGTTTGGTAGCTCATCGGCGCGCCTAGCTGGGCCCACCAGCTAGGATTGAGCGCCGGAGGTCTCAAAGTGAGGGAACGGGAGCAGCAGATGAAACGGATCAGCATCATCGCCGCGTGCATCACCGCAATGACGGCGCTGGGCGCGATGGTCACAGCGACGGCGCAGGCCGCGCCCGAATTCGGGCAGTGCGTCAAACTCGGGAAGTACACGGTTCCCCAGGAAAAGCACGGCAAGTTCGAAGACCCGGCGTGCCTTTCGTACTACCACAAGGTGAAACACGGGGAAGCCGTGTACATGCAAAAGGGACGCTACGAATGGCGCGAAGGCGCACCCCTGTCGTGCGAGAAGTTGGCAAAGGCCGCGGGTCGATATGCCGATGCGTCCTGCACGACAGAACACAAATCTAAAAAGGGCGGAACAGACAAAAAGGGCGAATACGAAAAGGTGGGAAGCTTCGACAACGGGCCGGGGTTCAACGCCGAAGGCCTTACGTCCACATTGGGGGTTCCGACTGAAGCGATCGTCACGAAGTGCGACAAATACCACGCTAACGGCGCGATCACGGGCACGACGACGGGCACGGTGACCGCGCATTTCGAAGGGTGCGAAATCGAAGGCACGAAAGAAACCTGTCACAGCGTCTCTCCGCTGGAGCCGGCGAAGTCGATCACGACCAAACCGCTTCACACGGCCGCCGAAGAAGTGATCGCCCTCTACCCCGGCTCCACATACACGCCGGAAGGCGGCCCATACCTGGCCGAATACGAATGCGGCGGTAAAACCGTCGGCAGGGTGAGTGGCTTCCTCGCTGCGAGGTATCTGCCCGAAAGCGAAATCATCGACAAAATGGGCCACGTGCTGGAAGAAGAAGCGGCGCCCGGCGAGATCGAACAGGATCTGGAAGAGGAATTCAGCTTCAGCGGTGCCCCGTTCAAAGCCAAGGCCAAAGGCACCGAGAGCTATAAAGCCAAGATCACCTTCGCCTCCGAAGTCGAGCTCAGGCTCGAAAGACCGGAACCGCCGCCGGAACCGGAAGTCTAGAACGCTAAATCAGAAGCTACGCGTACAGAAGCTTCGCGGAGTTACACATAGCTCGAGCGAGCAAGGGCGCGCGGCGTGCCGCGCGCCCTTGCATCGTCCGCGAGGCTCGCCGGATGGCGGAGCAAGTCGCGCTCGCGGAGCTGGGAGCGCGCACCGGCCTCGCTGGACGCTTGTCGGTTGAACGACCTGCGCCCAACCGCTAGACTCGCCTCGCAAGGAGTCGAGGGAGAGGATCCAGATTGGCGGCGAGGGGCAGCAGTCGAGAGACGGCGCGTGGTGCGCACCTGTTGCCGCGCCTGCTCGCCGCGCTGTGCATGGTCGTGGGCACCTGCCTGGTCACGGGCGCCCCCGCGCTCGCGATCGGCCAGCGGGGACACGTGTTCGCGTTCGCCTTCGGCGAAGCCGGACAGGGCGAAGGACAATTCTCAGAACCGGTCGCGGTCGGGGTCAGCGCACTGACGGGTGACGTGTATGTCGCGGACCGCAAGAACAAACAGATCGAGCGCTTCAAACCCGTGCTCGACGGCTCGGGAGAACCCACGGGCGAGGAATTCGTGGACGCCTGGTCGGTGACGAAGCCGAGCGCGATCGCCGTCGATAGCTCCGGTGAGGAATCCGATCCCTCCAAAGGCGACGTGTACGTGGTCGGCGGGAGCGGCAAGACGATCTACAAGTTCACCGCCGAAGGCAACCGGATCGCAGAAATCAAGAAAGTGAAAGAAGCCGGGGGGAATCAGCGTCTGGAACCGATCGAGGCGATCACGGTAGACGGCCACGGCAACCTGTACGTCTATGAGGAAAACCACGTTGTGCGCAAGCTCGACAACGCGCTCTCCAACCAGGGCGCCGGCAGCGTGCTCGCGCCATTCAAAGCAGCCGCCAAGCGCGGACTCGCGGTCGACTCCGAAGGCGACCTGTACGTCGCAAACCAGACCGAAAGCGCCAGCGGCCGGGAACGCCAGGACGAAGAAGAACTCCTCGAACTGCCGATCATCGCCAAGCTCGAGGGGTCGACGGGCAACGTGCTGGTGGCAGAGATCGAGGGCGAAGCGACGAACGCTGTCGCGGCGAGCCCGAGCGACCACAGCGTGTTCCTGCTCAACGAGGCGCATATCGGGGGTGTCCCGCACTCCACGGTGGCGGCGTTCACCGAAGGCGGGTCGCTGATCCAGCGCATCGGCGCTCCTGGACTGCAGGAAGGCGGTGCGATCGCCGCCGACCCCGCGAACGGCAGCCTCTACGTCCTCGACACGGCCTCCAAGCGCGTGGACGTCTTCACCCTCGAAGGGGAGGGTCCCCCCACGGTCGAAGGACTCTCCTCCCAGACCCTGCCCCCGAGCGCCCCTGCCACGAACGCGACGAAGCTGATAGCCCAGGTGAACCCCCGCGGTGCCGACACCCACTACCGCTTCGAATACGGCAGCGAAAGCTGCGCCTCCTCGTCGTGCACCGTCAGCGAACCCGCCGATGTGGGCAGCGGCTTCGGCGATCGGGAAGTGGGCCTGGAACTGCAGAGCCTGCCGCCGGGCCTCTATTTCTACCGGGTGATCGCCGAAAACACGCACGGCACGGTCACGAGCGACGAACAGACCTTGCCGATCCTGACGTTGTTCACCTCCCTCCCCGACGGTCGCGCCTTCGAAATGGTCTCGCCCCCGCAGAAGGGCGGCACCGAACCGGAACCGTTCACCAGGAGAGGCGGGTGGATCGCGTCCTCCGAGAACGGCCGCGCGATGACGTACGTCGCGAACGGCCCGATGCCGGCCGGGCAGCAGCCGGAAGGCAACCGCAGCCCTGAAGACACGCAGATCCTCTCGACGCGCGGGCCCGGCGGGTGGTCCTCGCAGGACATCATCACACCCAACGCGGCGGGCACCGGAGTCCCGATCGGCGAAGCCCCCGAGTACCAGTCGTTCTCCGACACGCTGGCGCTCGCGGTCGTGCAACCGTTCCCGGGGAACAGCCACTCGGGGAAATTCGAAGGGCCGCCGCTGGCTCCCGCCGATTTCACCGGCGAAGCCCGCGAGGAAAAGACGATCTACCTGCGCACGAACAGGGCAACCAGCGCCGAAGAAACCGAACAGGATCTGCCGCTGCGGGATTCCGAACGGGAAAGCTCCGAACTCGCCGCGGATAACGGCGCGGAGATGGACAATCCCGGCTTCCTTCCGCTCGTCTCGAAGCTGAACGCGCCCGGCGGGGAAGAGTTCGGCGGCGGCGCGCAGGAAGGCCTGATATTCCTCGGCGCCACGTCGGACCTGGCGCATGTCGTGTTCGCCTCCTACAGCGCAAGCCCGGGCCTGTATGAGTGGTCCGGCGCCAAACAGCAGCTGGAGCTCGTCAGCGCGCTCCCCGACGGCACGCAGCTCCCGCCCGTCGAAAATGCAGCGACGCTCGGGGGCACCGGCGGCATCCACGCCATCCACGCGATCTCCGACGACGGATCGCGCGTGTTCTGGACGTCCAACCGGTTCGGGACCCTCCACCTCTACGTGCACGACGCGGTCACGCACAAGAGCCTGCAGCTCGACAGCGTTCAGCCCGAAACCAAAGACGTGGGCTCACCGCAGGCGGTGTTCCAGACCGCAAGCGCCGACGGCTCCAGGGTCTTCTTCACCGATACGGAGCGCCTGACGCCCGACTCGAAAGCCGGGAGCGGCGGCAAGCCCGACCTCTATGTCGCCGAATTGAGGCGCCCCAGCGCGGGCGCGCCGCTCATCGAGACACTCAAGGACCTCACCCCGGAAGGGCCCTTCGGGGGGGGCGGCCAGGTGCTCGCGCCGGGCGCGAGCACCGGGGTACTCGGGGCGAGCGAAGACGGCAGCTATGTGTACTTCGTCGCCAACGGTGCGCTGACGCCGGACGCCCAGCGCGGCAACTGCCCGGCCGGGCAGCAGCAGGCGACCGCCGGCAGCACGTGCAACCTCTACATGCGCCGAGCGATCGGCACCGAATGGCAGCCCACCAAGCTCGTGACCGTGCTCTCCAGCGAAGATCGGCCCGACTGGGGGGGCGGCGGCGGAGCCGGGGTCGGCGATCCGGTGAATCAGACCTCGCGCGTCTCTCCCAGCGGCGAGTACCTCACGTTCATGTCGATGCGCAGCCTGACCGGCTACGACAACGAAGACGTGAGCAGCAAAGCGCCGGGCGAACGCCTCGACGAGGAGGTGTTCCTCTACAACGCCCCGCGCGAACGCCTCGTGTGCGTCTCGTGCAACCCGACCGGCGCACGGCCGACCGGTGTCTTCGACCGGGGCACCGACCTCAGCGGCGGAGCCGACGAAAGCAACGGCCTGGTCGTCGACGAGCCGCTGACGTGGGCCAAGGGCGGCGCGAAAGACCCGTGGCTGGCGGCCAACATTCCCGGCTTCACCGCAATCTCCTCGACCACCGCCGTGTACCAGTCGCGTCTCCTCTCAGACGCAGGGCGGGTGTTCTTCAACAGCGCAGACGCGCTCGTGCCGCTGGCGCAGCCGACCCGCAGCGAGTCGGTCGAAGGGGCGCTCCAGCAGGTCGGGCTGATGAACGTCTACGAGTACGAGCCCGACGGGGTCGGCGGCTGCCACGCCGCCGGCGGCTGCGTGGGCCTGATCTCGCCGGGCACCTCCGAACGCGAATCGGTGTTCCTCGACGCGAGCGCGAGCGGCGAGGATGTCTTCTTCCTCACGGCGGAGCAGATCGGCCCGCAGGATCACGACACCAACTTCGACGTATACGACGCGCGCGTGTGCGAACCGTCGCACAGCTGCCCGCCGCCGCCGCCGCCGGCGCACGAAGAATGCGCCGACGAAGCGTGCCAGGGGACCTACACGCCGCCGTCGGGCTTCGGCGCGCCCGAAACCTCGACCTTCTCCGGACCGGGGAACGTCCTGCACCTGCTGTCGAATGTGCTCGGAGCCAGCACCGAAGAACAGCCCAAGCCCAAGCCGAAACCGCTGACGCGCTCCCAGAAGCTCGCAAAAGCGCTGAAGGCGTGCAGGAAGCTCAAGAGCAGGCACAAGCGCGTGGCCTGTGAAAAGCAGGCGCGCAAGCGCTATGGAGCCGTGAAGAAGGCAAAGAAGAGAGCGTCCGGGGGCCACCGATGAGCCGAGGTCCTTGCCGGCGTCCGCTCGCAGCACTCGCGGCGCTCGCCGGGCTGGTGGCGGTGCTCGCCGGCAGCACGCCGGCGCTCGCGTCGGCCCCGGCGATTCCCCACTGGCGAGTGGAGTCGCGCGCCGCCCCCACCAACCTCCCGTTGAACGGCGGCGAAGGATTCATCTTCGCGATGGCGTTCAACGTCGGGGACGCACCGGCCCATGGCGAATCCGAACCGATCACGATCACCGACAAGCTGCCCGAACAGCTGGAAATCACCGCGGTCGAGGCGATAGACACGGCCACCCCCGGGTCGAGCCAGGTGACCCACGGGCTCAAATGCACGGCGGCGCCGATCAACCCCGTGCAGTGCACATACGAAGGCCCGCTCAACGAGTTCGAAGACATCGAACTGCGCATCAAAGTCCGCTCTAACTACGAAGCGCCCGCGGAACCCGAAAACGAAGTCACGATCAGCGGCGGCGGCGCGAGCAAAGAGACCCTGCACCGACCGCTCAAAGTCAACGGCGAGGGTACGGAATTCGGGCTGGAAGCCTGGGAAATGACGCCCGAAGGCGAAGACTTCGAACCCGAGCGCAGGCCCGGGAGCCACCCCTTCCAGCTGACGAGCGTATTCCAGTTGAACCAGACGCTCCAGACCTATCCGGTCGGGTCGGGCTTCGAAATCTTTCCCTCGGCCCCCGCGCTGCAGCAGAACATCGCCTTCAAGCTGCCTCCCGGGCTGCTGGGCGACACGACTGCGGTACCGCAATGCACGGGGGTCCAGTTCAACGCCCAGGACGCCGAATCGGTCAACAGCTGTCCCGAGGAGACGGCCATCGGGATCGCAACCGTGAGCTTCAACGACCCGATCCTGGTCGGCTACCAGACGTGGTCGGTGCCGGTCTTCAACCTCACGCCGGCGCCCGGCGAGCCCGCACGGTTCGGGTTCGAGATCGCCCACGTCCCCGTGGTGCTCGACACGTCCGTGCGCACGGGTGGAGACTACGGGGTGACGGTCACCGTCAACTACGCCTCCCAGGCCGCGCAGGTGCTGGGGGCGACGGTGAGCCTGTGGGGGGCACCGGCCGACCCGCGCCACGACGGCGCGCGCGGGTGGGCCTGCCTGGCACACGGCGGCTGGGTTTCGGGGTTCAACCCCCGCCCAACCTGCGAAAGCGAGCCGGAACCGAACAGGGCGTTCCTGACGCTCCCCACGCAGTGCAACCAGCCGCTCGGCTCCACAGTACAGGGGACGGCGTGGAACGGTCCCGAACTGGAAGCGGAAGGCCGTGTGGCCAAGCTCGAAGGCGAAGCCGCCAACGTGACGGCGCTCACCGACTGCCAAGAGCTGCCGTTCGATCCGTCGATCGAAGTGATCCCCGAAACGCACGCGGCCAGCACGCCGACGGCGCTCACGGTGAGGGTCAAGCTCCCCCAGCAGACCACGCACGAAGCGGACAAGCTCGCCGAGGCCGACATCAAGGAAACCACGCTCGCGCTGCCGGAAGGCATGACGACCAGCGCCGGTGCCGTCAACGGGCTGGAAACGTGCAATGTCGAACAGGCCGGCTTCAGCGGCCTCGACAGCGACACCGGCTCGGTGCTGGAAGGGGAGATCGCCGCGCAGCAGTTCACGCCGGCGCCCGCGTCCTGCCCCGAAGCGTCGAAGATCGGGACGGTCAGGATCAAGACGCCGGTGCTGGCCAAGGAACTGACGGGCAGCGTGTACCTCGCCGACCAGAACACCAACCCGTTCGGCTCGCCGCTGGCCCTGTACCTGATGGCCGAAGAACCGGACTCGAAGGTGCTCGTCAAGCTCGTCGGCGAAGTCGTCATCAACCAAGTCAACGGTCAGCTCGTCTCGCACTTCAGGAACACCCCGCAGGCCCCGTTCGAAACCCTCGAACTGAAGCTGTTCAAGACCGAACGCGCGACGCAGTCCACGCCGGCCTTCTGCGGGCCCAACCCGGCCAAGGTCGAATTCGTCACCTGGTCGGGACAGACCGCGAGCGCGGAATCCAACCTCGAAATCACCTCCGGTCCGAACGACACGCCGTGCCCATCTGGCTCGCTGCCGTTCTCGCCCGAGTTCCAGGCCGGCTCGACCAACACGCAGGCCGGAGCGTTCTCCCCCTTCTCCCTGACGATCCGACGCCCGGATGGCCAGCAGGACCTGAAGTCGATCACGATGACGCTGCCGCCGGGCGCGGCGGCCATGCTCGCATCGGTGACGCCGTGTCCGGAACCGCAGGCTGCCAACGACGAATGCGGGCCCGAAAGCCTGATCGGCCATTCCACGGCGGTATCGGGTCTCGGAGGCGCCCCCGTCTCGATCTCCGGGGAAGCGTTCCTGACCGGCCCGTACAAGGGCGCGCCCTTCGGGATCCTGGCCGTGACCAACGCCGAACACGTGGGGCCCTTCAACCTCGGCAAGATCCCGGTGCGCTCGACGATCAACGTCGATCCGAACACCGCGCAGGCCACGGTCACGAGCGACCCCCTGCCGCAGTTCGTCAAAGGCGCGCCGGCCCAGATCAAAGAACTGAACGTGACGGTCGACCGCGCGGGCTTCGAGTTCAACCCGACCAACTGCACGCCGATGAGCGTGAACGGCACACTGGGCGGCTATGAAGGCGCAAGCGCCGGGGTCTCCAGCCGCTTCCAGGTCGCGGGCTGCTCCAGCCTCCCCTTCACGCCCAAGCTCACCGCCACGGTGGACGCGCAGGGCAGCAAAGTGAACGGCATCGGATTCCACGTCAAGGTCACCTCGGCCGGTCTCGGACAGGCGGGGATCGCAAAAACGTTCCTGACGATCCCCAAGATCCTGCCCTCGCGCCTGACCACGATCCAGAAAGCCTGCCTCGAAGCGACCTTCAACGCGAACCCCGCATCCTGCCCCGAAGGCTCGGTGATCGCGAGCGGGACGATCCACACGCCGGTGTTCAAGAACCCGCTGACCGGTCCCGCGTACCTCGTCTCCCACGGAGGCGCCGCGTTCCCGGATGTCGAGTTCGTGCTGCAGGGAGAAGGCATCACGATCGTGCTCGACGGCAAGACCGACATCAAAAATGGCGTCACCTACTCACGCTTCGAATCCACGCCCGACGCCCCCTTCACGACTTTCGAAACCGACCTGCCGTCCGGACCGCACTCGGCTCTGACCGCCAACACGGAAATCGTGCCCGACTACAACGTCTGCTCACAGAAGATCACGATGCCGACCGAAATCACCGGGCAGAACGGCGCGGTGATCAAGCAGGAAACGAACGTCGAACCGGTGGGCTGCGCCGCAAAACCAGCCGTCAAGCCGCCCCTCACTCGTGCGCAGAAGCTCGCGAAAGCGCTGAAGGCGTGCAAGAAGCTCAAGAAGAAGAGCAAGCGCTCCGCGTGCGAAAAGGCGGCGCGCAAGCGATACGGCGCCAAGAAGGTGACCAAGAAACCAAAGAAGCATTCCAAGAAGCACCGTTAGCGCGCGGTTCGGAGGAAGTCTCCCGGACGGTTGCACACGGGCTTGCCCGCGCTGGGCCACGCCGACGGGCGGCTCGCCGCCGGCCCACCTGACTGAGCCCGGTTTCAACGCATTTAGCCGCCTTTGCCGCCTCCTTTATCGTACGGTTAGAGCTTCGGCCGATCATGTCGTAGGGCCAGACAAGGTGCCCCGGTAACGGGGAGGGTCTGGCCGATGGGTGAGTTCGAAGCGAGGGTTGAGAGAGGGAATGTCAGGTCGCAACTTCAACCGAGGGACACGCGGGGGCGCGGCGCTCGTCGCGGTCCTCATTGCGAATGTGCTCGTCGCGTGCGGCGGGAGCTCCACGCCGGCGACCACCGGGTCGGCGGGCAACGGCGCGGCAGCCAGCACGCCGTCCACCCAGACCCAGACGCAGACGCAGACGCACGCGCATCCCGACAAAAGCTCGTCCGGCGCGCCCAACTCCGGGGCTCAGGCGCCCAGGACACCGCACAAGCCCGCCGGCAAGCTCGACGCACAAGAATACCGAGCCGCGCTGAAGCGGGCGCTGAAATCCGCCTCCAGGCTGAAATCCGGCTCCGTGAAGGCACGCCCGGGGACGCCGCGGGGACTCGAAGGCGTGTATGCGGTACCGGAGACGCTCGGCGCCTGCCTGCACAAGCAGGGGATCCCGCTGGCAGCGGGCTCGAAGCTGCCGAGTGGCGTTTCCCGTGCTCGGTACCAGGCAGCCCTGAAGGCCTGCGGACACGCCATCAAGCTTCCGAAGGTGTCCTTGCCCTCGCGCACCGGTTCGGCCGCCGAGTTCGTGAAATGCATGCGTCGGCACGGCATCGACATGCCTCCCCTGGAAACCTCCGCCAGGGGTCCCCGCGTGAGCTTCCAGGGGGTGGACACGAGCAGCGAAAACTTCAAGGGCGCGATGAAGAAGTGCAGGGCGCATCTGCCGGGGCTCGCGGAAATCGAGCTAGCGCCGCCGGTGGGAGGCGCGTCCGGCCCCTAGAGGCGAGGCCCGCCGGCCGCACCACCCCATCCTCCGGTGTGGTCATGCCGGCCCGTTGCCGCGGACCCCGCTTGACATCGGCTTGACCTAAGGCTATCGTGCGCTTTGCGCGCGCTTGACTGCGAGCGCGAATTGTATGCTCGCGCAGGGGAACGCGGGGGCACGCAGCAAACCACCAAATGATGGGGCAAACAGAGGGGCTGAGCCATTGGGGGTCTTTCTTCTGCTGGCGGTCCCGCCGGGATACTAGGAGGATGAAAGAATGAAAGCCACGAATGGCCACAGCGCCTTCGGCGCGCGACGCCATCTTCGGCTGGTCGGGTGCTTGATCGCACTGCTAGCGATCTCGGCGATGACGATGCCGTCAATCGCCAGTGCAGCAAAAAAAGTTGGGCCGCCAAGGGTCCTCATCGGCCTCGGCGACTCGCTCGCCTTCGGCTACTCGACGCAGTCGTTCAACGAAAACCTTCCCACCGAGCCGATCGCCGGCTTCGAAAAAGGCTACGTCAGCGACTACTACGCTGAAGTCACGAAACCCATCGAAACGTCGCTCGTGAACTACGGGTGCCCCGGCGAGACAACCGGGTCGATGATCGGCAACATGGCGGAGGCGGAAAAACTCACCTCCAGCTTGAAAAAAGCAAAACTGATCAACACCAAAGCGGGGGACAAAGTCACGTTCGAAGCGCCGTGCGCTTACCACGAAACGATCCACAAAGGCAAAAAAGTCGGGGAACCGCCTGAATTCCAGTTCCCGCTTCACAACGAATACGGGGCTGCCGGCACCTCGCAGCTCGAAGCGGCGGTCGCGAAGATCAAACAGGCCACCGCGGAAGGCAGGAAAGTAAAGATCATCACCCTGAACATCGGCGCGAACGACCAGCTCCACGCAGTCGCGGTCATTCAGAAAGAAGCCGAAGCGTTCATAATGCATCACGTGGAACAGATCACGAAACCTGAAGTCGAAGGTGTCGTCGGCGCGAAACTCAAGGCGATTGTGGAAGCACTGCTTGAACCCGAAGTGCTGGAAAAATCAAACGCCTTCTTCACGGCGACGGAAGTCTTCACCAAACTCGTCGGTAGCAACGCCTTCAAATACCTCGTAGAAGAAGGACACGCGCTAGAACTGAAACAGACACCAGCGGAAGAAAAAGCGGAAGGCGAAGCCCAGGTAACGTGGGGCACTGAATACGCCAAAAAAGAAATCACTAAACGGCAGCTGGCAGAAAAAATCGACGCGCAAGGCCTGGCAAAGAAAGCCACGGTCGAAGCCAAAGTCGGCGGGTACTTCGTGAAACTCGTCCAGGCCGAAGTCGGCAAAAAACTCGTCGAAGGCCAAATCGGCGCGTGCATCGCAACAGAAATTGGGAAAGGCGCGTCGCTGGAAGAAGCGGAAGGCAAATGCTTCGCGAAACTTGCGGAATTCGAAGCAAACGCCAAGAAAACAATCGAGACAGCGATTGCAACACGGCTCGGCGAAGCCGTCTTCAACATAGGCGGCAAACTCGGGGCGAAATGGTACGCTGAACACCCAGGAGCCACTCCGAAAGAAATCGAAGAAGCCACTAACGAACTCGTGGCGCTGTTCCTGTCGAACCACCCCTCCTTCGGAGAAGCGTCCGAAGCAGGAGTCACGGCGTGCGTCACAGAACAAATCGGCAAAGGCAAAAGCTTCGCAGAAGCCCTCGCGCTCTGTGAAGCAAAAGCCGAAGCAGCCGCGATCAAGTCGCTGCTGGTGGGTTCCGCCGAAGAATATGTCCTTACGGGCACGCACGAAAGCGAACTCAAAGAAAAAGGGTTCTACAAACTCGAGGAATACCTGGGACTGAACACAACAAAACACGTAGAACCACTCTCACTATTGGTAACGTGGGAAACAGAACTAAAAGCAGAAGAAAAAACGCTGGAAGAAAAACTGAGCAAAAAAGAAATCTCTGAAGCCGAATTCAAAGAAAAAGTCGCAGAAGCTAAAGCCAAATTCGCAGAAAAAGTCGCGGCGAATATCGCGGCACAGGGGCCGCAGCCGCCGACCGTGCTCGAAGAAGAAGAGTTCACAATCGGGACCGGGATCGCGTTGGCATACGCCGCTGCGCACAAAGCGCAGTTGGAAGCCGAAACGGTCGCGATCGTGTCGGCGGGCGTGAAAAAAGCCGCTCCGGCGCTGTTCCACCAGATCGAGATCAACCTGAAGGGAATCGTGCTGGCTCTCCGCACGGCGGCCCCGAAGGCGAAGATCAAGTTCCTCGGTGGTTACGATCCGTACGGGCGCCTTACCGGCCCGACGGAACTTCTGCCAGGCTCGAACGAACTGACAGAACAGTTGAACCTGGAAGAGACGGGGATACTGAAAAGCAAGGCGCTGAAGGGCTGCTTGGCCAACCCGCACGCGGCTTTCAACCCGGGAACATTCCCGGCGGAAGCTGGAACGCTGGCGACGTTGACCAACATGGCCAACCTGACCGAAACCGAAATCGAACCGAAAGTGAAGCTCAAGAACGGGCCGGACATCCACCCGACCGCGGCTGGATACAAAGTCCTGGCGGAAACGATCAAAAAAGAATGCCCGTAAGCCCGGTGCTCGCCTAGGCGAGCGAGGCTGAACACTCGGGGCGCCCGCGATGCGGGCGCCCCGAGTCGTTTAAGCGGCCGGTTGAGAGCCGGTCGTTCCGCGGGCGGACCGGGGCCGGCGCTGAACCGCGGGACGCGCGGGATGGGCGCCAGGTCTAGGAGCCGGCGAGCAGCTCGAGATCGGCGCGGGTCATGAGCCGGATCAGCTCCTCGAAGCTCGTCTTCGGCGTCCAGCCGAGGTCACGCTCGGCCTTGGAGGGGTCGCCGATCAGGTGATCGACCTCGGCAGGGCGCACGAAGGCCGGATCGATCGTCACGTACTTCTGGAAGTCGCCGAGACCCGCCTCGTCGAATGCGACCTCGCAGCACTCACGAACCGAGTGCGCCTCGCCGGTCGCGATCACGTAGTCCTCGGGCCGGGCCTGCTGGAGCATCAGCCACATGGCTTCCACGTAGTCCTTGGCGTAGCCCCAGTCGCGTTCTGCGTCGAGGTTTCCGAGCCGCAGCTCCTGCTTCAGTCCGAGCTTGATCGCAGCTGCGTGCCACGTGATCTTGCGGGTTACGAACTCCAGGCCCCGGCGGGGGCTCTCATGATTGAACAGTATCCCCGACGTCGCGTGCAGGTCGTATGACTCGCGGTAATTGACGGTAATGAAGTGCCCGTAGACCTTCGCAACGCCATACGGTGAACGGGGGTAGAAGGGAGTGGTCTCGGTCTGGGGTACCTCTCTCACCTTTCCGAACATCTCACTCGAGGAGGCCTGATAGAAGCGCGCCTCGGGGCACACTTCTCGCATCGCCTCGAGCATGCGGGTCACGCCGACGCCGGTGAACTCCGCCGTCAGCGTGGGCTGGATCCAGGAGACCGCCACGAACGACATCGCGGCGAGGTTGTAGATCTCGTCCGGTTTGGCGGCCCGCAGCGCGTCCACCAAAGACCGCTGGTCGAGCAGGTCGCCCTGGTGCAGCGTCATGCTGTCGCGCAGATGCTCGATCCGCTCGAACTTCTCCGTGGAGGCACGGCGGACCATGCCGTGGACGTCGTACCCCTTCTCCAGGAGGAGTTCGGCCAGGTAGGAGCCGTCCTGGCCCGTGACACCCGTGATCAGCGCTGATGGCTTGCCGCTCATTTGACGGGGCAGCCTAGCGGGCGCTTGCGACAGGGCGAGGGATGTCGCGCAGCCAGCGCACGGTTGCCGCGATCCCCTCCTCGGCGTCGATGCGGGCCTCCCAGTCGAGCAGCCGCTTCGCCTTCTCGACCGACGGCCACCTCCGCTGCACGTCCACCTCGAACGTCGGCAGATGCTCCAGCTCGAGCTCGTCGGGATCCTCGCCGCAGGCCTCCCACACGATCGCGGCGATCTCCGCCACGGTCAGCTCGCGGGAGGCGGAGATGTTGAAGTCCTCGTTCAGGCCGGCTGGTGAGCTCATCGCACAGACGAGGCCCTCGGCGATGTCGTCGACGTGGGTGAGCGTACGCGTCTGCTCGCCGGATCCGAAGATCTGCAGCGGGCGCTGCCCGGAGAGGACCTTGTTGATCAGGTCGGGGACCGCGTGGGCGATCCCCGGTTCCGCGTCGGGTAGCTCGCCCGGGCCGTACGCGTTGAAGGGGCGGACGATCGTGAAGGGAAGGTCGTGCTCCTCGTGGGCGGCTCGGCAGTAGACCTCGCCGGTGAGCTTTGAGAAGCCGTAGGCCGAGCGCGGGACCGGGCATTGGGGCAGGTAGTCCTCGGGCGTGGGGAACAGCTCGGCGCGCTCGAACACCATCGAGGAGGACACGTACACCAGGCGCTCCACTTCGAGCGTGACGGCCGTGCCGATCACCGAGTTGTAGAGGGCGTTGTTGACCTCGGTGAGCGTGTGGGGAAGGCGATGAAAGTTGGCGATGCCCCCGACGATCGCGGCGAGGTGGACGACGTGGGAGCAGCCGGCCATCGCGGCTTTGGCCTGGCCGGGGGAGCGCAGGTCGCCGGTGTGCACCTCGCACCCTTCCCGCATCCACTGGGGCGCCGGGCGCTGGTCGGAGACGCGCACCTCGTACGCCGGGTCGGCCAGCAGCTGCCTCACGACGGCGGCGCCGATCGTGCCGGCCCCGCCCGTGACCAGGACCCTGCTCACCCGGAGACGCCGAGCGCTACGAGCTCGGATGCGTAGGCGAACACCTGGCCCGCCCCCCAACAGTTCCAGGGGTCCACCACCAGGCATTCGGGCGAGGCGGACGAAGCGATCGTCGTGAGGGTCGAAGGTGTGCGGAAGACGGAGTGGTTGGTGGCCATCACGACCACCTCGGCACCGTTGACGGTCTCCTCGAGCGAGGCCGTGGGGGTGGCCACCAGCGGGTCGTGGACGACGACGTCGGCCAGCTCCCGCTCGGCCAGCCGGATCAGCTTGTGGGCGAGGGAGTCCCGCTCGTCGTCGGTGTCGGCCTTGAACGCGAGCCCGAGGACCGCAACCCGGCGATCGGCGAGCGTGCCCAGGCGCCGCTTGGCCCCTTCGAGCAGGAACAGGGGCACGGACTCGTTCACGCGGGACACGGCGAGCAGCATGCCCGGCGCCGCGGAGCGCTCCTCGGAGAATGTGAAGTCCTTGCGCAGGCAGGTCCCGGCGGTGAGGCCCGGCTGGGCGATCCCGCCGCGGGGGTAGTCGCGGTTGATGAGGTCGATCACCTCGAACACGTTGGCCGCGTGACGCTCGCAGTCCATCATCAGCAGGTTCGGGAGCGCGAACTGCGTGTAGCGCAGGATGTTGGTCCAGATCTTGGCGAGCTCCGCCTGCACGGGAGTGGTCTGCACGATCGGCGCGTCGAAGACGCCGAACAGCTCCGCGGCGACCTCCCCGGAGCGCTCCCCGACCCCGCCGATGATGCACGGGAGCGTGTCGATCTCCTCGAGGAAGCGCCCTGCCGCGATCCGCTCGGGGGCGTGTGCCACGAACACCTCCTCGCCCACCTCGAAGTCACGGTGCTTGGCCAGGTAACCGGCGACGAAGTCGGTGGTGCCGGGGGCGATCGTGGAGCGCAGGATCAGCGAGTGGCCCGGCTGCAGCACGCTGAGCAGGTCGTCGAGTGCGGAGCGGAGGTCGCGCATGTCGATCTCGATGTGGGAGAAGGAGGGTGTGCCGAGTGTGAGCACCACCTGACGCGCGGCGGCGGCGTCGGCGACGCGGTCGGTGAGCGTCAGGGAGCCCTTCTCGCGTACGCGCTCGAGCACCTCCTGGGCGCCGGACTCGGCGAACGGCATCCGTCCCTCGCCCACCGACTCGAGCACGCGCGGGTCCCGATCGACCCCGATGGTCCGCAGGCCGCGGTCGGCGAAGCTGAGCGCGAGCGGCAACCCGACCCGTCCGAGCCCGACGACGGCGACCTCGGCGCTGCTGTTGGAAGCTGCCATCCAGAGCGAGAGGTTAGCTGCGCCGCGCGCGGGGCCGTGACAGCGCGTGTGCGATGTACTGCCGCGCGAAGCTCCCCACGAACAGCGGGTTGTAGCGGGCGTAGCGACGCCACAGCCTGCGCGGCTCCTGCGACAGGCGGTACACCCACTCCAGGCCGCTGCGCTGCATCCACGACGGCGCCTGTGGAACCAGGCCCGCGTGGAAGTCGAAGGCCGCTCCCACTCCCACGAGCAGCGGCGCCTGCAGCCGGGGCCGCATCATCGCCATCCATCGCTCCTGCTTGGGCTGGCCGATCCCCACCCACACGACCTGGGCGCCCGACGAGTCGATCTCCTGCGCGATCTCGTCCTGCTCGGCCGCGGTCGGCTCACGGAACGGGGGCGAGTAGCCGCCCGCGATCACGAGGCCGGGGAAACGTTCGGTGAGCCGCCGGCGCAACAGCTCGAGCGCCTCCGGGGTGCGTCCCCCGTACAGGTACACGGGCGTTCCCGAGGCGGCGGCCCGTGCGCAGAAGCGGGCCATCAGGTCCGGCCCGTAGATACGTGTGGCCTCGCGGTGGCCGAGGGCCCGCAGCGCCCATACGAGCGGCTGGCCGTCGGGCACGGCCAGCGTCGCCCCGTGCACCGCAGCGCGCGTCTCGGGGTCCTCTCTCGCGGACATCACCAGGTTGACGGCGGCGGCCGTCAGGTACCCGCGGGCGCCGGCGCGGATCATCTCCTGCATCCAGGAGACCACCCGGTCGTAGTCGCTGATAGCCAGCGCCATGCCCAGCACCTCCGCACGCGGGGGCGGTACCGGTGGGGCTGGCCTGGCGGATGGACGGGCCGAAGTCGCGGAGATTGCGTGAAGATAGCCGCCCTCGTGCTCATCGACCATGAACTCTGGTGCGCCCGCCGCGTGCTCGTTACCGGCCACACCGGCTTCAAGGGGGCGTGGCTGTCGCTGTGGCTGCAGTCGCTGGGCGCTCATGTGGTCGGCCTCGCCCCCGGCGCCCCCACGCGGCCCTCGCTGTTCGAGCTCGCGCGGGTAGGGGATCACATGACACAACACGCGGCCGACATCCGCGATGCGCAGGCCGTGCACGAGGTGGTGCGGGTTGAGCGTCCCGAGGTCGTCTTCCACCTCGCCGCCCAGCCGATGGTGAGGCGCTCCCTGCGCGAGCCGGCGCTGACCTACGAGGTCAACGTGATGGGAACTGTGAACGTGCTGGAGGCGGTCCGCCTCGCGGGCGGGGTACGGGCCGCCGTCGTGGTGACCTCGGACAAGTGCTACGAGAACGACGTTTTCCGCGAGAACGGCTCCCGGGGGAACGCGTTCGTCGAGTCCGACCGCCTCGGCGGCCGCGACCCGTATTCGAGCTCGAAGGCCTGCGCCGAGCTCGTCACGAGCGCCTACCGGCGGACGTTCTTCGAGGAGGTGGACGCGCCCGAGGTGGCGAGTGCCCGCGCCGGCAACGTGATCGGGGGAGGCGACTGGGGCGAGGACAGGCTCCTGGCCGATGCCGTGCGCGCGGTGCAGGACGGCAGCCCGCTGCTCGTCAGGAACCCATCCGCGGTCCGCCCCTGGCAGCACGTGTTCTGCGCCCTGTCGGGCTACATGCTGCTCGCCCAGCGCCTGCTGGAGGGGTCCTGCCCCGGGGCTGCCTGGAACTTCGGTCCCCCGGACGAGGGCGCCAGGACCGTGCAATGGGTCGTGCAGGAGCTCGAGAGGCTGTGGGACGGCGCCCTCCGCTGGGAGCCCGACCCGCGGGCGGCGCCCCCCGAGGCCTTCTACCTCGCGATCGACTCGACCGCCTCCGAACGTGACCTCGGCTGGGTCCCTCCAGTCCCTCTCGGGCCCGCGCTGGAGCTGCTTGTGGCATGGCACCGGGCCGCCGAAGACGGGGCGGACATGCGCGCTGTCAGCGTCGGCCAGCTGGAGGAATCGGCGGCCACCCCGGTGGGAGGGGCCGAGGCCGGCCCATAGCGGCCGCCGAAACCGCCCACAGACGTCTGCGAGAGCCGTTTGCGTCCCGTTTGAGCGGGGTACTTCAACGTGCGATGTCTGGCGACGGAGCCGGAGCCAAGAACGGCGAGGGTGCGATGACGCGGACACGCGCCGCCGACCTCGACGTGCACTTCGATGCCGTGCCCGGCTCGGTCCCGGCCGCACGCCACGCCGCCGCCCGCTGGGCCGCCACCGAAGGGGCCCAGGGTCCGGACCTGTACCGGATCTGCCTGGCCGTGTCGGAGGCGGTCACGAACGCGGTCGTCCACGCCTACTCGCAACGGGTGGCCGGCGACCCCGACGGCGACGGCTCCGACGGCCACGGCCCCGACCCCGCCGGGTACCACGGCGGCGACCGGTCGAACGCCGCCGATCGGGACGCCGGCTCCGGTGCATCGGGCCAGATCCACCTCAGGGGGGTCGCCGACCCCGACGAGCTGGCGATCTTCGTGGGCGACGAGGGCTGCGGTATCGGCCGCGCCCTCGCGAGTCCCGGGCTGGGGCTCGGCCTGTCGATGATCGACGAGAGCTGTGAGTCGCTGACGATCAGGACCCGCCCGGGCGGCGGGATCGAGCTCGAGATGCGATTTCGCCTGCGCCCGGTGAGCGAGGTACCACGCGCAGGGATCACCAGCGGCTCGGCCGCCCCGCCGGCCGATGCTCCTGCCTTTGTGCCCGGCCTGTCAGCCGGCCTGCGCCGGCGCGGGCCCGGGCGGGGAAGCGGCACCCTCCCCCGCCGCAGCATCAATGCGCAGGTACATGAAGATGCTCGTGATCACCACCCACACGACGAAGCCGATGAATCCGGCGAAGCCGATCGGGGGGATCACCGCCACCACTGCGACCAGCAGCGATAGCCACCCGAGCCACCGAGGCAAGGCTGCTCCGCGGAGGATCGCGAGGAAGGTCGCGAAGGTCATCAGGAACACGCCTCCCAGGATCGGCACGAACACTTCCTGGGCCACGATGTTCCCGGCCTGCACCGTGGAGGGGGTGAGCTTGAGGAGGTTGTGGGCCAGGCAGTATTCGACCGCCACGGCGAGCAGCCCCGCCGTGGCGCTGATGCTCGCTCCGGCCAGCACCATCGCGCTCAGCGCCTCCCCACCCTCGGTGCGGCGCACGTAGGCGCGCAGGCTGGTTGCGAACAGCACCACCAGGAGCAGGCTGATGCCGATCAGCACGCTCGTGGTCTCGATGCTCGAGCGGTGCAGTGCGTAGAAGTGGACCACCTTGGCCGGCGAGGAGCTCGAGTCGGCCGGTTCAGTGCCGGAGAAGACGCCGACCAGCAGGAACACCGCGGCGGCGACGCCGGTCAGGGGGGCGTAGCGGGTCAGGCGATCTGGCATTGGGCTTCCTCGTTTGCGGGGACGTGGTTGCGACGCCGCCGGGGATGGCGCCGGAGGTGGGCGCGGGCGCGGCGCGGCGCTCTGCCCCGGGGTTCGTCGCCGCTTGTGCTTTTCCTCTCAAAGGTGACGGTCGCAAACTGGGAACGTTTTCGTCGCTTCCGCGCCGTGATCGACGGTGGCCCTTTCGCGCTCGTGGGTGGCGGGCTTAGACTCGCGCGATCAGCCCCCTGGCGATCCGCCGATACCGCGCAGAACGGCTTCTCAAAGCCGAATTTCGCCAATTACAGGCGCGCGTGGTGGGGATCGTCGTGAGGCGCCTGCGGGCCGCCGGGGGAGGCCTCGACGTGGTCGATGTCGAAGCCTGTTACGCGATCGCCTGGCAGGGCCTGTACGGCGCCGTGCTCGACGGCCAGGAGATCTCCAACCCTACGGGCTGGCTCGTGCTCGCCACCCACCGGCGCGCGATCGACGAGCAGCGGGCGCGCCGGCGCGCCGAGCGGGGCACGGAGCGCACGACCGAGCAGGTATGGCCACAGGAGCCCGACCTGGCCGGCGAGCTCGACGACCGCGACCGCCTGCGCGAGCTGTTCGAGGGCGTCCGCTCCCGCCTCGAAGGTCAGGAGCGCGAGGCGGCGGTGCTGTGTTATTTGCACGGCCTCACCCGTGCAGAGGCCGCTGCGCGCATGGGGGTCAGCGAGCGACGCATGCGCCGCCTGATGGAGGGACGCGGGCCGGGACGCCCCGGCGTCAGCGAGAAGCTAGGGGAGCTTGCCACGACCATCGGCGAGGGGCGCTGGTGCGAGCAGCAGGGCTCGTTGATGCGCGGTTTCGCGTTCGGGATCCTGGACCGCGACGGGGAGCGCTACCGGCTGGCCCTCGCCCACAGCAGCAGGTGCTCCTCGTGTCGCGCCTACGTCGCCTCACTGCGCGGGCTGGCGTCCGTGCTCCCTCCCGTGCTGGCCCCGGGCGGGATCGCCGCTTCGATCCTGTCCCGCGTGGGGGAGGGAGCCGGCACGGCCGCGGCCCACTCGGGCGCGGCGGCCGGGTCGTCCGGGGCTGCGCTCGGCGGCGGGGCCCCGGTCACTCCGGTGGGTGGGGGCGCGCTGGGCGGCGCCGGCGCGGTGGGAGGGGGCGGCGCCTCCGGCGGCTGGGTGCTCGCAGGGCCCCTCGGCGCGAAGGTTGCCGCCGGGTGCCTGGTTGCGCTGGGTGTGGGTGCGGGTTGCGCCGGCCTCGGCGGGGTCGCCCTGCATGGAGCTCGCCCGGGGGTCCACGCACGCCGCCACGCAGGCGCCGCGGCCCGGCGGGACGTCTCGCCTTGGCCTGGAACGGAAGTCGCCTCCGGCGCCCTCGGCGCCGACCCGGCTGCCGGGAGCACGCCCACGGCCGCGGCGGCCGATGCCGGCGCCGGCGGCTCCGAACAGGCTGATGCCGCCCGCGAGTTCGGACCGGAGCAGGCGCTTGCCGCACGTTCGACGGGTTCCGGGACAGGGGAAGG
Source organism: Solirubrobacteraceae bacterium (assembly GCA_035499875.1). Taxonomy (GTDB): domain Bacteria; phylum Actinomycetota; class Thermoleophilia; order Solirubrobacterales; family Solirubrobacteraceae; genus Palsa-744. Next base: position 220,925 of record DATJXX010000017.1, read on the forward strand.
GTCGGGCGGCCGGGCGAGCACGGCCTCGGTACACCGGTCCGCCCGGCGGGCCCGCGCGGGCCGCGCCGCCGCCGGCGAAGCGCTCGCGCACCGTGCCGGCACGTCTGAGCCGCCGGCCGAAGCGTCCGGTGCGGCCGCGTCCCCGGGGGCCGAACCGCCACCCACCCCGGCCGCGCGCGAGTTCTCCCCCGGATAACCCATTCGGGTGGCTCCCTCCGGAGGGCGGGGGAGGCGTGGCGATCGCCCACTATACGATCGGCGCCCAACGACCGAGGAGGTATTCATGGCCCGGGCCGACACACCCGAGGACGTCAGCAGGTTGCTCGGAGAGGCGATCAGCTCCCGAGACATGGAGGGGGCGCTCTCCTTCTACGAGCCCGGGGCCACGTTTGCGATGCCGCACGGGTTCGGCGAGGGATCGGTGACCGGCCTCGACGACCTGCGTGGAGCGCTCGGCGGGTTCCTGGCGATGGACCCTGATCTGAAGATCAACCCCGAGAAGTCCCTGCTGTCCGGCGAGACGGCGCTGGTGATCGGGAACTGGACGCTGAAGGGGACGGGCCCCGACGGGAGCGCCGTCGACGCCAGTGGCAGGTACGCCGACGTCGTGCGCCGCCAGCCCGACGGGAGCTGGTTGTTCGTGATCGACAACCCCAACGGCAGCGACTGACCGCCCGGCGCGCGGGCTGGTTCGGGCCCGCCCGATCCCGCCGGATGTTCCTCGTGGGCTCACGTGGCCCCGCCGCTGTTCGCTGCACGTGGCCCTGCCCCCGTCGGCCACGCGGGCGGCCGGGTGTCAGCCGGCCGGGAACACCTTCGCGAGGCGGCCCAGCGCCAGCGGGTTGCCACGGGGGCGCAGTCGGCCGCTGAGGAGCGCGCGGCGGGGATCGAGCCGCTGTCCCACGAGGTCGGCGAAGTCCTGATAGGACAGCCGCAACCGCAGGTCCGGCCGCGATGCCTCTCCTTCGGCCACGACGCTCGAGCCGTTGTTGACCGTGAGGTGCCACGTGGGGACGTCCGGATCGGTGAACTCCCACTGGAAGGTGGTGGGACGCTTGAGGCCGTGGTCCGGGTTCACCTGGCGGCGGACCGTGTCGAACAGCAGCTCGAGGATCTGCGGGTCATGGCTGGAGGGTCCCTCGCGTACCCCGATGATCCCCGCTTTGGCCAGGGCCCGCCCGCGCTGGGACATCTCCAGAGGAGTGAGGCCCGGGGGCAGGATCGGGGGACCCGGCAGGGTCTCGGGCGCGAGGCCCGCAGAGCGGAGCTTGGTGGTCAGCGATTCCACGCCCGTCACGCCGACCTCGTCGTAGCTGGAGTTGAACACCGAGATGTAGCGTTCGTCCCACCCCGGCGGCATCAGCACCTGGGCGGTGTAGCGGGTGACTTCTCGCAGCAGCCCGGCAACCGCCCTGGGGACGCCGACCGGGTCTTCGCGCTTGAGGTCGGCCAGCAGCTTGACCCCGAAGCCGATGTGCCGCTGCTCGTCGGCGGCGATGTTCTGCATGCCCTCGCGGAAGGCGGGGAGCTGGTCGCGTTCCTCGAGGTAGCTGCAGATGAAGTGCTGGCCGGGCTGGGCGAGTGAGGCCTCGATCACCACGTGGTAAAGCGTCACCGCGGCGGCCAGCTTCGCCCGGGAGCGGTCTTTGCGCAGCTCCTCGGCCATCGTGTCGAGGCGGTCGAAGATCTTGCGAAAGCCGACCGTGAGCTGGGGCTTGATCGCCTCCAGGCCACCGGCGGCGGACCCGTCCCCGATGCCCACGACCTCATGCATGAAGCGCTTGAAGAACACCGCGTGGCGGGCCTCGTCGACCTGCTGGGTGGTGAGGAAGTACTTCTGCTCCTCCAGAGGGGCGGCGTCGATGTAGGGGGAGAGGTTGTCGGCCACCGCGTCCTCGCCCCAGAAGAACAGGCAGTAGTTCCACAGCGCCGCCTGGCGCTCGAAGTCCGTGAAGTCCTCCCGCCACTGGCGGGCGTCCTCGGTGAAGTCGAGCTCGGTGGCCCTCCAGTTGCCGCGCTCCCAGCGGGCGTAGAGGTCCTCGTAGCTGACCGAGTCGGTGGGCAGGCTCGCCGCCGACGTCGTGTCAGGGGATGTGGTTGCGGTGGCCAACTGCCCGCACCTCCTGTGTGGTCGGTGTCCCGTGGGTGGATAACGGACGCTATCTCAATAGCGGTTGCTCTGTCAAGTAAGATGGACGCATGAGGCTCACGCGCGAGCAGAGCCGCGCGCAGACCCGCGACCGCTTGCTCGAGGCGGCCCGGGGCGTATTCGCAAGACACGGCTTCCACGGGGCATCGGTGGAGGAGATCGCCTCCACCGCCGGGTTCTCCACCGGCGCCCTGTACTCGAACTTCGAAGGCAAGGAGGACCTGTTCCTGGTGTTGATGGAGCGGGAGATCGACGAGCACGCACGCGAGATCGCGGAGGCGGTGCGGTCACGCCCGTCCGTCTCGGCCCGGGCCAAGGGGGGCGCCAGGCAGTGGATGACGATGATTGAGCGTGAGCCCGACCTGCTGCTGCTGTTCATGGAGTTCTGGGCCTATGGGGTGCGCGACGCCGACGTGAGGCCGAAGGTGGCCGAGCGCTTCGCGCAGATGCGCGAGGTGCTGACCGGGCTGATCGCCCAGGGGGTCCGCGACTTCGACCTCGAGCTGGCCATCCCCGCAGAGCAGCTGGCGATCGCCGTGGACGCGCTCGCGGACGGGATCGCCCGTCAGAAGCTCGCCGACCCGGAGGCGGTCCCCGACGAGCTCATGGGGAGGGTTCTGTCGCTGCTGCTGGGGGCGGCGGCGAGGCCGGCAGGCACAGCGCCGCGTAGTGAACCGTGAACAGCCTCCTGGCGAGCGGGGGCGACAGCCGGTGCAGGACCGCCCTGGTGGCCCACTTCAAGTAGGCCCGTGCCCGCCCGGTGGTTCCGCGGGCGAAGAACAGGTGAACCTCCAGCGGGAGCGGGTCATCGAGCTCGCCCGCCACGCGGAGCCCCGCGCCGGCGACGATCGCGTGGGCGCCCGCGCGGTCCAGGCGCCGCAGGTGTCCGATCTCCTCGGCGTGGGCCCGCTTCGAGGAGCGCATCGCCGACACGTTCGCCTCGAGGGGGACCTCGATCACGACGGCGCGAGACGCGCGGGCCACCTCGGCGAGCAGCGCCGAGGGATCGGGCACGTGCTCGAGCACGTGGGAGAGGATCCCGAGGTCGTACTCGCCGGCCGCCCCCGGAACGTGTGCACCGTCGAACTGCTCGACACGATCCACACCGGGCCGGGACCGCGCGATGGCGACCGCGGCGGCGCTCAGCTCGAGTCCGGTGCGGGTCGTCCCGAACCCCCGCCGGGACAGCTCGCCGAGCAGCGCCCCGTCTCCGCATCCGACGTCGAGGATGGCGCTCGGCGTCAACTCAGCATGGGCGCAAAGACCGGTCACGTGGTCGGCCTTGCCGAGCGCTCCGAGGGCACGCCAGCGCGAGTACAGCTCGGACTGCTCGGGGGTGGTCGTGTAGGCCTGCTCGTAGAAGGAGGACAGCGTGTGGGGGTCGTCGGCGTTCAGCGTCGGCATCTCCCGTGTGTGAGTGCAAGGGCGGGGGCACGGTAGTGTGAATGCATGCCCCCGACCTGGCTGTGGACTCAGGTGGCGATCGTGATCGTCACGCTCGCGGGCATGATCATCGCGATCACCAAGCTTGCCTAGCTAGGAGGAGGCCGGCTCGCCGGGCGGCTGCCGTCGCACGGGTGGGGATATGATCCGCCCGCCCGCCCGGCGGGGGCTTCAGCGTCACTCCGAGGAGGATCATGTTCAAATCGATCGTGGTTGGGACGGACGGATCCGAGACCGCTACCCAGGCGGTACGCGAAGCCGTTGACATCGCCAAGGCGGTGGGCGCCAAGCTCGAGCTCGTCAGCGCCTACGAGCCGGTGTCCAACTCGCGTCTCCAGGCCGAGCGTCGGGACGCACCCGAGGACGTGCAGTGGTCGATCAACCCCAAGGAGGACGTCGAAGCGACGCTCACCGACGCCGCCCTGATCGCCGAGACCGCGGGGGTGGCGGTCGAGAAGTTCGCACGCCGGGGCGACCCGGCCGATGCGATCCTCGACGTGGCGGAGGAGAGCGAGGCGGACCTCATCATCGTGGGCAACAAGGGGATGACCGGCGCCAAGCGCTTCCTGCTCGGCTCGGTTCCCAACAAGGTGTCCCATCACGCCCCCTGCTCGGTCCTGATCATCCGGACCACCTGACTCCGGGACCACCTGAGCCCGGACCACCTGAGTCCGGACCACCTGACTCCGGGACCACCTGACCGGCAGATCACAGCCCGATGCGGGCCTCCGCCTCGTCGGCGACGTGGCGGGCGATGGCGAGCGACGAGGTTGCCCCGGGAGATGGCGCGCTGCGGACGTAAACGGCGTGCTGTGAATAGGAGAACACGAAGTCGTCCACCAGCGATCCGTCGCGGGCAAGGGCCTGGGCGCGGATGCCCGAGAACGACGGCTGGACGTCGTCGGTGGTGAGCTCGGGGACGTAGCGGGCGGCGGCGCGGACGAGCGTCGAGCGCACCAGCGCGTGCTGCAGCTCCTCGGCACCGGCCCGCCACCAGCGCGCCATCATGCGCCGGCTGCCGGGCCAGGCCACCAGCTCCCGCAACCCATTCAGGCGGGCGGTGAGGGGTGCGTCCTGGTTGCGGGCGAGCGCCGGAATGGCCGTGGGACCGACGAGCACCTCGCCGTCGGTCGTGCGGGTGAAGTGCACCCCGAGGAAGGGCAGGGACGGGTCCGGGACCGGATAGATGAGCGCGCGCACGAGCTCACCCCGCTCGGGGGACAGCCGCAGGTAGGAGCCCTTGAAGGGGAGGATCCGCAGCTGCTCGTGTTCGCTCTTCGGTATGAGCTCGTCGGCCCATGCACCCACGCAGAAGACCGCGTGACGGGCGAGTGTGTGTCCTTGCGCGTGGGCCAGCGCGACGCCCCGGGAGTCGGCCCGGGCGTCGAGGACCTCGCAGCCGGTGACCACCGTGCCGCCGCCCTCGCGCAGCTCGTCGGCGAGGGCCCGGGCGACGGCGCGGTAGTCGACGATCCCGCTCCCTGGGGAGTGCAGGGCGGCGAGGCCGCGGGCGTGGGGCTCGAGCTCCCTCAGGCGGTCGCCGTCGACGCGGCGCAGTTCCGGCACCCCGTTGGCTTGTCCACGGCGCTCGAGCTCCTCCAGGCGGGGGAGCTCGTGTGGCTCGAGCGCCACGATCACCTTGCCGCTGCGCTCGTGGGGTATCGCGTGGCGCTCGCAGAAGGCATACATGTCCCGAGCCCCTTCCACGCACAGCTTCGCCTTCAGCGACCCGGGCGCGTAGTAGATGCCCGCGTGCACCACGCCCGAGTTGTGACCACTCTGGTGGCGGGCGAGGTCGGGCTCGCGCTCGAGCACGCACACGCTCGCCCGAGGGCGGCGGACGGCCAGCTCGCGGGCCACGGCGAGGCCGACGATCCCACCGCCCACGACGGCGATGTCACAGCTGTCTGGCGCCTGGGGCCCGGGCAACTCGCCCGGCAGGTTAGCCCGTGACCGCGTAGGGGCCGCCGGGCGCCGTGGCCGCCGTGGCGTCCACGAGCCCCGCGCCGTAGAGCGCTTCGTCGCCTCCCCCGCCGAGCTTGCGGGCGGTGGCGGTCATGCGGTCCATCACCAGCGTGGGAGAAGGGTCGCGTCCGAGGACGCCGCTCGCGTCGATCAGGGCGGCGACGGCGGCCACGTGGGGGGTCGCCATCGACGTGCCTTCGTAGCCGAGCGGGATGCCGAACTTCTTGGGGGATCCGCCCGTGAGGGTGACCTGGAAGATGTCGCGCCCGGAGGCTTCGGTGGCGTGGCAGTTGGGGTCGCCGGGAAGGTTGGCGTCGGGGCCGCCCCCGGGTGCCACGATCGTGAGCCCGGGACCGTCGTTGGAGTAGGCCGCGAGGCACCCGTGTTCGGTGGTGGCGCCGACCGACACCACGTATGGGGCCCTGGCCGGGTAGGCGATCGCGCGGTGGGCCTCGTTGCCGGCTGCGGCCACCACGAGCGCTCCCTTGCGGTGGGCGTAGCGGATCGCTCTGATCAGCTCGGGGATGTCCTTGGCGGTGACGCCGGGGGTGAACTCGAGGCTCAGGTTGATCACCTTGGCGCCGTGCTTGACGGCGAACACAACCCCTTCGGCGATCGTGGAGGCTTCGCCTTCGCCCTCCGTGTCGAGCACCCTCACGGGCATGATCTTGGCGCCGTAGGCGAGGCCTGTGAGGCCGTACCCGTTGTCGGTGTCCTCGGCGATGGTGCTCGCCACGAACGTGCCGTGGCCGTTGCGGTCCACGGGCGGCCCGCCGCGGTTGATGAAGTCATAGCCCCTCACAAACTGGAAGCGGCCGAAATCGGGCGACCGCCGGAAGCGGCGCCAGTTCGTGTACGCCACCCCGGTGTCGAGAATCGCGACGGTCACGCCCTTCCCGCCCGGATGCCCGTCCTTGATCAGGTTTTCCCACGCCTGAGGGGCGCCCACCCCGAAGGGACCCCAGAGGTTCCACTGCAGTTCACGCCAGTCCCCTGCTTCTTTGCCGGCCCCGGGGTCGTCGGGGACGAATTCGGTTCCCGGGCCTGCGGCGGCCCGGGCGATGTAGTCGGGGACGGCCCACGAGACCCCCGGTTGGCTGCGAAGGCCCCTGAGGGTGGCCGACATGCTCGCGCCGGGAGCAAGGTCCACGACCCGAGTGTGTTCGGCGGGCGCGTCGGAGGAGCTCCCTTCGGCAGCGGCGGCGGTGTGAGCGGTGCTGGTCGCATCCGGGCCGTAGCCCACGACGATCCGCCTGGGCGAGGCCCCTCCCCGGGATGCCAGGGCGGCGGGCGCGCACAGCGCCAGAAGCACGATCGTGAACGTCAGCGCCCGCAGCGAGCGGCCCGGAAGTGCGTGGAGGCGGCCACCGCCTGGCGAGGTCATGTGAGAGCGTGGAGTTGCCGGCAGGCGGTTTCGGCCGTGGGCGATCGTTCGGGGTCGGGGGAGCTTCATCTGTCTTCGATAATGACGGTGTGACCGGGCTGGAGCGGCAGGGACTCTCGCAGAGACGCGCTTCTCAGGGATGAATCAACAGCCCCTGCCCCAGAAGGCGCACCCGATGAGCCTCGCGCTGCATCAGGCCGAGCAAGCACTTAAACACGGCGACGTCCCGATCGGCGCGGTGGTCATCCGTGCTGGGGAGGTCATTGCAGAAGCCCACAACGAACGGGAGCGCCTCCAGGACCCGACAGCCCACGCGGAGATCCTCGCGATCCGCGAGGCGGCAAGGGTCTCCCGAACCTGGCGCGTACTGGATGCCACCCTCTACGTGACGCTGGAGCCGTGTGCGATGTGTGCGGGAGCGATCGTGCTCGCGCGGATCCCGTGGGTCGTTTTCGGGGCGGCCGACCCGAAGGCCGGCGCCTGCGGGTCGGTGCTCGACGTGCTCGGCGAGCGCCGCCTCAACCACCGTCCCGAGGTCACGGGCGGGGTTCTCGCCGACGAATGCTCCCGGCTGCTCACCGAGTTCTTCGCGGCCCGCCGATGAGAGCAGGTGCGCCGCCCACCCGCCAGGCGATGGACTAGCCTGGGGTCGTCGCCCGGAGGGGTGGCAGAGCGGTTGAATGCGGCGGTCTCGAAAACCGTTATGGGGGTTTTTTCCTCCATCGAGGGTTCGAATCCCTCCCCCTCCGTTTTCCGCGTGCGCAGGGTCCCGCGCGTCCATGCGCCGCTCGCAATCTCGTTAGCCTTGCTACGGCCATGAACGGTGCCGACGCGTTCCGGGTCTCGGCCGATGCGTACGAGCAATGGATGGGCCGCTACAGCACGCCGCTCGCACTCGCGTTCGTTGACTTCGCGGGTGTGATGCCCGGCATGCGAGTACTCGACGTAGGTTGCGGGCCCGGTGCGCTCACGAGCGTGCTCGCGGACCGGCTCGGGCCTGAGGGCGTCGTGGCGGCCGATCCGTCCGAGCCGTTCGTCGAGGCTTGTCGGCGAGCGCTGCCCGGGGTGGAGGTAGTGTCGGCGGGCGGCGAGAGGCTGCCGTTCGCAAACGACAGCTTCGATGCCTCCCTCTCCCAGCTGGTAGTGAACTTCATGCAGGAGCCCGAGGCGGGCGTGAGTGAGATGCGCCGCGTTACACGTCCCGGTGGGTTGGTTACGGGCTGCGTTTGGGACTTCGCCGGAGGGATGACCCTCCTACGAACCTTCTGGCGCGCTGCCCGTGAGGTGGACCCCGAGCGGGCCGCCACGATGGACGAGGCTGTGCGCTTTCGTGAGTTTGACAAAGGTGGCCTCGCGACACTGTGGCGTGCGGCGGGGCTCGACCGCGTACGCGTTGAGCCTCTCGTCGTGAGCGCGTCCTACACCGGCTTCGAGGATCTCTGGTCGCCCCTACCTGCCGGCGTTGGGCCGGCCGGGGCGTTCTGCGCGGCACTCGATGAGAAGCGCCGCGCCGCCCTTCATGACGCACTCCACCGGCGGCTCGAAGTCCGTGATGGGCGATTTGAGTTGTCGGCGCGCGCCTGGGCCGTCGTGGGAACGGTTCCCGCCTAACCGCGGAGGCCCGCAAGCGTCGGAGCCTGAGGAGCAGTCCGGCTGGCTACCCCATTTCCTACCCCACGGATGCCGCGAAAGCCGAAAACGTCAACAAACATGGTCGATTCGCGAGGCGTGCGGCGTACTCGAAAACCGTTATGGGGGTTGTTTCCTCCATCGAGGGTTCGAATCCCTCCCCCTCCGGCATGTGCTGCAACCACACACCTCCCCCTCCGTCTTGTGAAGTCTCGGGTGATCCCGGACACGTGTCCCGGGTCATCGTGGACCCTCGCTGGATACGGCGCGCGGTATCCCGCGGATGGCTGATTCGCTGGCCCGCTATCGCCCCAGCCGTAGGCGATGCTCCAGGTACGGTCCGCTGGCGCCCAGGGCCGAGAAGCCGACCGCTTGTAGGAGTCGCGCTGCTCCCGAGTTTTCGCGGAGCGTCGTGGCGGCTAGCGACTCGAGTCCAGCCAGACGAGCATGCGAAACCGTGTGTCTCAGGAGCTCACTACCGAGCCCGCCGCGCTGCCAGTCGTCCGCGACCGCGATCGCGACTTCGCCGGTTTGAGGACCCTGCGCGTCCCGGATGTACCGCACTACCCCCACTGCGGTCGCCTCGTCCGGCGTCAGTGCCACATAAGCCACGTGTTGGTGCCCGTCCGTGTGCGTCATCTGGTCGAGCAGTTGCTTGCTGAGCCGGGGTATCGGCGCGAAGAAACGCAGGTAACGCGATCGTGGAGATAGATCCATCACTGCTCTCTCATAGATCGTGCGGTCGGTCGCACGTAGGGGTCGAACGCGAACGATGCGTCCGTTATGGAGCATGAGGTCGCGGGTGTCCATCGCGAGGGTCATCGCTGTCATTGACGCTAAGCGAGGCCAAACCTTCCCAATGTGCGGTCAAGCACACTGCGCGCGCGTCGGCCGATGCGTACCCACTCGCGCCAGCCGCGTAGTCACTCGGGAGTGAACAGCGGGGCGACCATCAGGCGGGTGCTAATGCTGAGGACGGGCGCGCTTGATCTCGTCTTGTACGTCGGCCTCGGAGATAGGCCGACGGAACACGTCCCAGGCGTTGAACACGAGACCGACCGCCCATATACCCGTGATCCAGGCGGGCCACGGATATCCCGCCCCGGTCGTGGCCCAGAGGACCCACACGGCGGCGTTGATCACGACGAAGGCGAGCAGGTGATTCTGGAAGTCCCGCTTCTTCTTGAGCCGTACCAGCGGAGCTCGCGTTGCCCCGTGGCGGGCCATGGGTAAAGACTTTCTCACCGGACGTTAATCGCGCGCCTACCAGCGCGCGAGAGCGTGTACCCGTGCCGCCGCCACAGCACGACCCGAGGCCTGCAGCCGGGCTCGGGGACACGCCCGGCAATGGCGACGACGGGGCTCGCCACGGAGTGAGCGACCCCTCGGAGGCTGCGGAGGCGCGGCGTGGAGTGGATCCGCTCCTCGTAATCGCAGAGCGCCGAGAGTCTCGTCGCCAGGTCGCCGCTAGGCGTCGCAGGAGGCGGCGACGGCTGATGGTCGCGATCCCGCTCCTCGGCCTGCTCTGCTGGGCGGCCGTGTCATACGCGGTCTGGATGCTGAAACCCACGAGCATGCGGTTCGGTCCGCGCAGCGTCGAGTGGGTGAGGGCAGAGGTTCCCTTCGGCAACTCGCTGGTCGACGAGGTCGAGCACATCTACTTCACCGCCAACGCACCGAAGAGGGGCGGACCGGCGCCGAAGGTCCTGCCAGCGGTCGGACTCAACGTGGCGCGACCCGGGACAGCCGCGATCGGGCCCCCGCGGATCAGGCCGGTGTTCACCCATCCGCTACCCGGAGAAGGAGTCTGGAAGCCGACCGGTCCTCCCGTCGACGGCGGCCCGCCCGTACTGGTGACCACGTTCCGCCCCGAAGCCGACTATCCCGAGCTTCTCGCGTACGTGGCGTGGTTCGATCACACGCGCACGGCGATCGGCTACTACCCGGGCCGATACGAGCCGCCGAGTACGAGCGTCCGCGGCGCGATGATGGTGCCGTACGGCCAGCGGTGGCGCCTGCTCGCGACCTTCAACGGCGGCTTCACCTACGAAGACGGCGAAAACGGCTCGAATGTCAACGGCCGCGTCAACGAGCCGTTGAAGGACGGCAAAGCCACGCTCGTCGGCTACCGCGACGGTCGTGTTGCAATCGTCGATTGGCACGGTGGCCCGAAGGCCGGGCCGGAAGTTGCATGGGCGCGCCAGAGCCTGGCCCCGATCGTCTGGGACGGTCGTCTGAATCCGAAGCTGAACGAAGATCCCAACAGCGCCGCATGGGGGTTCACGCTCGGCGGTGTCACCCGCGTTTGGCGCACCGGCGCGGGAGTCGATCGTCACGGCAACCTCATCTTCATGGCGGCCGAAGGCCAGACCGTGATCTCGATCGCGAAGGCCCTCCGGCACGCCGGCGCCGTGCGGGCGATGGAGCTCGACATCAATCCCGATTGGCACACGCTGATCACCTACACGCACCACGGAGGGCTCACCCCGAAGATGGTCGAGCCCCAGCCGAACCAGTCGACCGATCGTTATCTCGTCCCGGACGACCGTGACTTCTTCGCCGTCTACAAGCGGCTCCCCGGCCCGGTCGGCGATCCTGTGAGGTAGGGCGAGCCGGGCTCCGAGGCCAGCCGGGCTCCGAGGGCGAGCCGGGCTCGGTAGGGCGAGCCGGGCTCCGAGGGCGAGCCGGGCTCCGAGGGCGAGCCGGGCTCCGAGGGCGAGCCCGGTCCACGGCACGGAGGTCCAGGTTCCGCTGCAGTAGGGCATCGCTCGACTTCGTCGACAGGTCAGCGGCCCTCGAGGCGCTGAGCGCCATGAGCCATGGATGTCGCGCCCACGCAGCGTGCCGGTATGAACGGATTCGACTTTTCGGCGGACCCGCCGGCCACGGGTCATACGCGACGCATGAATCACCGGCGATCAGGAAGCTCTCCCGCCCGGTCGGCGTCTACAGGAGGCAATGGCAGAGAACCCGGACAACCTGAGACTGGTCCACTCGATCCTGGCGAAGTGGGAACGCGGCAACTTCGCCTGGGTGGAGTGGGCGCATCCGCTGATCGAGTACGACATAGCCGACGAGCCGGGCTCGGAGGTCGGGTGGGGAGTGGCCGCGATGGGACGCAAGTGGCGCGATTTCCTGACCGCGTGGGACGACTACCACGTGGCCGCTGACGAGTACCGCGAGCTCGATGGCGAACGCGTGCTGGTTGGCCTCACCGCGCGGGGGCGCGGGAAGGCGAGCGGTGTGGACATCGGCGCCACGGGAGGCAGACGGAGTGCAAGCGTGTTTCACCTGCGTCGCGGCAAGGTCACGAGGCTCGTGTCGTACTTCGACCGCAACCGCGCCTTCGACGACGTGGGAATCGGGGCGGCCTGCCACGCCGGCGACGGCCAACGGCCGGCCGTCTAGGTCACGATGACCCGCGCGCAGCCACCGAGCCGAGCAGCGGCTCTCCATCGGCAAGCTCGATCGGCGCGCCTGCCTCCGGCTGGGTGAGGACCATCTCGATCAGGGCGGGATCGTCGCTGCGGATCAGCGCGCGCGCCCCATCCGCGGCGAGGGCGCTCACGATCGCCGCCTCCGGCGCGCCATCCCGGTCGTACTGGACCGTGTACGCCTCGATCGCGGCGGGGCCGGTGTGGCCATCCGCGACAGTTCGCGCCGGCGGCAGGGTCGGCTGCGGTGTGACCGTGGCATAGGGCTCCCGAGGGGGCCGCGCGGAGTAAACGCCGACGGCGTGCTTGGTCAGGTACCAGCCGACCGCGGTGGCAAGCCCGTATGAACGGGGGTCCTCGCGCAGCAGCCGGACGAGGGTGGCGACGGAGTGGCTCGCGTAGTTGTTGCCCGGCCCACCCGCGAACGTGAGGCCGCCGGTGACCGTGAGGGCGCGCCCGGGCTCGTCGAGCGCGAGCCCCAACTCCCGCGCGGCGATCTCCACAGCCGAGGGAAAGCAGGAGTAGAGGTCCACGTGGGCGACCTCGTCGACGCCCACACCCGCTCTCTCGAGGGCGCCGCGACCCACGGCGCCAAGCGCCGGGGAGGACGCGAGGGAGTGGCGCTCGCCCACGTGCCACCGTTCGTGCGCCTGGGCGCCGGCGTGGATGAAGACCCACCTGTCCGCCGGCACGCCGGCCTGCTCGGCCGCGCGCACACTGGTAACAATCAGCCCACTCGCGAGGTTCACCTGGATGTTGGCTGTGAGCAGCTTCGTGTAGGGCGCAGCGACCAAGCGGTTGTCCGGCCCTGGGTCGGCGATCTCGGCCGGCGTGTAGGCCCGCGGCAACCAGGCGTGGGGATTGCGTGCGGCCACCTCGGAGAAGCGTGACCACAACCCGGCGATCCGCTGGAGGTGAACCTCGGGTGTGTCACCGCCCGCCGCCCGCACGGCGCTCTCGAACAGGGCGTACATGTACACGGGCGGCGCCAGCCCCGCAGCGGCTTCGACATCGCTGACCGGCGGTCGATCCTCACTGAGGGTGCGTGCCTCCGGCACGCTCTCATCCTGGCTGCGCCAGGCCAGCATCCGCCCGTCCCGACGGGCGTCGCGCACCACCGTCACCGCCTCCCCGCCGCCGATCAGGACGACGTCGAGCTCGCCGGCCGCGATTCGCGCGGCTGCATCGTTGATCAGCACCTGGGGCCCGTCTCCGCCGAACATCGCGCTCTGCGCGGTCTCGCGAGGCTGTGCGCGGAGGTCCTCCGCGATCAGTGCGGCGGCGTCCCGGTAGTGCCATCCCACGACGGGCACGCACCGCACGGAGTCGGCCCGTCGCAGAAGCTGTTCCCCGCCGCCGCTGTCCTGCGCCGCCTCCCGCAGGGCGCGAGTGATCAGCGCGGCCGGTTCCAGCTCGGCCTCGTCACCGTCGCGCGCGAGCACCTGCCCGGCGCCGACGATCACGGGCGTAAGCGGATCGATCCCCATCGGGGCGGGATGATCGCATCAGACAGAAGAAGCCGGTGTGGTCGATCCCGGCGCCGCCGACGTCGTGGGGCGAGCCCGGAAACGCAGAGCGGGGCCTTGCGGGCGCGCGCTCCGGTCCGGTTACGTGGGCTCGATGCCCCGCAGTGCGACATACTCGGCGCGTTTCCAGGCGTCGGCGAGAGGAGCCACGATGACGACCACCCCAACCACCGACCACGCCGTCGTAAACGGGCATCGACGAGGTCCCATTCACAACTGGGTGCTGCCCGTGAAGCCTCTGCCGCCGATCAACCCGGCGTTGATGAAGCACGCGGAGACGCGCGCGGAGTACGCCCAGAACCGTATCGCCGACCGCATCACCGCCTTCTCCGGCTCGATGGCGTTCGTATACCTGCACGTGATCTGGTTCGGGTGCTGGATCGGCTTCGGCGTCGAGTCCTACCCGTACGGCCTGCTCACGATGATCGTCTCGCTCGAGGCGATCTTCCTGTCGACCTTCGTGATGATCAGCCAGAACCGTGCCGAAGCAAAGCGCCAGGTGATCGCCGACCAGGAGTGGAGGACGGTGCAGGAGGAGGACCGCCAGAACAAGAACCTCCTCAGGCTCTCGCACGAGCAGGAGAAGCAGAACAAACAGCTGATCGATCTCTCCAACCAGATCCTCACCCTCACCAAGCAGGTCAGCGAGGTGTCGGGGAAGTCGGATGAGGACAGCCGGCAAGGCAGGGAACTACTCGAACTCTCCAAGCGCACGTTCGCGTTGACCCAGGAGCTTCATCAGGCCGCGCGCTAGCGCGGCGGGCGCGCTCGAGGTCTAGCGTCGCCCAAGCCGGACGCGCAGGCTCGCCGCACCAGCGGTCCGAGCACGGCGATCACTGCGTGGATGGGGATCGTCTACTGGCTCAGGGAGCAGAGGTTGCCCCACGCCGCGCACACGAGGGCGGACAGCAGGGATTCGCTCTCCTCCTCGGTGCTCTGGTCGATGTCCTCGATGGTCCGCGTCACGAGTGCGGCAGCGAGGATCGGGTCGAGCGGCTGGTGTTCGGATTCCATCACGACACCAGTGGGTTGGATTGGCCGCTTTGGATAACGGCCAGGTAAAGAACACGGGCGGAGATCATGGCGAGCTAAAGACCTTCCTCATACGTCTACAAACGGCTATGTCATTTGACTTGACAACCCCTCATCCTGACACGGGTTGCGGTTCGCTCCCGCGACAGCCTCGGCCCAATCCTGACGCGTCACTTGTCCATTTCGGCTAACAGCGTGACGGCGCCAGGATTTCGAGCTACGACGGTGCCCGGGTTTTCGTTCGTTACATACCCGCAATCGCGACGCGCACGCGCACGCGCACGCGCGACCGCGACGGGTCGCGCTCCGGCACTGGGGGCAACCTTGTCCCGGCCCTGCGAGCGGTCGTGTCCCCGCCCCGCGCGCCGCCCTATCCCGCCTGGCGCCGATCTGCCGCTACTGACCGTACGGCCGCACGCCGGACGCGCCGGGCTCGCGCCACATCGTCCCGACCACGCGACTGCCGTCGGGTGTCGAGAACTCGCCGATGCGCCGGAACCCGAGACGTTCGTAGCGCGGGTCGTTCGCCGGGTTGCTCGACTCCAGATAGGCGGGTATGCCGAGCGCGTCCATGCGGTCCAGGTTCTCGGCGAGCAGTTGCATTCCGAGACCTCCTCCCCGGTGGTCGGGATGGGTGCCCAGCAGGCTCAAGTAGTAGTGGGGGCGGTCTCGTGGGTGGGACGCCTCGAATCGATCGAGCAACTCGAGCACGTCGGGTGCCCGGGTGTCCAGGAGCTCGGCGAGCAGAGGCTCGAGCTGTGCCTCCTCACGGTCGGTGAGCTCGGATCCTCCCGCTGGGATCCACACCGACACGGCCGCGTACTCGCCGGCTACGAACACCGACGGGTAGCGCAGTGCACTCGCGATGAGGAAGCGCCACCACGGCCTCATCGCCCCCGGGTCTGGGAATGCCCAGCTCCACAGCGGGTCCTCGCGGAACGCCGCCCACACCGTCTCCGTCACACCGTCGAGGTCCGGGCGGGTGGCCACGCGCACCGGCATCTTCCCCCGGCCGGCGCCGCTCGTCTCCATGGCGCTCGAGCGTAACGTGGACCCACCGGCACGAGAGGGCGAATGGTGCTGACGGGCCACACCGTTGTGGGCGAACCCCCGGCGGCCACCCTGATGTAGAGTCGGACACGTGGACCGCCAGAAGCTGATCAACGGGCTCGCGGGCCTGCGACTGGCCGTGGGCGTGTCCTCTTGGGCTACGCCGCGGGTGGCCGGGAGGCTGTTCGGCCTGGACGCCGACGCCAACCCTCAGGCGCCCTACCTCGCGAGGCTGTTCGGCATCCGAGACGTGGCGCTCGCGTGGGGCGCTCTCAGCACCACGGGCTCTGCCCAGCGCCAATGGTTGGTGGCCGGGCTCGCGTGTGACGCGGCCGATGCCGTGGCTGGCGTCGTCGGGGGAAGAGCCGGCTACCTCTCACAGGTGACGAGCGCGCTCGTCACGGGCACAGCGCTGTCGGCGGCCCTGCTCGGCGCGGCGGCGCTCAGCGACAGCGGCTCTCCGGAGGGCTGAGAGCCCGCCCCCAGCCCGCGGGACGCCGCGCGCCCCCTGCCCGCGGGACGCCGCGCGCCCCGCGGATCCTCACGCCGCCCAGCTCAGCCGGTGAACTTCGGCTTGATCTTCGCGGGCCGCGGGTGAACGAAGAGGGCCGAGCGGGCGATGGCTGCGCACGCGCTGTCGTTCATCACGGTCTTGACCGACACCCGGTGTGCTCCGTAGTGGAGCTTGGAGGGGTCGATCCGCACACTGAACTGGCCCTTGCTCGCCTGCGCGGCGGTCAGCGTCTTGAGCTTGTGGCCGTCCAGGTAGAACGTGATCTGTTTGATGCCCAGCGCGGAGATGTGAGCCGTGAAGGGCGTGTGCTTGCTGCCACTCACCCCGTGGAGCACGATCAGCGACTCCGACAGCGTGCACTTCGCCGCCACCACCTGAGCCGGGCCCGTCGAGGTCGCCTGTTGCACGGCCTGTACGGTCACCTTGTTCGAGGTCACGGCCTTCCCCGCCGCTTCGATCGAGGCTTCGTTGGTGTACGTCCCGGCACCGGTCAGCACGTGTTCGCAGGTGAACGTCTCCGATTCGCCGATCGGGAGTTCGGTGGCTCCGGCGGGCGAGATCCCGCCGCAGTTCGCGTCCGCCAGGGGAGAGAGCGCCAGCGGCACGTTGCCGGCGTTGTGTACGACGATCTCGTATTCGACCGTCTGGCCCACGGCGGCGGTCAGTTCCCCCTTCGTGAAGCCCGCCCCTGATCCCTTGATCGTCTGGAGCTTCTCGACTTCGAAGGCGGGTTCGGCGGGCACATTCGCGACGACCTTGTTCGAGGTCACCTTCTTGATCGCGACGTTGTGCGCGATCGCCCGGGCATGAATCGCCTCGGGCTGCTCCTCGCGTGAGAACCGGCCCGTGATTTCAGCGACGTTGGTCCATTCGCCGGCCGTCGAGAGCTTGTGTTCGCAGGTGAAGGTCTCGCTTTCGTCGGCGTCGAGTTCGGTTTCTTCGGCCGGCGACACGTTGGTGCAGTTGGTGTCCTCCAGCTTCGAGAAGGCGAGCGGGCGGTTGCCCGTGTTCGACAACACGATCTGGTAGTCGACCGTCTGTCCGAGTTTGGCCGTCAGTTCATCGGTCGTGAAGGCCGACTCGGTGTCCGCGATCCGCTGGGACTTCTCGATCGTGAATTCGGGTTCTTCCTGCGTGAAGACGTACACGAGGTTGGAGGACTTGCTGACCTTGCCGCTGCTGATCGTCGCCTCGTTGCTCCAGAACTGCCCGGCGGCGGTGAGGGCGTGTTCGCAGGTGAAGGTCTCGCTTTCGCCGGGTTCGAGTTCGGTTTCCCCGCCGGGCGAGATGCCCGTGCAGTTGCTGTCTTCCAGCGGCGAGAGGCTCAGCGCGACCTCGCTGGTGTTCTCCACGACGATCTCATATTCGACCGTCTGCCCGACGGACCCCGTGAGCTCGGCGGTGGTGAAGCTCTGGTCTTCGCCCGCGATCCGTTGGAGCTTTTCGATCGTGAATTTGGGTTCTTCCTGCGTCGACACGTACACGGTATTGGAGTCTTCGCTGACCTCGCCGCTGCTGATGGTCGCTTCGTTGCTCCAAGTCTGGCCGGGCGTGGTGAGTTCGTGTTCGCAGGTGAAGATCTCGCTTTCGCCGGGTTCGAGTTCGGTTTCCCCGTCCGGCGAGATGCCGGTGCAGTTGTCGTCTTCCAGCGGCGTCAGGCTGAGCGCGACGTTGCCGGTGTTCGCCACGACGATCTCGTATTCGACGGTCTCCCCGATGGACCCCGTGAGTTCGGCGGTCGTGAACTGATCGCCGCTGCTCTCGATCCGCTGGAGCTTTTCCACGGCGAGCCCGGGCCGTTCGGGCACTTCCACGGAGACCGTGTTGGAGATCTGCCATTCTTCGCCACTTTCGATTTCGGCTTCGTTGCTCCACAGGCCTGGTTCGGTCAGCAGTTCTTCGCAGGTGAAGGTCTCACTTTCGCCGGCTTCGAGTTCGGTTTCGCCGGCGGGCGAGATGCCTTCGCACTCTTCGTCTTCCAACGCGGAGAATTCGAGCGTGGAGTCGCTCGTGTTGGTCACGACGATCTCGTATTCCACCGTCTGTCCCACTTCGGCGGTGAGTTCGGCGGTGGTGAAGCTCTGGTCTTCACCGGCGATCCGTTGAAGCTTTTCGATCGTGAATTCGGAGCCCTCGCGAAGCGACGGCTTCGCGGCGGACGCCGACCCGGCAAGCACGCAGAAGGCGGCGATCGCCGCCACCAGCAGCGCCAGGATGCGCGACACGCGGCCTCCGCTCCGCACGCAGCGGGCGGCCTCGATTGTCGACACGGTGTGCGCTACCCGACGAGATCCATTCATGACCGGAGTCTTCCTTGACGCGATTTGCTGGGTCGAGCGCCCCCTGAGGCGCGTGTGCTGCCTGTGGACGAACGTACCATCGACCACCCCGCACCGGCAACCGGGAACCGAACCAAACCCTCACCAGCGCCCGCCAGACCTCGTCAGGCATACCCGGTCGCAGACCATTCGCAAGCGATCCTGCACGCTCGTATCACCCGGTCCTACCAGCCGCGCTGGCGACGGTCGTACCAGCCGCGCGGGCGACAGTCCTACCCGCCGTGCTGGCGACGGTCGTCCCCGCCGTGCTGGCGACGGTCCCACCAGCCGCGCGATCGAACGCCGGAGAGGTGCTGGCACGGGGCGGCATCTCCGGCGCTGTGCCGCCTCTATGCTGCGCCCGATGAAGCAGGAGCTCGTTGCAGACGAGCGGTCGGGGGACGCGCCGTCGCTGGACGTATGACGCCTGAGCGATCGACCGCGCCGAGCCTCGAAGAGCTGGTGAAGATCAGCATCGACGTCTCGAACGCGCTCGACTTCGACGCGCTCGTCGACATGTTCGCCCCCGATGCGGTGTTCGACATCTCGCCGCTGGGGGTGTTCGAAGGCCGTCCCGCGATCCGGAAACTCCTCGAAGAGTGGCTCGGGATGCTCGAGGACCTGAGCCTCGAGCTGGAAGAGGTCGAGGTGCTGCGCGAGGACCTGACGCTCGCCGTCGTCCTCGAGCGAGGCCGGCCGGCGGGCAGCGACGCCTATGTCGCCCTCCGCTATGCGGCTGTGGCGACCTGGGCGGGCGGGCTCATGCTCAGGGCGAGGAACTTCACCGACATAGCGGCCGCTCGCGCCTTCGCCCGCCTCCTCGCGGCACAATGACTGCGCCCGTGGATCCGGCCCCCGGGCACACTGGTCACACTCGGATCCCGCGACGGCTCGAAGGCCCCCAGCGGCGGCCGGGACGAGGCCGCACGGGCGGCCCACACGCAGGAGAACCAGGGGCCGTTGCGAAAGCCGCTCCCGTGAAAGCCGTGCTGCCTGCGAAGCGCCATACTGATGCCTTCGTGTCGGAGGAGTCGCTGATCTCGGACGGGCCGCCGCCGGACCCGCTGGAGGCCCTGGCCGAGGGCTGGAAGTACTGCCTCACGACGAAGGACTCCTCAGAGGATCTCGACGGCCGCCTCGCCAAGCTGTTCGACCCCACCGTCCGGCTCGACTTCTCCGAGCGGATCTTCAACCCGAGCATCCACGAGGGCCACGCCGGCGTCGTGCAGTGGCGCGCGGAGCTGTGTGAGATCTGGGAGTCCTTCCGGGTCGACCCCCAGGAGCTGTTCAAGGGCGAGGACGTGTTCGTGGTGTTCGTCGCGGAGGTGTCGCGGGGCCGGCTCGGGGGCACCCAGGCCACCCGTGAGACGGCGCTGCTGTGCAGGGTCCGCGACAGTCGCATCGCCGAGCTGCGCTCCTACGTGGACCGCACCCGCGCGCTGCGCGAGGCGGGCCTCGAGCGCGCCGTCAGCAGCGCTGTTTAACACTTTCTTGAGGACGTCCTTAGCGCGCTCTTAGGTGAGCGACGCGGCGCTCGAAACAGGTCTTCCCGCAACCGCTAGCACGGTTGCGCTATTGGCGAACCACGCGTGCACCAACGGCCCGTGGGCGGGGTTCGGAGATCTGTACAGGATCTTCAAAACCGCCCTGGAGGCACCGCCGATGATGGAACAGGATCAACCCATACCGAACACACCGGAATACGCCGACATGGTCATGCGTGCGATCGACGACATCGACACGCAGACAGCCGAACGCCGCGACTCCCTGCTCGCGGACCTGCTGTGCTCCTCCTGGGGAAGCGTTGTCGCGCAGAACCAGTAGAACGCCCTCTTGTGTGAGCGCCCGAGGCTGCCGACGCGCGCCCGGCCCTCGCCCTAGCACCGTTGCGCGATCTGGCCGCGGTGCACGCGACCACGAGCTTCCCCGAGGGTTCGTCAGGTAGGGGCAGGATGGCCCCGACCAGAGGGGAGACACACGACCCACCTCCAGGGGTCGTGGCAGGGGGAGTTGGGCGCCCGGATAGCGCTCGCTCCCCCTTACTTTTTTCTTAACGCCCTCGGGACGCCGCGCCCGCTGGACCGGCGGGCCTCGGCCTCAGCCCGTGCGCTCGGCGCGCAGCAGCGCGAGTCCGGGGAGTTGGGCCAGCCGGCGCACCGTCGCCCGCCCGAAGCCGCTCTGTTGCAGCCAGTCGGAGACCTGCTCGGTGGAGTACGTGTCCGCACCCGAGGTGAGGTGGAAGAACAGGCCCATGTAGCTGCCGTTGTCGGGCGCCCGCCCGGCGGGGCGGTCATACAGGTCAAGCACACACACGGGAGCTCCCGGTCGCAGGGTCGCCGCCACCCTCTCGAACAGTTCCAAGATCTGCTCGGGAGAGAGATGGTGGATGATGTTGAACACGAGCGCCCCGTCGTGGGGACCGCCGAGGTCGGTCACGAACATGTCCCCTTCGACGTGGTGCACCCGCTCGGACATGCCAGCCGCGGCCACGATCTCGCGCCCGATGCGCGCGCTTCCGGGCAGATCCACGACCGTCGCCGTCAAACCGTCGTGCCGCCGGCACAGCGCCATCGAGAACTCGCCGTGCGCACCTGCCACGTCCAGCAGCGAGCGGGACCCCGCCGGCAGCCGCACCGCCTTCGCGACCGCGTCGCTCGACAGCTCGGCGAGCTGGTACTGGCCCGTGATGTAGGAGCGCCAGTACGGATCGACCGGCGGCTTGTCGTGGAGCTCCACCGAGCGCCCCTCGGTGACCAGCCCTTCGAGGTCCTGCCACCACTCCCAGTAGTGGGCGTTGTCGGCGAGGAAGTCCCCGATGTAGGTGGCGGAGTCCGGGTCGAGCCACTTGCGCTGACGCGGCGCGATCTCGAAACGCTCGCCCTTGAGCTTCAGCACCCCGGCGGACGTGAGCACTTCGAGCACCCGCCGGGTGCCCTGCTCACGCAGGCCCAGGCGGCTCGATAGCTCTGCGGCGCTGGCCGGGCCGGCGGCCAGCTCGCGAAGCATGCCCGTTCGCTGGGCGATCTGCAGCGAGCGCGCGGCCGGCATCCCGAACATCGACAGCCCGAGCGGCTCGGGAATCAGGTTCAGCATTCCCCCGACGCGCTCTTTGAGGTCGTCGTAGCGGATCCCCAGACGCACGGCGGCACCCTAACCGCTGACCGCGCCGGGCGTCGCTAGACACACCCGGACCGGTAGCGGATGACCCTACGCAAACGCCCATAAACCCCGCAAAGTGGCGACAAATCGCGGCAGCTGCACCGAGCCCCTGGCTTGACCGGCTTGATAGCTTTTGTTCAGGAGAATGCAGATGCGCCGAGACCTCGGATGGGGGGACGGCGCGAAAACCTGGAGCGGCGTGGATTCATGGATGAGGATGCTGACCCGGCTGCCGTTGGTCACGGCAACCTGAAGCAGGCGCCCGGCGGGCGCCGTCGACTCGTCCTACGCGCCTCCACTGCGACGCTCGTCGTGGGGCTGGTCACGGTGCTCGTGATGGCGCTCGGCGCCACTGGCGGCTCGGCCTCCACGCTGAAACTGGTGCAGGGCAACGGCGACGCGCTGGGCCCGCTGGCCCACGCCGCCACCGAGAGTGCGCCCGGGGGTGGGGCCGGCTGCGTGGTCAACTCGCTGCCCTCCTTCATGGACCAGGGCGAGTTCGGCAAGTCCTCGAGCATCTCCGACATCGTCGAAGTCGAGTGCGAACCGGTCTACGCAGGCCACACCATCCGCTTCAGCTCCAACGAGCTCTTCAACCGCTGCCAGCATCGCCTCAGCTGGTCGCTTCCGTATCCATACAAGCCCGAGAGCGGCTCGAGCTTCCCGGTGACGCTCGACAACGACGGCAACGCCACGGCCGTGATCTGGGGCGGCCCGGGCTGCGCGGCCGGCGAAAGCCTGATCTCCGCCCACATGGAACAGGCGCCCTACCTGACCGTCACCACTCCGTTCGTGGTGCTGCCGCCACGTACGTCCCCGCCGGGCGTGTACGCGCTCCCGAGCGAAGAGGTCGAGAACGAGGAAACCAGCAGCGTGGCCACCATCATCCACGTCGAGTTCCCGCCCGTGTATGCCGAGGCGTACGTGAACATCAACGCGGAACAGCTCTACTCGCGCTGTCACATCCCGCCCAAACTGGTGTGGGTGGGCGCCGGGGGCCAGAAGCTCGAGGGCGGATCGAACCTGAACGGGCTGCAGCTCGACAACGACGGCAACGCGTTTGTCGCGCTGCTCGGAGGCGGGTCGTGCGCGAGCGGTCCCAGCGAGATCGAAGCGAGTCTCGAATCGGCCCCGTACACGACCTACACGACGACCTTCACGATCCTCCCGCCGCAGCCCACCCTGCCGGTGGCGCCCGAATTCACGATCGAAAAGCTCCAGCGCCTCGAAGGCCAGGGCAGCTTCACGAAGAGCGAACTGACCGGCCAGATCGGCCAGACGGTCGAATACGAGATCGTCGTGAGGAACACGGGCAACACGCCCCTGCAGTTCAGCCACTTCCAGGACGCCAACTGCGAAGGCATCTCTGGTGGGCCGGGTGGTCAATTCGTGCAGCCCGGCAACAGCACGATCTTCACCTGCACCCACAAACTCACCGCGCCCGGCACGTGGACCAACGTCGCCACGATCGAAGGCAACGAAGGGACGGGGGAAAAGGAATCCAACGAAGTAGTCGTCAAAGTCCCGCCCGCCCCGCCGACGCCCGAATTCACGATCGAAAAGCTCCAACGTCTCGGCGAAAGCGGCGGCTTCACCAAGAACGAACTCACGGGCGCGATCGGAGAGACCGTCAACTACGAGATCATCGTCCGCAACACCGGGACGATCCCGATCAAACTGTCGAACTTCAAAGACGCGCACTGCGAAGGCATAGCTGGCGGCGCGAGCGAACTGACGCCGGGCGGAGCAACCACCTTCACGTGCCATCACCTGCTCACGGCGGTGGGCGTGTGGACCAACGTCGCCGCGATCGAAGGCGGCGGCGTCGAACAGAAATCGAACGAAGTCGTCGTGAAAGTTCCGGCGGTGATGGGACCCGCGTTCACGATCGAAAAGCTCCAGCGCCTCGGCGAAAGCGGCCCCTTCACGAAGGAAGAACTCACGGCCAAGCTCGGCGACGTCGTCAACTACGAGATCATCGTCAACAACGTCGGGAACGTCACGCTGACGTTCAAGAACTTCGTCGACACCGAATGCGAAGGCATCACCGGCGGGCCGGGGCCGAGCGGGGAAATCAAACCGGGCCACTCAGCCACCTGGACATGTTTCCACGTGCTCACGAGCATCGGCACCTGGCCGAACGTCGCGACGATCGAAGGCAACATGGGCACCGGCACCCAGGAATCCAACAAAGTCGTCGTCAACGTTCCTCCGGAACCGAAGCTGAAGATCGAAAAGAAGCAGGCGTTGCCGGGCGAAGCCTTCACGACCAACGAACTGACGGGGACCGTCGGGCAGGTCGTCAGCTACGAGATCATCGTCACGAACGTCGGCGACGTGCCGCTGACGCTGTCGAACTTCACCGACACCCAGTGCGTGAACATCAGCGGCGGCGCCCCCGAACTGGCTCCCGGCGAATTCACGCTCTTCACCTGCATGCACGTGATCACGGCCGTCGGCCCGTACGTGAACGTGGCGTCCATCGAAGGCACCCCGCCGGCCGGCCAGGGCCCGCCGGTGCGAGAAGAATCCAACATGGTGGTCGTCAAAGCCATCGAAGCGGCGGTCCCGCCCGCGGTGACGCCCAAAGGCGAAACCGTGTCCGCCAAATGCGCCGTGGCGCCGGGAACACTCGTCCTGAAAGGCGCGGGCGGCCCCAAGCGCCACAAGTTCACGGTCGAGGTCAAAGCGGCCGGCCTCAAACAGGTGACCTTCTTCCTGGACGGGCGCAAGATCAAGACCTTCACCCCCTCCGGGTCGTCGCACGCGAAGTACTACCGGGTGAAGATCAGACCCGGCAAGCTCGGCAAGGGCCCCCACCACGTGTCCGCCGTAGGCATCTATGGCAACCCGCCCTGCGCCCCCGTCAAAGCGAGCGCTGTGTTCGTGAAGACGGGCCCGGGCGCGCGGCGCCCCAACTTCACCGGCTGAGCGGGTTCACCGGCTGACCGGCTGACCGGGTTCACCGGCTGACCGGCTGACCGGGCTCACGGGCTGCCGCGCCGCCGCGCGGAGCCGGCCGTCAGATGATTTCGATCGGCGTGCCGACTTCGACCATCCGCCACAGGCGGGTGATGTCGGCGTTGCGCATGCGGATGCAGCCGTGGGAGGGACGCCCGGGGACCAGCTGCGGTTCGTCGGTCCCGTGGATACCCACCACACCCCCGCCGGGCCACTCGCTGAGGCTCGGGGCGTAGGCGCTGGTGCCGAGCGCGAAGGGGCCGTACACCGGGCCCCCGATGGCAAGCAGCTTCTCCGTGATGAAGAAGTGGCCCGAAGGTGTGGGCAGGCTGGGGCGGCCCACGCCGACGGGAGCAGTCAAGACCACATGTCCATCGCGGTACAGGCTGGCCCGCTCGCTCTCTCGGTTGATCCGCAGGTACTGGTGCAGCTCGTGCAGTTCACTGAGGTCGTTCGAGATCACCCAGCCCACACGCCCGTTGGGCCGTCCCGGCAGTGGCACCTCGATCCACTCGTTCTTGCCGATTGTGTAGGAGCGCAGCGCCAGGTACACCTGCGCCTGACCGTCCGGGGTGAGGAACTGCAGATGCCCCACCACGCGTGCGTGGGAGGACGGGGAGGCGTGCGCCGGACCCGCCGTCTGGGGATAGGCCCAGCGGGTTAGCGTCTTCAGGTTCGACAGCGTGGCGACGGTCGCAGTGGTGCTTTCCTGGGGCGGAGAGCTCGCCTGGGCAGAGGTCGGTTCGGCCGAGGCCGCCACGGGTATGAGCAGGGGCAACGTCGCCAGGGCGGCGGCTGCAGAGAGGGCGCACGCCGCCCGGCGTGCGCCTGCGCGGATGTCCTTTCGCACACGGTGTCGCACGGGGAGCGCTCTCCAAGATACAGCGGTGCGCAATTTGCGGCGCAATAGCGCCGTCATTCGCTCAGGCGATTACACCGAAGTCCTGGGTGTAGGTGGCGCCGGCCTGGCCGTCGGCGAATGACGCCGGAGCCGCCGCGGCGACGCCCATGCCGGTTTCGCGATATTCGCCGTTGAGGATGTTTTCGCGGTGCTCGGGGGAGTTCATCCACGCACTCACCGTGGCCGACGGTGTGGCCAGGTAGAGAGTGCCGCAGTCGATGTTCTCGCCGAGCATGTACTCCTGGTCGCGCCGCGCGTAGCCGCTGGCCAGGATGCGGGCGTCGAAGGCTTCGCCGGTGGGGGTGGTGTGCGAGAAGTAGTCGCGCGCCACCATGTCTTCGGAGTGCCCCTGCGCGGCTGCCAGCAGGCGCGGGTCTTCCGTGAGGGGCGACTCGCCGTGCAGCCCACGTTCACGGTTGATCAGGCACAGGGTCGCGGCCCGCACTTCGGCGATGTTCGCGCTGGTGGGAACCAGTTCGGTGTTGGTGCAGCTCGTGGGAGCGGGAGCGGAGCTCTGCGCGGCGGCTGTACTCGACGGTGGCGCAACGGATGTCTTGTGGACGGGAAGGTTGCGCCGCAGGTTGCTCGGCCGCCTGTGGTGAGAGGGGCGGTAGCGTGCGGCGTGGCCACAGCGGCGGGGCGCGCGCAGGCGGGCTCGCTTGTTGGTGCAGCGGCGCAGGCTCGAGTGGCGGTGCGTGTGGGTGGCGGCCAGCGCGACCGTGCTCGCGCCCAGCGCGGCGCCGATCGCGAGAGCGAGGACGGCCAGGATCGCGGCCGGCCGGTGTTCGAGCTTGAAGCGTGCGGTGGGGTTCAAGGCCTCGTGAGCGAAGTCGCCCGGGCGCCGGCCGGTGGGCTGGCGACGCCGGTGGTTCAGGGCTCACGGGGGCTATCGGCCAGCTTGCTTCACGCTGGCCGCCAGGGCGGCGGGTCGTGGACAAATGGTCGGCAGGCAGCCGGGACAGGAAGGTCCCGGGAAAGGGGTGCGGAAAGGACCGCGAGGAGGGGCACGGAAGGCCACGGGAGCGGGCGCGGAAGGCCACGGGAGCGAGCGCGGAAACGCCCGCGGACAGCGGCGCGGAAGCGCTTCGAACAGCGGGCGAGAGGTCCGGGGAAAGCGCGATGGGGAGTGCGGCCGCGGGCGCCGGGAAGGGCGCCGGAGGGAACGCGGCCGTGGGTGCCGGCGTCCCGGCACCCACGGTGCCTACCCGCGGTTGCCTACCCGCTCAGGACGCGGGCGGTCAGCCTGCGCGTACGGGTTCGCGATGCTCGTGGGGGCGCTGGTCGCGGTTGCCGATCCGCCTGAGCAGCTCGCGCTCGGATTCGGCACCCTTGCGCGTGGCCGCACCCGCCAGCTGGGTGGCTCCCCGCTGCACGGTCCAGTATCCGGTGGGGGTCTGCTTGATCGTAAGTTGGTCTGCTTGAGGCATGTTCTCCTCCGACTCTGTTGGAGCCCCCTGGTGCGGGCCGCCCCACATCCCGGCACGACCTTCCTGCAGCGTTCCGGCCGCGGAGAGTGTCCGTTGGGGACCTCGCCAGCCGTGCAGCTCGTGTCGGTGCGGCTCGAACTCGAGGTTAGGACATGTCCGGCGCGGCGTGTTGCGATACGGATAAATCGGCCGCAATTTCGGCGGTTGTTCTAGCTCGAGAGGCTGTACCCAGGGACGCTCCCGTGATAAACGCTTCCGCCGCGCCCCTCAGGGACCGCGGCGCCCCATCTGGCGTCGGAGGCGATGGACGCGGCGCAGCTCCTCGACCGCCTCGTCCCGCCCGCCCAGGACCGCCACGGAAGCGTCGCCGAGGAGCAGCTCCGGCTCGATCCGCCTGCGCACGAGCTCGCCGGCCACGGCGTCGGCGCGCTCGGCTGAGGCGCCCGGGCGGGAGCTCACCACGCGCTCGAGCCGGCGGCCCCGGAACAGGAGCCCCACGCCGTCGTCGAGCGCCCATCCGCCGGGGATCTCGCCGCCGCGCACGGCCGCCAGCCATACAGGCAGCCGCTCCGGCTCGCCGTCGGCGTGAACGCTCAGCGAACCGTCGAGCAGACCGAGGCCCGCGAGCGTCTCGGGTGCCCCACGCGACCGCGTGACGCCCGCTCCGAACCAGCACATCGCGCCCGCGCTGAGACCCGCGAGCACCGTCCCGCCCTCCCACGCGCGCAGCAGGATGCGGTGGAGACCATGGGCGTGCCAGAGCGCCAGCAGGTTGCGCATCGACCCCCCTCCCACGTACACGATGTCCTGTTCCAGGACGATTTCCTCGAGCGCCCTCGTGGTCTCGCTGAGCCGGAACAGCGACAGATCGCTCGTCACGCACGTGCGGTGGGCAAAGCGCTCCCGGAACGCGTTCAGGTGGGCGCTCGTCTCACCCGAGGCCGTGGGCAGGAACAGGATCTTCGGCTCGGCCGTCCCGGGCAGCGACAGCACGAAGTCGTCGAGGAGCGGGTTGGCGGGCTCCATCGTGAACCCGCCCCCGCCCATCGCGAAGATCAGCCGCCGGTCCTCGCGGGTCTCGGGGGCGGCGCTCACCGGGAGGGCAGCCTCACGCGGCCACCAATGCCGGCCGGCGCGTCCGCCCGCGGGCGCCCTGGCGGACCGCGTCGGCGGCGTCGCCGAGGCTCTCCGCGCCGGCATCCGGTCCCATCCCGCCCGTCGCGGCGGCGGGCGCGGCGCCGAGGTAGCCGACGGCGAGGCGTGTCTCACGGATGCGCCCACCCGACACCGCCACGCGGTAGGCGCCCCCCTGCGGGCAGGAGCTGACGGCGCGGTGCAGGCGGGTCCCGCGGAAGTGCAGGGCGACCCCGTCGTCGGCGGCGTACCCGCCCCGCATGCCGTCCGCCACGGCGCGGTGATATTCCGCGCGGCGGGCTGGCTCGGCGTCGTAGTGGACGCAGTTGGAGAACGGCAGCAGCGCCAGCCCCTGCACCGGGCGCGGCGCTCCATGGAACGCGCTGAGCGCCTCTTGGAACCAGCACAGCGAGCCCGCCGAGGGTCCGCACAGCACGATCCCCTTCCGCCACGCGGCCCGCAGGACCTCATCGAGGCCGTGCGCCCGCCAGGCGCCGAGCATGCTCACCACGTTCCCGCCGCCCACGTAGATCAGCTGCTGCGAGAGGAGGTGGGTCGCTAGGTCATCCTCGACGCCGCCGGTGCCCTGGTCGCGGCGGAACAACGACACGTGACTGGCATCGCAGCTCGCCGCGAAGCGCCGGTAGAAGCGCACGATGTAGTGGTCCGCGTCGCCCGAAGCGGTCGGCAAGAAGCACACCCGCGGACGTTCGGAGCCGATCAGCGAGAGTACGTAGTCGTCCAGCAGCGTCCCGTCGCGCTCCATCGAGAAGCCGCCCCCGCCGAGCGCGACGATCTGGGGGGTTGGAATTGGCACGTTCGCTCCTGGCTCCTTCTCCTCGCAGCGCCCGCCAGTCGGAGTGCGCCGGTTACCACCGGATGATCGGCGTCCTCGCAACGTGCGGATATGGACGCGAGTCCCACATCCGCTGCGGGCCGATGGACAGCCGCATAGTGCCCGCCGCGGCGGGCGCGGCGCCTACAGTTCGACCTCGTGAGCCTCCAAGTGCCGAACGCCGAGCCGGCGGAGATGCCTCCGGCTGGGACTACCTCCGCGGCGATCTCGATGCGCGGCGTGGTCAAGCGCTTCGAGGAGATCACCGCCGTCAACGGACTCGACCTCGAGGTCCCCTCGGGCGTCTGCTTCGGGCTGCTCGGGCCCAACGGGGCGGGGAAGTCGACGACGATGCGGATGCTCACCGCGCAGTCGCTGGCCGACCACGGTGAGATCTCGGTGCTGGGCTATCCGATGCCCCAGGACTCCAAGCAGGCGCGACTGGAGATGGGGGTGGTCCCGCAGCTGGACAACCTCGACGTGGAGCTCACCTGCCGCCAGATCCTGGCGGTGTTCGCGTGGCTGTACCGGATTCCCCGCGCCGAGCACGACCAGGCGATCGAACGCGCCCTGAGGATCGCGAACCTGGTGGCCCGCGCCGACACGATCGTGCGGGATCTCTCCGGCGGGATGCGAAGGCGCCTGCTGGTCGCCCGTGGGCTGATCCACGAACCCCGCCTGGTGCTTCTCGACGAGCCCACCGTGGGCCTGGACCCGCAGGTGCGCCAGGAGCTGTGGAGTCTGATCGACGGCCTGCGTGAAGCGGGCACGACCGTGCTGATGAGCACCCACTACATCGAGGAGGCCGAGCGCCTCGCCGACACCGTCGCCGTGATGTCGGCGGGGCGGATCATCGCCCAGGGGACGCCCGGCGAGCTCGTGCGCGCGCACGCCGGCGAGCAGGTGCTCGAGGTGTACGGAACCCAGACCCAGCTCGAGCGGTTGGGCGAGCTGGCCGCGGCCAGCGGCTGGTCCAGCCGGCGCCACGGCCCCTCGCTGGCGATCCTCCGCGCCGAGTCACTCGACGGCGAGGCTCCCGAGGGCATCCTGCGCCCGGCCAACCTCGAGGATGCGTTCGTGGCGCTCACCGGGGAAGACATCGAATGAGCTCCGACGCCGGGACCGCGGCGACCGCCCTTCCGGTCGACGGCGGCGGGGGCGCGCGCAGGGTGGGGCGCCTGGAACCGGCTGCGCTGGTGGGCGTGATGAGCCGCGACGTGGCGATCTTCGGACGCAACTGGCGCTCGACGACGTTCTCCTCGATCGTCCAGCCCACTGTCTACCTGCTCGCCTTCGGCCTCGGCCTGGGAACGCTGATCGCCCGCGTCGGCCACGTCGACTACGTCCAGTACGTGGCCACCGGGGTGGTGGCCACGGCGATCCTGTTCTCCTCGGCGTTCCCGGGGATGTTCAACACCTTCGTCCGCTGGCAGTTCCAGCGCACCTACGACGCGATCCTGGCGGCGCCGGTGGACGTGGAGGAGCTCGTCACGGCGGAGGTGCTGTGGATCTCGCTGCGGGCGTCCGTGTACGGGCTCTCACCGCTGCTCGTGGGGATCGTGTTCGGGCTGCCCCCGGAAGTCGGAATGCTGCTGGTGGTCCCGATCGGCTTCGTCACCGGATTCGGGTTCGCCTGCTTCGGCGTGGCGATCGCCGCCGTCGCCAAGACGATCGACAACTTCAGCTACATCACCAGCGCCGTGCTCACCCCGCTGTTCCTCGTGGCCGGCACCTTCTTCCCGATCTCCAAATCGAAAAACGAGGGCCTGTGGGTGGCGGCGCAGTTCAACCCCCTGTACCACTGCGTCGAACTTGTCCGCAACGCGACCTTCGGCGAACTCGCACCCGTCGACCTCTACCACGCGGCCGTGCTGGTCGCGTTCGGCCTGCTGATGTGGCGGCTGGCCGTGAGCCAGCTGGGCCGGCGGCTGATCGACTAGCGCGACCACCGTCCGGGCGGAGTCTCAGCCTTCGCTCAGGCTGCTCACAGACCGGGGGTCCATCCTCACGATCCGAATGAGCGCCTCGCCGAACAGTCCGACCCTCGCGGCGTCCAGCCCCTCCGCCGCCGCACCGGCGCACGTGGGTCGTCCGTGGCGGCTGGGCGAGCGCGCCGAGGCGGTCGCCGTGCGGATCGGCCGCCCGGAGCTTTGGTTGCTGATCGGGCTGACCGCGTTCCTGAACCTGTGGGACCTCGGCCGCAACGGGTGGGCCAACGTCTACTACAGCGCCGCCGTGCGCTCGATGAGCTCGAGCTGGCACGACTTCCTGTACGCCTCCTTCGACCGTGCCGGCGTGATGACCGTCGACAAGCCGCCCCTCGCGCTCTGGGTCCAGTCCCTGTCGGTGCGCGCGTTCGGCTACCACCCGCTGGCCGTGCTCGTTCCCCAGGCGCTGATGGGGATCGCCACGGTGGCCTTGACCTACGACCTCGTCCGCCGTCGCTTCGGCCGCCGCGGGGGCTTCGTCGCGGGTCTGGTGCTCGCGCTCACGCCGATGACGGTGGCGATCTCCCGCCACAACAACCCCGATGCGCTGCTGGTGCTCGCCTGCGTGGCGGCGGTGTGGTGTGCGGTCCGGGGACTGGAAGGCGGACGCACCCGCTGGCTGGTCCTGTCCGGTGTCTGCGTGGGGCTCGGCTTCGAGACCAAGATGGGCGTTGCGCTGGCAGTCGTCCCGGGCATCGCGGCCGCCTGGATGTGGGTCGCACCCGCCGCGCGGGGAAGGCTGCACGCGCTGCGCCAGCTGCTCGCGGGCGGCCTCGCGATGGTCCTCGTCGGCGGCGCGTGGCCGGCGCTGGTCGAACTCACCCCGGCGGGCTCCCGCCCGTGGGTCGCCGGCACCAGCGACAACCGCGTCCTGTCCCTGATCCTGGAATACAACGGCCTCGGCCGCGTGGACGGCCAGGCCGGGGGTCCCGCAGGGGGACCGGGGGGGACCCAGAACAACATGTTCGGCGGAGGCTCGGGGCCGTTGCGGCTCTTGAACTCGGCGCTCGGCGGCCAGGTGGGCTGGCTGCTGGGGTTCGCCCTCGTGACCGCCGTGGCGATGCTCGTCGCCTGCCGCCTTCGCCGGCGCGACCCGAGGAGCGGCTGGCTGGTCGCGGTGGGCGGGTCCTTCCTCGTCGGCGCCCTCCTGTTCAGCTTCGCCGGCGGGATCTTCCACCCCTATTACGTGTCCCTGCTCGCCCCCTTCCTCGCAGCCCTCGTCGGTGCCGGTGCGGGCGAGCTGTTCGGGCGGCGCCTGAACGTGCGGCTGGTGGCCCCGGCCGCGATCGCCGCGGGCGCGATCGTCGAGCTCGTGATCCGCGGCCACTACCCGGCCCAGCTCCACTGGCTGGCGCCCGTGGTGGTCGGTGTGGGCATGGCGACGATCGCCGTGGTGACGCTCGCACGTTCCACCCGCGCCCGCACTGTCGCCCTCGCCGTGGCGCTTGCGGCGCTGCTCGCCGCCCCTGCCGCCTGGGCACTCGACACGCTCTCCTATGCCACGAGCTCCACGTTCCCCTCGGGCGGTCCCGCCACGGCGGAGACCGAAGACGGCCAGGGCGTCGGCCCCGGCGCCGGTGGCCGCGCGGGCTTCGCACGCGGCTTCGGCGAAGCCGGCGGCCCCTCCGGCCCCGGCGCTCCTCACGTCGCCGGCCCCGGCATCGGCGGTCCTCCTCCGGGGGCGGGCTTCGGCGGCCGCGCGGGCGTTGGCGGTGGCGCACCCTTCGGCGGCGGCGGCGGCGGTGGCGGCGGCGGCGGTAGCCCGTTCGGCGGCAACTCGGGATCGCTCGAGGCCGCGATTTCCTACGTCGACGCGCACGGGGGCGGCACGCTGGCGGTCTCCAGCCAGTCGGGAGCTGCCGAGTCGATCATCGCCCGCGACGCGAACGTGGCCGGCATCGGCGGCTTCTCCGGCCGCGAGTCGGAGGTCAGTCGCTCGTGGCTCGCCGAGGAGGTGCGCAGCGGCAAGATCCGCTGGGTGCTCGACGAAGAAGCCGGGGCCACCGGGTCGGGCGTCGGCTCCGGCGCATCCCAGGGCCTTGGAGCGTTCGGAGGAGGCAGCCAACTGTTCGGCGGTTCCTCTTCCTCGCGGCTGCCGGGCGGCGGCTCGACGGGACGGCCCTTCGGTCAAACCAGGGTGGGCGCCAAGAAGGTGATGGCGGTGGTGGCAAAAGCGTGTAGCCGAGTCGAACTATCCGGCTCGAGCTCAACCGGCGCCTCGACGGGCGCGAGCTCGACGGCCGCGGGCTCGACGGGCACCGGATCGACGGCCGCTCGGTCCCTGGGCACCGGCGCGACCGTCGCCGGCGGCCTGTACGACTGCAGCGGCGACGCCGCGGCGATCGCCGGCTGACCGCAACATGCCGTTCCCGCGGCGGTTCTGTCGTACATAGGCCGACCCCCTTGGCCCCGGCAGGCGACTCCGGAAGGAGAAGCGCCGGCCGCGTGCAATAACGATCCATTAAAGGGCGCAACTTCCCGCCTACGGGGGCGTCCATATGGGTAGGTAAAGACGTGAACGCAGCTACCGGGAGGTCGTCATGAGGGTCAAGTTGAGGATTCTGCTGTTTGCCGGTGCCGTCATGGGCGCCCTGGCGCTCTCGGCCTCCGCGGCGAACGCCGCTTCCTTCGGCATCGAAAAGTTCGTCGCCGTCAACTGCACGACGGCGACCTGCGCCGAAGAAAAAGTCGGTCCCTTCTCCGAACCTGTGGAAGAAACGCTCGAAGAAGTCGAAGAAAACGAAGAAGCGTTCACGCAGGCCGGCGGGCGGGTCCCGTTCGGCATCACCCACTTCAAGGTCAAGACCGAAGGCCCGAAAGGCGAAGTCCCCGGCCCGCCCGGCGAACAGATACCGGCCGGCGGACCCGTCACGCACATCCGCACCGATGTCGCACCGGGGCTCGCGACCAACCCCCAGGCGGTGCCCGAGTGCTCCCAGGAAGAATTCGGGACAGAAGAACTGGGCTTCAAAGGCAGTGGTGCGTTCGCCGCGCCGACCTGCTCCCCCGCCACCGAAATCGGGAGCAACAAAGTCACGGTCTATGTGGAAGCGATCAAAAAAGACGTGCCTCTCGAAGGCACGGTGTACAACCTCACGCCGGTCGAAGGTCATGCCTCGGAATTCGGCGTCGCCCTCAGCCTCGAACTCCTGGGCAAACCGGGCGTGTTCGCGCACACCCTCATCAAAGGAAACGTCGAATGGGGGAAGGGCTCGGCCCTGCTGCCCAAATACATCGGAACGGGGACCAACGCGGGCGACTACCACGACTACTTCGAAATCGAAGTGTCCTCAGCGCTCCCGCTGGTCGCCTCGCGCCTGGTGTTCATCGGCAACGAAAACCAGGAAACGGAAAAAGCTGACGACTTCATCACCAACGCGACGCGCTGTCCCGGCTCCTCCACCACCACGCTGCGGCTCGAAAGCGAAACGGCAGGGGCCGAAGCCAAACCGTACACGCCGCCCGTCAGCCTCAACAACTGCGGAGCGGTGCCCTTCGAACCCGGCTTCGCGCTGACGCCGGCCACGCTGGTGCAGGACCAGCCCGACGGCTTCACGAACGAAACCACGGTCCACCACGAAACCGCGGCTCCGATCGACAACTCCGAGGTCAAAAGCGTGACCGTCAAGCTGCCCGAAGGCATGACGCTCAACCCGTCGGCCGCCGCCGGCCTGACCGCGTGCACGCCGGCACAGGCGCGCATCACGAGCTCCGAACCGGGTGTGGCATGCCCGTCGACGTCGGAAGTCGGGACCGTCAGCATCGAAGTTCCGACGCTCCCCGCCGGCTCCCTCAAAGGCAGCCTGTATCTCGGCGGGCCCGAATCGGGACCGATCACCGGGCCGCCCTACACCATGTACCTGGACGCGGAGTCCGCCCGCTACGGCGTGTCGGTCCGCCTGAAGGGTGAAGTGTTCCCGAACGAAGAAACGGGGCAGCTCACCACGGTCTTCAACGAACTCCCCGAACAGCCGTTCAGCAACGCGATCCTGCACTTCAAGGAAGGCGCGCTGGCACCGGTGGCCAACCCGCTTGCGTGCGCGAACGTCGCGGCGATTGCGGAACTGGACCCCTACTCCGGGAACGGGATCAAGTCCGTCGCCAGCAACCTGTCGTTCTCGGGCTGCAGCAACCCGCTTGGCCTGTCCCCGACCCAGAGCACGTCCGTCTCGGACGGCAACGCCGGTGACAACACGTCCTTCACCTTCAACCTCGAACGGCCCGAAGGCAACCAGTACCTCTCGCAGGTGACCACCACGCTGCCCAAGGGCCTCGCTGGTGCCGTCCCGGCGGTCGAACAGTGCGGCGAACCGCAGGCCTCCCAGGGGACCTGTGGCAGCGGCAGCCAGATCGGAACCGCGGTCGTGCTCGCGGGGTCCGGTCCCACGCCGTACACGTTCACCGGCCCGGTGTACTTCACGGGTCCGTACAACAACGCACCGTTCGGGCTCTCGATCGCCGTACCGTCGGTCGCCGGCCCGTTCAACCTCGGGACCGTGGTCACGCGTGCGTCGATCAACGTCCAGAAGTACACCGGACAGGTGATCGTCTCGACCGCGCTCCCACGGATCGTCAAGGGCGTCCCGATCCGGATCCGCAAGATCATCGTGACCGTCAACAAGCAGGGCTTCATGAGGAACCCGACCAACTGCGCCCCGCTGACCACCGAAAGCTCGGTCACCGGGTACGTGCCCGGCAGCAGCGAAAGCGCCACGGCCACGGCCAAGTCGCCGTTCCAGGTCGGCAACTGCGCCAAACTGGCATTCAAGCCGGGCTTCACGGCGACGACCTCGGCGAAGGTCTCGAAAGCCAACGGCGCGAGCCTCGAAACGACGATCAAGATGCCCTCGGGCGACTCGAACATCAAGTCGGTGCTCGTGCAGCTGCCCAAGCAGCTCGTTTCGCGGCTGACGACGCTGCAGAAAGCGTGCCTGGCGGCCAACTTCGAAAACAACCCGTACTCGTGCCCGCCCGGCTCGTTCGTGGGCGGGGTGACGGCAAAATCGCCCCTGCTCCCCGGCACCCTCACGGGCCCGGCGATACTCGTGTCGCACGGCGGCGAAGCGTTCCCGGATCTCGACCTGGTCATGAACGGCTCGGGCGTGCGGGTCATCGCCTTCGGCCACACCAAAATCACGAAAGGCATCACGACCACCAACTTCTTCGAAACTCCCGACCTGCCGGTGGACTCGGTCACGGTGAACCTGCCGACCGGATCGCACTCGGCGGTGACGAACAACGGAGACCTGTGCAAGCAGCCGCTCGTGATGCCCACCACCATCACCGGCTGGAACGGTGCCTCGTTCAAACAGAACACGACCATCAAGGTCAAAGGCTGTGGCGTGCGCATCGTCGGTCAGAAGACCGTCGGCAACACCGCGTACATGACGGTCCAGACGTTCGCCGGTGGCCGCATCAGCGGCAGCGGCAACAACCTCAAGACCGTCTACAAGAAACTCAAGAAGGCCTCGAAATCCGTGTCGCTGAAGGTGCCGCTGTCGAGCTCGGGTGAAAACCACGGCCGCCCGCTGAAAGTGCGCGTGCGGGTCGGCTTCGTCCCGAGCAAGAAGGGCGAAAGCACCTCCAAGACCTACAAGACGGTCACCTTCCACTAGCAGCTCCTCCGCGCGCCTGCGATCGACCCTCGCCCCGGTCCCCCCACCGGGGTGAGGGCGGTCGCGCGCTACGTGGGGCGGCCGACGGCTCGTGGGGCGGTCGCGCGCGGCGGCGGCAGGCGCGGCGGGCGTCCCGGTTCGCCGCTGGCCAAACGTCCGCTGGTGGCTTACATTTCACGGACATGGATGTGGGGTCGGGCACGGATGCGTGGAGGACGATGGGAGACGAGGACGGCGAGCAGGCCGCCGCGCTGTTCGCCGGTATCCGCCGGCTGAGCGCGATCGCGGACAGCGCCGCCGAGCCGGAGGAGATCGTCCGGGCGCTCGCCTCCGAGCTGCTGCGCTCTCCCGGAGGCGACGAGGTCCACGTCCACTACCTCGAGCACCCCGGCCGTGACCGCGACGAGCTGGTCGTCGTGTACCTGTTCGACGGGGACGGGCGCCTCAGCTACCGGGTTCCGCGCGCCGAGCGTCCCCCGGGGGTGAGCTGGGTTGCATCGACCGGGAGCAGCTTCCTGGCGGCTCACAGCGAGGAGCTCTCGGCCAGCGTGCCCCGCCTGGCGCAGACGGGGCCGGTCCGTTGCGCCCTGCTGCTGGCGCTCGCCGACCGCGGGGAGGTGCAGGCGGTGGTGACGCTCGTGCGACGCTCCGCCGGCGCTCTGGGTGCGGGGGACGTCGAGCACGCCAGCGCCCTCGTGGAGCAGGCAGCGACCGCGATGGCCCTCGTGCGGGCCCGCGCCGAGGCGGGTACCGACGCGGTCACGGGCTCGTTGAACCACCGCGCCATGCGCCGGCGCCTGGGGGAGGAGATCGACCGCGCCTCGCGCGGTGCCGGCCTGCTGTCGTGCCTGCTGATCGACCTCGACGACTTCAAGGCGGTCAACGACCACTACGGTCACGCCGCCGGCGATGCGCTGCTGCGTAGCGTGGTGAGGGCGCTGGTGGGCGAGTTCCGTGCCTTCGACCGGGTGGCCCGCTACGGGGGCGACGAGTTCGTGGTGATCCTCCCCAACGCCGGGGTGCAGGCGGCCACCGCGGCGGGTACGCGTGCGCTGTCGCGCATGCTCGCGATCCGCGGCGAGGACGGCATGGCCCACGGGGTCTCCGCATCGATCGGCGTCGCCGCCTGGCGGGCGCCGATGGACATCGACGAGCTGCTCGCCGCGGCCGACGCCGCCCTGCTGCGCTCCAAGCGCCAGGGAAAGGGCCGCGTGACCCACGCGCCCGACCCGATCGTCTGAGGCCCGGTCCGGTCTTCCGGTCCCACTCTGCGAGACTCCTCCTCGCAGAACGGGCCCTGCCGGGCGACGGACAGCAGGAGGACGATGTCGCAGAACAGCTTTGGTGCCAGGGACAAGCTCGTCGTCGGCGAGCGCGAGTACGAGATCTTCCGGCTGGAGGTGCTGCAACGCGAGTACGACGTCGCCCGCCTCCCGTTCTCGCTGAAGGTGCTGCTCGAGAATCTGCTGCGCACCGAGGGCAACGGCTCGGTCACCTCCACGGACATCGAGGCGCTTGCCCGCTGGGACGCGAAGGCCGAGCCCAGCAAGGAGATCTCCTTCACCCCGGCGCGCGTGCTGCTGCAGGACCTCACGGGCGTACCCGCCGTCGTGGACCTGGCCGCGATGCGCGACGCGATGGCGGAGATGGGGGGCGACCCCGCCCGGATCAACCCGCTCGCCCCCGCCGAGCTCGTGATCGACCACTCGGTCCAGGTCGACGCGTTCGGCACCCGTGACGCCTTTCGCCTGAACGCCGAGCGAGAGTTCGAGCGAAACCAGGAGCGTTACAACTTCCTGCGCTGGGGCCAGGGGGCGTTCGAGCACTTCGCCGTCGTGCCGCCCGATACGGGGATCGTCCACCAGGTCAACCTCGAGTACCTCGCCCGGGTCGTGTTCGACGACGCCGCCCGCGGGCAGGCCTACCCGGACACGCTCCTGGGAACGGACTCGCACACGACGATGGTCAACGGGCTGGGGGTGCTCGGATGGGGCGTCGGCGGCATCGAGGCCGAGGCCGCGATGCTCGGCCAGGCGGTCTCGATGCTGATCCCCCAGGTGCTCGGCTTCCGCCTGCACGGTGAGCTGCCGGCGGGAACCACCGCGACCGACCTCGTTCTCACCGTCACCGAGAAGCTGCGCCAGCGCGGCGTGGTCGGGATGTTCGTCGAGTTCTACGGCGCGGGGCTCGCGTCGCTGCCGATCGCCGACCGCGCCACGATCGGCAACATGTCGCCGGAGTTCGGGTCCACCTGCGCGATCTTCCCGATCGACGCGGAGACGCTCGACTACCTGCGCCTGACCGGACGCCCGCAGGAGCGGATCGCACTCGTCGAGGCCTACGCCCGTGAGCAGGGCCTGTGGCACGACGAGCACTCCGACGAGCCCACCTTCTCCGACCACATCGAGCTCGACCTCGCCGAGGTGGAACCGTCGCTCGCAGGCCCCCGCCGTCCCCAGGACCGCATCCCTCTGCGCAGCGCGAGCTCATCGTTCCGCGAGGCGCTCGCCGAGATCACCGGCCGCGACGGCGAGGAGGAGCCCGTCGGTGACGCCCACGACGAGGCCGTCGAAGAGAGCTACCCCGCCTCCGACCCGCCCGCCAACGGCGTCCCCGGGTACCGCCCGGAGGAGCCCGTGGAGACGCTCCATCCTGCAGGCGCGGCCGCCGGCGCCCACGCCGCCGCGGCCACGCTCGAGCGCAGCCACAGCGCCCAGCCGGTGACGCTGGACGGCGAGAGCTTCGAGCTCGACCACGGGGACGTGGTGATCGCTGCCATCACGAGCTGCACGAACACGTCGAACCCGTCCGTGATGGTGGGGGCCGGGGTGCTTGCGCGCAACGCCGTCGCGCGCGGGCTGAAGTCCAAGCCGTGGGTGAAGACCTCGCTCGCCCCCGGGTCCAAAGTCGTGACCGAGTACCTCGACCGCGCGGGTCTCACCGAGCCCCTGGAAGAGCTCGGCTTCAACCTCGTCGGCTACGGCTGCACCACCTGCATCGGCAACTCGGGGCCGCTGCCCGAGCCCATCTCCGAGGCGGTGGGTGAGGGGGAGCTGGCGGTGGTCTCCGTGCTGTCGGGCAACCGCAACTTCGAGGGACGCATCAACCCCGACGTGAAGATGAACTACCTCGCCTCCCCGCCGCTGTGCGTGGCCTACGCGATCGCCGGGACGATGGACATCGACATCGTCGAGGACCCGATCGGCCGCGACCGGGACGGCCGCGCGGTGTACCTGCGCGACATCTGGCCCTCCGAGCAGGAGGTCGCCGAAACGATCGCCAGCAGCGTCCAGGCCGACATGTTCCGCCGCAGCTACAGCGAGGTGTTCGAGGGCGACGAGCGTTGGCGCGGCCTGCCCGTACCCGGCGGCGAGCGCTTCGCCTGGGAGCCCGAGTCGACGTACGTGCGCCTGCCCCCCTACTTCGAGGACATGCCCCCGCAGCCTGCCCCGCTGCGCGACGTCGAGGGCGCCCGCGTGCTCGCGCTGCTCGGTGACAGCGTCACCACCGACCACATCTCTCCCGCCGGCTCGATCAAGCGTGACAGCCCGGCGGGCCTGTATCTCCAGGAGCAGGGCGTGAGCCCTCGCGACTTCAACTCCTACGGCGCCCGGCGGGGCAACCACGAGGTGATGGTCCGCGGGACGTTCGCCAACATCCGCCTGCGAAATCTGCTCGCCGGCGATCGCGGGGAGCTCCCCGAAGGCGGCTACACCTACCACCTCTCCGCCCAGGGAGCCGAGCAGACGACGATCTACGAGGCGGCCATGCGCTACGCGCGCGAAGGAGTCCAGCTGGTGGTGCTCGCAGGACGCGAGTACGGGACCGGCTCGTCCCGCGACTGGGCCGCCAAGGGGACCAAGCTGCTGGGCGTGCGGGCGGTGATCGCGGACAGCTTCGAGCGCATCCACCGCTCCAACCTGATCGGCATGGGGGTGCTGCCGCTGCAGTTCCCCCGCGCGGACGGCCCGCGCTCGCTGGGGCTGACCGGCGAGGAGCGCTTCTGGATCGAGGGGCTGGCCGCGGCCACCCCACCCGGGGAGCCGATGCCGACCGAGCTGCCCGTTCGCGCGGTTGCCCCGGACGGCCGCGAGGTCGCCTTCGACGCCCGCGTGCGCATCGACACCCCGCGGGAGGCCGAATACTTCCGCCACGGCGGGATCCTCCAGTACGTGCTCAGGAGCCTGCTCGCGGGATGAGCCCGCAGGCACGGCGCACGCCCGCGCGCAAACGTACCCCCGCCGCCCGCCGGTCCGCAAAGGGCACGGGACGTGCCAAGGGCGAGACCCCCGAGCTGCTGGCCGAGCTGCTGAGCGCCCGTGGGGCCTCCGGTCACGAGGCGGCGCCGGTGGCGATCTGGAGCAGGGCGGCCGAGGGCTTCGCGCGCGTGGAGACCGACGCGATCGGCACGCCCGCCGCCCTGCTGGCGCCCCGGGCGCGCGGACGCTCGCGCTCCGGCGGCTCGCGGGAGCAGGCCGCCAAGCGGATGCTGCTGATCGGCCACATCGACGAGATCGGCCTGATCGTCACCCACATCGACGACGACGGCTACCTGTGGGTGCGCGAAGTGGGGGGCTGGGACCCCCAGATCCTGATCGGCCAGCGGGTCGTCGTCGACACCGCCGCCGGTCCCCTGCCCGGGGTGGTGGGCCGCAAGCCCATCCACCTGCTGCGCGACGAGGAGCGCAAGAAGGTGCCCGAGCTGTCCGACCTGCACATCGACATCGGCGCCCGCGACGGCAAGCACGCGTCGGAGCTCGTGAGGGTCGGCGACGTGGCCGTGATCGACGCCGGCCCGCTGCGGCTCCAGGACGGGCGCCTTGCCTCGAGGGCGCTCGACAACCGTCTCGGCTCGTATGTAGCGCTCGAGGCGCTACGGCAGGTCGCCGAGGCGGGGGGCTCGACGTGGGAGATGGGGGCGGTCGCGGTCGTGCAGGAGGAGACGACCTTCGGCGGGTCACGCACGAGCGCCTTCGCGCTCGCCCCCGACGCCGCGATCGTGATCGACGTGACCCACGCCACCGACGCCCCCGGCATCGAGGTCAAGCCGTCGGGAAAGCACCCGCTCGGCTCGGGCCCGGTGATCGGCCGCGGCTCGACCCTCCACGAGGGCGTGTTCGAGCTGCTCTACGAGACCGCCCGCTCGGAGGGGATCCCGTTCACGATCGAAGCCTCGGGCCGCGCCACGGGCACCGACGCCGACGCGGTCCACGCCAGCCGTGCGGGCGTGCCCACGGGCCTGGTGATGATCCCCGTGCGCTACATGCATTCGCCCGTGGAGACCGTCGACCTGCAGGACGTGGAGGCCACCGCCAGCCTGCTGGCGGCCGCGGGGCTGGCGCTGACGCCCGACCAGGCCTTCGTTCGATAGGCCCGGTCGGGCCGCGCTCGGTTAGGCGGCGGGCTCCAGTTCGGTCATCTCGGAGGCCTCGTAGGGCTTCCCGGGGGAGCCGCCGATGACGAGCATCCGCAGGCCCTGGGGGCCGGCGAGCACCTTGCGTTTGGTGGCGCCGGGAACACACACCATCGTTTCCCGGTCCATCGCCACGCTCTCGCCTTCGACGTCCATCGTGCCCGAGCCGTCGAGCACGACGTAGACCTCCTCCTGGTTGTCACCCGCGTGGTCGTGTTCGGGGTAGTCGCTGTAGTCCGGCGGCATCGCGATCACCTGCATCCCGAACGAGCTCACGC
The DNA here is from genome assembly GCA_035499875.1 of Solirubrobacteraceae bacterium. Lineage (GTDB taxonomy): Bacteria > Actinomycetota > Thermoleophilia > Solirubrobacterales > Solirubrobacteraceae > Palsa-744. The sequence continues at coordinate 263,080 of DATJXX010000017.1, forward strand.
CGAGCTCTGCCCGGGCCTTGATGAACCCGCCCCCGAAACCCGCCTGCATGTCGCTGATCTTCTTCGCTGTGTAGTCGGCCATGGGCGCAACCTATCCGATCGCGAGCGCCAGCTGCCGTGACTGGACGAGCAGGACCCCGTCGTGGGACCAGATGGAGGCGTCCTCCTCGAAGAAGCCTTCGTGGATCAGCTGCGAGGTCGTGCGTGCGAGCACCAGCTCGTGGGGGTCCGGCGAGGCCCCGTTGCGGCCGGGCCGGGGCAGGGCGGTGCGGAAGTGGATCGTGAGGTCGATCGTGGGCGCCGGCGCCGGTCCCGCCAGGCGCAGGAACGGCGTCGGGATCAGGGCGTCGGTGAAGAACGCCAGCGCCAGCGCGTCGAGCGGGCGCGGCTCCACCAGGCCGAGCCACCCGCCGGTGTCCATCGGCTGGTCGGGGTCGCTGAAGGGCATGCCCCCGAAGCGCGGCTGCAGCGTGATGTAGCGCGCGAACGCCGGCCCGTGCTCGAGCGGGATCAGCGTGCCCGGCTCCCGGTCGGGGGTCGGGGGCGAGACGTGCGGCATCGCCACCTCGCTCAGCTCCGGCCCCTGCCACGGCACCGAGAAGGCCGCCAGCGCCAACGCCATCGTGACCCCGCCCTGGCTCATGCGGGCCGACAGCGAGCTGAGCGAGCGCCCGTTGCGCTCGATCGTCGTGTCGATCACGATCGGCCCCTCCTCCGGCGCCCTCAGGAAGTGGATCGTCAGCGAGCGGGGCGAGCGCCCCGGGTCCCGGAGCGCCTCCGTGAGCGCGCGCAGGATGATCGCCGACAGGTAGCCCCCGTGGGGACCACGTCCGGCGCGCCACCCGTGCGCCACCTCGGCCGCGAAGGAGCCGTGGTCGCCCTCGAGCGAGAGGGTCTCCACGGCGGTGTCGCGGTCGAAGGGCCCGGGCCCCCCGTCCCGCACGGGCTCAGCCACGCACCAGCCGCTTGTAGGTGATGCGGTGTGGGCGGTCGGCCGAGGCGCCGAGCAGCGAGCGGCGGTGCTCCTCGTAGGCATCGAAGTTGCCCTCGAACCACGTGACCTGGGAGTCCCCCTCGAAGGCCAGCACGTGGGTGGCCACGCGGTCCAGGAACCAGCGGTCGTGCGAGATCACCATCGCGCACCCCGGGAACGACAGCAGCGCCTGCTCGAGCGCCCTGAGCGTGTCGACGTCGAGATCGTTGGTGGGCTCGTCGAGCAGCAGCAGGTTGCCGCCCGCGCTCAGCACCTTCGCCAGGTGCACGCGGTTGCGCTCGCCCCCCGACAGCACCCCGACGCGTTTCTGCTGGTCGGAGCCCCTGAAGTTGAAGCCGGCGGTGTACTGGCGGGAGTTGACCTTCCGTTCGCCCAGCGCGAGCTGGTCCTCGCCGCCGGAGATCTCCTCCCACACGGTCTTGTCCGGGTCGAGGCTGTCACGGGACTGGTCCACGTACGCCAGCTTCACCGTGTCGCCCAGCTCGAGCGTCCCGGAGTCGGGCTCCTCCTGGCCGGTGATCATGCGGAACAGCGTGGTCTTGCCGGCGCCGTTGGCACCGATCACGCCGACGATCCCGGCGCGCGGCAGGTCGAACGACAGCGACTCGATCAGCAACCTGTCGCCGTAGCCCTTGGTGAGGCCGGTGGCGCTCAGCACCCGCTCGCCGAGCCGGGGTCCCGGCGGGATGTAGATCTGGACGTCCTCGAGCTTGACGTTGCGCTCCTCGGCGACCAGCTCCTCGTAGCGAGCCAGGCGGGCCTTCGATTTCGTGCGCCGCCCCTTGGGGTTTGTGCGCACCCACTCCAGCTCGGCGGCGATCGTGCGCTGACGGGCCTTCTCGGTGCGTTCCTCCTGCTCCAGCCGAGCCTGCTTCTGCTCGAGCCAGCTCGAGTAGTTGCCTTCGTAGGGGATGCCCCGGCCGCGGTCGAGCTCGAGGATCCAGCCGGCGACGTTGTCGAGGAAGTAGCGGTCGTGGGTGACGGCCACGACGGTCCCCTTGTACTCCGCCAGGTGGCGCTCGAGCCACGCCACCGACTCGGCGTCGAGGTGGTTGGTGGGCTCGTCGAGCAGCAGCAGGTCGGGGGCGCTCAGCAGCAGCCGGCAGAGGGCCACCCGCCGGCGCTCGCCGCCCGACAGCACCGACACGTCGGCATCGGGCGGCGGCAGGCGCAGGGCGTCCATCGCGTAGTCGAGCTGGGTGTCGAGGTTCCACGCGTCGGCGGCGTCGATCTTGGCCTGGATCTCGGCGAACTCCTCGGCCGTGTCCTCCGAGTAGTCGGCGGCCAGCTCGTTGAAGCGGTCCAGCAGCGCCTTCGTCTGGGCGACGCCGTCCTCGACGTTGCCCCTGACGTCCTTGCTGTCGTCCAGTTGAGGCTCCTGCTCGAGCATGCCCACGCTGGCTCCCGGCGCCAGGGCAGCCTCGCCGCGGTACTCCTGATCGGTGCCGGCCATGATCCGCAGCAGCGAGGACTTGCCTGCGCCGTTGTAGCCGAGGACCCCGATCTTGGCCCCGGGCAGGAAGGCCAGCGTGATGTTCTCGAGCACCGTCTTGTCCGGCTGATGGACCTTCGAGAGTCGGTGCATCGTGAAGACGTATTGGGCGGACACTCGCACCCAGGATATGCGCTGGCGGTGGTCGCTAACGTTGATGGGTCATGCCCGGGGCGATCCTCGATATCGAGCAGCACCTCCTGCTGCTGGAGCTCGACGCGCCCTTCGACAAGCGCGACGTCCAGCTCGCCCGGCGCAAGATGGCCAAGCGCTGGCACCCCGACGTGGCCCCCGCGGGGCGCCAGTTCGAGCACGAGCGGCACCTGAAGGCGATCAACGAGGCGGCCGACCAGCTCGAGCGGCTGGCGGAGGGCTCCCGCGGCGGTCGTGTGTCCGAGAACGCCGTGAAGGCGAGCGCCGCCGCCGCCCGTCGCGAGCGCGAGGAGGCCGGCAGGCGCGCCTACGAAGCCGAGCAGCGCGCCCGTGCCGAGGCCAAAGACCGGGCCAAGAACGACCCCTTCGGAAGCCGCGTTCCCGACCACTCGGTTGTGCACCGCTACGCCCGCTGCACCACCTATCCCGAGTGGGGCGTGGGCACCGTCACCGGCATCTACTTCTCCTCGCACCCGACCCACGAGTCCAACGGCGCCAACGGCTCGGCCGGCGCCAACGGCTCGGCCGACGACGACGTGCAGCAGTGGGCGCGGGTCAAATTCAGCCACGGCGTGCGCACCGTGCCCGCCGGCAGCATGAAGTTCGTGGACTTCTCCAAGCCCGATCCGGCCGAGGAGCGTGTCGAACGCTTCCTGATCGCGGCCCAGCGGGCGATGGCCGAAGAGGAATACGAGCTCGCCGCCCAGCGGCTGATCTACGCGCGTGACGCCGAGCCCCGGAATGTCGCCGTGCTGCGTCTGATGACGCTGGCCTTCTGGCAGGCCGGCAAGCTCGAGGCCGCCGCCCGCGCGGTCCGCGACTGGGCCCGGGTCGACTCCAAGCGCCCCGCTCCCCACCGCTTCGCCGCCAGGATCTACGAAGACATGGGAGCGATCGACCTGGCCGCCGAGGCGGCGGAGCGCGCGGCCGACCGCGGTCCCGGCGATGCCGGGGCGTGGGAGCGTCTCGGACGCCTGCGCCTGCGCCTGGCCGACCGTGAGGGCGCCCTTCGGGCGCTCGAGCGGGCGCTCCAGGAGGGCGCCGGTGAGGAGGTCAGGGAGCTGATCGACGAGGCGCTGGCGCTCGACCCCTCGCCCGCCGTCTAGCGCTCGTCCGCGGCCATGCCCACCGAGGAGCCGCTGCCACGCTCGCTGGTGTGGGCCACCGACATCCAGGTGCTGCCGCGCAGCCGGGTGCTGGAACGCCGCGACGGATACCTGGTGGTGCGCTCGCCCGAGAACCCCTCCCACCACTGGGGGAACTTCCTGCTGTTCGACGCGCCCCCCGCGGCCGGGGACGGCACCCGCTGGGAGCAGCTGTTCGAGGCCGAGTTCCCACGCCCGTCGGGCGTCGCCCACCGGGCATTCGGGTGGGACCGCGCCGACGGCGCGCTCGGCGAGGCGCCCGTGGAGTTTGCCTCCCGCGCCTACGAGTTGGAGCAGATCGTGGGCCTGTGCGTGCTGGCGGGCGGCGCGCGCTCACACCCACGGGAGAACCGCGAGGTCACGATCGCGGAGCTCGATCCCGGCCCGGGAGGCGACCCGCAGCTGTGGGAGCAGGTCGTGGAGATCTGGGTGTCCTCCTCGGAAGTGGAGGCCGCTCGGGAGGCCACGCGCCGCGCCTTCGTGCGGGCGCGTCTCGGCGAGCTGCGGGCACTGTTCACGGCAGGGATGGGGTCGTGGTATGTCGCCCTGGACGCGTCCCGCAAGGAGGTGGTCGGATGCTGCGGGATCGTCGCCGACGGGTCGCGGGGGCGGTTTCAGTCCGTCGACACGCGGGCGGACTGGCGCCGCCGCGGGGTCTGCTCGAGGTTGGTCGTCGAGGCCTGCCGGCACAGCGAGCGCGAGCACGGCGTCGAACGCTTCGTGATCGCCGCCGACGCCGGCTACCACGCCCTCGGGCTGTACGAATCGCTCGGGTTCGAGCCGGTCGAGCGGACCGCCGGCGTGTGTCTCGACCCGACCGACACGCGTGCGGGTGGCGACGGCGACACGGCGGTCGCCGAAGGGCAACGAGGGGCGTCCGCTGATTGACCACGGGCCCGGTGTTGCCCGGGCCCGTGGCGGAGGGAGGGATGGGATCTACTTGTCGATGACGAAGGAGCCCGCTGCCGCCTAGGCAGATGGGAAGCTCCCCGCCAAACCTTGACTTTCACACAGTATCCCACGCCGAGGCGGAATTGGTCGTCCGCCCTTCCGGAACGGAACTCGAAGTCCGCTCGATGGGGAGACGGGGTCGGGGATTCGGGGGGCCCGGGCGCCCGCTGGAGGGGTGGTGGACCCCACGGAGGCCCGGGGCTCTGTCGCAGGGGCCGGGCCTCCAGGCGGCGGACCTACAGGATGTTGACCGCGCGCGAGATGATCAGCCCGATCGTCACGATGGAGATGATCGACTGGATCCCCATCACGGACTTGGCGGTGTGGCTGAGGGGCATCGTGTCGGTGGGGGAGAAGGCGGCGGCGTTGGTCAGCGACACGTACAGGTAGTCGAGGAACTGCGGCCGCCAGCCCGCGGGCTGGATCGAGTCGTCGCTCATCTGCGGGAACAGGAAGTCGGGATCGCCGTCTTCGCCGCCGGCGCGCCGGCCGGGACCGCCGCGGTCGATCTCCCAGTACCACAGGCCGAAGATCATGAAGTTCGTGAGCCAGATCAGCATGCCCGCGATGATCAGTTCGTGGCCGTTCTCGGGGATCTTCCTGTGCAGGAGGTTGTGAGCGAGCAGATACAGCGAGGCGGCGTTCGCGGCGCTCACGATCGCGATCAGGCCAACCGTGACGCGGCGGCGGACGGCGTGGTGGCCTTCCAGGCGCCGGGGCGTCGCCACGACCAGCCCGATCACCAGCACGGCCTCCAGCGACGGGAGCACGAATCGCGTGCCGACCGCCAGCCGGTCGGGGAGGCTCAGCTGCAGGGCGATCGCAGCGATCACCGTCAGGCGGGCCGGCCACGAGGACTCCGGGACACCCGGCGGCGGATAGGGCCGGCGGGAGGACGCTGGCGATTCAGAGGCCACCTCGGCCAGAGCGTAAGGACCGTCCCGGCCATCTCTGTGCGTGCCGGGCGGCGGCGCGCACGGGACCGCAGGATCGCCCGCCGCAACCCCGACCGGCGCTAGCCTGCATGGGAGATGGGCATCGAGAGCCCCATCCACCTGCTGTTCATCGGCATCGTCGCGCTGCTCGTGCTCGGCCCGAAACGGCTGCCCGAAATGGCGAAACGGCTGGGTGACGGCGTGCGCGAGTTCCGCCAGGCGATCGACGCCGGCACACGGCAGCACGAGAACCCGCCTGTGCAGCACGAGCCCCCGCCCGCGCCGCCCGCCGACCCGGTGGCCGCCCCGCCGCCGCAGCCGCCCGACGTCGAGGGCACCCCGCCGCACGCCTGACCGGGCACGCGCACGCCTGACCGGCGGGCACGCTACCGTCGCGCGATGCGCCTGATCGTCGCGCGCTGTGAGGTCGCCTACGCCGGGAGGCTCACCACCGTGCTGCCGGAGGCGGTGCGGCTGCTGATGCTCAAGCCCGACGGCACCTTCATGGTGTGGTCCGACGGGGGTGGCTCGGCCGTGAAGCCGCTCAACTGGATGACCCCTCCCACGGTCGTCGAGGAGGTTCACGAGGACGGTGGGCTGGCGCGGCTGACCGTCAGGGCCCGCGGCGGCGAGGAGTGCCTGGAGCTGAGGATCGCCGAGGTGCTGAGCGACGTCGAGCACGAGCTCGACGCGCAGGCGGGGCTCGAGAAGGAGGGCGTGGAGCGCGAGCTGCAGCAGCTGCTGGCCGACGCCCCCGAGCACTGCGGGGAGGGGTTCCGGCTGGTCAAGCGGGAGTGGCCGACCGACATCGGTCCCGTCGACCTGATGTGCCGCGACGTGGGGGACGAATGGGTGGCGGTCGAGATCAAGCGCCTGGCGACGATCGACGCCGTCGAGCAGCTGTCCCGCTACCTCGAGCGGATCCGGCGCGACCCCGCGCTCGGCTCCTGTCGCGGGGTGCTGGCAGCCGAGCGGATCAAGCCCCAGGCACGGGTCCTCGCGGGCGCGCGGGGAATCGAGTGCGTCGAGGTGGACCTGCAGGTGCTCCGCGGCGAACGCGAGCCCGACCTGCGCCTGTTCGCCGCCTGAGGCGCGTGCACGGATAGGCTTCGCGGCCCCGACCAAGGAGCGAGCCGATGACTGACAACAACGCCGGCGAGGAACAGCCGGTCCTCACCGAGCGGCGCGGCAACGTGCTGCTCATCACGCTCAACCGGCCCGAGGTGCGCAACTCCGTCAACGCCGCACTCGCGGCGGCGGTGGCCGGAGCGCTGGACGAGCTCGACGCCGACGAGGGCCTTTCGGTCGGGGTGCTCACCGGTGCCGGGGGCTTCTTCAGCGCGGGCATGGACCTCGGGGCGTTCGTGCGCGGCGAGTCCCCCTGGTTCGGCGACCGCGGGTTCGCCGGCATCGCCCAGCGCTCGGCGCAGAAGCCGCTGATCGCGGCGATCGAGGGCTTCGCGCTCGCGGGCGGGATGGAGATCGCATTGGCCTGCGACCTGATCGTGGCTGCCAGGGGGGCCAAGCTCGGGATCCCCGAGGCGAAGCGCTCGCTGGTGGCCGCCGGGGGAGCGCTGCTGCGGATGCCCAAGCGGATGCCATACCACGTGGTGATGGAGCTGGCGCTCACGGGCGACCCCATGCCGGCCGAGCGCTTCGAGGAGTTCGGTCTCGTCAACCACCTCGCCGACCCCGGATCGGCGCTCGACGTCGCGCTCGAGCTGGCGGGGCGGATCGCCGGCAACGGCCCGCTCGCGTTGATCGCCACCAAGCGGATCCTGCAGGAGCAGTTCGACTGGAGCACCGCCGAGATGTGGGACCGCCAGGGCGCGATCTCGGGCCCCGTGTTCGCCTCCGAGGACGCCAAAGAGGGGGCGGCCGCCTTCAAGGAGAAGCGCGAGCCCGTGTGGCAAGGGCGCTAGCCGCTGATAGCCGGCCGGGGTCGCTCGCGAGGCCGCGATCGTGGGACACCCCACGGACGGGGGATCGCCGCGGACGGGCGTGACGGCCGGCGGTCGGGCGTCAGTACCCGCGGCGCTTGCGCCGGCGCTGGGCCATGATCGCCCGGAAGCGCCGCCAGAGGGCGCGCATCAGCGCTCGCCCGGGGTCTTGCGCGGGTACTGGGAGATCGGCACCCGCAGGTCGATGGACGTGGTGAGGATGCGGTTCTGTTCAGCCATGTGGGCGGCGGGATAGCCCTCGCCCGGGCTCGCCCGCTCGGGGCGCCCGACGTAGCCGAAGTGGATCTCGGCGGGCATGATCTGCATCAGCCGCGGGAACATGTGGGCGCGGGCACCCATGTTGCGAGGCTCCTCCTGCACCCAGAGGATCTCCTTGAGTTTGGGGTATTTGCCGATCAGCTCGAGGATCTGACCTTCGGGGAACGGGTACAGCAGCTCGACCCTCCCGACCGCGAGGCCGACGTGCGAGGGCCGTTCGGACTGGCCGATGAGGTCGTAGTAGATCTTGCCGGTGCACAGCACCAGGCGCGTGACCTTCTCGTCCTCCACCCCCGGCTCGGCCAGCACGGGCTGGAAGCGGGTGCCCTCGGCCATGTCGGCGATGGCGCTCGCGGCCTGGGGCAGGCGCAGCAGCGACTTCGGCGTCATCACCGCGAGGGGGCGCTGCTTGGCGATGCGTGCCTGACGGCGCAGCAGGTGGAAGTACTGGGCCGGCGTGGTGGGGCTGGCGACCCGGATGTTGCCCTCCGCGGCCGCCCGCAGGAACCGCTCCAGGCGCGCCGAGGAGTGCTCGGGGCCGGACCCCTCGTAGCCGTGGGGCAGCAGCAGCGTCAGGCGGGACGTCTGTCCCCACTTGGCCAGCCCGGAGGTGATGAACTGGTCGACGATCACCTGGGCGGAGTTGACGAAGTCGCCGAACTGGGCCTCCCACAGCACGAGCGTCTCCGGGGCCTCCTGGCTGTAGCCGTACTCGAAGCCCAGGCACGCGAGCTCCGACAGGGGGCTGTTGTGGAGCTCGAGTGGAGCCTCTGCGTCGGGAAGGTTCTGGATCGGACACACGGTCTGGCCGTTCTTGGCGTCGTGCAGGACCATGTGCCGCTGGCTGAAGGTGCCGCGCTCGGTGTCCTGCCCCGTGAGCCGCACGGGGGTGCCCTCGGTCAGCAGCGAGGCGAAGGCCAGCCCCTCGGCGTGGGACCAGTCGATGTTCTTCTCGTGGGGGTCACCTGCCAGTGCTTCGCGGCGACGGTCGAGCTGTTTGACGAGCTTGGGGTGCACGGTGAAGCCCTCGGGTACGCGCAGCAGCGAGGTCCCGAGCTGGCGCAGGCGGTCGACCGGTACGGAGGTCTCGACTTCGGGGCTGGGGGAACGGTCGAGCTGGTACTCGCCGGTTACGTGCTGCTCGCCTTCGGCGACGGCTGCGATCTTCTCCTTCAGGTGCTGGTGGAGGTTGGTGAGGTTGTCCCACACCTCCTGGGCCTGGCGGTCGACCTCCTCGCGGGTGATCACGCCTTCGGCAACCAGCCGGTCTGCCCACAGTTCCGCCACGCGTTTCTTGTTCTTGATCTTCGCGTACATCTCTGGCTGCGTGTAGGCGGGCTCGTCGGACTCGTTGTGGCCGAAGCGGCGGTAGCCGATGAGGTCGATCAGCACGTCGTGGCCGAACTCCTGGCGGAAGGCGTAGGCGAGGCGCACGGCGCTGATGCAGGCGGGCACGTCGTCGGCGTTGACGTGGATGATCGGCACGTCGAAGCCCTTAGCGAGGTCCGACGCCCAGCGCGTGGAGCGGGCGTCGTCGGGGTCGGTGGTGAAGCCGATCTGGTTGTTGGTGATGATGTGGACGGTGCCGCCGACCTTGTAGCCGTCGAGCGCCTGCAGGTTGAGCGTCTCGGACACGACGCCCTGGGCGGGGAACGAGGCGTCGCCGTGGATCACGATCGGCATCGCGGCGTTGGTGTCCTGGTGGGCGTGGGGCCCGTGCCGCGAGGTCTGGGCCGCGCGCGTGGCGCCCTCGACCACCGGCGAGACGTACTCGAGGTGGCTGGGGTTGGACTCGAGGTTCACCCGGATCGTGCCCCCCTCCGGGAGCTCGTAGGTGCCTTCGGTGCCGTGGTGGTACTTGACGTCGCCGGTCCCGCCCTGCGGGATCGTGGTGACCGCCTCGAGCGTGGAGGCGCCCTCGAACTCGGCGAAGATCGTGTCGTAGGCGCGCCCGAGGTTGTGGGCCAGCACGTTGAGCCGGCCACGGTGGGCCATCCCCACCACGACCTCCTGGCCACCGTGCGCTGCGCACAGCTGGATCAGCTCGTCGAGCATCGGCACGGTCATGTCCAGTCCCTCGATCGAGAACTGGTGCTGGCCGAGGTAGGCCTTGTGCATGAAGCGCTCGAGCGCGTCCACCTCCACGAGCCGTTTGAGCAGCGTGGTGCGCTCGCTGGTGGTGAGCTCGTGCCGGAAGGCTCCCGACTCGATGTGCTCGCGCAGCCACACCCGCTGACGGTGGGACGCGATGTGCTCGACCTCATAGGCGATCGTGCCGCAGTAGGTCTCGGTGAGGTGCGGGAGGGCGTCCGCGAGGGTCGCTCCGGGGACGTACATCTGGAAGATGCTGGCGGGGAGTTTCGCCTGGATCTCGGGGGTGAGTCCCAGCGCCTGGGGGTCCAGCCCCGGGTCACCCTCGGGCTCGCTGCCGAGTGGGTCGAGGTGGGCCGCGAGATGGCCGTGGGAGCGCACGCGGGTGACGTAGATGGTGGCGGCGTGGACCGCGTCCAGCAGGTCCTCGTCGGGCGCGGCCTCGACCTGGCGAGGGGCCGCGGCGGGAGTCCCGGCGGGGGCGATCAGCGACAGCACCGGCGGGGGCGGGGGCGGGCCCAGCTCGACGCCGAGCGGCGGGAACACCTGCTCGTAGAAGCCGTGCTCGCCCTTGAGGTGCTCCTCGATCAGGCCCAGGAAGCGTCCTGACTCGGCTCCCTGGATGATGCGGTGGTCGTAGGTGGAGGTCATCGTCACGACCTTCTCCGCACCGATCGTCTCGCCGATCTGCTGCAGACCCACCGGGTATCCGATCGAACCGCTGGCGATGATCGTGCCCTGACCGTTGACGAGTCTCGGGACTGAGGCGACGGTGCCGAGCCCGCCGGGGTTGGTGAGCGTGATGTTCGCCCCCACGAGGTCGTCCGGAGCGAGCCGATTGGTGCGCGCTTTCTCGATCAGCGCGTCGTATGCCTCGACGAAGCGGTCGAAGGGGAGCCGGCCGGCGTCGACGATCACCGGCACCATCAGGGTCCGCGTCCCGTCGGTCTTCTCGACGTCCACCGCGATCCCCAGGTTCACGTGCTCGTCGTGGACGCGGTTGGGCTTGCCGTCGATCTCGAGGAAGTGGTCGCGCATCACCGGCATCTGTTCGGCGGCCTTTGCGATGGCGTAGGCGATCAGGTGGGTGAACGACACCCGCAGGCCGGCCGCCTTCAGTTCCCGGCGGCGGGCGTCGAGCACGGTCACGGGGAGCGTGCGGAAGCTCGTGGCCGTCGGGATCGACAGCGACTGGGTCATGTAGCGGGCGAGCGCCGCGGCGCCTCCCCGCAGCTGCGTGGCGCCCTGCTCCTCGGTCGCCGTCGGCGCGGGCAGCGTCGCCGATCCGTTGCCCGCACCGCCGCCGTCGGCTGCCGCGAGCACGTCCGACTTGGTGATCCGCCCCGCCGGCCCGCTGCCCGAGAGCTGCTCGAGGTCCACGCCCTTGGCGGCGGCGGCCCGGGCGGCCACCGGGGAGACCTTCACGCTTGAAGGACCTTCGTCGGCGGCTGCGGTCGTCGCCGGGGGGCCGCTCGCGGGCGCCGCCTGAGCCGCCGGCCCCACGGACTCCGACGCACTCGGCGTGGGCGCCGCGGGACGCTCGGCGGCTGCACCGTCCTTGGCGGTGGCGATCCTCGCGATCACCTGGCCGACGGTCACGGTCTCACCCTCAGCCACGAGGATCTCCGCGACCGTGCCCGAAGCGGGGGCCGGAAGCTCGACGTCCACCTTGTCGGTGGAGATCTCCACGATCGTCTCGTCGCGCCTGATCGCCTCGCCCACCTTCGCGCGCCATTCGAGGATCGTGCCCTCGGTGACCGACTCCCCGGCGGCGGGGGTGACGACGTCCACGAGCTCGCCCGTGGCGGCGTCGCCGGGGGAAGTCTCAGCGGCAGCCGCGGGTGGTGGTGCCGTTGCCGTACCGCCGTCCGCGTGCACGCCGTTGGTGGAGCGTGGGGAAGCTGAGTCGCCGGCGCCGTTCTCGGCGCCCGGCTCGACGGAGATGCGGGCGATCACCTGGCCGACGGTGACCGTGTCGCCCTCCGCGACCAGCAGCTCGCTGACGGTGCCCGTCGCCGGCGAGGGAAGCTCGACGTCCACCTTGTCGGTGGAGATCTCGACGATCGTCTCGTCCAGCTTGATCGGGTCTCCGACCTTTACGTGCCATTCGAGGATCGTCCCCTCGGTCACCGACTCCCCCGCCGCCGGTGTAACCACATCTACGGTTCGCACTCCCGTGGTGCCAGTCGCCATCTCTGGTTGCAACTCTAGCGTGCGGAAACACCGCACTGCGAGAACAAGTTGTCAAATTCATCGCGTCCCGCGGGCGCGGCGGCGGGTCGCCACGAAGCGGCCGTCTGCGAGCCGTCCGGGTCAGTGGGGAGGTGGCGAGGGGACGTCCCTTTCGCGTTGCTCGCGGACGAACTGGATGCTTCCGAAGAAGGGCCCGATCCCGCCGAGCACCGCCACCGCGACGGCGAGCCGCAGCGATACGACCCGCAGGCGGGCCGCGGTGATGCACAGCACCGACATCACGATCCACAGCACGCCGTGGGTCCATCCGAGGACGAACGTGAGCGGTTCGGGCTTTCCGATCGCGAACGCGCTCACGAGCAGCGCCGTGTAGATGCACGAGTGGGCGAACGACGTCCACTTCAGGCGTGTGAACGTCAGCGGCCCCGCGCCGGCCCGGGGGCCCGTGTTCACCGAGACAGCCAGCTCGCCATCCTCGGGAGGGCCTCGCCGGCCTCGGAGGGCCACTCCTCGATGTCGGGTGGCCACCACTGGAACGCGTCGTGCTCGTCGTCGGGACGAACTTTCTGCTCGACGCCCTCGGCCAGCCACGCCTGGCCGACGAACATGATCAGGCCGTGGGGTAGCTTGATCAGCGCCTCCCCCTGGACGCGTTCGGGCTCCACGTCCCACTCCTCACGCAGCTCGCGCACGAGCGTGTTGGCCGGGTTCTCGTTGAGATCGACGGCGCCGCCCGCGCCGAGCGCCCAGCGCCCGGCCCACGAGGCGACCCACGGCGCCCGGCGTCCGGCCAGCCAGCGCCCGTCGGCGGAGCGCGTCACACACAGGGCGGCGACGCTGAGGGAGGCGTCGCCCTCGACCAGCCGCAGGGCCCACCGCTGGGGCTGGAGCTCCATGTGGATCCCGCCGTCGTCCTGGGTGTAGTCGACCAGGCGCGCCGCCACCCCGTCGTGGCTGGGGGAGCCGCGGTCGCGCAGACCGCGGATGGCCGCATCGGCAGCCTGCCTCTGCTCGTCGGTGGGCTCGAACGTGTTCTCGAGCCAGCGGGCCGAGATGCGCTCGATCTCCCACGGTCCGCGGGCGAGCACCTCGAGCACGCTCTCGCCGGCGGCGGGAGGGTCCTGCTCGCGTGGCTGCTCGCCGGTGGCCATGAGCGCAGCATAGACTCGGGATCGCCGATGGATCGACGCCGCAAGCACTGGGGCTGGGGCTACGAGGACCAGCAGCTCTCGGCGGAGCAGATGGAGGTATCCGGGCGGGCGCTGTGTGAGCGGCTCGGGTACGGCTTCGAGCAGCTCGAGCAGCCGGTGGCCTTGGAGGAGCTGCAGCTGGCGCAGCCACGCGTGCCGATCCCGCGCCCCCTGGCCGCCTTCAGCGCGGCCGACACCCATGCGCGCGCCTCGCACGCGCTCGGAAAGTCCTACGTCGACGTGGTACGGGGGTTCCGGGGACGCTTCGAGCATCCCCCCGACTTCGTCGCCCGGCCGCGCGACGAGCTCGAGCTGGAGATGGTGCTCGAGTGGTGCTCGGCGGAGGGCGTGGCGGCGATCCCCTTCGGCGGCGGGACGTCCGTGGTCGGGGGGGTCACGCCGGAGGTGGGCGACGGTTACAACGGCGCCGTGTCGATCGACCTCCGTGAGCTCGACCGGCTGCTCGAGGTGGACGAGGTCTCATCCGCGGCCCTGATCGAGGCCGGGGCGACGGGGCCTCACCTCGAGGAGCAGCTGCGCGAGCGGGACCTGACGTTGCGCCACTTCCCGCAGTCCTTCGAGTACTCCACCCTGGGAGGCTGGATCGCGACCCGGGCCGGCGGTCACTTCGCGACCCTGTGGACGCACATCGAGGACCTGGTGGAGTCGGTTCGGGCGATCACCCCGGCGGGCGTGTGGGAGTCCCGCCGCCTGCCCGGCTCGGGCGCCGGGATCAGCCCGGACCGCATGCTCGTCGGCTCGGAGGGGACGCTCGCGGTCATCACGCGGGCGTGGGTCCGGGTCCAACGTCGCCCCAGGCACCGTGTCTCCCGCGGGGTCTCATTCGAGAGCTTCGCCGCGGGGGCCGCTGCTGTGCGGGCGATCTCCCAGGCCGGGCTCCATCCTGCCAACTGCCGGCTGCTCGACCGGGGCGAGGCGGCGCTGGCAATGGACGTCGAGGGTGCCGACGCGCTGCTGGTGCTCGGGTTCGAGTCGCCCGACCACCCGGTCGAGGAGGCGATGGACCGCGCGCTCGTCCTGTGCGCCGAGTACGGCGGCCGGATCGCCGGGCGTGACGGCGGCGGCTCCCGCGGCGAGGGCGAGGAGGGGAGCGAGGGCGAGGCCGGCGGCACCGACCCGGTCGCCGGCTGGCGGCAGTCGTTCCTGGCGATGCCCTACCTCCGCGACGTCATGGTCGCCTGCGGGGTGCTGGCGGAGACATTCGAGACCGCGATCACGTGGGAGCGCTTCCCCGCGCTGCACGAGAGGGTCATGCAGGCAGCCGCGCAGGCGCTCCCCGAGAGCCCGCGCGGGAGGGCGAGGGTCAGCTGTCGCTTCACGCACGTGTATCCCGACGGCCCGGCGCCCTACTTCACCGTGATCGCACCGGCCAGCCGGGGCGAGGAGGTGGGCCAGTGGCAGCACGTGAAGGCGGCGGTCAGCGACGCGATCCTGCAGGAGGGGGGGACGATCACCCACCACCACGCGGTGGGGCGTGACCATCGGCCCTGGTATGACCGCCAGCGCCCCGATCCGTTCGCGGCTGCGCTGAGAGCAGCCAAAGAGGCGCTCGATCCGGCCGGTGTGATGAATCCGGGAGTGCTGATCGAGGCGCCGAAATGAAGTTCGCCGTGCTCGGCCCGGGCGGCGTGGGAGGGCTGCTGGCAGGCGCTCTGTGGCGCCTCGGGAGCGACGTGACCGTGATCGCACGGCCCCACACCGCCCAGCTGATCAACGAGCGCGGCCTGCGCCTGCAGAGCGTCCGGCTGGGGGAGTTCGTGGCTCGCCCGGCGGCACTCGAGCGCGCGGTGGAGACCCCAGACGTGCTGATCGTGGCGACCAAGGCGGTGGGACTCGAGGAGGCCCTCGAGCGCGTGGAGGGGATCGGCGAACCAGGGCTGGTGCTGCCGCTGCTGAACGGGCTCGACCACCTCGCCGTGCTGCGCCGGCGCTTCGGCACCCGCAGCGTGCTCGCGGGTGCGATCAGGGTCGAATCGGATCGCTCCGAGCCAGGCCTGATCGTGCACTCGAGTCCATTCCTGCTGATCGACATGGCGGCACGGGATCCGTCCCTCGCGGGCGCCATGCAGGCGCTCGGGGACGAGCTCGAGCGAGCCGGGTTCCCGGTGCGCCTCGGTTACCCGATCACCGATCGCTCCGAGGCGGAGGTGATGTGGTCGAAGCTGGTGCGCCTCAACGCCCTGGCCTGCACGACGAGCGCCCACGACAAGCTGCTCGGCGAGATCCGCTCGACGCCGGACCTGCGGGTCGAGCTGGTGGGCGCGATCGACGAGGGCTGTGCGGTGGCGCAGGCCGAGGGCGCCTCCGAAGCGTCCCCCGAGCGGGCCCTGGAGGAGCTCGAGCGCGCCCACGCCACTCTCGGGAGCTCGATGCAGCGCGACATCGCGGCCGGCCGCGAGCCCGAGCTCGATGCGATCCCCGGAGCCGTCCTGCGGGCGGCGGACCGGCACGGGATCCCGTGCCCCACGATCGACTCGCTGGTGGCGATCATCCGGGCTCGGATCGGAGACGGCGGTCGCGCCCCGCGCGACGGCCAGCGCGGCTGACGGCCGCGCGGCTCCTGTCCGAGCCGACTCCGCTCAGGACTGCTCGCCGCCGCGGGGCGGGGGGGAGTACACGGGAATGGCCTGTGTGGCGATCGCCTCCACGACCTCCTGCTCCTCGGCCTCCCGCTCCTCGTCGTGCTCGCCGTCGCACAGCACGCGGAAGTTCCCGGTCACGCCCCCGTCGGCGTGGATCGTGATGGCGGGCAGGACCTCCTCGCCCTCCTCGAACCCGAGCCGCTCCATGTCGAAGTGGGCCAGGCCGATGCCGTAGGCGGTGTGGGTCGGGTTCTCGCGGTCGTGGGCCGCGACCGCTTGCGCGAATCGCTCGAGATTCTTGGCGATCTTCCCCGTGTCCGCCATCGCTCGCCGGGAGCGTAGCGCGCCTCACCGGATCGCAGATGCCCCGGGCCCGAACACCGCGCCTCGCCGGATCGGGCCGATGCCCCCGGCCCGCGCGGCGGACTCGCGGGTCACCTCACACCAGGCCACGGTCCCCGGCTGGGATACTCGCTGGCAGTGGAGTCCGGCCACCGGGCCGGCACCATCAACCCGAGCCGAGGAGAGTGGAGCATGAGCTTTGACGGGGCAGACATCGAGCGGCTTCTGGAGGGCGGCGTCGAGCAGGGCACGTGGCACGGCGTGGTCGCAGTGGTCGTGGACCGTGACGGCGTGCTCTACGAAGGCGCGGCCGGCCAGGCTGACACCCGCACGATGTTCCGCAACGCCTCGATGACGAAGGCGGTGGCGACCACGGGCGCGCTCCAGCTCGTGGAACAGGGCCTGCTCGAGCTCGACGCGACGGTCGAGTCGGTGCTCCCCGAGTTCGGAGAGCTGCAGCTGATCGAGGGCTACGGCAGCGACGGACCGGTCCTGCGTGCGCCCGCCAGCAAGCCGACCTTCCGTCAGCTGATGACCCACACGGCCGGCCTCGGGTACTTCTTCACCAACGAGCGGCTGTACGAGTACTCCACCGCGGCCGATCTGCCGAGCCCGCTCGAGGGCAAGAGAGTGAGTCTCGACGCGCCGCTCGTCAACGACCCCGGGACCATGTGGGAGTACGGGGTCAACACCGATTGGCTCGGGCTCGCGATCGAGCGCATCACGGGCATGTCGCTCGGCGAGTACCTGGCCGAGAACGTCTACGGGCCGTTGGGCATGGTTGATTCGACGTTCGCGCCCACCGCCGAGCAGCGCGCCCGTCTGCTGCCCCTGTTGATGCGGACCTCCGACGGCGGGCTGGCCCCGACCGACATCGACCTGCCCGAGGTGTCCGAGTGGGACGCAGCCGGTCACGGCTCCTACGGCACCGCCGGAGACTACGCCCGCTTCATCCGGGCATGGCTGCGCGACGGGGAGCTGGACGGCGAGCGGATCCTCGGCGCCGAGACGGTTGCGCTGGCGTTCACCGATCAGATCGAAGGGATCGCGCTCCCCGAGATGATGAAATCGTGCATGCCCGAGCTGTCCAACGACGTGCCCTCGCTGCCCGTGCCCCAGGGTTGGGGGCTCGGATTCCATCTCGTCAAGGTCGACCTCCCCGGCATGCGCAGCGCGGGCACGGGCGGCTGGTCGGGGCTCTTCAACACCTACTACTGGATCGACCGCGCCGCGGGGATCGGCGGCGTGATCATGACCCAGGTGCTGCCGTTCTTCGACGCGAAGATCGTGGAGGCGGTATTCGGCTTCGAGATCGCGGCCTACGCCCAGATCGGAGCGGCCGTGCCGGCGCCCGCGGCCTGAACGACCTCGCGGTCCGCGGACGTGCTCAGGCGGTGACGGGCCCGGGGCGCAGGACGTCGGGGTCGTGGCCGGGCAGCACCCGGGCGCCGTCGTCGCGAAGCCGGCGCAGACGGTCCGCGGAGCTCGCCTGGGCGTCGAAGTCGTCGGCGAACACGGGGAAGCGATGGTCGTCCAGGGTGGATGCGAAGTGCGCGACGTCCACCCCGAGCACCAGCTCCTCTCCGACACGAACCGATTGATGGCCGGGGGTGTGGCCCGGAGTCAGCAGCAGCTCGATGGAGCCGTCGCCGAGGAGGTCGTGATCCCCGTCGACGAGCTCGATCGAGCGGTCGTCGATCGCGTAGTCGCGGGGATAGAGGAAATTGCGTTTGATCACGTCGGGGTCGTGGCGGGAATCCCATTCGCGGCGCTGCACCACGATCGGGACCGAAGCCGGGAGCAGTGAAAGCGATCCCGCGTGATCGAAGTGAAGGTGCGTGAGGACGACGCGGGTGAGCGAGCCGACGTCCACCTGCTCGGTGATGGGCCGCTCGAGCTCGAGCTCGAACAGGCCCGCTTCGGGACGCTCGTAGTAGCCGGCGGGATCGCCCACGGCGGAGGGGTGCAGGCCGGTGTCGATCAGGATCCGCTCCTCGGCCGTCTCGATCAGGTACACCGGCACCGGGAACCTGATGCGCAGCTCCGGGTCCTCGCCCTGCCGCCACACCGCGGCCGAGCTGGAGATCCAGCCGGCGTTGAACATCTCCACCTTCACGGGGATCCGGCGGCGGCGGCGAACGCCTCGAGCTCCCGGACGGGATCGGGACCCGCTGGCTGGTAGGCGATCTCGGTGGCCCCCGCCTCCTCGAGCTGGACCAGACGCTCGCGCCAGGCGGCCGCGTCAGCGGCGAGTCCGTAGCTCGTGATCAGCTCGCCGCTCACCGCCGCTGCGTCGTGCTCGTTGACGTGGACGAGGTGGCCCGTGTGCATGGCCAGGTACCGGCGCTCCTCGGGCACCCTCTCGTAGGCCGCCAGCCAGTCGTGCAGCTGCTCGGCGGGGAGCAGCGAATGCTCGTAGGCGTAATGGAGCGCCACGGCGCCGGCGGGACCCGCGGCCGCCAGCGCCCGCTCGGAGCCGGCGCTCTCGCCCGCGTCCAGCACGGTGCCGAAGGTCAGGCACACGCTCCACCCGAACTCCGGGATGGGGGCGCTGCCAAAGACGCCGTCGGCGAGGTCGCGGGCAACGGCGACCCCCTTCGGGCCCGCTGCCCCGATCAGCCAGCGGACATCGATCGGACGAGGGGGCGCCATGCCGGGGGAGTGGAGCATCTGGATCGCCGCACCCTCCCACTCGACGACCTCCCCGGCGAGGAGTCCTTTCACCACCTCCACGTACGCCCTCACGTCGGCCCACCTGAGCGGGCGCTGCCCCATCGCCATGCGGCCGGTGAAGCCCGAGCCGACGGCGACGATGACGCGCTCCTGTCCGGCTGCTTCGACCAGCGTGGCGATCGCGGCGGCGTTGGTCATCGGGTGACGGTTGCTCGGCACCAGCACCGCGGGCCCCAGGCCGATGGTCGTCGTGCGTTCGGCGGCGCTGCACAGCTGTACCCACACGTCCGGGTACAGGGCCGGGGAGTCGTAGAAGTAGGCGTTCTCGAAGCCGAGGGCCTCCGCCACGCGGGCGTGGTCAGGGCTCTCCGGCGATGTCGCGAAGGCGCATGAGAGGGTCAGCGACACTGCTACCTCCGATCGCGGGCGGGCTGCGAACCCTACTTGGGGGACGCGGCCCGCGAAGACATTCGGGCCGTGTGCCCCCTACGGCGGCGATCATGAGGCGCTGTGACGGGAGCTGCGCGCGGTGGAATGCTTAGCGGGGTGGACGTCGGCAAGGAGTAGGCGGTGTCGCAGGACAACGTGGAGATCGTGCGCCGTGCGATAGAGGCCTTCAACAGACGGGACTTCGACGCGGCACTCCGAGACGCGGTTCCGGACGCGGCCGTCGACATGTCGCAATCGCGGGGGCCGGATGCGGGCATCTACGTGGGACGCGACGCCATCCAGCGCTTCTGGGAGGACATGACCGGGCCGTTCGAGCGGCACACCCTGATGGCGGAGGAGTTCATTCCGCGTGGCGAGCACGTGGTGGTGTCGCTCACCGCTCGAATGACGGGACGCGGCGGAATCGAAGTGGAGGCGAGAACCGCGACGGTGGCGACGTTCGCCGACGGTCGCCTGATGCGGTGGACGATGTATCAGGACAGGACGGAAGCCCTGAACGCCGTGGGGTTGGACACCGACGCTCAGGCCGGGTTGCCCGAGGCGCCCGCGACGGTTGATCGGGAGGCGGCGATTCGACGGTCGGTCGAGGCCTTCGTGCGCCGCGACTTCGAGGCGGTGCTCACCCTCTATCTGCCGGACGCCGCGTGGGACACCTCGCCGACGGGTGGGCCCGTGTTCGAGGGACGCGAGGCTCTGCGCCGGCTGTTCGAGGAGTGGACCGATCCGTACGTCGAGATGGAGCAGGAGCTGGAGGTCTTCTCTGATCTGGGCAACGGAGTGACGTTCGGCGTGGTCGCCCAGCGTGCCCGGTTGGCGGGTGGCGAGGGGTGGGTCAGCTTCCCCTACGCGGGAGTCGCGGTGTGGGCCGGTGGGCACATCGAACAGGTCGCGATCTATGCCGACGTCGCCGAGGCGCGCGCCGCCGCCGAACGGCTGGCCGGGGAGCGGCAACGGAGCTCTGGGTCCTGAACGTGTTGCCAGACTGCGCCGGCACGCGACGCGGCGCGCCCGATCACGATGCGACGACCCCCCGGGGAGGCTTCGCCGGCGCCACCACGCTCGGGGGGCAGGGCGGTTTGCAACCGGTCGGCCGGGGGAAGGCTTACGTCATGGACGTGGAGTGCATCGCGACCGTGGCGGTGATCGTCGCCGATCCGCCGGAGGGCCGAAGGCTCTTCATCGATGCTCTAGGACTCCCTCTGCAGGGGGAAGGCGACGGGTACTACTCGAGCGGGGACATCCCGGGCAGCAACCACTTTGGTGTTTGGCCGCTGTCGGAGGCCGCAGAGGCATGCTTCGGCACCCAGCAGTGGCCGGCCGACCGCGAGATGCCGCAAGCCTCCGTCGAGTTCGAGGTGGCTGACGTGGCAGCCGTCGCCGCGGCGGGCAGCGAGCTGGAGAGCGCGGGCTACGAGCTATTGCACCCGGCGCGCATGGAGCCGTGGGGGCAGACGGTTGCCAGGCTGCTCACAGCCGAGGGCCTGATCGTCGGCATCTCCTACACCCCCTCGTTCCACGCGGGGCAGGCGTAACGCCTCAGCCCTGCCGGCGCCGCCGCACGAGCACGTATGCGCCACCGAGCGCCGCGAGCGGCGCAGCTCCATCGAGGGCGACCGTGGTGGCGCTGTCCCAATCTTCGCGTTCCTGTCTCAGGCATTCCCCACTCGACCCACCGGCGTGTTCGCATTCGGCGCGGATTCGGCCGCTGTTTGTGAGGGTCAGGCCCAGCGACGCGCACCAGAAAACGCACCAGGCGACGACGGTGGCCCACCGCAGAGGGCGTGTGACCGTCCACACGGCGCTCGCCATCGACATACCGGGAAATCATCCATGTCGTTCAGCCTGCGGTCAAGAGGGCTGGCCGATCGTCGGCACGCTACAGCCGGTGGTGACCGGGGCCTCTTAGTTTCTTGTGGCAGGTGTGATAGACGCGCTTGCCGACGATGATCCCGCCGCTGCTCGTGATGACCGTGATCTTCACGACCACCGTCCCTTTCGGGAGGCCCCTGAGGTTGATCGGCGAGGTGAACTGGCCGTTGCGGGCCCTCGACAGAGAGGTCTGCTTCTTGTTGATGAAGACGATCGCCTCGACGTAGGAGATCCCTTTGTAGCGTTTGATGTGGATCTTGAAATGGCGTTTGGAGAGACACGCCTTGGGCGAGGGCAGGCCCTGGATCGCACCTTGGGGGCCGAAGGCAGGGGGGAGTTTGGTCGCGCCGCCGGTAGAGCCTCCCGGCGTCGCCGAGGGTGTGCCGACTTTCAGAGCACTCGCGCTCGGTGGAGACTCGAGCGAGAAGTAGGTCGAGGCACCTGGCGCGATCGCGGGAGAGAAGTTGACGGTTCCCTGGGTGAACTGCTGGGGGGGAACGGTGAACCACGAGGTGGGTCCCTCGTAGCCGTTCTGGTGGTCGCCGTTCGGCCACGCCGGGCCGACGGTGTTCTGCGGCTCGATCGTGTTGGCCGGCTCGCCGGGAGGCGGAGCGAAGGAGCAGTTGTAGCCTCCGCCGCCTGCGCAGGTCGTGCCCGCCGGTGTACCCGGAACAGGCACGCAACCGGACGGGACCGGGGGAGAACCGGGATCGCACAGTCCGTCCTGCTCAAAGGAGAACAGCCCGGAAGCTTCCAGCGGGAGCGCCGCGATCGGCATTGAGGAGCTGTTCTGCACACCGATCAGGGCGTCGTCTTCGCCCTCATACGGCGGCTGGGTGGCATCTTCTGCGATCGAACTGCCGGCGTTGGTCACCGTGATGAGGAACTGGCAGCCGGCGTCTTTGTCGACGGGAGGGCACTGCGTGAACAGGGCCTGGCTCGCCGGCGCAAGGGCCAACGTCATGACGATTCCCGTGAGCGCCCCCAGAAGCGAGGCGACTACCCGCGCCTTCCTTCCCACGCGGCGATCCTATCCCCCGCGCGGCCTGCCAGCGAGGCTTCTCCGGGGCTGATGGTCCATGTGGACCCCCGATTTCTCGCAAACTGTGCACAGCGCGACGCACGCCGCGAGCGGTTGGCGCTCAGCGCTACGACCTGCCCGCGAGGGCGACGATCATGGGCGCCACGAGAACGTAGCGGCCGGCATGCAGCCCGGCTAGGAGCAACGTCGCGGAGGCCGCGACCAGGACCAGGGTCACGGCGTTGGGCGCGATGGCGTCGAGCAGCACGGCCTAACTGCGCCGGGCCTCCCAGTAGGCCTCTGCTTCGGACTCCATGGCGGCGAGACGGGTGTAGTAGTCGGGGAACTCGTTGAGGTGCGCCCGCGCGATCTTGGCGGTGACGTCGACGTCGTCGTCCGTGACGTTCGTCGCGGGATCGTGGGTGCCGTGCTCGAGCTCGACGTCCATCCCCATCCGGAACTGCTCTACGTCGAATGGTGACGTCGACCAGTCGATTCCGATCCTCGCGCCGGCCGCGCGCGCCTGCTCTGCGGTGAAGTGGGTGGCGTCGCTCACGAGCCCGCCATCATGCTACCCACGCCCGGGACACGGCAGGCGAGTCGGGCGCTCAGGCCGGCGAGTCGGGCGCTCAGGCCGGCGTGTCAGGCTCGCCAGAAAGCGGGGTGTCGGGAGCTGGATCGAACGCTGCGCCGTCCGCCAGCAGGCCGGCTCCGGGTACGTGGTTGAGCTCGAGCCTGATGCCTTCGGGGTCTCGAAATGACAGGGAGTAATAGCCGGGAGCCCACGGGCCCTCACTGGGGGTGCGGACCATGTCGGCTCCAATGCGCTCCAAGAAGGCGTGGAGCGCATCCACGTCCTCGCGCTGCCGGGCCCGGAAGCAGAGATGGTCGATGCCGGGCCCGGTCTCTACGTGCGCTACCCCGGCGTGATCGGTGTCAGCCCTGCGAATGCCGACCGCGGTACGCCCGCCGACGTAATAGACGAACTCGTCCGAGCGCGGGCGCACGGCTTGGAGTCCGAGAAACGGCATGACCTGGTCATAGAACGCGATGCAGGCGGCGATCCGGTTGACCCTGAGGATGATGTGGGCAACCCCGTTTATCTCGATCCCGCCGCTCGGCCCCGCTTGCTGCATGTCAATCGTCAGCGTACGCGGCGGAACCGCTCGTCGGCGGGGAAACCGCCAGGGCTAACCGGCTCTGGTGACGCTCGCAGGGACGACCTCTGCGTACTTGACCGTGTCGATGAACTGCCGGAAGCGCGCGAGCTTGCCGTCGCGGAGGTCCCAGACGTGGACCGCGGGCACGTCCAGCGCCTTGCCACTCGCTTTGCCGGTGCCCGTGTAACGGACGACCGCGGCGACGGTCCCGCCGGATCCGATCATCTCCTCGATTACCAACGCGAAGCCGTCGATGTCTTCTGTGATCGGCCCAAAGACGTTCTGTGCCACGGCCTCGGGGCCGTGGTAGATACCCCCGTAAGGCATGCCCTCGGCCTCGAACCATTCGATGTCGTCGGTGAATGCTCCGAGCACGGCGGGGACATCGCCGCGGGCGAACGCGCCATAGACATCCTTGACGAACGCGACGTTCTGCTCACTCATGGTTCCCCTTTTGATTGGTGTACGCGACTCCTGACCGTACCCCAAACGTCTCCTCTCGCGTCCGGTCCTGCAGGGCGGGCCGCGACGTGGCGAGCCTGGCTTCTCGTCTGCTCCGGCGTCGGCATCTCGGGTACTTCGCTGCCGCCGATGGCCGTGAGGCGTCGCTCGGGGATACTTGGCTGGTCATGTCGGGGGAGAACGTGGACATCGTGCGGCAGGCACTGGAGGCTCATGAATCGGAAGGGATGGAGGCCGCGCTGCGGTTCTTCGCAGCAGACGTGGTCTGGTATCCGACCGATCGCTGGCTCGAGAGCAACGCCTACCGGGGACACGAGGGCATGCGCGCTGTCGAGGCCGAGTGGACAGCCAACTTCGATGATTGGCGCTGGTCGGTCCACGACATCCGCGACGCGGGTGAGCGGGTGGTGGCACTCGTGGAGATGACCGGCTGCGTCAAGGGCTCGGGTATCGAGATGCACCGGCCGCTCGGCCTCGTCGCGTCGAATATCCAAGACGGCACGATGGGGACGATTCGCGCTTACCCCTCCTGGGAGGAGGCGCTCAAAGCTGCCGGGCTGGATCGATAGGGGCTCCCGCGGCGGCGCCACCGGTCACCTCGCGCGATCCCGGCGTCTAACGCTGCGTCTGCTCCGGCGGCGGCATCTCGAGTATCTCGATTCGATAGCCGTCCGGCTGGTGACCGGAAGTTCACGGCCCGCGTCAACGTCCGAATCCCGTTGGGTCTCACGCGTCAGCGGGTGATAATTCGCGGTGATGCCCGGCGATGAGCTCACCAGCCGCCAGCTCGAGCTGATCGCGAAGCTCGCGGCGCTGGAACCGACGCTCACGTTCATGGGCGGCTATGCCGAGGACGCGTTGCTGGCAGGCCGCGTCACCCGCGCGCACGAGGACGTCGATGTGGCCTTTGCCCGCAAGGAGCTGGAGCTCCGGCTCGCGCAGTTGGCAGAGCTTGGCTTTGCCAACTGGGAGACCTGGGGCGAAGCCGCCCCGGGCGTTCCCTTCTACCTCTTCGGCCAGATCGGCGAGCTGAGACTCGACCTCGGCGTAACCGACTACCAGGACGGCAAGCACTGGATGCGAGTCCACAAGCTGTCGTTCACGGTCGCGGGGGAGGAGGCGCACGCCGGCTATCAGCTGCAGCTACCAGACGACCTCTTTGAGCAGCCGCTGGTCGAGCTGGAAGGAATCGCGATCAAACCGCTCTCTCCGCTTGCGCTCTACCAAATCCGCGCCGGCGTGGCGGCGCGCAATTCATTCGGCCCCCTATCAGAGCGCCAGCTGCACAGCCTCTCGGACCTGCGCGAGCGGTTCTTCCCGGATCGCTCGGAGGATGAGCTGCTGCCGCCGTCAGAGTCTTTGCCTTATTAGGACGCCGGTCTGGCGTCGCGCTGCTATCCCCGCGTCTGCTCCGGCGTCGGCATCTCGAGTATCTCGATTCGATAGCCGTCGGGTTGTGTACGAAAAGAAACATAGGGTCCTACGGCTCACCTGACGTGCGTCGTAGGTGGCCGGCTGGTGGCCTCGGGTTCAGTCGCGCGCGGGGCGCCCAGGCGCGAAAGTCGAGCACGCGGCGGCGCGTGGCGGGCAGCCGCGCGCACGCGCCGCTGACCTAGGTTGAAGCCTGAAGCTGCGTTACCCGCTGTGTGAACATCCGCCAGCGCCGCTCGTTTTCGTGTACCAGCACGGCGGACTCCACGATCAGGTCCGCGGCACGATCGAGAAGCTCGGCGGCGGAGTACAGGTATCCAGGGGCGAGCCGTTCGCCCGCAAGATCCTCGCGCAGGGATGCTGGAGTGAAATCGACGTGGCCGAGAAGCTCTAGGCCGCGGCGCAGCAGCCGCGCGACGAGCGTCTGGATGCCGGCCGACTGCCAGTCGTTGGCGATGATGCGATGACGCTCGCCGAGCATGTCCGCGAGTGCCGGAAAGGCGGCCAGCGCCCCCGCGACCTGCCAGGACTGCTCCATCGCGCTCGCCAGCCAGGCGCCGATCTCTTCCATGCCCGCGGCGACGGCCTCGAGGTCCGTCTTGAGCTTCTTGATCTCCGCCGGCTCGAGCTCCCCCTCCATGAACAAGATGCCGGACTCCGAGACGAGGCCGGGCGCGTTGAGGTCTTCAGCGCCCGCGAAGGGGTTGGCTACCGCACGCTCGGCCGGCTCGACCTCGCTCCATCTGGCGGCCAGGGCCTTGAGGGCGCGCGAATTTGCCTGGATATCCGTCGCGGCACGCAGCGGCGCCTGCGAGTAGAACTTCTCATGCTCTCGATGGAAGCGCGAGAGGTTACTGAGCGTCTCCAAGAGCGCCTGAGGTGGCTCCGGTGGCTCCTCGGCCGCGGACACGCGCGGAATTCTCGCACGCGAATACCGCTAGCACAGGATCCGAAGCTCCGGCCAATTCACGACAACCGGCCTATGCGCCAGGCTCAACTCGAGCCGAGCTGGAGCGCGCTAAGCGCGCATCTCCAATATCTCCACGCGATAGCCGTCGGGGTCTTTGACGAAGCAGAGTTTCGACCCGCCCTCGCGGATGGCGTAGGGGGGCTTCTCGGGCTGGATGCCCTGGTCGGCGAGGCGGGCGAGGGTCGCGTCGAGGTCGTCGGACGTGATCGCGATGTGCCCGTAGCCACTGCCGAGCTCGTAGCTGTCCACGCCGAAGTTGTAGGTCAGCTCCAGCCTCGGCATGTCGCCGTCGCCGGGCTGGTTCATGAACACGTTCACGGCCTCGTCCCGGATCGGCACACGGCCGATCTCCTGGAAGCCGAGGGCGCTGTAGAAGGCGACCGAGCGGTCGATGTCGGTGATGCGGTAACAGGTGTGGATGAGGGCCATGGCGGGTCAGTGTACGCGGCCCCGACCGTCGCCGCTCGCCCCGTCGCCCGGTGCTCAGTGACCCAGGCGCGCGCCCCGAAGTGCGTCCTCGAGGCTCGGGTACTCCGTCAGCGAGACGATCTTTCCGGCCGCGAAGCGGAACAGGTAGGTCACGTCCCGCGCCTCGCCGCTCCCCTCCCCCTCGGCGAAGCTGACCGGCACGATCAGCAGTTCCTCGCCGAGCAGGAAACCCCCGGGAAGCATCCCCTGAGCGAGCAGGCCACCGGGAGGGGGCGCCGGCGGACGGCACACAGCTCTGCGGCGAATGCGCAGACGCAGCCGCCGGGGGCGGAACCTGCACCCTCGCCGCGGGAACACCCGCGGCGACCGGGAGCTCCAGGTGGGGGCACCTGAGCGCGCGTGCTCGCTAATGGCGAGCCTTCTCCCGGTCGCCGCGAGACCCCTCCCTTTTGTCCCCATCCCGCGTGAGCCTGCGAACGGCCTTCGACCTAGGCCTGTCGCCGGGCTCGTCGTGGCCGGGATGAGGGCCCGTCGTCGCGGTCTGCACGCCGAGCAGCTCTTCGTGCACTCCGGACGACCCCTCCTGCGCCACGCTCTCGGCGCCCACCGCCTCGAGGGCCTCGCGTCTCGAGGCGTAGCCGGCCACGCGCGTCAAGGCGCCGCGTGCGAACCAGGTGACACCTGCCCACCTGAACGCCAGCGGCTTGCCCGAACGTGCGCTCCGGCCGCGGATGCAGTATTCGGCGACTACGTAGTCGTCGCCGGTGGCGACGATCTGCTCGAGCTCATAGCGGGGCTTGCCGGTGAACTCTTCGAACAGGTCCTCCATCCAGTCCCGCCACCCCGACTCACCCCGGTAGGTGTAATCGGAGACGGAGCTGGCGCAGTTGCGCATGTAGAAGCCCGGAGCGAGGATCTCGGACGGAACCTCGCCCGCCTTCATCGCGGCAACCGCGCGGGCGTGCAGCTGGATGTTGTGCTCGGGGGTGCCCGGCAGGACGCCCCCGGGAGCTGCAGCGGCCAGCCGCAGCCGTGGACTGCTCGATCCGTTGATCGCCTTTTCCTGCATTTGCCCGATAGAACGCCAACACCGAAAAAAGGTTGGGGGGGGACGAAGAAATCTTCTTGCGCTTGCGATGCGGCCTTGCTGCGGGTAGATTTCCTGTGCCGCAACGGGGCCTAGGAAGGGGAGTTTGTTGGCAACCAGGGTTCGACCCATACCTCCGAGCACGGTCGCTCGGCACGCCCTCTCGTCAGACGAGCAACTGGTCAGCTCGATCCGGGGGGACGATCCGGTCGCCTTCGAAGCGCTCTACGAGCGCCACCAGCGCGAACTCCTCTCGTTCTGCCTGTACATGCTCGGTTCGCGAGCCGACGCCGAAGAAGCCCTGCAGGTCACGTTCGCGTCGGCCTACCGGGCGCTGCTCGCCGACGAGCGACCGGTGGTCCTGCGTCCGTGGCTGTTCGCGATCGCTCGCAACCAGTGTCTGACCATCCTCCGTCGCCGTCATCCGACGGTCGAGCTCGGCGGCGCGGCGACCGTCACGGGCGACCTCTTCCAGGA
Source organism: Solirubrobacteraceae bacterium (assembly GCA_035499875.1). Classification (GTDB taxonomy): domain Bacteria; phylum Actinomycetota; class Thermoleophilia; order Solirubrobacterales; family Solirubrobacteraceae; genus Palsa-744. The sequence continues at coordinate 291,417 of DATJXX010000017.1, forward strand.
GCTCGAGCTGCGCGAGGAGGTCCGTCACACGCTCGCGGGCGTGAGGGAGCTGCCGGAGCGCCAGCGCGCGGCCATGGTGCTGGCGGAGCTCCACGGCCTCAGCCAGGCCGAGATCGGTAGCGTCCTTGGGTTGCGCCCCGAGCAGGTCAAGGCGCTCGTCTACCAGGCGCGCTCGAGCCTCATCTCCGAACGCACCGCCCGCGACGCCGACTGCCGTGAGATTCGCGAGGAGCTGGCCACGGCGCGGGGCGCCGCCCTGCTCAAAGGCCAGCTACGCAGGCACGTCCGCGCGTGCCCGGACTGCCGCACCTACGCCGACGGCATGGCCCGCCGCCGTCGCGGATTCGGTGCGTTCATACCGCTGGCGCCATGGCTGGCGCTGAAGCTGCGTGCCCTCCAGGACACGCTCTCCGGCGCGGGCACCGAACAGTTGACCTACGCCGGCGGGACCACCCTCGGAGGGACGGTCGCGGGCGCCGCGCTGGTCGCGGGTGGCCCGATCAAGGTGATTGCCGTGAAGGTGGCCGCGGGTGCGGCCCTGCTCGGCCTGTCCACGGGACTCGGCGCTCCGGTGCTCAGCACGCCTGCCGTGCATCACGGGGCATCGGCGGCGGGGATCGTGGCAAGGCCCGCCTGGCTGCCTCTGCTCGGGGAAGGCGCAGGCAGCGGTCCTCCGCATCACGGCGCGTTCTCCGGCGGAGGCTGGAGCGGCGGGGACGTCCCCGGGGGCGGCTTGCCGCCGGGTGGCTCCGGCGTGCCACCGCTCGGCGGCATCGAAGGCGGTGCCGGCGGCGGTAGCGGCGGCTCTGGCGCCGGCGGCTCCGGCGGCGGAGGCGGCGGAGGCGGAGCAGGCGCCTCGGGCTCGGCGGACGGATCGGGTGGTCACGGTGGCTCGGGGGCCCACCACGTGGCGGGCCCGTCGGCGGGGACGCTGGCTGGGACCGGTGCAGCGGGTGCCTCGGGACATGGGGGCCAGAAGGGAGGCGCACCGCGCCACGTCCATTCCGGACAGGCCGGGGGATCGGGCGGCACGGGCGGATCGGCCCAGTCCGGCGGCGGGAGCGGACCCGAAGGATCGGGCCAGCCGCATGAAAACGGCCATTCGGGGGGCAACGGGGGTTCCCCGGGCGAAGGCCCGTCCTCCGCCAAGGGCACGGGCCATCCCCATGGCGGCAAGGGGGGCAACGGCGGCAAGGGCGGCGGACGCGGCTCCGCCGAGCGGAGCGCCAGGAAGAAGGAAGCGGAAAGGGCGCGGGAAGAAGCGCACAAAGAACACGTCCTGGGCCGCAAGGAACACGAAAAAGAACACCGGCACAAAGTTCGCGAACACAAGGAAGGATCGCGCCAGCGCACTCACGAAAAGGCCCAACGCGAAGCCGAACACGCCCGCACGACGGCCAAACACGAACACGAACACGAACAGAAGCAGAAACAGAACGAAAGTCGCAAACAGCGCGCCGAACACAAACGCGAACGGGCCAAGGAAAAGCGCAGCAAGAGCCATTCGGTGCCCAAGCGGGGCAGGGAAGCGGAAGCGGCTACATAGACTGCGCCGGGTGCGCACACTGATCGTCGGTCACGGCGGGCGCGAGAGCGCCCTCGCCACGCGGATGGCCGAGCACAGTGAGCTGCACGCGTTCCTCGGTCACGAGAACCCGACGATCGTGGGCCGGGCCGCTGCCTCCGGGGGCGGTCACGCGCTCGGGGACGTGTGCGACGCCGACGCCGTCGCGGCGTTCGCCCGGTCCCGGGAGATCGACATCGCGATGGTCAGCTCCGACGAGCCGCTTGCGGCGGGCGTGGTGGACGCACTGCTGGCGCAGGGGACGAAGGCCGTCGGCCCCACCCGGGCGGGCGCCGAGATCGAGTGGAACAAGGTGTTCGCCCGCTCAATGCTGGATCAGTTGGCGCCCGACTCGGTCCCCCGCCTGCGGGTGGTGAACGCCGAGCAGGAGCTGGGGGCGGCCTTCGAGCACTTCGGCGAGACGCCGGTGGCGGTCAAGCCCGCGGGCCTCACCGGCGGCAAGGGCGTGAGGGTGATGGGCCCCCATCTGGCCGACCACGCCGCCGCGGCCGAGTACGCCCGCTCGCTGCTGGCGCGGGGGGAAGCGGTGCTGGTCGAGGAGCGGATCACCGGCGCCGAGTTCACGATCCAGGCGATCAGCGACGGAACCACGGTCGTGTTCCCGTCCTCGACCTACGACTACCCCTACCGCTACGACGGAGACGAGGGCCCCGGCACGGGTGGGATGGGCTCGCTGTCGATGCCCCAGCGCACGCTGCCGTTTATGAGCGAGGCCCACTACCGGCGGGCGTGCGAGATCATCGAGCTGGTGATCGAGCGCCTCGGCGCCGAAGGCCGTCACTTCAGCGGCGTCATGAACAGCGGCTTCTTCGCCACCGCCGAGGGGGTCAAGGTGATCGAGTTCAACGCGCGCTTCGGCGACCCCGAGTGCATGAACATCATGAGCCTGTTCCAGGGGAGCTGGACCGAGGTGATGCAGGAGATCAGCGCCGGCCGGCTCACGCCGGAGGCGGTGCCCCTCAGCAGCGAGGCGTCGCTCGTGCTGTACCTCGTGTCCCCCGACTATGCCCTGCGCAAGGGCCCCCCTTACGAGTTCACGCTCGACCCCGCCCGCATCGAAGCGGAGGGCTGCCACGTGTTCTTCTCCTCGGCCGTCGCCAGTGGCGAGAACCGCTACCGCACAGTGGGAACCTCACGGGCAGTGGCGTTCGCGAGCACCGCCCCCTCGCTGGAGCAGGCGCGCGAGCGGGTGGCGAGATGCGCCGAGACGGTTCCGGTGCTCGAGTGGCGGCGTGAGGTGGGCGACGAACGCTACCTGCAGGGCCTGCGACGGCTGGTCGAGACCTGCGAGCATTCCGCCCTCTAGATGATCGTCGAGACCGCGACCCATCCGCAGTTCGTGTCCAACACCTACCTGCTCGCCGACGGCGACGGCGGTCCCGCCTTCTTCATCGACGCGGGCGGTCCCGTCGAGCCCCTGATCGAGGCCGCCGACAGGCTGGACATCGCCCCCTCGCACCTGCTGCTGACCCATCACCACTTCGACCACGTCAGCGAGACGGCCAAGCTGCGCGAGCGCTGGCCGGGCCTGCGCGTGCTGATCAGCCCCCGCGAGCACGAGCTGCTGGGGGCCACGGGAGTCGACGTCGGGGAGCTCCACGAGCTCGAAGCGGGCGAACGGCTGCCGCTCGGCAAGCTCGAGGTGCTTGCGATCGAGACCCCCGGCCATACCTCCGGGATGCTCTCGTTCCTCGTCAGCGAGCACGGCGGCTCCCTCGACGGCGGCTCCGGCTCGCCCGCCCCGGGCGCCGTCTTCACCGGCGACACCCTGTTCAGGGACTCCGTGGGGGGCGTGCGGGCGCCGGGCCACAGCACCTACGAGGACCTCCGCGAGTCGATCATGGGGACGCTCATGCAGCTCCCCCAGGCGACCGTCATCTACCCCGGTCATGCGGACCCGACCACCGTCGCCCGCGAGTGGGAGTCGAACCCGTTCATCCGCGTGTGGCGGGGCCTGGACCCGGAGGGGACAGAGCAGTGCACCGCGATGGAACGACCGGCAACGCTCGTGTTGCGCGCACCGGACTACGACGGGGGAACGAAGGCGTGGGTCCGCTGGGAGGACGGCAGCGACGACATCGTGCCGGGCTCGCAGGTCTCCACTCCCTAGCCCGCTGCCGGCGGGACCGCCAAGAACCCGCTCCCACAGTTAGGTTCTCCCCTTCGCGCCAAGTAGCATTGAGAGGGTCAATGGCGCGCGAGGACGAGAAGATTCCGAGCTCGCGCGCGCGGCGTACGGCAACGGTGGCCACGCTGGCGGCGAGCGAGGCCGTCAAGCAGTTCGGCACCCGGGCGGCGAACCTCGCGCGCGACGATCAGGCGGCCGAGGAGGCGATGTCGCGCCGTCAGCTGGAGACGGCCAAGCAGATCGTGGCCGTCCTGGGGACGATGAAGGGCGCCGCCATGAAGCTCGGCCAGGTGATGTCCTTCCTGGACGTCGGGCTCGTGCCGGAGGAGCACCGTGACGAGTTCCAGCACGAGCTCGCCAAGCTCCGCGACGCGGCGCCCACGGTGTCCTTCAAGCAGATGCGCCGGGTGATCGAAGAGGATCTCGAAGACCCCATCGACGAGGTCTTCGAGAGCTTCGATCAGGAGCCGATCGCGGCGGCGTCAATCGGCCAGGTGTACCGCGCCACGCTTGCCGACGACGGGCGCGAGGTGGCCGTCAAGGTCCAGTATCCGGGTGTCTCGGGCGCCGTCAGGGCGGACCTCCAGAACCTCGACATGATCATGCGCCTGCTCAAGCGGATGACCCCCGGGCTCGACGTCGAAGCGATCACAGAGGAGATCCGAGAGCGGATCGTGGAGGAGCTGGATTACGAGCTCGAGGCCCAGAACCAGCGCTCTCTCGCCCGCATCTACGCGGGCCACCCGTTCATCTTCGTGCCCCCGGTGGTCGGCTCGCTCTCGCGTGAGCGCGTGCTCGTCAGCGAGTTCGTCCACGGCGTCGGCTTCGAGGCGCTCAAGGAGCGCGACCAGGACGAACGTGACCGCCTCGGCGAGATCCTGTTCCGCTTCTTCATGGGGAGCCTCTACCGGCACCGCCAGTTCTCGGGCGACCCCCATCCCGGCAACTTCCTGCTGCTCGACGACGGCCGTGTGGCGTTCTTGGATTTCGGCCTCTTCAAGCGCATGGAGGCGGCGCCGGTGGAACTCGAGCTCGCCGCTCAGCGTGCGGTCTCGGAGAGAGACGCGGCGACCCTCCACGCGCTGCTGGCGAAGTCGGGATTCCTCCCCGAACCCGAGCGCGTGGACCCCGACAACCTGCTCGCGTTCGTCGCCGAAGCGATCTGGTGGTACACGACCGCCGACGAACCCGTCCGGCTCACGCCGGAGATCGCCACCCAGGTGATGATCGAGAGCTCCGATCCCCGCTCGAGCTACTTCCGCGAGATGCGCCACCAGGCGATGCGCCCCGAGCACCTGTTCGGCCGGCGCATGGAGATGCTCACGCTCGCGGTCCTGTCCCAGCTGCGGGCGAGCGCGAACTGGCACCGGGTCGCCCGCGAGTGGATGTACGGGGAGGACCCGGTGACCGAGCTGGGGCGCCAGGAGGCCGACTTCTACGGTCGCCACGAGCTTCATCCGACCGCCTGACGGTCGCCGCGAGACTGCATCCGACCGCCTCACGGTTGCCACCGCGCACCGCAGTGATCCGGGAGCGGGACCCGCTGCGTATAGGGCATGACCCAGCCTTGAAAGGAATGTACATGTCTGCAGCAGAAGCTCGCAATGGGTATGACCGCCGGCAGTTCCTGGGGAGGGCCGGCACGGCCGGCGCCGGGGTGCTCGCCGGCACGACGGCTCTCGGAGTGCTCGCTCCGTCGTTCGCGGAGGCCAAGAAGGGTGGGGTGAAGAAGTCCGACCTGGAAATCCTCCAGGCCGCACAGATCGCCGAGGCGCTCGCCGTCACGACCTACACGAACATCATCGAGACGGCTCCGTTCTTCGCCCACATCCCGGACGACGACCAGGGCTATCTCACAGCCGCTCGCCAGGAGGAGATGTCGCACTACCTCCTGGAGGAAGGCGTCACGCATAAGCCGTCGGCCTTCACGAGCTTCTACTACCCCGAAAAGATGTTCAGCGACGCGCAGACCACGATCAACACGCTCGTCACGCTCGAGGACGCGTTCATCGCCGCCTACCTGGTGGGTGTGCGCAACTTCAGCACTCCGGCGCTGCGGGTAACTGCCGCGCGCATCATGGGCATCGAGAGCGACCATCGGACGCTCGCGCGCGTCGTGGCGGGCGAGGTCTCGAGCGCCGACGGCGGCCCCTTGGAGTCGACCACCGGCGCCCAGAAGCACGCCGAAAGCATCGATCCTCCCAACAACAACGGCTACGAGCGGACGCTGTCGTGGAAGCACATCAGCCAGGCCGTCGAAGCCCTGCTGCCGTTCGTCGAAAAGAAGGCCGCCTCGAAGGCCGGCTTCGACACGAGCAAGTCCTACAAGTTCGAACCCTTCACCCCGAAGCTGCCGGTGGCGTTGGGCGAGTTCCACTCGTTCGCAGGCTGAGCCGCCACGGGCGACGGCGACCCGCACGGGACCGGCGTGTGCCCGCGCCGGCCCGGCGGGCCCGGGCGCGCTAGAGCGTCCGGATCTGCTCGAGGCTGGCTACAGCGTCCGGATCTGCTCGAGGCTGGCTACAGCGTCTGGATCTGGACGAGGCTGGTGGTGCCGGGGCGGCCCGAGGGCAGGCCCGCGGTGATCCCTACACGCTGGCCGGGGCTGCCCCACCCCAGCTCCACCACCCTGCGGGCGGAGTCGGCGATCAATGCCTCGGTGGTCTCGTGGCGGCGCATCGAGGCAGCCTGCACGCCCCACATCAGCCCGCAGCGACGGACGGTCTCGCGGCCGGGGGAGAGGGCATAGATGGGCACCGTCGGGCGGTGTGCCGAGACGAGCCTCGCCGAGCGTCCCGACAGGGTCGGGATCACGAGTGCGTCCAGGCGCAGCTCGCGGGCCGCGTCGCAGAGGTTGTGGGCGAGCGTGTAGGCGGGGTCGGAGGAGGTGCGGTTCACGCGCGACTCGTTCCAGCGCTCATAGGGGGCGATCGACTCCGCCTGCTCGGCCACCGCTGCCATCATCTCCACGGCCTCCACCGGGTAGGCCCCGATCGCCGTCTCCTGGGAGAGCATCACCGCGTCGGTTCCGTCGAGGATCGCGTTGGCCACGTCGGCGACCTCGGCGCGGGTCGGGCGCGAGGAGGCGACCATCGAGTCGAGCATCTGGGTGGCGGTGATCGACGGGCGGGCCATCCAGCCGGCCAGCTCGAGCAGCTGCTTCTGCACGATCGGCACCCTCGCGATCGGCAGCTCGATGCCAAGGTCCCCGCGTGCCACCATCACGCAGTCGGCGGCTTTCACGATCTCACTCGCCCGCTCCACCGCCTGCGGCTTCTCCATCTTCGCGATCAGCGGCAGGCGGGTGTGCTGGCGCACGTGCTCGACATCCTCGGGCGACTGCACGAAGGACAACGCGACCATGTCCACGCCGATCTGCTCCCCGTGGCGGAGGAGGTGGAGGTCCTCCTCGGGCATCACCGGCAGGCCCGTCACCGGCCCGGGGATGTTGAGTCCCTGGCGGGAGGCCACCGCGCCCCCCACTTCGACCTCGGCCTCCACCTCCCGGCGGTCCTGGCGGACCCCCACCACCCGCAGGCGCACCGACCCGTCGGCCAGGTACAGGATCGAGTCCGGGTGCACCGCGTCGGCCAGTCCGTCCCACGAGACGCTCATCTGGTGGGCGTCGCCGGGGCGTTCCCCGTCCCCGCAAAGGAATGTGAGGTGCTCTCCGGGGGTGAGCTCGACGAGGTCCTCGGCCAGTGGACCGATGCGGAGCTTCGGGCCCGGCAGATCCTGGAGGATGGCGACCGGCCGTCCCACCCGGCCGGCGGCGTCGCGCACGCGCCGCACGGTCTCCGCGTGCTCCTCGAGGGTCCCGTGGGAGTAGTTCAGCCGCGCCACGTCCATGCCCGCCTCCACGAGCCGCACGAGCGTCTCGGGGTCGCGCGAGGCGGGCCCGATGGTGGCCACGATCTTGGTACGCCGCATGCTCCCAAGGTATCGGTCCATCCGGGCCACTCCGGAGGGCGTCCCGCGGGCGCCTAGGATCGCCTCGTGCTGGGACCGTCGCGACCGCTCCCCCGGGTCGGTGCGCGGGTGCGGATCGCCCGCTTCGGGGGCGCCTACGAGCCGGCCACGATCGTGGCCGTGGAGGACGAGGGCAGGCGCGTGAGGGTGCGCGGCGACAGTGGCGAGCTGCTCGACTTCGTGCTCAACAGAGCGAGCGCGAGGTTCCTCGCCGCCGGCGACGCGGGCGGGCCGCGCCTGGACCTCTCACCGCTCCCGCCCCGGCCGCCGGGCGAGTAGGGCCCCGGCCCCGGCCCTAGCCCTTGGTTCTCGGCCTCTTCCCAGCCTGCACGGCCCACTCCAACCATGTGTTCCACGCGGCGCAACGAGGCCGCTGTGTTGATGCAGGACCGCGCTATGGAGCCTGCAGCTCCGGGAAGTGCTCGGCGCAGTGCTCGCGCATCACGTCCCGCACCCACGCCCGCTCGGCCGGGGAGGCGGCGCGGAAGCGGGCCAGCAGCTCGCGCTGGCGCTCGATCGGCGCCCCGGCGATCACCCAGCGGCTCGCGAGACGCTCGAACAGCAGCTCAAGCCCACGTTGCCAGGCGTCGTCCTGGGTGCTCGCGGCCGACAGCCCCTCGCCGGTCAGCACGCCGGCGTACTCGGTGCGGGCGCCGGGCTTCAGCGACCCGCGCAGCGTCAGGACGTTGCCGTTGGGATCCCGGTAGTCGCTGCCGGCGGCGCGCAGCTTCGGCTGGCGCCGGGAGCGCCGGCCCAAGGCCTACGGCGCCTCGGCGGCGCGTTCGAGGTCGCCCCGGACGTCCCCGCTCAGCGATCCCGCGTGGCCCGGCCACGCCACCGCCGGCTCCATCGCCGCGAGCTTGCGCAGGCTCGCCCGGGCCTGGTCGCTGTCGTAGTTGTAGAGGTCGTCCGGCAGGTGGGCGGGGCAGTTGCGGCCCCACATGTCGATCAGGTAGAAGGCGTCGCTGGTGAGCGCCAGGCGGTCGCTCTCACGCCACAGCCCGATCTGCCCCGGGGCGTGGCCGGGGAGCTCGATCACCGTGAAGCCCGCGACCTCGTCGCCCTCCTTGATCGTCCCTGAGATCTCCACCGGGCCGCCGTCCCAGGCGTAGCGGTGGAACAGCCGGTGGAGCTGGCGCTGGGGGAACGGCAGCCCCGCCAGCCCCTCGGGCCAGTAGCGCCACCCGCCGCTGCCTTCGGCGTCCTGGACTTCGTCGGGGTGGCACACGACCGGCGCACCGAGACCAGGGGCGGTTCCGCGGTGGTCGGTGTGGGCGTGGCCGAGGACGATCTGGCGGATCCCTCCGAGCTTGGCGGCCGCGGTCGCCACCGAGCGCGTCATCGTGCGCGCGCCCGCGTCGAACAGGATCACCTGCCCGTCGTCCTCGATCAGGTACACGTTGCAGCGTCCCGGCTGGCCCTGAACGACCCACACGCCCTGGGCTACGAGCTCGGCGTCGCCGCCCATCAGCCTGTCGGTGACGCGGGTCTTGGCGTTGAACGCGCCGGTCATGCGCTGTTCGGCCGCTGAGTCTTTCGGGGGCATCATGCCGATCGCGCGGGCGAAGCTCATGCTGTCGGTGAAGGCGTCGTTGGCCTGGATCAGGCCGTCCTTGATGGTCAGCAGGTCGCAGCCTTCCAGGTCCACGACCGCGCCCGTCGGGTGGATCCCGGCGAAGCTCCCCGGTCCGGCGAAGGTGCCGTGCAGGTGCCAGTGGACCGCGCAGCGGTCGCCCTGGGCCGTGGTCGAGACGACCTTCATCTGCAGGTCGGGGATCGCCCCCAGCATCTCGGAGATGAACGCCCGCACCCCCTCCGGGGCGAGCACGTCGATCTGCCCGCGGACGTTCTCGCGGCCGCCCTCGGCCCACAGCCCCACGGCGCCGTCGAGGTCACGGGCGTCGATCGCCTCGAAGTAGCGCCGTGCCACCCCCTCGGCCTTGGCGGGGGAGATGCGTTTGCGTTTGCCCGCCAGCTCCTGCATGTTTTCCGCCACCTCCTGCACCTTGCTGCTGGTGGCGCTTGCACTCTGCTGATCTGCCATCCCCGTCTCCTTCCAGGACCGAGCGAGATTCGTAGTCTAGTCTCCGCCTGGTGGCCGATGTGGCGCGCAAGCGCGAGCTCGGACGGGGGGAGCGCGTCCTGCCGGGCGTCTACCGCCTGCGCCTTCCCCTGCCGTGGCCGGGCGTTCCCCACTGCAACGCATGGGCCGTACGCAGCGACGGCGGCTTCGTCCTGTTCGACACCGGCATGCACGAGCCCGAATCGATGGAGCAGCTCGAACGGGCGCTCCAGATGTGTGGGCTGCGCCTCGAGGACGCACTCCTGGTGGCCTGCACCCACGCCCACACCGACCACTGCGGTCAGGCGCCCGCGATCGTGGAGGCCGCGGGGTGCGAGCTGTGGATGCACCCCAGCCACGAATCCCTGGACCGCATGATGGAGGACCCCGAGGCGCTGTTCGAACGGCGCCTGGAGGTGGCCCGTCAGAGCGGCGTGCCGGCCGAGCCGCTGGCGCGCTACGCCGCCCAGCGCAGGCCCGCCGGCAGTGGCATCGCCGGCCCCGTCCGGCCCGACCGCGACCTGGCCACCGGTGTGCGGATCGCCACCGACCTGGGCGACTGGATCACGTATGAGACCCCCGGCCACGCACCCAACCACGTGTGCTTCTTCCAGCCCGACCGGCGTCTTCTGATCTCGGGCGACCACCTGCTCGGTCGCATCTCGTTGTTCTTCGACTACGGCTACTCACCCGACCCGGTGGGCGAGTTCCTGCAGTCGCTCACCACCGTCGAAGGGCTCTCGGCGCGGCTGTGCCTTGCCGGCCACGGGCGCACCTTCGCAGACGTCCAGGCCCACATCCGTGGCAACCGCAAGCTCGTGGACGAACGCCTGGCGCTGGCCGAGGCCGCCCTGCAGGACGGAGAGCTGACCGCCTTCGAGGTGATCCCCCGGGTGTACGGCCAGGAGGTCGGCGCCGGCAACGCCCACTGGCTGCTCTCGGAAACGCTCTCCTACCTGACCCACCTGCAGGCGCAGGGGCGGGCGCGGCGTATCACGGGCGAGCCGGAGCGCTGGAGGGCTGCATAATCCATTAGATGCGAATCGACCAGATCCTCGCCCGCCGCAGGCCGGTGTTCTCGTTCGAGTTCTTCCCCCCGAAGACGCCCGCGGGGGAACGCAACCTGGAGACGGCGCTCGCCGAGCTGGTCAAGCTCGAACCGGCGTTCGTGTCGGTGACCTACGGCGCCGGGGGCTCCACGCGCGAGAAAACGATCGAGATCGTCAAGCAGATCTCCGACCGCTACGGGCTGGAGGCGATGGCGCACTTCACCTGCGTCGCCGCCACCGTGCCCGAGCTGCGATCGACGCTGGACGAGATGCGGGCGGCGGGCATCGACAACGTGCTTGCCCTGCGCGGCGACCCGCCGCAGGGGCAGGAGACCTGGACCGCGACCGACGGCGGCCTCGAATACTCACGAGAGCTGGTGGAGCTGATCTCCGCCGACTACCCGTTCGCGATCGGCGCCGCCTGCTTTCCGGAGACCCACGTCCACGCCACCAGTCCCGAGGAGGACCTCGAACACCTCGCCGAGAAGGTGGACGCCGGGGTCGACTTCCTGATCACCAACCTGTTCTTCGACAACGACGCCTACTTCGCGTTCGTCAAGCGTGCGAGGGCGGCCGGCATCACCGTGCCGATCATCCCCGGCATCATGCCGATCACCCACGCGGGCCAGATCCAGCGGATGGCGGACAAGTGCGGGGCCCTGATCCCGCCGGCTCTCGGCCGGGAGTTGGACGCCCGCGGCGAGGACGGGGAGGCGGTGCGCGACTTCGGCGTCGCCTACGCCACGCTTCAGTGCGCCGAGCTGCTCGCCGCCGGTGCGCCCGGGATCCACTTCTACACCCTCAACCGCTCCCCCGCCACGCGGGCGATCCTGAGCGCGCTGAAGCTCGCCAGGCCGTGGGAGCGGGCCGTCTACCCGGGGTCGATCTCGAGTCCCGAGGCCACGCGTGGGGAGCCGTCGGCGGCCTCGTAGCGGACGTCCACCGAGTCGTCCTGGCGGTAGGTCCCGACGCCCCACGCACCCAGCAGCCAGCGCCACCCACTGATCCTGTCCTTGCGCAGGTCACGCTGGAACACGAGCGTCCCTTCGCGAACCTCGTAGTCGCTGCCGAGCTGTTGGCGGACGCCGTTGATGTACACCTCATAGGGTGACCGAACCTCCGGTGGAAGCCTCACCTGTGAGCGCGCCATCCACCGGCCAGTCTATGGCTGCAGCGCAGCCGTGCGCCGCTGCTGGCGGGCGACGTAGGCGCGCTGGCGCTTGCGGGCGGCGTCTACGATCGCGCCCACCTGCTCGGGCTCGGCGGCGAGCGTCAGCAGCTCCAGGTCCCCGCGGTCGATGCGCCCGTCGGCGAGCGCCCGTTCGCGCAACCACGCCAGCAGCCCGCCCCACTCGCCCTCTCCCAGCAGGATCACGGGGAAGTGGCGGATCGTGCGCGTCTGGATCAGCGTGAGCGCTTCGAACAGCTCGTCGAGGGTGCCGTAACCGCCGGGGCAGATCACGAACGCGCATGCGTAGCGCACGAACATCACCTTGCGGGCGAAGAAGTGGTGGAAGTGCAGGCCGATGTCGAGGTACCGGTTCGGCGCCTGCTCGTGGGGGAGCTCGATGTTGCAGCCGATCGACAGCGCCCCTGCTTCCCGGGCCCCCCGGTTGGCCGCCTCCATCAGGCCCGGGCCGCCCCCCGTGACAATCGCGTAGCCCCTGCGCCCGAGGCATTTGGCGACCTCCCGCACGAGCTCGTAGCTCGGGTTCTCCCGTGCCACCCGGGCCCCGCCGAACACCGTCACCGCCGGCCCGATCTCCGCCAGCGCCGAGAATCCGGCCGCGAACTCGCCGGCGATGTCGCGGACGCGCTCCGCGTCGGCTGCGCGCACCGCGGGGGGCTCGTCCCCGAGCCACATCAGCAGCTCCTCGTCGAGGGTGATCCGATGCTCGCCGCTCACCGGCCCGCCGCCCCGCTCCATGCGCCGAAAGGCTACGGGCCGGCCAGGCGCCCGCCGGACGTGGGCCGGCCAGGCGCCCGCCGGACGCGGGCGTCACCCGCCTGCCACCCAGCCGCCGCGCCGTGTGCGCGCGCCGGCCGCCGTTGCCTCTAGCCTGCTTGCCGATGCGCCCGGCCACCCTCAAGCGCGACCCGCACTTCGAGGAGATCCCCTACACCATCCGCCGCTCGTCCAGGGCCCGCAGCGTGCGGATCAACGTCCACGCCGACGCGGAGGTGGAGGTCGTGCTGCCGGAGCGAGCACCGGAGCGGGCCGCAGCCTCGGCCGTGGAGGAGCTGCGCCCGTGGATCGAGCGTCGCCTGGCGGAGGCGCGGCGGACGCTCGCGGTGATCGCCGGACGGGGGGCCAGCGTCCCCTACCTGGGGACGCCGCTCGAGCTCATCCCGGAGGAGGGACGCGTGCGGGTGCGCCGCAGGGGGGACACCCTGCTGGTCCCCGACGCCGACCCGCGGGCGGCGCTCGAGCGGTTCTACCGGCGTGCCGCCCGCAACGAGGTGGGGCGCCGTCTGGATCGGGCCACCGCCCTCACCGGGGTGCCCTACAACGGCCTGTCGATCCGCGGCCAGCGCACTCGGTGGGCGTCGTGCTCCTCGGACGGGCACATGAGCTTCAACTGGCGTCTGATGCTGGCCCCCGAGCCGGTGCTCGATTATGTCGTGTGGCACGAGGTGTGTCACCTCGAGGTGAGCGACCACTCGCGTCGCTTCTGGGGGCTGCTGGGCCGGCGCTGGCCCGAGTACCGCGCCCACCGCCGGTGGCTGCGCGACCACGGCGCCACGCTCGTGCTCGCCTAGCCGACGGTCCTCGAGCGGTGCCCGTCAGCCGACGATCCCCGATCGGGGCCTGCTAGTCGCGGTCCTCGATCGGCACGTAGTCGACGTCGCGCTCGCCCGTGTAGATCTGGCGGGGGCGGGCGATCTTCTGCTCGGGGTCCTCCACCATCTCGAGCCACTGGGCGATCCACCCGGAGGTGCGCCCGATGGCGAACATCACAGGGAACATCGCCACCGGCAGCCCGAGGGCCTCGTAGATCAGCCCCGAGTAGAAGTCGACGTTGGGGTAGAGCTTGCGGGAGGTGAAGTAGTCGTCGTCGAGGGCCCGCTTCTCGAGCTCGGTGGCCACCTCCAGCAGCGGGCTCTTGCCGCGCACGGCGAACACGTCGTCGAGGTATTTGCGGATGATTCGGGCGCGGGGGTCGTAGTTCTTGTACACGCGGTGCCCGAAGCCCATCAGGCGCTCCTTGCCCTCCTTGACCCCCTCGAGGAAGGAGGGGATGTTCTCGATGGTGCCGATCCGCTGGAGCATCCTCAGGGCGGCCTCGTTGGCGCCCCCGTGCAGCGGGCCGTAGAGGGCGGCGACACCCGCCGCGACGGCGCTGTATGGATCGACCTGGGTGGAGCCGACACCCCGCACGGCGCTGGTGGAGGCGTTCTGTTCGTGGTCGGCGTGGAGAATGAAGAGGACGTCGAGAGCGCGCGCGAGCCGAGGATCGGGCTCGTATTTGAGCTCGGTCATCTTGTACATCATCCCCAGGAAGTTGCCCGCGTATTCGAGCTCGTTGTCGGGATACACGTAGGGCTGTCCCATGTTGTGGCGGTACGCGAAGGCCGCCAGCGTGGGCATCTTCGCGAGCAGCCTGATGATCTGTGCCATGCGGATCCCGGGGTCCTGGATCTGGTTGGCGTCGGGGTAGAACGTGGACAGCGCTCCCACGGACGCGACCAGCATCCCCATCGGGTTGGCGTCGTAGCGGAAACCCTGCATGAACTCCTTGATGTTCTCGTGCACGAAGGTGTGGATCGTGATCTGGTGCACCCACTCGGCAAGCTCGTCGAGCGTGGGAAGCCTGCCGTTGATCAGCAGGTAGGCGACCTCGAGGTAGCTGGAGTGCTCGCACAGCTGCTCGATCGGGTAGCCGCGGTGCTGCAGGATGCCGGCGTCCCCGTCGATGAAGGTGATCGAGCTGCGACACGAGGCGGTGTTCATGAACGCCGGGTCGTAGGACATGAGCCCGAATTCGCCCTCGTCGACCTTGATCTGGCGCAGGTCGCTGGCGCGCACCGTGCCGTCGGTGATCGGCAGCTCGTATGAGCGTCCGGTGCGGGTGTCGGTGACGAGCAGCCGCTCGCCCGCGGCTGCGCCGTTGCCCAGGCCCTCGATCGCGCCGCTGTGGCCCTCGACCGTCGACTGCTCGGTACTCATGTGCATCTCCTATCCACGGTTGGCGCTCTCCGGACGATTATGCGCACGATGGGGCGCCTCACCGGAGCCCCATCGCCGGCTAGTGGCGCTGCAGCCGGTCGATGGAGACGCTGGCACGCACGCGCGCAGGCGATCCTGGCTCGGCCGCCCCATGGGGTCCGCGCCGTGGCAGGCGCGGCAGTCGCGGCCGGGGGTGGTGGGGGTGCAGCGGGCGCGGCCGCGGGCCGACGCCGCCGTCCTGCCCTCCCGCCGTCTCGGGCGTCTGGCGGACCGCCCAGCGGACGATCAGGAACAGAGCCACGATCGGGATCTTCAGCAGGAACATCAGCCAGATGAAGGTCCACGTGGTCACGTAGGTGGATCTTACCCTGTGGAGGATCGGTAGTAGCCCCCGATGTCCGAGGTCGTGAGCGGGCGATAGGACGGCGCGGTTCCGGGCCCGAGGACCGGCCACGAGGACGGCCCGCCGGGGTCAGCCGCGCAGTGTCAAAGGGGCGCCGCTGAACTGCGTCATGGCGTGCAGTTCGTGGATCCGGGACACGATCTCGGGGCCCTGCAGGCGGGCCACCCGGTCGGTCCCGAACTCCTCCACGTTGAACGACGCCAGCACCGTCGCGTGGGCCATCGCGCGGCGCAGCAGCTCGTCGGAGAGCTCCTCATGCGGGTGGGCGGCGATGTAACCCACGAGGCCTCCGGCGAAGGTGTCGCCGGCGCCGGTGGGATCGATGACGGTCTCCAACGGGTAGGCGGGCAGAGCGAAGAAGTTCTCGGCGGTGATCAGGGCAGCGCCGTACTCACCCTGCTTGGCGACCACCACGCTCGGCCCCCGGGGGCCGTCGGGCGCGTTCCTCGCCGGCTTCCACGAGAGCACCTCGCGGGCCGCCGCCACGAGGTTCGGCTTGTCCGTGAGCTGGCGCAGCTCGGCGTCGTTGAGGATCACGCAGTCGACGCTCGCGATCGCCGCCACGAGGGACTCGCGCGTGGTTTCGATCCACAGGTTCATCGAGTCGAGCGCCACGAAACGGGCGCGGGGGAGCTGGGCGCGCACCTGCAGCTGCAGCTCCGGCTGGATGTTCGCCAGGAACAGCACCTCGCTCGAGCGGGAGCGCTCCGAGAGCTTGGGGGCGAAGCCCTCGAATACCCCCAGCTGCGTGTCGTGGGTCTCGCGCGAGTTCAGGTCCCAGCCGTACTCGCCGTGCCAGAAGAAGGTCCGCCCGCCCACCACGTGCTCGATGTCGGAGACGTCCACCTGCCGGCGGTGCAGGACCTCGAGCTGTTCGTCGCCGAAGTCCTCGCCGACGGGCCCCACCACCCGCACCTCGTCGAAGAACGACGCGGCCAGGGCGAAGTGCACGGCGGCGCCCCCGAGCATCCGGTGGCGTTCCCCGAACGGGGTCTTGACGGTGTCATAGGCGATCGATCCGACGACCGTGATTGGCATAAGGCGGGCACCTTAGAGCACCCGCCGGGCTCGGACGGCCGGCGTCCAGCCCTCCCGGACCGGCCGGGTCGCACTCCGATAGCCTGGGATTCGCAGGTGCGAGCGATCCAGATGACCGAGTTCGGGGGGCCCGAGGTGCTCAAGCTGGCAGAGTTGCCCGTGCCCATCCCGGCACCGGGAGAGGTGCTGATCCGCGTCACGCGCGCGGGCCTGAACTTCGCCGACACCCACACCCGCACGAACTCCTACGTGCAGCAGGCGAGCCTCCCGCTGGTCCCCGGTGGTGAGGTGGCGGGCGTGCGTGAGGACACCGGCGAGCGGGTGGTGGCGCTCGTCGGCAACGGCGGGTACGCCGAGTACGCGGTGGCGCCCCAGGAGCGCGTGTTCGACGTGCCCGATGGGCTCGACGACGGCAGCGCGCTGGCGATGATCATCCAGGGGACCACCGCCTGGCACCTGTACCGGACGGCCGCCCGGGTGGCCCCCGGGGAGAGCGTGGTCGTCCACAGCGCCGCCGGGGGCGTCGGCTCGCTGGCCGTCCAGCTCGGGCGTGCCTTCGCCGCCGGCCGGGTGATCGCCACCGCCTCGGGCGAGGAGCGCCGCGCGCTGGCGCTCGAGCTCGGAGCGGACGTGGCCGTCGACCCCGCTCCGGAGGGCCTCACCGAGAGGCTTCTGGAGGCCAACGGGGGCGAGCCCGTGGACGTCGTGTTCGAGATGTACGGCGGCGAGGCGTTCGAGGCCTCATACCGGGCGCTGGCCCACTTCGGGCGGATCGTGGTGTGCGGGATCTCCACCCAGGTCCCCAACCAGGTCTCGACGGGGTCGCTGCTGCGCCACTCGCGCTCGGTGGTGGGCTTCTACCTGTTCCACTGCCTGGAGCGTCCCGGGATGTTCGCCGAGGCGCTGTCGGATCTGTTCTCGCGGGCCGCGGCGGGCGAGGTGAGGGCGATCGTGGGGGCCACCTATCCTCTTGCGGAGGCAGGCCGGGCACAGGCCGACCTGCGCGAGCGGCGCACGACTGGCAAGCTGCTGCTCGATCCGAGCGCCTGACGGCGCCGGCCGCGCTCGACCAACCCGCGCCCAAAGCCCTAACGCACCTCGACCAAATGGCCAGGACATTCGCCGAACTCGGCCTCTCCGAGCCCACCCTCCGCGCGCTCCATGACGTGGGCTACGAGGCCCCCAGCCCGATCCAGGAACAGGCGATCCCGCCGCTGCTGGAGGGCCGCGACGTGATCGGCCAGGCGCAGACGGGGACCGGCAAGACGGCTGCCTTCGGGCTGCCGATCATGGAGTACGTCGACCCCCGCGAGGACTCCGTGCAGGCGCTCGTGCTGACGCCCACCCGCGAGCTGTGCATCCAGGTGACGCAGGCGCTGCGCACCTACGGCGCCCACAGCGGGGTCGACGTGGTGGCCGTCTTCGGGGGCGCCCCGATCCGCTCCCAGCAGGCGCAGCTGCGCGCCGGCGGGCACGTGGTGGTGGGGACCGTTGGGCGGGTGCTGGACCTGATCTCCCGCCACTCGCTGATGCTCCACGACTGCCGCTTCGTGGTGCTGGACGAGGCCGACGAGATGCTCGACCTCGGCTTTCTCGAGGACGTCGAGCGGATCCTGGCGCTGACCCCGTCCAGCCGCCAGACCGCCCTCTTCTCGGCCACGATGCCGCCCCCGATCCGCAAGCTCGCCGACCGCTACATGTACGACCCCGTGACGGTCCAGGTCGAGGCCGCCACGCTGACGATCGACACCGTCGCCCAGTTCCAGCTGCCCGTCGAGACGCGTGCCAAGCCGGAGAAGCTGGTCGAGGTGCTGAAGGCCGAGAGGCCCGACCAGGCGATCGTGTTCGTGCGCACCAAGATCCGTGCCGACCAGCTGTACCGAACCCTGCGCGACCGCGGCCTCAACGTCCGGGCGCTCCACGGCGACATGACGCAGGGCGCCCGCGACGGCGTGATGCTGGCCTTCAAGGGAGGGCGCGTGCCGATCCTGGTCGCCACCGACGTGGCCGCCCGTGGCCTCGACATCTCGACCGTCACCCACGTCATCAACTACGACGTGCCCACCTCCCCGGACACGTACGTGCACCGCATCGGACGCACCGGCCGGGTGGGGCGCTCGGGTAGGGCGATCACGTTCGTAGAGCCCCGCCAGAAGCGCGAGCTGGAGGCGATCGAACGCCACATCGGAACCAGCATCGCCCAGTGGGAGCGGGGGGCGGTGGCGCCCCCGACGCCCGTCCGCGAGCGGCCGCGACGGCATTCCAAGCCCCACGTCTCCCGTGACGACGACGGCCAGGGCTACGTGAAGCTCGTGCTCGGCGCCGGGCGCGCCGCGGGCATCACGGTCGCCGACATCGTGTCCGCCGTCACCTCCGCCACGGGGCTCGACGGGGAGGCCGTGCGCGACGTGCTCGTGCTCGACCGTTTCGCCTTCCTCTCAGTGCCGGCCGGCGAGGCCGAGAGGGTGGTCGAGGGGCTGCGGGGACGGACCATCCACGAGCGCGAGCTGACCGCCGAGCGGGTAGGTTAGGAGCCATGTCCACCGCCACGATGCAGACCAACGAGGGGCCGATCACGTTCGAGCTGTTCGACGCCGACGCCCCCAAGACGGTCGAGAACTTCCGCAAGCTCGCAGGGGAAGGCTTCTACGACGGTCTCACCTTCCACCGCGTGATCCCGGACTTCATGATCCAGGGGGGCTGCCCCCTCGGGACCGGCACCGGCGGCCCCGGGTACACCTTCGAGGACGAGTTCAACGACCACAAGGTCGTCCGTGGGGCGCTCGCGATGGCCAACGCCGGACCGAACACGAACGGCTCCCAGTTCTTCATCGTCACCGCCGGCGAGTGTCCGTGGCTCGACGGCAAGCACACGGTTTTCGGC
This sequence comes from Solirubrobacteraceae bacterium, assembly GCA_035499875.1. Classification (GTDB taxonomy): domain Bacteria; phylum Actinomycetota; class Thermoleophilia; order Solirubrobacterales; family Solirubrobacteraceae; genus Palsa-744. The sequence continues at coordinate 310,703 of DATJXX010000017.1, forward strand.
GAGGTGCGAGAGGGGATGGACGTGGTGGACCGCCTGGAGGCGTCGCCCACCGACGGCCAGGACCGTCCCTCCGAGCCGATCGGCATCACCTCGATCGAGCTCTCCGAGTAGCTCGCCGGCCAGCGCCACGACGGGCGCCGGCGGTCCGCCCGGCTTCGCTGCGCCCGCACACGACCGGGTCCCCGTTGCATGCCGCTCCCCGGCCGCCTCGGCCGAGGCGGAGTAACCTTCAGGACAGGCACAGCGAGCGAGAGGGAGAGTCAGATGGCCACGGTCGAGCAGCATGTCCCCGAGACCCAGAACGGCGCGACGGTAACAGCCGATGTGATCCCGGTCGAGAACCCGGCGACGGGCGAGATCATCGCGACCGTCCCCAATCTCGACGCGCAGGCCGTCGCCGAGATGGCCGCCCGGGGTCGTGCGATCCAGCCCGAGTGGGAGGCGTACGGCTTCGAGGGCCGTGCGCGCGTGCTGCGTCGTGCCCAGAAGTGGGTGATGGACAACGCCGAACGGATAGTCGAGACGATCGTCTCGGAGACCGGCAAGACCCACGAGGACGCCCAGCTCGCCGAGATCATGTACGCGGGAAACGCCTTCGGCTTCTGGGCCAAGGAGGCGGCCGGCTACCTCTCCGACGAGAAGGTCAAGACCAGCCAGCTGCTGGTGAAGGGCAAGAAGATCGTCCTGCGCTACCGCCCACTCGGCCTGATCGGCGTGATCGGCCCGTGGAACTACCCCCTCACCAACTCCTTCGGGGATTGCATCCCCGCGCTCGCCGCCGGCAACAGCGTGATCCTCAAGCCCTCCGAGGTCACGCCGCTGACCTCCCTCTTGCTGGCCGAAGGTCTGCTCGAGTGCGGTCTGCCCGAGGGCGTCCTGCAGATTGCGACCGGCGACGGCCGAACCGGGGCCGCGATGATCGACAACGTGGACATGATCATGTTCACCGGCTCAACCCGCACCGGGCGCAAGGTCGCGGCCGAGGCCGCCGCGCGGCTGATCCCCTCCTCATTGGAGCTCGGCGGCAAGGACCCCATGATCGTGCTGTCCGACGCCGATCTCGAGCGGGCGGCGAACTTCGCCACCTACTACTCGATGCAGAACGCAGGCCAGACGTGCATCTCGATCGAGCGGGTGTACGTGGAGGAACCGGTGTACGACGAGTTCGTCTCGAAAGTGTCCGAGAAAGTGCGCCAGCTACGAGTCGGCAAGCCCGAAGGGCTCGGCACCGTGGAGGTCGGGGCGATCACGTTCCCACCCCAGCTGGACATCATCAAGGACCACGTCGGCGACGCCGTGGAGAAGGGTGCGAGGGTGCTCGCGGGCGGCAAGCAGACGGCGGGGCCGGGGCGCTTCTTCGAACCCACCGTGCTGGTGGACGTGGACCACTCGATGAAGTGCATGACCGAGGAGACCTTCGGCCCGACGCTGCCGATCATGAAGGTGCGCGACGCAGACGAGGCCGTGCGCCTGGCCAACAACTCCCCCTACGGGCTCGGCTCGTCGGTGTTCACGCGCGACGTCAAGCGCGGCGAACAGATCGCCAGGCGCCTGGACGCGGGTGCGGCCAACGTCAACGACGCGATGATCAACTACACGGTGCTCGAGCTGCCGATGGGCGGCGCCAAGGCGTCGGGCCTCGGCTCCCGGCACGGCGCCGGAGGGATCCGCAAGTACTGCTCACAGCAGGCGATCGTGGTGACCCGCCTGGGCATGAAGAAGGAACCCTTCATGTACCCGTACAAAGCGCGCACCTCCCGCATGCTCGGGCGCATGGCGAAGCTGCTGTACGGACGCGGCAAGCGCGACTGACACAGGCGCCGGTGCGCGGCAAGCGCGACTGACGCAGGCGCCGGTGCGCGGCAAGCGCGACTGAACCGCGGGGCCTAGACGGCCTCGCCTGCGCGCAGGGGGATGCCGAGCAGGCTCTCCAGTTCGCCGACCGTCTGCTCGGAGTCGGTGTGGTGGATCACCGCCATGCCCAGCTCACGGGCGGGGGTGAGGTTGAACGGCAGGTCGTCCACGTACACGCATTCGGAAGGGGCTACGCCCGCGCGCTCGGCGCCGAGCTCGTACATCCGTTTCGAGGGCTTGCGGATCCCCTCTTCCGCCGAGATCACGACACCGTCGAACAGTTCGCCGAACATCGAGCGGGGGTAGCGGTGCACGCCCCACGAGTTCGACACGAGCGCTGTGCGCACCCCCGCCCGGTGGGCCCGGCGCACCGCGTCCACCACCAGCTCGTCCGGGCGCACGCCGGAGAAGAGGCCGTCGATGAGGCCGTCGGGGGCCACCTCCAGGAGGTCCGCGAAGCGGCGCTCGAACTCGTCCTCGGGGAGTTTCCCCGTCTCCAGCTCGATCAGCAGCTCACGTGCCGCGGGGTCGGATTTGAAGCGACCGACGAGCTTGGACGGATCGATCCCGGCACGCAGGCAGTAGGCGTGGAAGGAGGCGAACAGGTTGGTCGTGAGCACTCCTCCCCAGTCGATCAGCAGGCCGCTGAGGGCCTCCCCGCCGTTGCCCGCAGGGTGCTCCTCGGGTGTGTTTCCGTCCTGGTGCGGGCCGTCCTCAGACGGGGGCCGTTCCATGTGCCACCTCCTCCGCCTGGCGGGCGAGCTCGAGGACCCCGTCGCCGAACGTCTTCAGGTAAGGGTCGTCGGTGGTGCCGGCCAGGGCGCGCTTGTAGTTGCCCTCCATGAACACGATGCTCTTCCACAGCGCGAGGGTCGTATACCAGCGCACGTCCCTCATCGAGCGCCCGGAGCCCTCCTCGTAGCGGGCGATCAGCTGCGCCCGTGTGGGAAAGCCCTCGGCGCGGGTAACGCGTCCCAGGTGCTCTCGCAGACCACCTTCCGGGTCCCCCGGCTCGGTCCACATCATGCACAGGTACCCGACGTCGGCGAGTGGGTCGCCGATCGTGGCCATCTCCCAGTCGAGCACGGCCTCGAGGTGGGCGGGTGCCCGCGAGGCGAAGATCGTGTTGCCGAGGCGGTAGTCGCCGTGCACGATCGTGGCGGGGCCGCTGTCGGGGATGTGCTCGGCCAGCCACGACCCGACGCTCTCGACGGCGTCGATCTCGCGCGTCTTGTTGAGCTCCCAGAGCCCCTTGAAGCGGCGCAGCTGTCGCTCCAGGTAGCCGGTCGGTTTGCCGAAGTCCTCCAGTCCGGCGGCGCGCCAGTCGACCGAGTGGATCTCCACCAGGGAGTCGACCAGCTGCTCGCCGATGCGGGCGCGCTCGGGGGGCGAGTCGAGCGTGTCGGGGACGCTCGCCACGATCACGTCGCCGGCGACGTACTCCATCACGTAGAAGGGAGCCCCGATCACGGCCGGATCCGCGCCGACGGCCAGCACCTGCGGCACCCGGGCCCGGGTGTCCTGGAGCGCCTTCAGCAGCCGCGCCTCCCGGAGCACGTCATGGGCACTCGGCGGCAGCGGCGGGCGGGGCGGGCGGCGCAGCACGACCTCGGCGTCGCCGCGCTGGATCAGGTAGGTGACGTTGGAGTGGCCGTCCCCGACCGGGCTCGCGAGGATCTCTCCCTCGCCGATCCCGTGGGCGTCGAGGAACGCCCCCAGGGGCTCGAGGATGAGCAGTGGAGGGCGGCTGTTAGCCTCGCCCTGCTCGGGGGTCTGCACGATGTCGTCGGGGGCTACCGGGATGCCCATGGCTGACGGGAACGCTACAAAGACCGCAACCTTGCCTGCGCCGAGGTGTCAATAGCCTCCATGCCAAAGCGTTCGCAGCTCCTCCTCCCGTTCCTGCTCGCAGCGGTTTTCGCACTCGCCGGGGCCGCTCCCGCGGGTGCCTCCCACGGTCAGGCCGTGTACTTCGAGGCCTCGACCTCGCTGCTGAACCCGTCGACCCGCGCCAAGGCCTTCGAACAGATGCGCCACCTCGGCGTGCGCGCCCTGCGGGTCGAGCTCTACTGGGGCCGCGTCGCACCCGCCCCCACGAGCGCAACCCGGCCCAGCTTCCAGGCGACCAATCCCGGCAGCTACGACTGGAGCCTGTACGACCCGATCGTCGCGGAAGCCAGGAAGCTCGGCTGGCAGATCCTGCTCACCGTCACTTCGCCGGTGCCGCGATGGGCCACCTCGAACCTGAAGGCGCCGTACGTCACCAGGCCCGACAGCCAGGACTTCCGCGAATTCATGACGGCGGTGGCGCGCCACTTCGGCTCGCAGGTCGGCACGTACGCGATCTGGAGCGAGCCGAACCACCCCGCCTTCCTGCAGCCCCAGTTCAACTCCAACGGCAGCCCCGCCTCCCCACGCATCTACCGCGGCCTCTACCAGGCCGGCTACCTCGGCCTGCAGCAGGGCGGCCTGGCCCACCCGCGGGTGCTGTTCGGCGAAACCGCTCCCACCGGCTACGACTCGGTGAAGAGCCTGCTGCGGATCGAGCACTCCAAAGCCCTGATGCACGACGTCGCGCCGCTCGCCTTCCTGCGCGAAGCCCTGTGCCTGAACTCCCACTACCGCAAGGTGGGCTCGTGCAGCGAGCTGCCGATGAGCGGCTACGCCCACCACGCCTACACGATCGCCGCCGCCCCGAGCTACAAGACGCCCGGGGCCGACAACGTCACGGTCGGGGTGCTCTCACGTCTGTCGAGTGCGCTCAACAAAGCCGCGAACGTCCACGCGCTGCCTTCGCGGCTCCCGATCTACCTGACGGAGTTCGGCGTTCAGAGCCTCCCCAACAAGCAGCTCGGCGTGCCCGTGTCGGTCCAGGCCGAATACGACGCGATGGCCGAAAAGATCGCCTACGAAAACGGCCGCGTGGCCGCCTTCTCCCAATACCTGCTGGCGGACGACCCGATCGGAGGATCGCCCGGAGCGAGCGTCAACGGCGGCACGGTGGGCTTCCAGACCGGCGTGGAGTACGCCAGCGGCAAGCCCAAGCCGCTCTACTACGCCTGGCCCGTGCCGCTGGTGGTCGCCAAACGCCGTCACGGCTACTCGCTGTGGGGGCTGGTGCGCCCGGCGGGCAAGGCCACCACCGCGACCGTGCTCGTGCGCAGGAAGGGGTCCTCCCGGTACACGACGCTGGGCACCGTCCACACGAACTCCGCCGGTTACTGGTCGCTGAGCTCGCGCGCCAAGGGGACGCTGTGGCGGGTGCGCTGGGTGAGCCCCGAAGGCGTGCGCTACGAAGGCCCCCCGATCCACGCGCACTGACGGCGACCTGCGGTGACGGGGCCCGGCGGGCCTGCCGGGCGGTGGCAGCGGCCCGCCTAGGATGGTCTGGAGATGCCGGAGCTTCCCGAGGTCGAGGCGACGGCCCGCGTGCTCGACGGGGCGATCGCCGGTGAGCGGATCGCCTATGCGAAGGTGCCGGGGATCAACGCGCTGCGCAGCTTCGAGCCGCCGATCGAGGGGCTCGTGGGTGACCGCGTGGCAGGTGTGCGGCGGCGGGGCAAGCACCTGATCATCGACACCGAGGGTGGGCTGGCGCTGCTGATCCACCTGATGTCGGCGGGGCGTCTGCAGCTGTACGAGACGCCTGCCAGCCCCCGAGATCGCACCTCGAGGATGCTGCTGGGCCTCGAGAGCGGGCGCGAGCTGCGGCTGCGGGAGTTCGGCTCCAAGCAGGCGGCGTGGGTGAAGCTGACGGCGGCCGGCGAGCTCGAGCAGGAGGAGGCGCTTGCCTCGCTGGGCCCGGAGGCGTGGCCCGAGACGCCGCCGCTGCAGGAGCTGCTCGACGCTCCCCGGCCTCTGCACGCGCTGCTGCGCGACCAGCACGTGATCGCGGGGATCGGGCGCTCGTGGGTGGACGAGATCCTGTGGCGCTCCCAGCTCTCGCCCTACAAGCGCGGCTCGGACCTCCAGGAGGACGAGCTGGAGCGGCTGCGCGAGCAGATACGCCAGACGCTCGACGGCGCCGTCACCCACTACGAGACGGCGGTCTCGCTTCCGATCCCGGACAAACTGCCGATGCCGCTGATCGTCCACCGCCACGAGGGCGAGCCCTGCCCGCGGTGCGCCTCCACCTTGAAGTCGGTCCACTTCGAGGACTACGTGATCGCCTACTGCCCCAACTGCCAGACCGACGGGCGGGTGCTGAAGGACCGCCGTCTCTCGCGGCTCCTGCGCTGAGCGCAGCCCCGACCGGCGCTCACTCCTGCCCGGCAGTCAGCTCGCCCTCGGCGGGCACCTGCTCCAGAGATGCGACTTTCAGGCGGTTGCCGTCGGGATCGGTGATCACGCTCTGACGAGCCGAGGGGCCCACGGCCTCGACCGGACCGGGGACGATGCCGCGGGCGGCGACGCCGGCCAGAAACAGGTCCAGGTCGCTCACCAGCAACGTGTGGGGCGCCGACCCGGACGCCTCGGCGGTCGCCGCCCCGCCCTCGGCGTAGAGGCAGATCCAGCCGCTGTCGGTGAGCCTCCAGGCGGCCTCGCGGTCGTTCGGAACGAGGTCGGGCGGGCGGCCAAAGAGCCGTTCGTACCACTGTGCGGCCGCGTCGCGATCGGCGACCACGACGCCGGCGAAGAGGTGTTCGTTGGTGATGCGGGGCACGTTAGCCGTGCTGTGACTCGTCGGTCGTGACCCCGGGACCCGCCGGCTGTGTCAGCGCCCTCACTCCCTCCACCGGCAAAGGCGCGATCACGTCCATCGACGGCTCTCCCAACCCGCCTCAGGCGAGATGGCAGATCTCGATCGACGGCGGCTCCGAAGCGCAGGCCAAGGGCAACAAGGCGATCGGCGTCGGAGACATCGTGTATCTGCGGGAGATGTGAGCGGGGATACACAGGCCGAGACCGCGGGATGTAGTCGCCACGGCGATCGTGGCCCCCAGAGAGTGGGGGCCACGATGCCGTTGTTTCACTGCCGTTTCAGCTGAGCTTCACCTGCGTTTGCCGGTCAGCTGTTCCCTTCGATGTTTCCGGTGTTGCCGTGGTCGGTGTTGTTCCACGATTCGCCACCGGGGGTCCTGTAGTGGAACTGCCAGGCGTAGCTGCCCAGTCCCGACTGTCCGGGGAAGAACGCTTCGACGAATTCTTCCGTTGATTTCGAGAGGCTGGGGTCGGTGCTGCTGTACGCCGCTTCGGGGTTGAATTCGGCCCCGGTCGGGATGTGCAGCACGTACTCGCCGTAGAATTTCCCAGTCACTTCGCCGGCGATCGTGCCGGTGCATCCGGCGCTCTCGGGTTGTTTGGCTCCGGGAACGGTCGTGAACGATCCTCTCGCCAGAACGGTCACCTGGAAGCTGCCGTCGGACTGTGGATCGACGATGTACGTACGGGTGTAGGTGTCTTTGGCCCATTCGTCGCCGCATTCACCCGAATCCGGGTCGTCGGCCGAGTTGTAGGGTCCGAAGACGAGCGGCGAGCTGGTCCCAGCCGGGCCTTTTTCACCCGTGGCGCCTTTTTCACCGGTCGCGCCTTTTTCGCCGGTGGCGCCCTGGGCGCCGAGTTCGGTGAGCGTGGCGTTTTTTGCGCACGTGCCCCCCGATTTGGGAGTGCTCAGGAACTTCCCTGCTTTGGTCGGCACACACACTTTCGTGCCGCCACCAGCCGCGAGCGCGGTGACCACGATGGTCAAGAACGCGACCGCGAGAACCACTGCTGCAACGTGCATCCAACGTGCACCGCGGAGCTTCGGCCGCGGTACCCCGATTCGATTCCTCATTGCTTTCGGCCTCCTAACCGTTAGCCCGGGCCGAGCAGAGTGTTGGCAGCCCCAAAATAAGGTGCCGGACCTGCTCGAAACCCCCTTTTTTCAAGCAAGTTGCCGTGGCAACTCGGCGGCGAGCCTATCACGGGCCCAAGCCCTGCAACGGATGCGTGGGTCGGTCCCGACTCGCGCCCCAAAGTGCTTCCCACGAAGGACGGGGTTCAAACGGGCATCTACGATTGGGTCGCAAATGATCGAACAGCGCGACCGGGTCACCGGCTGTTCACGTGGGGCGTGAGCGTGTCCGGCCACGGAGAGCCCGAGCACGACCCGGCGCCCGCTGAGCGCTCCGGCTCGTTCGCCCTTCCCCGCGACTACTTCACGCTCCCCCCGAAAGAGCGCCGCGAGGTCGTCTGGAGCCTGACGCAGGCTCGGTCGCGTTCCCGCGATTCGCTCGCCGAGACGATTCGGCACTCGCGCGACGACGGCGAGCCCGCCGTGATACCGGCTCTGACCGTGGCGCTCGAAGTCGATCCGGACAGGCTCGTGAAACGACACGCCGCATACGGGTTGTCGTACATTCCGGACCGGTCCGTGGCGCCCCCGCTGCTCGGTGCGCTGCCCCTCGCCGATCGTGCCACGAAAGGCCACGCGATCATGGGGCTCGGGCGTCTTCGCATACGCGAGGCGGTGCCCGACCTGGTACCGCTGCTGAACGATCGCTACGCGCGCATGCTGGTAGCCGACGCCCTCGTCGCGATCGGAGACGAACGTGGGCTGGCCCCGCTGAGGGAGGCTGCCGCGCACGGTCTCCCGGTGCGCCGATTCCATCTCCAGAGGCGCGTGTCGGCGCTTGAACGGGGACTCGGTCGACAACCATCCGCATAGACAAGCCGTGAAGGACAACCGATCGATTCCCAGTGCCGTCACGATTCCGGTGCTGACCGTTGCCGACGTTCGTGCGGCGGTGGCCTGGCTGGGTGACGCATTCGGCTTCGAGGAGCGGCTCAGGATCGGCGAGGGGCATCGCTCGCAGCTCGAGGTCCCCGGGGGCGGGGCCGTGATTCTCGCTGAGGTGCGACCGGACACGCGTCTGCCGACATCGGGATCCGCGGCCCACTCGGTGCTCGTGCGCGTGACGGACGCCCGGACTCACTTCGAACGCTCGCGTGAGACGGGCGCGCGCATCCTGATGGAGCCGACCGACTTCGAGTATGGCGAGCGCCAATACGCGGTCGAAGATCCGTTCGGTCACCGCTGGACGTTCTCCGAGACCCTTGCCGATGTCGATCCGACCGAGTGGCTCAAACCGTGAAGGGGACGGCGGCTAGGTCGCCGTTAGCATGCGCCCCATGGTTCGCGGCCGGCCCGTCGTCGTCGCCTGTTGCCGGAAGGCCGACGAGCCGGGATCTCGGTGTGCGTGATGGCTGACTTCGGACAGCTGGTCGATCAGCTGCATGCGGAAGCGCGGGTCGCCGACGCCAAGCGCGAGGGCGCCGCCGCGGAACGGCTACGGGAGCTGGCAGACGACGTGGGCGAGATGACCGGCGAGCAGCGTGAGTGGCTCGAACAGGCCAACGAGGATGAAGTCCGCGGCTTCGTCAGAGCCATACGTCTGCTGACCGGCGGCGCGTGATCGGGCTGGCATTCCACGTCCGAGCCTCGGTCTGGATTCGCTCGTCAGCCTCGGCGACTGGACAGCTCGTCGATGCAGACCGTGGCAGCGACGAGCAGGGCATCGTCCTGACCGGTGAGGACGTCTATGCCGTAGGTGTCGCGGACTCGGAACCAGCGCTTGGAAACCGCCGCGATCTTGTCGCCGTCGCGCGCGACCTCATACTCGTGATCCACGATGTTGCCCTTGGCGCTTAGCTCAGTGCCGTCCGAGAGCTCGATCACGTAGCGCTCCCGCAGCGGCGTGATCAGCGCCTTGTGGACCTTCGCGACTGTCTGCCCGTCGTGCTCTATCTCCATCGTGTCGCGTAGGTGGAGCTTCTTCTCCTGGATCTTGAAGAGCTCCTCTCCCGAGGGGCCTTCCAGGATGAGCGTGCGCCTGACACGCAAGGCCTTGCCATTGACCTTGAACGCGCGCTGCCCGTCTTCCCTCTCGATCCAGGAGTCGCCGCCGATCGAAAAGAGCTTCTCGCGCATCTGATACCGCGTGCCCTCCGGACCCTTCTCTCTGCGCAGAAGCCCCACGTATGCAGCTTACGCATCGCGACGGGCCGATCTTCCGATGCATCGGACCGGCCACGATCTTGACGCAGGTCCGCTCGGCGATCGTCGGGATTTCTGGCCCCACCTTCTGCATCAGCTCCCTCGTCCTGGAGTTGCTCGTGTCGGCCTCGGGCAACCGAGGTGTTGCTCCAGGCTGGACCCCTTGATCGAATCCGGAGACCGGGCCCCCGACTTCTCGCTCCCCGACCAGGATGGCCGCGAGGTGAAGCTGTCGGACTTCCGCGGGGAGCCGGTCGCCGTGTACTTCTACCCCAAGACGGACACTATCGGTCAATAAGGGAGTACGCCCGAGAGCATTCCTACTCGCGGACCCGGCAGGCGCGGCGCTTGCTTTCACGCGAAAGCAGCATCGAGGCGACCATCGGGGAGCCTGCTTGGCTCGACGAGCTCTCGGTCAAGCGCCGGCGCGATCGGCTAGGCGGCGGCCGCCTCGAGGCGTTCGAGATTTCTGATCATGCGCTTCGCCTCGTGGGCGAAGATGGGCTTTCCGATAAGCCTGAACATGGTTCCGAAGAACCTGCCGCGCGGCTCGTGTGTGAATTCGCGGATCCAGATCATCTCGATCCTGCTGCCGCTCTCGACGGGTGTGGCTCGGAGCTCCCAGCTGCTGGTTGCCGGTTGGTAGACGTTGGAGTCGGTGACAACTGCCTTTACGGAGCCGGGCTCGGACCAGTCATACCGGCAACGCTCCCAGTTGATGCCGACGCCGGCCGGTGTGCCCTCGGTGACATCGGCTGAGGTTTCGCCGAGTTTGTGGACCTCGAGATGCGGAATCGAGACGGCGGGGAAGATCTCCGCGCGTCGTGCCGAGAAGTCGTAGCCGGCCGCGAGCACCCGCTCAGGCGACAGCTGGCTTTGGATGGTGACGTGGATCGTGGACATCGCCGCTCCTCGTAGCAGTCAAGACTGCACGGCGAGATGCCGTGCGAGGAACTCGATGGTTGTCTGAACTGCGACCGCCGGGATGTAGTGGCCGTGGCCGGGAAGGATCGCCAGCTCGCCGTGGGGGAGCTGGCGGTACGCGGTGACGGCCGCCTCAACAGTGCAGAAGTCGTCGCGGTCGCCGGTGAGGATCAGCGTCGGCACTGCGATCTGTGCGAGGTCGCCGAACCCGTAGCCGGGAAGCTGGGTGCATCGGTCCCAGGACAGGCGCAAGTATTCCCGCCAGTGTCCTTCACCCTGGCCGTCGTCCTGGTCGCGCTTCATCAGCTCGAACATCGCGCGCATCTGCTCCGAGGCCTCGAACCCGCGTGCGGCGGCGTCCGGATCCGGTTTGGTCGCGTCAGGGCTGCCGCCGAGCATCTGGCGCATCATCGTGATCGTCGGGGCGTTGGGATCGAACGCGTCGAACCCGGCGTCGTTGACGATCGCTCTGACGGCACCCGGGTGGCGGATTGCGAGGACGGTTGCGGTGATCGCGCCCTCGCTGAAGCCGGCGATCAGCGGTCGCTCGAGCCCGAGTGCGACGATCAACGCCGCGACGTCATCGGCGAGCAGGTCGAAGCTGATCGAGCCGTCGGTATGCACGGTCCGGCCGCAGCCACGTGTGTCTGGCGCGATCACCCGGAAGTGTTCGGCGAGCGTGTCCATGTGACTGGCATACGCGACCGGCACGCCGGTCCAGATGGGGTTGGTAGAGACGAGGCCGCCGTGCAGCAGCACGAGCGGCTCGCCCTCGCCCTGATCGAGGTAGTGGACGTCGATGCCGTTGGCGTGAACGCGTTGCACCTCTGGCGTCGTCGTGCTCATGGTGTCCTCCAAGCTCGGTGTCACGAATGCATGCAGGCTCGCAACCAAGCGGCCGGACGTCATCGGGTATTCGCCCGATCTTCTGGACCCGCCGGATGAGGACGCCTATGAGGCGTCCGGTGCCGGGCCGGTGCGCATCAGCCCGTGCCGCATCGCGAACACGCTGGCCTGTGCGCGGTTGGACGCGTCGATCTTGCGGTAGATGTGCTCGACGTGGCTGCCTGCCGTCTTCGGCGAGATCACGAGCTCGGCCGCGATCTGCTTGTTCGACAGCCCGCGCGCCAAGAGCCTGAGCACCTCGACCTCGCGTGTAGTCAGGCCCGCGGGCCACTCGCGGCGGCGGCCGATGTGATGCCCCGCGGCGCCCAGCACGCTGTCGACAGCGTCGCTGTCGAGCCGCCCGGCCGTGACCTCGCGACGCAACTCGGTGGCGGCGTCCTTGGCGCTGCGGGCCGGGCGGTGCGGGCGGGGCTCGCAGAGTGCTTGATACACGTCCGCTGCAGCCAGCAGCCGCGCGGTCATCTCGATCTCATCGCCCGTAAGGCCGCGGGGATACCCGGAACCATCAAGCCGCTCATGGTGCTGGACGGCGATCCTGCCAAGGCCCTCGAGCGAGGGCACGAAGGCAAGCATTCGCTCGCTCAGATACGGATGCGTTCGCACCCGCTCCACATCGGACTGCGTCAGCGGTCCAGGCTTGTCCCAGACGGTGTTCGGAACCCCAAGCCGACCGAGGTCGTAGACGCACGCGGCTTCCCTCAGCTCAGCTGCGTCGCTGTTCGGGAGACCGATACCCGTTGCGGCCTCAGTGACGAGCTCTTTGACTGCGTGGACATGACCCATGATGCTCGGCGACTTCAGCTCGGCGAACTCGCCGATCGCCTCGAGCGCGAGGTCGAGCTCCGCCCCGGCGACCTCCCGCGCCAGCGCCGGCTCGGCTGCGATCACCGCCTCCCAGCTCGGCGCCTCATCGAGCTCGGACAACACCATCGGCGCCTGCTCGCAGAACGCATCGACAAGGTCCGGGTCGAACTGGGTGCCGCTGCGGTCGCGGGCCACCATGATCGCCGCCTCGCTGCCGCCGGTGCGCCCGAACACCTCAACTACGTCAGCGAGGTTGATCAGCCGCGAGCTGATGTCGATCTCCTCACCCTTCATGCCATAGGCGCCCTTGCCGTCCCAGCGCTCATACGTCTGTCGAAGGCTCTTACGCACGTCCTCCCCGAGCCCGAGACGCTCAACGAGCTCATCGGTCGCGCGGTAGTGGTTCTCCGCCAACGCCTGCATCGCTCGCAGCCCGTCGCCCATGAACGCCATGCCCACGCGAGTGCGTGTCGCCAGCGGCCGCTCTGGCCCACCGACATGCTTGAGCATGAACGAGAGAGCCGGGCCGACCCTGCCCATGTCGTAGAAGTAGTGCGCGTCGCGCTTCAGGGTGGTGTCGTCCCCGAACCACTTCGCCTGCTCGTAGGCGTCGGTGTGGCACCCCACCCAGGCGAGCAGCCCCGAGTAATAGACAACCCCGCGCTCAGACTCCGCGAGACCCAACCGCTCGCCCATGCGGAGCGCGATCAAGCATGCGCGGATCATGTGCTCCATCGGCTGCCCGAGCCCCAAATCGGTGCCCAGCGACAGCAATGCGACAAGCTCCGCCAGACGAACCCTTTCCCGGCCTACCGATGACATGACGTGAGAGCCTAAGGCGACGACGCCTCCCTGGTGTCGCCCCCGAGCGGCACAGGCGCCGCCGGCGGCAGGGCTGCAACACGTACCGGCGGAGGGTCTCGCAGGCAAAAGGCGACGCTGACGTGCGAGTACGAGCACCGCGAAGCGCGTTGCTCCCTTGCGCGACAAGCAGAAGCACGCGGCGCGCGACGTTCTGAGGCGCTTGAGCGGGTAGGTTGGGGCAATGATCGAACCCGGCGACACGGCCCCCGACTTCGCCCTCCCCGACCAGGATGGCCGCGAGGTGAAGCTGTCGGACTTCCGCGGCGAGCCGGTCGTCGTGTACTTCTATCCGAAGGCGGAAACGCCGGGTTGCACCACCCAGGCCTGCGGCGTTCGTGACCACCGCCGCGACTACGAGAAGGTCGGCGCGGTGGTGCTGGGGATCTCACCCGATGCCCCCTCGAAGCTCAGGAGCTTCGCCGACAACCAGTCGCTCGACTTCACCCTGCTTTCCGACGAGGACCACGCGGTCGCCGACGCGTACGGCGTGTGGGTGCAGAAGTCGATGTACGGCAAAACGTACTTCGGCAACGAGCGCACTACGTTCGTCATCGACCCGGAAGGACGGGTCGCGAGCGTGCTGCGCAAGGTCAAACCCGCCGAGCACGACGAGCTGGTGCTCGAGGCCCTGGCCGAGGCCGCCCCCCCGACCGTTTGACCGGTGACCCTGCGGGTCGCCTCTAGGGCCTGGCGCCGTCGCTCAACCGTCGCCGCTACGGGCCGGCGCGATCGCTCAGCTACCGCCCCGGGTCGCGAGCGCCTCGAAGTTCTCGTACAGGCGCGGTTCCCCGAGGCGCTTACGCAGGCGTTCGGCCGCCGGCCCCACACGCGCCCAGATCCCCTCCACCCACAGCCAGTCCCGGACCAGCTCGTCGCTGAGCAGGCCGTGCTTGACGAGCGTCGCAACGGACTCGCCGAACATCAACATCGTGCGCACCGGCCGGTCGGCCATCGCGTCGGCGATGTCCGGGTCGAACGAGTCGTCGAACAGCGATGGCAGCATTTCCTCGATCTCCAACGCCGTTCCCCAGCGCGCGAGCTGGATCAGCAGGCGGGCGTCCTCGGGGGTGGGAGCGGTCATCCACCCTCCGTTCTAGCGCGGCGGCCGCGCGGGCCGCGCGGGGGGCATTGCGGGAGTCGCCCCTCTCAGTTGAGGTGGCCGTTGCGGCGGGTGGCTTCGACCGTTTCCCGCAGTGTCTCCAAAGCGTCGTGGCGGGGGCGCCAGCGCAGCTCGCGGCGGGCCTTTGCGGTGCTCATGATCACGGGCTCGCGGAATGCCGAGATCCACTGTGCCTGGGCGGGCAGGAAGCCCAGCCTCGAGACCATTCCGGCGGCAGCGTCGAGCGCCAGCTCGGGCACCGGCACGGAGTACCAGCCGAGCTCATCGGCGAGCTGCTTGACCCGCAGCTCCCCGGACCCGGCGAGGTTGTAGACGCCCGGCTTGCCCCGCCCGAGCACCGCCGCGCGCATGGCGCTGGCGACGTCGTCGTGGTGGACCAGCTGGAAGGGGACGCCCGGGTCCGGCAGCACGGGCCTCAGCATCGGGACGCTGTCGAGCAGGCTCATCACCGGTCCCGGGAGGTGCTCGGAGATCTGCGTGTAGGGCATGCTGTCGATCAGCAGCGGCGCTTTGGGCCCCCCCACGATGCAGGGCCGGAACACGTAAGCGCGCGTCTTGCCGGCTCCGAGCATCACCGACAGCAGCTGCTCGACCTCGGCCTTCTGGGCGGAGTAGTAGTGCTCCTTGGTGCCCCGCACCGGAACGTCCTCCGTGAGCGGCTGGGGGTTGTCCTGGTGGAAGCCGTAGGCGGCCACCGAGGAGGCGTACACGAGCCGTCTCACTCCGGCGCGGGTGCACGCCTCGAACACGTTGCGCGACCCGTCGAGGTTCACGCGGCGGGTCTGGCGCGCGCCGCCCATGATCATGAACGCGAGGTGCACGACCACGTCGGCGTCCCGCACCAGCTCCATCACCGCGCGCCGGTTGAGCACGTCGCCGCGGCGGTAGCGGACCTTGTTCCATCCCTTGCTGCGGGGGTTGAACGGCCGCCTGGCCATTCCGAGGATCTGCTTCACCTCGCGGGCGCGCTCGAGCGAGGCCACAACCGCCTGGCCGATCTCCCCGGTCGGCCCCGTGACGGCCACCGTCAGTTCTCTCTCCGGGGCGCGAGCCGGCATCGCACGCGTTCTACCGCATCGGCGCATGTGATGTGTTGCACGCGGCCCCGAACGACTGGCCCACACGGCTCGAAACGACTGGGGCGCGCGGCCCCAAGCGACTGGGGCGCGCGGCCCGAACGGCTCTGCGAGCGGGGGGTGCGCGTGGAGGGTGCGAGCGGCGGTCTACTGCAGCCCGGCGCGGGCCTCGCGTACGAGCGTGACCGCCTCCGGGAACACGCGCGCGATGAAGGCCCGGATCTGGTCGGCCTGCGCCTCGGCGTCGCCCTGCAGGTTCACGCGCGAGATCGCCGCCACGGTCATCTGCACGGCCAGCCCGATCGCGTTGTCGGCCCAGGCCAGGCGCTGGTTGCCCTGCATCTGTTCGGCGAACTCGGCGAGCCTTCGCTGCAGCTCATCCGGGTCGCCGAAGATGTCACCGAACCCAGCACCCTCCATGCCCCGCATCATAGACTGCGCTGCGCCATGCCCAACGCAGGCGACATACGCCGCCAGGTAGAAGCGGAGTCGAGCCGCCGAGGGCGGCTCGCGGTGCCCGCCTTCGCGGGCGGCTTCCTGTACCTGCTGAGCGCGATCATTATCTCGACGACCCTGCGGGGGGCCCCCACGGTGGGGCTCATCCAGGGCCTCACCCCCTCGTTGGAAGGCGATCCCAACCCGGCCGTCAGCCCCCGTACGCCGGAGGTCAAATTCATCAGCCATCACGCCTTCGCGCTGATCGCGGGTGGGGCGCTGGCCGCGATCGCTGTGGGGATTCTCACGCTGGTGCTGCTGTTGCTGGCCGACGCCACCATCTTCCGCCGCCCCGAGAGCTTCTCTCCGATGAGGCCCCTGATCCTCGGCGGCGGCATCGGGGTGGCCGTCGTGACCTTCGCCCACCAGGTCGTGAGCGCGCTCGAGACGCACAAATTCGCGGTCGGCTCCGACCACTCCAACACGGCCGTCGAACACGCCCTCACCACCGGCACGGCCACCGCACTGGTGGACTACCTGGCGCTGATCGCCGGGCTGGTGCTCGCCGTCGGCATGATCGGGCTGATGATCAACGCGCTGCGGGTGGGCCTGCTGGTGCGCTGGATGGCGTTCCTGGGGATGTTCACGGGGATCCTGATCGTGCTCCCCATAGGGGGCGCCGAGCTGCAGGTGGTGCCCGCCTTCTGGCTGGTGATGATGGGCGTCCTGTACGCGGGCAAATGGCCCAACGGAGAGCCGCCGGCGTGGGCCGCCGGGGAAGCCCGTCCGTGGCCCTCGCGGGCACCGGCCCAGCGCGGGCGCGCCGGCGAACCGGCCACGGCCGCCGCCGGTGCCAACGGCGGCTCCGGCACCGACCCCGCCCCTGCGCCCGCCCCCGCCGGCGCGGGCGGCTCCTCGCGCAAGCGCCGGCGCAAGCGCGGACCTGGGCCCCGGCGATGAGCGAGACGAACAAGCTCACCGGCGAGGAGCTCGAGCACGAGCTCGTCCGCCTGCTGGACGTCGAGACGTTCCCCCCGCCGCCCTCGTTCCGCGAGCGCGCACTGCTGAACGACCCGGCGGTATACGAGCAGGCCGAGGCCGATCCCCAGGCGTGGTGGTCTTCGCTGGCCCGGGAGCTGGACTGGGCGGAGCCCTTCACGACCGTGCTCGACGACGCCGACCCTCCCTTCTACAAGTGGTTCACCGGGGGCACCCTGAACGCGTCGCACAACTGCCTGGACCGGCACGTGGAGGCGGGCCTCGGCGACCGCGTCGCCTTCCACTGGCTCGGGGAGGACGGCAGCGAGCGCACGATCACCTACGCCGAGCTGCTGGCCGACGTGCAGCGCCTGGCGAACGCGCTCAAGGACCTCGGCGTGCAGCCCGGCGACGTCGTCGGCATCTACCTGCCGATGATCCCGGAGGTGGTCGTCTCGATGCTGGCATGCGCCCGCATCGGGGCGCCCCACAACGTCGTCTTCGGCGGCTTCGCGGCCGAGGCCGTCCGCGAGCGCATGGAGTTCTCCAGTGCGAAGGTGCTGATCACCGTCGACGGCGCCGCCCGCAAGGGGCGCACGGCGGCCGTCAAGGACAGGGTCGACGAGGTCATGGGCGACCTCAACACGCTCGAGCGGATCATCGTCGTGCAGAGCAAGGGGACCGCGTGCTCGATGCAGGAGGGCCGCGACGTGTTCTACGGCGACATCATGGCCGCCGCCTCACCGGACTGCCCAGCCGAGCCGATGGACGCCGAGCACCCCCTGTTCGTGCTCTACACCTCCGGCTCCACCGCCAAGCCCAAGGGGATCCTGCACACCACCGGCGGCTACCTCACGGGCGTCTCGGCCACCCACCGGCTCGTGTTCGACCTGCGCCCCGAGCGCGACGTGTACTGGTGTGCGGCCGACGTCGGCTGGGTCACCGGCCACTCCTACATCGTCTACGGCCCGCTCTGCAACGGCGCCACCTCGGTCATGTGGGAGGGGGCGCCGGACTATCCCAACCGCGGCATCTGGTGGGAGATCGTCGAGCGCTACGGCGTCACGATCCTGTACTGCGCGCCCACCGCCATCCGCGCGGCGATCAAGTGGGGCGCCGAGTGGCCCAACGCCCGCGACCTCACGTCGCTGCGGCTGCTCGGATCGGTGGGCGAGCCGATCAACCCGAAGGCATGGCTCTGGTACCACAAGGTGATCGGTGGGGAACGCTGTCCGATCGTCGACACGTGGTGGCAGACCGAGACGGGCGCGATCATGATCACGCCGCTGCCGGGCATCACCGCCACCAAGCCCGGCTCGGCCACCAATCCCTTCCCCGGCGTGTTCGCCGCCGTGCTCGACGAGTCCACCGGCGAGCCGATCGAGGACGGGCAGGGACTGCTCGTGCTGACCCGACCGTGGCCGTCGATGCTGCGCACCCTGTACCGCGAAGAGGAGCGCTTCGTGGACACCTACTTCAGGCGCTTCGGCCGCGAGAACTACCTCGTGGGCGACGCCGCCAGGCGCGACCGCGACGGCTACCTGTGGGTGATCGGGCGGATCGACGACGTTGTCAACGTCTCCGGGCACCGCCTCTCCACGGCGGAAGTCGAGTCTGCGATCGTGGCCCACGAGGAGGTCGCCGAGGCGGCCGTGATCGGACAGCACGACGAGGACACCGGCCAGGCGATCGTGGCCTTCGTCACCCTCCAGGGGGACCTCGAGGGCGACGACGGCACGGTCGATGGGATCCGCGAGACGGTCGCCGATCGGATCGGCAAGTTCGCGCGCCCCAAGCGCGTGATCTGGACCGACGACCTCCCGAAGACGCGCTCGGGAAAGATCATGCGGCGGCTGCTGCGCGACATCGCCGACGGCCGCGCGCTGGGCGACGTCACCACCCTCCGGGACCCTGCCGTGATGGAGCGCCTGGAGGAGCAGGTCAAAGTCCTGCAGGCAGAGGAGGACTGAAGGCCGGTTCCGTCCGGAGCGGCACGCGCGCCGGCAGCGCGGGCGCTCACACCTTGCGGTGCTCGGGCGTCCAGGAGCCGTCGTCGGAGCGGCTGAAGTCCTGGAACAACCCGGGCGCCTCGGCGATCATCACGCGCGCGACCTCGTCGAACACGAGGCGCATCTCCTCCTCGGCCCCCGCCGCCGTTCGCATCTCGATCACGTGGCGCAACGTGCGCGCGTTGGCCGTCCACAGGATGTCGGTGCTCAGGCCGGTGGGGGCCAGTCGCCGCAATGCCGAGGTGACCTCCTTCTTGACGTGGAAGGGGATCCCCTCGGCGTCGATGCCAAGTTCCTCTGCCGCCTCGCGCTGGAACTCCTCGAGCTGCTCGACGATCGACACCACCCGCTCGCGCACCGGCTCGAGCGCCGGCGGCACGCGGAAGCCGATGTCGGTCAGGCGCACGTAGCGCAGGCTCTCCTGGCTGAAGGCCGACCCGGCGCGGTGGCGCACGAGCTCGTGCGTGAAGGTGCGGCTGACGTTGCGCAGCGCAAACGAGTAGTTGGCGTGCTCGAGCACGCTGCCATGCGCGGAGCTGAGGATGTTGGCGAAGTACTCCCGCTGGTCGGTGCGCACCTTCGTGACGTTCGGATTCAGCCCCGGCTCCCAGCTGCGGTAGCACGCCCGTCCGCCGAACTCCACGAGCAGCTCACCAGGGTTGGGAGCACCCGCTGTCTCCTCGATCCGGCGCCCCAGCCACGACTCTCCGCCGACCTCGCGCAGGTACCCCTCGATCGCCTCGAGGTCCAGCGAAGGCCTCGCGATAAGGAACACCAGGGGGCGGGTCTCGTGCATCGGGGGCGGCGGATCCTACATCTGCCCCCGGTCGCTTCCGGAAGGTGTCAGGGCGGCCCGCCGGACGCCTCACGCGGGCCCTCGACGAACGCCCGAAGGCCGCACCCCGCGACCCTCTCACCGCGGGATGGACGACGTTTCTAACCGCTGAGCGCGGGCTCGGTGCAGGGCGGAGTCGTGGCGTTGCGGGCCCGGGGCGGGCGCCGGGGCTGGTTGCGCATGAGGCCGAACGCCCCCAGTGCGAGCAGGCCGGCCGCGGCCGCGATCAGCACGACTTTGTCCAGTGGGTAGGCGCTGTGCGCGCGCCCGGGCACCGTTTTGAGGGCGGTGTCGTCGCCGGCTTTGAAGATGCTTTCGAGGCCGGCGTGGTCGATCCCCAGCAGGTGCGGGGCGAGCGCCGCGAACAGCGCCCATGCGAGCAGCACGAGCACGCCCCAGCCGGCGCCGGCGGCCGTCAGCTTCACGCGCCGTGTGCCGGCGGTGGCGAGCACCAGCCCGGCGGTGGCCGGCAGCAGGAACACCCAGATGCTGCTCCAGCCCCTGTCGAGCCCGTAGGCGGTGGCGATCGTGGGTTGCAGCAGCCCCTGGTCGAGAAGACGCCCCCAGATCACGGTCTCGGGCTCGTACCCCACCAACGGGTGGGTGACGGTGGCGATCACCGTCAAGGCGATCGAGGCCCCGGCGAGCGTCAGGGTGGGCCCGGGGAAGCGCTTCAGCGCCAGCCCCAGCGGGCAGGCCAGGAAGGGGATCATGGTGGTCAGGAAGCGCGGCCCCATGAAGCCCCCGCCGAAGGGCAGGTAGTAACCGGAGTTGTAGGTCAGGTAGCAGAGGCAGATCCCTGCGATCGTGAGCGCCTCGGCGCGCCGCCCACGCCGGTAGAGCATCACCGTCCCGACCGCGCCCATGATCAGCACCGGGGAGATCGTCAGCAGCCCGCGGGAGTCGAACAGCAGCGTTGACAGGACCCGCAGGCTGGGCGCGCCGATCCCGAAGAAGCCCGTCTTCTGTTTTTCGACGTTCGCGTAGGCGAGGTGCGTCCAGGAGTGGAAGGCATAGTGGTTGTAGAGCAGCAGAGGGATGATGCCGACGACGCCGCCGAGGACGTAGGCGCCGGCACGGCGAGCCACACCTCCTACCGAGAGGCTGTCGCGACGGCTGAGCAGGAACAGGCCGAGCACCACGGCCACGAGGAAGAGCGGGTACTCCGACGTCACGGAGTAGCCCATCGCCAGGCCCGCGAGGCCCAGCAGCAACAGGCTCGGCGGTCCGTCGCGCTCGCGCAGCATGAGCCAGAACGCGGCGAAGCCGAGGAAGGCGGTGAAGACGTGGCTGAAGAGCAACGTCGAGAGTGGCAGCACCAGCGTCCCCAGCCCGACGACCACGGCCGTGGCGGCTCCGTAGCCGGGCTCGAAGCGGTTGGCCACCGAGAACACCAGCAACAGCAGCAGCATCCCCGGCAGGACGTTGGCCCACAGGCCGATCAGATAGATCATCTCGTCGCCCGGGTGATTGGGCGGGGCGACGTGCGCGCGCGTCCAGCTTTCGGCATGCACCAGGTTGAGCGCGTCGTAGAACGGCAGCGCGAACAGGGCCAGACCGGGAGCACGGGCCGAGTAGAACGTGCCGCTGTACTTGGGGTATTCGACCTTGTCACCCGTGTTCGACTGGTAGGGGGTGATGGTCGTCTTTTCCTGGTTGAGCGCCCGGATCAGGTCGTAGTGGGAGGTCTGGTTCCAGGAGAAGCTCTGGATCAGGGTGGCGAAGGCAACACCCACGCACACGATCGCCGCCAGCCCCAGCCGCCGCCGTTTGCGCCGCGCCGCGAGCCGGGCTTCCCGGCCGCGCTCGGATTCGAAGGGCGCCCCCGGCTGGTCCGACTCCCCCGGGGCGGGCGCCCCCGGGCCCTCAGTCGGTTCCATGCAGGGCCTTGGGCCCGGGTCCGATCTCGTAGATCACGACCGAGCCCACCTGACGGCGGGTGATGCCGAGGCCGGCGATCGGCTTGGCGGCGGCGGCCACCGGGTCGGGGGGCTCGGGGATCTCGTGGCCGCGCTCGGGCGGCAGGCCGTTGGGGATGACCGTGTGCAGGACCACGGTCTTGATGCCGTACCAGCGCAGCTTCTCCACGCTCGCCTTGTCGGGGAAGCCCAACATGCCCCCCCGCAGGTCGTCCACGGCGGGGATGTCGAAGGTGCTGTTGCCGATCGGGATCTTCGGGAAGCCGTCGGTCGAGTAGTACTGCCACAGGCGGTCGAGCACGCCGTTGGTGGGCAGGTCCAGGACCGGCCCGGCGAGACGCGTCTCGGCGGCCGCCGGCTGGGGCACGACGGGGTGAGCCATGCGCCCGGCACCTTCGCCGAGGATTCCGATCAGCAACACCACCCCCACCGCCGCGGGCGCGGCCACGAGCACGCCCGACCTGCCGGCCGGGCGGCTCTTCCACCAGCGGGAGAGCGCCCCGAGCAGCAGCTGCACTCCCGCCCCGGCGAGCATCGCGTAGAACAGCGTGGCGGTGGTGAACACGCGGCCGGGCACGCGGACCCCGTTCCATCCCGGTGCGAAGTCGTACATCAGCCTGTAGGGGTAGCCGGGGCGATTGAGGCCCATCCCGAGCGCCAGGATCGAGCACACCGCCACCCCCAGCGCGAGCCCGAGTCGCAGGCGCGGGGTGAACGTGCTGCAGAACAGCCCCACGATCGCGAGCGCGAGGATCAGCCCCCCGGGGAAGAACACGTCCTCGTTCTTGGAGTGCACCTTGTCGCGCATGCCAACGGTCACGGACCCCCACACGCGATTCGGGGCGGGCGCGGCGAGCAGCGCGGGGAGCTTGGAGGAGTAGTTCTTGACTTCTTTGATCGTGCGCTTTGCGGTCGGGTATTTGTGGGACACCTCCACGTAGGGACGCGACTGGTAGGCAGCCACCACGCCGAGCAGCGCGATCCCGGCGAGCGTCACGCCCAACAGGCGACGGGGTATCAGCGGCGTGCTCGGCGCCACCTCGCCGCGGCGCTCGCTCCTGGCCCGCTCCCGCCGGCGCCGGCGGGCCCACACGACCACGAAGATCAGCGCCAGCACGGCGAGCAGGTAGCAGTACTGCAGCCCGAGCGTGAAGCCAAGGCTCACCTGCCAGGCCGACACCACCCAACCGCCGAGGACCAGCGCGCGCGAGTCGCGCCGGTAGCCCCGCAGCAGCAGGAACAGGGCCAGCGCTATCCCCCCTGAGGAGATCACGTGCAGGTGCCCCGCCTCGGTGATGCGGTAGGGGGCGTACGCGAAGGCGAGCCCGGCGGCGGCGGCCGCGATGCGACGCAGGCCGAGCTCCCGTCCGAGCAGGTAGGCGCCGAAGAAGCTCAGCGACCACGCGAACAGGAACAGCAGGTTGTAGCGGACGAGCGCGGCTCCGGTTCCCGTCCCGATCCACGACACCGGGCCGTACCCGAGCAGCGAGTCCGAGAAGGCCAGGCTCAGCGGGTGGGGGTAGAAGGCGTTGGAGTCGAAGATGTGCAGCGGGTCGTGGAACAGCGCGTGGCCCACCCACGCGACCTGCCAGGCGGTGCGGACCGGATCGCCCAGGTCGGGGGCGATCCGGCTCGACAGGTGCAGCACCAGCGGCCACGTCGTCAGCAGTGCCAGCGCCACGCCGGCGAGCGCGGCCAGCGCCAGCTCGCGGCCGGGGAGATCCGGCGATGGCGCCCAGCGAGGGCCCCGTGAGCGGTTGCTCGCGGGGGCATGGGGCGGCAGCGTGCCGTTGCCGGTCTCGGACGGGAGGGCCGGGACTTCGGCGCTCCGCGGGGAGGTACTGGGGGGGCTGGGCACACCGGCGCTGAACGTGGGCTTGTCTTCAGCCGCGCGGATCGCCGCAGCATACGCAACACTCCTGCCACCTTGAAGCAGACCGAGGGAGGGCGCGGGCGATGAAGGTGCTGGTGGTGGGGGCGGGGGGAGTGGGTGCGGCGTTCGCCGCGATCGCCCAGCGCAGGGCCGTCTTCTCGCAGGTCGTGATGGCCGACATCTCGCTCGAGCGCGCCGCCGCGGCCGCCGAGCCGCTCGCCGAGCCCGACCGCTTCACCGCCGAGCGGGTGGACGCCTCCGACCAGGCCGACGTCGCCGCACTGATCCGGCGGGTGGCCCCCGACGCCGTGCTGAACGCCACCGATCCCCGCTTCAACGAGCAGATCTTCGAAGCGGCGTTCGAGACACGCGTCACATACCTGGACATGGCGATGACGCTGTCGCACCCCCACGCGGAGCGCCCCTACGAGCTCCCCGGCCGCCTGCTGGGGGAGACGCATCTCGACCAGGACGAGCGCTGGAAACAGGCGGGCCTGCTGGCGCTGGTGGGCATCGGCGTCGAGCCGGGGCTGTCGGACCTGTTCGCCCGCCACGCCGCCGACGAGCTGTTCGAGAGCATCGGCGAAGTGGGGGTCCGGGACGGCGCCGACCTGCGCGTGGAGGGCTACGAGTTCGCTCCCACCTTCTCGATCTGGACGACGATCGAGGAGTGCCTCAACCCGCCCTTGATCTGGGAGCGCGGCCGCGGCTTCTACACCACCGCGCCCTTCTCGGAGCCGGAGGTGTTCCACTTCCCCGAGGGCATCGGACCGGTCGAATGCGTCAACGTCGAGCACGAGGAGGTCGTGCTCATCCCGCGCTGGGTGGAGTGCGAGCGGGTGACCTTCAAGTACGGGCTCGGCAGCGAGTTCATCGAGGTGCTCCGCACGCTGCACATGCTCGGGCTGGACTCCACGGAGCTCGTGGAGGTGCGGGGCGTCGAGGTCTCCCCGCGCGACGTGGTGGCGGCGGTGCTGCCCGACCCCGCCACGCTCGGGGACCGCATGACCGGGCGCACCTGCGCCGGCACGTGGGTGCGGGGCACCGGCCGTGACGGCTCCCCCCGCTCGACCTACCTGTACCACGTGGTCGACAACGACTACACGATGCGCGAGTACGGCAGCCAGGCCGTCGTGTGGCAGACGGCGATCAACCCGGTGGTCGCGCTCGAGCTGCTCGACCGCGGCGAGTGGAAGGGCACGGGCGTGCTCGGCCCCGAGGCGTTTCCGGCGGCTCCGTTCCTGGCGCTGCTGGCGGAGATGGGCTCGCCGACCGGCGTGATGGAGCTCGACCCGGCCGCCTGACGCGGGAGCCGCCGGGAGGCTGGCCTCAGCCGGTGGCCGTGGGCGGCTTGTCGCCGGGGTCCTCCGGCGGCCTCCCGGGCGAGGCTCCGCCGTCCCCGGGCGAGGCTCCGCCGTCCGCGGGCGAGGTTCCGTCGTCGGCCTCGGGGGTCAGCCAGTGCTCCCCGGAGGTGACGTGTTCGGAGCCCATCAGGTGCAGGGGGGCATGCTCGACCGGGGCGTCGAGCAGGCCCGGCGGCGCCGTTTCGGCCTTGCGGGAGAAGAACGGCTTGAAGTAGAGGCGCGACACGAGCGCGAGCACGAGGCCGACGACCATGCCGATGCCGCCGAACCACAGCGGCAGGGTGAGGCCGAGGAAGATTTTCCCTTCGGAGTTTTCGGCGTGGCCGTAGTAGGTGATCGCCTTGATGCCGATCCCGAACATGATCACGCACCCGAGCATGGGCAGCAGGCCGACGAAGATGAACTTGCGGACGCTGTCGAAGATTTCGCGCCGGTAGTAGATCAGCGACGCGAAGCCCGTGGAGCCGTAGTAGAAGCACACCGGGATCCCGAGCGCGACGACCGCGAGTTCGAGCACGGTTTCCGAGATCAGGATCAACGGCACCGCGACGGCGACCGAGATGATCCCGAATCCCCACGTCGACACCGTCGGGGTGAGGAAGCGCGGGTGCACTTTGCCGATCAGCGAGGGGAGCGCACCCCACTTCGCCATCGACAGCGTCGTGCGCGCGGTCGGCAGGACCGTGGTCTGCGTCGAGGCGGCCGCCGAGGTGAGCACAGCCACGATCAGGAAGCGGACCCCCACCGAGCCGAGCACGCCCTGGCCCAGCGCGTGCAGCACGTCGCTGGCGTTTTCTTCGCTCGAGATGTAGGAGGTGCCGTGGTAGGACTGGGCGCCCGCCGACACCAGCAGGTAGATCACCACCAGCAGCAGGGTCGAGACGACCGCCGCGCGGCCGGGGCCCTCGTTGGCGTCTTCGGACTCCTCGTTGACGGCCACGCCCGAATCCCATCCCCAATAGATGAAGATGCCCAGCAGCATCGCGACCACGAGGTCGCCGAAGTTCATCGCGAACGGGTTGAACCAGTCGGCCTGCGGCTTGATCGAGTGCGCGGCCGCGTTGCCCGAGTACACGTCGACCAGGGCGACGATCGCGAAGATCATCAGCATCACGAACTCGAAGCCGAGCAGCAGCTGCTGGAGGCGCGCCGACAGCTCGATGCCGCGGTGGCAGACCCACGTCATCACCCAGATCCACACGATGCAGCCGACGAGGGCCACCCAGGTGTGGGTTTCGCCGTAGTGCCATTCGAACAGCAGGTAGGTGTAGGTCGACGCGATGTAGCCGAGTGAGGCCATCACCAGCAGGTCGGCGAGGAAGATCGCCCAGCCGTTGATCCACCCGAACGTCGGTCCGAAGGCGCGCGTCGTCCACGCGAACGTGGTGCCCGAGTCGGGGTCGGCCTTGTTCAGGTACCGGTAGCCGAGCGAGATCAGCAGCATCGGCACGAACGACGCCAGCAGCACCGCGGGCGCGTGCACCCCCACACCCTTGTCGGCCACGATGTAGCCGAGCGTGGCCGCGAGCGAGTACGCGGGCGCGGTCGAGGCGACCCCGATGACGATGTTCGAGACGTAGCCGATGGCGTTGGTCTTGAGACCCTTGTTCTCGATCTTCCCCGTCGCGGGTGCTCCGTATACGGTGGCGCTCTCGACTGCCATCGGACGCTCCTCTCCCGGCCGCCCCGAGGCGGCGTGGCGTTTGTCATAAAGGCTACGAGCCAGCCCGGCGCCTGTACAAGTGGCGCAATCCCCAAAACGTGGACCACTCGCTGTCCATCCTGTACAAGTCGCTCCCCGAGTCTTGACCTCCCTCGTCGTTGTCCGGAGTCCTCGAGGGGGATATCGTTGTTCAAGGTGTCTAGCGAGAGCGTTCCGTTGGCGGGGAGGTAGAGACGAGATGGAAAGCCAAACTGCGGTCAACCCGGCGAGCCCCACGGACACACACGAGGGCTCCACCGCCGTGCCCGGCGCGCCCGGTCCGAGCGGAGTCCCCGACGCCGGGGCGCCCGACCGCCTGCAGCGCCTGGCGCGGCGCAACCTGTGGATGCACTTCACGCGCATGGGCTCCTACGACGAGCACCACGCGATCCCCGTGATCGCGCGAGGAGAGGGCTGCTACGTCTACGACGAGCACGGCAAGCGCTACCTCGACGCGCTCTCGGCGCTGTACTGCGTGAACGTCGGCTACGGCCGCGAGGAGCTGGTGCGGGCCGCCGCCGAGCAGATGGCAGAGCTGCCGTTCTTCACCAACTGGAGCTACGCCCACCCGCCCTCGATCGAACTGGCCGCCCGCGTGGCCGGCCTCGCGCCCGGCAACCTCAACCGCGTGTTCTTCACCTCTGGCGGATCGGAGGCCGTCGAGTCGGCGTGGAAGCTCGCCAAGGCCTACCACGGCGTGCGCGGGGACGACACCCGCCACAAGCTGATCTCGCGCAAGCTCGCCTACCACGGCACCTCGATGGGCGCGCTCGCGGCCACCGGGCTGACTCCCCTGCGGACGCCGTTCGAACCGCTCACCCCCGGGGGCATCCACGTGCCCAACACGAACTCCTACCGCTGGCCGGAGGGGCGCGAGCAGCTGTGGGCCGCCGACGCGATCGAGGAGGCGATCGTGTTCGAGGGCCCCGAAACGGTCGCTGCCGTGATCCTCGAGCCGGTGCAGAACGGGGGCGGCTGCTTCGTCCCTCAGGACGGCTACTTCCAGCGCGTGCGCGAGATCTGCGACCGCCACGGCGTGCTGCTGATCTCCGACGAGGTGATCTGCTCGTGGGGGCGGCTGGGGCACTGGTTCGGCTGCGAGCGCTACGGCTACCAGCCGGACATGATCACCACCGCCAAGGGGCTCAGCTCGGCGTACGCGCCCCTCGGCGCGGTGATCGCCGGCGACCACATCGCCGAGCCGTTCCTGCGCGACGGGCGCACCGCCTTCAGCCACGGCTTCACCTTCGGCGGCCACCCGGTCGCGTGTGCGGTGGGTCTGGCCAACATCGGGATCCTCGAGCGGGAGCGGCTGAACGAGAACGTGCTCGAGAACGAGCAGGCGCTGCGCGCGATGCTCGAGTCGCTCGCCGACCTGCCGATCGTGGGACAGGTCCGCGGTGCCGGCTACTTCCAGGCGATCGAGCTCGTCAGGGACAAGGACACGAAGGCCCGCTTCCACTCCCAGCAGGCCGAGCAGCTGCTGCGCGGCTTCCTCGCCCCCGAGATCTACAAGCGCGGGCTGATCTGCCGCACCGACGATCGCGGCGACCCGATCGTGCAGCTTTCCCCGCCGCTGGTCGCCGGTCCCGAGCAGTTCGAGGAGATCGAGTCGGTGCTGCGGCCGGTGCTGACCGCGGCCTCGGAGATGGTGCAAGGGTGGAGCTCACCGTCGAAGGCCTGATCGGCGAGCTCGGCCTGAAGCTCGTCTGCGGTCAACAGCACGGTGACGCGCACGTGCGCTGGGTCCACGCGACCGAGCTGGCCGACCCCACCCCCTGGCTGAAAGGCGGCGAGCTGCTGCTCAGCACGGGGCTTGCGCTGACCGACGCCGCCGCCCAGCGCAAGCTGATCGAGCGGCTCGCCCAGAAGCAGATCGCGGGCCTCGGCTTCGGCACGGGCTTCACCCACAAACGCATCCCGGCGGCGCTCGTGAAGGCGGCCCGCACGCACGAGTTCCCGCTGTTCGAGGTCCCCTACGAGCTGCCCTTCATCGCGATCACCGAGCGTGCCTTCGCGCGCCTGCTCGAGGAACGCTACGAGCTGCTGCAGCGAAACGTCGCCGGCGACGTGCTCGCCGAGGCGCTGACCGGGCACCTGTATCCCGAGGACGTGCAGGCGCGGCTGCGGCCCTTCGGCATCGGCGGCCAGGTGGCCGTGCTCGCCTTCCGCCCGCCGGACCCGGCGCTGGCGGCGGCGAGCGTGGAACGGATCCTCGAGCGCGAGGGCGTGCCGAGCCTGGTGGCGGTCCGCACCGGGCTGGTGTGCGCGGTCGTGGACGCCACCCCGGGTGGGGGCCCGGCACTCTCGCCGATGGAGCTGGCGCGCACGATCCGCGCCGAGCTGGTGGCGCGCTTCGGCGAGGTCGGCGCCGCAGCGAGCCGGGTCGGCTCCACCCAGGGCCTGCGCATGAGCTTCCACGAGGCCCGCTGCGCGCTGGAGGCGGTCCGCCTGCGAAACGGCGATGCTCCGGAGGTGGCCGGCTACGAGGACCTTGGCGCCTTCCAGCTCTTGCTGTCGCTGCAGGACGACGACGCGCTCAGCTCCTACTGCCGCAGCGTGCTCGGCCCGCTGGAAGAGGGCGAGGGCGACTACGGCGAAGAACTGGCCCGCTCCCTGGACCTGTTCATCGAGCACAACGGCCACTGGGAGAAGGCCGCCAGCGCGCTGTACTGCCACCGCCACACGCTCCGCTACCGGATCCGCAGGATCGAACAGCTCACCGGCCGCGATCTCTCGAACGCGCGCGACCGGATCGAGTTCTGGCTGGCCCTGCGCGGGCGGGAGCTGGCGCGGTGAGGATCGGGGTCCCCACCGAGATCAAGACGGACGAGTACCGCGTCGCGATCACGCCGGCGGGCGTGCGCGAGCTCACCACGCGCGGGCACGAGGTGCTCGTGCAGGGCGGGGCGGGGGAGGGCAGCGCGATGGGCGACGAGCAGTTCATCGCCCAGGGCGCCGAGGTGGTGCCAGACGCGCAGAGCGTCTTCGACCAGGCCGAGCTGGTGCTGAAGGTGAAGGAGCCCCAGCCGCAGGAGGTGGAGATGCTGCGCCACGAGCAGACGCTGTTCACCTTCCTGCACCTGGCGGCCGAGCCCGAGCTCGCGCGGGGGCTGATGCGCTCCGGCGCCACCTGCATCGCGTATGAGACCGTCACCGACAGCCGAGGCCAGCTCCCGCTGCTGGCCCCGATGAGCGAGGTGGCCGGCAAGATCGCCACGCAGGCGGGCGCGTTCATGCTCGAGCGCCCCCTCGGCGGCCGCGGCATCCTGCTCGGCGGCGTCCCGGGCGTGGCAGCCGCCACCGTGCTCGTGATCGGCGGCGGCGTGGTGGGCATGAACGCGGCCTTCATCGCGATCGGGATGGAAGCCGACGTGTTCGTGTTCGACCGCTCGATCGACCGCCTGCGCGAACTCGACGTGGCCTTCGCCGGGCGCGCCTCGACCGTGTACTCCTCGGCGCTGGCGATCGAAGAGATGCTGCCCGCAGCCGACCTCGTGATCGGCGCCGTGCTGGTCCAGGGAGCCCGCGCGCCGCACGTCATCAGCCGCCGCCAGTTGGCGCTGATGAAGCGCCACGCGGTGCTCGTGGACGTGTCGATCGACCAGGGAGGCTGCTTCGAGACCTCGCGACCGACGACCCACTCGGACCCCACCTACGAGGTCGACGGCGTCACCCACTACTGCGTCACGAACATGCCTGGCGCGGTGCCCATCACCTCCACCCATGCGCTCACGAACGCGACCCTCCCCTATGTCATCGAGCTGGCCGAGGCGGGGGTCGACGCGGCGCTGCAGCAGAACCCGGGCCTGCGCATGGGCTTGAATGTCCGCGCCGGCGAGATCACCTACCCGGCCGTCGCCGAGGCGCTCGAGCTCAGCGGCGCCCGCGCCTAGCGACCCCACCGGAGACACCCGCACACCCGACACACCCGAAAACCCCGACACCGAGAGGCGACCACAATGGCGAGCACCGCACAGACCCTCAGCAACTTCGTCGACGGCGAGCCGCTGCCCGCCGAGGGGGACACCGAAGCCGTGCTCAACCCGGCCACGGGCGAGGAGCTCGCACGCGCCCCGGTGTCCAGCGCCGAGGACGTCGACCGTGCGGTCGGCGCCGCGCGGCGGGCCTTCGACGGGTGGGCGGCGACGACCCCCGCGCAACGCGCCGAGGCACTGCTCGCGCTGGCCGAGGCAATCGACGAGCACGCCGACGAGCTCGCCCGCCTGGAGGCCCTGAACGCGGGCAAGCCGATCGAGGCGGTCAAGGGCGACGAGCTGCCGGTGATGGCCGACAACCTGCGCTTCTTCGCCGGCGCCGCCCGCACCCTGGAGGGCCGTGCCGCGGGCGAGTACATGGAGGGCTACACCTCCTTCACCCGCCGCGAAGCCGTCGGCGTGATCGGTCAGATCACACCGTGGAACTACCCCCTGATGATGGCGATCTGGAAGATCGGCCCCGCGCTCGCGGCCGGCAACACGGTCGTGCTGAAGCCCGCCGAGACGACCCCGATCACGACCGTGCGGATGGCCGAGCTGGCCGCCGACATATTCCCCAAGGGCGTGCTCAACGTGCTCACCGGGCCCGGCCGTCCGACGGGGCAGGCGCTGCTCGAGCACCCGGACGTGGACATGGTCTCGCTGACCGGGTCGGTGGACACCGGCAAGCACGTCGCCCGCACCGCGGCGGACACGCTCAAGCGCGTGCACCTCGAGCTCGGCGGCAAGGCCCCGGTCGTGGTGTTCGATGACGTCAGCCTCGAGAGCGCGCTCGAGACGATCGCGGGCACGGGTTATTACAACGCCGGCCAGGACTGCACGGCGGCCACCCGCGTGCTCGCCTCCGAGGGCGTCTACGACGACGTCGTCTCCGGGCTCGCCGAGCAGGCACGCGGCCTGGTGATCGGCGACACGCTCTCCCCGCAGACGACCCTCGGGCCGGTCAACTCCGAGCGCCAGCGCGAGCGGGTCGAGGGCTTCCTCGAGCGCCGTCCCGACCACGCCGAGGTGGTGACCGGCGGCACCGAGCCCGACCGCCCGGGCTTCTTCCTCGAGCCCACGGTGGTGGCGGGCCTGCAGCAGGACGACGAGATGATCCAGCGCGAGATCTTCGGGCCCGTGATCACCGTGCAGCGCTTCAGCGACGAGGACGAGGCGATCGCCTGGGCCAACGCCACCCGCTACGGACTGGCCTCCTCGGTGTGGACCCGTGACGTCGGCCGTGCGCTGCGCGTCTCGAAAGCGCTGCGCTTCGGGTGCGTGTGGATCAACGACCACATCCCGCTCGTCTCCGAGATGCCCCACGGCGGCTTCAAGGAGTCCGGCTACGGCAAGGATCTCAGCGTGTACTCGCTGGAGGACTACACGGTCGTCAAGCACGTGATGGCAAGCCTCGCGTGAGCGACGCCGAAGAGGAGCTTCTCGCGGAGCGGGGGATCGGGCGCGTGCTCGCGCCCAACCCCAGCCCGCTGACCCTCGCCGGCACCAACTCGTGGGTCGTGGGGCGCTCGCCCGCCTGGGTCGTCGATCCGGGCCCCGCCGACGAGCAGCACCTCGCGCGGCTGCGCGCCGCGATCGAGGACCGCGGCGGGCTCGGCGGGGTCGCTCTGACGCACGGCCACGCCGACCACAGCGAAGCGGCGGGCGCGCTCGCCGCCGCCTACGGGGCGCCGCTGGGGGCCGGCGCCGGCGAGGCCGACGTGAGGCTCGCCGACGGCGAGCGCTTCGGCCCGTTCGAGGCCGTGCACACGCCCGGGCACGCGCTCGACCACTTCGCGCTGCTGGCCAGCGACGCGTGCTTCAGCGGCGACGCCGTGCTTGGCGAGGGGAGCGTCTTCATCACTCCCCACGACGGCTCGCTGGCCGGCTACCTGGCGGGCCTCGAGCGCCTCGATGTGCGTTCGGACTTCACGATCATCTGTCCCGGGCACGGACCCACGGTGCCCGACGGCCACGCCAAGCTGCGCGAGTACATCGAGCACCGCCTCGAGCGCGAGCGGGCGCTGGTGGGCGCGCTCGACGGCGGCCTACGCTCGACCGGCGAGCTGCTCGACGCGGCGTGGGCGGACGCGCCGGCGGCGCTGCGGATCGCGGCCGCCGTCACGCTTGCCGCCCATCTGGACAAGCTCGAGGAAGAAGGGCGCCTGCCGGAGGGCGTCGAGCGGCCCGACATGGAACGCCTGCGGCTCGGGACGGTGCAGTGGTGAGCAAGCGGGCCGCCGGCGGGCGCGCCGGCGCGCGACGCACGGCGATCCCGGCACCCCTCAGAGAAACCGCCTACGACTCGCCGTTTCCGCCGATCGCCGACCTCGGCTTCCTGTCGGACTGCCACACGGCCGCACTGGTCACCTCCGACGGCTCGATCGAGTGGATGTGCGTGCCCCACTTCGACTCGCCGTCGCTGTTCGGCGCGCTGCTGGACCGCGGCGCCGGCAGCTGGAGGGTCGGCCCCTACGGCGTGTACGTGCCCGCTGGGCGACGCTACATGCCGGGCACGAACATGATCGAGACGACCTGGTCCACGCCCCAGGGGTGGGTGCGTGTGGTGGACGCCCTCACGGTCGGCCTGTGGCACGACAACAAGCGCGGCTCCAGCCACACGCGCCCGCCCACCGACTACGACGCCGACCACCTGCTGGTGCGCATGATCGAGTGTCTTCAGGGCCAGGTGCAGATGGAGGTCGTGTGCGAGCCGATGCTCGACTACGGCGAACGCGAAGCCACCTGGGAGGAGGTCACGGGCGGCCCGCCCGGCCTCAGCGTGCTCGACGCCTCCAACGGCGACGGGAACGGCGAGGAGGCGATCGGGGTGCGGCTGTTCAGCGACATCCGCATGGGCATCGAGGGCAACCGCTCGCACGGGCGCCACACGATGGTCCCGGGCGAGCGCCGCTACTGCGCGCTGTCGTGGACCGAGGATCGCCAAGGCCCCGAAACCGTCGAGCAGGCCAAACTGCGCCTCGACACCACGGCCCAGTTCTGGCGCAACTGGCTGGCGGAAGGGAACTACCCCGAACACCCGTGGCGCCCGGCGCTGCAGCGCTCGGCGCTGGCGTTGAAGGGGCTCACGTTCATGCCCACCGGGGCTCTGCTGGCGGCGGCCACCACGTCCCTGCCCGAGACCCCGGGAGGGGAACGCAACTGGGACTACCGCTACTGCTGGATGCGCGATGCGACGTTCGCGCTGTGGGGGCTGCACGCGCTGGGCCTCGACTGGGAGGCCGACGACTTCGTGGAGTACGTCGCCGACATGCACCGCCGCGAGGACGGCGCGCTGCAGATCATGTACGGGATCAAGGGACAGACCGACCTCACGGAGTCCACCCTCGACCACCTCGGCGGCTACCAGGGAGCGCGCCCGGTGAGGATCGGCAACGGCGCCTTCAAGCAGCGCCAGAACGACGTGTACGGCGCGGTCCTCGACTCGGTGTACCTGCACGCCAAGCAGCGCGACCACATCCCCGAGCGGCTGTGGCCGGTGCTGACCGACCAGGTCCGCTGCGCGGCCGCCGCCTGGCGCGAGCCCGACCAGGGCATCTGGGAGGCGCGCGGCAAGCCCCACCACTACATCTCCTCGAAGTTGATGTGCTGGGTCGCGATGGACCGCGGCGCCCGCCTGGCGGAACGGCGCGGCGACGCCGACGCGGCGCGGAGCTGGCAGGCGGAGGCCGACACGATCCGCGAGGAGGTGTTGGACAAGGGGGTCTCCGAGCGCGGCGTGTTCCGCCAGCACTACGACACCGACGCCCTCGACGCCTCCACGCTGCTGGTACCCCTGTTCCGCTTCCTGCCCGCCGAAGACGAGCGCGTGCGGGCGACCGTGACGGCGATCGGCGAGGAACTGACCGAGGGGGGACTGGTGCTGCGCTACCGCCCCGAGGAGACCGACGACGGCCTGCACGGCGAGGAGGGCACCTTCCTGATCTGCTCCTTCTGGATGGTCTCGGCGCTGTCGGAAATCGGCGAGCGCCGCGAGGCCGAACGGCTGTGCGAGCGACTGCTCGCCTTCGCCTCCCCCCTCGGCCTTTACGCCGAGGAGCTGGAGGCATCCTCCGGGCGCCACCTCGGCAACTACCCCCAGGCCTTCACCCACCTCGCGCTCATCAACGCGGTCACCCACGTGATCGAAGGCCAGAGCGTGTAGCTGCGAAACGCTATTTGTCGCGATGAGTCGGCGTGTGCCTGGCGTATGCCATCAGCACGAACGCCAGCATGAGCGCGGCGATCGAGATGAACACCACGGCGAAGACCCAGGACATGTTCAGGATTTCAGACATCGTCTACCTCCTTCTGAGGCGCACCTTAGGTGTCGCGTTGCGGTGCGAACAGCGGGTAAAGAAGCAGGCCCGAGCGGCGAACTACGGGCTTAGAGACCGGCAGCTCTACGCGCTCGTGTGAGCCGGCGTTCCATGACGCTTGCCATCAGAGGACGCGTGGTGAGGGAGCTGCTTCCGGGGTCCTGGCCCAGCCGAGGGCATTGACCAGCGGGGCCCCTCGCGGGTATGGTCCTATCTGGCCAGTTGACGCTGCGGAGAGAGGGGCGAACGGTGCGTAGAAGCCTGATCGCGATGGCGATCATCGTTCTGGCGGCGCTTGGGGCCGCCGCGGGTGCCTCAGCGAAGACGGCGAAGCCGGTCCTGACGCTGTCCGAAGAACTCGGGGGAGGGCTCTTCCGGCCGCTGGAACCCGGCGATCCCTATTTCGCCCACGCCGAAGCGGGGAACGAAGATGCGACGATCAGGATCGGCACTCGTCGCGAAGCGTTCTTCTACGGTTGTCACAGCTACGGCCATACCACTTACTTCGGAAAACTCGAGAGCAACGGCCAGCAGAAGGACAAGATCCTCCTTGAAGGAGTCACGGGAGCGCTGAACGGAGAAACCACCTGTGAATCCGTGGGCGTCCACCCCGCGCCTGATTGGGGGGAAGTGACGATCACGGTGTCAGGCTTTCCATGGGAAGTCACCCTCGGCCCGTGGCCCAGCGCGGAAGGAACGAAGGCAGGGCGCGCCGCCGGCACGTTGATAGCCACCGTCCACAGCTCTGTGCTCGGCTCGTGCGTGTATAGCGGTAAGTTCGGCAAGGTCAAACCGGTTTGGGCCCGCGGGCAACACGTGGACGAACCCCCACCGCAGGACTGGTGGGTCGAAGCGGAAAACCTGATGCTCACGCAGGGGACCTGCCCCAAGCGCGCAAGCCTGCACCTCGGTGTGATGCAAAGCCTGGGACCCGGCGAAACGCCGATCCACCTGAGCGTGGGTTAGCTAGACGCTTATCTGGCTCGCCCGAGCGCCTGCCGCAGCGCCCGAGCGCCCGGCCCGGTCTAGTAGTCAGGGTCGCCCGGCAGCACGATCCGAGCGACCTCGCCCTCGAGCAGCACGCGGGGCTCCACCGGCAGCACCTCACGCCCGCGGGCGTACGCGAGCAGCTCGTCGACCGAGGCGAACTCGCGCAGCTGCTCCAGGTGCTTGATCGTGGGGAACACGAGCACGATCTCGCCGGCCTGTGAGGACTCCAGCGCGCCCGCGGGGGTGAACCAGCCAACGTCAACGCACTCCTCGCCGTCGACACGAGGCTCCTGGCCCTCGGGCAGCACCGCCAGGAAGAAGTGGGTGTCGAAGCGGATCTCCACCACGGCGGGGGTGATCCAGCGTGAGAACCTGACGAGCTCCGAGGGGTCCTCGATCTCGATGCTCGCCTCCTCGTGGAGCTCACGCACGGCCGCCGCGCGGTGGGCGTCCTCGCCGGAGCCCTCGACCTCGTCCACGGCGCCGCCCGGGAACACCCACACGCCGCCCATGAACCTCGCCTTCGGGGTGCGCCGCACGAGCAGCACCTCGAGCTCATCGGCGCCGCCCCGCAGCAGGATCACGCTGGCGGCCTGGCGTGGGCGGGCGGGCGGGCCGGTGTTGATCCTCGTGCCGGGCTCCACCCCGGGCGGAGCCGACGGCCCGGGGCCGCCGCCGGCGCCGCCGGCGGGCCCGCCGGCCGGCTGTCTGTCGGTGTCGTCGCCCGAACGCATCGGGTGAGGCTACCTGCCGGTAGGCTTTGGCGGTCACGCACCACCAAGGAGAGCTCCTTCAATGAGCACCACCACCGAGACCATGCAGCGCTGGATCTGCGAGTCCTGCGGATTCATCTACGACCCGGAGGAAGGCGATCCCGACGGCGGGATCCCGCCGGGGACCCCTTTCGAGGAGATCCCCGACACCTGGTTCTGCCCGGTCTGCGGAGCGCGCAAGCGCGAATTCACGCTCTACGAGGACTAGGGCGCTGAGCGCCACGCCGGGAGCGCCGAGCGCCGAGCGGGCGTCGGAGCCATCGCTCGGAAGCGACTGGCCGGCGCTGCTGGAGCTGGACGCCCGCAGCGTGTGGCACCCCTACGGGGCGCTGCCCGCCGCCGTCCCCTCCGTGCCCGTCGTAGGGGCCGATGGCGTGCGCCTGCAGCTCGCCGACGGACGCGAGGTGATCGACGCGATGGCGTCGTGGTGGTGCGCGATCCACGGTTACCGGCACCCCGCGCTGGACGAGGCGATCGTCGCGCAGCTGCAGAGGATGGCCCACGTGATGTTCGGCGGGCTCACCCACGAGGGGGCGGTGCGTCTGTGCGAGCGCCTTTGCGAGCTGACCCCGGAGGGCCTCGAGCGCGTGTTCCTCGCCGACTCCGGGTCGGTCTCGGTGGAGGTGGCGATCAAGCTGTGCCTCCAATACCAGCGGGCGTGCGGGAGGCCGGGACGCACGCGTCTGCTGACCGTGCGCGGCGGCTACCACGGCGACACCGCCGGGGCGATGGCGCTGTGCGACCCGGTCGGGGGGATGCACTCGCTGTTCACCGGGCTGCTCGCGAGCCACGTGTTCGCCGCGCGCCCGCCCGACGGCTTCGACGCGGGTCTCGATGAGGCGTGGGCCGCCGGCGTGAGCGAGCTTGTCGAGCGCCACACGCAGGAGCTCGCCGGCATCGTGGTGGAGCCCGTCGTGCAGGGCGCGGGCGGGATGCGCTTTCACTCACCGGCGTGCGTGGCGCACCTGCGCGCGCTGTGCGACGAGCACGGTCTGCTGCTCGTGCTCGACGAGATCGCCACCGGCTTCGGGCGCACCGGCACCCTGTTCGCGAGCGAGCACGCGGGCGTCTCGCCCGACGTGATGTGTGTCGGCAAGGCGCTCACCGGCGGGTACATGACGATGGCCGCCGCGCTGTGCACGGCCGCGGTCGCCGCCGCCGTCTGTGGGGGCGAGGGGGGCGGGCTGATGCACGGCCCCACGTTCATGGCCAACCCGCTCGCATGCGCGGTGTCGCTGGCGTCGCTGGAGCTGCTCGCGGACGGCCGCTGGCGCGGGCAGGTGGCAGGCATCGAACGCACGCTGCGCGCCGGCCTCGAGCCTGCCCGCGAGCTGCCCGGGGTCAGTGACGTGCGGGTGCTGGGGGCGATCGGGGTGATCGAGCTCGACCATCCCGTGGACGTGGCCGCGGCCACCGCCGCCGCGCTCGAGCTGGGAGTGTGGCTGCGCCCCTTCCGCGAGCTGGTCTACGCGATGCCGCCGTACGTGACGGGCGAGGTGGACCAGGCACGGATCGCGCAGGCGCTGCTGGCTGCCGCCCGCGCTGGGTGAGCGCCCCGCCGCCTCACAGCCACGACCGCCACGGCAGCGCATCGCCCGCCGCCGCCAGGGCGGCCGGCTCGGGGCCCGACAGCAACGGCAGCGTGAACACGTCCACCGCTCCCAGCGCGGCGATCGTGTCTCGGTTCGAGATCTCCAGCGCCGAGGGCTCGGCCGGCCATCCGCCGAGCAGCACCCCCGCGACCCCGAGCCGCGCCTCGCGGGCGGCTTTCAGCGTGAGCAGCGTGTGGTTGATCGTGCCCAGGCCGGGCCTCGCAACCACCACCAGCGGCAGTCCGAGGGCAACCGCCAGGTCGCATACCGAGAACGCATCGCTGAACGGGACGAGCAGCCCGCCGACACCCTCCACGAGCAGCGTGTGCCCATCGCCGAGCGCGCGCGCCCGCGCGATCAGCGCCCGCGGGTCGATCTGCTCTCCCTCCAGCGCGGCCGCGAGGTGCGGGGAGGCAGCCGCTCCGAAACGCAGCGGGGCGACCTCCTCGGGGCTCGTACCGGCGGCGAGCGCGAGCAGCTCGTGGTCGGCCGGCCACGGAGGCTCCGGAGCCTCGTCCATCCCCGTCAGCACCGGCTTGTACGCGCGCGCGTTCTGGCCGGCGGCGTGCATCGACGCGAGCAGGCAGGCGCTCGCGACGCTCTTGCCGACGCCCGTGTCGGTGCCGGTGACGAACAGCCCGCGCACGGGGCGGCGCCCCGGCTAGGCCGCGCGCTCGAAGTCGAACGGCGCCGGCGAGCCCGTCGGCGAGCCCGAGGGGGCCGGTTGCGAGGCCGCCGGGGAGGCCGAGGCCGCCCGGGAGCGCGAGGCCGCCCGGGAGTGCGAGGCCGCCGGGGCCTCCCAGGGCGCGAGCTCCGCCCGCTCCTCGTGCAGAGGGCCCATGCGGGCGGGATCGAGGCCCAGAGCGCGTGCGCAGTCCCCCAGCGTGCGGGCGGCGGCGCGGAGCTCCTCGGTGCCGTGCGTCGCCATCACCGCCAGGCGCAGCCGCGCGGTGCCGGCGGGGACGGTGGGCGGGCGGATCGCCTGGGCGAACACGCCGCGCTCGAGAGCCGCCTGGCAGAGCGCCATCGCGTTGCGCTCCTCGCCCACGACCAGCGGCACGATCTGGACCTCCCCGGCGGGGACGGGGAAGCCCTCGAGCTCGAGCTCGTCGCGCAGCGCCGCCGCGTTCTCGCGCAGGCGGCGCACCCGCTGGGGCTCGCGTTCGAGCAGCTCGAGCGCGGCGAGCGCGCCCGCCAGCGCGGGCGGGCCGGGGGCCGTGGAGAAGATCAGCGAGCGGGCGGTGTTGATCATCAGCCGCACCACGTCGGCGTCTGCGCATGCGTATGCGCCGTAGGAGCCGAGCGCCTTGCCGAGCGTCCCGATACGGACATCGACCTCGTCCTCCAACCCAGCCTCTGCGACGGCGCCGCGGCCGCCCGGGCCCAGGCTCCCGAGCGCGTGGGCCTCGTCGACCAGCACGCGTGCGCCGAAGCGCTGTGCCAGCTCCACGATCCCCTCCAGCGGGGCCACGTCACCGTCCATCGAGAACAGCGAGTCGGTCACGATCAGGTACCCCGCGCCGGCGTCGCGGCGAGGGGGATGACGCTGCAGGGAGCGTTCGAGGTGGTCGAGGTCGCGGTGGCGGTACACGTGCACGTCGGCATGCGCGAGCCGGCAGGCGTCGATGATCGAGGCATGGTTGAGCTCGTCGGAGAAGATCCGCCCGCCGCGCCCCGCGAGCGCGCCGATCGCGCCCAGGTTGGCGAGGTAGCCGGAGCCGAACAGGACGCAGGAGTCGCTCGCCTCGAACGCGGCCAGGCGCTCCTCCAGGCGCCCGTGGATCGTCATCGTCCCCGACACCAGCCGCGAGGCGCCCGCGCCCACGCCCCAGCGCATGGCGGCGTCGGCGGCCGCGCTGCGCACGTCGGGGTGGTCGGCCAGTCCGAGGTAGTTGTTGGAGCAGAGCAGCAGCACCGGCCGCCCTTCGAGCAGCACGGTCGGCCCCTGGGGTCCGCTGATCAGCCGCAGACGGCGCCCGAGCCCGAGGCGCTCGAGCTCCTCCAGGCGCTGGCGGATCTCGCTCAAGGGGCTCCCTGGCGTGCCACCGGGGCGCGGTTGGGCGAGCCGTCGGGTCGCGGCGGGACGTCCCCGCGCTTGGCCCGGAAGCGGAGCTGTGTGGAGGGGTCCCACAGGCGCACCGCCAGCGTCGCCTCGCCGGGCTCGGGCTCCCGGGCGGGGCCGTCCCCGAGCAGCTCCTCGACCACGTCGGGGGTCTCGCCGGACATCCACCCGCTGCGGTTGTCGGGGCGTGGGTTCTCGGCGTTGTCGGGCTGGGGGGCGACGTTCAGCCCGAGCTCGGTGAACATCTCGCGGTCGCTCTCGGGTGTGTTGCCGAGCGTCGTGAGGAAGTTGCCCATCATCACGCCGTTGAGCCCGGCCCTCACCGCCAGCGCCTGCAGCTCGCCGAGGTTCTCCACGCGCCCCCCGCAGAGGCGGAAAAGGGCATCGGGGAGCACCAGGCGGAAGATCGCGATCCACTTCACGGCCTCCCACGGGTCCATGAACTCGCGGTCGCCGAACTTCGTCCCGGGACGCGGGTTGAGCATGTTGATGGGGACGCTCGTGGGGTTGATCGAGGCCAGCTCGAAGGCCATCTCCACGCGCTGCTCGCGACTCTCTCCGAGGTTCAGGATCCCGCCCACGCACGTCTCCAGGCCGGCGTCGCGGACGGCGGAGATCGTGCGCATGCGTCCCTCGTAGCGGACCGTCGTGGTGACCTCGTCGTAGTAGCTGCGCGCGGTCTCGACGTTGTGGTGCACGCGCTGGATGCCCGCCTCGCTGAGCTGGCGGGCGCGCTCGGCCGAGATGTGGCCGACCGAGGCGCAGCGCTTGAGGTTGGTGTGGCGGGCCACCAGCCGCACGCCCTCCAGGTACTTGGTGAAGTCCCGCTTGGACAGTCCCTGGCCCTGGGTGACCATGCAGAAGCGATGGGCGCCGGCCGCCTCGGCCGCACGCGCGTGTTCGAGCACCTGCTCGGGCTCCATCATCGCGTGCATCGGCGTCTCCGCGTCGGCGAAGCGCGACTGCGCGCAGAAGCCACAGTCCTCGGCGCAGCCGCCGGACTTGGCGTTCACCAGCGAGCACATGTCGGTGGAGTCGGCGAAGCGCTCCACGCGAGCCCGCCACGCCCGCTCGACGATGGCTTCGATCTCGGCGTGGTCCTCGACCTCGCCGAGGCGCCTGGCCTCCTCGCGCGTGATCAGCGGCGCCATGGCGTCAACGGTATGGGGCGGCGCGGACGCCTGGCCGGCGCCGGACGCCTGAGCGGCGCGGCACGCCTGAGCGGCGCGGCACGCCCGAGCGGCGCGCTTCGCCCGAGCGGCGCGCTCCGGCTAGCGGCCCTGCCAGCGCGGCGGGCGGCGCTCGGCGAAGGCGCGAACCCCCTCGCGCATGTCCTCCGAGGAGAACGAGGCGCGGCGCAGCTCGATGAGGAACTGTTCGAGCTCGGGATCGAGCTGGGAGCCGGCGCTCAGAAGCTCTCCGATCACGCGCTTGTTGCCCCGCTGGGAGAGGGGCGCGTTGGCGGCCATCTCCCCGGCGAGATCGAGGGACGTCTCCTCGAGCTTCGCCTCCGGGCACACGCGGTTGACGAGCCCCCACGCGAGCGCGGTGTCGGCCTCGATGTTGCGCCCGAGCAGGAACAGCTCCTTCGTGCGGGGCGCCCCGATCGCGTCGATGAAGCGGCGCAGGCCGGTGTGCGAGTAGACGAGCCCGAGCTTCGCCGGGGGCATCCCGAGTTTCACGCCCTCGGCGGCGACGCGCAGGTCGCACGCGAGCGCCAGCTCGAGCCCCCCGCCGATCGTGTGTCCGGGCAGGGCCGCCAGCGTGGGCATCGGGAACGCGTCGAGCGCGTCGATCGCCTCGGTGAAGGGGCGCGCGACGAGGCTCTCCGCATGCTCCTCGAACTCCTCGTCGGGGATCTCGCCGATGTCATAGCCGGCCGAGAACATCCCGTCGGCGCCTGTCACGACCAGGCACCTGGTCGCGTCCTGCTCGCCGGCGAGCCGCTCCAGCGTGTCGGTGACGGCGTCGAGGATCGGGTGGTCCAGCGCGTTGCGCTTGGCCGGGTTGCGGATCGTCAGGCGGGTGACGCCCGCCACGGGCTCATCGAGCAGCAGCTTCCCGCCGGCGAGCTCCTGTGGGGTGGAGGCGTTCGACAAGCCCTACTCGAGTACCACGAGCGTGTCGCCCTCGCTGACGGCCTGGCCCTCCTCGCAGCAGATTTCGGTGACCGTGCCGGAGTCCTCGGCCTCGACGGGCATCTCCATCTTCATCGACTCGAGGATCGCGACCGTGTCTCCCTCCGCGATCTCGTCGCCGACGGCGCACTCGATTTTCCATACCGTGCCGGTGATATGAGCCTCAACCTGGGGCATCGCTCCTCCGCGAACAACGACGAGAGTGGGAGCGCAACAATAGACACCCGCCCCGATGCCGGCAGCGGCTCCCCGGGCACAGAGCGCACAGCGGGGGCAGAGGCCTCGCGCGCGCGCGCGACGCGCGCGAAGGTAATCGTGGCGGCGCGCAACGAGGGCGCGGCGATTGCGGCCACGCTCGCGTCGCTGCGCCTCGCGCTCCCCGAAGCGGAGCTGTGGGTGGCCGACGACGCCAGCGGCGACGACACCGCCGTGCTCGCGCGTGCGGCCGGGGCGCGGGTGGTGTCCGGGGCCCGCCACGCCGGCAAGGGTGCCGCGATGAGCGCCGCCGCCCGTGTCGCACTCGCCGCCGGCACGGATCGCGCGCGGCCCACGGCCGCCGACCGGGCGCCGGCCGGCGCCGACCGGGCGCCGGCCAGCGCCGACCGGGCGCGGGGCGACGCCGCCGACGAGCTCTTCCTGCTGTGCGACGGCGACCTCGGCGACTGCGCCGGTGAGCTGGCCGCGCTCCTGCAGGCGGTCAGCGACGGCCAGGCGGAGCTGGCGATCGCCGCGTTGCGCGAGCGAGTCGGCGGCGGCTTCGGCATCGCGCTCGGCTTTGCGCGGTGGGCCATCCGGCGCAGCAGCGGCATCGAGCTGGAGGCGCCGCTGAGCGGCCAGCGGGCCCTTCGTGGAGAGCTGCTCGCGAAGCTGCTGCCGTTCGCCGGCGGCTACGGGATGGAGCTGGGGATCACGATCGACGCGGTCCGCGCGGGTGCGCGGGTGAGCGAGCTCGAGCTGCCGTTGGCGCATCGCGCGAGCGGGCGCACGCCGGCGGGCTTCGCCCATCGCGCCCGGCAGCTGGTGGACCTGGTGCGCGCCTACGCTTCCCGCGCGCGCTGGGGCGCGTAACCTTGCCGCCTCACGGAGGTACTGCGAACAGGATGACCGAGCCGAGCAACCTCGCGCCG
Organism: Solirubrobacteraceae bacterium; assembly: GCA_035499875.1. GTDB lineage: Bacteria > Actinomycetota > Thermoleophilia > Solirubrobacterales > Solirubrobacteraceae > Palsa-744. Next base: position 354,322 of record DATJXX010000017.1, read on the forward strand.
ATGCGCGAGCAGGTGTACCGCGACCCACGGCCGAAGGAGTACTTCGACCGCTTCCACGAGCACGTCCGCAGCAGCGACCCGAGCTGGGTGTACGAGGCGGTGCGGGTGCCGGTGTCGCTGTACGCGTACACGTTCCTGCGCGCGCGGGCGATCTCGGTCGAGAACGTCCCGGGCTCGGGCGCGGTGATCCTCGCGCCGAACCACTTCTCCTTCATGGATCACTTCCTGATGGGCTGCTACATGCGCCGCAAGATCCACTTCATGGCCAAGTCGCAGATGTTCAAGCCCCCCCTCCAGTGGGTCTTCTACCGCGGCGGCTCCTTCCCCGTTCGGCGGGGCGCACGCGACGAGGAGACGTTCACGACGGCCGAGACGCTCCTGGCGCGCGGGGGCGCGGTGGCGATGTACTGCGAAGGCGGGCGCTCGCGCACCGGCAAGCTCGCCGACCAGGCAAAGCCCGGGATCGGGCGCCTGGCGCTGGAGAGCGGAGCGCCGGTGGTGCCGATCGCGATCCACGGCTCCCAGCGGGTGCGCAACTGGCGCCGGCTGCAGTTCCCGAAGGTGACGATCCAGTTCGGCGAGCCGATGCGCTGGGATGTGCTGGAAGGGTCCACGCGCGAGCAGCAGCAGACCGTGGCGGACGAAATCCAGACCGAGATCAAGCGCATGTACTCGGGCCTGGAGACCTACGGGCGCAAGGGCATCCTGCGTCGCATCCGCGAGCAGGCCGGGCGCACCACGCCCACCACGGCTCCGACCTCGGCACCCTGACAGCGGGCTGGCGACGTGGTGGATGCTCGCCTGGACGTCGGCGCCGTGCTGCGCCGCGTGTTCGACATCTACGTCGAGCAGGCGTCCGTGCTGATGCCCGCCGCGGCGGCCGTGTTCGTCCTCACGGGGATCATCGCCGGCCTGTTGATCGCCGCCAGTCCGGGGCTCGCGGTGCTGGCGGTCGCGATCGACCTCGTGGCCGTGACCCTGTTCACGGGGATGGTCGTGAGCCTCGTGGCCGACGTCCAGGACGGGCGCCGCGACGCGACCGCCGGTCAGCTGCTGCGTGCGGCCACCCCGGTGCTCGGCCAGCTGATCCTCGTGGGGGTGGTGGCCGCGCTCGGGATCATGGCCGGGTTCATCCTGCTGGTGGTCCCGGGCCTGATCCTGCTGACGCTGTGGTCGGTGGCGGCGCCGGTGGTCGTGATCGAGAACCCGGGCGTGTTCCCGGCCCTGCGCCGCAGCCGACTGCTGGTGCGGGGGAACGGGCTGCAGGTGTTCGCGGTGATCCTGATCCTGGTCGTGCTCGTGGGCGCCGCGGGGAACATCGTGGACGCGCTCGCCGCTTCGGCGGGGACCGGCGCGGGGATCGTCGCGCGGGTGGTCGTGGGCGTGCTGACCGCGCCGCTGGCCGCGCTGGCGGCAGCCGTCCTGTACTTCGAACTACGGGCCCGCGCGGCGGCGCAGGACGCACCGACGGCCGGATGAGCGCCTTCTCAGCGGCCCAGCTGCTGCGCCCCGGTGTCCTCGAGGGCGTCACGATCATGCTCGCCCGCTCGCAGACCTCGACGCTGGGCGACGCGCTGGGGGAGGGCGTCGCGCCGCTGTCGGCGTCGCTGCGCGAGTGCCCGCTGCCGGCCGACGAGGAGGCGTTCGCGCTGCGTCTGCGCGAGGAGGGCGCTCCGGACCTGCTCGTGGTCGACGCGGCCGGCGTGTCGGGCTCCAGCGACGCGCCGGGGCGGGAGGAGATGTCGAGCACGCTGCAGGTGACGTGGGAGGTGACGAGGACCGTCGCCGGCGCTCTCATCGAGCAGCAGCGTCCGGGGCGGATCGCGCTGGTGGCGCCCGCGGCGGACGCGGGTCTGCCGGATCAGCAGTCCTTTGCGCGTGCGACGCGGGCGGGCCTGGAGAACCTCGCCCGCACGACCTCGATCGAGTGGGCGCGCTACGGCATCACGCCGGTGGCGATCATGCCCGGACCGGACACGCCGAAGGAGTCGCTGGCGGCGCTGTGCGCCTACCTCGCCTCGCCCGCCGGCTCCTACTTCTCGGGCTGCGTGCTGGCGCTGGACGGCCTCGCCGCGGTGGATCCCGCCGGCGAGCCCGCCTGAGGCCGGCGACCCCGGCGGGCGTTCGGGCCCGCCTGAGGCCCGCGGCGCTCGCTCAGCCCGTCATCCCCCCGAACACCCCGCCGGTGACGTGGAGGGTCTGGCCGTGGACGTAGTTGGACCACGGGGAGCAGAGGAAGAAGACGCCCCCGGCTGCCTCCGCAGGGGTGGCGGGTCGTCCGAGGGGGATCATCATGGCGGCCATCTGGCGCATCTGCTCGGGGATCCCGAGCTGGATCGTCTGGCCGTCCATCTCCATCGTGTTCTCGTCGACCTTGGCCTGCGTGAGGCGTGTGTCGATGAAGCCGAAGGCGACGGCGTTGACGTTCACCTTGAACTGGCCCCACTCCTTGGCGACGGTTTTGGTGAGGCCCACCACGCCCGCCTTGCCGGAGGAGTAGTTGGCCTGGCCGGCGTTGCCCATGGTGCCGGAGGTGGAGGAGATGTTGACGATCTTGCGGAACACCTCCTTGCCTTCCTCACGCTCTTTCTTGGCCGGCTCGCGCAGGTGGGGAGCGGCGGCGCGGATCACGCGGAAGGGGACGATGGTGTGGATGTCGAGCATTGCCTGGAAGGCCTCGTCGGACATCTTGTGGACGGGGGCGTCAAGGGTGTAGCCGGCGTTGTTGACGATGATGTCGATCTTCCCGAAGGAGTCGATCGCCTTCTGGACCAACTCGTCGGCGGCACCGGGCTTCGTCAGATCGCCGGAGAACACGGCCGTCTCGCCCTGTATCTCGGAGGCCGCCTGCTCGGCGACGTCGCCATCGAGGTCATTGATGAGGATCTGGGCGCCCTGTTCGGAGAGCAGCTCCGCGGTCGCGCGACCGATCCCGCGCGCCGAGCCGGTGACGATCGCAGACTTCCCGTCGAGTACTCCCATTGCTCCTCGCTTGTGGTGGTGGGTCGGGGAGCGGAAGTTATATCTGCTCGCCGGTTGCTAGCCGACGACCACGCCGAAGTCCTGCGTGTAGATCGCGCCGGCGGCGCCCGCAGCGAAGCTGGGGGGGAGATGGGGGGAGACGCCCATGCCGCTGTCGCGGAAGCTGCGGTCGAGGATGTTCGCGCGGTGGGGCGGGGAGGCCATCCAACCGGCCACGATCGCGGCCGGGGTCGCGTCGGTGTAGCTGCCCCAGGCGATGTTCTCGCCGACGATGTAGCCAGGGGTCGAGCGCGACAGGTAGCCGCTTTCGCGGATGCGGGACAGGGGGGTGCTGCCGCCCGGTGAGACGTGTTCGAAGTACCCGTGCACGGCCATGCTCGTGGAGTGCCCCTGGGCCGCGGCTGCGAGCGCGGCGTCTTCGCGCAGCGGCTGCTCGCCGGCGCGGGTACGTTCGCGGTTGACCAGGCAGAGGGTGGCTTCGCGCACGAGCGGGAGGTTGGCTTCGTCGGGGATCAGCGTCGTGCCCTGGCAGCCGGACCCGGTGGCGGGCGGGGGCGCGGAGGGGAGCTGCGAGACGTGCCGGCGGGGCGCGCTGCTGTCGTGGCGGTGCCCGTTGCCGTGCCGGTGACGGCCGCGGTGACCGGGGGCGCGCCGGGAGCGCCGCGAGCACGCGTGCGCGCGGCCGGCCCCGTGGGCGTGGGCGCGGGCACCGCGGGTGACGCCGGCGCCGTGGCGGAGCACGCGGCCGTGGGCGCGGGTGCGGGCGCACGCGCGATGGGTGCGGGCCTTGCCGGCGCGGGCCTTGCCGGCGCGGGCCCTGTGTGCGTCGGTCCGGGTGTGGGTCCCGGCGTGGGTTTCGGCCAGCGCCGAGGCCGGGACGAGCACGCACAGCAGGCCGGCCAGCAGGGCGGCGGCCCTCAGCTGTCGCGAGGTCAGCACGCGCCACGTATCGGCGGCCGCGCGAGCACCTTGAGCGATGCGGACGTTTGTTCAGGTTCGGCGGCTCGAACGGGCGGCGGGGCGACGAGGGGACCGTTTGCGCGCTTGCGCGGGGGCGCCGCTCGGCCCCGCGCATTCCCGCGCCGGCGCTCTACAGAGCCAGCGCGCGGCCGAGGATTTCGCGCATGATCTCGTCGGTGCCGCCGCCGATGGGGCCGAGGCGGGCGTCGCGGGCGGCGCGCTCGACCCAGTACTCGCGCATGTAGCCGGCGCCGCCGTGGATCTGCAGGCAGGCATCCATCAGGTCGAACGAGGCCCGCTGCGTGGCGAGCTTGGCCATCGTGACCTCCTTCAGGGGCTCCTCGCCGGCGACGAATCGCCGCAGCGCGTCGTAGGTGACACAGCGGCACGTGTACACGGTGGTGGCGAGGTCGGCGAGCCGGTGGCGGATCGCCTGGTGCTCGGACAGGGGCTTGCCGAAGGTGCGCCGCTCGCGCGCGAAGGCGGCCGTGCGCTCCCACGCGAGGGCCATCCCGCCGACCGCTCCCAGCGCCATCGCCAGGCGCTCCCACTGGAAGTTGGCCATGATCAGCTTGAAGCCCTCGTTTAGCTCTCCGAGCAGGTTCTCCTCCGGCACGAACACGTCCTCGAAGGCGATTGTGGCCGTGTCCGAGGCGTGCCACCCGAGCTTCTTCAGGGCCGATGAGGTGACCCCCTCGCCGCGGTCCACGATCAGGAACGAGATCCCGTGGTGGCCGCCCTCCCGCGTCGTCTTCACGGCCGTCACGATGAAGTCCGCACGCACCCCGTTGGTGATGTAGGTCTTCTCGCCGTTGACGAGGAAGCCGCCGTCCACCCGCTCGGCCCGCGTGGACAGCCCGGCGACGTCGGACCCCGCCCCGGGCTCTGTGATTCCGAGCGCGCCGACCACCTCACCGGCGATCGAGGGCACGAGGTAGCGCTGCTTCTGCTCTTCGGTGCCGAACTTCCAGATCGGCGGGGTGGCGATGTTGATGTGGGCGCCGATGCCGGCCGCGGTGCCGCCCGAGCCGGCGTGGGCCATCTCCTCGCACAGCACCGCCTCGTGCAGGTAGTCGCCCCCCTGGCCCCCGTACTCCTCCGGGTACTTCAGCCCCAGCAGCCCCTGGGCGGCCATCCGGGGGAACACGTCGTTGGGGAACCACCGTTCCTCCTCCCACTGCTGGGCGTGGGGGGCGAGCTCGCGCTGGATGAACCCGCGCGCGGATTCGCGCAGCTGCTCGTGCTCGTCGGTGAAGGGAGGGTGCGGAGGGCTCACGTCAGCTCACGCCTTCGTGGTGCTGTTCCACTAGGCGCATGCGCCGAGTGGCGACCGGGCGCATGCGCCCGGTCGTCCGGCCGCACATGTGCGGCCGGATCGATGCCATCACAGCCCGTAGGAGCGGCCGATCACGTCGAGCATGATCTCGTCGGTGCCCGCGCCGATGCGGTTCAGGCGCATGTCGCGCCACACCCGCTCGACGCCGTACTCGCGCATGTAGCCGGCGCCCCCGTGGATCTGGATGCACTCGTCGGCGACTTCGCAGGCGACCCGGGCGGCGTGGAGCTTGGCCATCGAGATCTCGCGCACGGGGTACTCGCCGTTCTGGAAGCGCCACGCCGTCACGTACACCATCTGGCGGGCCGACTCGATCTTGGTGGCCATCTCCGCGAACTTGTGGCGGATCACCTGGAACTTGCCGATTTCGCGGCCGAAGGCCTTGCGCTCGTGGGCGTATTCGAGTGTCCGATCGAAGCATTTCTGGGCGCCCGCCACGCACCCCGCGGCACCGATCAGGCGCTCGCCCTGGAGCTCCCACATGATGTGGTAGAAGCCCTTCCCTTCCTGGCCCAGCAGCGCGGTGGCCGGCACGCGCACGTCCTGAAAGGCGAGCAGGGCGGTGTCGGAGGCGTGCATGCCGAGCTTTTCCAGGCGCTTCTCGCGGATCACCCCGGGGGCGTCCATCGGCACGAGGAACAGGGTGAAGCCGTCATAGCCCGCCTCGGGGTCGGTCTTCGTGACGAGCACGATCACGTCGGCGCGGTGGCCGTTGGTGATGTAGGTCTTGGACCCGTTGATCACGTATTCGTCCCCGTCGCGGACGGCGCGGGTCTTGATCCCCGACACGTCCGAGCCGGCGTCCGGCTCGGTGATCCCCAGGCACAGGATCTTCTCGCCCTTGATCGCCGGCACCACCCACTGCTGCTTCTGCTCCTCGGTCCCGAAGGCGAGGATCGGGGGCATCGCCATGTCGGTGTGCACCGCCAGCCCCATCGCCAGCCCCCCGGAGTTGGCGTGGGTGATCTCCTCGGCGAGCACCAGGCTCGTGTAGTAGTCGCCGCCCTGACCGCCGTACTCCTCGGGCTTGTCCAGGCCGAGGAAGCCGAGTTCGCCCATCCGCGGGAACACCGAGTCGGGGAACGTGGTCTCCTCCCACTCCTCCGAGTGCGGGGCGAGCTCTTTGACGGCGAAGTTGCGGATCGACTCGCGCAGCGCTTCGTGGTCGTCGGTGAAGATGAAGTGCTTGCGGCTCGCGCTGTGGTCCGGCTTCAGGACGCTCGCGGCGGTTGCGGCCATGGGGTGGGTCTCCTGTTCGTGCTCTTGGAAGGGTGTCGGCAGGGCGCACCGCGCCCCTCCCGGGCGACGCTAGCGCAGGCACATCTAAAAGTAAATAGTGCAGCTATCTACTCCGCGCGTGCGGTCGCGGGGAGCTACGATGCGCCGATGGCCGGGGAGAAGGTCCTCTACGAGCTCGACGGCGCCGGCGTGGCGAGCATCACGCTGAACGACCCCGAGACCCGTAACGCCCTCTCCGCGGAGCTGCTCGAGGGTCTCTCCGGGGCGCTCGACCGGGCCCGCGGGGACGACGGCGCGCGCTGCGTGGTGCTGCGCTCCTCCAACGAGCGCACCTTCTCCTCGGGGGCCAACCTGGCCGGCTTCGCCGCCGACGTCCCGCTCGTGCACAAGCACTTCGGCTCGGACGAGTTCGTGGGCGTGTTCCGCCAGATCGGAGGGCTCGGCAAGCCCACCCTCTGTGCCGCCCGCGGCCACGTCCTCGCGGGCGCGCTGGGGATCGCGCTGGCGTGCGACCTGATCGTGGCGGGGGAGGGGGCCAGCTTCGGCACCCCGGAGATCAACGTGGGCGCGTTCCCGTTCATGATCATGGCGCTGATCTACCGCAACGTCCCCCGCAAGAAGGCCAACGAGATGCTCCTGCTGGGGGAGCGCATGGACGCCTCGCAAGCGCTGGCGGCGGGCATCGTCAACCGGGTCGTCCCCGACGAGGAGCTCGACGCGGCGGTGGCCGACTGGGCCGGGCGCCTGGCCGCCAAGTCGCCCGTGATCATGCGCCTGGGCAAGGAAGCGATGCGCCGCCAGCTCGACATGCCCCTCGACGACGCGCTGGACTACCTGCGCGCGCAGCTCACCCTGGCGATGTCCACGCAGGACATCGTCGAGGGCGTAACCGCCTTCTTCGAGAAGCGTGACCCGGTGTGGAAGGGGGCGTGATGGCCACCCGCGCGTCCTCCAAACCCGCCAAACCGGGGAAGGCCGCGAAGCCGGCGGACGCCGGCAAGGCCGCCACACCCGCCAAGGGCTCGCCGGCTCCGGAGGGCTCGCTGCTGCGGCCGCTGCTGGAGGATCTGCAGGAGCGCCGCGAGCACATCCGCATGGGTGGCGGGGAGGAGCGGATCGCCCGCCAGCACGAACAGGACAAGCTCACCGCCCGCGAGCGCCTGGCGCTGCTGATCGACGAGGGCACCTTCGTCGAGCTCGGCATGCACGCCCGGCCCCACTTCTCCCAGCGGGCGATGGAGGGCCGCGACGCCCCCGCCGACGGCGTGATCACCGGCTACGGCAAGATCGACGGGCGGCTGGCGGCCGTGTGCGCGTACGACTTCACCGTGATGGCCGGGTCGATGGGCATGACCGGCGAGCTCAAGGTCACGCGCCTGCGCGAACTGGCCCTGACCAAGCGGATCCCCTTCATCTGGCTGCTCGACAGCGCCGGCGCCCGCATCCAGGAGGCGGTGGGGTCGCTGTTCGCGGGCTCCGGGCACCTGTTCCGCGAGGAGGTCGTGATGAGCGGCGTGATCCCCCAGATCGCCGCCCTGATGGGGCCGTGCGCGGCCGGCACCGCCTACATCCCCGGCCTGGCCGACTTCGTGCCGATGGTCAAGGGCAGGGGCTCGATGGCGCTCGCCGGCCCCCACCTGGTGCGGGCGGCGATCGGGGAGGACGTCACCCAGGAGGAACTCGGGGGATCGCGGGTGCACTGCCGCCGCTCCGGTGTGGGGGACATGGAGGTGTCCTCCGACGAGGAGTGCATCGAGCGCATCAAGCAGTACCTGTCGTTCATGCCCCAGAGCTGTGAACAGGAGCCTCCCGTGCGGGCCAGCAAGGACCCCATCGACCGCGCCGACGAGGAGCTGCTCGACGTGCTCCCCGACTCCAACCGCAAGCCGTACGACATGTACGAGGTGATCCGCCGGGTCGTCGACGACGGCGAGTACCTCGACATCAAGGGCCAGTGGGCCAAGACGATCATCACGTGCTTCGCCCGCTTCGGGGGCCGCCCCGTGGGGATCGTCGCCAACCAGCCCCGCCAGCTCGGGGGGATCCTCGACAACGACTCCGCCGACAAGGCCGCCCGCTTCGTGAACCTGTGCAACGCGTTCGCGATCCCGCTGGTGTTCCTGATGGACGTCCCGGGCTTCATGGTCGGCACCAAGGTGGAGGCCGAGGGGATCATCCGCCACGGGGCCAAGATGCTGTACGCCGTCTCCAACGCCACCGTCCCGAAGATCACGGTGGTGATCCGCAAGGCCTACGGCGCGGGCTACTACGTGATGAACGGCCGCGCGTATGAGCCCGACATGATCGTCGCCTGGCCGAGCGCCGAGATCAGCGTGATGGGCGCCGAGGGGGCGGTCGAGATCGTGATGCGCAAACAGGTCGAAGAAGCCGACGACCCCGCGGCCAAGAAGGCCGAGCTGATCGACGCCTACCGCAAGATCATCGACGTCTACATCGCCGCCGGCAACGACATGATCGACGACGTCATCGACCCCCGCCAGACGCGCCCCGTGATCTGCCGCGCGCTGGAGATGGCCAAGGACAAGCGCATCGAGCGCCCGTGGAAGCGACAGGGCGTCGTACCGGTATGAGCACCCAGGAAGGAGCGACATGAGCGTCGAGGACCCCGTCGTCATCACCTGCTCGATCTCGGGGGCGATCGCCAACCGCGAGCAGTGCCCGGCGATCCCCTACACGCCCGCCGAGTATGCCGCCGAGGCGCGCCGGATCGTGGACGAGGGCGGCGTGATGATCCACATCCACGCCCGCAAAGAGGACGGCACCCCCAGCTACGAGGTCGAGGACTTCATGGCGATCACCTACGCCATCCGCGAGGAGGTCGGGGACGACGTGATCGTGAACTTCTCCACCGGCACCATCGGCGTGCCCCTGGAGAAGCGGATCGAGTACCTGCGGGCCTGCCGGCCGGAGGTGGCGGCGCTGAACATGGGCTCGATGAACTACGCCAAGTACTCCCGCACGCGCAAACAGTTCGTCTTCAACATGGTGTTCGCCAACCCGTTCGATGAGATCATCGAGCTGCTCGAAGCGATGAACGAGCTCGGCATCAAACCCGAGCACGAGTGCTTCGACGTGGGCCACGTCGGCAGCCTCGCCCCGCTGATCGACATGGGCGTGCTCCACCCCCCGCTGCACGTGGACTGCGTGATGGGCGTGGTCGGGGGGATCCCCCCCACCGCAGGAAACCTCGCCGCGATGGTCGCCAACATCCCCGCCGGCTCCCACTGGGGGGTGATCGGGATCTCCCGCGACCAGTGGATGCTCCTCGCCGCCGCGCTCACCCTCGGCGGTTCCATCCGCGTGGGCCTGGAGGACAACCTGTACCTGCCCGACGGGCGCATGGCCACCTCCAACGGGGAGCTGATCGCGAAGGCGAGGCAGATGACCGAAGACGTCGGCCGCCGCCCCGCCACCGTGCACGAGGCCCGCGAGCTGCTCGCCGTCGCACAGCGGGGGGCGCCCGTATGAGCCTCCCGTTGCAGGGAGTCCGCGTGCTGGATCTCAGCCGGCTGCTGCCCGGCGGGTTCTGCTCGCTGCTGCTGGCCGACTTCGGCGCGGAGGTGCTGAAGGTCGAGGACACCGGCATGGGCGACTACGTGCGCTGGTCGGCCCCCTTCTACGAGGGCGCCCACGAGAGCGCCCGCTCGGCGCTGTTCCTGGCGCTGAACCGCAACAAGCGCTCGATCCGCCTCGACCTCAAGCAGGAGGGCGGACGGGAGGCGCTGCTGGGGCTCGTGCGCGAGCACGACGTGGTGCTCGAATCGTTCCGCCCGGGCGTGCTCGACCGCCTCGGCGTGGGCTACGAGCAGATGCGCGAGGTCAACCCCGGGATCGTGTTCTGCGCGATCAGCGGCTACGGCCAGAACGGTCCCAAACGTGACGCCTCCGGCCACGACATGAACTACCTCGGCCTGATCGGGCTGCTGGGCCTGACCGGCGAGCGGGGCGGCCCCCCGGTGCAGGCGGCCGGCCAGATCGCCGACCTCGGGGGAGGGGCCCTGATGGCGGCCTTCGGGATCATGGCGGCGCTGCGCGAGCGCGACGGCGCCCCCGGGAGCCCCGGCTCCGGCGAGGGCCAGTTCGTGGACGTGTCGATGTGCGACGGGGCCCTGTCGTGGCTGGCGATGGTGGCGGGTGCGTACTTCGCCGACGGCAACGTCCCCCACCGCGGCGAGTTGCCCCTGGCCGGCTCGCTCGTCTGCTACCGCCCCTACGAGTGCTCCGACGGATGGGTCTCGCTGGGGGCCCTGGAGCCGAAGTTCTGGCAGGCGTGGTGCCGCGGGGTCGACCGCGAGGACCTGATCCCGCGCCAGTTCGAAGGGCCCGGCAGCGAGGCCCACCGCGCCGCGCAGGAGATCTTCGCCGCTCGCACCCGCGAGCAGTGGGAGGAGTTCGCCCGCAACCACGACTGCTGCCTGGAGCCGGTGCTCGAGCTCGACGAGGCGCTGGCCTCGCAGCTGGTGCGCGAGCGGGAGATGGTGGTCGAGATCGAGCAACCCGGATGCGAGGCGCCGGTGCGCCAGCTGGGGCTCCCGGTGAAGCTGTCACGCACGCCCGGCGACCACGCCCGGCTGCCCGGCCCCGCGCTGGGGGAGCACACCGAGACGGTGCTGCTCGAGGCCGGCTTCTCGCTGGCCGAGGTCGAGGAGCTGATGGGCAGCGGCGCGGCCGCGGGACCGGCCCAGGAGCGCCGCGACCCCACGATCCGCACGTGAGGCGCCACCCGTGAGGACGGGCACCGGCGCTGCGGGCGCCGCCACGCGGACCACGGGCGCCGCCACCCGGACTGCGGGCGCCGCCACCCGAACTGCGGGCGCCGCCACCCGGACTGCGGGCGCCGCCACCCAGGGGGGCGCCGCCACCCGGGGGGGCGCCACCGCGCCGGAGGGCGAGCTGGACGAAGGCCGGCTGCTGCGCATGAGGGAGCTGTCGGAGCGCACGGGGGTGAGCCCGGGGACGATCCGCTACTACCTGCGCGAGGGCCTGCTCGGCGGGGGCGAGGACATCGTTCGCACGAGCCGCAACATGGCCTACTACCCGGTCTCCTACGTGGAGCGGATCTCCCTGATCAAGCGCCTGCAGGAAGAGCGCTTCCTGCCGCTGCGGGTGATCCGGGGGGCGCTCGAGGAGGACCCCGGGCGGGTGCAGGCGCTGGTCGAGCTCGAGGACCGCATCATCGAGGGTGCCCTCGCCCGCGCCGCCGAGGGCGGCTGGCTGTCACGCAGCGCCGCCCAGAAACGCTACGGCGTCCCCCGCAACGTGCTCGACCGGCTCGCGGAGATCGGCGTGCTGACGCCCACCCGGCGCGGCTACGACAGCGACGACTTGCGCATCATCGAGGCGATCGCCAGCTTCCGCGCAGGTGGCTACGAGGAGGCGTTGGGCTTCACCGTGTACGACACGCTGCGCTACCGCGAGACGCTGGAACCGCTCGTGGAGGAGGAGATGAGGGCGCTGCTCGGCCGCCTGGCGGGGACGGTGGAGGTCGAGCGGGCGATGGAGATCGTCGCCGCCGGCGTGGAACCGTTGCGCGAGCTGATCGGGGCGATGCACTCGAAGCTGCTGCTCGGCGCCCTGCGCCGCCACCGCAGCGCTACCAGCGGGCGCGATGGTGCTCCATGACGCCGAGGCCCCGTGCCAGCTCCACGTGCCCGGGAAGCTCCCCCGCAAAGCTCCCGAACGGAGCCCGGTAGTCGCTGGACACCACCAACAGGTTGTCGCGGCGGCGGCGCAGCGCCTCGGCGGTGAAGCGCAGCTCGCTGCCGTCCTCGCAGCGGATCGAACGGAGATCGTCGGCGAAGCCCACCGGCAGGGCCTCGGCGGGCACCGACTCGACCCACACCGCCCGCTCGGAGCAGTTCGCGGGGTCGTTGACGCCGCTCACGAGGTTCCACGCCAGCGCGCGCCCGTCGGGTCCCTCGCCCACACCCGCGCTCCAGTACCACTCGGTGTGGCGCGCGTGGTGCCCGGCGGTGTCGTCGATCACGGCCAGCGCCTGCACATCCTCCGCGGCGCCCCCGTCGAGCGCCAGCGTGCCGCGCGCGGGGACGCCCGCCTGCTTGCGCGTCCACACCGAGGCCCCACCGTGCGGGCAGAGGGCCTCGATCCCGGCCTGTTCCTCGAGCTCGAGCTCCAGCGTCACGCCGCGACCGCGGTCGCGGAGGACCAGCGAACCAGGTCCGAGCGCCACCTCGCCGCGGCGGGGGACCATGCGCGTGCGCTCCCGCAGGCGCCCGGGTTGTCGCTCGTACAGCGCCCAGAAGGACTGCCCGAAGGGCCCCACGTGCACCACCGCGGCGCACGCCATGAAGCGCTCGCAGAAGACCCCCACGTAGCGCCACCGCTTCAGCGGGCGCGTGCCGCGGAACATCCCGCCCGGCACGGTCGCCTGCCGGGTGCCGGTGCCTTCGCTGATCGATGCCACGGCGGGTTATCCTCTTCTCTTTCGACTGACCGGTCAATCGCGTCCCGCCGCCTGGCGCGGCGGAAGGGGTCGCCGCCACCGGTATCTGCCCGACGAAGAGGTGCACCCTGAGGGTCTCCGCCGTCCAGCTCAACTCAAGCGCCGACCGCGACGCGAACCTGCAGAGCGCCGAGCGCCTCGTCCGCGAGGCCGCCCGCGCGGGCGCCGAGCTGATCGTGCTGCCGGAGAAGTGGACGTCGATGGGCGACGAGGAGCAGCTGCGGGCCTCGGCCGAGCCGCTCGACGGCCCGACGGTCGCGTGGGCGCGGTCGCTGGCGCGGGAGCTGGGGGTGGAGTTCGTTCCGGGCTCGCTGCTCGAGCGCCTGGAGGGAGAGGACAAGCTCGCCAACACCTCCCTGCACATCGACGCCGAGGGAGAGGTGCGGGCTGTGTACCGCAAGCTCCACATGTTCGACGTGGAAGTCGCCGGCAAGCGCTACCGGGAGTCCGAGCTCGAGCTCCCCGGGGAGGAGATCGTGCTGTCCCGCACGGCCCACGGCGCGGGGCTGGGGATGACGGTCTGCTACGACCTGCGCTTCCCCGAGCTGTACCGCATCCTCGCCGTGCGCGGGGCCGAGCTGATCACCGTGCCGGCCGCCTTCACGCTGCCGACCACCCGCGACCACTGGGAGGTGCTGCTGCGCGCCCGGGCGATCGAGAACCAGCTGTACGTGATCGCCGCCAACCAGTACGGCCCGCACCCCGCCGGCCAGCACTCGGGCGGGCGCTCGATGATCGTGGACCCGTGGGGGATCATGCTGGCCCAGGCGCCCGACGGGGAGGCGTTCATCGTGGCCGAGGCCGACCTCGAGCGCGAGCGGGACATCCGCTCGAGCCTGCCGTCCCTGGCCAACCGGCGCGGGGAGGCCTACCGCTGGCCCCAGGGGCAGACGGTTTGAGCACGCAGCGCTCGCGGGTGGGGCGCGGCCCACGCTCGAAGAACACCGAAGAGAAGCGCCGCCAGATCCTCGCGGCGGCGGTGCGGGTGTTCGCCCGCCAGGGGTTCCACGCCTGCCGCGTGTCGGACATCGCCGACGAGGCCGGGGTCGCCTACGGGCTCGTGTACCACTACTTCGCCTCCAAGGACGAGATCCTCGACACCCTGTTCCTCGAGCGCTGGAACGTGATGCTCGAGCTGATCCGGGAAGTGGACGCCGAGCTGATCCCCGTGCGCGACAAGCTGCGGGCGATCGCCTCCTTCATCATCGACAGCTACGCCCACGACCCCGACCTCATGAAGGTGATCATCGTGGAGGTCACGCGCGCGGCCAACTCCTTCGGCCAGACCCACCTCGCGGAGATCCGTCAGGCCTACGACATGATCGAGCGGATCGTCGGCAAAGCCCAGGCCGAAGGCCTGTTCCGGCCCGAGATCGACGCCCGCTTCGCCGCCATGACCTTCTACGGCTCGATCGAGCAGCTGCTCACCGGCTGGATCTTCGGGCTGCTGCCGGAGGGCGAGGAGCAGTTCGAGCGGGCCAAGTGGCTGGTCGTGGAGACGATCTGCGGCGGCCTGCAGACACGCACCGCCGAGCGCCTCACCGCCGGCGGCTGATCGCGCCACCGCTGCCGCGCGCAATACACTCCCGGCCGTGCAGAACGACATGGTCAAGCGGCTCATGTACTCGGCGCTGCTGACCGGCCTCGGCGCGCTCGCGAGCATCGCGGCCAACCGCGCTGCGGCGACGGTGTGGCGTCGCCTGTTCGCGGAGGAGCCGCCGGAGTGAGCTCCCCCGCAGAGCCCGGCCCAGGCCCCGCGTCGGGCGCCGGCCGCGGCCCCGCGTCGGGCGCCGGCCCAAGCCCCGCCTCGGGCGCTGGCCCAAGCCCCGCCTCGGGCGCCGGCCGCGGAGACGCTCCCCAGAACATCGCCACCGCGATCGCAGAAGTCTCCGAGCGCGCGGTCGAGCTCGTCCACGAAGAGGTCGAGCTGGCGAAGACGGAGTTCGCCGAAAAGGCCGCCGAACTCGCTCGCGGGGCCGCCATCGCGGCGGCCGCCGGGGTGTTCGTGGTGATGGCCGTGATCCTCGCGCTGGTGGGCTTCGCGTGGCTGCTCTACTACTACCTGCCCGGGCCCACGTACGCCTTCTTCTGGGGGTTCTTCGCAATGGCCGCGATCCTGCTCGTGATCGCCGCGGGCGCGGGGATGCTGGCCGCGAAAATCGTCAAACGCGGCGCTCCGCCGGTGCCCACGATGGCAATCGACGAGGCCAAGAAAATCCGTGACAGCGTCAGCGGGGCCGCCGACGACCCCTTCACCGGCGCCGCCAACGGCAAAGCCGCCACCGGGCCCGTGACGGCTGCACCGTCAGGGCCCACGGGACCTGGAGGACCGGCAGGGCCGGCTGGGCCGGCGGCCGAGGCGGGACCGGCGGGACCGGCGGGCGGGCAGAACAGCTGATGCCGGCCCGCAGCGCGGAGGAAATCCGCAACTCGATGGAGGCCAACCGCGCCGAGCTGGCGCTGTCGGTGGATCGCCTCCGGGGCGAGGTCACGCGCCTGACCGACTGGCGCACCCACGTCGAGCGCCACCGTCGCGAAATCGTGATCGGCGCGGCCATCGTGGGCTTCGCCGTGGGCGCCCGCATGCTGCGGGGACGCCGCCGCCGGCGCGAAGGCCGCTAGCACTCAGGCGAGCATCGAGCGCGGGACGCCGCCCACGCCGATCAGGCCGGGACCGGTGTAGGTGCCGATCACGGGTCCAACTTCGGAGACCATCACGGGCTCGGAGTCGAATATCTCCCGTCCCCGCTCCACCAGGCGTTCGGCCTGCTCGGGAGCCTGGATGTGCTGCACGACCCACCCGTCGCTGCCCGCCGAGTGCAGCTCGCGGGCGTAGTCGACCATGCGCTCGAATGCACGGCCCGCCGTCCGCACGCGCTCCACGGGCATGATTTCGTACTCGAGCGAGAGGATCGGCTTGATCTTCAGGGTTCCACCCAGCCACGCCTGGGCCTTGCCGATCCGCCCGCCGCGGCGCAGGTACTCGAGCGTGTCCAGGCAGAACCAGATGCGCAGCCCCTTTTTGGCGTTGAGGACCCGCTCGACGGTGGCTGCTTTGTCGGCCCCCGAGCGGGCCGCCGCCGCGGCCACCAGGGCCAGCAGCCCGAGTCCGCCGCAGCCGGTTTCACCGTCGATCACCTCGACACGGTCGCCGTCGCCGCGCTCCACGAGCAGGCCGTGCGCCTGGCGGGCGGCCTCGACGGTGCCCGAGATTCCCCCGGCCAGGTGCACCGAGACGATGTCGTGCCCGGACTCCAGCAGCGGGTCCCACACCTCCAGGAAGTCGCCGATCGAGGGCTGGGAGGTGGTAGGGAGTTCCGGATCGGTGCGCAGGCGCTGGTAGAAGGCGTCGAAGTTCGGCATGTCGAGCTCACGCACGGATTCCTCCTGCCAGCCGACGTACAGGCTGACCTGGTGGATGCCCTGCGCGTCCGTGAGGGTGCGCGGCAGGTAGTGGGTGCTGTCCGTGACGACGGCGACCGGGGACATGGGAGCGAGCACGCTACCGCACGGGCCAGCGCCGCCCGGTCACGGGTCGGCGACCTCCCGATGAAGCGTGCCGGGCCTAGCCGAGGACCTGCTCGAGCTCGCCCGACTCGTACATCTCGGCGACGATGTCGCAGCCGCCGACGAGCTCGCCCTCGACGAACAGCTGGGGGATCGTGGGCCAGCTCGACAGCGCCGAGAGCTCCTGACGGATGCGCGGGTCGGGGAGGATGTCGACGGCGGCGAACGGGGTGTCGAGCGACTGCAGGATCGCGACCGTGCGCGCGGAGAAGCCGCACGCCGGTGCCTCGGGGGTGCCCTTCATGAACAGGATCACGCGGTGCTCGGCGATCGCCTCTGCGATCGCGTCGCGGATCGGGCTGCTCCCCTGCTCGGCGGCGTCTGGCGCCGGGGGGGCGCCGGCAGCGGTCGCGCCGGCGGTGGGGGCCATCGGGACGGGGTCGAACTGGGCACTGGACATGGGTGTCTCCTGGCTCTAGGGGGCCGAAATCGTGCTGGGCGTGGCGGTCTTCAGTGACAGCGCGTGTATCGGGCCGCCGATCTCCTCGCCGAACACCCCGTAGACCAGGCGGTGCTGCTCGATGCGGCTGAGGCCTCCGAACGCCTCGGCCGTGACGGTGGCGCTGAAGTGGTCCCCGCCCCCGGTGAGGTCCTCGACCTCGGCCCGGGAGCCAGGGATCGCCGCCTCGATCCGCTGCTTGATCTCCTGTGGGGTCGGCATCGAACTCCAGGGTAGCCCCTCCTCGGGCGGTCCGCCGGTTGGCTCCCGGGAGCCCGGGGTGCCCCCTCGAGCCATAGCTATACTTTTCGAAGTCTTGACAGAAGGCCCAGCCCAGAGCACATGATCACGATCACCGACAAGGGTGCGGAGAAGGTCCGCGAGTTCCTCGAAGCCCAGCAGGCCGACGTGGCCGTCGCGGGGCTGCGCGTGGGGGTGCGAGGAGGCGGGTGCTCGGGCTTCCAGTACCAGCTCGCCTTCGACGAGCAGCGCGAGAACGACGTTGTCTTCGAGAGTCACGGCCTGAAGCTGCTCGTCGACGGGGACAGCCTGCAGTACGTTCGCGGCTCGATCATCGACTACGAGGAAAGCCTCCAGGGGGCCGGCTTCAAGGTCGAGAACCCCAACGTGGTCGCCGCCTGCGGCTGCGGATCCTCCTTCCGGGTCGCCGAGGAGGAGCAGGTCTCCGCGATCTAGACGGCGTCGCAGGCCCGCCGCGCCGCGCCGTCCGAACAAGCAGTCGCACATCCGCCCCAGGGCGGCGCTGACAGCGCTCGCGTGCCTCGCCGGTCTGGGCTGCTGCGCGTGCGGCGCCCGTGGCCGCGCCGCGGGCACGTCTACCGCACCGCGGGGCGGCACCGCCGCCGCGCAGGTGGGCGGCTCCGCGAACGCCCCTGTGAGCCGCCCGGCGATCGGGCTCACCGAGGACAACGCCCAGCTGCTGCTCGACCCGGCCGGCGACGGTGCGCCCGGCTGGGCCTCCTCCGCGGGCGCCTTCCGCCAGGCGCGCCGAGAGCTGTCCGCCCTGCAGCCCGCCTACATCCGCCTGCTGGTCGACTGGGCCGCGCTGCAGCCCAACCCCGGACGGCCACCCGACCTCACCCTGCCGGCCAGCGGGTGCGCGCGCACCGTCGGCCCGTGCGCCCCGTACCCCGGGCTCGGCGGAGAGCTGGCCGCGATCGCCTCCGAGCAGCGCGCGCGCCGCGCCGCGGGTCAGGCCGGTCCCGAAGTTCTGATCGACATCCTCGGTGCTCCCTCGTGGGCCGCCGCCGCGCCCTCGGGGTGCGAGCTCGCGGGCGCTCCGAGCGGGGCGCGGGCGCTCGCGCCGCATGCCCTCGAGGGCTACCGCGAGCTGATCGCCGCGGTGGTGGCGCAGGGTCGCGCCGCGGGCGTGGAGTTGCGCTGGTGGAGCCCGTGGAACGAGCCCAACGACGCTGACTTCCTCACGCCCCAGCGCGCGCGCTGCGACGCGTCGGCGGAGCCCGTGTCGCCGTCCCTGTACGCGCAGCTCGCGCGCGCGATGGCGGGCGCGCTGCACGCGAGCGATGCGGGCGCCTCGATCGTGCTGGGGGAACTCAACGGCGGCGCGGGCGACTCCCCGCACGCGACCAGCGTCGCCGGCTTCGTCGCGGGTCTGCCCAGCGGCGTCGTGTGCCTGGCCTCCGCCTGGTCGGTGCACGCGTACGCGTCCTACGGCAGCGCCCGTCGGCGCGGGGCGGATGGCGTGGCCGAGCTCGAAGAAGTGCTGGCACGGCGCGGGGGCTGCGGGACGCGCGCCCCCGTGTGGGTCACCGAGACCGGTGCCGGGGCGCCGCACCCAGGCGACCCGGGCCGGGTCTCGCAGGGGCAGGAACTCGAAGCCTGCCGGGCGCTCGCGGAGGACCTGGCGCGGTGGTTCGCCGATCCCCGCGTGGCGGCCGTGTTCCAGTACAGCTTCCGCGACGACCCGGCGTTCCCGGTAGGGCTCGCGAGCGCGAGCCTGGGCAGTGTCCACCCGACGTATGGGCTGTGGCTGTCACTCGCCCGCGCACGCGCGGACGGATCACGCGCCGGCGTGGCTGCGGCGGCGGCGGGGCAACGTTCATCCATCCCCTGCACCCCCTGAGGTTTGAGTTCCTGCCCGCGCGGGTAGGAATCGCCTGTCGCACTCATTCCGTAGCGCGCCTCCTTCGGAGCAAAGACGGTTAGGGCGACATTCAAGGAGGGCAGTAGGTCACCACAGGGATTCGGGGAAACGAGGGTAAGGCGTTGCCGTCACCTCAAGCAGCAGCAGACACATCGTCGGCGACGCTCCGTCTCGGAACCCCCGGTCCGTCCAACACGGTCTAAAGCAACCGAGGGTAAAGGAGTAGCAACAGAAATGAAGCGTTTGAGCGTTGTGGGACTGCTTGTCGCAGCCCTGTGTCTGATGATCGCAGGAACCGCGAGCGCGAAAGGTCCCAAAAACCTCACCCTGAGCACCGCCAAAGGGCCTCTCGCCGCGGGTGCCAATGTGAAGGCCGAAAGCACCAACCTGATCTTCGAAACGAGCGCTGGGAACCTGGAATGCTCGACCAACATCATCGAAGGCACGGTCGGCAACAACGGCGCCAAGAAGGACAAAGGCTCGATCACCAAAGAGGAATCGACAGGCACCGAAGCCGGCGGCCAGTGCAAAACCACCACTCCCTTCGGGCCCACGACGATCACGACCTCGAACCTTCCCTGGGAAGTGATCTTCACGTCCAAGGGCGCCAACGAAGTGAAGGCCCACAAGGTCTCCTTCACCTCGACGTTCGGCGGCGGCGTGGCCTGCACCTTCGAAGCGTCGAAGGTCAAGAGCAGCTTCACGATCGGCGGTCCGCTGAGCCTGAGCACGACCAAACAGAAGTTCAAGGCCAGCAAGAAGATCAGCAACCCGCAGTGCCCGAAGGAAGGCACGCTGACGGGTACGTGGTCGGTCACCTCGGGCAGCGAAGTCGTCTCGACCGAACTCACCCTATAGCCGCAAGAAGATCGTTCGACTAGCAGCAAGGAAGTACCAGCAGCAGAAGCAGTAGGCAGATGAACAGGGCCGGCCCGGAGTCATCTCCGGGCCGGCCCGCCTTTCAAAGGCAGGATCGATCGGGGATGAGCGTGATAGTTGGATCTGGCCGCAGCGTTCGGGCCGGCGGGCAGCAGCCGCGAGGCGGCCTGCGTATACGGCGTGGTTCGTGGCCGGCGAAGGGTGAGCGGCCCTCAGGCCGAGGCAGCACGAGGGAGTACGGCCGCCGGTGGCCTCGACGCGCCTGGCTGACGGCGCTGGTCTGCACTTCGTTGTGCGGCGCCTCGCTGGCAGCGGCGGTTCCGGCCCTTGCCGGGAGCTCTCCCTGGGAACTGTCCTCCGTGCACGCTCCCTCGAACGTGCCGCTGAGGCCCACCGTCAACCAGGTGATGACGCTGCGCTTCCACGCCAACGTCGGCAAATTCCTGCTCGAATTCGAAAACGAACAGACCGGCGAAGCCGGCGAAACGAAATATCTCCCATTCGACGCCACCGCCAAGGAAGTCCAGGACGCGCTCGAGAAGCTCAAGAGCGGTGAACCGAAAACGGCGATCGGCGCGGGCAACGTGCTCGTCGCCGGGGGCTATGACCCCGGAACCGAAACCGGCACCTACACGATCGAATTCACCGGGGCGCTCGGCGCACGCTACCTCGGCACCGAAGTGCTTGGGCTCGAATCGGAAGCCACCTCCCACGAAGAAGAAAAGTTCGAAAAGGAACAGGAACAGGCGGGCGGCGAACTCGAAGCGCAGGAACCGGAAGGCGAAGTCGAACTGACGACCCCCGGCTACCGGGACGGCGTCGACTACCAGCTGATAGCGGTCAACCGCGGCGCAACGCCGATCGCCTCGGAACCCGGTCACCCGGTCACGATCGTCGAGAAGCTCCCCGACGGGCTGACAACGGTGGAAATGCCCAAGGGCGAAGTGCACAGCGGGGAACGCGCCGGGGAAGGGTGGCGCTGCCGGGTGCCGGCCGCGGGCCTGTCGGAAAAAGAACTCGAAAAGCGCCGGCGCGAAGAAGAAAAGCGCGACCAGGAAGAGAAGCTGCCGGAAGGCGCGGGTCTGAGCGAAGTCGAATGCACGCTCGTCAACTTCCGTCATCCCGAAGCCGTACCGGTGGTGTATCCGGACGGCACGGCCGCCTCCCTTCCGATCGAAGCGCAGCTCGACACGAATGCCCTGCAGGCGGCCACGAGCATCGAAAACAAGGTTCGCGTGGAAGGCGGCGGAGTCGAAGCGAGTGAAATCGGCGAAACCGCCCCCATCTCCTCCCAGGAAGCCCCCTTCGGCGTACAGACCTTTGGCGCCCGCACGACGGGACCGGACGGCCAGACCTACACCCAGGCCGGCGGTCATCCGTATGCGGCCTCCACGAGCGTGTTCTTCAACACGTCGCTGCGCACCGGCCCCGAAGGCTTCACCGAACCGTCGGTGGTCAGCCGCGTGAAGGACGTGGACGTGAAGCTGCCCGCGGGCTTCTACGGCAATCCGCTGGCGACGCTCGAAAAGGAAGGTCACCCGGAACGGTGCCCGCAGTCCCAGTTCACCGAGGGCGTCCCCGGCGGACCCGTCCCACACGGCTCCTGTCCTCCCTCCACGCAGGTGGGCGAGGTGAGCGTGTTCCTCAAAGAATTCACCGCCCAACCGGAAACGGTCGCCCTCTACAACCTGCAGCCGCCGGCCGGGGTTCCGGCCGAGTTCGGCTTCATCTACTCGAACCTTCCGATCCGCCTCGATGCCCACGTCGTCCACGAAGACGCCAACGGCGGCGAATACCGGGTAAGCGTCACCTCCTCGGACATCAACGAGGCCTACGACGTGTTCGGTGTCCAGCTCACGCTGTGGGGCGAGCCGGCGAACTCCTCCCACAACCCGGGACGCTTCAAGAACCTGTTCGAAATGAACGCCGAACCGGGCGGGCCCGAAGCGCCGTTCCTCACCAACCCGGCCGATTGCGCCGTCGAGGCCGAAGCGCTGGAAGCGGGCGCGTCCGACGCCAACCTGGCGCCGATCACGACGGCGCTGATCGACAGCTGGGAGAACCCGGGCGCCCAGGACGCCCTCGGCCAGCCCGCCCTTCCCGACCCGAACTGGTTCGAAGCGCAGGCCGTCTCACCGCGGGTCACCGGGTGCGAATCGCTGAAGTTCGAACCGAGCTTCTCGTTCCTGCCGCGAACGCAGGCGAGCAGCGAAGCCGAAGCGGAAGCGCAGGAAGCACAGGGTCCCACCCAGACCACCGCGGCCGACTCACCGTCCGGCTACACCTTCCAGCTACAGCTCAAACAACACGAAACCCCAAGCGAACTGGCCAGCCCCCAGCTGCGCAACACGACCGTGACGCTGCCCGAAGGGGTGACGCTGTCGCCGTCCTCGGCGAACGGGCTCCAGGCGTGCACCGCCGATCAGATCGGCCTCGGCTCGACAGCGCCGGGCAACTGCCCGCTCGCCTCGCAGGTCGGCAAGGTCACGATCGTCTCCCAGCTGCTGGAAAAGCCGCTGGAAGGCCGCGTCTACCTCGGCCAGCCGGCGTGCTCTCCATGCGACGGCGCGCAGGTGGAAGGCGGCCAGCTGGTGAAGCTGTACATCGAAGTCGAAGGCGCGGGCGTGCGCGTCAAGCTCCCCGGCTCCGGATCGGTCAACCAGAGCACCGGCCAGGTCACCACGACGTTCCTCAACAACCCCCAGCTGCCGTTCGAAAAGCTGACCCTGAAGCTGAAGATCGGCCCGCGGGCGCCGCTGGAGAGCGCGCAGGTGTGCACCAGCGGCCTGCTGTCCTCGGCCACGCTGACGCCGTGGAGCGTCGGCGCCACCACGCCGGGCGGGGAAGCCGTCGGCGGCACCCCCGTCCCCTCGCCGTTCACGGCCGAAGGTCCGTTCGGGATCACCGGGTGCCCGGCGAGCCTGCCCTTCGAACCCGGTTTCAGCGCCGGCAGCGAATCCTCGGGCGCCGGCCGGTACACGAACTTCGACGTCACCTTCACCCGCCGGGACGGCGAACAGAACCTCTCCGGCATCACCGTCCACACGCCTCCGGGGCTGCTGGGCAAGATCGCGGGGATCCCGCGCTGCGAAGGGGCCGCCGCCGAATCGACGACGGAACCGTGCCCCGCCGCATCCCAGCTCGGCACCGCGACCGCCGCCGCCGGCCCCGGCAGCGAACCGTACGTGGACAGCGAAGGACGGGTCTACCTGACGGGCCCCTACAAGGGCGGCCCGTTCGGCCTGAAGGTCGAAGTCCCGGCCAAGGCGGGGCCCTTCGACCTCGGCACGGTGGTCGTGCGCTCCGCTATCACCATCGACCCTCGAACAGGCGCGATCACGGTCACCAGCGACCCGCTGCCGCAGAGCATCGATGGCATCCCGCTGCGGCTGAAAGCCGTGAAGGTCGACATCAACCGGCCCGAATTCATGTTCAACCCGACCAACTGCGAAACGCAGTCGGTATCCGCCTCGCTGTCGGGAGCCCCGGCCGCCCCCGCGGAATCCGCCGGCAGCTTCCAGAAGAGCGTGCCGTTCACGGCCAGCTCGTGCTCGTCGCTCGGCTTCGCCCCTGTCTTCACCGCTTCCACCGAAGGCACCTGGAGCAAAGCCAACGGCGCCGGCTTCCACGTGACGGTGACGCAGCACCCGGGTGAAGCATCGATCCGCAAAGTCGAACTGCAGCTGCCCGAAGACCTCCCCTCGCGGCTTCCGACGCTGCAGAAAGCATGCACCGAACAGCAGTTCGCGCAGAACCCCGCAGGGTGCCCGGAAGGGTCGTTCGTGGGAACCGCCACGGCCCACACGCCGGTCCTCGATGCGCCGCTCACGGGTCCCGCGATCCTCGTCTCGCACGGTGGCGCGGCGTTCCCGGACCTGGTGTTCCTGCTGCAGGGCGAAAACGTCCACGTGGAACTGGTCGGCAACACATACATCAAAAAAGTCTTCACCAACGGGGTCGAACACGAGGTCACGTTCTCCAAATTCGAAGCCGTCCCGGATGCTCCGATCAGCTCGTTCGAAACCAACCTCCCGGCGGGACCGCACTCCGTCCTCACCGGCTACGGCAACCTCTGCAGCGCGCCGCTGTACGCGCCCACCACGATCGTCGCCCAGGACGGCGCCCGGATCGTCCAGAACACCCAGATCGCGGTGTCCGGCTGCTCCCCCTCCGCGCCCAAGCTGACGATCGTCAGGACGCGCGTGAAGGGCAAGAAGGTGATGGTCACGCTGAAGCTCTCGACCGCCGGCACCGTGGCGCTGTCGGGCAGCGGCTTCAAGGCGCTCAAGAAGGGGCTGGCGGCGGGACGGCGTCTGCTCACGCTGGGGCTCACGAACGTCGGTAAGCGCGCCGTCAAGCACCGCCACAAGCTGAAGCTGCGCGCCACGCTCACCGTCGGCAAGAAGACGGCGACCAGGACCGCGAGCGTGAAGCCGTGAGCCCCCGGGGCCCGCTCGTGTCGGCACCGCGCAGGGCGCACGCGTGCGCGCCGGCGGTGCTGGTGGCGGCGCTGACGCTGGTGCTTGCCCACGGGGCCGTCGCGCGCGCGGAATCGTGTCCCAACGCGGGACCCCGCGCCGAACAGGGCATCGCCGAAGGCGCCACCCACTCGCTGCCCGACTGCCGCGCCTACGAGCTGTCCTCGCCGCCGCTGAAGAACGAGCAGGAAGTCAACGTCCCCGACCGCTTCGTGGCGGAAGCCTCCTTCCAGGCCGCCGAAGAAGGGGGCGGCGTCGTGTACTCGCTCACCGGCGCCATCCCCGGCAGCGAATCGGGTGGCCTGTACGGGCACGTCGTGTCGAGGAGCCCCGCCCCCGGCAGCTCCTGGAGCGCCACGCCGCTGGAACCGAGCGACCGCCTCGGCGGGCTGCACGGCGCCGGTGAGAACTCGGGCGAATTCGAGTCCTTCTCGCCGTCGCTGGGATGTGGCGCGATCCGCACCCGCCTGGCCGCGCCCGCGTTCCCCGGAGACGAACAACCGCAGCTGCCGGCGGGGCCCGAAGGCGAACCGCTCGAGTCCCCCGAAGAACAGATCGACAACCTCTACCTGTGGCGCGGCCCGGACGAATACACGCTGATCTCGAACGTGCGCCCGCCGAACCCCGACAAGTCACCCGAAGGACCCACCTACCACGTCGACGGGATCTCCGACGACTGCTCCACGGTGCTGTTCGAGGACGACAACGCCGGCTACCAGCTGCCCGTCGGCCCCGGCGGTGAACCGGCGCCCCAAACCTCGCTGTACGAATGGAAAGTCGGTTCCTCGCCGGAAGCGTGCCGCGCCAACCAGGAAACCTGCCGTCCGGTGGTGGCCTCGGTGCTGCCCGACGGCGCGCTCGCCGAACAGGTGATCGACGCCCACGCCGGCGAATTCTTCTCAGACCTGCACGAGCTGTCCCGTGACGGGCGCCGCGCGTACTTCACCGCGATCTCCGACGGCAAGGGTCCGGGCGAAGAAAAGGACGCGCACGCGCGCCAGATCTACCTTCGTGAAAGCGGCCACACGACGGCCGTGTCGATCTCGCCGAACAAGGAAATCCGCGACACCGGCGCCAAGTTCGAGGCGGCCTCGGCCGACGGCGGCCGAGTGTTCTTCGTGGCCAACTACGGGCTCGCCGCGCCCGACGGCACGAGCACTTGCCTGCTGGAAGACATCAACAAGAGCAAAGACGAAAACAACGGTGCCGGCACGGGCTGCGACCTGTACGAATACAACGTCACCAGCGGCACGCTGAGCGACCTGTCGGCCGACACGAGCGACGCCCACGGAGCCGACGTGCGCGGAGTGCTGGGCGCCTCCGAAGACGGGTCGGTCGTGTACTTCTCCTGCACCGGCCAGCTCGTCCCCGGCGAAGGCAACAGCGCCGAAGAAAACGAACGCACCGAAGGCACCACCCGTTCGGGTGAGGCGAAAACCGAAGCCGAAGCGAACGTTTACGCCTACAGCGCGGGCGTACTCCACTACGTCACCACGATCGGGGAAGCCGAAGCCGGCGGGTGGAACCTAGGAGGCAACCCGCTCGTGGAAGTCGACGCGATCTCGGCCAACAAGGGCATGCACTACTACAACGCCCGCGTATCCCCCAGCGGCGCCTACCTGCTGCTGGCCACCCGCCACCGCGTGGGCGCCTACGACAACACCCAGCAGGAAACCGGCAGGCTGGAATGGGAGGAGTACGAGTACTCGCTGCAGTCAGGCACGGTGAGCTGCGCCTCGTGCAATCCGACCGGCGAACAGCCGATCGCCGACCAAAACGACCAGTTCTCGCCGCTGGGTCCCTTCGACGTCGTCCAGAACGGCGTTGTCAAGCGCAACCTGACCGACGACGGGCGCGTGTTCTTCGACAGCCTCCAGCCGCTGCGCACTACCGCCGGAGGGACCTCGTTCACCGCCACCAACCACAGCGTGAACGTGTACGAATGGACGCCCGCGGGCCTCGAAGGGTGCGAACCCACCGAAGTGCCCGAAGGCGAATCCGGTGCGGGCGGGTGCCTGGCGCTGCTGAGCACCGGCACCGATCCGTTCCCGACCTACTTCGAGGGCGCCAGCGCCGACGCCCACGACGCCTACATCACCACCCACGCCGCGCTCGTGCCCCAGGACCAGGACGGGCTCAACGACATCTACGACGTGCGTGTCGGGGGTGGCCTGCCGCCGACGCCGCAGTCGCCGTCGTGCTCCGCGGAAATGCAGGGCTGCCAGCCGCCCGGTCAGGGTCTCGGCTCCTCGCAGCACGCCAGTGAATCGGGCGCCGGCGGCGGCAACCTCACCAGCAACGTCACGCCGCCGCCACCCGGGAAAGGCGTCGGGGCCGCGCAGGCGGTGAAGGCCTACGTCAAGGGCAAGGTCAAGGGCACGACCGCGACGATCTCGGTGGTCGCACCGGCCAAGGGCAGAATCCTCGCGGCGGGCGCCGGCCTCACGAGCGCGAGGATGAGCGCCGCGAAGGCGGGGACCTACCGGCTGAAGGTGTCGCTGACGGCCAAGAAGCGCAAGCTCCTGCACCGCAAGCACAAGCTCAAGCTGAAGCTCCGCGTCAGCTTCTCCCCGGCGCAGGGCCGGGGGTCGGCCACGACCGCGTTGCTGACGTTCGTCTGAGGGGGCATCCATCCAACCGCAGCACGAACTCGAAGGAGGAGGGTCCGAAGATGAGAAGGACAGCTATCGGGGGGGCGCTCGCAGCGCTGGCGCTGCTGGCAACGGGGAGCCTGACCGGCGTGGCGGGGGCCAAAGGCCCCAACCTGCTCACGCTCAAGACCGCCAAAGGTGAACTCGCGGTGGGCGCCCAGGTGGTCGCCCAGAGCAGCGACCTGACCTTCGAAACGAGCTCGGGGAACCTCGAATGCTCGAACAACGTCCTGGAAGGATCGCTCTCCAAGAACAACGCAAAGAAGGACGAAGGCGAGATCGAAAAAGAGTCCTCGACCGGTGGCGAACCGGGCGGGCTGTGCAAAACCACGACCCCGCTCGGGCCGACCGAAATCAAAACCAGCAACCTACCGTGGCTCACGGTCCTCAGCGCCAAGGGAATCGACGAAGTCAAGGGCAAAAAGGTCAGCTTCACGTCGGTCTTCCCTGAGGGCAACGCCACCTGTGTGTTCGAAGCCGCCAAGGTCAAGAGCACCTTCACGATCGGCGGTCCCATGACGATCGTGACCAACAAACAGAAGTTCAAGCTGAACAAGAAGGCGAGCTCGCCGGTGTGCCCGCGGGAAGGCACCCTCACGGGAACCTTCCACGGCACCTCCAATGGCGAAGTCGTGGAATCCGAATTGACCTGAGGCGAGCCGGCGTGGACCGGCGGCGGGCGGCGCTGGCGTGTTTAGCGCAGCCCGTCGTCGGGTATCACGTTCGTGTTCGGAACCGTGGAATCGACGCCGTCGGCTGACGACGGATGGGCGGCCGGCATCGGGAGAAGGAGTCTGGAGACGATGAGACGCACTGGGTACTTGATGGTCGCGATACTGGCTGCGTGCGCCCTGGCGGCGCTCGACGCCGGTGTCGCCTCGGCGGAACTGCCCGAAATCGGCCGTTGCGTGAAGGTCGAAGGCACGAAGGAAGGGCACAGGACGAAATTCAACGGCAAATACTCGAACAAAAAATGCACCACCGTCAGCTCGACGGGCACGGGCAAGTTCGAATGGATGGCGGGGCCGGGCGAAGAAAAGGGCTTCGAAAGCCCAGGCACGCTCGAACCGGTCACGCTCGAAACGCCATCCGGTACGGCGGTCGTGTGCAAGGACTCCAAGCAGTTCGGCGAATATCTCGGGCCGAACACCGAGAAGGACGAAATCAGCCTGTATGAATGCACGCTCAGCACCACCGGTGAAACGTGCCAGAGCGTGAGGCCCGAAGAAATCCCACCGCTGCCGGAAGCGGGAACGATCATCTCGCAGGCGCTCGAAGGCAAACTCGGTTACATCAAGAAATCGGCCCTCAAGCCGCAGATCGGCTGGGAATACAAAGCCAAAACCGGGCCCTTCCTGTTCATCTTCGAATGCGGCAGCACGCCGCTGGTGACGACCGACATCACGATCGAAGGGGCCTTCATTTCACCGATCATCAAACCGGTGAACAGGATGGCCGAAGAATACAAGCTGCACTCGGTGGCCGCCGGCGGCAAACAGACTCCGGAAATGTTCGAAGGCGGCGCCAAAGCGACGCTGACCGCGGCGATCCTGGAACCGAAAGCGCTGAAAGCGACAACCGAAGCAATCGCGTTCTCCGCTCCGGAAGAAGAACAGTCCTTCTCCGAAGACATGGAGTTCAAAGCCGCGCCCTAGCACGCGGCACCACGAGCACCCTCGGTAGCCAGTTCCCTCAGTTCTATCGCAGCGGGGCCGGCCTAGCCCTCTGAGGCCGGCCCCGTCGCGTGTCCGCCCCCCGACTCCGCGACGCGGGCGCAATTGGTGATTCTCGACGCAGCCAATCGGTAATCGTCGACGCAGGCCAATCGTTGATTGTGGACGCAGGCCAATTGGTGATTGCCGAGGGCAGGCATGCGGGTATGTGATGAGCGGCGGCTCACGAAGCCGCCGGGGACCGCGGGGTTTGTCGCGGCCCGCGCTCAACCAGACGTGCAGAAAGGGAGTGTGAGCAACCGGTGAGAAACGCAGCGGGGGTCTTGGTGATTGTGTGCGGCCTGTGTCTGGCCATCGCCGGCAACGCCGGCGCGGCCCTTCCAGAACTCGGCCGCTGCGCGAAGGTGCAGGGCGTCAAGGAAGGCCGCAAGACGATGTACCACGGGAAGTACACGAGCAAAGCGTGCACGAAGGAAAGCCCCGGCTCGACGGGCAAGTACGAATGGAGCGCCGGGCCCGGAGAAGAAAGGGCGTTCGAAAGCCCCGGCACGCTCGAACCGGCGACGCTCGAAACGACCGGTGGCAGGCAGATCGCGTGTGCGAACTCCAAGCAGTACGGCGAATACCAGGGGCCGACGAGCGAGAAGGTGGAAATCAGCCTGTACGAATGCAGGGAAGCCGCAAGCGGGGAACCGTGCCAGAGCCTCAGACCCGAAGAAAACCCGCCGGCGCCGGAAGAAGGGACGATCATCTCGCTTCCCGCCGAAGCACAGCTGGGGCTCGTCTCCGGCGGAGGGAAGCCGACGGTGGGGTGGGACTACAAACCCCAGACCGGCTCGGATTTGTTCGCATTCGAATGCGGCAAGACGACGGGTGTCGGCACGAAGGTCTCGATCGAAGGGTCCTTCATCGGGGTGGTCTCGAAGATCGTCGATCACATGGGTGAAGAAGACAGGATGCGCTACAAGGCCTCGCACGGAGTGCAGTCCCCCGAAGCCTTCGACGGCGCCACGCCGGACGTGCTCACCGCCAGCTTCCTCAGCCCCAGCCTGCAGAGCACGAGCGAACAGATCGGCTACAGCGGCAGTGAAGAACAGTCGCTCTCCGAAGCGATGGAGATAAAAGCGGTCCCATAGCCGGGCTCGCAACTCCGTAGCCGCGCGCGCAGGGGCCGGTCCCCTTCCCCCGGGGCCGGTCCCGCAGCGCGGGACTCAGATCGGTTCGTTGTGCAGGGAGCGCCAGAGGTAGCGGCAGGCGAGCGTGCGGTAGGGCCGCCACGGCTCCCCGATCTCCTCCATCTCGGCGACGCTCGGGGCCTCGGTCAGTCCGTAGGCGCGCTGGATCGCCTTGCGGATGCCGAGATCGCCGGTGGGGAGCACGTCCGGGCGCTCGAGCTGGAACATCAGGAACATCTGCGCAGACCACAGGCCGATGCCCTTGACGGCCACCAGCTCCTGCACGACCTCCTCGTCGGGCAGGTCGTCGAGTCGCGCGAGCTCGAGCTCACCGGACACCACGTGCTCGGCCAGCGAGCGCAGGTAGGAGGTCTTTGCCCGCGACAGGCCGGCGGCGGCGCGCAGCTCTTCGGGGTCCTCGGCGAGGATCTCGTGGGGCGTCGGCGGGCGGCCCCCGTAGCGCGCCGTGAGCCGCCCGTAGATCGCCCTGGCGGCGAGTACCGACAGCTGCTGGCCGGTGATCGCGCGCACGAGCGCGCCGTAGTGGTCCTGGGGGTCCGGCCGCCCGGCACGCGCCGAGGGGAGGCGCCCCACGCTGTCGATCAGCTTCGACATCACGGGATCCGACGCCTGCAGGTGGGCCTTGGCCCCGCGCGGCGTTCCCCGTCGGGGGCGGTCGGTCCCCTGCTTGCGCGACCCGGCCGCTCCCGCCGGCGACGCCACGGCTACAGCGCGGGCAGCTCGGCGGCGAGCGACACCGGCTCCCCGTCGAGGGCCCCGAGTGCCCTCTCGAGCGACATCGCGATGCACGTGAAGCTAGGCGTGTCGCGCACCGTGTAGCGCGAGGCCTCCGTCGTACGCAGGCGCTGGACGAGGTCCAGGAAGGTGCCGACGTCGTCGGTGTCGAAGGCGACCACGAACTCCTGGTCGTCGAGCCCGAAGGAATAGGTGGTGTGGTTGTCCACTCCGGGATATTCCCGCCCCACCTGGATGTGGCCCTGCATGATCCGCCAGCGCTCCTCGGCCGGGAGCGCGTACCACTCCCGGGACTTCACGAACGGGTACACGAATACGTACTTTCCGCGGAACGTCCGCGGGACGGTGCGATCGTCTTCGGAGTACTCGGAGCTCTTGCGCATGCCCAGGAAGGAGTGGGGGATCTGCGCCCACCGCATCAGCCCGCTCTGCGAGAGCACCACGTGGAACTCGTGGATGCGCTCGAGGTTCTCGGCCTCGGCGATCAGCAGCAGTTCCGCGTCGCCGCGCGTGCCGACGAGCGAGAAGCTCTGCAGCAGGTGGCCGTCTGCGAAGTCCTCGCAGGCGGCCGCGAATTCCTGCTTGTCCCGCGCCCGGTCCCGGGGGTCGGTCCGTCGCCAGGCGGGGTCGAGCTTCAGGAAGGTGTACTTGACGAAATGCCTGGCGCTCACCTGGGGCGGATTATCGCAGCGGTGCCGTGCCCATCGCCCCCGCGAGCGCGTCGATCCGCAGCGGGGGCTGTGCCCATCGCCCCCGCGAGCGCGTCGATCCGCAGCGGGGGCTGCGCCCATCGCCCCCGCGAGCGCGTCGATAGAGTAGGGATCCGTGCGGATCGCGCTGCTGTCCCCGTACTCCTGGACCTATCCGGGCGGCGTCACGCGACACATCGATTCGCTCGCAGCTGAGCTGAGGGCGGCCGACCACGACGTGCGCGTGCTCGCCCCCTACGATCCCGACGACGAGCTCTCGCGTCGCCTGCACCGCGGCGCCCGCCCGCAGCGGGTCGAGGTGGGGGACGAGTTCTTCTCGCTCGGACGCACGGTGGGGATCCCGGCCAACGGCGCCGTGTCGAACCTGAGCGTGTTCGCACAGGGGCTCTTCCGCATGCGCGAGGAGCTGCGCCACGGCGGCTACGACGTGCTCCACGTGCACGAGCCGGTGGTCCCGGTGCTGAGCTGGGACGCGCTGTGCTCGCTGGGGACGCTTCCGCTGGTGGGGACCTTCCACACCTACTCGGAGAACCTCCTGACCAACGGGGGCGCCGCCGTCGTGCTCGGAGGGCGCCGGCGGATGAACCGGCTGCACGCACGCATCGCGGTGTCCGAGGCGGCCGCGTGGACGGCACGGCGGTTCTACGGGGGACGCTATGCGGTGATACCGAACGGCGTGCAGATCCCCGCCACGCCGGCGCCGGCGCGGGCGCGGGCGCGGGCGCGCGACGCAGGGGAGCCGCTGCGGATCGTGTTCGTCGGCCAGGCGGTGGAGCGCAAGGGCCTGCCGGTGCTGCTGGCGGCGTTCGAGGCGCTGCGCGAGCAGATTCCGGCGACGCTCACGATCGTCGGTGCGGGGGAGGCCGAGGTCGCCCACATGATGCTCGACGGCCGGGGCGTGCGCGCGCTCGGCAAGGTCGACGAGCAGCGCAAGCTGCAGGAGCTCCAGGACGCCGACGTGCTGTGCGCCCCGTCTCTCGGCGGGGAGAGCTTCGGGATGGTCTTGACCGAGGGGTTCGCGGCGGGCACACCGGTGCTCGCCTCCGACATCCCGGGCTACCGGGACGTGGTCCGCGACGGGCTCGACGGGGTGCTGGTGCCCTCGGGCGACCCGCTGGCGCTCGCACAGGCATTGCGTGGACTGGCCCTCGACGAGCCGCGGCGGGCGCAGATGGCGGCCCGGGCCCGCGAGCGCGCGGAGCGCTACGCCTGGCCGACGGTCGCCGCCGAGGTGGCCGAGTGCTACGAGCGGGCTCGCAGCATTGCCGCCCCGGCCGGCACGGTCGCGACCTTCGCCGTGCGCTACGGGCTGGCGCCGGCCGACCGCCAGCCCCGGATCCCGGCCGAGCGCCTGCGCAGCCTGCAGGACAGGCCCGCCAAGCCCACCCCCGGGGCGCACAGCGGGCTCCACCGGACGCTGCGGAAGGTGGGGCTGGCGGCGTGCACGCTGGCCGCCGGGGCGTTGG
Organism: Solirubrobacteraceae bacterium; assembly: GCA_035499875.1. Classification (GTDB taxonomy): domain Bacteria; phylum Actinomycetota; class Thermoleophilia; order Solirubrobacterales; family Solirubrobacteraceae; genus Palsa-744. Next base: position 387,242 of record DATJXX010000017.1, read on the forward strand.
GCGGGCTGGCGCTGGAGCGCGTCGGCGTGACGCGCGTGGCCGGGTCGCTGCTGGCCTCCAAACCCGGGCTCGTGGCCGCGGCGCTGGGAGTGATGTGCCTGGCCATGTTCGCCCGCGCGATCGCCTGGCACGCGATCCTCGCCGTGGCTCCCACGTGGCGGACGGCCAGTCATCGCGACGCGATGCAGGGAACCTTCATCGGGGTGCTCATGTCCGCCACGCTGCCGGCCCGCATGGGCGAGCACTCGCGGGCGCTGATCGTCGCCCGGCGCATGGGTCGCGCACGCGAGACGTTGCCGGTCGTGCTCGGCACGATGGTCTCCCAGGCACTGCTGAACCTGCTCGCCCTGGCGCTGCTGGCCGGAGCGATGCTGGCGAGTGCGGACTTCGGCGAGCTCGAGCGCAACGGCCGCCTGATCCTGTTCGCCGCGCTCGGGCCCTCGGGTGCGGTGCTGTTCGCCGCGATCCTCCCATGGCTGGCCCCCCGCGCCGGTGGTTACAGGGGGCGCATGGCGCTGCTGCGCGCCGCGGTCCGTCGCTGGATGGGCCGGCTGGGCGACGGGGTGAGCGTGATCTCGCGGCCGCGCGCGGCGGCCGGGGCGACGCTCCTGCAGCTGGCGGCCTGGGCGCTGCAGCTGCTGGCCTGCTGGTTGCTGCTGAGCGCCTTCGGGCTGCAGGGCGGCGCCAGCGTCGGTGCGGCCGCGGCCGTCCTGTTCGCCGTCAACGTGACCGCCGCACTGCCCGCCACGCCCGCCAACGTGGGCGTCTTCCAGGCGGCGTGCGTGGCCGTGCTGGCGGGCGCGTACCACGTCTCCACCCCCGAGGCGATCGCCTTCGCGATCGTCCTGCAGCTGATCGAGCTGCTGACGGCGCTGATCATGGGGCTCCCCGCGCTCGTCAACGAGGGCCTCTCGTGGCGGGAGGTGCGGCTGCGCACGAGCCACGCCACGCCCGTGCAGCTGGCGCCATTGCCGGCTCCCGGCCGCCGCCTCGGCGACCCGGCCTAGCGGGGAGCGATGCAGGAGCAGCCGTGCGTGTACCTGCTGAGGTGCGCCGACGGGACGCTGTACACGGGATGGACCACGTGGCTCGAGCGGCGGCTGGAGCGACACCGTGCGGGAAAGGCCAGCCGTTACACCGCCAGCCGCCTGCCGGTCGAGCTGGCCGCCGTGCTGCCGATGCCCGACAGGCGCCAGGCCCGCCGCGAGGAGGCCCGTATCAAGCGCCTGGATCGGGCCGCCAAGCTCGACCTGATCGCGGCGCCCTCCACATTCGTCATGATGGAGGGCAATGGCCAGCCGACCCCCCGGACGCAGCGTCAAGATCGGCGATGACGAGCGGACCGGATACTCGTCGGACCGCCCCCGCCGCGCGGGTGGCCCCGCTCGGCCCCCGGATCTGCGCGTCAACACCCGCGTGCTGGCGCCCGCCGACCGGCTGCGCTACTCACCCGGCAGCCTGCTGATCGTCTGCTGCGCCTCCTCGCAGGAGCTTGAGGCCTTCCTCGAGCGGCTGATCGACGATCGTGCGAGCGTCCTCACCCGCTCACGGGTGCTGAAGCTGCTCGCGGGCCGCGTCCCCGAGGAGGCGATCGAGCAGCGCGCCGACGAGCTGTTGCGGCTGACCGCCGGCAAGCGCATGGAGGCCCGCCAGACCGTGGTGCTCGGCCTCGTGGACATGAGCGCCGCCACCCGCGAGCCGTTCCTGGCCAAGGCCAGCGAGCTGCACCGTCCCCGCCACCTGATCCTGCTTGAGGTATCCCGCGAGCAGGTTGACGAGGACACCCGCGGTCCGCTCAACGAGCTGCGCCGCGCGCTGGACGCCGGCGAGCTGGGAGCCGAGGGCATCCAGACGGCCCTGCGGCTGGGGGGTGGGACGGCCGAGGAGGTCAAGCGGATCATCTTCCGCCCCCCCTCCCGCGAGGAGGACTAGGGACCGGCTCCCGCGCGGCCTGCGCCGGTCACTGCAAACACCGAGTCCGGGCCGCCATCGTGCCCGTGCGGTCTGGGCCCGCTGGCCGTTTGTCGAACATTCGGCTGCTCGCTCAAGAGGCCCAGGATCGGCCCCGATAGCCGAGACGTGCACCGCCAGCACAGGCCGTCCAGTGTTTACGCAACCTCGCCCACCCTCACCGGCGCCGCCGTGCGGGAGCGCCTCCGCGGGCGCGAGTGGCTGGTGTACCTCGTCGTCGCACTGGCACTCGCGGTCGGATACGGGCTCGCGCACGCGATGGGCCCCGCGTGGCTGCGCAGCGGCCTCGTCTTCAACCTGATCGGCGGATCGGCGGTCGTGGCGCTGGTGATCGGCGCCCGCCGAAACACCAAAAGCAGCCGCCTGCCCTGGTACCTGTTCGCGATCGGCGTGGCGCTGTTCGTGACGAGCGGCGTGCTGTCCTGGAACTACGAACGGCTGTTCGGCACCAAGCAGCCCTTCCCGTCGGTCGCCGACCAGTTCCACCTCGCCTTCTACCCGTTCCTGATCGGCGGCATGGTGCTGCTGGTCCGCGAACGACGTGACCACCGCGACCGCGCCCCCCTGATCGACTCGATGATCGTGACCACCGCGCTGGCGACGCTGCTGTGGGTGTACCTGATCTCCCCGTACGCCGAGCAGACCGGCCTGTCGCTGCTGCGCCGCAGCGCCTCCGTGGCCTACCCGGCGATGGACATCCTGCTGCTCGGCGTGGTGGCCCGCGTGGCCGCCGGCAGCCACCGTCGCGAGCCGGCCTTCCAGTTCGTGCTCGCCGGTGCGATCGTGCTGCTGATCACCGACGTGATCTACGGCTCGGTGCTGCTCGGCGGCAGCGGCTACGGGATCGGCGGCGCCCTCGACGCCGGCTGGGGCATCTTCTACGCATGCCTCGGAGCGGCCGCGCTGCACCCGTCGATGCGCCTGCTCTCACAACGTGGACCGGTGCCCGACACGCGCCTGACGCGCCAGCGCCTGGCGCTGCTGGGGAGCGCCAGCCTGACGGTGCCGCTGGTGATCGTGGTGCGCTCGGCCCTGCACCAGTCCGTGGACCTGTACGTGCTGGTCGCTGCCTCGGGGATCATGTTCGCGCTCGTGCTGCTGCGCCTGGCCGGGATCGTCCACCACAACGAGGCGGCCACCCAGCGCGAAGCCGCCCTGCGGGTTGCCGGTGAGACGCTCGTCTCCGCGCCCACCCGCGAGGCCATCTACCAGGCGGCCCTGGAAGCGGCCCACGCCGTCGTCGACCAGCCGATCCGTGCTTCGCTGTACGTCGCCGACTCCGCCGAAGGAGCGCTCGAGCCCGTCGGTCCCGGCGAGGCCAAGATCCCCGGGCTGCCGAGGATCCTGCCGCAGATGCTGCCCGGCCACCAGGACTCCCACTCGCGCGTCGTCACCTTCCAGCTCGCCGGCTCGGAGGTGTACCTGTCGCCGATGTTCGCTCGGGATCACCTGCTGGGCGCGCTGGCCGTCGTGTCCGAGCACCAGCTCGACCACCCGGCGCAGGAGAGCCTCGGCACGCTCGCCAGCGAGGTGGCGCTCGCGCTGCAGAGCATCGCTGTCACGGAGGAGGGCGCCCACCAGCGCTCCGAGGCGCGGCTCACGTCGCTGATCAAGAACTCCTCGGATGTGATCTGCGTGGTGGACCCCGACTCGGTGATCCGCTACGTGAGCCCGTCGGTGGCCTCGAAGTTCGGGTATGACCCCGAGGGACTGGCCGAGCGCCCCGCGAGCGAGTTCGTCCACGAGGACGACGTTCAGCGGCTGCTCGCGTTCGTCGCCTCGGTGGCCGGCTCCCCCCCGGGGCAGCCCGAGTCGGCGGAGTTCGTCGTGCGCCACGCCGACGGTCGCTGGCGGAACGTAGAAGTGCTCGCCACCAACCAGATCGCCGACGAGGCGATCGCGGGGATCGTCCTGAACGTGCGCGACATCAGCGAGCGCAAGGCGTTCGAGGCCGAGCTCGAGCACCAGGCCTTCCACGACGTTCTCACAGGGTTGCCAAACCGCGCCCTGTTCCGCGACCGCGTCGGGCACGCGCTCGCCGGTCAGCGACGCCAGCAGCTCCCGGTTGCCGTCCTGTTCATGGACGTCGACGACTTCAAGAACGTCAACGACTCCCTCGGCCACGCGGCCGGCGACATCGTCCTGCAGGAGCTGGGCCGGCGACTGGAGGACTGCATGCGCCCCGTCGACACCGCGGCGCGCCTCGGCGGTGACGAGTTCGCGATCCTGCTCCACGAGGCCGAGAACGAGATGCAGGCGGTCGAGGTTGCCCAGCGGGTGATGAACTCGCTGCAGGCGCCGATCACGCTCGAGAACCGCGACGTCACGATCGCCACCAGCATCGGGATCGCGTTCAGCGACCCCACGATGATCAGCGAGCGCGACGCCGAGGACCTGCTGCGAAACGCCGACACGGCCATGTACATGGCCAAGGAAAGCGGCAAGGGGCATTACCAGATCTTCCAGCCCGACATGCACGCGCGGGCGCTCGAACGGCTCGAGCTCAAGACCGACCTCCAACGCGCCATCGACTGCGGCGAGTTCACGCTGCGCTATCAGCCGATCATGGACCTGCGCAGGGGCGACATCGCGGGCATGGAGGCGCTCGTGCGCTGGCAGCATCCCACGCGCGGGCTGGTGCAGCCGGGAGACTTCATCCCGCTGCTGGAGGACACCGGCCTGATCGTGCCGGTCGGCAGGTTCGTGCTGCGCGAAGCGTGCCATTGGGCCGCGGTCATGCAGAAGGAAGTCCCCCGGGACCCGCCGCTGTCGATAGCCGTCAACGTGTCCGCCACCCAGCTGCAGCGCCCCGAGTTCGTCGACGAGGTCCGCCAGGCCCTCAAGGACAGCGGGATCCCGCCCCAAACGCTGACCCTGGAGCTCACCGAGAGCGTGATGATGCAGGACCTCGAGGTCAGCCTGCTGCGCCTCAACGCGCTGCGCGCGCTGAAGGTGAAACTGGCGATCGACGACTTCGGGACCGGCTATTCGTCGCTGAACTACCTGCGCCAGTTCCCCATGGACATCCTCAAGATCGACCGCTCCTTCCTGATGGATCCCAACCCCGACAGCGAGGAGCTGACCGAAGCGATCGTGGCACTCGCGCGGATCTTCAAGCTCGAGGCCGTCGCTGAGGGGATCGAGAGCGGGGGCCAGGTGACCCAGCTGCAGGACATCGACTGCGACTACGGCCAGGGATTCCACTTCGCCAGGCCGCTGTCACGCCAGCAGATCCTGGCGATGGCGACCGCCGCGAAGAAGCCCGCGCAGGTGATCGAACTTCGTTCGCGGACGGACGAACTCGACAGTGCCCCGCTCGGCTCGCGAGCCGAGCGCATGACCCGCGAGCGCAGCGCCTAGCCCGCGAGCGCGGGCTGTTCCTCGCCCTCGGGCTGGTCCTCGGGCGGGTCGGAGTCGTCCAGCTCCTCGCCGAGCAGGGTGGGGTCCTTGGGGCTGCCGGCGATCACCTCGTCGGGCGAGGTCACGGCCGGCAGGCGCCCCTGGCGGGAGCCGAAGTAGATCGCCTGCGGGTGGTGGGACACGAGCGCCAGCGTCGACTGCTCGGGGTCGGGGGCGTAGCCGTCGGTGATGCTCATGCCGATGCTGGACAGGTCGAGCAGGTGGTCGACCTTCAGGTGCTCGCTCTGCTCGGGGATCGCGGGATAGCCCCACGAGTAGCGCCTGCCCTGGGTGGGTGCGATCGCGAGCATGCGGCGGACCTCACTGTGCAGCCACTCGGCCAGAGCCTCGGCGGTCTGCACGCCCAGGCCGTGCACGAACAGCTGCTCGGCGTATTCGCCATCGGCCTCCAGGCGGGTCATCAGGTCGGTGACCTCGCTGCCCACGGTCACGGCCTGCAGCGCCACCACGTCGAGCTCTGGCGGGGGCGCCCCGTCGAGCGCCGGGCGGAAGAAGTCGGCCAGGCAGATCCGCTCGCCGGCGCCCTGGCGGGGGCACACCAGGCGGGTGAGCTCGGTGGCGCGGTCCTCGGGGTCGAGCACCACGATGTCGTTTCCGAGGGCGTAGCAGGGGAAGAAGCCGAGCAGCGCCCGCGGGTGCAGGTAGCTCTGCTCACGCCACATCCGCTCGAGGCGGGGGCGGAAGTCCTCGCGCAGCAGCGTGCGCCACTCCTCGCCCTTGATGCCGCGCCCGCCCCAGTGGAGCTTGAACAGCACGTGGGTGTCGAGGTGGGGGTACACGTCGTCGAGGTCGACGGGGAGCTCCTGCACGCCCCAGAACGGGGGCGTGGGGACGGGCGCGTCGGTGTGCGCCGCCGAGCGCACCGAGTCGTCGGTCGGGGGCGGACCCGTGTCCGGCTCGGAGTCGCGTTCACGGAACTCGCGGGCGGAGGCTTGGAGCTTCTCCACGAGCGCGCCCCTTGCCTGCTCGTCGATCAGCTTGTCCATCACAGCCAGGCCCTCGAAGGCGTCCTTGCAGTAGAACACCCCCGGCTCGTAGGGCTCCTGCGAGTCGATCCCGCCCGGGTACAGCGCGCGGTAGCCGAAGGCACGGTTGATCGCGGCGCCGCCGATCAGCACCGGGTAGTCGAGGCCGCGGGTGTGGAGCTCCTCGATGCACGCCGGCATCTGCTTGGAGGTGGACACGAGCAGCGCCGAGAGGCCGATCGCGGTCGCCTCGTGCTCCTGGGCGGCGTCGAGGATCGTCTGGATGGGCACCTGCTTGCCGAGGTCCACCACCGTGTAGCCGTTGTTGGTGAGGATCGTGTTGACCAGCGACTTGCCGATGTCGTGGACGTCGCCGAACACGGTCGCGAGCACCACCGTCCCCTTCGTGTGCCCCTCGAGCTTGTCGAGGTACCGCTCGAGCTGGGCCACCGCCCGCTTCATCACTTCCGCCGACTGCAGCACGAACGGCAGGATCAGCTCGCCGGCGCCGAATTTGTCGCCCACCTCTTTCATCGCGGGCAGCAGCACGTCGTTGAGCGTGGGCACCGCGCCGATCTTCTCGACGCTGCGGTCGATCCACGTCTCGACGCCTTCCTTGCGCCGGCGCAGGATGTGGAAGTGCAGCGCCTCCTCGGGCTCCATCCCCTCGGTCGGGTCTGCGGGCCCCGACTGTGACTGCTCCTCGCCGCGGGACTCGAAGTGGGCGATGAAGCGCTCGAGCGCGTCGTCGCGGGCGTCGAACACGAGGTCGTCGGCCAGCGCCCGCTCCTCGGGGGAGATCTCCCCGTAGGGGGTGATGTGATTGGGGTTGACCATCGCCAGGTCGAGCCCGGCCTCCACGCAGTGGTGCAGGAACACCGAGTTGAGCACCGCCCTGGCGGCGGGGGACACGCCGAAGGACACGTTCGAGACGCCCAGCGAGGTCTTCACGTCGGGGATCTGCTGCTTGACGAGCCTGATGCCCTCGATCGTCTCCTTGGCCGACGGCCGCCACTCCTCCTCGCCGGTGACGAGCGTGAAGGTGAGGCAGTCGAAGATCAGCAGCGCGGGGTCGAGCCCGTGCTCGACGCAGCACAGCTCGTGCAGGCGCCCGGCGATCTCGAGCTTGCGCTCGGCCGTCTTCGCCATCCCCGTCTCGTCGATCGTGAGCGCGATCAGCGCGGCGCCGTGTTCGAGCGCCAGCGGCACCACGCGGTCGAGCTTGGCGCGCCCGGCCTCGAGGTTGATCGAGTTGACGATCGCCCTGCCGGGAATCTGCTCGAGTGAGCGTTCGAGCACCTCGGGCTCGGTCGAGTCGACCTGGATCGGTGCCGGCTGGGTCAGCGAGATGCGCTTGGCCAGGATCCGCATCTGTTCGTCCTCGTCGGCGCGCTCGGTGAGCGCCACGCACAGGTCGAGCACGTGGGCTCCCCCCAGCACCTGGTCCTCGGCGATCTGCACGAGCCCGTCGTAGTCGTCGGCCAGCAGCAGCTCCTTGGCCTTGCGCGAGCCCTGCGAGTTGACGCGCTCGCCCACGAGTGTGGGACGCGGGTCCTGCACCAGCGGGGTGGCGGCGATCATCGACGACAGGTGGGGTGCCCGGGGTGCCGGGCGGGCGCCCGCCTCACGGCCCCCGACCCTCGCGGCGATCGCGGCGATGTGGGCGGGGGTGGTGCCGCAGCAGCCACCCACGATGCCGACGCCGTAGCGCTCCACGAACTCCTGCAGCGCCTCCGCCAGCGGCTCGGGCTGCTCGGGGAAGATCGTCTCGCCGCGCGGCCCCTGCAGTGGCAGGCCGGCGTTGGGGATGCACGCCACCGGCACGGGGCTGGTCTCGCCGAGGAAGCGGATCGCGTCGCGCATGTCCTGGGGACCGGTAGAGCAGTTCAGCCCGATCACCTGCACGCCGAGCGCCTCGAGCGTGCACAGCACGGCCGAGATGTCGGTGCCGAGCAGCATCTTGCCCCCGTTGGGCAGCAGCGATACCGACGTGTGGATGGGAAGCACCCTGGAGGTGCTCTTGAAGGCCTCGCGCGCCCCGAACACCGCCGCCTTGACCTCGAGGATGTCCTGGGCGGTCTCGATGATCAGCAGGTCGGCCCCGCCCTCGACCAGCCCTTCGGCCTGCTCGGTGAAGATCTCCACCAGCTCGCCGAAGCGGATCTGGCCGAGCGAAGGGTCTTCTGAGGCCGGGAGGTAGCCCGTCGGGCCGATCGAGCCGGCCACGAAGCGATGCTCGCCCGCCGCCCTCCGCGCGATCTCCGCCGCGCGGGTGTTGATCTCGCGGGTGTGCTCGCCCAGGCCCCACTCCTCGAGCTTCAGGCGCGAGCCCTGGAAGGTGTCGGTCTCGACCACGTCGGCGCCGGCCTCGAGCATCGAGCTGTGCACGCCCTCGATCACGTCGGGGCGGTTCAGGACGAGCGCCTCGTGGCACTTGCCGGCCAGCCCGCCGTAGTCCTCGCTGCTGAGGTCGAACTGCTCGAGCGTGGCGCCCATGCCGCCGTCGTAGACGACCACGCGGCGGCGGATCGCGTCCAGGAAATCCCGCATCTACAGAGCCTAACAACGGCCTGCCTGGCCGCTGTGGCGCATGGGCGGCACGTGGTCGCCGTGTACGCCGGCCGGTGAGGGACCGCTGCCCGTCTCGGGCAGCCCTCTGTCCCACCTCGGACGACTCGCTGTGGCCGGGCCGGTGCAAACACTTCGGTCAAGCGTCCAAGCCTGCTTGGGAGGAGAGACAGCCCGTGCAAACTGGCGGCCGATCAGCCGCTCGGGGCGCTCTCGTGGAAGCAGGAGCAGGGACGCACCGGGTGGGCCGCCCAATTACGCCCACGAGCAGGGGGACAACGCATGACGCCGGAGCTAGCGACGCAGGTGCTCGAAGACACCCGGACCGTCCCGTCCACGCCCGCCACCCCGGCGCCGGCGCAAACGGGCGCGGAGCAGGCGGTCGTGGCCGTGGTGGGCCTCGGCTACGTGGGACTGCCGACGGCGATCGCGCTGCGCGCTGCGGGGGCAGGGATCATCGGCATCGACATCTCGCCCGAGCGCCTGGAGGAGATCCGGGCCGGCGAGGCCGAGCTGCTGGACAGCGAACAGGAGCAGCTCGGCGAGTACCTGCAGGACGGCGGCTTCTCGCTGACCGACCGCGCCGAGGCGCTGGAGGCGGCCGACCTGGTGCTCGTGTGCGTACCCACGCCGGTGGACGAGGAGCGCCGCCCGCAGCCGCTCGCGCTGGAGGGGGCGTGCGAGGCGGTCGTGCGCCACGCCCGGGCGGGACAGACGATCGTGCTCACGTCAACGAGCTACGTCGGCGCGACCCGCGAGCTGCTGGTGAAGCCTCTGCAGGAGCGGGGGCTTCGCGCCGGGGAGGACGTGTTCGTGGCGTTCGCCCCGGAGCGCATCGACCCGGGCGTCGGCGACCACGCCCAGCTCAGCACTCCGCGGGTGATCGGAGGCGTCAGCGAGACCTGCCGCCGGCAGGCCGCGAGCCTGCTCAGCCATACCTGCTCGGAGCTGCACCCGGTGTCCTCCCCCGAGGGGGCCGAGATGGTCAAGCTCTACGAGAACACCTTCCGCGCGCTCAACATCGCGCTGTCGTTCGAGATCGCCGAGGCCTGCCGCGAGCACGGGCTCGACCCGCTGGAGGTGACCGAGGCCGCCGCCTCCAAGCCGTTCGGGTTCATGCCCCACTACCCCTCTGCCGGCGTCGGTGGCCACTGCATCGGCGTCGATCCCCACTACCTGACCCACCCCTTGAGAGAGCGTGGGCGCCCGGCGAGACTGGTTGAGGAGGCCATGCGCAAGCTCGCCGGGCGTCCCGGGCACGTCGTGGAGCGCGCCCAGGAGATGCTCGGCGACGAGGGCAGCGAGCTCGAGGGTTCTCGCGTCCTCGTCGTGGGCGTCTCCTACAAGCCCGGCGTCGCCGACTGCCGCGAGGCACCCGCGATCGAGATCATCACCCAGCTGCGCCGGGAGGGTGCGATCGTCGAATACCACGACCCGCTGCTCGAGAGCGTGACGATCGAAGGGCTGACCGAGTTCGGCGTCGACCCCGACCCCCGCCGCGACCGCTCCGGATTCGGGCCCGAAGACTACGACCTGGCGATCGTCGCGACGGTGCACCCGGGCTACGACTACGGCTGGCTGCACCGGGTGCGGGCGGTGCTCGACTGCACCTACAGAACCCCCGGAGGCCGTCGCAGGGAGGTGCCGTAGCGATGACGATCAACCGCGCCCTGAAGGTGATCGCCGGGCTCTACCTGGTCGGGCTGATCATCGCGGTGATGGCCTACAAGGCGGCCTTCATAGGGCTGATGTTCTCGAGCCCGTTCTTCGGCGTCTACAGCGTGTGCGTGGCGTCCTACATCCTCAGCCGCTTCCTCTTCAGCCTCTTCTATCGCTCGCGCAAGGACGTCGGCCACGAGCCCCACATCGCGATCGTGATGCCGGGCTTCAACGAGGCCGACGCGATCGCCGACTCGCTGCGGGCGCTGCTGGCGGTCGACTACCCGCCCGAGAAGCTCGAGCTGATCGCCGTCAACGACGGCTCGACGGACTCGACACTGCAGGAGATGCGCGCGGTGGAGCGCGAATCCGAGGGGCGGGTGCGGGTGATCGACTTCCCCGAGAACCGCGGCAAGCGCGCCGCGATGGCGGCCGGGATCCGCGACAGCAGCGCCGAGGTGGTGGCGTTCGTGGACTCCGACTCGGTGGTTGCCCCCGACGCCCTGCGCAAGCTCGTGCAGCCGCTCGCCGACCCCCGCGTGGGGGCCGTGTGCGGGCACGCCAACGTGCTCAACATCGGAGACAGCTGGCTCACCCGCATGCAGGCCGTGCGGTACTTCGTGGCGTTCCGCGTGGTGAAGGCGGCGGAGTCGGTGTTCTCGGCTGTCACCTGCTGCTCGGGCTGCTTCTCGGCCTACCGCCGCGAGGCGATCCTGCCGCGCATGGACTGGTGGGAGAACCAGCGCTTCCTCGGCGTGGAGTCGACCTTCGGCGACGACCGCTCGCTGACCAACTGCGTGCTGCGCGACTGGCGCGTGGTGTACGAAAAGAACGCGGTCTCCCACACGATCGTGCCGAGCACGTTCCGTTCGTTCGTCACCCAGCAGACGCGCTGGAAGCGCTCGTGGACGCGCGAGTCGCTGCTGGTGGCGAAGTTCATCTGGCGCAAGCACCCCGTCGCCGCCTTCTTCACCTACCTGAGCATCGTGCTGCCACTGCTCGCCCCGGTGGCCGCGCTGCACGCGATCGTGTGGGGCCCGATCACTCACGGCGGCACGCTGCCGCTGGTGTACATCGCCGGCATCTACGCGCTGGCGATGGTGTACTCGCTCTACTACGTGATCTTCCAGGACGAGTACAGCCTGGTGTGGGTCTACGGGATCCTGTTCGTCTTCTTCTACCTGGGGATCATGCTGTGGCAGACCTACTACGCGATCGCGACCTGCCGCACCGCGCAGTGGGGAACCCGCCCGGCCACGGCAGGCGTGGGAGCGGGGGCCGGGTGAGCGCCTCGGTTCGCCGGGCGTTCGCCCAGGCCCTCCTCCCCGCCTCGATCCTGCCGGTGCTCGTGCTGGGCCCCGGCATCGCGCGCGCCCCGGAGAAGCTGTGGCGCGAGCTCTCCGCCGACGTGCAGCGCCTGACGGAGGGCGGGGGAGCGGCGGTCCACGACCGGCACGGGCAGGCGCGGCCGTGAGGGGGCGCCGTCGACAGCTGTCGCTGGGGTTGCTGGTCGCACTCGCCCTCGTGGCCCTGCCGGCCGGGGTCGGGGCCGCCCGCGTGAGCCGGGCGGCGGCCGTCCACCGCGGGCCGTGCTCGGGAAGGGCGCCGGCCCGGCTGCACCTGCGGCGCCTGCACGGCAGCCAGGCCCGCCTCAGCTGGAGCGCCCCCAGCGCATCACGCACCGCGAGCGGGGTCGTGTACCGCGTGCTGCGCGGCGGGCGGACCGTCGGGCAGACGTTCCAGCCCTCGATGGTGCTCGCGGTCATTCCCGGGGCGCACACGACGTTCGCGGTCCAGGCCCGCTATGGCAACGGCGCGCTCAGGTGCACGGCGCGACTCACCGAGACGGTCACCGTGCGGATGCCCGGCGGCGTCCCCGGTCTGAAGCTGCTCAAGCGCACCGCCACGGGGGCCGTGATCGGGTGGCGGGCGGCCCACCGTGGCGATGCTCCGCTCGCCGGCTACCGGGTGAGCCTCGACGGGGCCGTCGCCGGCCAGACCCACACGCTGCGCTACACGCTGATCCTCAGTTCGGCCCGCGCCCATCACGTGACGGTGGCGGCGGTCGACACGCGCGACCGGCTCGGCCCCGCCGGCAGGGCGCTCGTGCTGAAGGCGCTGGCGCGGCCCCACGCCGCGGGCGCGCCGCCGAGCACCCCCGAAGGCCTCAGCGTCGCCGACGTGACGGGCACCGAAGCCACGGTCCTATGGCTGCCGAGCAAGCGCGGGGCGGCACCGCTGTCCGGCTACCGCGTGTACCGCGACGGCACGCTCGTCGGCCAGACCTCGTCCGACACGCTGCGCCTGACCCACCTGGGCTTCCCCAAGACGTATGAGATCACGGTCGCCGCAGTCGACACCGATGGCGCCGAAAGCCCCCGCACCCCGGCGCTGAAGCTGACCACCGCGCACGCCGGCCCAACCGCTCCCTCGCTGCTGTCGGCGGTCAACGTGAGCGACACCTCGGCCACGCTCTCGTGGCAGGCGGGCAAAGCCGAGGACGGTCCGGTGACCGGGTACCTGCTGTTCAAGAACGGCCAGCCCGTGGGGTTCGTGGACGGCCAGATCGTGACCGTCGCGCTGGCGTCGGCGCGCAGCTACACGTTCACGGCGCGCACGCGCGACTCCGAGGGATACCTCAGCGCACCGGCCCCCGAACTGACGGTGCTGACCACCCACACGCCGCCCGCGGCGCCCCAGGGACTCGTCGCGTCCGCGGTCACGAGCAGCTCGGCGCAGATCAGCTGGCAGCCGAGCGCCGCCGTCAGCGGCAACATCGTCGGCTACCGGCTGTTCCGCAACGACATCCCCGTGGGTCAGAGCGCGGGCACCGAACGCACCCTCGAAGGCCTCGCCGCCGGCAGCGAATACACGATCACCGTCAGCGCCGTGGACTCGATGGGCGCGATCAGCCAGCCGAGCCAGCCGCTGGCGCTGCAGACCGCCGATCCCACGCCCACCCACGGCAACGCGCAGGCGTTCCTGCTCGCTTCCACGACCGAAAGCTTCACCGACCTGCAGGCTCACTACGAACAGATCGGAGTGGTGTACCCGACCTACTTCCAGTGCGGTCCGGGCGGCATCATCGAAGGCAACGACGACCCGCTGGTGACCCACTGGGCCAGCCTGCGCAAGATCGAAGTGCTCCCGCGCGTGAACTGTCTCAACGTCTCCGCCGAGGAAGCGATCCTCAACCAGCCGTCGGTGAGGCAGAAGACGATCGAAACGCTCGCCGAATACTGCCGCGCGTACGGCTACAGCGGGATCCAGATCGACTTCGAGAACGCGCCACCCAGCGAGCGGGATCCGTTCACGGCCTTCATCACGATGCTCGCCGAAACGGTCCACGCCCAGGGCGACAAGCTCTCGACGGTCGTCACCGCCAAGTACTGGAACGTGCCCACCGGCCGCGCCGCGATGTACAACGACGCCGCCCTGTCGGTGCCCTCCGACTACGTGCTGGTGATGGACTGGGGCTACCACTGGGTCACCTCGGGCCCGGGCTCGATCGACGAATACCAGTGGTTCAGCAACGTCGCGAAATACACGGGGACGATGCCCAACATCCACAAGTTCGTGCTCGCGATGCCGCTGTACGGGGTCGACTGGCCGGAAGGGGGCGGGCCGTCGGACCCGGGCACCGCGCTGCAGTACAGCGAAATCGTGAGCCTCGAGGAATCGCTGGGTATCACCCCTGAATGGGACAACACGAGCCAGAGCCCCCACTTCTCCTACAGAGCCGCCGGCGTCCATCACCAGGTCTGGTACGTCAACCGGCATTCGCTGGAAGTCCGCGCGGCGCTGGCGAACTCGCTCGGGATGAAACTGGGCCTGTGGCGCCTCGGCAAAGAGGACCAGACGATCTGGCAGCTGCCGCTGCTGGGCGGAGAAGGCGCTTGAGGCGCCGCGCACTGCTCGCGGCCGCGGCGGCGGCCGCCCTGTGCTGGGCGCCGAGCGCCTCGGCAGGCGCGGCCGCGCGCCACCACGTGCGGGGCGGCGTGCAGGCGTTCCTGCTGGGCAGCTCACCCGACTCGCTCGTCGACCTCCGTGTGCACGCGGGAGAGATCTCGGTGCTGTACCCCACCTACTTCGAATGCACCCCCTCGGGCGCCGGCGTGGCGGGCGCGGACATGCCCGCGGTCGACTCGTTCGCCCACGCCGACGCGATCCCGGTGGTGCCCCGCTTCAACTGCCAGGACGGCGCCGTCGTGCACCGGCTGCTGAGCGAACCCGGCCCCCGGCAGGCGCTGCTCGCCAAGCTCGCCAAGCTCGCCCGCCGGCCCGCGTACGCGGGGCTGTGCCTGGACCTCGAGAACGACGGTCCCGGGGACCGCGAAGCCCTGAGCTCGTTCGTGGCGGCGCTTGCAGAAAAACTCCACCGCCATCACCGCAGGCTCGCGGTGGTCGCCGACGGGGTCACCCACGAAGGCGCGGGCGCCCCTTACGCCTTCTATGACGACCGCGCGCTGTCGGCGGCGGCCGACACGGTGTTCGTGATGGCGTGGGGCACCCACTGGGCGGGCTCGCCCCCCGGCGCGATCTCCACGCTCTCCTACGTGAGCGGCGTGGTCGCCTTCCTTCGCACGCTGCCCGAGCGGACCCGCTTCGTCGTGGGAGCGCCGATGTACGCTCTCGACTGGTCCGGAATGTCGGCCGGCGGGGCCCCGATCAGCTCGCAAAGCACGCGGCCGGCCAGCGCGTACCAGTACGACCACGTGGTCCAGCTCGCCCGCTCCGTCGGCGCCCACGCCGTCCGCGACCCGCTGTCGGGCGAGCTCAGCTTCGAGTACGCCGGCACAGGGGGCATACCCCACGAGGTCTGGTACATGGACGCCCGCGCGATCCTCGACGTGCTCGGGATCGCCCACACCGCGGGCTTCCAGGTCGGGCTGTGGCGGCTGGGGAGCGAGGACCAGTCGCTGTGGTCATCACCGCTGATCCGGGGAGGTTGACGCGCGCCCAGGGGGACAGGGCAGCAAAGAGCCCCGCTCCGGCGGGGCTTTTTGTCGGGCTTACGGTCGGCCCGGACGCCTCTGGTGCCGGCCGACGGTGTCGAGGATGGCGTCGCGCCTAGTGCTGGCCGATGGTGTCGAGAATCTCGCCGCCCCTAATGCAGGCCGATCGTGTCCAAGATCTGGTTGAGGTAGTTCACCGCGCGGGATTCCAGTTCGACGATCGCGTTTTCGTCGTGTTCGGTTCTTTGCACCAGCCCGCGCACGCCGGGCGACTCGAAGCGGCGCAACGCCACGGGGAGGAACCCCGGCGTGGTCCAGCAGGCCAGGAATTCGTTGTCGAACGGCTGGGTGAAGCTCGGCAGGGTCGTGTACCCGCTGTGCACCCAGCTCTCCACGTCGGCGCAGATGTCAGGGAGGGGCAGCGAGATCAGGTGGGCGACCTTGCTTGCGTAGCCTCGCACCGCCCGGGTGAGCGACGCGCTGCTCCATCTCAGTCCGCGAACCGCCGACAGGAACGCCTCTCCGGCGGGGATGTCGAGGTGGGTCACCGTCACCACGATCGTGCCGATGACCTCGCTCCTCAGCTCCACGGAATGCCCGTCCTTGGGCGAGCCGGCCGCCACGCGCGGGCATTCCCGGCGGATCTGGGCGACCAGTTCGCGGAGCCTCGCTTCGATCTGCTTGACGTGCTCGTCGGCCGTGTGCACGAGCGCGTAGTTGGCGCGCAGGTAGCGACTCGTGACGGCTTCGTCGCGCGAACGCGCGAACGCGCAGGGGGCGAGCGCGCAGAGCGCGAGCGCGACCACGCTCACGACGACCGCTACGACCTGTGGGACACGCGGCCCAATGACCAAGACCGGAGAGACACGCTTCACGACGGCGCCGATGCTAGTCCCGGCGGCGGTGCGGGGCGACAGCAGAAAGCCCCGCCTGGGCGGGGCCTTCTGACTACTGGAGGTGTGAGAGCGACCTACTTGATGAACAGCATCTCCGAGTACTTCGGCAGCGGCCACAGGTCGTCGGCGACGAGCTTCTCGAGCCGGTCCGCCACCTCGCGCACGTCGTCCATCGCCACCAGCACGCGGTCGCGCATGTACAGCGCCTCCTTCTGGGCGGAGCCGTGCGGGTGGTTGTCCTCGAGGTTGGCGTCCTCGAGGTCGCGGATCGCGAAGTGGAACTCCTTGACCACCGGCTCGAACTCGCCGACGAGCTCCTCCATGCCGCTGTCCTGGAGTTCGTTGTGGTGGCGCACCGCCGCCGGCAGCAGCATCGTGCGGGCGATCGAGGAGGCCGTCTCGGACTCGATGTTGACGGTCGTCGCGTACTGCTCGGTGAACACCTCGTAGCGCGATTCGAGCTCGCGCTTGGAGAGCACCTTGTACTTCTTGAACATCGCGAGCGTCTGTTTGTCGAGCAGGTACGGCAGCGCGTCGGGTGTGGTGCGGAGGTTCGCAAGGCCGCGTTTTTCGGCTTCCTTGTGCCACTCGGGCGCGTAGTTGTCGCCGTCGAAGACGATCTGCTTGTTGGCCGCCCACGCGTCCTTGACGACGCTCGTGACGGCTTTCTCGAGGGTCGCCCCCGACCGTTTCATGGCCGTCTCGAGCTTGTCCGCGAGCTCGTCCACGGACTCCGCCACGATCGTGTTCAGCACCGTGTTGGGCCACGCCGGCGAGGCGCTCGAGCCGAGCGCACGGAACTCGAACTTGTTGCCGGTGAAGGCGAACGGGCTGGTGCGGTTGCGGTCGCCTCCGTGCAGCGGCAGGCGCGGCAGCACGGGCGTGCCGAGACCCAGGAACGACCCCGGTTTGGAGGCCTGGGCTTTGCCCGAGGCGATCGCCGCGAACACCTTTTCCAGCTCGGCCCCCAGGAAGATCGAGATGATCGCCGGCGGCGCCTCGTTGGCCCCCAGGCGGAAGTCCTGACCGGCGCTCGCGATCGAGGCCCGCAGCAGTGCCTGGTGGCGGTTGACGGCCTGGATCACCGCGGTGCAGAAGAACAGGAACTGGAGGTTCTCGGCCGGGGTGTCGCCCGGGTCGAGCAGGTTCAGCCCCGTGTCGGTGCCCATCGACCAGTTGTTGTGCTTGCCCGAGCCGTTGACGCCCGCGTAGGGCTTCTCGTGCAGCAGGCACACGAGCCCGTAGCGGCGGGCCGTGTTCTGCATGATCTGCATCGTGATCATCTGGTGGTCGGCGCCGACGTTGGAGTTCTCGAAGATCGGGGCGACCTCGTACTGGTTAGGCGCCACCTCGTTGTGGCGCGTCTTGATCGGCACTCCGAGCTTCGCGAGCTCCAGCTCCACGTCGAGCATGTAGGCCAGGATGCGCTCCGGGATCGAGCCGAAGTAGTGGTCGTCGAGCTCGTGGCCCTTGGGGGGCTTGGCGCCGAACAGCGTGCGCCCGGTCGTCAGCAGGTCGGGACGTTCGAAGTAGTACTGCTCGTCGATCAGGAAGTACTCCTGCTCGCACCCGATCGTGGTGAACACGCGCGCGGCGTCGTCCACGCCGAGCAGCCCGAGCGCCCGCACCGCCGCCCCGGAGAGGGCGTCCATCGAGCGCAGCAGCGGGATCTTGTTGTCGAGCGCCTCGCCCGTCCAGGACGTGAACGCCGTGGGGATGCACAGCAGCGCCCCGTTGGGGTTCTCCATGATGAAGGCCGGGCTCGTGGGGTCCCAGGCGGTGTAGCCGCGGGCCTCGAAGGTCGCGCGGATGCCCCCGGTGGGGAACGAGGACGCGTCCGGCTCGCCCTGGATCAGCTCCTTGCCGGAGAATTCGGCGATCGCGGTGCCGTCACCGGCGGGCCCGTAGAAGGAGTCGTGCTTCTCCGCGGTGGACCCGGTCAGCGGCTGGAACCAGTGGGTGTAGTGGGTGGCGCCCTTCTCGAGCGCCCATTCCTTCATCGCCAGCGCCACGGAGTCGGCGAGCGAGGTGTCCAGCGGCTCGCCGCGGGCAAGCGTGCGCTGCAGCGCCTTGTATACGTCCTTGGGCAGGCGCTGGCGCTGGGTGGCCGCCGAGAACACGTTGGAGCCGAAGACCTGGTTGGCGGAGACGGTCAGGTCCGGGGCGCCTAGGGCGGCCCCGTTGATGCTCCACTGTGCTGCTGTGACGTTCTGCTGACGGGTCCTGGGCATGGGCTTCTACCGATTCCTCCTCTGTCGGGACGCTCGCCTCGGCGGGCGGCGGGGCCCAGCACGACACGCGGGCCCCCGCGCAATCGTAGTGCCAAGGCCGAGGCTGTGGATCGCTCGCCTGGACAAAAACAGGGCGGGCCGTTTCGACAACCGGCCAACCGCCGCCGCCTGGCCCTCGGCCCGGCCCCGGCCCGGGCCCGGCGTCAGGAGGTTTCGGCTTCGGAGCGGGGGATGTAGGGACCCGGCACGACCTTCCCCGTTTTGGGGTTGACGTGCGTCAGGGGCGGCCGCCCGGCGATGTGGACGGTGATCGCGCCCCGCTGGCTGCCGAGCACCAGGCGCGCCTTGGACTTGCCCGACAGGCCGGCGGCGTAGGCGAAGTGCAGCGTGTAGGTGCCGGGCTTGACGGGCGCGAGCTTCCACACGAAGCGCGTGGTGCGCCCCGGCGGCAGGCTGCCCAGCGCCCAGGTTTTCGTGTACGCCGTCTGGGCTCCGCCCGGCGGGCTGATTTCCTGGCTTTCCACAGGCGGGACCGCGATCGCCCCGGGGCCGCGTTCGACGACCCAGATCGGACGATGGGGGTCGGCCAGCGCGGCGTAGCGGGAGTTGTATGTCAGCGAGTCGACCGTCACGGCCACCGTCGGCACCGTCTGGGTGCCCGCGTTGCGGACGTCGATTTCGAGGTTCACGGGGCGGGCGACCGCCTGCAGGCGCGGAAAGCTCACGCGCGTGGCCTTGACCCGGTAGGTAACTTCGGGTTCGTTGGCGTCCTGGCGGCTGCTGCCGCCGCAGCCGGCCAACAACGCCAGAAACGCGGTCAACGCGAGCGCAGTCGACGCGTCGCGGAGACGACGCGGAAGCAGTTTCGAGGCTCTCCCCGTCGCCCTCACCGTCTCCGCCACGATACCAATGCCCGCTGCGCCGGGCACATGCATGTCGTACAGTTGAGCGGCAGCGTCAGAGCCGGATACGGAGGAGAGCTAGAGGAGGATGGTTCGCACCGCAGCCACGCGGGCCTTTGTGCCCGTCAGTCATGCACTCGAAGAATTCGGGGACATGATGATCCTGACGGGCAAGACGATCTGGTCCGCGCTGACACCGCCGTACCCGTACGGGGGCGAGTTCGTGTCGCAGTTCCTGTTCACGCTGCGCCTCTGCTGGCTGCCGCTGCTGATCTCCACGGTGGCCATCAACTACGGCGCGCCGGGGCTGCAGGCGGGCGACTTCCTGACGCTGTTCGGCGCGCTCGACCGCCTCGGCGGGTTCTTCGTGCTCGCCTCGATTCGGGAAATCGGGCCCCTGATCACCTCGATCGTGCTCGCCGGCGTGGCCGGCACGGCGATCACCGCCGACCTCGGCGCCCGCAAGGTGCGCGAGGAGCTGGACGCGCTTCAGGTGCTGGGCGTGGACCCGGTCAAGAACCTCGTCGTTCCCCGCTTCCTCACCCTGATGCTCGTCACCGGCCTGTTCAACATCTACGCGATCCTGTTCGGGTTGTTCGGGGGGCTGCTGGCCGAGCTCTACGAGGGCGGCTCGCTGGGGCCCTTCTGGAACACGCTGTTCGCGAACTCCTCGGTCACCGACCTGTGGGGATCGGTGCTGAAGACGACGATCTTCGGGGCGATCATCGCGATCGTGTGCTGTTACAAGGGCATGACCGCCTCCGGGGGCGCCGAGGGGGTGGGCCGTGCCGTCAACGAAGCGGTCGTGATCGCGTTCCTGGGCATCGGCGCCTTCAACTACGTCTTCACCCAGACGCTGCTCGCCACCCACCCCCAGATCCTGGTGATCAAATAGATGGGCTCCTCCTGGCTCGCCATGCCCCGCGAATGGATCGCCGGTTCCGGCGAGATCGCTCGCTTCATGGGCGTCGTCGTGCGCGACGTGTGGACCGGCCGCGTGCTGGGCTTCTTCGGAGAGACCCTGCGCCAGGCCGGGATCCTGATCATCTACTCCACGCTCGTGATCTGGAGCCTGGTGTTCATCACCGGACTCGGTCCGTGCGGGATCGAGGCGTCCTACTTCAACGAGGCCACCGGCACGCCCGCCTACTCCGGCGTGTTCGCGGCCTGGTGCAACCTGCGTGAGGCGGTCCCGATCGTGTGGGGGTACATGCTCTCGGCGAAGGTGGGCACCGGCATAGTGGCCGAGCTCGGCGCGATGCGGATCTCCGACGAGATCGACGCGCTCGAGGTGATGGGGATCAACTCCATGACGTTCCTGTGTGCCACCCGCCTGGCCGCGGCCTGGCTGGTGCTCCCGTTCATGTACATCGCGGCGGTGGGGGTCGGCTACTTAGCCAGCTACATAGCGATCGTCCACCAGGTGGGCTACGTCTCCTCGGGAGGCTTCCTGCTGATCTTCTGGCAGTTCCAGAATCCGACCGACTACTTATTCAGCGTCATCAAGGGGATGACGATGGCGACGTTCATCATCCTCGTGGGTTGCTACTACGGCTACAACGCCAGCGGAGGACCCGTGGGGGTAGGCCGCGCGACCGCCAAGTCGATGGTGCTAAACCTGGTGTTGGTGAATCTGATCAGCATGATGGGAACGCAGATCTTCTGGGGCGGCAACCCGCGCGCCCCGATCGGAGGCTAGGAAGCCGCAATGGCCACGGAGGAGCGCCAGCGGTCCACCTCGGACGGGGACCGCTCAGGGGAGGAGTTCGAGTTCCACACCGGTGTGATCCGCGACACCGGCCTGCCGGACGCGATCGAGTTCGTGGACGTACACAAGTCGTTCGGCAAGAACCACGTGCTGCAGGGGCTCAACATGGGCCTGCCCGAGGACAGGATCTCGATGATCATCGGACCCTCCGGAACCGGCAAGTCGGTGTGCATCAAGCACATCGTCGGGCTGCTGTACCCGGACGAGGGCGACGTGATTGTGAAAGGCAACTCGATTCCCAGCCTGAGCGACGGCGAGCTGTTCAAGCTGCGGCGCAAATTCGGCGTGCTGTTCCAGGACGGCGCCCTGTTCGGATCGCTGAGCCTGTACGACAACGTCGCCTTCCCCCTGCGCCAGCACACCGAGAAGGGCGAGGACGAGATCAAGGACATCGTCAACCGCCGCCTCAAAGAGGTGGGGCTCGGGGACGCCAACGAGAAGATGCCCAACGAGCTCTCCGGTGGCATGCGCAAGCGCGCGGGCTTCGCGCGGGCGCTCGTACTCGACCCTGAAATCCTGCTCTTCGACGAGCCCGACTCCGGCCTCGATCCGGTCCGCACGGCGCTGCTGTGTGAGCTGATCAAGGAGGTCCACGCCGAGAACGGCGGCACCTACGTGGTGATCACCCACGACATCATGAGCGCCCGCCGCGTGGCCGAGCACATCTCCGTGCTGTGGAAGGGGAGGATCGTCGAATCCGGGCCCGCCCAGGACCTGTTCGCATCGGACAACCCGTTCGTGCGCCAGTTCCTGTCCGGCGAATCGGTGGGCCCCCTCGGGATGGAGTGAGCGCCCGGCTGTTGTCCGCGCTCGCGGGAGGCGCCGCGAGGCGCCCGCGAGCCGTCCTGCTCGCAGCCGCGCTGCTGGCGGCGGGAGCCGTCGCGCTCGCGCTGTCGCTGCGACCGAGCGCCGCCGCCAGCACGCTCGTCTCGAGCTCCAGCAGCGAATACCGCCAGACCCAGCGCTACTACCGCGGCTTCGGCGAAGAACCGATCGTGGTGCTCGTCGACGGCAACCTCCAGAAGCTCGTGCTGAGCTCCGACCTCGAGCGTCTGCTCGGACTCGAGGGGTGCCTGTCGGGGAACGTCCCCGCCTCGGCGCTGCCGGCCGAGGGCGGCGCCTCGGGACCGTGCGGGCAGCTCGCGGCCTCGCACTCGATCAAGGTCGTGTTCGGCCCCGGGACGTTCGTCAACGAGGCCACCGAAGTGATCGACGAACAGCTCGCCCACCAGACCAAGAGCGCCGAGGCCCAGGCTGCCCAGGCCGCCCACGTGGTCACACGGGCCGCGCTCGCGAGGGGGCTGGGAGCGGCGCGGGCGAACGCGCTGGGGCGTCAGGCGCGCAAGATCTGGATGGGGCGCTTCGAAGAGGGAATCGTCACGCTCGCGCTGCAATACGGGCTGACCTCGAAGCCGAGCCTGCAGGACCCGAGCTTCGTCTCCTCGCTGGTGTTCGCACCCGATAAGCCCGCCGGGACGCCCCGCGCGAAGCTCGCCTACCTGTTCCCCGGTCGCAACGCCGCGCTCGTGTCGGTACGCATGAAGGCGGGCCTCTCCCAGGCCCAGCGGGACCGCACGATCGCGCTCGTGCGCAAGGCCGTGGCGATGCCCGAGTGGCACCTCGTCAACGGCGGGCGCTACCTGGTCACGGGCGAGCCGGTCATCGTCTCGGACCTCACCCACAAGCTCTCCCACGCGATCGTGCTGCTGCTGATCGCCGTCGCCCTGGTGATGGCCGCCACGCTCACACTGGTGTTCGGCGAGCGGCCCCGGCTGCTGCCGCTGGCCCTCGCCGGGCTCGCCACGGCGCTCACGTTCGGCGGGCTGGCACTCGTGGGGGAGCCCCTCACGATGGCCTCGATCGCCGTGCTGCCGGTGCTGGTGGGGTTGGCGGTGGACTATGCGATCCAGTTCCAGGCGCGGGTGGGCGAGACCGATCCCGTGCCCGGCGACCCGGCCGCGCGCATCGAACGCGCCGCCGCCCGGGGCGCGCCCACGATCGCCACGGCGGCCGCTGCCAGCTCGGCGGCGATCCTCGTGCTGCTGCTCTCGCCCGTGCCGATGGTGCGCGGCTTCTCGGTGCTGCTGGTCGTGGGCCTGGGGCTTGCGCTGCTGTGCACGCTCAGCGCCGGCGCGGCCGCTCTTGCGCTGAGCGGCGCCCGCGCCGAGAGTGACCGGCTTGAAACGGGCCGCGGTGAGACGGACCGCGGCGGGACGGGTGCCCGCGCGCGCCTGGCGGGCGCGCGCGCGTCGCTGGCCGCGGGCTCCGTCGGCTCCAGCTGGCGGGGTGCGCGCCAGCTGCTGCGGGAGAACCCCCTCACACGCGGCCTCTCCCGGGTCGCGCTCGGCAGCGCCGTGCGCCACCCCCGGCGGGTGCTGTGGATCGGCCTGGCGCTGGCGCTCGCGGGGTGGGCGCTGGACACCCAGACGAGCGTGCAGACCGACATCACCAAGCTCGTCCCCCAGAACCTCGGCTCGCTGCAGGCGCTGCACACGCTCGAGCGCACCAGCGGGGTGGGAGGGGAAATCGACCTGCTGGTGTCGGGCAAGGACCTCGCCAAGCCCGCCACGATCGAATGGATGAGCTCCTACGAGCGAGGCGTGCTGTCGCACTTCGGCTTCAACTCCTCGCACGGTTGCGGCAAGGCGCGTTTGTGTCCCGCGTTCTCGCTGCCGGACCTGTTCGCGGCGACGCCGTCGACGGGTGCCCGCGCGGCCAAGCTCTCCTCCGGGCAGGTCGAAGGCCTGCTGAAGGTGATCCCGCCGTACTTCTCCCAGGACGTGATCAGCCCCGACCACAGGGAGGCCACGCTCGCGTTCGGGGTGCGCCTGATGAGCCTCACCCAGGAGCAGCACGTAATCGAAGCGATGCGGGCCCGCCTGCACCCGCCGGCGGGCGTCAGCGCGAGCCTCGTCGGCCTGCCCGTGCTCGCCTCCAGCTCCGGGGCCAAGGTCGCCGACCCGTTGCGGCGCCTGCTGACGCTGCTGGCCGGCCTGCTGGCCGTCGCGGTGGTGCTGCTGGCCGCCTTCCGTGGAGACCGCAAGCGGGCGCTCGTGCCGCTGGTGCCGGTCGCGCTCGCATCCGGGTGGTCGGCGCTGGTGCTGTATGCCGTGCGGGTCCCGCTGAATCCGATGTCGGTCACCCTCGGGGTGCTCGTCGTGGCGCTGTCGACCGAGTTCAGCGTGCTGCTGTCCGAGCGCTACCGCCAGGAGCGCGTGGCCGGGCTGGGGACCGTGCAGGCGCTGCGGCGCAGCTACGAGCGCACCGGCGCGGCCGTGGCCGCCTCGGCGGTGACGGCGATCGCCGGCTTCGGGGTGCTGGCGGTGTCGGAAATCGAGATGCTGCGCCAGTTCGGGTGGGTCACGCTGATCGACCTCAGCGCTTCGCTGCTGGGGGTGCTGATCGCCCTCCCGGCGGCGCTGATGGTCGCCTACGGAAGCCCGGAGCGCCCCCGCCTGCGACGCACCGTGCGGGGGAGGGGACTGCTCGCGCGTATCGGCGCCCGCGCCGGCACGGGCACGGCGGGATCCGGGCATGAGCCCGCGTGACCGGCTGATCGCGCGGGAGCACCGCAAGCCCTCGGGCGGGGCGGCGGCCCCCGGCGACCCGCCGGGCCCGCGGCGGGGGCCGTTCGACGAGGAGTCCGAGCAGCACGCCAAACGGGTGCGCAACGGGCGCCTGATCGGGAGCGTGACCGTCGTCGCGCTGGTGGCCCTGATCGCCGCCGCGGTGCTGAAAAACCCGGGCGGACTAACCGGCATCGATCCCGGCAGGAAGATCCCGCCGTTCGCCGTTCCGCTCGCCACCGGGACGCTGACCGGCGACGCAAACGTCGCCACCCACGCGCACGAAGGGGCGTCGGGCAACGTGCCCGCGTGCAGGGTGCGCGGCAGCCAGGTGCTGAACGTGTGCGAGCTCGCCGAACGCGGCCCGGTGGTGCTGGCGCTGTTCGTCAACAGCAGCTCGTGCACCCAGGTCCTGAGTGAGATGCAGGCGCTGACGAGCTCCTTCCCCGGTGTCCAGTTCGCCGCCGTGGCGATCAAGGGCAGCCGCTCCGGCCTGCGCTCGCTGGTCTCCCGCAAGGGCCTCACGTTCCCGGTCGGGCTGGACGAAGACGGGACCCTCGCCTCGCTCTACAAAGTCCTCAGCTGTCCGCAGGTCAACCTCGCCTACCCGGGCGGCAAGGTGCAGAGCCGGGCGCTGCTGTCCAACCCTACGCAGGCCCAGCTGCGCTCGCGGGTGGCCGCCCTGGTCGCCGCCTCGCGGGCGCGAGGGTGGCACGGGGGGTCGGCGTGAGCAGCGCGGCCGCCCCCACCGTCGGCTGGCGCGCCCCGGAGGTGATCGAGGAGCTTCCCTCGCTGAGGCTGCTCGCGGCCGAGGTCGAGGTCCGGCGCCAGGGCTCGCTCACGGGGGAGTCCCCGCCGGACGTCCTGCACAGCCTGCGCGAACGCTCCAGCCGCTTCCGCGGGGCCCGCGCCGTGAGCATCCGCCGCGAGCCGGTGCCCGCCGCCTACCGTGTCTTCTTCCGCCACATCGGCCTCGACCCCGACGTCGTACGGACACCGATCGAGACGGCGGTGCTCGAGCGCATGATCCGCGGTGGCTTCCCCACCGGGGGGCTGCTGGCGGACGTGCTGCTGATCGCCCTCACCGACACAGGGGTGCCCGTGTGGGCGCTCGCCAGCGAGACGCTCGACGGGCCGCCCGGGATCCGCTCTAGCGTGGAGGGCGAGCCGCTCGGGGCCGGCCGCGACGCGCACCCGCTCCCGCACGGGCGGCTGGTGGTGGCCGACAGCAGCCACGCGCTCGCGGTCCTGTTCGACGAGCCCGCGTCCGCCCACGCCCCGCGGGGCTCGACACGCGAGCTGACGCTGTTCACGGTGCAGGTGGCGGGCGTCCCCACGCTGTTCGCCGAAGAGGCGCTGTGGAACGCCGCCAGCGCCCTGGAATCCACGTGACGGCGTTGCTCGGGAGCGCGATCGGCGGCCGGGGAACCCGCGATCGGCGGCCGCCGGCGCTGGTAGAATCTCGTCCTCTCGCGGCTTGCTTTTTGGAGAAGGAGAGCGGAGTGGCGCAGCTCGTGCAGCAGTATCCGGTGCTCGATGGGCCCTTGGAGGCCTCGTCCGAGCGAGCCGCCCGAGCCGCGCTGAAGGCGCAGATCTCGCGCCTGGAGCACGAGCTGTCGGACATCGTGGCGGGGCGCTTTCCCTACATCCCCGCGCCGCGGGCCGCATATCCGGCCTCCGCGCCCAGGGCGCCCCGGCTCCCCGACCTAGGAGAGCTCGAGCGCGAACGCGATGAGCTCGCCGGCCGCCTGCAGGAGCTTCGCCGGGCGGCGGCCGCGCGCACCGAGCACGAGCGGCGCGCCCGCGAGCAGCTCGAGCGCATGCGCCTGGAACCGGGTCGCTACAAGTTCGTGCGCCTACCCGTCCGCGACCTCGGACAGGGCGGCTGCGGGGTCTGGCAGGTCAGACCCCGCCTCGGCCTGATCGGGATGCTCGCCGGCTGGTGGCAGCTCAAGCTCTCGTCGGGCTGTCCGTTAGCCAGGGGGTCGCGCTCCACGCGCGGCCCCGATCAGTGAAAACCACGGGTGGATGCCGGCCCCGGCGGGCCTATCGTGGACGCTGCCATGTCTCTGCAGCCCGGGGCGGCCGGAAGGGTCCTGCTGGTGGAGGACGAGCTTTCGATCGCCGAGCCGTTTGCACAGGCGCTGGACCGGAGCGGCTTCGAAACGACGATCGCGCCAACGGCGGGCGAGGCGCTGCAGCTCGCGCGCACCGTCGACCCCGACGTGGTGCTGCTGGATCTCACCCTTCCGGAGCGGCTCCGGCCGAGGTGCTCGTCCGGGCCGCCGAGGGATGTCCAGCCGGTGCCATATCGGTGGTCGACGGCGAGACGGGCGAGCAGCTGTATCCCTAGCCGCGAGCCCGAGACGGCCCCGCTTGAACACCCGAGACGGCCCCGCTTGAACACCCGAGGCGGCCCCGCTTGAACACCCGAGATGGGCCCGCGTGAACACCCGAGATGGGCCCGGGGACGGGGCTTCCGGGGACGCTCCCCTAGTTGGGCGCGGTGTTCATCAGCCAGGGGGTCGCGCTCCACGCGCGGCCCCGATCACCCGACTCGAGCAGCTCCGCCAGGCGCCGGCTCTGGCGCTCGGTCAGGGAGCCCATCGTCTTGTTCTCCGAAAGGGGGATCTGGGCGAGGAATTTGCGGCAGCGCGTCTGGCCCCAGCGGCGCTGGCTCATCAGCAGGTCCGCGATGGCCATGCTCTCCGCCTCCCACGGGCAATCGAGGATCACCTCCACAAGGTCGACCTCGCCGTCGGCGATGCGCCGCTTGAGCTCGGCTCGTGCGAGGCGGACCTGGTTGGCGCGTTCGAGTGCGCGCATGTGCTGAGGGCCGGCAGGGGTGACCGTGGCTGTCGCGTTCATGGGCAAACTCCCCGTCGCCTCCGCCTCCGGCGGGGCGACATGCTCAGTGGGTTTTTCTGGACGGTCGCGCCCGCGAAGGCACGCGAGCGAGTCCCGCACCGTGACGGGGCAGTACTCCCTTCGCGTGTCTCCACCTCCAGACCGTGGGCGGAGACTCAGTGGCCTTGCAGAGCGCAGCGCCAAGCTATGACAGCGGCACCCGGCGGTCAACAACCCGGCGGGCGCTTCAGCCGCTAGAAGCGGCCTTTTTCGTAGGGCGAAGGATTTGTGAAGAAATGGACAAGTTGGGTGGCCCGGATCACGCCGTGCGCGTAGAGGGCAGCGGACCGTGCTCGGCCTCGAAGTCCCGCTTGACGCGCTCGAAGATTCCGAGCGCTCGTTCCAGGGTCGCCTCGTCGTGGGTGGCCATCACGCTGGTGCGCAGCAGCGCGCCCCCGGGCGGAACCGCCGGATGCAGGGCCGTGTTGACGAACACCCCCTGGTCGTAGAGGGCGCGCCACAGCAGCGCCGCCTTCCAGTCGTCGCCCACCAGCACGGAGATCACCGGGGTCACGATCCGGGCCGGGCCCGGGCCGTCGGAACGGACGCCGGGAGCGTGCTCCTGGACGCGGCCGCCGGACGGGAGCTCCTGCTCGGGGCAGACGGCGAAGCCGAGCGCGGCGAGGCCTTCGTGGAGGCGCCAGGAGTTCTCCAGCACCCGCTCCAGCAGGCGCGTGCCGTCCTCGCTGCGCAGCACCCGCAGCGCGGCCAGGGCCGCTCCGACGGCCGCGGGAACGGCCGAGGCGGTGAACAGGAAGGCGCGCGAATAGAAGCGCAGGTAGTCGATCACCTCGTGGGGCCCCACCACGAAGCCGCCGCAGGAGGCGAGCGACTTCGAGAAGGTGCCGATGCGCAGGTCGACCCGGTCGGTCACGCCGAGCAGCTCGGAGGCGCCGGCCCCGCGGGCACCGAGCACGCCGGCACCGTGGGCCTCGTCCACCATCAGGCGGGCGCCGTAGCGCTCGCACAGCTCGGTGATCTCCACCAGCGGCGCGATGTCGCCCTCCATCGAGAAGACGCCGTCGACGACCACCAGCACCCCGCCGCCGTCGTCGGTCGCGCGGTCGAGCATCTTCTCCAGCTTGTCCAGGCGGTTGTGGCGGAAGGCCCTCAGCTTGGCGCGCGAGAGCAGGCATCCATCCAGGATCGAGGCGTGGTCGCCGGAGTCGACCACGACCGTGTCGCCGGGACCCAACAGGGTGCCGAGCGTGCCGACGTTGGCCTGGTGGCCGGTGCTGAACACGAGCGCCTCCTCGGCGTCCATCCAGTCGGCGATCTCACGCTCGAGCTCGAGGTGCAGCGGGATCGTGCCGTTCAGCAGGCGCGACCCGGTCAGGCCCGTGCCGTAGCGGTGCAGGGCGTCCTCCGCTGCCTTCAGCACGCGCTCGTCGGCGGTCAGGCCGAGGTAGTTGTTGGAGCCGAGCATGATCCGCGGCGCCCCCTCCATCTCCACCACCGGCATCGCCGGCGAGTCGAGCAGGTGGAAGTACGGGAGCACGTCCGCCTCGCGGGCCGCGGCCAGCAGCTCGCTGCGATCGTGGTCGCGGACCTTGGCGAATACGTCGGTGTGAGTGCGCATGTACGCTGCCTGCCCTGTGGCGGTCGACGTCAGGGCGGTTTCGGGCAGTCGCGATCTGAAGTCGTTCATCGAGCTGCCCTACGGGCTGCATGCTAACCACCCGCTGTGGGTGCCCCCGTTGCGGCTCGAGCGGCGCCTGTTCCTGAACCGGCGCATGAACGCGTTCTTCACCCACGGTGAGGCCGAGTACTTCCTCGCCCGCCGCGACGGACGGGTGGTGGGCCGCATCACCGCCCAGGTCAACGACGCCTTCAACGACCATCACAACACGCGCTGGGGCTGGTTCGGCTTCATCGAGTTCGAGCAGGATGAGGAGGTCCTGCGAGCACTCCTCGGTGCCGCCGAGGAGTGGCTACGCGAACACGGCTGCGAGCGCATGCTCGGGCCCGCGAGCTTCGCGCTCAACGACGAAGGCGGCATGCTCATCGAGGGCTTCGATCTGCGTCCGATGATCCTCCAGCCGTGGAACCCGCCCTGGTACCCGCAGATGATGGAGCAGGCCGGGATGACCAAGGCGATGGACCTGCTGATGTGGAACCTCGAGGTGACGGGTCGCGAGCGGGTGCTGCCGGTGATCTGGGAGCTCGCCGAGA
This sequence comes from Solirubrobacteraceae bacterium, assembly GCA_035499875.1. GTDB lineage: Bacteria > Actinomycetota > Thermoleophilia > Solirubrobacterales > Solirubrobacteraceae > Palsa-744. The sequence continues at coordinate 417,222 of DATJXX010000017.1, forward strand.
AATCGCGTAGCGAGCACCGCATCCGCATCCGGCCGATGCGCCGCCGGCAGCTGCGCAAAGACCTCGACTTCTTCGCCGCGGTCTACAACACCGCCTGGGCGGAGAACTGGGACTTCGTGCCGTACTCGAAGGCCGACCTCGACGCCTACCACCTCGACCTTCAGCTGGCGTACGACAAGAACTGGTTCATGATCGCCGAGAAAGAGGACACAGGGGAGGTCGTGGGCATGGCGATCACGGTCCCCGACCTCAACCAGGTCCTCGAGCAGATGGGGGGGCGGCTGCTCCCGCTCGGCTGGTGGAAGTTCCTCACCAAGTCAAGGCGCATTGATCGTGTCCGCGTCGGCTTCCTGGGCGTCAAACCGGAGCACCAGCACACGGGCGTCGCCGCTGCCCTCTACGAGGCGCACTACGACGCTGCCGAACGAACCCCTCAGGATGGCGGTGAGATGGGCTGGATCCTCGAGACGAACACCGCCATGAACCGGGGCATGGAAGGCATGGGTGGGCGCGTGGTCAAGCGCTACCGCGTCTATGAGCGCCCGCTGGTGCAAGAGGGCCCCGCCGGGGAGTCTAGACTTGGCGCCCAGTGAGCGCCGAGCAGACACCTCCCAGCGACGCCGAGGTCGTTGACGCGGTCCCCGTCGTCGGCGAGGAGCTCGCGCCCGCCGGGGCAGAGGGCTCGACAGCGCTGCTGCGCCGCTACACCGCCGCCCCGCCGGCCGTGCAGGCCGCGGCTGCCGCTGCCGGCGGGTTCGTCGCGGGGGCGGCCGTGTTCGGACTCGTCCAGAGGCGTCATCGGAGGGCTGCGGCCCTCGCCCGGGCACAGCGCGGGCGGCGGCTGAGCCGGCGCGGGGACCCCGGCGGGGGTGTCGCCGAGCTCGTACAGATCGTCGGAACCCGCTCGCTGCTCGTGGACGTCCACCTGCTCGGCGGGCAGGGCGGCGCTCGCTAGCAGCCAAGGCTGCGGCTTGCCCGGCGCGCTGGTCGAGCTGCACGCGGACGTCGTTCCGGCCGGACCCTTCCGGCTGCCCGGGCGCACCGGCATGGACGGCATGCTGCGCCGCCGTGGCGGCGGGCTGGAACGTCTCCTGCACGACCGCGGTGGTGTGCCGGTGCGGGTGCGCGTGAGGCAGCCCTCCGGGGGCAGCGTGCGCCTGTCGGCGTGCTCGCAGAGCCGGGAGGCGGCCGCGTACGGGGTCGCCCGGATGCGCTTCGCGCTGGGGCTCGATGAGGACCTGCGCCCGTTCGTGCGGGCTTTTGCCCGCGACCGCCTGATCGGGTCCTCGCTGCGGCAGCGGCCGTGGCTGCGCGCTCCGCGGCGCCCGGAGCCCTTCGAGGCGCTCGCGTGGGCGATCTGCGAGCAGCTGATCGAGTACGAGCGCGCGGCGGCGATCCAACGGCGGCTGCTGGCACGGCTCGGGCGCCGCTGGCCGCACGGCGGGGGCCCGCTACGTGACATGCCCGAGCCCGCCGTGCTCGCCCGCACCTCGCCCGCGCTGCTGCAGTCGCTGGACCTCGGCGGGTCGCGTGCGCGGGCGCTCGTGCAGGCCGCCCGCGAGGTCGCCGCCGGGCACATCGATCTGGGCGGCAGCGAGGCCGACCACGAGCGCGGCTGGCGGCGCCTGCGGGCGATACCCGGCATCGGGCCGTGGACCGTCGAGATGCTCGCCCTCACCGGCCAGGGGCGCCACGACCAGGTGCCCGCCGGTGACCTCGGGCTGCGCAAGCTCGCCGGTCGGCTGCTCAGCGGAGGCGATCCGCGGGCGGTCGCCGGGGAAGACGACGTGCGCGAGCTGTTCGCCCCCTACGGTCGGTGGGCGGGCCTGGCGGCGGCCCACGTGATGGGCTAGGACGCGGGCGTGCGGCTGCGCTCGCGCTGCAGGATCAGGGCGAGCGTGGGGCACGCGCGCGCGGCGCGGCGGGCGTGCTCGAGCTGTTCGCCGTGGAGTGGGCGCCCGTCGACGATCGGGTAGCCCCACTCGTCGAGCGTGATCCGCTCGGGGAGCAGCTCGGCGCAGATGCCGTGGGCCTCGCAGGCGATCGGGTTGACGCGCACGTGGTGGCTCACGGCCGGTCTCCCCCGCGGCGCCCGCCGCGGTGCGGCAGCGGCAGCTCGCTCGCGCTGCGGCAGCGCTCGCACGGGCCCGAGCGGCGGTGATCCTCGAACTCGGGGGCGAAGGCCCGCAGAGCACTGGCGATCACGCGCACCGCACCGTCGGGGTGGGCGCACGCGCCGCGCCCGGCGGTGAGCGACGCGAGCGTGCGCAGGCGCTGCTCGGAGGGCTGCTCGCGGGCGCCGGCTGCGATCGCCTCCACGGCCCCGGCGATCGCGTCGAGGCCGTGGATGCAGGGGCCGCATTGGCGCGCGCTCTCTCCGGCCAGCCACCGCGCCAGGCGTGTCGTCTCGGCCACCGGGCAGGTCTCGGCCGACAGCAGCAGCACGATGCCCGCGCCGAAGCTCGAGCCCGCGGCCTTGAGCCGCTCGCGCGACAGCGCCAGCTCGTCGATCGCCGTGGACGGCGCCCAGGTGCCGGCGTATCCGCCGGTGAGCACTCCGCGCACACCGGCGGTGGTGCCGCCGGCGGCGTCGATCAGCGTGGGTAGGGGGGCGCCCGCCTCGATCTCGTACACGCCCGGATAGGCGACCGGGCCGCTGAGCGTGACCAGCGCCGACCCCGGGTGTGCGTCCGTGCCCAGGCGGCGGAACCAGCCCGCGCCGTGGCGGGCGATCAGCGCGAGGTGGGCGAGAGTCTCGGCGTTGTTGACGAGCGTGGGACGGCGCCGCAGCCCGCGTTCGAACGGCAGCGGGGGCGTGAACGTGGGGAGCGCCTCGCGACCTTCCAGGCCGCTGATGAGAGCCGACTCCTGACCCGCGACATAGCCGCCCCCGACGCTCGCGAGCGTGAGCGTGACGCGCCCCTGGGCGGCGCGGGAGCGTTCCTGGATCGCGGCGTACGTGCTGGCGGCCGATCCGCCGGCGTGCTCGCCGATCGCCACCACCACCTCGTCGGCGCGGAGCGCTTCGGCGGCGAGTACGGCGCCGTCGAGAACGAGGTGGGGCGCGAGCTCGAGCAGCGTGCGGTCCTTGAAGCTGGGGGGCTCCGCCTCGATCGCGTTGACGACCACGATCGCTCGCCCGCGGGCGCCTGCCACCGAGCGCATCTTGGTGGCCGTCGGAAAGCCGCCGCCTCCGCAGCCGCAGAGGCCGGCGGCCTCGACCTCCTCGATCAGCCGCCGGGCCTTCGTGCGCGAGCGGGAGCGGCCTCCGCCGCCGACCGCGGGGAGCTCGCCGTGCAGGGCGGAGTGCTCGTCCAGCGTGAGGGCGCGTTCGTCGCGGACCCCGGCGAGCAGCCGGGGGAGCTGTGCGGGCGCGGGCGAGTCGCCGTCGGGCGCGGCCGGGTGCAGCTCGGCGGTGGGCGCCGGGGGGCTCACCGGGTGGTCCCCTTGGAGGTCGTGCTGGTGTGGCTCAGCAGCGAGCTCGGGGTGCCTGAGCGGCGGGCCCATTCGGAGCCGAGCGGCCCCATCGGCAGCCACGCCAGCAGGAAGATCGCGAAGGCGGCGGTGGCGGCAAGGCCCACCCGGCGGCCCGTGGCTCCGGCGGGCCAGCCGCTGAGCACGCGGCTGAGCACGGCGGCGGCGACCGCCAGCCCGCACACCACGCTGAGCACCAGCAGCCAGCCGCTGTTGACGTCGCTGCCCGTGCCGAGTCCGTGGACGAGGGCCAGCGGCCAGCTCGCGTACGCCAGCCAGTGGACCGCGCGCCAGCCGGTGTAGCCGATCCGGCCCCGCAGCAGGCTCGTGATGATGACGGCCAGCATCAGGTCGAAGGCGACGGCGCCGAGGCCCAGCCACAGCGGCCGGTAGGAGCCGGTGAAGGGCACGACGGCGTTGACGAGGGAGATCGAGGTGAAGCTGTCGAGCACCGACGTGAGGATGTGCACGCCCAGGAACACGATTGCCAGCAGCGACACGCTGCGGTGCAGGGAGTCGATCATGAAACGCGGCCAGTTCGCGGTGCTCAGGCGCCGTACGTCGGCCACGCCGAGCACCAGCGCGCCCGTCAGCAGCACCAGCGAGACGGCGCCGGTGGCGCGGGTCAGGTACCAGAGCACCGAGGGACCGGCGGCGGCGAGCGGGGCGCCGAGGGCGGCCACCGAGGAGCTCACCGCGGCCACCCCGCAACCCTCGTGACGGACCCGTCCGGGGCGACCAGGCGGGCGGGCAGGCCGAGCCGCTCCAGCCAGGCGGTGGCGGCGCCCGCGCGCACGAGCGCCGCCGTGGCGGCGATGTTGGCGTCGGCGCAGCTGCCGGCGGCCACGCTGACCGTCCGCCAGGTGTTGCTGACGGGCTCGCCGGTGGCGGGGTCGATGATGTGGTGCATCGCGCGGCCGTCGTGCTGCCAGCGGCGCACGGCGGTGCTGGACGTCGCCAGCCCGCCCGAGCGGATCGTGATCGTCTGGCCGGGAGCCGACAGGTCGCTGCGGTGGTCGTCGGTGACATGGATCTCCCACCCGCCGGGGGGCGGGTCTCCTGCGGCGGCGATGTCGCCGCCGATGCCGACCAGCACTCCGCACGCGCAGTCCCGGGCGGCGGCCGTGGCGGCACGGTCGGCCGCCCACGCTTTGGCGCTGGACCCGAGGTCCAGAGCCACGCCCGCCGGAAGGTGCACGCTGCCCGTCCGGGAGACGAGCTTCACGGCCTGCCAGCCGGGGCAGGAGCGCACCCGCACGCGCGGGACCGGCGGGGTGGCGCCTGCTCCGGCCCCGGCGCTGTCCGCCGAGGTGCGCTCGAGCAGCTCGAAGTCGCGGTCGTAGCCGGCGAGCACGAGCGCCCGTCCGATCGTCGGGTCGACGTCGCCGTCGGTGAGCGCGGCGCCGCGCAGCGCCTCGCGCAGCGCCTCGCGCAGCAGCGGGCTCACCCGCGTGGAGGAGCCGGCACGACGGTTGACAGCCACCAGCTCGGAGTCCTCGCGGAAGCGGCTGCAGGCGCGGTCGATCGCGTCGAGCTCGCGCCGCACGGCCGACTCGGCGCGCCGCAGCGCGTCGGGCTCGCGCACGCGCAGCACCACCGTCGTGCCGAGCGCCTTCCAGCGCAGGCCGACGGGCGCCGCCGAGAGCTCCGGCCGATCGGTCAGCAGCGTTGTCATGACCCTCCCGACGTGACCACGCCGGAGGATTCTTCGGAGCTGCTGCCCGAGGATTCCGTGGATTCCGTGGATTCCGTGGATTCGGCGCTGCCGGATTCGCTCCCGGAGGATTCGCTGCCGCTGGATTCGCTGCTCGAGGATTCGCCGCTGGAGGAATCGTCGCCGCTCGAGCCCGTTGACGCTTCCGGGGACTGTTCCGGTTTGGTCAGCGTGCCGGATTCCGAGCTCTTGCTCGTCGAGGTGCGCTTGGTGCCGGAGCTCGAGGAGCTCGCCTTGCTCTTGCCGTGAAAGGCGTTGGCGGCCACGTCGGCGAGGACCCCGGTGAGGACGATGCTGCCCGCGATCAGCCAGCGGTTGATGCGGCTCAGCCTGCGAAGCGAGGCGTCACGTGTATGGGTGGTGTGGTTGCGCATCGGGGGAGGTCCTCTCAATCGTGGGGGAAGTGCGCGTGCATCCAGGGGCCGAACTCGGGGATCGTGAAGATCGCCAGCACGAGGCCGAGCACGAGCGCCCCTGCGAGCGCGAGCCAGCGGCCGTCGCGGCCCGGCAGCGCCGGCCGGGTGGCGACGGCCGGCGAGAGGTCGCCGCGAAGCGCGCCCGGCAGGGCGGGGAGATGGGCGAGCACGTGCACGCCGGTGACGGCGAGCCACACGAAGAAGGTCACCTTGTGGAAGGGCAGAAGCGTCGACCGCGACGAGGGGCCGGCGAACAGCAGGGCCACGCCGCTGGCGAACACGATCACGGTGGTCAACACCACCAGGGGCGCGAGGACCCGCAGCGCCGTCGCAGGGGGCCCATTGCGGCGATAGGCGGGGTCGTGGGTGTAGTAGCGGGTGAAGCGGTAGCCGGTGCTCGCCATCTTCAGCGCCACCGGTGCGATCAGGGCCATCCCGACGAACAGGTGCACCCACAGCAGCGGGTGGATGCTGATGATCGTCACGCCGAGCACCGCCAGCAGCACGATCAGAAGCGCGCCGGTGACGTTCGTCAGGCGCTCGTTGCCGCCGGTCCCTCCGCCAAGCCAGCGCTCGCTTGGAGCGTGCACCTCGGCGCCGGGGACGCGTGGGACGCTCGGGGCATGCGTCTCAGCCATGAAGCGAGTGTGCGAACGCGCATTAAGCGGACCCTAACCGCCGTGTGAGAAGTCTCTCGGAATCTGCTGACAGGCTGGACCGGCGCCCTATCCTTTGTGGGCGAGCATGCGAACGACCGCGGAGTCCCGCGCCGACGCGGGGGAAGATTCGCGCGAGCAGGGCGAGCGCGCGGCCGATTCGGCGACCGTGTTGCTGATCGAGGACGAGCCGGGGATCGTCGATTTCGTGCGCCGCGGGCTCGAGGCGGAGGGCTTTCGCGTGGGGGCGGCCCTCGACGGGATCGAGGGCGAGCGGCTCGCGCTGAGCGGGCGTTTCGACGCCGTGGTGCTCGACCTGATGCTTCCGGGGCGCAGTGGCCTGGAGGTGCTCGAGGGGCTGCAGAGATCCTGGCCGGCGATGCCCGTGATCGTGTTGACCGCGCTGGGGGAGACCGAGGATCGAATCCACGGGCTCGAAGCCGGCGCCGTCGACTACCTCACCAAGCCGTTCTCGATGGCCGAGCTCGTCGCACGGCTGCGTGCGCAGCTGCGGGCGCTCGCCCATGCGTCCGCGAGCACGCTCGAGGTGGGTGACATCGAGATCGACCTGCTGACGCGGAAGGTCACGCGCGGGGGTACCGAGGTGGCGCTGTCGACGACGGAGTTCGAACTGCTCGTTTTCCTGTGCCGCAACCAGGGCCAGATAGTGACGCGCGAGCAGGTGCTCGCCAGCGTGTGGGGCTACCAGCACGACCCCGGCACGAACGTCGTCGACGTGTATGTCGGATACCTGCGGCGCAAGCTCGGTCGCCCCGGCGCTCCCGCCCCGATCACGACCGTGCGCTCGGTGGGCTACCGCCTCGGCGGCGCCGGCTGAGGCGGGCCGCGATGCGCACACTCGCCCGACGGCTGGTGCCACGAGGGCTGCGCTGGCGGCTGGCCGCCTCGTTCACGCTTGTGATGGCGCTGTGCCTCGGGATCGCCTTCGTGGCGGTGTACAGGGGCACCGGGACCAACGCGCGCCAGCAGATCGACCGGGAGCTGTCCGCCGACGCCGCGGAGGCCGCGCAGAACCTGCACGCCGCGCGACCGGGGTCCAGCGCCGAGCTTGCCAGGGCCGCCAGGGACTACCTGCAGACGCAGTCGTTCAACGCCAGCTCGAGGCTCCTGTTCGTGGCGATGCCGGGCCAGCCGACGGTCTCCAACAGCCCCGAGCTCGTCAGCGCGCAGGCGCCCGACGACGGCGAGTCGGCCCCGGCCCAGCGGGCAGAGAACAGCCTCGCCCTGGGGCTTGCGCGGGCTCCCCAGCGCTACACGACGCTTCCCGCGCCGGACAACGGCGAACTGCGGGTGCTGAAGATCCCGGTACGGCTGCCCAACGGCCTTACCGCCACCGTCGGGGCCGGCGAGGCGCTGACCGCCGTCTCGCGCGCCCAGCACAGCGTCGCGCGGGCATTCGTGCTGGCGGGCCTGCTCGCGCTGGCGGCAGCGCTGATCGCCTCCTACTTCGTCGGCGCACGTGTTTCGTCGCCGCTGCGCGGGATGGCCGGCGTGGCCGCCCGCGTGGATGCCGGGGACCTGCATCCCCGGATCGAGCATCGCGAGGGCGAGGCGAGCGAGATCCGGGTCCTCAGCGACGCCTTCAACCACATGCTCGACCGTCTCACCGAGGCGTTCGCCGGGCAGCGCGAGTTCATCGCAGACGCCTCGCACGAGCTGCGCACGCCGCTGACCGTGATCCGCGGGCAGCTCGAAGTGCTGGCCGCCCAGGAGCACCCCTCGGCGAGCGAGGTGCGGCGCGTGGAGGCGCTCGTGCAGTCCGAGGTTGCCCGCGTGAGCCGCCTCGTCGACGACCTGCTGCTCCTCGCCCGCAGCGACCACTCCGAGCAGTTCCTGCGCCCGGAGCAGATCGAGCTCGCCGGCTACGTGCGGAAGCTGTGGGACGGCATGACGCTGCTGGCCGACAGGCGCTTCGAGCTCGGCGGGCTCCCCGCCGGGGCGCTGCTCGCGGACCGCGACCGGCTCGCCCAGGCGCTGCGCAACCTGATCGGCAACGCCATCAACCATACGGCCCCCGACTCGGGGCTGGTGCGGCTCGAGGTGCGTGTCGAGGGCCGGGGAAGGATCCGCTTCCTGGTCGACGACGACGGCCCCGGGATCCCGCCGGCCGAGCGCGAGCGCGTGTTCAACCGCTTCCACCGCACCGACGCCGCGCGCGACCGCGCCTCCGGGGGCACGGGGCTGGGGCTCGCGATCGTGCGGGCGATCGCCGAGGCCCACGGTGGCACGGTGTCGGCCGCCTCCTCGCCGGAGGGCGGCGCGCGCCTGGAGCTGCTGCTGCCGGGCTTCCGGCCTGCGCACGACTCCGGTGTGCGTGGCGCGGCCACGCCCACCCGGGCGCGGCTCACTACGGCAGGATCACGGCCGCCCCGGTGAAGGCGCCCGCGCGGAGGTCCTCGAGCGCGTTGCCGGCGCGCTCCAGCGGGTACGTGGTCACGTGCGTGCGCACATCCGCCTGTGGTGCGATCGCGAGCATCTCCTGGCCGTCGCGGCGGGTGAGGTTGGCGACCGACCGCAGCGATCTCTCCTCCCACAGCAGCTCGTAGGGGAACGACGGGATGTCGCTCATGTGGATGCCCGCGCAGACGACGGTGCCTCCGCGCGCCAGCGCCTTCAGCGCGAGTGGAACGAGGCCGCCGACGGGGGCGAAGATGATCGCCGCTTCGAGGGGCTCGGGTGGGGGCTCCTCGGAGGCGCCCGCCCACACGGCCCCGAGCTGGCGGGCGAAGTCCTGCGTGGCGGTGTCGCCCGCGCGCGTGAACGCATACACCTCGCGACCCTGCCAGCGCGCCACCTGGGCGATGATGTGGGCCGAGGCGCCGAAGCCGTACAGCCCCAGGCGGCGGACCTCGCCGCACATCCTCAGCGCCCGGTAGCCGATCAGCCCCGCGCACAGCAGCGGCGCGAGCTGCTCGTCGGGGTGCTCGCCGGGCAGCTCGAAGCAGTAGCGGGCGTCGGCCACCGCGTACTCGGCGTAGCCACCGTCGATGTCGCGCCCGGTGAACTGCCCCTGCAGGCACAGGTTCTCGCGTCCGCTCGTGCAGTACTCGCAGGTGCCGTCGGTCCATCCCAGCCACGGCACCCCGACGCGCCGTCCCCGCGTTCCCGGCAGCACCACGTCCTCGCCGGCGCCGAGGACGTCGGCGACGATCTGGTGGCCGAGCACGCGTGGTGGGCGGGGGACGTCGACCTCGCCGTCGAGCAGGTGCAGGTCGGTGCGACACACCCCGCACGCCCTCACCTTCAGCAGCAGCTGTCCCGGGCCCGGCTCCGGGACGGGCAGCTCGCGCTCGGCCAGCGGCCGGCCGACCTGCTCGAAGACCATCGCGCGCATCGTGCGTGCCGCCTGGGCCATATCCTGCGCCAGTGAAGCACGATCGACCGCCCGGTGCCGGTGCAGGTCACGGCGGCGGGGAGATCGCCCGGCGGTGGCCGCGATGAAGGGCCTGCTGTATGGCCACCCCGCGTGCCTCGAGCACGACCCGGGCGCGCTCTCACCCGGGCATCCGGACACGCCCCGGCGGCTGGCGACGGTCGAAGAGGCGCTCGCCGAGCACGACTGGCTCGGCTGGGAGCGGCGCACCGCGCCGGCAGCGAGCGAGGCGCAGCTCGAGCTGGCCCACTCAGCCGAGCATGTGCGTGCCGTCCGCGAGCTGTGTGCGCGCGGGGGCGGGGCGATCGATCCGGACACGTTCGCCGTCGAGGCATCGTTCCGCGCCGCCGGGCACGCCGCGGGCGCCGGTCTGGCGCTTGCCGGAGCGCTGCTCGCGGGCGAAGCCGACACGGGTTTCTGCGCCGTGCGCCCGGCCGGCCACCACGCCGAGCATGCCCGCGCGATGGGCTTCTGTCTGTTCAACAACGTCGCCGTGGCGGCCGCCGGGGCGCTGGCCGAGCACGGTCTGGGCCGCGTGTTCGTGCTCGACTGGGACGTCCATCACGGCAACGGCACGGCCGAGATCTTCGACGCTCGCCGCGATGTGCTGTTCGCCAGCATCCACCAGTGGCCGCTGTATCCCGGGAGCGGACGCCTGCAGGAGCGGGGACATGGACCGGGGGAGGGCTACACGATCAACCTGCCCGTCCCGCCCGGCTCCGGGGAGGCGCTGTGGCTGGGGCTGCTCGACCGGGTGGTGCTGCCGATCGCGGCGGCCTACGAGCCGCAGCTGATCCTCGTATCGGCGGGGTTCGACGCACACGAGCGCGACCCCCTGGCCCATTGCCTCCTGACGACCGGCTCGTTCGTCGAGATGGCCGCACGCGTGCGGGAGCTCGGACGGGCGCTGGGCGTGGGGGTGGGGGTGGTGCTCGAGGGCGGCTACAACGTGCCCGTGCTGGCGGAGTGCGTGCTCGCCACGCTGCCGGCCCTCGCCGGCGGGCACGAGCCGCGGGCGGCACCCGCGCTGGACACCGAGGAGCAGGAGCTCGTGACACGCGCAATCGCCGCGGCACGACCGTACTGGCCGGTGTAGTCCCGCGCCCGGCGCGCGTTGGCGGCGCCACGGCGCGCCGGCCGGGTGGAGTCCGGCCCGGTCATCCCCGAGGGCAGATGCCGTAGCCGCGGGTCGGGTGGGTAGTTCCCCGGGGCGCACCACCCGCTCTCAGGGTTCTCCAAGCGAACCCTGAGCGCTGTCTGACGATGTCTGCATGGCGCCTTGAGACGTGAAGGAGACGATCCCCGCATGTCAATTTCACTCGTAGTTGCACTGATCGTCGTACTGGACCTCGCGCTGATCGCGGCACTCGTGTACGTGATGACGCGCGCGGCACACCTGCGGCCTCACCGGGCCGCGAGCGCGCTGCTCCCCGTATACGTCAGCGCCGCTCAGCCGCGGCCGGCGCCGCGACGCCACAGCAGGACGTACCACACGCCCACGCCGAGCAGGACGCACACCGGCAGCACAAGCGACAGGATCGAGCCGGCCAGGAAGTCGGAGGCGAGGATCAAGGCTGTGCGCTCCCTCTGAATTGGTTGCCCGTGAGCCGCGGCGCGCGCGTCGCGGCCACGAGCCCCGCCGGCTCGTGCTGTGAGGGCGCGAGCCAGCGGTGGATGTACACGAAGATGATGACCATGAAGGTGACCGAGCCCGGCACCCACATGATCCCCGCCGCGATCTGCTGGTCGGTGAGCGCGGAGATGCCCCCGGGCCGGCTCACCTCGTGGGCGTAGTACCCGTACAGCGGGTGCGGCACGATCGCGAGCGCGACCGCGAGCGCCCAGGTGACGAGCATCGCGGCCGTCACGTACAGCACCCGCTGCACCTCTCCGAGGCGGGCGTGGAGGGGCCGTGAGTCGATCACCTGCTTGAACAGCAGCACGGCCGAGAACACGAACAGGAGGTGCTCGAGCGCATGCAGGGGCAGCGACCGCAGCGTCGCGTCGAACAGCGCGGGCACGTGCCACCCCAACAGCACGATCGTGAAGAACACGAAGGCCGGCGCCGGCCGCCCGAGCCAGCGGCCGAATGCCCACACGCCGCCGAGCACCGCCGAGCGCGACGGGGCGCGGGCCAGCGAGCGGCGCGCGTCGAGCGGCAGCGAGCGCCACAGCGGGGTCCAGGGCCGCGCCAGCACGATCAGCGGCGCGACCACGGTGATCAGCAGCACGTGCTGGACCATGTGGACCCAGAAGAGGCGTTCGCTGTAGGCCTCCAGGGGTGAGTCGAGCGCCAGCGCGAGCACGACGAGGGCGCCGTAGAAGCACGCCGCACGCCAACGCCGCGCGCCCGCCCGGAGGGCCGCGTAGGCGGTGCGCTGGTTGCCCAGGCGGTAGAACGCCGCGACCGCGATCAGCACGATCACGACCGGATCCAGCGACCAGCTCCCGAGGCCTGGTCTGGTTGCGGCCGCCAGCACTAGACCAGGTACAGGATCACCCAGGTGAGCACGCCGATGCCCGCCAGGAACGTCCAGTAGAAGGCGCATGCCGCCAGGCCCGGCTCGATCAGCCGGTCAGGGTCGGCGATGTCCGGATGGGTGCCCCTCGAGCGCCGCGCCCGCAGCCCGGTGGCGACGTGTGTCTCGAGCCAGTACATCGTCACGAGCACGGCGACCGCGTACAGGGCCGTCCACGCGCAGAACACGCTCGCGTACGCGCCGTTGGTGGGTCCGAAGCCCTGGGAGGTGTAGGCGACGCACTGCAGCACCACCACCGCCAGCCCGAGCACGAGCGCCGCGCCCGCGGGACCCACCCAGTCGCGCGATTCGCCTCCCAGCCGGCGCGAGGCGAGCCATGCCGCCAGCGCGCTCAACACCGCGCACGCCGCGATTGCCGCCCCGAAGGCCTGGTCGGGGTTCACGTGTGCGGGGCGCCACATGTGATCCTGGTCGAGGGCGCGGAGGTACACGTAGGCGAACACGAACGCGAGGAAGAAGAACGCCGACGCGCCGGCCAGCAGGCGGCTGGCGACGTACAGCGTGCGCGCGCCGACCTCGGGCGGCTCGGGTGGGATCTCCACGCCTGGCGCCACCGGCGGCGTGATCGTCTGCGGGGGCAGGGGCTCGGGGTAGGAAGCCATCTAGCCGCCCGCCGGCGCCGGCGCCGTGTCGCCGATGTGGGGCGGCGAGGGCGACCCGTACGGGTACGGGTCGTTGTCGAAGGTCGGGATCTGCTCGAAGTCGTTGACCGGCACAGGACTCGGGAGCTGCCACTCGATCGACTTCGAGTGCCACGGGTTCCTCTCGGCACGCTGGCGCACGAAGATCAGCGAGTAGACGACGTTGAACAGGAAGATCAACATCGAGAAGCCCAGCACGAAGGCCGAGATCGAGACCCACACGTTGAGCCCGTGCAGGTCCGGGGCGTACGAGCTCACGCGCCGCGGCATCCCTTTCATCCCCAGCGCGAACAGCGGCAGGAACGTCGAGTTGAAGGAGATGAACATCGACCAGAAGTGCCACTTGCCCAGGCGTTCGTTGAGGCGCAGGCCGGTCATCTTCGGGATCCAGTAGTAGATCGCCGCGAAGAAGGTGAACACGAGCCCGCCCATGATCGTGTAATGGAAGTGCGCCATCACGAAGAAGCTGCCGTGCGTGTCGGTATCGCTCGGCGTGTCCGACAGGAACACGCCCGAGACGCCCCCGATCAGGAAGTTGAAGCCCCATGCGAGGCAGAACAGCATCGGCACGGCGAACGTCGCACGCCCCCTCCAGAGCGTTCCGATCACGCACAGGAAGATGAAGCCGGTGGGGATCGAGATGATCTCCGTGGAGAGCATGTAGAACGGGCGCAGGTCGGCGTTTATGCCGCTCACGAACAGGTGGTGCTGCCACACCAGGAAGCTCAGCAGGGTGACGCCGAGCATCCCGGACACGGCGAGCCGGTAACCCCACAGGGGCTTACGGGTGAACACCGGCAGCAGCTCGAGCACGATGCCGAACCCCGGCAGTGCCAGCACGTACACCTCGGGGTGGCCGAAGAACCAGAACAGGTTCTCGAACAGGTAGGAGCTGCCGCCGCCGCCGGCGACGAAGAAGGTCGTCCCGATCGTGCGGTCGAGCGCCGCCATCGTCAGCGTCGCGATCAGCACCGGCGCCGCCAGCACCATCAGGATCGCGGTCGCGAACACCGACCACACGAAGATCGGCAGGCGCGACCACGTCATCCCGGGCGCGCGCATGGTGATGATCGTCGCCAGCATGTTCAGCCCGAGCAGCGCCATCGACACGCCCACCAGCGCGAAGAAGATGATGTAGGAGTCCATCCCCATCACAGCCTCGTTGTTGAGCGGCTCGTACCCCGTCCACCCCGTCGGGAAGCCGCCGAAGAAGATCGTCGAGACGAGGATGAACCCGGCCGCCATCAGCAGCCAGAAGGTGAGCGACTCGATCCTCGGGAAGGCCATCCGCCGGGCCCCGATCAGGATCGGCACGAAGTAGTTGGCGAACGGTCCGAGGATCGCCGAGGTCAGCATTCCCATCATCATCGAGCCGTGCATCCCCACCAGTGAGAGGTACTGGTTGGGCCCCACGAAGGTCGGCGTGTCGTGCAGCAGCTCGGTGCGGATCAGCAGTGCGTTGAGGCCGCCGACGAAGAAGAACACGCCGATCCCGATGAGGTACTGCATGCCCACCACCTTGTGGTCGGTGCACAGCCCGAAGTAGCGGCTGATCCCCTGCTCCTCCTTCTCGCGGAGCGACGGGGGGCGCCCCAGCAGGCGCATGACCGGGTAGTTGGCGAAGCCCATCCCGATCAGGAAGCCGGCGACGCCGAACAGGTACGCGAGCAGCAGGGCGACGTCGTTCTCGTTGGTGGCTTCCTCGTAGACGAAGGTGGGGCTCGAGATCTGATGTCCTACGAACCACCCGAGGTAGTAGCCGCCCACGCCCAGCACCACCGCGGTGAGCAGGTTGAAGCCGATCAGCCGCCGCCATAGGGGCGGCCGTACCGCGACGGGAGCCGGGGTTGCCGCAGCCGCGCTCATTCGCCGCGCCTCGTGGGTTCGGGCAGGTAGGTGGTTTTGTAGGGCGGCAGCTCTTTGGTCACCGGCGCGTAGATCACCTGCTGCTGGTGGATCCACTGCTGGAAGGCCGCCGGGGTGACCACGTGGCCGTAGTCGAACATCTGCCCGTGCCAGATCCCGCACAGCTCCGAGCAGCGCACTTCGAAGCGTCCGAGGTCGGTCGGCTTGACGAACGCGATGTTGTCGACCTGCGGGTTTGCGTCGGCCTTCACGCCGAGCTGGATCGCCCAGAACGAGTGGATCACGTCGAGTGAGGTGACGTGCAGTTCGACCATCTGCCCGCGGGGGAGCTCGAGGTGGGGAGTCTCCACCCCGCCGTAGGTCGGGTACCGGTAGGTGAACTCCCACTGCTGGGCGATCACCTGCACGGGCAGCTTCGGCCCCGACGGCTTCGCCACGGGGCTCGGCCCGCTGCCCGAGCCGGCGCCGTTGTCGGCCAGCAGGCGCACCGAGCCGTAGACGGCCAGCACCAGCACCATCAGCGAGGTGACGACGATCCACGCCGTCTGGATGCGGGTGTCGCCGCGAAGTTGTGGGCCTTCCAGCACCGCCCCCTGGGGCTGGCGGAAGAAGATCACCGCGTAAGCGAGGTAGATCAGCAGCAGCAGCAGCACGGGCGTGGCCATCCCCAGCAGCACGGTGTTGTCCGTGACATGACCCGCGGACTGTTCGCTGGCGTTGCCCGGCGGCATGATCGGGCCGACGAAGATCACCACCAGGGGCGTTACGACCAGGGTCGCGATCAGCCAGATGAGCGTCAGACGACGGAGGTGGTTGGGCTCGCCCATCGCCTATGTCACGTCGATGAAGCCGTCCATGTAGCCGAGCGTCTGCATCGGTCCGCCGAACCCGTTGAGCCAGCCGGCCGCACACGGCACGAAGCACTGCCAGTGGTATCGCCCTTTGCCGCCGGTACGGAAGCTGAAGGTGATGGTGCGGTGCGCGGCGCCTTCACAGGGCGCGAATTCGCACTGGTTCTTGGCTTCTTCGGGAACCCCGGGCAGCGGCACCAGAATGCCCAGTTCGGGCACGGCGAACGTGTGGGACGCTTCTTCAGGGTCGATCCCCCTGACGGTCTTGCCGTCGACCGTCTCGGTGTCGCCGATCGTGCCCTGGACCTGGGACAGGAAGGGGTTGCGCAGCCCGCTGTCGCCGTCGTACTGGTAGACGGTCACGTGCACGATCGAATGCGCTGGCACCGAGAAGATCGTGCTGCGGACCCACTTGCCGCCCCGCCTGACGAGGTAGGAGACCCAGTCGGGGTGCGAGGGGCTGTACTTGGGGCCGATCGCCGCGACCGTCTCGAGCGTGAGGTTGGCGCCGCCCTGACGGACGGCGGGCGTGGCGCTCACCGACGCGGGGAAGCTCGTCGCCCAGCTGCTGATGTAGAGCGCGATCAGCACCCCCAGCACCGCCACGGCGGCGCCCACGCCCAATAGCTTGCGCGTCAGCAGACTCACGTTCCGAGCAATCTCCCCCCAAGTTGCGTCGTTTGTGTGTTGTGTGACGATACAGGCGCTACCCGCTGGCCCATTCAGGCTAATCCCGCAAATAGCGAAAAATCTCGCAAGTAGCGGAAGCCCGGCGGGGCTCGACGAAGCGGGGCTCGACGGCGGTCGAGCCGGCGCTCAGCCTCAGCGCGGCGGGCCTCAGCCGCGGCGGGCCTCAGCCGCGGCGGGGCTCAGCCGCAGCGGGCCTCAGCCGCAGCGGGGCTCAGCCGCAGCGGGGCTCAGCCGAAGAACAGCTCGGCGGTCTCGTACAGGCCCGGATCGAGCAGCTTCGGCTCGCGCAGCGCCTCCTGCAGGGGCACCTCGACGATCTCGGTGCCCGACAGCGCCACCATCGTGCCGGAGCGCCCCGCTGCCGCGGCCTCGAAGGCGGCCACCCCGAAACGCGTGGCGAGCACGCGGTCATAGGCCACCGGTGTGCCGCCGCGCTGCACGTGGCCGAGGATCGTGACCCGCGTTTCGTAACCGGTGCGGCTCTCGATCTCCTTCTCGAGCACAACCCCGATCCCGCCCAGGCGGGCGTGGCCGAAGGCGTCGGTGGCGGTGCCTTCGCGGATCTCGAGGGTGCCCTCGAGCGGGGTGGCTCCCTCCGCCACCACCACGATCGAGAAGCTCCGTCCGCGCGCGTGGCGGGCGCGCAGGTGGGCGACGACGTCGTCGATGTCGAACGGGCGCTCCGGCACGAGGATCGCGTCCGCTCCCCCGGCGATGCCCGCGTGGGTGGCGATCCAGCCCGCGTGCCTTCCCATCACCTCCACCACCATCACGCGGTCGTGCGACTCCGCGGTGGTGTGCAGGCGGTCGACCGCGTCGGTCACGATCTGGACCGCTGTCTGGAAGCCGAAGGTGACGTCGGTGCCCCCGAGGTCGTTGTCGATCGTCTTCGGCACGCCCACGATCGCGACGCCGTCCTCGTGCAGGTGCAGGGCCACGCCGAGCGTGTCCTCGCCCCCGATCGGGATCAGCACGTCGACCTCGCGGTTCTCGAGCGTGCGCCTCACAGCGGCGGTGCCGTCGGCGCCGTCGGCGTACGGGTTCGTGCGGGAGGTGCCGAGGATCGTGCCGCCGCGGGGGAGGATCCCCGCGGTGCTCTGGAGGTCGAGCTCGACCGCGTCGTCGCGCAGCACGCCGGCCCATCCGTGGCGGAAGCCGACGAACGTGTGCCCCCCGCCGGCGAGCCCGCGGCGCACGACCGCCCGGATCACGGCGTTCAGCCCGGGGCAGTCGCCGCCGCCGGTCAGCAGGCCGATGCGCGTCACGACGGCGTCAGATCCCCTGCCCGGGGAGGAACTCGTTGGTGTAGGGCGGCAGTTCGGCACCCGGCGGGTGGCTGGTCAGACGCTGCGCGTACATCCACTCGGCGAAGTGTGCCCATGCGGTGGGATCCTGCCAGCCGAAGGGCTTGCCCGTCGGCGGCTCGGCCGCGGGGAGCGTGTGGCGGATCGATTCCAGCTGCAGCTTGGGCGACAGCGAGGGGTTCGCCTTCAGCACCAGCGCCACCGCGGCGGCCGGGTTGGCGCGCACCTCGCGTGCGCCTCGGCTGAGCGCCTCCATGAAGGCGCGCAGGTCCTGTCCGCGCGCGCGGGCGTCGTGTTCGCGCACCACCAGAACCAGCTCGTCGTACGTGGGCACGCCCGCCCTGTCCACCGGGATCACCGTCGGCCGGCGCTGCTTGAGGGCCAGCTGGATGGCCTCGTAGTTCCAGTACCCGCCGAGCGTCGCGTCGACCTTCCCGGACAGCATCGCCGGCACCAGGTTGAAGCCGACGTTGACTTCCTTGGCCGCGCCCGAGCCGAGGTGGGCGGCGTGCAGGGCCGCCTTCAACATCGATGCCTGGTAGGGGATCCCGGCGGTCCCCACCGTCTTGCCGGACAGGTCGGACACGCTGCTCACGTGCGCGGCGGGCAGCGCGATGATCGAGGTCAGGGGCCGCTGCACGAGCGCCCCGACCGACACCAGTGGCAGGCCCTGGTCACGCGCGAGCAGCAGCTCGGGCTCGTAGGAGATCGCCATGTCGACCTTGCCCGCCGCCAGCAGCTTCAGCGGTTCGTCGGTCTGGGATGGCGCCACCAGGTGGACGTCGAGGCCCACCGCCCGAAACTCCCCGTGCGCCAGCGCCGCATACAGGGCGGCGTGGTCGGCGTTGGGAAACCAGTCGAGCATCACCGTGAACGGCTTCGTGCCCGGTGCGCTGAGGGCGTCCTGCTTGGCTCCGCAGGCCCCCAGCGCGAGCACGCAGGCCGCCGCCAGGCAGGCCGCCACGAGCGCGCGCACGCGGCTCGCAGCTCCGCGCGCCGCCCGGCCCCGTGCCGCCGGGCCTCGCGCCGCCGGGCCTCGCGCCGCCGGGCCCGGCGCCGCCGGGCCTCGCGCCGGCCGGCGGCGCCTCACCTGGTTGCCCCCGCGAGCGCCGGGCGCCGCCAGGGCGCGAGCCTGCGTTCGGCCATCGCCAGGCTCTGGAAGCACACGATCGCGAAGGCGAACAGCAAGGCCGTGGCGGCATATGCACGGGCCGTCTGGAAGCCGCCCGCGTCGAGCACGATCTCGCGGCCGAGGCCCGTGTAGGTGCCGGTCGTGGGCGTGCTGGTCTCGGCGATGAAGGCGCCGATCACGCCCACCGCCAGCGCGATGCGGGCGCCGCTGAGGGCGGCCGGGACGGCGGCGGGGAGCTCGGCGAAGCGCAGCGTCTGCCAGCGTGAGGCGTCCAGCGTGCGCAGCAGCTTGGCCCGCTCGGGGTCCAGCGAGGCGAGGCCGTCGATCGTCGTGACGAGCACCGGGAAGAAACAGATCAAGGCGATCACGACCAGCTTCGGGAAGATCCCGAAGCCCCACCAGAACACGAGCAGCACCCCGATCACCGGAATCGGGACCGCCTGCGAGCCGACCGCCAGCGGGTAGAAGGCGCGGCGCAGCACGGGGGAGAGGTGAATCGCGATCGCGAACGTAAGCCCGGCGGCGATCGCGAGCGCGAGCCCCAGCACGACCTCCTCGGCGGTGACGGCGAAGTTGTGGGAGAGCAGGCCGGCGTTGTCCCACAGCGCGCTCGCGACGGCGTGGGGCGGCGGGAGCACGACGGCTTCGACCCCGCCGAGGTCGCAGTACAGCTCCCACACGCCGAGCAGGGCGAGCCCCAGCAGGAGGACCGGCGCGACGCGGCGCAGCGTGCGCCTCATGGGCCCTCCCCGGCGAGTCGCGCGAGCGCGCGGGCGCGCAGCGCCGCCACCTCGGGGTCGGCCGCACGGCGGGGGCGGGGCAGGGGCACCTCGAGCTCGGCGAGCACCCGCCCCGGGCGGGGCGAGAGCACCACGACGCGATCGCACAGGACGATCGCCTCCTCGACGTCGTGGGTCACGAGCAGCACCGTGCGCGGCTCGCGCTGCAGGCTGCGGGCAAGCCACTGCTGCATCTCGCTGCGGGTGATTGCGTCGAGCGCCCCGAAGGGCTCGTCCAGGCACAGCAGGCGCTTGCCCGACAGCAGCGTGCGCGCGAACGCCACCCGCTGGCGCATCCCGCCGGAGAGCTCCTGCGGGCAGGCCCGCTCGAAGCCGTCCAGGCCGAGCTCGCAGAACAGCTCGCGCGCCGCCGCCAGCGCGCCCGCGCGGCGCAGTCCGGCGAGCCGCAGGCTGAGCGCGGCGTTCTCGAGCGCGTCCAGCCACGGGAGCAGCAGATCGCGCTGCGGCATCAGCACCGCCGCCGGTCCGACGACGGTGCCGCGGTCGGGGGCCCGAAGACCGCACACGACTTCCAGCAGCGTCGTCTTCCCGCACCCGCTGGGCCCCACGACGGCCACCAGCTCGCCGGCGTGCGCCTGCAGCGAAACCTCCCCCAGCGCCCGCACCGGTGCTCCCCGCTCGGAGGCGTAGGTGACCTGCAGGCCGCTGATCACGAGCTCGTCGCGCGGGCGCGGGGCATCGCTCGGAGTGGCCGCCGCCGGCGCGGCCCCTGGGCGAATTCTGGTTGCGGTTGTCACGTCGCTCCCTTCGCGGGCATTACCCCACAGGTTCGAAGGGTCGGCGCCGGGGGAGGAGCTCCCGTGCGCCATCTCAGCCGGCCTACCCGCCAGCACCCCTGGTGTGTCGTCAGTGCAACCGCGATGCTACCGCTCGGGGGTCGCCGCGCGGGGCGGGGTGCTAGCGCCCGGCCGCCGCCGCGGGACGCGTGAGTGCGCGCACGAAGTCCTCCAGCTGACCCGTGGTCCAGCACTCGAAGGCGGTGCAGTACTGCTCGTAGGCGGCGATCACCGAGTCGCCGTAGTTCCAGTACAGGCGCGGCTCGGGGTTCAGCCAGAAGGTCCGCCCGGCGCGGGCCGCGATGTGGGCGAACACCTCCGCCCGCGGATCGCGCCCGTTGGTGCGGGCGTCGCCCAGCACGATCACGGTGGCGCGCGGGTGCAGGTCGTCCTCGACCGACTCGAGGAACTCCGACCACACGCGGCCGTAGTCGGTGTAGCCGGAGATGTCGGCCACACCGGCGTCGCTGGAGATGCGCTCGCTGACGGCTTTGAAGTTCCGCTCGCGTTCGAAGATGTCGGTGACCTCGGAGATCCGCTCGATGAACACGAACGAGCGCATCTTGCGAAACGTGTCGTGCAGCGCGTGCAGCACCGACAGGAAGAACACCGACGCCGAGGTGACGCTCGTGGACACGTCGCACAGGACGTAGATCTCGGGCCGTCGGGGTCGCCGGGGGCGGAACTTCAGCTCCACGGGAACGCCCCCGGTCTGCAGCGAGGCGCGCATCGTGCGCCGCACGTCGACGTGGGCGTGGCGGCGGTGCCCGCGCGCCTGCAGCCCCTGCGTGGCCAGGCGGCGGCGGAGCTGCGCCACCACCCTGTGCACCGCGGCGAGGTCGGCGAGCGGGCCCGACGGCAGCGCACGGTCGAGCTCCCCCAGCGGACGCGAGGGCGGCAGGTTGCCGGTGCGTTCGATCTGGGAGCGTTCGAGCTCCCGCCGCAGGAGCGCCTCGAAGCGCCTCAGGGCATCGCGCGGGAGGCCGTCGCGGCGGGGGTCGTCGGGCGGCAGCTCGGGCTGGGGCTCGGCACGCAGTCCCAACGCCCGGCGGATCCGCTGGACGTCCACGCCGATCACCCCTGAGCCCTCCTGACGGCGGGCGAGGGCGGCGATCGCGAGCCGGGCGAGGTCGCGCATCGCGCCCTCGGAGCCGTCGCGCAGGGCGGCCGCGATCTGCGCGCGCAGCGCCTCGAGCTCCTCTTCGGAGAGCTCCCCGAGCCCGACGTACTCGTCCTCGCTCACGCCCTCCTGCTGGGCGGCCACCTCCACCGTGCGGAAGAAGAAGCGCTCGAACACCAGCTCGAACACGCGCCGGTCCTCCTGGCTCTTGGCGAGCGTGGCGGCGAGCGCCTCGCGGAAGTCCTCTTTCGAGGTCCAGCTCACCTGATCCAGGACGTCGAACGCGTCGAGGATCTCCGAGGTGCCGATCGCCACGCCTTCGCGGCGCAGCTCCTCGCCCAGCTCGAGGATGCGGGCCGGGAGCCCGTCGTCGTGCTCAGGCGACATCGGCGGGCGAGCGCAGCTTCAGGCCCACCCGCTCTGCGACCACGTCCATGTCGGTGCGGTGCTTGACGATCACCGACATCGTCTCGTTGAAGGTGTCGGCGTCGATCTCGCGCGCGCCGAGCAGCAGCAGCGCCCGGGCCCAGTCGATCGACTCGGCGATCGAGGGCGGCTTCTTGAGATCGAGGTCGCGCACCATCCCGATCACCTCCACGAGCCTGCGCGCCACGGACTCCGACAGTCCCGGCGCGTGCAGGTGCACGATTTCCAGCTCGTGCTCGAGCGTGGGGTAGTCGAGCCACAGGTACAGGCAGCGCCGCTTGAGCGCCTCGGTCAGCTCACGGGAGTTGTTGGAGGTCAGCAGGACCACCGGGTGGGTGCGCGACTCCAGGCGCCCGAGCTCGGGAATCGAGATCTGGAAGTCCGAGAGGATCTCGAGCAGCATCGCCTCGAACTCCTGGTCGGTCTTGTCGATCTCGTCGATCAGCAGCACGACCGGCTGCTCGGAGGTGATCGCCGTCATCAGCGGCCGCGCGAGCAGGAACTCCTCGCCGAAGATGTCGTCCTGCACCGCGTCCCAGCCGGCCCCCTCCTGCTCGGTCTGGATGCGCAGCAGCTGCTTGCGGTAGTTCCACTCGTACAGCGACTTGGCCTCGTCGAGGCCCTCGTAGCACTGCAGGCGCACGAGCTCACGCTGCAGGTGCGCCGCGAGCGCCTTCGCGAGCTCCGTCTTGCCCACGCCCGCTGGACCCTCCACCAGCACCGGCTTGCCGAGCTTGATCGCCAGGTAGGCGACGAGCGCGGTCGACTCGCCGGGGAGGTAGCCGACCTCGCGCAGCCCTGCGGCGAGGTCTGCGACGGAGGCGGGCGCCGGTGGCTGTTGATCGGAGGAGACGATTGCCCGATCAATGATATTCGGCGCCGCCCGCCGGGGCTCGGCTAGTGCTTCAGCGCGATCGTGCCCGAGGCGGAGGCGGTGTTGCCCGCGAGGTCGGTGGCCGTGAGCGTCACCGAGTAGCTGCCGGGCGCCCTCGGCGTCTGCCACAGCAGCCGCGGATGGCCGCCCGGCACTGTCGCCGTCACCGTCCACACGACCTTCGAGCCGCGCTTGACCGTCAGCGTCACGCGGGAGGTCTTAGACAGCGAGACCTTTACGCCCGCGCGGGTGCTCGTGCGCAGCGTCGTGGACAGCAGCGAGAGCACCGGCGGGGTCGTGAGGTCGGCGGTGAACCGCTGGGCGGTGGTGCAGTAGATGCCGTCGGCGGTCAGCGGCGCGGGGGTTCCCAGCGGGGGGCCCTTCCGCGTGCGTTCGCACAGGTGCTGCAGGAATTCGGTCAGCAGTTCGTGGTAGCTGAGGTTCGATTCGCCGTGCTGGTCGTACATGCTCCAGAACCCCGTGTCGTAGCGGGGGACGAGCGCGCGGGCCTCGGCGTCGCCGGCTTCGAAGAGGCTCAGGCCGAGCGGGTCCTTGGTGATCGAGGTGTAGTCGTAGAGACCGACGACCGACTGGATGAAGCCGTTGAGGATGCGGTCGGAGGGGGCGAACGAGTACTGCGCGTACAGCGCCGCCCCGTTCGCCGCGGTCACCCGTATGCCCTGCGGGGGTGGCGTGTTGAAGATCCCCAGCGCCTGCTGTGCCGCGGTCAGGAGGGCGGGTTCGTGGTAGCGCGAGTAGGCGCGGGCGAGCAGCTGGATGGCGGTGCCCTGCGAGAGCCCGCTGGTCCACGGCGGGACGCCACCGTCGAAGTTGAACATGTACTCCCACGCGATCCCTCCGGCACGCGCGCTGGCCAGCGGGATCACTTCCGAGAGGAGCTGGTGCAGGCGGGTGTTTTCGTGGTTGGCGAAGTAGCCGTTGCCCTCGCCGAAGGTCGCCAGCCATTGGACCTGGACCCCCTGGCCCGCGTAGTGCTCCCACACGAGTTCGCTGTCCGGGAAGGCCACCCGAGCGGAGGGTGCGAGCAGCGGTTCGGTCGTCCACCACTGGCGGTTGCGTTCCAGCGTCAGGAACGCGATCGGCAGGCGGGAGGGGGTCAGCTGCCCGCTGGCGGCGAGCGCCTGCGTGTTGGTCAGCACCGCCTGCAGTTCGGAGCGGCGCGTGCCCCGGAGGTTGCCGACCGCCTTTTTGGCCGCCACGTAGATGGCGAGGTCCTGGCTGTAGACGGTCGGTTCGATCATCGAGCTGTGCAGCAGCGCCGACAGCGCGCCGCTCACAGTCGGCCCGCGGCTCGCGGCGGCGGGGCCAGGCGCCGCCAGGGCGATCAGAAGCGACCCGAGCAGCAGTCCGGCGATCAGCTTGGAGCGCACGGGCGCCATGGTAGGCTCGCCCGCCCGCGCCGGCGCCGGGAGTGGTCGCGCCCGCGGGTTCGAGGGTGAGAGCATGACCACCGGAAACCGGGCGACCCGCGCCAGTTGCGCTCTGGCGGCGCTTTCCACGAGCGTGCTGCTGATCGCGTCCAGGTGGAGCTGTGGCTGTCGCTGAGCACGCCTAGCGTGCGGCGGACGTTCGCGCTCGTCGCAGTTTCGCTGAGGATGAGCTTCTCGGGGCTCGTCCCGGCTGGCGGCGCCGGATCCTCCTAGCCGCCCCGGCTATTCCGCTTCGAGCTCCACGCCGTCGAGTTCGTCCTCTTCCTCTTCCTCGTCGAGCTCACGACCCTCGTCCTCGTCGGGATCGAGGTCGAGGTCGGGCTCCTCCTCCTCGTCCTTGGGGACCATCCCGCCGGCATCCTGGTGGGTGCGCTGGAAGCGCTCCACCAGATCGTCGCGGCGGCTCTCGTCGATCGGGATGTCCTCGGCGATCAGCACCCACTCGTCGCTGTCGAACTCGTCCATGTCGAACAGCTCGTGGTCCACCTCGGGCGAGTCGTCGACGACGATCATGATCTCCGTCTGGGGGTTGAAATACGTCCCCGGACGCAGCGTCAACTCGTCGAGCCCGAAGCGGCGAGCGTTGGTCATGGCGCGTTTATACCCGACCGCGGGGCGGCCGGGCGAGCGGATGGGCGGCCGGGTGGGTGGGTCGATTTCACGGGTCCAGCTCCTCCAGCGTGCGCGCCACCTCGCTGTCCACGTCGAGCTCCTCCAGGCCCTGGCGTGCCCGTCGCTCGTTGCGGGCGATCACCAGCTGGCGCACCTCCTCGACGAGCGCCGCGTCGCGGCTCTTGGGCTGTGGCGAGGCTTCCAGCAGGCGGGCCACCTCGGCGTCGACGTCGAGCGCCGGTTCGCCCCGCCGCAGCAGCCGTTCGTTGCGGGCGCCCAGCATCTGGCGGATCTCCTCCTCCTGCTCGGCTCTCGCGGACGCGTTCTCGAGCCCCTGGCTATCCGCCGATGAGTCCTCTTCGCGCGAGATGCCGCCCTGGCCGATCTGGTCGTACAGCGAGTCGGTGCCCCCCGTCACCAGGAACAGCACGCCCATGAGCAGCGAGAAGGCCACCGTCCCGAACACGACGAATGTGAAGCCGTTCTCGGCGAGCCCGAGCGGGATCGCCGGCGCGATGCCGTCCACTCGTCTGATTGTTGCCGATAGCCGACCGCTCCGCTACCCTCCCCCAAGGCTGGTTGACTGACCAGTCAATCTACTGTGGGCGGACTGCCCGTTAGGAGACTGCGCAGCAATGGTCGATTTCACGCTCACCGACGAGCAGAAGAGCCTCCGGGAGATGGCCCACGACTTCGCCGTAAAGGAGATCCGTCCGGTCGCCTGGGAGTACGATCGCGAGGGCACCTGGCCCCAGGACATCATCGAGAAAGCCTGGGAGCTCGGGCTCATGAACTCCCACATCCCCGAGGAGTACGGGGGCGCGGGGGCCGGCTTCCTCGACGGCTGTCTGATCGAGGAGGAGCTCTCGTGGGGGTGCTCGGGGATCCAGACCTCGCTCGGGTGCAACGGGCTTGCGACCACGCCGATCCACATCGGCGGCTCCGAGGAGGTCAAGCGCAAGTACCTGGGGATGCTCACCGAAGCCCCCAAGCTCGCCTCCTTCTGCCTGACCGAGCCAGACGCCGGCTCCGACGTCTCCGGGATGCGCACAACGGCCGTCCGCCAGGGCGACAAGTACGTGCTCAACGGCTCCAAGTGCTTCATCACCAACGGCGGCTTCGCCGACTACTACACCGTCTACGCCAAGACCGACAAGGACGCCGGCCACCGCGGCATCTCGGCGTTCGTGGTGGAGCGCGACTGGGGCGTGATCGTGGACAAGAAGGAGGACAAGCTCGGGCAGCGTGCCTCCAACACCGCCACGATCTCCTTCAACGACGTCGAGGTGCCCGCCGAGAACCTCCTCGGCGAGGAGAACAAGGGCTTCAAGCTCGCGATGATGACCCTCGACCGCACCCGCCCCGGGGTCGCCGCGATGGCCACCGGGATCGCCAGGGCGGCGTTCGAGTTCGCCACCGACTACGCCCGTGAACGCGTCCAGTTCGGCGTCCCGATCGCGATGCACCAGGCGGTCCAGTTCATGATCGCCGACATGGCCACCGAAATCGAGGCGGCCCGTCTGCTGACCTGGAAGTCGGCCGCGATGCTGGACTCGGGCGAACGCAACACGCTCGTGTCCTCGCACGCCAAGCGCTTCGCCGCGGACGCCGCCATGAAAGTCACCACCGACGCCGTCCAGATCTACGGCGGGTACGGCTTCATCAAGGACTACCCGGTCGAGAAGCTGTTCCGCGACGCGAAGATCATGCAGCTCTACGAGGGCACCTCCCAGATCCAGCGCCTGGTGATCGCCCGCGAAACCCTCCTCCCGCGCAGGGTGGAGGAGCCGGCCACCGTCGCCGCCTAGAGTTCCCGCCGCGACCCGCCCGCGCCCGGAGTGGGCGCGGCGGGCGCCGCGACAACCCAGGTAGACAAGGAGGCGTGCAACTCATGTTCGTGTTCAAGGCCGCGGTGGTGGGCGCCGGGACGATGGGTGGGCAGATCGCCCAGACGATCGCAGCCGCCGGCGTACCGGTGATCCTCAAGGACATCGACGAGCGCCTCGTGCAGGCCGGCATCGACGAGGCCCGCAACGTGACGAGCGGCCAGGTCTCCAAACTCGTCGAGAAGGGCCGTCTCAGCGCGGAGGAGGGCGAGGCGCAGGTGGCCGAGATCCTCGCCCGCATCGAGCCGACCACCTCCTACGAGGGCTTCGGCGACGTGGACTTCGTGGTCGAGGCGGTGCCGGAGCGAATGACGATCAAGCAGGCGGTGTTCGCCGAGCTCGACGCCAGCACCCCCGGCCACGCGATCCTCGCCTCCAACACCTCCTCGCTGTCGATCAGCGAGATCGCCGACGCCACCCTGCGCCCGGACAAGGTCGTGGGCTTCCACTACTTCTACCCGGCCTCGGTGATGCCGCTGGTGGAGATCGTGGAAGGCGAGGAGACCTCCGCCGAGACCGTCGCGGCCGCCGTGACCTTCGCGCAGGCGATCCGCAAGCAGGCCATCACCTGCGCCGAGGTGCCCGGCTTCGTGGTCAACCGGGTGCTCAACTCCGGCGTCTCGGAGATCTGGCGCGAGCAGGAGCAGAAGGGCCTCTCGATCAAGCTGATCGACGAAGGCGTGGGGGCGGCCAAGGTCACGCCGATGGGGCCGTACTTCCTGGTCAACCTGCTCGGCCTCGACACCGTCCTGCACGTCGCCGAGCACCTCGTTGAGTCCTACGGCGAGGAACGCTTCTACGTGCCCAAGGGCATGCAGAAGCTGGTCGCCGACGGGAAACTGGGGGCCAAGACCGGAGGGGACGGCTTCTACGACCCCCAGGGCCAGCCCAACCTACCCGGGGACAACGAGCCCGACATCGACGAGCTCGTGGAGCTGCTGTCGCTGAAGACCTTCCTCGAGGCGTGCCTGGTGCTCGAGGAGGGCGTCGCCACCCACCGCGACATCGACTTCGGGATGATGGCCGGGGCCGGGCTCGACCCCCGACGGGGCCTGCTGCCCCCGTTCATGAAGGCCGACGTCGAAGGCCTCGACGAGGTGCTCGAGCGGATGGAGAACGCCCGCGAGCGCCACGGCGAGCGTTTCTCGCCGCCCACGATCCTGCGACGGCTGGTGGCCCAGGGGCGTCTCGGCCAGAAGAGCGGTCAGGGCTTCTACCCCTACCCGCAGCCCGACGCCGAGCAGCCGGGTGAGACGGTCAAGCTCGAGACGCGTGAGGACGGGATCGCGATCGCGTGGCTGGCCAACGGCCAGATGAACTCGCTGTCCCCGCAGGTGATCCAGGACCTGCGCAGCGTGTGGGAGTCCGTCCGTTCGGCCGGGGTGCGGGCGCTGGTGATCGCCTCCTCCAACCCGATGCTGTTCTGCGCCGGGGCGGACGTGAAGTCGTTCACCACCATGGACGAGGACGCCGGCCGCAAGCTGATCGACGAGGGCCACGCGCTGCTGCGCGAGTTCGGCTCCGACGGGGTCGTCACGATCGCCGCGGTCAACGGGCTCGCCTTCGGCGGCGGGTGCGAGCTGGCGATGGCCTGCGACATGCGCATCGCCGCCCGCTCGGCATTGTTCGGCCAGCCCGAGATCAAGCTAGGCATCCTGCCGGGCTTCGGCGGCACCCAGCGCCTGCCGCGGCTGGTGGGGGCCGGCAAGGCGCTCGAGATGAACCTCGTGGGGGACCCGATCCTCGCCGAGGAAGCGTTCGAGCTGGGGCTCGTCACCCGGCTCGTGGAGGACCACGAACTGCTCGAGACCGCACTCGCGTGGGCGCGGCGGCTCGCCGGTCAGGCCCCGCTGGCGGTCGAGGAGATCAAGAAGGTCTCGGGTGCCGGCGACCTCGACGAGGGCATCGAGGCGGAGAAGGGAGCGTTCGGGGCCGCCTTCCAGAGCACCGACGCGCGCGAGGGCATCTCGGCGTTCCTCGGCAAACGCCGTCCGGCGTTCACGGGCAAATAGGCGATCCCGCGGTGCCCCATACCAAGGCCCCCAGGGACGCCGGGCTCGAGCGATGAGCGCCGCCGTCCATAGCCCGGAGCTCGTGCGACTCGCCGAGCTCGTCAGCGGATCGCGCTCGGTGGTCGCGCTGACCGGCGCCGGCATCTCGGTCCCCTCGGGGATCCCCGACTTCCGCAGCCCCGGGACCGGCCGGTGGGAGAACGTCGACCCGATGGAGGTGGCGCACATCGACGCGTTCGTACGCGACCCGGCCGCCTTCTGGGGCTTCTACGGGCAGCGCTTCGCCACGCTCGAGGGCAAGCGCCCGAACGGGGCCCACCGCGCGCTCGTGCGGATGGAGCAGGCCGGCCTTCTGCGGGCGGTGATCACCCAGAACGTGGACATGCTCCACCGCAAGGCCGGCACGGGAGACCTGATCGAGGTGCACGGCTCGATCGCCACCTGCTCGTGCTCGGCGTGCTCGCACCCCGCCCCGCTGGAGGTCGCCCGCGAGCGCCTGCTCGAGGCCGGGGACGGGGTCCCCCGCTGCGAGCGTTGCGGCTCGCCGATGCGTCCCGACGTGGTGCTGTTCGGGGAGATGCTCCCGCGCGCCGCGCTCGAGCGCGCACATGACCTCTGTCAGGAAGCGGATCTGCTGCTGTGCATCGGCTCCTCGCTGGAGGTTCACCCGGTTGCGTCGCTGCCGGTCGTCACGCTCCGCGCCGGTGGCGCCGTCGCGATCGTCACGCAGGGCCTCACGCCCCTGGATGACGTCGCGACAGTCCGTCTCGACGGCGACCTTGAGGTCGTGCTGCCGGCGCTCGCGGACGAGCTCGGGCTCGCGCCGCTCGCCGCTGACCCCGCCTTCGACGCCGACCGCGCCTAGCTGCCACGCGCCGGAGCGGAGGCGCCCGGCAACCGCCACAGCGTCAGCCCGTGTCCGAGCCCGGCCTGCGCGGTGACGTTCGTGCCGTGGGCCACGACCCAGCGTGCGGCTTTCGAGCAGTCGGGGTTGCTGGGAGACGAGTGGGGCGAGCAGGGGGCCGACAGCACGGCGTAGCGGACCGCCCCGGCAGCCGCCAGCGCCTGCAGGCGCGCCAGCGGCGTGACCACCTTGGAGTTGATCGAGTTGAGCACCACCACCGGTCGCTGGTCGTGGACGACGAGCGCACCGAGCTTGGTCGCCGCGTCGTACGCAGCCTCGTAGCGGGCGGCGCCCTGGTGGGAGCGCAGGTAGCTGCTCAGGGCCGCCAGCTGGCGCGGCGGCAGCAGGCCGAGCTGGTTGGTGTCGGTGGTGTGGCGTTCGATCGCCCGCACCGATGCCCACGCCGGCACGGCCACGAGGCTCGCCAGCGCCAGTCCGAGCGCCCAGACCCGCGTCCGCGGGCCTCCGGCGAAGGCCGCCACCGCGAAGGCGGCGAGCGCGCACACGATCACGACCCACCACACCGGCGGGGTCCCGAACAGCAGGCGCTCGACGTAGACCACCACCACGAGCAGGCACAGGCCGAGCGCGCCCAGGCGCACGGGGCTGCGGCGGGCGCACGCCCACGCGAGCCCGATTCCGAGCGTCCCCGCGACGGCAGGGGTGATGCTCTCCGTGTAGCGGGGGTGCAGGTGTGCCATCTGGCTGAACAGAGCTGCCCCCAGCACGAGCCACAGGACCAGCCCGGCAAGCCCCCACAGGCGCGTGCGCTCGGCGGCCGGCGATCCGTTCGCGGCTGGCGTGGCCCGTCCAGCCGAGCGCTCGGCCGCAGTTCCGGCGCGGCGCCGTTCGAGCACCTCGCAGGCGAGGGCCGGCAGGCCCAGCAGCAGAGCGGCCAGGATGAGCAGGCCGAGTTTGTCGCCCGACATCGGCCCTGCCCGGTCGAGCAGGCGCCCCGCCGAGGGTGGCCGGATCGGGATCCGCTGTTCACGCTGGGCCTGGGTGAGACGGGAGTAGGCGGAGGGCGGGGGCGTCCCGGGAGGATCGGCGGTGCTCGTGCTCTGTCCGGGCGTTGGCTTGCCCTCGAGGCGGTCGACCCCGTTGAACACCAGCGCCGCGTTCCAGGCGCTGCCGTTGGTGGAGCCGACCGCGAAGGGCCGCTCGTACGCGGGGAAGGCGAGCGTCGCCGTGAGCCACGCCAGCGCCACCACCAGGTACACGGCTGCCGAGGCCAGCAGCTGCCATGCCCGCCGCGGGCGCGAGCCGGGCAGTGCCATCGCCGCGAACAGCACCAGTCCCGGCAGCGCCACCAGCGACTCCGTCAGCTTCACGTCGAAGGCCAGGCCCAGCGTCGCCGCTCCCGCCAGCAGCCAGGGGGTGCTGCCGCCGCGCACCGCCTGCGCGACGCACAGCAGCGCGAGCACGGTCAGCGCCATCATCACCCCATCCATCGTGTCGCTGCGCGAGGTGATCACCTCGATCGGCACGACCGCCAGCACGAGCGCCGCGGCCAGCGCCGCCGGAACGCTCCAGATACGCCGCACCGCGAGGAACAGGAGCGGCACGGCCGCCGTCCCGAACAGCGCCTCGGGCAGCAGCAGGTGAGACGTCGAGTAGCCCAGCGCCTTCACGCTCGCGACCTGCAGCCACAGGTCCACTGGAGGCTTGTCGATCGACACGCTCCCGCCCGGCTCCAGCGCCCCGAAGAAGAAGTTGTGCCACGAGCGCGCCATGCTCCTCACGGCGGCGTCGTAGAAGGGGTTCAGGGGCGAGCCCCCGAGGTCCACCAGCCGCAGGGCGCCCGCCAGCAGCGTGATCGCCGCCAGCGCCACCCACACGAGCGCGCCGGTGCGCTCGGGCGAGGTTTCCTCTCCGAGCCGCTGCGGGGGCGGGGGCGGCTCGTCGGTGGCCTGCTCGAGCATCGGGCGAAGGATCCCGGTGCGGCCTTCTCGGTGCGCCGGGACTAGCCCCCGGCGAGGAGCGACTCGTGTCGCGTGAGGTCGCTGGCCGGATCGATCCCCCAGCGCGCGGCGACCTCCTCGAGCTCCCCGTCGACGCCCCAGCGATCGGGCAGCTCGCGGCCCTCGTGCTCGGTGCTCGCGCCCTTCAGCGCCATGCAGCCGGCGTTGTCGCCGATCTCACGGATCGCGTCCAGCTCCTGCTGCTCGACACGCACGTCCAGCTCGGCGACCGCGGCGAGCTCGGCGCGCTTGTCCTCGACCGGGCGCGCGCGCGCTCCGCTCTCCTGGATCAGCGTCGGCACCACGCACCGCACCCCCGTCTGGGAGAGATTCCACAGGCACGCCAGCTGAAGCGCCGTGAGGTCGTGGCGGGCGGCGTACGGGCGCATCAGCTCGAGCCTGCGGCGGCCCTCCTCGACCCAGCCCTGCGGCCGGAAGCGGCGGTGGTCGTAGGCCGGGAAGTCGTGGCCCGGGAGCACGTCGTCGTGGAACAGCCCGCCGTAGTCCACGACCCGCGTGATCACGCCCGCCCCTGCGGCCTGCGCGGCCGGGAGCACCAGCTCACCGGGCCACGGCTCCATCGGCCCGAGGATGATCATCGCCCAGTCGATCAGTTCCGCGAAGCGCTCCAGGCACAGGATCACGTCGAGCGTGAAGCCGTTGGCCGGCCCGGGCGCCACCCCAAGGGTGTCCGCCAGTCCCTCGTCGCGCAGCGCCCGCATGCCCTCCCACACTGCCTCGCTGGAGTATCCGATGCGGTCGGGGTTGTGCAGCAGGAGCACATCGAAGCGGTCCACCCCGCAACGTTCGAGGCTGCGCTCGGTCGCCATCCTCAGGTACTCGCCGTAGCGCCCCGGGCCACGCAGGCTCGCGTCGGTGAAGCGCGGGAAGCCCTTCGGGCCGTCACGCCGGCCCTCGTAGAAGTCGTGCCCCACCGCACCCACAAGGCAGTAGTCCTCGCGGCGCAGCCCGTCCAGTGCCCTGCCGAGCAGCCGGTCGGCGCCCCCCTCGCCGTACACGTCCGCCGTGATCACGGTGTCGATGCCCCGTCCGGGCTTCAGCAGGTCGACCAGGCGCTCCTCCTCGAGCGGCTCCCCGAAGTGCATGAAGCGTCCCCCGCTCCAGGTGCCGATCGCCGTCGCCGTGGGCTGCATCGCGCCGTCCAGGTTAGACGCGCTGCTGATGAGCCCGCAGCGCCGCCTCCAGGCGTCCGAGGGCGTGGGACAGCACCTCGCCGTCGGGCGCCGGGCCGTCGGGCGCCCGGTTGTCCTGCGGCTGACCGTGCTCGGCGACGTCGAGCACGCGCAGCGCCTCGCGCTGGACACCGTCCGACAGCTGCTCCAGCTCGTCCACCCTCAGCACGAGGTCCTGGCGTCCCTCGCCGCGCAGCTCGGCGACGGCCGTGGTCAGCGCCTGGTGGAGCTCGAGCGCGGCGTGCGCGGTGCGCCCCGCGTCGAGGTCGAGCCGCGCTCGCAGGGTCAGCTCCTCACACACGAGCGGCAGCTCGCGGGCGCTCAGCAGCGCCGCCAGATGCTCCACGTGGGTCAGCTCCTCTGTGCGCTCGCGCCTGGAGCGCCGGCGCAGGAAACGGCGCTTGACCGCGCTCGCGAGTGGCAGCTCGCGCGCATGGGCCCAGTGTCCGGCCGCCAGCTGCTCGCCCTCCCCCCAGCCGGCCCGCGCGGCCGTCGCCTGGTTCGCGGTGAGCTCGTGCACGTGGGGATCCGCGGCCGCCAGCCGGTGCAGGTAGACGATCTGGTTGACGGCGGCGATCGCGTCCCCGACCGCGCGGCCCGTGTCTTTGAACAGGTCGTCGAGCCAGGCCTGCGCCTGGTGCTCGGCCGACAGCGAAACCGGGTCGATCACCATGACCTTCGTCTCCCCGGCTCCCCCGTCCTGTGCCCTCTCACGGTCGACTTCGACGACGACCACCCGCTCCGGCTCTCCACCCTCACGGGAGCGCATCAGGTAGCGCCCGGCGGCCAGCCCGAGCACCCACGGGAACTCGAACTGGACGAACACGAACAGCCGCGGGGCCACGCATGCACCGTATCCTTCCGCCGGCGGACACCGATGCGGCGCGAGCAGAGGCTCTCGCCACAGTCCGCCCGCAGCGTCACGAGCATGGAAGACCCCACCCCCCACGACGACATCGCCAGTCCGATCAGGAGCCTGCGCGACCGTCTCGGTGGCAACGCCGAGGAGCGCCTCGGCAGGGCGCTCTCGGAACTGCTCGAAAGCCCGCTGTTCACGGGTGCGATCGGGAGGGCCTTCGACGCCCGCGAGAAGGCCGCCCAGGCGCAGGAGGTCGCGCTCGGCGCCCTCAACCTTCCCTCCGCCGCCGACATCGAACGCCTGACCCGTCGCATCAGGTCGCTGTCCCAGCGCCTCGAGGGGATCGAGGATGGGGTCGAGCGGCTGGACAGCTCCCGCATGGCGGAGCGCCGCGGCCCCGCCGAACTGGAGATCCGCCTCGAGCGTGTGGAGCAGCAGCTCGACGGCCTGCTCGGCAAGCTCGACCTGCTGCTCGATCGCATCCAGCAGGCGGAGCAGAGCCCGGCGAGCTCCGGCACCGCCGCCGCGCCGCTCGCCGCGGCAGGCGCCGGACCGAAAGCGCCGGATGCCGAACGCGCAGCCGCCAGCAGCAAACCCGGCGGCGGTGCGGCGAAAGCCCCGGGCGCCAAACGCAAAGCCGCCGCGGCCCGGCCGAAAGCCGCCGGCGCCCAACGCAAGATCAGGGCCGCCCAGCCCAAGTCCGGCGGCGCCCGCAAACGCTGAGCGGCGGCGCCCGCAAACGCTGAGCGCCCGCGCTAGCGGGCGTCGGTGAGCGCCGCGACCGCGGCGCGGCCCATCGCTTCGGCGCTCTCCTGCAGGGTGTGGTCGTCGATCCGGTGGCGGGCGCCGTGCTCGTCGAAGGTATCCGACACCGTCAGCACGCAGCCGACGGCCGCCCCCTCACGGGCTCCCACCGCAAACAGCGCGGCCGCCTCCATCTCTATCGCCAGGGCTCCGTCTGCGGGCGAGAGGTCGGCGTCGTAGAACAGGTCCACGCTGAGCACGCTGCCCGCCTCGGCCGCGGGCGCCGCACCCCGCAGCGCCGCCGTGATCTGCTCGTCGGCGCGGGCACGCTCCCCGGCCCCGAGGGCGCGGGAGGTCCCGTCGGCACAGATCGCCTCGCACGCGATCACCAGTGAGCCCAGCTCCAGTCCCGAAGCCAGGGCTCCGCACGTGCCCACGCGGATCGCCCGGCGGGCCCCCAGCCCGATCAGCTCCTGCAGCACGATCGCGGCGGAGGGGCCGCCCATGCCCGTCGCCTGGATCGTGAGCGGGTCCCCGTCGGAGGCGGTTCCGGTGTAGCCCCACAGTCCGCGGTGGTGGTTGAACATGCGGGGCTCCTCGAGCACCACCTGGGCCAGCATCAGGGCCCGGCCGGGGTCGCCGGGCAGCAGCACCCGCTCGCTGAGGGGCGCGGTCGGCCGCAGGTGCAGGGGGTTTCCACCGGACAGGGGCGCGACTCTAGACTGGAGCGAGATGGGGGACATCGGACGCCCTGATCCCTACCCAGAGGACCGTTGAGCGCCGACGACCCCGTCGCGGGCATGGGCGAGCTGACGCTCGAGCAGGTCGCGGCCGGTGCCGGGGTCTCCACCGGGACCGTCAGGCGCTGGGTCGGCAAGGGGCTCGTCCCGGGTTACGACGGGCGCTGGACGCTCGCCGCGGCCGCCTACGTGAGGGTCGTCGCGAGGCTGCGCGCGCGCGGCCATTCGCTGGACCAGATCAAGCACGCCAGCGACGCCGGGCAGCTCGCCATCGGGCCGATCGAGAACCTCCTGCGCCGCACCGAGGGGCGCTACAGCATGCGCCAGGTGTCGCGCACCACCGGGCTGCAGGTGGGGATGATCCAGCAGATCCTGACGGCGCTCGGGCTGGCCTCGCTGGTCGGCGAGCCGATGAACGACGAGGACGTCGAGATGCTGCGCTACGTGGCCACGATGCTCGACGTCGGCCTCCCGCCCGTGGCGTTCCTGCAGCTCGCCCGTGTGTACGCCCAGGCGCTCGGCCAGATCGCCGACGCCGAGGTGCGGCTCGTGCACCTGTACGTCCACGAGCCGCTGATGCGAGCCGGTGTCCCCAGCGCGGAGATCGGCGAAGAGATGGAAGACATGGTCCGCGAGCTGATCCCGTTCGTGGTGCCCCTGCTGGGGTACGTCCACGACCGCCTGCTGAGCCACTTCATCGAGCAGGACCTGATCGGCCACGTCGAGGCCGAGCTGGGCGACGGGGACGGCCAGGACGGACGCCTGCGGGTCGCGATCGCGTTCGCCGACCTCGCCGGCTACGCGCGGCTGACCGTCGAGCGCGGCGACGAGGAGGCCGTGCGGACGGTCGAGCGGTTCGTGGAGGCGGCCGGCCAGAGCCTGCCGGCCGACGCCCGCGTGATCAAGACGCTCGGCGACGAGGTGATGGTGATCGGCACCGACCCCGCGGCGCTGGCCGGCTGGGCGGTGCGGCTGCAGTCGGACCTCGACCCGGGTGACCCCGCCCCGCGCATCGGGATCCACTACGGCGAGGTGCTCTACCGCGACGGGGACTACTACGGGCGCGAGGTCAACCAGGCCGCCCGGGTGGTGGCGCGCGCAGCCGGCGGCGAGGTGCTCGCCACGCGCCCGGTCGTGGATGTCGCGATGGGCACCGACGGGCTCGAGTTCCACCGCATCGGGGAGGTGGCCCTGAAGGGCTTCTCCGACGCCACCGAGCTGTTCACGGTGGCTCGCGACGGGCGGTAGCCCCGATGGATGTCGAGCAGCTGCGCGCCCGGGTCCGCGAGGAGGGGCTGATCGCGCCGGATGTGCCGCTGCTGGCAATGTTCTCCGGAGGTCGCGACTCGACCTGCCTGCTCGACGTCGCCGTGTCGCTGCTGGGACCCGAGCGCGTGGGCGCGTTGCACGTCAACTACGGGCTGCGGGCGGCCGCCGCCGAGGACGAGCAGCACTGCCGGCGAGCGTGCGCGGAGCTGGGCGTGGAGCTGCACGTGCATGCGGCCGCCGGCGGGGAGCGGGCGGCTTCCGGCGGGCAGCGCGCGGCCGCCGCCGGGGAGCAGCCGCCCTCCTCCGGGAACCTCCAGGCGTGGGCGCGCGACGTGCGCTACCGGGAGGCCGGGCGGCTGGCCGCCGAGCTCGGCGGGCGGTTCGCCACCGGACACACGGCCAGTGATCAGGTCGAGACGATCGTCTACCGGCTGGCAGCGTCGCCGGGGCGGCGGGCGCTGCTGGGGATGGCCCGCCGGGAAGGCCTGCTCGTGCGCCCCCTGCTGGGAGTGACCCGCGAGCAGACCGCCGCCTACTGCCGCGAGCGCGGCCTCGACTGGCGCGAGGACGAGAGCAACAGCGACGAGCGCTTCGCCCGCACCCGTGTGCGGGAGGGGGTCCTGCCGGCGCTGCGCTCCGTGCATCCGGCGGCCGAGTCGAACGTGCTCCGCACCGCGGAGCTGCTGCGCGAGGAGACCGAGCTGCTCGAGGGGCTCGTGGCGGCCGAGCTCGACGGCCGCGCGAGCATCGAGACCGAGCGCCTGCGGGCGCTCCCGCCGGCGCTGGCGAGGATGGTGGTGGTGCACCTCGCCGAGGCGGTGGCCGGCACCTATGTGCCCCAGGCCGGCAGCCGCGTGGGCGAGATCCTCGAGCTGGACCAGCGCGGCGGCCGGGCCGAGCTGCACGTGGGGGGCAGCGTGGGGGCGGTGGTCGAGGGGGGCGTGCTCGAGATGGTCCGGCTCCCGCCGCGCCGGCAATAGACTGGCGGTCGTGGCCACGCTTTCACGCGTCCCACCGTCGCCCGCGCTGGGCGAGACGCTCGTGAACGAGCACGACCTGCGCCGGCGGGTGGCCGAGCTGGGGGAGCAGATCTCGCGCGACTACGCGGATCGCTCGCTGCTGCTGGTGGGGGTGCTGAAGGGCGCGGTGTTCTTCCTGAGCGACCTCATGCGCTACATCGACATCCCCGTCGAGGTGGACTTCATGGCGGTCGCCTCCTACGGGTCCGCGACCGACTCCTCGGGCGTGGTACGGATCCTGAAGGACCTCGACGTCGCGATCGAAGGCCGCGACGTGCTGATCGTCGAGGACATCGTCGACTCCGGCCTGACCCTCCAGTACCTGCTGCGCAACCTAGGCTCGCGCAACCCGCGCAGCCTGGAGGTGTGCGCCCTGCTGACCAAGCCGGCACGCCGCAAGGTCGAGCTGCCGAGCCGCTACGTGGGCTTCGAGATACCCGACAGGTTCGTCGTGGGCTATGGCCTGGACCACGAAGAGCGCTACCGCAACCTGCCGTTCGTGGCGGTGCTCGAGTCCTCCTGAGGCGCCCCCCGCAGGGCCCTCGGCGGGTCGGTCAGGCCCAAGAAATCAGGGGATGCCGTGGTAGGCTAGGTGGCCGGCTGCCAGAGCTTTTTTGGACGGCGGCGGGAACACCAGGAACCTCCAATGAGCCGTTTCTTCAAGAGCGCTGCATTCCCGATCCTGATCGTGGTCGTGCTGGCGTTCCTGGCCGTGAAACTGGTCAACCCCGGGCCGACCAACCACCGCAGCCACAGCTACGGGACGCTCGTCTCCAAGGAAATCCCGGGCGGGGAAGTCGCCTCGGTCGAGTTCAAGAACAAGGGCAAAGCCCTCGAAGTCAAGCTGAAGAACAAAGAAACCTGGGAAGCGGGCTACAACAGCCAGTCGGCGCCCGAACTGGAAAAGCAGCTCCGCACCTACGGGATCCCCTACAACGTCGAATCCGAAAAGAGCAGCGCCCTGCTGTCGCTGCTCACCTACATCATCCCGTTCGTCCTGTTCTTCGGGTTCTGGATCTTCCTGATGAACCAGGTCCAGGGCGGGGGCTCGAAAGTGATGTCGTTCGGCAAGTCGCGCGCCAAGCGCATGTCGGCCGACTCCCCGAAGATCACCTTCCGCGACGTGGCCGGCGTCGACGAGGCGGTCGAGGAGCTCCATGAGATCAAGGAATTTCTCGAGAATCCCAAGAAGTTCCAGGCCCTGGGGGCGAGGATCCCCACCGGCGTGCTGCTGTACGGGCCGCCCGGCACGGGCAAGACGCTGCTCGCCCGCGCCGTCGCCGGCGAGGCCGGCGTGCCCTTCTTCTCGATCTCCGGGTCGGACTTCGTCGAGATGTTCGTGGGTGTCGGCGCCTCCCGTGTGCGCGACCTGTTCGAGCAGGCCAAGCAGAGCAGCCCCTGCATCATCTTCATGGACGAGATCGACGCCGTCGGGCGTCACCGCGGCGCCGGCCTCGGAGGGGGCCACGACGAGCGCGAGCAGACCCTCAACCAGCTGCTCGTCGAGATGGACGGCTTCGAGGCGAAGGACAACATCATCATGATCGCCGCGACCAACCGCCCCGACATCCTCGATCCCGCGCTGCTGCGTCCCGGGCGCTTCGACCGCCAGATCGCCGTGGACCGCCCCGACCGCAAGGGGCGCGCCAAGATCCTCGAGGTCCACACCCGCGGCAAGCCGCTGGCGAAGGTGATCGACATCGACGCCCTCGCGGGCCAGACACCCGGCTTCACCGGCGCCGACCTGTCCAACCTGATCAACGAGGCGGCCCTGCTGGCGGCCCGCACCGGCAAGCGCGAAATCGGCCAGGAAGAGCTCGAGGAGGGGATCATGCGCGTGATCGCCGGCCCCGAGAAGAAGACCCGGGTGATGAGCGAGAAAGAGCGCCTCGTGACCGCCTACCACGAGATGGGCCACGCGCTCGTGGGGCACTTCCTCGAGCACTCCGACCCGGTCCACAAGATTTCGGTGATCTCCCGCGGCCAGGCGCTCGGCTACACGATCTCGATGCCCCAGGAGGACCGCTTCCTGACCACCCGCGCGGAGCTCGAGGACGCGATGGCGATGACGCTCGGCGGGCGCGCCGCCGAGGAGATCGTGTTCGGCGAGATCACGACCGGCGCCTCCAACGACATCGAGAAGGTCACCGCCACCGCCAAGCAGATGGTGATGCGCTTCGGCATGAGCCAGAAGCTGGGCCCGCGCGTGTTCGGCCACGACCACGGCCAGCCCTTCCTCGGGCGCGAGTTCTCGACCGAGCCCGACTACTCGGACGAGATCGCCCGCGAGATCGACGACGAGGTCCGCCGCATCATCGAGTCGGCCCACCAGCGTGCCCGGGCGATCCTCAGCGAACACCAGCACGACCTCCAGAACATCTCCACGATCCTCGTCAAGCGCGAGACGATCGAGAAGGAGGAGTTCCTCGCCCTGCTCGCCGGCAAGACCGAGGAGGAAGTGTTCGGCGCCGACGAGGGCTCCACCCCACAGCTGCCCTCCCCGCCCCAGCCGGTGGGCGAGCGCACCCCCGAGCGCGACACCCCTCGCACGCTCCCACGCCCGGGCCTGGCCGGCGGCACCGCCGAGCTGCGCGCCCGCGAGCAGCAGCGCCCGAAACCGCTGTAGGCGCGCCCGCGCTCAGAGGCCCCCCGCCGCCGCCGGACCGACCGGCGCGGATAGCGTTCGGCGCGATGGCGCAATACACGCTGATGGGGGTCGTGAACGTGACCCCCGACTCGTTCTCCGACGGGGGCCGCTTCCTGGCGCCTGAGGATGCACTCGAGCAGGGCCGCATCCTCGCCGCCGAGGGGGCGGACATCCTCGACGTGGGTGCCGAGTCGACCCGCCCCGGCGCCGAGCCGGTGGAGCTCGAGGAGGAGCTGCGCCGGGCGATGCCCGTGATGGAGGCGCTGGCGGGCGCCGGGCTGGGAGTGGAGCTGTCGATCGACACGACCAAGGCCGCCGTGGCGGCCGCGGCGATCGACGCGGGTGCCGGCATCGTCAACGACGTCACCGCGCTGCGCGGCGACCCCGAGATGGCTGCGGTCGTGGCCTCCACGGGGGCCCGGTGCTGCCTCATGCACATGCTCGGCGAGCCCCGCACGATGCAGCACCGGCCCCATTACGACGGCGACGTCGTGGACGAGGTCAAGGCCTTCCTGGAGGAGCGGCTGGCCTTCGCCGTGCGGGCGGGCATCGCGGAGGAGCGCATCGTGCTCGACCCCGGGATCGGCTTCGGCAAGACGCTCGCCCACA
Organism: Solirubrobacteraceae bacterium; assembly: GCA_035499875.1. Taxonomy (GTDB): domain Bacteria; phylum Actinomycetota; class Thermoleophilia; order Solirubrobacterales; family Solirubrobacteraceae; genus Palsa-744. The sequence continues at coordinate 457,802 of DATJXX010000017.1, forward strand.
ACCTGGCGCTGCTGGCGCGGCTCGACGAGCTGTGCGCGCTCGGGCGCCCGATCCTGGTCGGCACCTCCCGCAAGACCTTCCTGGGGGTGCTCGGCGCCCGCGCCCACGGCCTGGAGGACCCGCTGCCGACCGACCGCAGGCTGCCGGGAACGCTCGCCACGTGCGTGCTCGCATTCGAGCGCGGAGCCGGCATCTTCCGCGTCCACGAGGTCGCTCCCGCCGCCGAGGCCCTGGCCGTGGCGGCTGCTACGTTGGGCGGCGATGGAGCGTGAGGGCGGGGACGACCTGGACGACGAGGATGCCCACGAGCTCGACGAGGATCGTGACGAGGCGGCCGAGTCGGTCACCGTCGAGATCAGCGGCCTGTCGCTCTACACCCACCACGGCCTCACCGAGGCCGAGCGCGAGATCGGGCAGCGGCTCGTGATCGACCTGCGCCTCGAGGTCGGCGAGAGCGACGCCACCGTCACCGACTCGATCGAGGACACGGTCGACTACGCGGAGGTCTGCAACACGGTCGCGCTGCTGGCCCAGCAGCGCTCCCACAAGACGCTCGAGCGGCTGTGCTCCACGATCGCCGACCGGCTGCTGGCCGACTACGAGCTGGAAGGCGTTTGGGTCAAGGCGTCCAAGCCCGAGCCGCCGATCGCGCTGAGCGTGGACGAAGTCTCCGTCGAGGTTTGGAGGGAAGCCCAATGAGCCCGTCGGCCACATTCCGTGACGCCGTCGAGCGCAGCGACCTGGAGGCGATCTCCTCGTTGCTGGCGGAGGACGTCGTGTTCCACAGCCCCGTCACCTTCCACCCGTTCGTGGGGCGCGAGGACGTCTCGCGGGTGCTGGAACTGGTCTCGCAGACGTTCGAGAACTTCCGTTACACAGACGAGCTCACCGTCGACGGCGCCGAGGCGCTCGTGTTCCGCGCCTCCGTCGGCGACCGCGAGCTCGAGGGCATCGACCTGCTGCGCTTCGACGACGACGGGCTGATCAGGGACTTCACCGTGTTCGTGCGTCCCATGTCCGGGCTCGTGCCGCTCGCCCAGGCGATGGGCGAGAAGGTCGCCGCGGCGGGGCTGCAAACCAGCCGCGACTGAGGCCGCCGGCGTGAGCGAGCCCCCGCGCCGCCATGGCGCCGCGAGGACGGGGATGCTCGGCCTCGGCTCCAACGTCGGCGACCGCCGAGCCCACCTGCAGGAGGCCGCGCTCGCGCTGCCGGGGGCTGGGGTCGAGGTGCTCGCCAGCTCCTCCACCTACGACACCGACCCGGTGGGTGAGGTGCTCGACCAGCCGAGCTTCCTCAACGCCTGCCTGAGCGTGCGCACGGCGCTGGAGCCGCTCGAGCTGCTCGGTGCCGTCAAGGACCTCGAGCGCCGCCTCGGGCGCAGCGCCGGCGAGCGCCGCCACGGGCCCCGCACGATCGACATCGACATCCTTCTCCTGGGGGACACCGAGCTGCACGACGAGCACATGACGCTTCCCCATGAGCAGCTGCTGCACCGGCGCTTCGTGCTGGTGCCGGCGCTCGAGCTCGACTTCGACGCGACCACCCCCGCGGGCGAGCGGCTCTCCGACGCCCTTGCCCGGCTCGACCTCGCCGAGGGCGTGCGGTGGGCCGGCCCGCCCCTGCAGCTCCCACAGCCGGCGCCGGCCTAGGCGTCGCGGCCCAGCTAGGCGCCCGCGGGCTAGCCGGCCCAGCTAGGCGCCCGCGGGCTCGCCGTCCCAGCTAGGCGCCCGCGGGCTAGCCGTCCCAGCTAGGCGCCCGCGGGCTAGCCGGCCCAGCTAGGCGCCCGCGGGCTAGCCGGCGGGCTCCGGCTGCCACTCGCGCGGCAGCGTCCCCGCCGGGACCTCTCCTCGCAGCGGCGGGAAATAGCGCGTCAGCCGCGCGGCGGGGCGTCCCTCGATCAGCGGGCGCACGTCGCCGATGCTCATCAGCAGGCGGATCGTGGAGCCGATCTGCAGGTCGGCGGCGTTCGGCTGCTCGCCCCCGAGCAGGCCTTCGGCGATCCAGCCGTCGATCCGCTCGAGCTGCGCGGGCAGTCCCAGCAGGTCGGCACGGGCGCTGTCGTCGCGGGCCTTGTTGCGCAGCGCCATCGCGCGGGCGATCAGCGGCTGGGTGGGCCGAAGCACCGATACCGGCAGGGGCAGGCTGTCGGGGTCGGCGTAGCTCTCCATCGAGCGCGGGTTGCGCACGAAGGCGGCGTCGATCAGCCTGCGGGGGACCGGCTGGAAGACCTCGTCGCCCCACCGCTCGGCCTCCAGCACACGCGCGTAGCGGGGGTCGCCCGGCGCGGGCAGCAGCGGCGGCTCGGGCGCGAGCTCCTCGATCCGGTGCATGATCGCCCGTGACCCCAGCAACCGCTCGGAGTCCACGCGCATCCCGGGCACGGTCACGCCCCCGTACAGCAGCGGGCCCACCAGCAGCTGCGACAGGGGCAGCAGCTCCACGCGCTTGTAGTCGAGGCGCTTGAGCTCGAGGGCGGCTTCGACGGCCGCGCACGGGTGCGAGGCCGGGACCACGTACAGCTTCGGGGCGCTCGTCGCCATCGTGGCGCCGAGCATAATGGGCGCCGATGCTCCTGGCCGTCGACGTCGGCAACACCCAGACGCACTTCGGCGCGTTCGACGGGGAGCGCCTGGTGCAGCACTGGCGCTTCGCCACCGTGCGCCAGTCCACCGCCGACGAGCTGGGGGCGGCGTTGCGCAACCTGCTCGAGCTGAGGGGCTGCTCGTTCACGGAGCTGGACGCCTCGATCGTGTCCTCCACCGTCCCCCAGCTGGAGCCCGAGTGGACGGCGATGGCGCGCCGCTACCTCGGCCACGAGATGCTCGTCGTCGGCCCCGGCACCCGCACCGGCATGGCGATCCGCTACGACAACCCGCGCGAGATCGGCGCCGACCGCCTCGTCAACGCGGTCGCGATCCGGGAGCGCTTCGGCGGCCTGTCGGTGTGCGTGGACTTCGGCACCGCCACCACCTTCGACGTCGTCTCCCGCGAGGGCGAGTACCTCGGCGGGGCGTTGATGACCGGCATCGAGATCTCCCTCGAAGCGCTGTCGGAGCGCGGCGCGCGCCTGCCGAAGGTTGACCTCGCCCCGCCCCGCAGTGTGATCGGCAAGAACACGATCGACGCAATCCGCTCGGGGGTCGTGTTCGGGTACGCCGGCGCGATCGACGCGATCCTCAGACGCCTGTACGACGAGCTCGGGGAACGCACGTCGGTGATCGCCACCGGCGGCCTCGCCTCCCTCGTGGTCCCCTTCAGCGAGGAGATCGAGGAGGTCGACGAACTGCTGACGCTCACCGGCCTGCGTCTGCTGTACCAGCTCAACTCCCAGGCACAATGATGCGATGACGGATGAGCGCACGCTGCAGGAAGGCTGGATGCTCGGGCCGCTGGCGGTGCCCAACCGCGTGATGCTCGCTCCCCTGGCGGGGATCGGAAACTGGTTCGTGCGCCTGCAGGCCAAGCGCTACGGGGCCGGGATGGCCGTCTCGGAGATGGTCTCCACCTACGCGATCCACTACCGCAACCGCAAGACCTGCGAGGAGATGCTGAGGATCGACCCGCGCGAGCACGAGGGGGGGCCGGTGTCGATTCAGCTGTTCGGAGAGGACCCCGAGATGATGCGCTCGGCGGCCGCATACGTGGCCGGCGTGGGGGCCGACGCGATCGACATCAACATGGGGTGCCCCGTCGCGAAGGTCGCCAAGACCGGTGCCGGGGCGGCGCTGCTGGATGACCCCGAGCGGGCGCTGGCGGTCGCACGCGCGGCCGTGGAGGGGGCCGGCGAGGCGCGGCCCTCGGCGCCCCCGCCCGTAACGGCGAAGCTGCGCTCGGGTGTCCGCGCCGGCGAGCGCAGCGGCTTCGAGCTGGCCCACCGGCTGGTGGACGAGGCGGGGATCGCCGCCGTCGCCTTCCACGCCCGTCCCGCCTCGGTCCAGCACAAGGGCGTCCCCGACTACGAGCTCGTCGCGTCGCTTGCGCGGAGCCTGCCGGCCCCGGTGATCCTCACCGGGGGACTCAACGAGGCGCACGAGGTCCGAGAGGCCTTCCGCGACACCGGGGTGGACGCCGTGATGCTGGCCCGCGGCGTCCTGGGCAACCCGTGGCTGTTCCGCGAGCTGCTCACCGGCGAGGAGCACCGGCCGAGCCCGCAGGAGGTGAGGCAGGAGCTCGAGTGGACGATGGCGCGCGCGGGCGAGCACCTCGGCCCCGAGCGCGCGACCCGCTACGCACGCAAGTTCTACCCGTGGTTCGTGGAGCGCCTGGGTCTGGCCCCCGGGCAGGCGCGGGAGCTGCAGGAGGGCCTCCAGCAGGCGGACTCGCTCGAGCAGGCGCGGGCACTGCTGCAGGCCGCGATCGAGCCCGCGCACACGCCCGTCTGAACGGCCCGTTCGGCCCCGGGAGCGTGGGCGCAGCCGCCTCTGGAGCTTGGGCGCGCCCGCCCCGGGGGCCGCCCGGAGGGGCGCTATACTGCTGCGCCGCCGAAGGGCCCAGCGGCGGCCTGCCCCGTTCGCAAGAGCGGGGTTTTTGCGTTCCCCGCCGCGGGCGCAACACTCGCTAGCGAGGCTCGAATGCCGAAGGATGTAATCCTCACCCCCGAAGGTCTGCAGAAGCTCAAAGACGAACTCGACGTGCTCCAGACCGAGAAGCGCCGCGAGGTCGCCGAGCGGATCAAGGAGGCCCGCGAGTTCGGCGACATCGCCGAGAACTCCGAGTACGACGACGCCAAGAACGAGCAGGCGATGCTCGAGGCCCGCATCGCGCAGCTGCAGGAGAAGCTGCGCATGGCGAGCGTGATCGAGGCCAAGGACCTGTCCACCGACGTGGTCCAGGTCGGCTCGGTGGTGCACGTCAAGGACGAGAAGACCGGCAAATCGGTGAAGTACACGATCGTCGGCTCGGCCGAGGCCAAGCCCGACCAGCACAAGCTCTCCAACGAGTCCCCGGTGGGGCGGGCGCTGCTCGGCCACAAGCGCAACGACATCGTCGCCGTGAAGGTCCCCCGCGGCCCGGCGCGCAAACTCAAGATCACCAAGATCGACGTCGGCCTCGGGTAGGCTCGCCCCCGGCATGGGCGCATCCGAGCAGCCGCCAGCGGCCGCCGAGCCGGGACGTCACGGGCTGCAGGAGCTGATCCAGGAGCGCCGCGCCAAGGCGCAGCGCCTGCGCGAATCCGATCCGCAGGACTTCCCCTACGAGTTCCCCGGCGCCGAGCCGATCGAGGCCGTGCAGGCCGAGTACGCCGGGCTGGCGACGGGCGAGGAGACAGACGACCACCACCGCGTCGCAGGGCGCATCCTGGCGATCCGGCGCGGCGGGCGGTCGGGGTTCCTCGACCTCGTCGACCGCACCGGCAAGATCCAGCTCCACGCCCGCCAGGACGTGCTCGGCAAGGACGCCTTCAAGCGTCTGACCACGCTCGACAGCGGTGACCTGATCGGCGTGGACGGAGCGCCCCTGCGCAGCCGCCACGGCGAGCTCACGCTGCGGGTGGACTCCTTCAGGGTGCTCGCCAAGGCACTGCGCCCGCCGCCGGAGAAGCACCACGGGCTCAGCGACGTGGAGACCCGCCTGCGGCGGCGTGAGCTCGACCTGATCGCCAACGAGTCCACCCGCCGGCTGTTCGTGGACCGCGCGCGGATCATCTCGGCGGTGCGCGGCTACCTCGACGAGAGCGGCTTCGTGGAGGTCGAGACGCCGGTGCTGCAGCCGCTGTACGGGGGCGCCCTGGCGCGGCCCTTCACCACCCACCACAACGCCCTGGACCGGGACCTGTACCTGCGGATCGCCACCGAGCTGTACCTCAAGCGGCTGCTGGTGGGGGGCCTCGAGCGCGTGTACGAGCTCGGCAAGGACTTCCGCAACGAGGGGGTCTCCACCAAGCACAACCCGGAGTTCACGATGGTCGAGTGGTACGAGGCGTACGCCGACTACCGCCGCGAGGCCGAGCGCCTGCAGGAGCTCGTCGCGCGCGCCGCCGCCGGCGTCGGCTACGAGGGCGAGCTCGACTTCGCCTCGCCGTGGAGACAGGTGACGTTCTTCGACGCGGTCAAGGAGGCCACCGGCATCGAGCTCGGTACCGACCGCGACGCCGCGGCGCTCGCCTCCGAGATCACCCGGCGCGGGCTCGAGGTGAAGACGGAGGGCGCCGGCTGGGCGCAGATGGCCGACGACCTGCTCTCCAAGTACGTCGAGCCCACGCTCGTGCAGCCGAGCTTCGTGTTCGACTACCCCGTGGAGCTGTCCCCGTTCGCCCGCGCCCACCGCGACCAGCCCGGGCTGGTGGAGCGCTGGGAGGCGTTCGCCGGCGGGGTGGAGATCGCCAACGCGTTCAGCGAGCTGACCGACCCCGACGTCCAGCGCGAGCGCTTCGAGGCCCAGGTGCGCCTGCACGAGCAGGGCGACCAGGAGTCACAGCCCTACGACGAGGCCTTCGTGGAGGCGCTCGAGCAGGGGATGCCGCCCGCCGGCGGGGTGGGACTGGGGATCGACCGACTGGTGATGCTGCTCACCGGGCGGGACTCGATCCGCGAGGTCGTGCTGTTCCCCGCGCTGCGCAACTGAACTGTTCCCCGCGCTGCGCAACTGAAAGCTCCGCATCGTGCGACAGAAAGGCTCGCAATTCGCGGCTGCCGGGCGTCTGCGAGCGGTCAAGCAGGGCTTCCGCGATGCCGATGAACTCGACAAAAGCGGGGTAGGCGGTTGGTAGACTGACCCACAAGCAGAAACGGGACCACATCTCCACCGAGGCGCCGTCCTAGCAGGAAGGAATCACAGCATGTTCGAGCGATTCACAGAACGGGCCCGCCAAGTGGTCGTCCTGGCCCAGGAGGAGGCCCGGACGCTGAAGCACAACTACATCGGCACGGAGCACATCCTGCTCGGGCTGCTGCGTGAGGAGGAGGGCCTGGCGGCCCGCGTGCTCGAGAGCCTCGACATCACCGTCGAGCGCGTGCGTGCCCAGGTGGTGCGCATCGTCGGCTCCGGTGAGGAGGTCACGTCCGGGCAGATCCCGTTCACGCCCCGTGCCAAGAAGGTGCTCGAGCTCGCCCTGCGCGAGGCGCTCAGCCTCGGTCACAACTACATCGGCACCGAGCACATCCTGCTCGGCCTGGTGCGCGAGAACGAGGGCGTGGCGGCTCGCATCCTGCTCGACTTCGACGCCGACTCCGAGAAGATCCGCAACGAGGTCATCCGCATGCTGTCCGGTCCCGGCGGTCGCCGCCAGGGCCAGTCGGGCGGCGGCGGTGGCGGGGGCGGCGCACCCGGCGAGGGCAAGAAGTCCTCCAAGCTGCTCGACCAGTTCGGCCGCAACCTCACCAAGCTCGCATCCGAATCGAAGCTCGACCCGTGCGTGGGGCGCGAGACCGAGATCGAGCGGATCATGCAGATCCTCTCGCGGCGCACCAAGAACAACCCCGTGCTCGTGGGCGAGCCCGGCGTCGGCAAGACCGCCGTCGTCGAGGGGCTGGCGCAGCGCATCACGAGCTCTGAGGTACCCGAGCTGCTGAAGAACAAGCAGATCTACACGCTCGATCTGGCGGCGCTGGTGGCCGGGTCCAAGTACCGCGGCGAGTTCGAGGAGCGCCTCAAGAAGGTGATGAAGGAGATCACCCAGCGCGGGGACATCATCCTGTTCATCGACGAGCTCCACAACCTGGTGGGCGCCGGCGCTGCCGAGGGCGCGATCGACGCAGCCTCGATCCTCAAGCCCGCTCTCGCCCGCGGCGAGCTGCAGACGATCGGCGCGACCACGCTCGACGAGTACCGCAAGTACCTCGAGCGCGACTCCGCGCTGGAGCGCCGCTTCCAGCAGATCCGCGTGGACGAGCCCACGATCGACCAGACCGTGGAGATCCTGCGGGGCCTGCGCGACCGCTACGAGCAGCACCACAAGGTCCAGATCACCGACGAGGCGCTGCGCGCCGCCGGGGAACTGGCGAGCCGCTACATCTCCGACCGCTTCCTGCCCGACAAGGCCATCGACCTGATCGACGAGGCCGCCTCGCGGATGCGGATCAAGTCGATGACCTCGCCCCCGGCGAACCGCGAGCTCGAGAACGAAGTCGAGACGACGCGTCGCGACAAGGAGGCGGCGATCGAGGCCCAGGAGTTCGAGAAGGCGGCGGCGCTGCGCGACAAGGAGCGCAAGCTGACGCAGAAGAAACGCGAGCTCGAGCAGGCCTGGGAATCGGGCGAGTCCGGCGAGCGGCCGTCGATCGGCGAGGAGGAGATCGCCGACATCGTCTCGATGTGGACCGGCATCCCGGTGTTCAAGCTGACCGAGGCCGAGACCCAGAAGCTGATGCGCATGGAGGACGAACTCCACAAGCGCGTGATCGGCCAGCACCCCGCGATCGAGGTGATCTCGAAGGCCATCCGGCGCTCGCGCGCGGGCCTGAAGGACCCCAAGCGGCCGACCGGGTCTTTCATCTTCCTGGGCCCCTCCGGCGTGGGCAAGACCGAGCTCGCCCGCACGCTTGCCGAGTTCCTGTTCGGCGACGACGAGGCCCTCATCCGGATCGACATGTCCGAGTACATGGAGAAGCACGCCGTGTCGCGGCTGGTGGGCTCGCCCCCCGGCTACATCGGCTACGACGAGGGCGGCCAGCTGACCGAGGCCGTGCGCCGCAAGCCCTACAGCGTGCTGCTGCTCGACGAGATCGAGAAGGCCCACCCCGACGTCTTCAACATCCTGCTGCAGATCCTCGAGGACGGCCGCCTGACCGACGCCCAGGGGCGCACGGTGGACTTCCGCCACGCGATCGTGATCATGACCTCGAACATCGGCGCGGCCGAGATCGCCCGCAACACGCCGCTCGGGTTCGCGGTCTCCGACGACGAGACGGGGATCACCTACGAGGACATGAAGAACCGGATCATGGGCGAGCTCAAGAAAGTGTTCCGGCCGGAGTTCCTCAACCGCATCGACGACGTGATCGTCTTCCACAAGCTGCAGAAGGAGGAGATCAAGCAGATCGTCGAGCTCCTGCTGCTGAGGATCCGCGAGTCGATGGCCGAGCGCGAGCTGCAGCTTGAGCTGACCGAGCCCGCCAAGGACCTGCTCGTCGAAAAGGGCTGGGACCCCGCGATGGGGGCCCGTCCCCTGCGCCGGGCGATCCAGCGCTACATCGAGGACCCGCTCGCCGACTTCGTGTTGCGCGAGGAGCTGACCCCGGGCGCCACCGTGGTGGTCAACCCCGGGGACGGCGAGGAGGGCGAGGGCGAGGTGCGCCTCTCGATCGTGCAGCCCAAGAAGCAGAAGACCCCGGTCGGGGTCGGCGCCGAAGGGACCGCGCAGGACAGCGAGCCCGACGCCGTGACCGAGGCTCCGCCCGAGGAGCCCCCCGCCCCCGAGGAGTAGCCGCCGGCGCGCGGGTCACCGCGTCCCGCGCACCATCCCGATGCAGCCGGCTGCCGGCGGTCCGCGCGCCCGCTGCGAGGAGTAGCCGCCGGCAACTCGACGGAGCCGTCCCCCCGGCTCCCTACCCTTCGTGGCCGTCATGGCCCGCGCCGCGACCGTCCACGTCTGCTCGGAATGCGGCGCCTCCAGCGCCCAGTGGAGGGGTCAGTGCCCCGGCTGCGGGGCCTGGAACACGCTCGTCGAGGAGCGCGCGGCGGCGGCCCCCGGCGGTCGTGGCCGCTCCGGCGGCGGTGCTCGCACGGGCGCCGCCGGGCGCGCCCAGGTACGCCTGCTCGCCGACGTCGGCACGAGCCCGCTGGAGCGCATGTCCACGGGCACGGGTGAGCTCGACCGTGTGCTCGGGGGAGGGCTCGTACCGGGCTCGCTGGTGCTGCTGGGAGGGGCTCCCGGGATCGGCAAGTCGACGCTTACCAACATGGTGCTCGCCCACCTCGAGCGTGGCGGGCGGCGCACGCTGTACGTGAGCGGGGAGGAGTCGGCCGAGCAGGTGAGGCTGCGGGCCGAGCGCCTCCTCCTCGGCGGCGAGGGCGCAGGCGCGCTGGAGGTCCCGGTGCTGGCCGAGACGGAGCTCGAGCACGTGCTCGACCTGCTCCGCGAGCGCCGCCCGCAGGCGTGCGTGATCGACTCGGTGCAGACGCTCGCGTGCGCGGAGCTGGGGAGTGCGCCGGGCACCGTGGGCCAGGTCCGGGAGGTCGCCGCGCGCCTGTTGAGGCTGGCCAAGGAGCAGGGCACGACGGTGATCCTCGTGGGCCACGTCACCAAGGAGGGGGCCCTCGCCGGGCCGCGGGTGCTAGAGCACATGGTCGACTGCGTGCTGCAGTTCGAAGGCGAGCGCGAGCGCCCCTACCGGGAGCTGCGGGCGCTGAAGAACCGCTTCGGCTCGACCAGCGAGGCCGCCCTGTTCGAGATGCGCCATGACGGTCTCGCCGAGGTGCTCGACGCCTCCGCGAGGTTCGTGGCAGATGCCACGCGCTCGGCGGGTGGGGTGGTGCTCGCCACGATGGAGGGCTCCCGGCCGCTGCTGGTGGAGGTGCAGGCGCTGGTCGCCCCCTCCGAGCTGGAGCAGCCGCGACGGGTGGTGTCGGGCCTCCATCGCAACCGCCTGGCGCTGGTGCTGGCGATCCTCAACCGCCACGGGCGCGTGCCCAGCGGCAGCTGCGACGTCTTCGTGAACGTCGTCGGCGGGGTCAGGCTGGAGGAGCCGGGCGCGGACCTGGCGGTGGCGCTGGCGGTGGCCAGCGCGGCGTCGGGCAAGCCGCTGCGGGGAGCGCCACGGGCGTGCTTCGGGGAGCTGGGGCTGACCGGCGAGCTGCGCTGGGTGGGCCACCCCGAGCGGCGCCTCCAGGAGGCCCGCCGGCACGGCCTGGAGGGCGTGATCGCACCACCCGACAGTGGCCAGGGGGCGTCCGAGGCGCCCACCCTGCGCGACGCGCTGGAGCTGGCCATCGGCCCCCTCCAGACGGGCTCCGAGCCTCCCACGGACGGGCTCCGGAGCGCCCGCAGGATTGCCGCCTAGGGCCGAAACCCCTGCCCGGGAGCCATGCGTGGGGTCCGACCGGGTCGCCGCCTTGGCGCAGCCTAAATGTCAGATGTCCTAGAATTAAGGACCGTGGCACCGCGGTCCGGCGAAGATCTCGACAGTGAGGTAAGACCGGATCCGGGACTGATGCGGGCGCTCGAGATGATCGCCCCCGGGACGGCACTGCGGGAGGGGATCGAGGCGATCCTCCACGCCCGCACCGGCGGCCTGATCGTGATCGGGGAGCCGGAAGACCTGAGCTTCCTGAACTCCGGTGGCATCAAGCTCGACATCGACTACACGCCCGCGTTCCTGTACCAGCTCGCCAAGATGGACGGCGCCATCATCCTCAACGCGAACGCCACCAAGGTGACGATGGCCAACGTCCAGCTGATGCCGGATCCCACGATCCTCTCGCACGAGACCGGCACCCGCCACCGGACCGCCGAGCGCGTCTCCAAGCAGACCGACGCGCTCGTGATCGCGATCTCCGAGCGGCGGGAGGTCGTGTCGGTGTACGTGGACGGGAACAAGTACATCCTCGAGGACATCCCCGTGGTGCTCGCCAAGGCCAACCAGGCGCTCGCCACGCTCGACAAGTTCCGCACCCGCCTGGACCAGGTCGCCACCCGCCTCACCGCGCTGGAGTTCGAGGGCGGCACCACGCTCCACGACGTGCTGACCGTGCTCCAGCGCTCGGAGCTGGTGACGCGCATGGCGGTGGAGATCGAGCGCTACATCGTCGAGCTCGGCACCGAGGGGCGCCTGATCGAGATGCAGCTCGAGGAGACGATGGTGGGGGCCGCGGCGGAGAAGTCCGCGCTCGTGAGGGACTACCTGGCGGACGACTCCGACGAGGTGTTCGCCCTCGCCCTGGAGGAAATCGGCAAGCTCGCCCACCAGGACCTGCTCGACTTCGGCCGGCTCGCCGAGCTGCTCGGCTACGACCGCAAGCTCAACACGCTCGACTACCCCGTCTCCCCGCGCGGCTACCGCGTGCTCGGGCGCATCCCACGGCTGCCGAAGCTGGTCGTGGCGAGCATCGTGACCGAGTTCGGCGGGCTCGACGAGCTCCTGGCCGCCGGCGACTCGGAGCTCGAGTCGGTGGAGGGCGTGGGCGAGATCCGTGCGAAGGACGTACGCGAGGGGCTGCGCCGGTTGCAGGAGCTGAACCTCGTGGACCGCTACCTACAGACTTAGATCAAAGGCGGCCCCCAGGGGCGCCCAGGCCAAAGGAGGTACACCGATTCCGGTACGAGACACTGACGAAGCAGTTCTAAGCGAGCGCCTCGTGCAGACGCGCGAGGTCGAGTACATCGAGTTCGAGCTTGGAGACCACGTCGTCTACCCGCACCATGGCGCGGGCAAGGTGATGAAGAAGGAGGACATGGAAATCCTGGGTGAGCGGCGCGAGTACCTCACCATCAAGATCCTCCACAACGACATGACCGTACGGGTCCCCACCGAGAACGCCGCCCTGGCTGGACTACGAAGGGTGATCGACGAGGACACCGTCAAGAAGGTCCTCGACGTGCTGCGGGACGAAGTCTCGGAGATGCCCAAGAACTGGAACCGCCGCTTCAAGCACAACCGGGACAAGATCAAGACCGGCGACATCTACGAGCTCGCCGAGGTCGTTCGCAACCTCTCGCTGCGCGAGAGCGAGAAGGGCCTCTCGACCGGTGAGAAGCAGATGTTCACGCGCACCAAGAAGATCCTCGCCTCGGAGCTGATGTACGCCCTCGACAAGGACGAGGAAGAGGCCGAGAACTATCTCGACGAACTGCTTGCGGATTCGGCCAGCCAGCAGCTGGCGATGGCCGGCGCGAAGTAGCGAGGCTTTCACGCACGCGGCAGCTCAAGGTCTGCCGCGTGCGCGAGCGCCACATCGAAGATGGCAGTTGCCCTGATCGTCGCTGCCGGCAGCGGCGAGCGACTCGGGGCAAGCCTGCCGAAGGCATTGGTGCCGGTGCAGGGCCGGCCGATGCTGCAGTGGTCGATCGACGCGCTGCGGCGCGTGCCGGCGATCGAGGAGATCGTGGTGTCGCTCCCGCCCGGGGCGAGCGCCCCGCAGGGGGTCACCGGCGTGCGGGGGGGAGCGGTGCGCTCGGAGTCGGTGCGCCTTGCGCTGGCGGCCGCCGGTCCCGGTGATCCCGTGCTGGTGCACGACGCAGCCCGCCCGCTGCTCACACCGCAGCTGGCCGAACGGGTGCTCGCGGCGCTGACGGAGGACGCAGGCCCCGACGCCGCTGTCGATGCCGCCATCGCCGCCGCCCCTGTGAGCGACACCATCAAGCGGGCCGACCCCGGCGGGAGGGTGCTCGAGACCCTCGACCGCAGCGCCCTGTGGGCGGTGCAGACACCGCAGGTGTTCCGCCGCCGGGCGCTCGAGCAGGCGCTCGCCGCCGGGTCCGAGGAGCTCGTCCGCGCGACCGACGACGCGTGGCTGGTGGAGCGGCTCGGCGGCACCGTAGCGGTCGTCGAGTCCGACGATCACAACTTCAAGGTCACCACCCAGCGCGACCTGCGGCTCGCCGAGCTGGTGCTGGGCGAGCGCTCGGCCGGGTCCGCGGATCCTGATTGAATCGCACACCCCCGTGCTCAGCGACCTGCACCTGCACCTGCGCCCGGACGACCCCGAGGCGCCCGCCGAGGAGTACTACTCGGCGCCCAACGCCGAGCGCTACCGGGCGGCGGCCCGGCGGCTGGGCATCGACGAGCTGGGGGTCTCCGAGCACGTGTACCGCTTCACCCAGGCGCTCACGATCTGGCGCCACGAGCTGTGGGAACGCTTCGCCCACGATGACCTCGACGCGTACTGCGCGGCGGTCCGCGAGCAGACCGACCTGCGGCTCGGCCTCGAGGTCGACTTCGTCCCGGGCCGCGAGCAGCAGATCGCGGCCGTGCTCGAGGGGCGCCCGTTCGACTACGTCGTGGGCTCGGTCCACTTCCTCGGCGACGGGGCGCTCGACATGGACGAGTTCAGCGTGTGGGAGGGGATGTCCTCGAGCTCCCCGGAGGAGGTGTGGGAGCGCTACTTCCGGACGATCGCCGCGAGCGCCCGCAGCGGCCTGTACGACATCATCGCCCACCCCGACCTGGTGAAGTTCTGGGGCGACCCCGGGCGCGTGCCGGGGGGCGATCTGCGCCGCTACTACGAGCCCACCGTGCAGGCGCTCGCCGAGTCGGACGTGGCGGTGGAGCTGTCCACCGCCGGGCTGCGCAAGCCCGCCGGCGAGGTGTATCCGGCCCCCGCGTTCCTCGAGCTGTGCGTGCAGGCCGGGATCCCGGTGGCGCTGTCGAGCGACGCCCACCGCCCCGAGGACGTGGGCTCGGGGTACGAGGTCGCGCTCGAGCTGCTGGCGCGCCTGGGGGTGGGGGAGCTCGCCCGCTTCGAGGGGCGGGTCCGCACGATGGCGCCGGTCGGGGCCGGGCAGTACGCCGGGTAGGCGCCGTGACGCTGGTCGGCATCGGCTATGACTGCCACCGCCTGGTAGCGGGCCGTGCGCTCGTGCTCGGCGGGGTGGAGATCGACCACGACCGCGGCCTGGAGGGGCACTCCGACGCGGACGTGCTCGCCCATGCGGTCACCGACGCGCTGCTGGGGGCCGCCGGCATGGGTGACATCGGCCAGCACTTCCCCGACACCGACGAGCGCTGGCGCGGGGCCGACTCGATCGAGCTGCTGCGGGCCGTGGTCGGGCTGCTGGCCGAGCGCGAGCTGGCACCGGCGAACGTCGACTGCACCGTGATCATCGAGGCCCCGGCGATCGCACCCCACCGCGAGCGCATCCGCGGGCGCCTGGCAGAGGCGCTGGGACTCGAGAGCGCCCGCGTGAACGTGAAGGCCACCACCTCGGAGGGCATGGGCTTCGTCGGCACGGGCGAGGGCGCCGCCGCGCTGGCGGTGGCCACGGTCGCCGACCGGCGCCGGGGAGGGGCGCAGCGGTGAGCGAGATCGTGATCCACGACACCCGCAGCGGCGAGCTGCAGGCGTTGCGGGATCCTCAGGAGGGGACCCTCGGGATCTACGCCTGCGGGCCGACCGTATACGGGCGCATCCACGTCGGCAACGCCCGCCCGTTCGTGGTCTTCAGCCTGCTGCGGCGGTTCCTCGCCCACGAGGGCTACGACGTGCGCCTCGTGGTCAACATCACCGACGTCAACGACAAGATCTACGACGCCGCCCGGGCCGCGGGCGAGCCGAGCGCCGTCGTCGCGCAGCGCATGAGCGACGCCTACCGAGCCGACACCGACGGCCTCGGCCTCGGCCGTCCCGACCACGAGCCACTGGCCTCCGAGACGATGGTCGCGATCGTCGACTACATCCGCACGCTGGTCGACGGCGGCCACGCCTACGCGGTCGACGGCGACGTGTACTTCCGCGTGCGCTCGGACCCGGAGTACGGGAGCCTCTCGCACCGCCACCTGCAGGACATGGACCAGGGCGAGGGGGTGGAGGGCGCCGAGCGCAAGCAGGACCCGCTCGACTTCGCGCTGTGGAAGGCCCGCAAGGAGGGCGAGGACACGTGGTGGGACTCCCCCTGGGGAGAGGGCCGGCCGGGGTGGCACATCGAGTGCTCTGCGATGGCCGAGGAGCTGCTCGGCGACGGCTTCGAGATCCACGGCGGTGGCTCGGACCTGCTGTTCCCCCACCACGAGAACGAGGCCTCGCAGACCCGCGCCGCGCGCGGCCGCGAGCTGGCGAGGCTGTGGATGCACAACGGCATGGTCCAGCTCACCGGCGAGAAGATGGCCAAGTCGGCGGGCAACATCGCCCCCCTGCACGAGCTGCTCGCCAACCACGACGCGTCCACCGTCGTGATGTACCTCATCTCCGGCCACTACCGCCAGCCGCTCGCCTTCTCCGAGGCCCAGCTCGAGGACGCCGCCAGGCGCGTGCGCCGGATCCGCGAGGCGCTGCGAAGGCTGGTGCCCGGGGAGCCGAGCCCCGAGGACATGTCGGGACACAAGCGCGAGTTCTTCGCCGCGCTCGCCAACGACTTCAACACACCCGCTGCGCTGGCCGCGATGGAGGGCTGGATCAGGGAGGCCAACCGACGCGCGGAGGGGGTCGGCGACGAGGACCTGCGGGAGATGCTCGAAGTGCTCGGGCTGGGGCAGCTGACGCCGCTGCAGAGCGTCGATCCCGCCGGTGAGGACGCCGAGGCCCTGGCCCTGCTGCAGGAGCGCGAGCGGGCTCGCGCCGAGCGTGACTTCGAGGCTGCCGACCGCTACCGGGCGCAGCTGCGCGAGCGCGGGTGGGAGGTGCGCGACGGGCCCGAGGGGCCGGAGCTGATCCGCCCGTGAGGCGGGCGTGCCGGCGGCCGGGGGGATTCGCGGGGCTGTGATCGTGTACGGGCGAAACCCTGTCCGTGAGGCCCTCCGGGGCCGCCGGGCGGCGAATGTCGGCGAGATCTGGGCGACCTCGGCGACCGCCCGGGAGGCGTGG
Source organism: Solirubrobacteraceae bacterium (assembly GCA_035499875.1). Taxonomy (GTDB): domain Bacteria; phylum Actinomycetota; class Thermoleophilia; order Solirubrobacterales; family Solirubrobacteraceae; genus Palsa-744. Next base: position 474,198 of record DATJXX010000017.1, read on the forward strand.
CTGCGGGGACGCTCCCCGCGCGTGGCCTCCGCGCAGGAGATCGAGCAGCGCTGCGGCTCGGCCGCCCACCAGGGCGTGTGCGCGGAGGCCGGGCCGTACCCGTACGCGCAGGTGGAGCGCCTGCTGGATGGCGGCGAAGGGGTGCTGGTGGCGCTCGACCAGGTCCAGGACCCCCAGAACCTCGGCTCGATCTGCCGCACGTCCGAGTGCGCGGGCGCCGGCGGAGTGTTGATCCCGCAGCGGCGGGCCGCCGAGGTCACCCCCGCGGTGTGCAAGGCCTCCGCCGGGGCCGTCGAGCACCTGCCCGTGGCTCGCGTCAGGAACGTCGCCGACGCGCTGCGGGATGCCCGCGAGGCCGGCTGGTGGTGCTACGGCGCCAGCGCCCCCGGGGCGGCCGGGGGGCGCGAGCCGGTGCCCTACGACCGCCCGGACTACGCCGGCGCGGGCGTGGTGCTGGTGCTCGGCAGCGAGGGCAAGGGCCTGCGCCCCCGTGTGGCGGGCGCCTGCGATGAGCTGATCGCGTTGCCCCAGCGGGGGCGGATCGAGTCGCTCGGGGTGGCCGCGGCAGCCTCCGCGCTGCTGTACGAGATCTTGCAGAACCGGGCCGCGAAGCTTGACAACGCTACATAAGTATGCGAAGGTACCCTTAAGTAAGGCTGAACCTAAGGTTTAGACATCCTTAGGAATTCATAAGATTTTGGCGCCAGGGGAGGAGTGCGCCACAGAGCGATCCAGCCCGTAAACACGGGCCGGAGAAAGGAATTGCTCGTGGCCAGGATCTCCCAGACCCACAACCCTGAACCTAAGGTTGAGGACGAATTCCTCATCGCCTTGGCGAAGCAGGGTGACCGCAACGCGTACGACCGTCTGGTACGCCGCTATTACGGCTTCGTCCGGCTCAAGGCGTCCTCCTACTTCCTCGCTGGAGGCGACTCCGAGGACCTCATCCAGGAGGGCCTCGTGGGCCTCTACAAGGCCATCCGCGACTTCCGCAGCGATCGCGAGTCGAGCTTCCGCAACTTCGCTGAGCTGTGCATCACGCGGCAGATCATCACGGCCGTGAAGACCGCCACCCGCAACAAGCACAGCCCGCTCAACCAGTACGTGTCCTTCTCCTCCACCCCCGCGGGCACGGGCGACGACGTCCCGACGCTCGACCAGATGCTGCCGGGGCCCACGGTCCACGACCCGGTGCACCAGGTGATCTCCTCCGAGGAGCTGCGCTCGCTGGTGGGGTGCCTGTCCTCAGCGCTGTCCGAGCTCGAGAGCCGGGTGCTGTCGCTGTATCTCGACGGCTACTCCTACGAGCAGGCGGGCGAGCGCCTCTCCTGCGACACCAAGACGGTCGACAACGCGCTGCAGCGGGTCAAGCGCAAGGTCGGCGCCCACCTGCAGTCGCGCGCTGTCGCCGCCTGACGTCTAGCGCTGACCTTCGCCCGGCAGCCGTTCCGGCGGGATCGTCCGCAGTGCGGCGGCCGGGCTGGGCGTGACTTCGATCGTGAAGGGGGCGCCGGCGACGCCCTGGTTGGCGGGGTCGCCCGGGACCTTGACCCGCAGCACCTGCTTGCCGCCCGCGCCGAAGAACACGTGGCTCAGCGAGTAGCTGCCGCTGGTGCCCGGGCCGGGCGTCAGGGTGGCCACCCCGACGACGTGGAAGCCTCCGCCGTTGGCGTTCTGGCGCTCCAGATAGACCACCTTGCCTTCGCGGTAGGGGGTGACCGTGCCCGTGAACGTCAGCGACTGGCCGGCGAGGACCGTGGCGGCGGAGCCCGCCGGCGTGAGCACGTATTTGACGCCCTCGAACAGGACCGCCGAGTGGCGGCCGCCGCCGAACACCTTGTAAGCGGTGTTCTGCTGGGGGGCCTGCGAGAAGCTGTAGCCCCCGCCGCCGTTGGCCGTGGTCGTGGCCACCGAGGTGAACTGGCCTTTCTTGTTGCGTGCCAGCAGCGTGATGGTCTGGCCGGCGCCGCCCGCGAGGGTCCCGTGGAGGGTCACCGTGTCGGCGAACAGGATCGGGTCGCTCGAAGCGCCGGAGCCCGTCGCCAGCAGCGTCAGCAGGGGGTTCTGGCGCTGGCTGATCACGTACGACAGCGGCGTCGAGGCGCCGTACGCCGAGAACCGCCGGTGCGGTCGCACGACCACACGGATGTTGGCGTCGCCGGGGATCACGAACGTGTGCACGAAGGAGTATTCGCCGTGCGCTCCCACGATCGAGCGCTGGATGCGGTGCCATTCTTCGACCGCGACCGACTGCTCGCGCTGGAGCACCACTTCGGCGCCCGCGTCGGAGGGGCTCACCGTTCCCGCGAACAGGACGCGGCTGCGCACACCGGTCAGCAGCGCCGCGCTTTCGGCGGGCCCGTGGATCGTGACCTGGGGCGCGACCCTGACGGCCTTGGAGGTGCTCGTCGCTCCGGCGGCCTGGGCGTAGTAGAGCGTGTCGGTCGCCGGACCGGGTGCCACCAGCGTGTAGTAGCCGCCGGAGTCGGTGGTGGTCGTACCGATCGCCTTGGTGGCTTCGCCGATCGAGTGGCCGTACACGGTGACGGTCTGGGCGGCACCCGCCCCGCCCGGGCAGCGCAGGCGGCCGAACACCTGCGGCGATTCGCCGCTGGTGATCGTGCGCGGCTCGGCGTTGAGGTTCAGTTTGCAGCCGACCGGCGATGTGGCGCGCCGGTGGCCTTTTTCGAGCCGGTGGCGTTCCCGGATGCGTGGAACGGACGCGCGGCGCGCTCCGGCCACCGCCGGGATGGAGAGGCCGACGAGCAACATCAGGGCCGCGAGCGCCACGGCCAGCCTGTTCACGGTCATATCAAGCTTCTCCTTTTCCACGACTCGTAATCGCCCGAGGGCCACATCTTCGCTGCGCGGAGGGCGGACGTCTAGCCCGGTAACCCCTCCGCAGTCCCATCGATGCGGTCCGCGGACGCACCGTCCGGACGCCGGCGCGACCCCATGTTTTCGGGGTTTCGAGGAGGCGTTCTCGGGGTAGCGCAGCAGGTGGAGGTTGTACCCGCAAGCGAGAACGGAAAAACGGGGGACGGGGAGGATGCAGGCAACACGCCGGAGTGCCGTGGAGGTCTCGATCGGACTGCGGAGGGGCATGGCGGCGGCGCTGGCGGTGGGCGTCCTCGGCTTCGCGCTGCTCGGCGCTGCGGCGGCGCACGGCGAAGAACCGCCCAAGCATCACGGACCCCCGAAGATCACGGGCCCGCAGCAGGACGGTCGTCTGGTGAGCGTCAGCGAAGGCAAGTGGAAGTCGCAAGCCAAACCCAGCTTCACCTACCAGTGGGAGGTGTGCGAACCGAGGCACGGTCCCTGCAGCACGATCCCGGGCGCCGAAGCCTCGACCTACCGCACCACCAGCGCCCAGGTCGGCAGGAAACTGCGCGCGATCGTGACCGCCACGACCCCCGGTGGAAGCACCTCGGTGACCTCCCGCGCCTCCAAAAAGATCCTGCCCGGCTCGCCCGTGGAGGTCGCGGCCCCGGCCGTCGAAGGAGACCTACAGGAAGGCGCGGAGCTGGTTGCCAACCCTGGAACCTGGGCCGGCTCCTCACCGATCAAATACAGCTACCAGTGGGAACGGTGCGGCGTCCTGAGCGCCGTCTGCGAAGCCATCGCCGGCGCAACCGCTGCCACCTACACGCTCGAAGCGGCCGACGTGGCCAGCGCGATGGTGGTCAAGGTGCTGGCCTCCAACGGGGTCGGCTCGGCGACGGCGAGCTCGCCCGAAACACCGGTCATCGGGGCGCTGCTCCCGGTCGACCTCGGCCTGCCCTCGATCCGCGGGCTGCTGCTGGACGGGCAGCTGCTGAGCGCGGAACCGGGCTCCTGGTCGGGCACGGAACCGATCTCCTACGCCTACCAGTGGCTGGTGTGCAACGAGGCGGGTGAAGCCTGTTCGGAAATCTCGAAAGCGACCGGCCCCACGCTGAGCCTGCTGTCGGGGCTCATCGGCGACACCTTGGAGGTCGTGGTGACGGCCATCAACGGCGCCGGGTCGGTGTCGGCCACGAGCCCCCCGACGAGCGTGGTGGAAGGCCTGCTGCCGTCCAACAGCGGCGCCCCGTCGATCATCGGGAGCCTGGTCGAAGGCCAGCTGCTGAGCGCGGAACCGGGCTCGTGGTCGGGCTCGGAACCGATCTCCTACGGCTACCAGTGGCTCGCCTGCAACGCCGCCGGTGGCGAATGCTCGGAAATCTCGAAAGCGACGGGCCCCACACTGAGCCTGCTGTCCGGGCTGATCGGCGACACGGTGCGGGTCGTGGTGACGGCCACCAACGTCGCAGGGTCGACCTCGAAGACGAGCGCCGCAAGTGGCGTGGTGCAGGGCATCCTGCCCTCGTACACCGAAGCCCCCTCGATCGTCGGGAGCCTGGTCGAAGGCCAGCTGCTGAGTGCCACCAGCGGTTCGTGGAGCGGCAGCCAACCGATCTCCTACGCGTATCAGTGGTTCCAGTGCAACGCCGCGGGCGAAGGGTGCTCTGAAATCTCAAAAGCCACGGGCTCCACGCTGGCGCTGGCGTCCGGGTTGATAGGCGACACGGTGAAGGTCGTGGTCACCGCCACCAACGTGGCAGGCTCGCGGTCGGCCGTCAGCGCCCCGAGCGGCGTGGTCGCCGGCATTCTCCCGTCCAACGAAATCCTGCCCTCGATCACGGGCAGCCTGTTGAGCGGGCAGCTGCTGACCGCCCATCCCGGGACGTGGACCGGCAGCGAGCCGATCACCTACTCCTACCGGTGGCAGCTGTGCAGCGCCCTCGGGAAATCGTGCGCGAACATCTCCGAAGCGATGGGGTCGACGTTCAAACTGCTCGGCCTCGACGTGGGACTCACCCTCGACGTGCTGGTGACGGCGAAAAACATCGCCGGGTCGAGCACGGCGACCAGTCCCGTGACCGGGCTGATCGGGCTCTAGTCGCGGTCGTGTCGCCGCGGGGCGGCGTCGTGTCCGGGCGCAACGAGTTCGGGGCCTAGAGTCCCCGCGGCTCGCCCGCCCGGGGGTTTCCGCGGCGGCCCGCGGCGGTCACGCACAGCGACACCACCACGAGCACGACCACCAGCCAGGCGGCTCCCGCCGCCAGCAGCGTCACGCGCTGCCCAGGGAACGGACGAAGGAGGCCTGGCGGGCCAGGTCGTACCTGGCCCGCCAGACTCGAGGGAGATCCCGGTGACGGCTCTCGCACCGCCACCGGTCTGGAGGGGATGGGACTCCGTGAGCGCGCGCGGCGGCCCTGACCATCGAACCCGTGAGGGTCCGCACGACCCGAGGGGGCGTCGAGTCGAGGGGCTGTGCAAGACCGCTGCTCATCACTCGTAATAAAGACTATCAGCTTTATGAGGATTGTCAAACGGCAACGCTACGCGACGCCCGTTCGGCGTCGAAAACCAGCCAACGTGCAGGCGTTCTAGCGTTTCGAGGAGCCGAGCGAGAGCTGCGTCAGGGATGCCCCACCGTCGATCACGATCGCCTGGCCGGTGATCTGGGCCGCCTCCTCGCTCGCCAGGAAGGCGACTGCCGCGGCGATCTCCGCGGGCTCCACGGGGCGCCCGCTGGGGAGCATCGCGAGCACGCGCTCGCGCACCTCCTGCGGCATCGCGAGTACCTGCTCGGTCGCCAACAGTCCGGGCAGGATCGCGTTCGCGGTGATCCCCAGAGCGGCGTTCTCGCCGGCGATCGTCTTGACCATCCCGAGCTGGCCGGCCTTCGAGGCGGCGTAGGCCACCTGTCCCGGCAGGCCGCCGATCGCAGCGCCGCTCGAGATCGCGACGATGCGCCCGTGACGGCGCTCACGCATCCCGCCCAGGCACGCCTGGATCGTGCGGAAGGCGCCCGTGAGGTTGACGTCGATGTCCTGCTGCCACTGCTCCGGCGTCATCCGGTGAGCGGAGGCGATCGTCGTCGTCAGCGCCGCGTTGGCGACGCACACGTCGATGTCCGGGAGCTCGGGGAAGACGTCACGGGCGACGTCGAGCTTCACGTCGCACCCCTCGCGCACGTCCAGCGTGAGCACCTCCAGGCCGTCGTCTCGCAGTCGCTCGGCGATCGCGGCGCCGATCCCCCGCCCGGCGCCGGTCACCAGCGCCCTGCGTCGCTCGGTCAAACTGTCCCCCTGCTGGCTGTGGCCCCCATCATCGAAGGAGGAAACGATGACAGACCGGTGGTTCTCGGAGGAGGAGTTGGAGCAGATGTCGCGTCCGACGATGGACCGCGCGATCGAGGCGATCGACGCCGGCGACCTCGAGCGGGCCAAGCGGCTGTGCGCCGAGATGAAGCACGAGTGGCAGATGCTCCACGACCTGATGGCGGGGGGCGTGCTCGACCTCGTGTCCTTCATCCAGCAGCGCCTCGGTGAGGACGCCGTCGCCGACGCCTGGGATGAGAGCATGAACCGGGGCTGGCGACGCCATCACGCGTCGATCGAGGCGCTCGAGCGCCGTGACCTCGTGCCGCTGCTCGCCGCCACCTGGCGCGCGCACTCGTGCTCCGGCGTGGGCCCCAGCCCGGGCGCGTTCGAGATCAAGGAGGACGAGGAGAAGGTCACGTTCGCGATGAACCCGTGCGGCTCGGGCCAGCGGCTGGTGCGCAACGGCGCCTACGACGGGCTCGCCGACGGGGGGCGCACGCGGGAGGCACACGACTGGTCCTTCGATCGGGCCGACTTCCCCCTCTACTGCACCCACTGCAGCTTCATGAACGAGTCGCTGCCGATCCAGTGGTCGGGCTACCCGCTGTACCCATGCGATCCCCCGGGCGACTACTCCAAGGACCCGTGCACCTGGTACTGGTACAAGGACCCGGACGACATCCCCGAGCGTCACTACGCCCGCTACGGGGCGGTGAAGCCGGGGCGCGCGGGCTGACGACGCCCACTATCCCGATCGCTGTGCCGCACGGCCGCGCTAGGGCTCGATCACGTGCGAGGGGTCGGGCTGCTGCTCGCGGGGCGCGCGGCTGTAGTCGCCGAAGGGGCCGTCGCGCTGGGTGATCGCGCGCTCCACGCCCTCCCGTTCGGCCAGCTCGACGAACTCGAGGCCCTCGGGGATGTTGCGCATCAGCCCGTCGAGGATCGGCCCGATCAGCTGGGTGCTCGCCAGGCCCATGTTCTCATAGGCCTGGTTGACGATCAGCTTCATCGCCGCGAGCTGGCCCGGGGGCAGGCCCGCCAGGCGCTCCGCCTCCCGAGTTACGGTCGCCTCGAGCTGCTCGAACGGCACGGCCGCGTTGATGAGCCCCACCTCGGCGGCTTCCACGCCCGACAGGGGCTTGCCGGTGAGGGCGTACTCCTTCGCCTTGGTCAGCCCCAGTCGGTACAGCCACATCCCGCTCAGGTAGCACCCCCAGGCGCGCGAGTAGGGGGTGCCGATGCGGGCGTCCTCGGAGGCGATCACGAGGTCGGCGCACAGTGCCATGTCGCTGCCGCCGCCCACGCACCAGCCGTGTACCTGCGCGATCACGGGCTTGGGCGAGCGCCACAGGCTCATGAACTTCGGCACCGGCCCGATGCTGTTGGTGGTGGCCGCGATGAAGTCCTTGCCGGGATCCCAGCGGCCGTTGGTGGTGAGCATCGAGTCCCAGTGGTGAAAGCCCTCGCCGAAGTCGAAGCCCGCGCAGAAGGCACGCCCGGCGCCCCTCAGCACGATCACCCTCACCTGCTCGTCGGCGACGGCCCGCTCGACCGCCTCCTGGAGCTCGTCGGGCATCGGCGGAACGATCGTGTTCAGGCGCTCGGGGCGGTTGAACGTGATCCTCGCGACCCGGCCGCCAACCTCGTAGATCAGCGTCTCGAAGGAGGACATGGGGCGATGCTATTGCTCACGAGCGTCCCGTGAGGGCGTCGAGCGGCGCATTGCTCACGAGCGCCCCGTGATGGTGTCGAGCGGCGCATTGCTCAGGAGCGCCCCGTGATGGTGTCGAGCGGCGCATTGCTCAGGAGCGCCCCGTGAGGGTGTCGAGCAGCGCCGCTCCGCGCGACGGACGCCCGCTCAGGCGCTCACCGCGGTCGGCCAGCCGGTAGAGCCCGTAGGCACCCCTGATCCCCGCCCAGCGCAGCGGCTCGGGCTCCCACCGGCGAGGCGTCCGTCCCACCCACGGCATGCGCGTGAGCGGCGTGTCCTCGCCCAGCAGCAGGTCGCGCAGCGTGCGCCCGGCGAGGTTCGAGGCCGCGACCCCCTCGCCGACGTAGCCCCCGGCCCACGCGAGCCCCCGCGCTTCGTCCGCCGCCACCGACACGCACCAGTCACGGGCCACCCCCAGCACGCCCGACCAGGCCTGCGCGAGGGGAGCGTCGCGCGCCGGCGGGAACATCTCGCCCAGCTTCGACCGCAGCGCCCTCACCGTGCGCGCCGGCGTGTCCGAGCCGGTGCCGGTGCGCGATCCGAAGCGGTAGGGCACGCCCCGGCCTCCGATCGCGATCCGTCCGTCGGCGGTCCGCTGGAGGTACACGTACACGTGGGCTTCGTCGGCGAGCAGCTCCTGGCGGGACCAGCCGATCTGTGACCACGTCGCCGCGGGCAGCGGCTCGGTCACGATCATCGAGCTGTTGATCGGCGCGAGGGCGCGGCGTTGGCCCTCCAGCGAGGGCGTGTAGCCCTCGGTCGCCCGCACCACCCAGCGCGCACGCACGGTTCCCGCCCCCGTGAGGGCCTCATGCGGCGCGATCGACAGCACGGGCGTGTGCTCGTAGATCGGCACGCCCATCGACTCCACCGTCTGTGCCAGCCCCCGCACGAGCTTCGCCGGGTTCACGCGCGCCACGTGGGGGGTGAAGGTGGCCGCGCACGCCGCCTGCACGTCCACGCGCTCGCCCAGCTCCTGCAGCGACAGCCCGCGCAGATCCTCCTCGCCGAGCCCCCGTGCCCGTGCCGCGCGCAGCAGCTCGCGCTGCCTGGCCGCCTGGGCGCGCCCGATCGCGACTCCCAGCTGGCCGCTCTCGAGAAAGTCGGCCTGCAGGTCGTGCTCGCGTAGGAACGCGCCCACCTCGCCCACGGTGGCGAACATCTCGCGTTGCAGCGCGCGCAGCGATCCGCTTCCCGACCGCTGCTCATACCGCCGGGCGGCCCCGGCGAAGAATCCGGACACCCAACCGCCGTTGCGTCCCGAGGCCCCGTAGCCGGCGACGCTCCGCTCCAGCACGGCGACCTGCAGGTTGGGGGCGGCGCGCTTGAGGTAATACGCGCTCCACAGCCCGGTGTAGCCGGCGCCGACGATCGCGATGTCGAGCTCGAGCGCTCCGCCCAGTGGCGCGCGCGCCCGAGGCGGCGGTCCGAGCTCTCGCCACCAGAAACCGGGGTGCTCCGCGTCCACGGGGCGAGCGTAGCCCGCCGGTGTCGGGCTATGATCGCCACAGGCGGCGCGACCGCTCACAGGCAAGGCGAGACCGGGGAGGAACAGACTATGGAGGCTGCAGTCACCCAGGGCGGAAAGGCGCGGGCGGCGGCCGAAGCGCCGACCCTCGCGCACGCGTTTCGCATCACCGCGAGCGAGCGCGAAGGGCTGGTCGCGATTCGAACGAAGGAAGACGCCTTCTCGATCACGTGGGGGCAGCTGCGTGAGCGCGTGGATGCGCTCGCCGGCGGGCTCGACCGGCTCGGCCTGGGTCGCGGCGACACGCTCGCCCTGATGCTCGGCAACCGGCCCGAGTTCCACATCTGCGACCTCGCCGGGATGATGCTCGGCGCCACCCCCTTCTCGATCTACAACACCTACACCGCGGAGCAGATCCGCTATCTCGTCAACGACGCCGAATCGCGGATCCTGATCTGCGAGCAGCAGTACCTCCCGGTGGTGCTGGAGGCGCGCGAGGGGCTCCCCGGCCTCGAGCACGTGATCGTCGTCGACGGCGAGGCCCCCGAGGGCACCCTGTCGCTGTCCGAGGTCGAGGGCTCGAACCCCGACTTCGACGTCGAGTCGCGCGTGGCCGAACTGCAGGGCACCGACCTGCTGACCCTGATCTACACGTCGGGTACCACCGGTCCGCCGAAGGGCGTGCAGCTCATCCACCGCAACCTGCTGGCCGCGATCGAGGGCCTCGACGAGCTGATCGAGTTCCCCGAAGACGGGCGCGTGATCTCGTGGCTGCCGAGTGCCCACGTGGCCGAGCGCAACGCCCACCACTACCTCCCGATCGTGTTCGGCCTGCAGATCACCTGCTGCGACGACCCTCGCCAGGTGCTCTCCTACCTGCCGGAAGTGCGACCGAGCTGGTTCTTCGCGGTGCCGCGGATCTGGGAGAAGCTGAAGGCCGGCCTCGAGACGATGATCGCCGGCCAGCCCGAGGAGCAGGGGGCCAAGATGCGGGCCGCGATCGACGCCGGGATCCGCAAGGTGCGCCTCGAACAGGCCGATGAAGAGGTTCCGCAGGAGCTCGCCGAGGAAGTCGCGCGGGCGGAGGAGGAGGTGTTCTCCGGCCTGCGGGCGATGCTCGGGCTCGACCAGGTGGAGGCCATCAACGTGGGCGCGGCCCCCACGCCCGTCGAGGTGCTCGAGTTCTTCCACGCGATCGGCCTGCCGCTGGCCGAGCTGTGGGGCATGAGCGAGACCTGCGGCGCCGGCAGCGTCAACCCCAAAGACAGGATCAAGCTCGGCACCGTCGGGCCGGCGGCACCCGGGGTGCAGCTCAAGCTCGACAGCGACGGCGAGGTGCTCGTGAAGTCCGACGTCGTGATGGTCGGCTACCGCAACCTCCCAGAGAAGACGGCCGAGACGTTCACCGAGGACGGCTGGCTGAGGACGGGCGACATCGGCGAGTTCGACGACGAGGGCTACCTGAGGATCGTCGACCGCAAGAAGGAGCTGATAATCAGCGCCGCGGGCAAGAACATGTCACCCGCCAACATCGAGGCGACGCTGAAGAGCAGCTCGCCGCTGATCGCGCAGGCGTGCACGATCGGCGACGCGCGCCCCTACAACACGGCGCTGATCGTGCTCGACGCCGACTTCGCCCCGGTGTGGGCCGCCAAACAGGGGATCGAGGACACCGACCTCGCCGCGCTCGCGCGCCACGACGAGGTCGTCGCCGCGGTCCAGGAGGCGGTGGACGCGGCCAACGAGAAGCTCGCGAAAGTGGAACAGATCAAGCGCTTCACGATCGTGGAGGGCGACTGGCTGCCCGGCGGGGACGAGCTCACCCCGACGATGAAGCTCAAGCGCAAGCCGATCGCCGAGAAGTACGAGACCGAGATCGAGGGGATGTACACGGCCCCCCGCTAGGGGCCAGGACGCGCGGCACGGCCCGCCGGCAGGCGGCGGACCCGCTCACCTACAGTCGTGCGGGTGTCCCGCGCCGCGCGACACTGTGAAAGGGTGAAACCGTGAGGCAACGCGTCTCGGTCGTGACACTTGGCGTCGGCGACCTCGCCCGCGCGAGGGCCTTCTATGAGGCACTCGGGTGGCACACGAACGCAGCCCCGGAGGAGGACGTGGTGTTCTTCCAGGCCGGAGACATGGTGGTGTCGCTGTGGGACCGGGGGCGCCTCGCCGAGGACAGCTGCGTCAGCGACGGCGGAGGCTGGGGCGGGGTCACGCTGGCGCTCAACGTGCGCGACCCAGCCGAGGTGGACCATGTGCTCGAGCAGGCGCGGGCCGCCGGTGCGGTGATCGGGCGGGAGGGCGCCGAGACCTTCTGGGGCGGCTACAGCGGCGTGTTCATCGACCCTGACGGCAATCCATGGGAGGTCGCGCACAACCCGCACTGGACGCTGGGTCCCGACGGCGAGGTGCGACTCGGCGCGTGAGCGCCGGCCTGAGTCCCGAGTCAGAGTGGCCCCGGGCATTCGCGCTCGCGGCCTGTGATTGACCGCAATTCGCGCAATGATCTTCACAGACCATGGCGCAAGCGGCTGCCGTCTGCCCCAGCTGCCAGGCCTCCAATCCACAGGGGGCCGCTTTCTGCATGGCCTGCGGCACCGCCCTGACGGCGAACTGTCCGTCGTGCGGAACGCCGGCCCCGGCGGGCGCGCGCTTCTGCATCTCCTGCGGGACTGCACTCGGAGGAGCGCCGGCGGGTGTCCCCACCCAGCCGCCCGCCACCAGCGAGGAGCGGCGCACGGTGACGGTCCTGTTCGCCGACCTGTCCGGCTACACGTCGGTTGCCGAGCGGCTTGACCACGAGAGCGTGAAGATGCTGATCGAGCGCTGCCTGAACCGCTTCGCCGAGGAGGTGGAGCGCTACGGGGGGCGCGTGGACAAGTTCATCGGCGACAACGTGATGGCCGTGTTCGGCGCTCCGGTGGCGCACGAGGACGACCCCGAGCGCGCGGTGCGGGCTGCGTTCGGCATGCACGCCGCGATGGCCGAGCTCAACCAGGACATCTCCGCGCAGTTCGGCTTCGACCTGGCGCTGCGGGTGGGGGTCAACACCGGCGAGGTGCTCGCGGGGCGCGTGGGCGACTCCTACACGGTGCTCGGCGACGCCGTCAACGTGGCCGCGCGCCTGCAATCGGCGGCGCCGGTCGGCGGGACGCTCGTGGGCGAGCGCACGCGTCGCCTGACCGCGACCGTGGTCGGCTACCGCGAGCTCGAGCCGCTGGAGCTGAAGGGCAAGGCGGAGCGCGTGGCGGCGTGGGAGGCGGTGACGGTCGGCTCGATCGAGGAGGGTGCCGCACCGGCCACACGGATGACGGCGCCGCTGATCGGCCGCGACGAGGAGCTCGCCCGTCTGCAGGGCCTGCTGGAGCGGGTCTCGCGAGAGCACGCCCCCCATCTGGTCACGATCCTCGGCCAGGCCGGCGTGGGCAAGTCACGCCTGCTCGCCGAGCTGGAACAGAGCCTCGGCGAGGACGGCACCGGCAGCAGGCTGCTGCGGGGACGATGCCTGGCGTTCGGCCAGGGGGTCGTTTACTGGCCGCTGATCGAGATGATCCGCAGCGAGTGCGGGATCGCCGAAGGCGATGACCCGGCCACCGTGCGCGAGCGGCTGAACGAGCGGTTGCTGCCGCTGCTGAGCGCCCACGAGGAGGTTGACCAGGCGGAGCGGCGGATCGCGCCGATCGCGCGCCTGCTGGGAGCGGCCGACGCCTCCAGCGGGGCGCTGGCCGACCAGCAGGAACAACAGGACGCGCGCGAGGCCTTCTTCGGAGCGGTACGCGTGGTGTTCGAGGCGCTGGCGGCGCAGCAGGCGCTGGTGCTCGCATGGGAGGACATCCACTGGGCCGACGAGGGCACGCTCGACCTGATCGACTACCTGTCCCGCTGGCTGCGGGCGCCGGTGCTGCAGGTGTGCCTGGCACGCGACGAGCTGCTCGGGCGCCGTCCCGGATGGAGCACGATGCGGCGCACCGCCACCGTCACCTTCCTGGAACCCCTCGCGCCCGAGGACGCCCAGGCGCTGATCCGGGAGCTGCTGCGGGCCTCGGGTGCGATCAGCGAGCAGGAGAGCGCACTCGCCGAACGCTGCGGGGGCAACCCACTGTTCGCCGAGGAGATGGTGCAGCGGATCACCGAGGAGGGGAGCACCACCACCACGGCCGAGCTGCCCGACACCGTCCAGGGCCTGCTCGCCGCGCGCCTCGACGCGCTGGAGCCGTTCGAGCGCCAGCTCGTGTCGCACGCTGCGATCCTGGGGAGGACCTTCTGGGAGAGCGCACTCGAGCCGGTGGCCGCGGCGGCGGGCGAGGAGCTCAGCACAGCGCTGGCATCGCTGCGGGAGAAGGACATCCTGCTGCCCGGCGAAAGCCGTGACGCGGGAGGAGAGCGGGAGCTGGCCTTCAAGCACGTGCTGATCCGCGACGTCGCCTACGAGATGCTGCCCAAGGCGGTGCGGGCGCGCAAGCACGCCGAGGTAGGTGAGTTCATCCAGCAGCGGGTGGGCGGGCGGGGCGAGGGCACGGTGGCGCTGGTGGCCGAGCACTACTCACGGGCGGCGGCATTCGCCTCCGAGGCGCACCTGCCCGCGGCGGAGGCGGACCAGCTGCGCGGCCTCGCGCTGCGCTATCGCGAGGCCGCGGGCGACGCGGCCGCGTCGCTGTACTCGAACCGGGAAGCGCTGTTCCAGTACGAGGCCGCTGTGGCGCTGCTGAACGGCGAGATCGAGACGGCCCAGCGGATCGCCGAGAAGAGCGGCGACGTGTCACTGCGGCTGGGGCGCGTGGACCCCGCGATCGAGCTGTGGGAGGGGTGCCTCGAGTACCACGCCGGGCGCGGCGAGCTCCAGCACGTGGCCGAGCTGCACCGCAAGATCGGCGCCGCCCTGGCCCACAAGGGGGAGCGCAAGAGCGCGATCGAGCACCACCAGCAGGGGATCAACCTGATCAAGGACGAGGAGCCCTCGCTGACGCTCGTGCGTCTGTACGAGGAGGCCGCCTGGCTGTACATGCAGGTGGGCGACAACATGCTCGCGATCTACGCCTCCGAGAAGGCCCTGCGACTGGCGGAGAGCCTCGGTGAGGCGCGCGCTGCGAGTCGCGCCCACGGGATCTTCGGACGCGTGTTCGGGCGCATCGGGGACGCCGCCAAGGCGCGCGAGAACCTCGAGCGGGCAGTCGAGCTCGCGCGCCAGTCCGACGAGGAGGAGACGGTGCTCGCGCTGCTGGCGCTGGGGCACAACCTCGAGCACTCGGAGGGCGACTACGCAGGCGCCGGTGCACGCTACCGCGAGGCGCTTGCGCTGGCGCAGCGCATCGACGAGCTCCCCGCCCAGATCGAGCTGCTGTCGGCGCTTGCCCAGCTGGCGTTCTACCGCGCCGACTGGGAGGAGGTCCGCAGCAACAGCGACGCGAGTGCCCAGCTCGCCGAACGTGAGGGGCTGGTCGGCAAGCTGTGCCTGCCGAACATCATGCGCGGGCGCCTGCGCTGGCGTGAAGGCGACTGGGATGCCTCCGAGACGCTGCTGTCCTCCGCGCGCGAGCTGGCGGACCGCATCGGCTGGTCGGAGGTCACCTTCAGCGCGCTGATGGCGCTCGCCGTCACGCAGCGGGACCGTGGCGAGCTCGCCCGTGCCCAGGGGACGCTGGGGGAGGCCCTGGCCGTGTGCGAGCGCGCCGGCCTCGTGCCCCAGTCGGTGCAGGCGCACGCGGCGCGCGCGCTGATCGCGATCCTCGCCGAGCGCCCCGACGAGGCCAGCGAGGCCGCCACCGCCGCCGAGGAGGCCTCCAAGCGTGTCCACGACCCGGCCGGCGCGGCAGCCGCCCAGGAGGCGGTGGGGATGGTCGAGGCGATGCCGGAGGCGCTGGCGCGGCTGCAGGCCGCCCGCAGCGAGTGGATGCGCCTGGGTCGCCCCCTGGAGGTGGCGCGCTGCGAGCTGCTGATTGGACGCCGCATGCGTGACGAGCGCAACGGCGGAGCGGCGACCGAGGCCCTCCGGGACGCCGCCTCGATGTACGACCAGCTGGGCGTCGCCCACCTCGCCGCCAGGGCGCGCGAGCTGGGCGCCTCCTGACGGTGTCGCAGGAGAACCTCGAGCTGCTGCTCGCCGGCCTCGACCGCTTCAACAGCGGCGACGTCGAGCGGATCCTCGCGTTCGTCGATCCCGGCTTCGAGGTGTCGATCCCCCGGGAGCTGTCGGCCGAGCCGGACACCTATCGCGGCCACGAGGGCGTGCGGCGCTACTTCGAGACCTTCGACGAAGCGATGGCCGACATCCGCTTCCACGCCGAGCGGGTGTGGGACGCCGGCGAGGACCTGGTGGTGCAGCTGCGCCTTACCGCGACCGGCAGGCAGACGGGCATCCCGGTGGAACAGCGGGTGTTCCTGGTGTGGACGATCCGCGACGGCCGGGCGCTGCGCGTGCAGACGTACCCCCTCCTGCGGCAGGCCCTCGCGAGTGCGGGACTGCCGGAGGATCCCGGCGGCCCGATCTACGACTGCGCCTGAGCGACGCTCAGCACGCCTGGTCCCCCGGCTCGAGCGCGGGCCTGGTCCTCCAGCTCCGGCGCGCCTGGGACCGCTCAGCTGAGGATCGCTCAGCTGAGGATCGCTTTGAGGGCCAGGACCGCGCCGCCCAGCACGGCGCCGATCGCCGCGTCGAGGATCAGCTCGGTGCCACGCGCTCCCGCATGGATGCCGGCCCCGACCTCCAACGCGATGATGCACGCCACGGACGCCCAGATGGCGATGTTGACGGCGTTCTCGAGGCTCGCTCCGGCCAGCCCCGCGACCACGAGCGTGAGCAGCGGGATGGCGGCTCCGGGAACGATCGCCCACTCGTCCCCGAGTGACTGCAGCAGGACCCGCATCGTCAGCCGTTCCTGGTGCGCCACGCGCCATCCGAGCGCGCTCGCGTATGCGTGCAGCAGCCAGAACACCGCCGCACCGGTGAGGCCCGAGGCGACAGCTTCCTTGTAGCTCTCCGGATGGCCGCTCTCGGCCGCCAGCAGGGCGCCCACCAGGATCGCGCCGTAGACGATCCCGCCCGGATTCTCCGCCGTGCGCAACACGGCTCCGGGCCATCGCCTGCCGCTAGGCGAGCCGGGGCTGGTGGGCGCGTCGGAAGCGGAGCGGGGGGAGGGCCGCGGGATCGTTCAAGTATCTACAACGCGTCGGCAGCCCCTCGGCGGTCGCGCCCGTCCCTCGAGTGCGGCCGTCATCGCAATCCGGCCCCACAACGACCGACGCCGCCTCGGGACGAGACGGCGCGGGCCGGACATGCTCCATAGATCCCGGCCGTGAGGCCGCGGGATTCGGGCGGGCAGGTTAGACGGGGGTGCGGACGTACCGGAGCGGGCCTGCGCGCCCGCGTTGCCACGCCGACGAGCGAAATCCGGCCCTTGGGGGGCCCGGGGTGAGGGCTTTTCCGCAGCGCTGCCCGAGGTCGTCGCCGGGTCGTTGCCGGCTCGTGAAGGGGGTGGCGCATGCGGGCGGGGTCCGCTAAAGTCCCCCCGCGCGCGTCGTGCGACCGCGACGCGTACTTTGGAGGGTCCGAGCAGGGGGTGCCAGCCGTGACACGGAGGAGTGTTGTCCTGAACGCGTCCAACGCGCGCGCCCTCTTGGCGCTGTTCGTGGCAGGGGTTGCAGCGCTCGTCTGCGCGGCCCCCGCCGCAGCCCTGACATTCACGCCAGGGGATCCGGTCGTCTTCCGCGTCGGCAACGGCTCCGAAACGCTGGCCACGAGCACGGCCGCGGCGGTGTTCTTCGACGAGTTCGAACCCAACGGGGCCCTCGCCGGCTCGCAGGCGCTGCCCACCGCCGAAGGCGCAGCGCCCGCCACCAAGCGCCTTACGGCGAGCGGGTCGGCGACCTCCGAGGGCCTGATAACGCTGTCGGAAAACGGCCTTTACCTGTTCGCGGTCGGCTACAACGCGGCGACCGGCACGAAAAATGTCGACAAAACCAAAGCCACCACGACGGCGCGGGTCGTGGGGCGGGTGAGCAAAACCGGTGAAGTGAACACCGAAACCGCGCTCACCAACTTCGCCAACGAAAACAACCCCCGCAGCGCGACGAGCTCCGACGGCACGAAAATCTGGGTCGGCGGGGCGGGCAAATCGACGACCGGCGGCGTCCACTTCGCCAACC
The DNA here is from genome assembly GCA_035499875.1 of Solirubrobacteraceae bacterium. GTDB lineage: Bacteria > Actinomycetota > Thermoleophilia > Solirubrobacterales > Solirubrobacteraceae > Palsa-744. The sequence continues at coordinate 491,653 of DATJXX010000017.1, forward strand.
TGAAAGAAACGACCTCCACGACCACCAACGCCGTCGACTCGAACGTGCGCCAGGTCGAGGTCTACAACGGGCAGCTGTACACCTCGGCTGACCCATCCAAGACCGGCGAAATCAAAGTCGCGAAAGTCGGGACGGGGCTTCCTACCGGTGAATCGAACGCCATCACCAACCTGCCGTTCGAAACCGAAACGGCGCCCAAACAGCCCTACGCCTACACCTTCCTGTCGCTGGGGCTGACCAACAACCCCGACACGCTGTACGTCGCCGACGGAGAAGAAGGCCGCAACGCGATCGTCAAGTACTGCCTGATCAGCGGCAAATGGGTCGAAGAGGGCTCGGTCGAACTGCCGTTCGTGACCGGCGTGAGCGCCCGCGACACCAACGGCCTGGTCACGCTGTACGCGACCAGCGGCGGCGAAAAAGGCCTCGAAGGCCGCCTCTACAAGATCAGCGACGCGAGCGGCTTCGGCGGGACGTTCACCGACGTCCCCGAGGAAATCTATGCGACCCCCGTGAACGAGGGCTTCCGCGGCGTGGCCTTCGCGCCCGGGACGACCTTCGAAACGGGCGGCACGCCGCCGCCGGCGCCCACGATCAGCGTCCAGAAAACGCTCGCCCACGCGTTCGGCGACCCCACCAACCCGACCGCCGCGATCACCATCAGCGACCCCGCCTACAGCGCCAACGAACTGACGGTCGTGGTGCACTCCTCCAACCAGACGGTCGCCCCGCAGGGGAACATCAACGTCACCGGCAGCGGCGCAGAACGCACGCTGCACGTGACCCCGGCCGCGGTGGGTGAATCCAAACTGACAGTGACCGTCGAAGCGCCCAACGCGGTCACCAAAACCGCGGCGGTCCAGTACGGCGCCTCGGCCGAACAGCCGGGCAACAACGGCGACCGCTACTACTCGGGTGCCGGCAACGGCTCCACCGCGATCGACGTCGGCGGCGGCTACATGATCGTGGGCGACGACGAGAACAACATCCTGCGCCTCTACCACGAGCGCCACTCGGGCCCGCCCGTGAAAACCTTCAACTTCCAGGGAGTGCTGCCCAACGGCGCCGGCGAAATCGACATCGAGTCCTCGGCGCGGGTGGGCAACACGCTCTACTGGATGGGCTCGGAGGCCAACACCCACCACGGCGAAGCCCAGCCGAACCACGACGTGCTGTTCGCCGCCACGATCACGGGCTCGGGCGCCGGCACCGCACTCACCTACCTCGGCAGCTACACGCACCTGCGCGAGGACATCATCGAATGGGACAACGCCAACGGCAAACCGCTCGGGCTGTCGGCGTCGGCCGAAGAAGAAGCCCCGTCGGACATCCCGACGGGCTACAACCTCGAGGGCATCGAGTTCGCTGCCGGATCCGAAGAAGAAGCGTACGTCGCCTTCCGCGCACCGCTGGAGCCGACTAGCAAACGCGAAAAGGCGCTCGTGATCCCGGTCACGAACCTCGGCGACCTGGTCAAGCACGGGAACCCGGGCCTCACGAAAGCGACGTTCGGGACTGCGATGGAATGGAACCTCGGCGAACTCGGCGTGCGCGAGATCCGCAAAAACGCAGAAGGCGAATACCTGATCATCGCCGGCCAGTCCGAAGAGTCAAACCTGACCTACGGCCTGTACGGCTGGGACGGCAACCCCGAAGACGAACCGATCCTGCTCGAAACGCCCGTTCCCGGGCTGACCGCCGAAGGGGCGTGGGAGAGCATCGTCTCGGTGCCGAACCCGATCACCAACGGCAGCGAAGTCGAACTGCTCGAGGACAACGGCGACATGCCCTGGTACGAAACCGGCCTGAGCTCCAAGAACGGCCTGGCCGAAGGCCTCCAGAAGGACCTCGGACGCATGTTCACGATCCACATCCCGGCGCCCGCCCCCTCCGGCCCGCCGCACCTGCAGAGCGGTACCAACCCGAACAACGGAAAATTCTCGATCCGCTGGAAACCGTCCCCCACGCTGCGGGCGCGCTTCAAACTCCAGCACCAGAACGCCGAAGGCGGGTGGACGACGGTCGCGAGCAACCTCAGCAGCCGCGAATACACCTTCAACCCCGAGGAAGAGGGAACGTGGAAGTACCGCGTCAAGGAGAGCAACGAAACGGCCGAAGCCGAATTCTCAACCGAATCGGAAGCGATCAAGGCTGACCGCACCCCGCCGGTGACGCCGACCGCCAAAGCCTCGCGCGGCTTCGACTTCGCGGGCAACGGTGGCTGGTATAAGGACAGCGTCACGGTCTCCTTCGAAGCGCACGGCGACCCGGTGCTCAAAGACGGCAGCTCTCCGTCGGGCGTCGAACCCTCGACGTTG
>DATJXX010000018.1:0-8137 GCA_035499875.1 Solirubrobacteraceae bacterium
TGGCGTGTGGGCGCCGGGGAAGCTCACACGTGTGTGCTGCTGTCCAGCGGCCACATCCAATGCTGGGGCGAAAACCACTACGGCGAGCTCGGCGACGGCAGCACCACCAACACCGACACGCCGGTCGAAGTGCAGGGCATCACGACCGCCATCCAGGTGAGCGCCGGCCTGGAATACACGTGCGCGTTGCTGTCCAGCGGTCACATCGAATGCTGGGGCGAAAATGCATATGGGGAGCTCGGCGACGGCAACACCAGCGAAACGGACACGCCGGTCGAGGTGCAGGGCATCACAACCGCCACCCAGGTGACCGCCGGCGCGAATCACACGTGCGCGTTGCTGTCCAGCGGCCACGTCCAATGCTGGGGCCGAAACAGCTCGGGGCAGCTCGGCAACGGCACCACGACCAGCACGGACACACCCGTCGAAGTTCAGGGCATCACAACCGCCACACAGGTGACAGCCGGCGGTGAAGACACGTGCGCGCTGCTGTCCAGCGGCCAGATCCAATGCTGGGGCAACGACACCTTCGGGCAGCTAGGGAAGGGCGAAAAGAACTCGGACGTACCGGTCAAGGTGCCGGGCGTGAAGACCGCGATCCAGGTGACCGCCGGCTACTATCACTCGTGCGCGGTGCTGTCCGGCGGGCACATCCAGTGCTGGGGCTCGAACAACAGCGGGCAGCTCGGCAACGGCACCACCGAACGAGCCAAGGGGCCGGTCGAAGCGCAGGGCATCACAACGGCGACCCGGGTGACCGCGAGCATTTATCACACGTGCGCGTTGCTATCCAACGGCGAGGTGCGATGCTGGGGCTCCAACTTTGCCGGGGACCTCGGCAACGGCACGACCACCAACTCGGATACGCCGGTGGAAGTAGACGGCATCACAACGGCTACCGAGGTGGTCGCTGGTTGGAACTACACGTGCGCGCTGTTGTCGGGCAGCCAGGTCCGGTGCTGGGGCTCAAATGACGTTGGTCAGCTCGGCAACGGCACCGGCAACGTCGACACACCGGTAGACGTGGAAGGGATCGCGAGCGCGACCCAGGTGAGCGCGGGGCTGTACCACACCTGCGCGTTGCTGCTCAGCGACCAGATCGAATGCTGGGGCTCAGGCGGCTCTGGGCTACTCGGCGACGGCAGCACCAGCGACACGGATACACCCGTCGAAGTACAGGGCATCACAGCCGCCACTCAGGTGAGCTCCGGCCAGACTCACACGTGCGCGCTTCTGTCCAGCTACCACATCGCATGCTGGGGCAACAACTCCCATGGGGAGCTCGGCGACGGCACCAACACCGGCCCCGAAGACTGTTTCGGGATAATCGACCCATGCAGCAAGACGCCCGTCGAAGTGCAGGGCATCACGACCGCCATCCAGGTTAGCGCCGGCGGGCCTCACACGTGTGCGTTACTTGCCAGCGGCCACATCCAATGCTGGGGACAGAACTACAGCGGGGAGCTCGGCAACGGCAGCACCGGCGACACGGATACGCCCGTCGAAGTGCAGGGCATCACAACCGCCATCCAGGTGAGCGCCGGCCTCGAATACACGTGCGCGTTACTATCCAGCGGACACGTCCAATGCTGGGGCGCCGGCGGCTTTGGGCAGCTCGGCAACGGCAGCGCCAGCCACACGGATACACCCGTCGAAGTGCAGGGCATCACAACCGCCATCCAGGTCAGCGCGGGCGTGTGGCACACATGCGCGGTGCTCATCAGCGGCCAGGTCCAATGCTGGGGCGAGAACGACCATGGGGAGCTCGGCAACGGAACAACTAGCGGCCCCGAAAAATGCGGCCCCGAAGCCGCGTGCAGTAAGACGCCGGCCGAAGTGCAGAGCATCACAACCGCCACCCAGGTGAGCGCCGGTGGACGTCACACGTGCGCGTTGCTGTCCAGCGGCCACATCGAATGCTGGGGCCGAAACAACTGGGCGCAGCTCGGCAACGGCACCACCACCGATGCGGACACCCCGGTCGAAGTGCAGGGCATCGCAACGGCTACCCAGGTCAGCGCCGCCGGTTGGGCTCATTCGTGCGCGTTGCTGTCCAGCGGCGAGCTCCAATGCTGGGGCGACAACGAAATCGGGCAGGTCGGCAACGGCACCGCGTGGAGCACCCTGCCGACCGAAGTGCTCGGCATCCCGTAAACCAAGAACCGCCGCGCGTAAGGCGGCGATCGGTGCCGGATCGAAGGCGCACGGCCGCCGCCGTGAACCTTCTCGGTGAGCCGGCGTCACTCCTGCGTTGTGAGCGTTGTGAGCGCCCCCGGCGAGCTTTGCTCCCGACGCCCGCACAGGACGAATCCCGACAGCGCGGCGTGCGGCCCGCGAGACGCCTCCTACGCCATCGCCGAAGCAGCCCTCGGAGCGGGCTCGGGCTTTTCGAGGGGTGAGCGAGGGGACTCGAACCCCCGACCGCCTGGACCACAACCAGGAGCTCTACCAACTGAGCTACGCCCACCAGGTCCGGAGGCGAAGTGTACCGTCGGCGGGTCAGCCTTCCGGGGGGTCTTGTTGCGAGCCTCCGCCTGCCCGGCGCAGGGTCGCTTCCGCTGCCGCAAGCGCCTGGCTGGGCGACAGCGACGGGTCACCACCGGCGGCGGCGCGCCAGGCGTCCAGCAGCCGTGGCGCCTCGGGGCCGAGCAGGGCACCGATCTGAACGAGGGCTGCCAGTGGATCGGCGAGCGCAGGTGTCCCCGCCGCGGCAACGGCCCCCGGCGTGCCTGCGGTCGCCGCCGACGGGCCCGGCTGGGCGGCCACGCCGGCCGGTGTGTGCGGCACGGGCGGCGGCTGAACCGGAGCAAGCACCCTGTCGGTGACGTCCTGGCTGCGGCGTTCGGCCGTCCGCCAGCCGCGGCCCATCGACAGTTCCTGCAACTCGAGCTCGGGACCTTCGAGGATCGTGATTTTCGCCTGGTGGGGACTCCACTTGCGCTCCCCCACCTCGATCGCCTGGCCCGCGCGCCAGGGGGCCAGCAGCGTCGCCAGTTCCGCCTCGGTGAGGTTGAAGCGGGAGAAGTTATGGGGAAACTGACGAAACTCGACGTGGTACATCGTCCACAGGCTTGCACGCCTGCCCGCCCAGTCGCTGCCGCATCACCTCGACGGCTTCCGGGTTGGAGTCGATCAGCAGAAACCGGCGCCCGTGGCGACGGGCGACCGCGCCGAGGGTTCCGCTGCCGGCGAAGAAGTCCAGGCACCAGTCGCCCGGACGTGTTGAGGCGAGGACCATCCGCGAGACGATCCCCTCGGGCTTCTGGGTCGGATAGCCGGTCTTCTCGCGGCCGTTGGTGGGCACGATCGTGTGCCACCAGACGTCGGTGGGGAGCTTTCCCCGGGCCGCCTTCTCGGCCGTCACCAGGCCCGGGGCCATGTACGGCTCCCGGTCCACCTCCTCCGCGTCGAAGTGGTAGCGGCGGGGGTCCTTGACGTACACGAGGATCGTGTCGTGCTTGGCCGGCCAGCGGCGCCTGGCGCGGGCACCGAAGTCATACGCCCACACGATCTCGTTGAGGAAGCAGTCCCGCCCGAAGATCTCGTCCATCAGCAGCTTGCAGTAGTGGGCCTCCCGGTAGTCGAGGTGGAGGTACAGCGTCCCCTCGGGGCTCAGCGTGCGGCGCGCTTCCTCCAGCCGCGGCCACAGGAAGCCGAGGTAGTCGTCGAACTGGTCGCGGTAGCTCGACCGCGCGAGCAGCTCCGTGCGGTAGGTGCGCCCGCCGAAGCCCTGCCGGGTGGCATCCGGATCCTCGACCGCGCGCAGCGTCCTTCGTACCTGGCGGCGCCCCGTGTTGAACGGCGGGTCGAGGTAGATCAGCGAGAAGAAGTCGTCCGGCAGTCCGGGCAGCAGCTCGAGGCACTCCCCCAGCAGGATCTGGTCCTCGTCGGGGGCGGCGGCAGCGCTCATCGCGGGCCAAGCCTACGTTCACACCCCGATGGAGCCGACCGATCCCGGGCGGTCTATTCCGCCGACCCCGCCGATGGGCGGGACGGTCCGCGCGGGCGCGTGGCGCGGGACAGCTCAACCCATTCGTAGGGCGTCCCACAGAGCGTGTGCCAGGACGATGCAGGGACGGTCCGAAGACTTCCGGCCTGGCCCCCCGCAGACGTCAGCAGCACGCTCTTTAGCACTGCCGACCCGCCGTCGCCGGGGGCGAGATTCGACCCGCCGCGCTCGAGTTCGAGCCGGTGGGTGCCCTCCGACAGGCGCACGGGGATCGGCGGTGCGCTTCCCACGACCAGCGAGTTCCCGTCGAGCTGGCCGGCGACGGTGGCGAGTTCGTGCCCGTCGACCGACACCCGCAACGCACGCATCAGCTGGCCTTTCACCCACACGTCCCAGACGCCACCGGTGGGGATCGAGACGGCCCTGCGCAGGCGCCCCGCCGACCCGAGCACGAGACCGGCGCGTGCCGGGCGCCAGCGCCGTGGACGCCGGCTGTGCCGCAGCGGCACCCCCACCACCTCGCGGGCGGTCGCGGCCGTCATGGTCCGTCCCCCCGCCATCTGGCCCGCGCTCGCGAGCCGGCCGAGGATGGCGCACTGTTCCGCCGCATCGCCCCCCAGCACCACGTGACGAGCCGCGGGGGCGGCGCCCGGAATCCGCTGCCAGACCTCGTAGTAGGCGCCCTGCCACACCAGTCGGTACGCCGCCGGCGGGCGGGTGGCCAGCGGGTCCCGGCGGGTGATGATCAGCGGGTAGGCCGCGAACGCCCCCGGGGCGAGGCGGTTGAGGCGCACCGGGCGTCCGTGGCCAGCGGCGGCAGCGGCGGCCGCGGGTGGCGGATACACGAAGTCGGGACCCCCGACGTCGAGGTCCCGCAGCTCGTACAGCGAGTATTCGTCGAAGTCGGTGAACAGCGCCGGGCCCCGTCCGGCGAAGCGCGAGTTCAGCCGCGCCAGCTCTTCATAGCGCGCGGTCGGGGCGAGGTTCGAGGCGTGGTACTGGCGCGCGTCGGAGGCGAGCACCCCCGCCGTTAGCACGAGCCCGAGCGCACCAGAGCATGCGAGCGCGAGCGCGCGGGGCGTGAGCGCCCGCAGCGCCCCCACGCCGGCCCACGCGAGCAGCACCACCGCCGGCGAGCTCAGCATCAGCGTCTTCGCCGCTCCCCACACAGACACCGACTCGGCCACGATCAGGCACACCACCAGCATCAGGCCGAGCCACGCCAGCAGCACGTGGGCGCGCAGGCGCGCGAGCTGCCACACGCCGAGCGCGGCGCCGGCCAGCGCTAGCAGCGCGAGCCCGTGGGTCAGCCCGGACGCGGCCCCCGTGGGCTCGAGCTTGTAGCTGCCTCCCAGCCACACCCCGAACAGCTGGATCGCCCGCAACGGGTGCACCAGGTTCCCCGGGTTGCTCGTCGAGGCGATCCCTTCTGCGACCTGCACGGAGCCCCCCGCCGAGGTCCAGGTCGGCAGCGCAGCGACGAGCACGACGCCCACACCCAACCCGATCGTCACAAGCGCCCCGCGCCGGCGGGCCCCTCCCGCAAGCACCGCACCGGCGAGTGCCGGGGCGAGCACGATCGCGGAGGCGAGCGCCCACGCGCCGAAGGCAATCCCGAGCGCGGAGATCCCCGCTGCCGCGATCAGCGCGAACGGGATCACGCCCCTGCCCGGCGAGCCCATCCATCGGCTCTGCCGCACGACCAGGGCGCCGAGCGCGAGGATCATCCCCAGCGCCGTCACCTCCTTGATCGAACCGAACAGCTCGTAGGCGTACACGAGCGCCCCGAGCACCGCCGTCAGCGCGGCCAGGCACGCCAGCGGCCGCGACAGCCCGCTCGCCCTCGCCAGCAGCCATGCTCCCCCGGTGGCGCTCGCGAGCACGAACGCGTTGAAGGGCTGGAAGGCCCAGATCAGCGGCAGCCCCACCAGCAGCGCGCTGGCGCCGTAGACGGTGTCCGCACCGGAGGGGTAACTCGAGTTGTAGTAGTCGTTGATCACCTGGCCGTAGGAGTTGGCGAGGTCGAGGTGGGCGTAGTGCTGGCCGTGGTGGACCAGGTAGTCGGCGCCCGCCATGTGCACCGCGGAGTCGCCGAGCGCCATGTAGGAGGAGAAGCTCGCCCGGCCCGCGGCGAGCACCGGAGCGAGCGCGAGCAGGTACGCGCCGACGGGCAGCAGCAGCAGCCACGGCCGCACGCGGATCAGTTCCACGATCGCCCGTCCGCGGACCCGGCCCGCGAGCACCCCGACCACGGCCATGGCCGCGGCCAGGTACGGGGTCGCGGGCGCGACCGGGTAGACGTACGTGGACAGCTGCGTCAGCGCGCTCAGGCCCGCGAGCCCCGCCGTCGGCAGCAGCGCGAGCGGCAGGAACGACCCGCTCACCCGATCCACCAGCAGCCCTGCCCCGAGGCACAGCGCCGCCAGCTCGAGCGGGTACAGCAGCGTCGTGGTCAGGAACATCTCGGTGCTCGCCCGCGCAGCTCCAGGCGCGGGCTCGTGGGCGGGGCGGCTCGCACGGCGCTGCGCGTGAGCTTATTGGGCCGTATGGCCCCAGCGTTTCAGTCCGGGGCGGGTCTTGTGAACTGCGTCGCCAGGAAGCGCATCGAGTCCTCGTCACACTTCGAGGTCTGGGACATGTCAGGCGGGCGTCGTGTAGCCCGCGAGCTCGAGCCACTCGACCCGCGACGGCGCCGGCACCCCGCCCTGCTGCAGAGCCGGGCCGAGACGCTCCTGCATGAATGCCTCCTGCTCGCCCTTCGAGTCCCACACCTCGACCACCACCCATCCCCCGGGCTTGCCCGCGCCGACGTGGGATTTCATCCCCTTCGGCCAGTCGCCCACGCCCCCCACCGGATCGAGGCCGAGGATCCGGTTCACGGCTTCGTACTCGCTGCGACCCACGTCGCCGTCGAACTCCAGGATCAACGCCTCGGCCATCGCTGTACCTCCTGCCCCTTGAATTGACGAAGGTGCCGGAATCTACCGCGCGGCCGGGGCTGCGGGCCTGTGCCGGCGCTAGGCGGAGCTGCCCGCGTAGCGCAGGGAGCCCGGCGTCGTCAGGTCCTCGCCCGTCTCGAGCAGGGTCTTCAGGCCGGACAGGATCTGCGGCCAGCCGCCGTAGATCTCGCCGTTCGCGTCCTGGCGCATCTGGTCGTGGGTGACCGTCAGCCGGCAGGAGTCACCCACCGGTTCGATCTCCCACGTGACCCTCGAGGTGCCCTCCCGGCGGACGTCCTCGCTCCACAGTGCGGTGAAGCTCTGCACGAGCCGCTTGGGGGGTTCCACCTCGAGGTTCTCGCCAACGGCGATCCGCTGCCCCTGCGGTGTCGTGAGCTCGTACTCCGAACCGGCCTGCCAGTCGGAGTTCACCGCCACGCCGAAGTTGTAGCGAGCCCTGAGAGCGGGGTCGACGATCGCGTCCCACAGCCGCTCGGGGGTGGTGCGGATGTAGATCTCGAACACCTTCTCGGTTGGTCCCGCCGTCCAGGGCCGCCTGCCACTGTCGTTCGCGTCCATGTTCGTGTCCTCCTCTAGTTGGTCCTTGAGCGCGCTGAGCGTGGCCGCCCAGGGCTCCGCGTACTTGCTGACCCAGCGGTCGTGGACCTGCCGGATCGGCACGGGATTCAGGAAATGCAGCTTGTGGCGTCCCTGCCTGCGAGTCGTGATGAGGCCCGCCTGCTCGAGCACGGAGAGGTGCTTCATCACCCCGAAGCGCGTCATCGGCAGACCCCCCTCGAGCTCGCCGAGGCTCTGCCCGTCGCGCCGGAAGAGCTCGTCCAGCAGCTCCCTGCGGGTCGGATCGGCAAGCGCCCTGAAGACAGCATCCATCGTCGCTCCGCATGTTATGTGACCAATTGGGGCAACTATGCCGTCACGACACGTATGCCCTAGGTGCGCCGAAGCAGATACAGGCGATCTTCGATGCGTACGGTCTTGGGGTCCGGTTTCCCGCTCGCCCCGACGGAGCCGTCTGCCCGTAGATATCGGTGGGCTTCGGCGATTTTGATGCGGTTTTCGTAGTACCAGAGCATTTGGCTCACGACGCAGTCCTTGGGTGCGTTTGGTCCGGGCGGCCCCTCGTCTGCGACAATGACTTCGTAGCCATTGGCGTCTGGTTCGAGGCATCCTTGCTCACGAAAGAGCCTTTGCAACTCCACATCGTCAACACGGATATGTTGGTAGCGAG
>DATJXX010000019.1:0-76033 GCA_035499875.1 Solirubrobacteraceae bacterium
CGACGACTTTCTTGCCTTCCTCACCAAGGAACGCATTGGCGGCGAACACACCATCAATCTTCAGTTCGACCGTTATGGGTTCACTGGAACCGCATTCCCCTACCGATGGGGTGTTTGCGTTGGCTAGACACAGCGTCGGACGTCTGTCGTACCCGGGTACGACGGAAGCTTGCGAGCGGCGCTAGACGTCCTTGCTGCGGTAGTGCAGGAAGAACGCTCGCACCCTCGCGCGCATTCGCGTGACGCGGCTTTCGATGACGATGCCGCCGGGGCCGAAGTGTACCGGCTCGGCTCGGCGCTCGATCCTGCCGTTCGGGTGCCTTAGCTCCCAACTCACCAGGTATCGGCCAGCGATCGGAGCGTTCTGCTCGGCGTCGAACCACCTATCGGGCCACCGGGCCATCGCGCCCCATGAGTCGTCGGCGAGCGGCGCAAGATCTACCGTCTCGGGCGGTCGGCCCTCGCGCCGCTTCATCGAGGCCTCGACGGTCACGTTTCGCATCGGGCGCGTCTCGGCTACCCCGAGCGTCCTAGGCAGGAGGCCGGTGATCCAACAGGGCATCCCCTGTTCCCGGATCCGCTTTTCGTTGGGGCCGAGGTCGAAGTCGAACGTGTTGGGCGCAGGCTCCTTGGCGGGGTAGTGGGCAGCCTTCCATCTGCGGGAAGGTCGCTCCCGCCACCAGTCGCGCACGTCCCCGCGCAGGACCCCGAACCATCCCGAGAGCCCGACCAGCGCGGCCAAGCTGCCGACCGCGGCCGCCACGGCGACAATGAGGATCAGAGTGTTGACAGTGGAGCGTTGGTGTTCGGCGCTGATGATCGCCACACTCCCGAGCGCGGCGATAAACAAGGTGAGCAGGCTGATGTTCCGGGTCTGGCGCTCCATACCCGTGGACTATCCGACAGACGGCGGTCGTTCAGCTATTCGGCTCCTCCGCACGCTGGTTCGCCGTACTTGCCCGTGTACGAGTAGGTGCAGGTCTGCTCCGAGATTCGGGTCAGCCGTCCGACTTCACGCTGGATCGCGGCAAGGCTGTTCTCTGCGGAGCTGTCCTTGACTTTCTGTGCCGCAGCGGCGATCGCCGCCGGGCTTGCTTGGCTTGTGGTCGCGGCGGCGGCGAGTGCACCGACGCCTCCGCCTAGCGTTGCGCTGGCAGCGATCGAGGCGAGCAGCATGCGAGGCGTGACAATCATTTGTGGGGCCTCTCCTTTCGGGATTTCCGAGCGTTCGGGTAGCGGCCACCCTACATCGGCCCTCGCATCCGGCCGTCTCGGTACCACCTCGGTACCTTTTCCATCAGGCGCCGCGTCCAAGAACAGCGAAACCCCCGCATTAGCAGGGGTTTCGTGAGAGGCGACGACCGGAATCGAACCGGTGTAGACGGCTTTGCAGGCCGCTGCGTAGCCACTCCGCCACGTCGCCAGGGAGGACCCCAAGGCTACCGTGCCCGGCGGCCCGGGCCGCAAGTCATCGCTCGCCTGGGCGTGCGGCGCGGAGGCTCGTGTGGCGTGTTCCGAGCCCCCTCAGCACGCCTTCGACCTCTCAGGCAGTTCTCTGGAACTCCTTAGCTGGCCTTGCCGAAGCCCTTATCGACTCCTCAGCGTCGCGAGCCAGCCTGGTCTCATCCGACTGAACCGAGGTCTGCAATGAGAAGGAAATCCCTGTTCACCCCTGTGCTCGTGGCCGGCGCGATCTGCGCGGCGGTCGCTGCCGCACTCGTCCTCGTGGTCAGCGCCGGCTCGCCCAAGGGTGCCACCACCGCTTCTTCATCAAAAGCTGCGACGGCTACCTCGGGCGCCCGCAGGAGCACGATCGCCAACACCACTCTGAGCGCATCGCAGGTCTACAGCCTTGACTCCCCAGGGGTGGTCTCGATCATCTCCAGCTCCCCTGAAGGCACCGACGAGGGAACCGGACTCGTGCTCAACGAAAAAGGATTGATCCTGACGAACGACCACGTTGTCGCCAACGGGACATCCCTCCAGATCAAGACCGGAGGCTCGTCGGGAGCCACACGGTCGGCGACGCTCGTCGGCGAGGAAGTCAACAGCGACCTCGCCCTCATCCGTGTGAACCCGGAAGGCCTTGGTCTGAAGGCTCTGAAGATGGCCTCGTCCAACGAGGTTCACGTCGGCGACCAGGTGTATGCGATCGGCAATCCGTACGGCCTCGAAGGGACCCTGACGAGAGGGATCGTCTCGGCCCTCAACAGGGAAATCCAGGCCCCTGACGGAGCCACGATCAAGGGCGTCCTGCAGACCGATGCGGCCCTCAATCCCGGGAACTCGGGCGGGCCGCTGATCAACCAGCAAGGCGAAGTGATCGGAATCAACTCCCAGATTGCCAGCGACTCCGCACGGTCGGAAGGTTCTCAGCCCGGCAGCACGGGCGTTGGTTTCGCGATCTCCTCGGACACCGCCGCCGAAGTGGTGAAAGTGATCGAATCGGGACACGGCGTCAGTTCGTCCTCGGCCGGCTCGAGGCAGACCGAGGAAGCCGAAGGTGGGCGCCAGGGCGGTCTCGGCGAACGCCAGCAGGAAGCTGAACAGCTGGAAGCCCAGCGCGGCCAAGCCGAACGAGGCGAAATGGAACAGGGCGAACCGGAACTCGGCGAATCCGAAGGAACCGTTGAACAGCTCCGGGGCCGCGAATTGGAAGAAGCCGGAGACCCCCGCCTGCTGATCCCCTGACCTGGGCACGAGCGGGCGCTGGTCGAGCCGATCCCGCTCCTGTCTCTGGCGAACCGGCGGGTCGCGGACATCCCCGCGCCCGCCTCTTGGCCCGTTGATACGCTTGGCCTGCTTCCCGGGCGATTAGCTCAGCTGGGAGAGCGCCGCCTCGACAAGGCGGAGGTCACTGGTTCGAGCCCAGTATCGCCCATCCGGAACCCCTGGAACCCGCTTACAAATCACGGTTTTGGGGATTCGCGAGGCACCAATATGGCACCAATAATAGGTGCTATCTGAGAGGATTCGGGGTCGTCACCGGCGGTTGGTACCGTCAGGTTCATGACGCACCGCATTGATTGGGACGGCGCGGTCCGCCACGGAGACACCGTCCAAGCACTGATCGATCCCGCACCCGAGGACACGTGGGTCGACGCGCTAGGCGTCGCTCTGAGCAGTCGAGAGGACGAGTGTCGCCAGCAGGTCTACGACGAGGTGCACATCATGGGCGATTCACTCGTCATCACGGAAAGCCCGGCTTACGCCGAGCGACCAACTCGCGAGTTCTTTGACATGGTTGTCAGACTCGCCGACCGCAGCACCATCGCCTAACCGGGCGGACACGGTGCGCAAGCTCGACGGAGGCGCTCGACACCCGCCTCGACGCGACTCCACAAGACGCCTGAACGGGCCGAGCTTGGGCGTCCGGAGCGTCTCGCTGATCGCATTCGATGAGCGGGTCCGTGGAGTCGCGCTCGAGGATGGAGTTCTGAGCGACTCGCACGCGACTGGTACGTTGTGTCCGTGCGCAAATGGTTGCTAGCTGCTGGCCTTGTCTTGCTCTCGGCGTTGGCGGCGGGGCCTGCAAGCGAGGCCCAAACGACATCATCTGACTGCTTCGTCACCTATCCAAATGGGACTGGATACACGGACGAAGCCTGCTTGGCACAAAAAAAAGCGGCGGAAGAAAAAGCCGCACAGGAACAGAGGAAAGCTGCCCAGGAAGCTGAACAGAAAGCACCTGTTACATCGCTGAGCGTCAAGAGCAGGACTGAGAGCTACCATCGCCTGTACTCCTACCCAGGAGAAACCCTCATCACGATCAAGACGACGCCTGCGACGGAAACGATCCTCACCTACACCGACACTGCACACGAACATGCCGTCTGGAGGTTGCTCCCTAGCACTAGAGAGGATGTTTGCCGGCACAATAAGCGGGTGCAAGACGCGATTGACTACGGTCCGGTGACATGCCCGGCCGCAGTTGAATACATCGAGCCGACCCTCAATCCGCCTATGAGCGATGCCGCTGATGAAGGAGGAGAAGAAGAAGGGGCATCAGCGAGCAGTTCGGCAATTGGCGTCGTATGGTCATGTCACCGTCATATCGGCACGACGTTCTCCTACACCGTCACTGCGCAACGCGCGGAAGGTCCGCCATTGACCTATGCAGGGCGGTACAAGAATGCAGTGACGCACAAGTGGTGCCACTATGCGCGACTCAAGGAAGAACGAGAAATACAGCAGCTCAAGCGTGCTATTCAGAGAAAGCGCGAAGCCCACGAACGGCAAGTGCGTGAAAGGCGCGAAAAGGAAATCGCAGCGCATCGCGCTGAAGAAGAACGGTACGAACGGACCTGTCGCACGATTGGGGGAATACCAGTCGTGATCCAGAACCGCGAAGGTATCTGGGAGCTGGTCTGCCGGTCTGGTTCGGGTGGCTTGCTTGAAGTCCCATAGCGGCGCTTGAGCGAAAAGCGACGCCGCTTTCCCGCCCGCCCGTAGAACGTCGCATCGCGATCTTCGACCCCGGTTCGACCCCGGCGGGTCGGTAAGCGGCGGTAAGCGGTGGAGTGGACCCGGTTTTGACGAACGCGGGAGCGCTTTAGTGGCTGGGCTGCGAAAGGACGCATTTCATGCCACGAACGAAACCGCCCGCCGGAGTTCCGTGCCGAGGCTGTGCAGCTGGTAATGGCCGTGTACGCGAGCGCGATGGGCACCCTCTGCCCGCGTCCGCCCCCCCTTCCAAGAGGGACCCGGTCGACACGTCGAAAAGGGGAGAGCCGGCCGCCGAGTCCGGCGCACTCCACACGAACCTCGAGACGGCGCGACGAGTCTGGGAGTGCGCAGTCCGGCGGCGCGCCGCCACTCGACAGTCCCGCCGGCTCCCGTCGCGAAGCCTCGTTGACGCTGGGACGAGATTCGAGCAGGCGCTGCAACCGACGCCGACGCCATGCACGCCGAAAATTCCCTGCAAATGTGGCCTTTTCGAGCGCCGCCATAAGAGTCCTCTCATGATCGCTCGCCGACACCGTCCAACCTTCCGGTGGCCGCGGCGTCTATAGGAATAAGGAATCTCAATATCGAGAGGGAGTCAGCCATGCGCTTATCAAGACTTGCAGCGGCCGCGGCTCTTGTCGGGGCGTTCTGCCTGGCAGCAACGGCCTCGGCCAGCGCCGACACGACCACCTGCACGGCCGAAGGGTCCGTGAAGCTCTCGCCGGGGCTGTCGGAAAGCCCGCAGGTGCAGAACATCCAGATCAAGGGCACGCTGAAAGGCTGCTCGGGGGAAGAAAGCGAAGAAATCAAGGGCGGCGGCTTCCGGCTGCACGCGAAGACCGCGGCGCCGGTGACCTGCAAAGCGCTCACCGAAGGCGCAGCCACCAACGGTGAAGACCTCAAACTGAAGTGGATGCCCAAGCCCAAAGCGGGCTCACAGTCCCAGGGGACGGCCAGCATCACGCTGATCGAAGGCGCCGGGGCGCTCAGCGGCTCGATCACGAGCGGCCCGTTCGCCGAAGATGAAGTCACCGGCTCGCTGACCCAGGCTTACGGGAACGGACCCAGCTGCGGCCAGGGCACCGTCAACCCGCACAACGGGAAGGTGAAGAAGGGCAAGAAGGTCAACAAGGGCAAATTCAGCGGCACCGTCTCGATCGTCGAGCCGGCGGGACCTCCGTCCTGACGCTCGCGGCAGGCGCATGACATGCCCCGCGGTCCGGGCTGGGAGCCGGGCCGCCGGGGTGTGCCCGCAAGACTTGCGGGGAGGTTCCGGTCCTTAGTCCGCTGGAACCTCCCCGTGAGAAAGCTGTAGTACCGGAAGGTGACCTCGATCGCCTTGCACGGCGGATCCGACGTCTAGGCCGCCCGCGAACGGCCGGCGGCACCTTCGGGCTCGAGCGCGACGCGGTATCCCGCCGCGAGGCGCTCGAGGGCGCCCTCCCAGGTGCGCGTCCGCGCCGCGGCCAAGCCCGCCTTCGCGATCCGCTCGCGCAGCAGTGGTGAACCCGCCAGCTCGAGCAGCGCGTCGCACATCGCCTCCGGCTCGGGCGCGCACAGCATCCCGCTCACCCGGTGCTCGATCAGCGACAGGGGCCCGCCGGCGGCGACCGCCACGACCGGGACGCCGCTCGCCTGCGCCTCGAGCACGACCTGTCCGAAGGTGTCGGTTGCGCTCGGGAACACGAACACGTCCGCGCCCCCGTAGGCGGCTGGGAGCTCTCCGCCCTCGAGCCACCCGAGGAAGGTCGCCCGCTCACCGAGACGCCCCGCCAGCCGCTCCCGCTCGGGGCCGTCCCCCGCGAGCACGAGTCTCAGGCGTGGGCAGCGCTCGTGGGCCAGCAGGAACGCATCCGCCAGCAGGTCGATGCCCTTCTCGTGCGTGATCCGCCCCGCATAGAGCACCGTCACCGGTCCCTCCTCGGCGATCGGGGCGGCCCGCCGGGCGGCCAGCGGCGCGGCCGTCGAGGGGGCCCGCCGCGCCGGTGAGAAGCGTTGCGTGTCGACGCCGCGGTCCCACCGCATCACGCGGTCCGCGGGGACCCCGGCCGCCGTGAGCGCGTGATCAGCCGCCTCGCTCGGCGACAGCACGACGTCGCATGCCCGGTAGAAGGCGCTCACCCCGAGGGCCACCGCGGAGGCGATCTCGCCGCTGCCCGCACGGATCGCGGCGTACGCGGTGAGCTCTGTGTGGTAGCTGCCGATGAGCGGCACCCCGATCGCCCGCGCGATCAGCGCCCCGGCGAGTCCGGCGGGCCCCGGAGAGGCCACGTGGATCGCCTGGAAGCGCCCCTCCGTGAGCGCCTGGACGGCGGCGGGGAGGCTGGGCACGCCGATGTGCAGCCCGGGGTAGAACGGCACCTCGATCTCCGCCACCGCGGGCAGCCGCCGGTCCACGGACGGGTCGGTGCCCACGACCTCGATCTCGAAGCCGGGCACGCCACGTTGGCGGATCTCCTCGATCGTGCGGGTCACCCCGTGGGTGGAGCCGATTCCGTCGGCCAGGATCGCCACCCGGGCGCTCTCGCCATCCTCCCGCTCGCGCCGCGCCACCTGGGCCTCCGGTGACAGCCCGATCTCCTCCAGCTTGGCCTGCTCGCTCGCGAGGAACGCCGCCGCGGGGGCGTACGGGATGACCGCGATGCAGGACTCGAACACCCCCCGGGCCGCCTCCGCGCCGCGGGCCTGCCCGCCGGCCGGGAGCCCGCCGCTGACGATCGCGACGAGGTCTCCCACCGCGGTGCGCAGGGTGCGCTCGTGTGCGCGCGAGGCCCGCCTGAACAGCGCTCCGTGGCTGAAGCCGTCGTCCTGCATCATCGCGATCAGTTCCGCCCCGTCGAGTGTCCGCAGGCCGACGGCACCGCGCCAGGCGTCGAGCAGGCAGCGGGCGTCGTCGGGAGTCAGGTCCCCGCCGATCGGCCCGTGTCGCACATCCGCCTCCCTCAGCAGGCGGGCCACCATCGTCATCACCCGCCCCGGGTCCACCCGCGAGGCTCCGTCCGTCCGCTCGGGGAATCCGAGGGAGCGGATCGCGAGGGCGATTGCGGCGTGGGCCCACTTCGCCGCGCTCCCCTGCGCGCCGCGGGCCGTCACGTCTCCGCAGCGGAGATGCTCGAGAAACTCCTCGGGGCTCGCGGCGCGGGGGCCCTCGGTGAAGGTCCGCCCGATGTCGACCCCCGCGTGGTCATCGCTGCCGCCGATGCCGGTGCCCTCGCGCGTGGCGATATATATGGCCGCGGGATGGTTCAGCTGGGGTGCCCGCGAGCCGTTGCGCACCTCCCACACGGTGAAGAGCTCGGCCAGGCGGCGACGGTGGCGACGGGAGAGGGGAGCCGCGACCGCGTAATAGGGATGCGCCAGCGCGCACGTGATCTCGTGCTCGCGCAGATACGCGGCACACAGCTCGAGGTCCCACCGGTGTCCCTGAAGCCATTCGTGATCCTCCCCCGTGATCCCGAAACAGAGAATGTGCACGGCCTGCTCCTCATCGCGGAAATTCGCGGTGAGCTCCTCCGAGACGAACACGTCCGGCTGGTCGGCGATCTGGAGAACGCCGTCGATCGTGTCGTGGTCGGTGATCGTGACGAAGTCCATCCCCCGACGCTTCGCCAGCTCGTACACCTCGCTCGGTGACGTCGCACACTCGGGGAGGCCGACGGCGCGCTGCACGCCGAGGCGTGACTCCTCCGACGCACTCGAGTGACAGTGGAGATCGACCCTGCTGCGCTGCTCGCCGCTCTCCACAGCCGACGCGGTAGCGTACATATCGGTGGCAGATTTCCACGCAAACTGCGAGTTCCTGTGACCAAGCGGCAACGATCGTGTTAAGCGGTGGTGAACAGCACGCCGCGAGCGGGCGTGACATCCACTACGAAAGCGACGTGATCGTGAACAAACCCAAGGCCGGCGCGGACGGTGAGTCCCCCTCTCGGATGATCGATGCCCGCGTGAGGGAACTCGGCGACTGGCGGGGTGAGGCGCTCGCCAGGCTCCGGGCCCTGATCAAGGAGGCCGATCCCGAAGTCGTCGAGGACTGGAAATGGAGGGGCGTGCCGGTGTGGTCACACGACGGGATCATCTGCACCGGCGAGACCTACAAGACCGTGGTCAAGGCGACCTTTGCAAAGGGGGCCTCACTGGAGGATCCGGCGGGCCTGTTCAACTCCAGCCTGGAGGGCAACACCAGGCGGGCGATCGACATCCACGAGGGTGCGGAGCTCGACGAGCAGGCCTTCAGGGCCCTCGTCCGGGCGGCCGTGGCGCTGAACGCCGCGTCCGCCCGCTCGTGACGCCGCCCGGGGCGCGCTGACTACCTGAGAACCGCGCCCCGGCGTCCGCATGCCCCTCTGCTGGCCGCCCGTCCGCGGGCAGAGAGGATGCACAGCCAGGCGGAGCGGCGCACGCTGATCGCCGCCCGCGAGGACCTCGCTGAGCACCAACGACACGCGCTCTCGTTGGGGCTCTTCGGCTGGGGCTGGGGTTGCGGCTGCGGTTTCATCGGCGCATCCTCGGGTCGAGGTAGACGTCGTCGATCCGCACGATGCCCTTCGCCGAGGTGAAGCCGAGTGACAGCTGCGCGGCGCCACCGGAGATCGTCGTGGCGAGGGCAGCACCCGTGTGGAGGACCGGCGAGAGTTCCCATTCCTTGCCGACGGCGATCGTCTTGGACGCCACGACCAGCGGGAGCCCTGCGATCGTGCGGTACACGAGCTTCACGGTGACGTTGGCCGAGGGGCCGGCGGCGCGCATGAAGAACCTGAAGGTGCGGTCGTTGGGTTCGATGCACACGAACTGCGACTGGGTGGTGCCACCTTCCGCGAGCACTGCCGAGAACCAGTTCTGGGCGCCCGTCACGTTCCACGGCTCCCCGCCGAACGCCACGGTCGCTGGTCCGGCGAAGCTCCAGCGGTTTTCCCCGGCCTCGAAGCCACCACCCGGCACCAGCGAGTAATAGCCGTTGTCGCCCCATTGGGTGAACGGGTGCACGAGCGTGGTTTCGGGGCACACGCCCGCGTCGGCGCTCGCGACCGGCAGCGCAGCCCACGCACAGGCCACCGCCAGACCGGCGCAGACCAGGGGCCTACGTACCGATCTGCGGGCCCGATCTGCTTGATGAGATAGTGAAAACATCGACGCCTTCCTTTGTCGGTGGCAGCCGAGCTATCTCTGGGAGACCTCTAGCTTTGCGTCCCCGGCTCGCACCGGGTTTGCCCAATTAGATTCGGTTTATGCGCCGGGTTTCGTCACGAAGCCACCTCCGCTTGACGGAAAGGGCACAACCTGGACGAACAGGCCGACGCCTCCGTCGTCCTTTGGGTACGACACGGTCGTCGTCGACGCTCCCGGCAGCCGGCCGGAGCTCCCGGGCATGTAGGTCAGGCGCGCGCCGAACGGACCCCGCGCCTGCGGCGACCCGGCTCGGCGCGGCGAAGGACCCCGCGCCCCCGAACGGCCCGATGGTCCTCCCCCGAACGAGGGGCCTTGATGCTCCCGCGGCCGCTCAGGCCGCCGGTTCCAGCAGCACCGGCGAGGTCGAGAAGCTTCCGTTCTTGACGGCCTTGGCCTTCCTCTTGCCGGTGGTCGTCCCGCACGTGGGCCCGCCCGTGAAGCTCTCCGCCACCGAGCTCGCCGAGACGCTCGCGGCGGATTCGAAGGGGCCGCCGCTGAGCGTCCCCCGCAGCCCTTCTCCGAAGACTTCGGTGATCGGCAGCACGAGGCTCCCATGTGCCATCCCCGTTTCGAACGGCAGCCATTTCACCACCGCGAAGACCGATTCGGTCGTCGGTTCCGCCGACAGGCTCACGAGCGCCGAGCACGTGACCTCGCCGATCGTCTTCAGGCGCGCCGTGTACCTCGCGCCTTCGAGGTTGAGCGGACCATCGCAACTGCCAAGTTCGCCTTTCACGGTGATCGTCTGCACGTGCGGCGTTTCGGTCAGGCCGGGCGAGAGCCTGATCGAGCCCTGGTTCTGTTCGCAGATCTCGCCCGAGCCGGTTTCGCCGCCGCCTTCGCCGCCTTCGCCGGCGTCTTCGTTGCCCGTGGTTACTTCGACCGGGGCGCTCGGCTGGCTCGTGCCTTCGTCGTCGGTGTTGGTGACGGTGATGGAGTAGGTGGTGTTGTACGCCAGCGGTCCCAGCGTCGCACCCGAGCCGGTGACCGTGGAGCTCACCACCGGCGCAGTCGAGCCGACCGGCGTGGCGGTCACCGTCGAGGACGTGATCATCGAGGCCGTCGCCGGGGCCGGCGTCCAGGTCACCTGCAGCTTCCACACCGGCGGCTGCTCGGACGCTTCCTCGACGGCGAACGCGCTCGCGGTCACTTCCGTTGGCGGCGCGGGCGCCACCAGCGGCGGTTCCCCGGTTTCCAGATATGCCCTCGTGCCCACGTTGTAGATGCGGTCCCCGTAGGCGTCCGTTTCGGAGAAGCTCGTGTTCTGTTCGGCGCTGCCTTCGAGTCTCCCGAAGCTGCGCGTTGTCCCGAACCAGTCCCACACCACGCTCGCCCAGGCCGAGTAGGTGGTGGTTTTGTAGCCGCCGCCCCGGCCGCTGCCGCCGCAGCGGGTCTGCATGTAGACGTCACCCGTGGGCAGGCCGGCGGCCTCGAACCCGGTCGCGTACGTCTGCTCCTGGATGCCGCCGCACGAATGCCCGAGCATCGAGAAGGCGTCCCCCTGCGGGAGTGCTAGCTCGATCGGGCCAGCCGCGTGGGCGGGCACCGCTGCGCCCAGCATCGCGGTCACCGCCGCCACGACCGTCAGAAATCGCCACATCGAGGCACTTTTCACGGTTCCCCCGTTTCGCCGCCGGCACGTTATCGGCCCGGATTTCAGGGCAACGTACCAGGCCCATGCGCCGGCAGCGGCTCGTGAGGATTTTCTCATCTGACCCGGGAGCGCCTTCCTAGAATCGGGCGCATGGTGGCCTGGACGCGGCGCGTGGCCGCGCACCGCAAAGCGGTACTCGCGGGTTGGCTGGTGCTGTTCGTGCTGGGCGGCTACGCCGCTTCGAACCTCGGCAAGCTGCTCACGAACCGCTTCAGCGTCCCCGGATCCGAGGCCGAAAAGGGGCTCAGCATCCTCAAGTCGCGCTTCAACGAGCGCGGCGACGGGGCATTCACGCTGGTCGCCCGCTCAACCGGCCCGACGCTGCGCCCGGCGGTCGTCGAGGAAGCCGCGGAGCGCGCCGCCGCGAAGCTCCCGGACGGCAAAGCGCTGCCGCCGCGCCCCGCCGGCCCGGGGATCTACTACGTGCAGATCCAGACCCCCCTCCAGGCGGCCGACGCGAAGAACCACACGACCGCGATGCGCCAGGCGATCGGCACCGTACCGGGCGTCAAGACCTACCTCACGGGCTTCCCCGCGCTCGCCCACGACGAGCAGCCGATCTACAGCAAAGACCTCAGCAAAGGGGAGATGATCGCCGTTCCGATCGCGATCGCGGTGCTGCTGTTCATGTTCGGCACGCTCGGCGCGGTGATCGTGCCGATCCTCTTTGCCGCAGCGACCCTGCCCACGACGCTGGGGCTGGTGTGGGTGATCGCCCACCTCGGCAGCACGGCGCAGTACGTCACCAACATCGTCACCCTGATCGGGCTGGGGATCGCGATCGACTACTCGATGCTGGTCGTGTTCCGCTTCCGCGAAGAGCTGAGCACGGGTAAGGACGTCCAGCACGCGCTGGAGACGACGATGTCCACGGCCGGGCGCGCAACCCTCTTCTCGGGGGCGACCGTCGCGATCGGCCTGGCGGCGCTGCTGTTCATGCCGCTCCCGTTCATGCGCTCGATGGGCGCCGGCGGCGTGCTGATACCGCTCGTCTCGATGGCCGCGTCGGTGACGCTGCTGCCGGCCCTGCTGTCCCTGCTCGGGCACCGCATCAACAGCTTGCGCGTGATTCCCCGCAAAGTGCTCGAGCGGCGCGTCACGGGCGAGGCCGGCCCCTGGACGAACCTCGCCCATCTGATCATGCGGAGGCCCGTGGCCGTGCTCGTGGTGACGGGCGCGGTGATGCTCTCGCTTGCGATCCCCGCTTTCGGCCTGCACATCACCAGCGGGGACAACCGCTTCACGCCGCCCGGCACCGAGGCCGCCGACGGGCTGCTGCTGCTCGAGTCGCGCATCGGGCCGGGGCCGCTGGCGCCCCACCAAATCGTGATCGACACCGGTCGCCCGGGAGGTGCGACCGAGCCCGCCACCGTCGCCGCCGAGCGGCGCCTGGTGGCGCAGCTGCGTGCCGATCCCCGCATCGAGGCGACCACCATCCAGGCGCCCGCGGGCCTCTCTCTGGAACAGGCCCGGAGGGCCAACCTGGTCGACCGGGACGCCAGCGTCCTTCAGATCCGAGCCGCCGCCCACACCGACGCGGGCACCGCAACCGCCGTGCACGTGGTGCGCACGATCCGCGGCACCTACATCCCCCGGGCCGGCTTCCCCGAGGGCGACCACGTGTACCTGACCGGGGCCCCCGCGTTCGGCCTGGACTTCGTCAACAAGGCCTACTCGGCGTTCCCGTGGCTGCTGCTAGCGGTGCTGGTGATCACCTACTTCGTGCTCATGCGCGCCTTCCGCTCGGTCGTGCTGCCGGTCAAGGCGGTGCTCATGAACCTGCTGTCGATCACCGCAGCCTACGGCGCGCTGGTGCTCGCGTTCCAACACGGCTGGGGCGAAGTGGTGGGCTTCCACAGCTCACCCCAAATCGAAGCCTGGATCCCGATCTTCCTGTTCGCGATGCTGTTCGGGCTGTCGATGGACTACGAGATCTTCCTGCTCACGCGCATGCGCGAGGAGTGGGACCGCCACCACGACAACGAACGCGCGGTGGCCTACGGGCTCGAGCGCACCGGGCGCATCGTGACGGCCGCCGCGGTGATCATGATCGCCGCCTTCTCCGGGCTGATGAGCGGCACCTTCGTCGGCCTGCAGGAGTTCGGCTTCGGGCTGGCGATCGCAATCTTCCTCGACGCCACGATCGTGCGGGCGCTCCTGGTGCCCGCCCTGATGAAGCTCCTCGGCCGCTGGAACTGGTACCTGCCCGAACGCATGCGCCGCACCATGCGGCTGCGCCCCGAGGCCGAGCCCGTCTCGAGCGCCTGAGCGGGGGCGAATTCGCCGTCCGTCGGCGCTCACGCGAGCGCACGGAGCGAGCCGGCGCTCGGGCGAGGACCGCGGCCCCGCCGGCGCTCAGGCGAGGGCCTGGGCTCCGCCGGCGCTCAGGCGAGCGCGCGCAGCGGCGCCGGGGCGCCCCCCATTGCGAACGCGCCGCCGGTCATCCCGCCGATCTCGAGCACCGCTTCGCGTAGCTGGCGGCTGACGCCGGCGCCCGAGACGAAGCCGTGGATCAGGCCCTCGTAGCGGCGCACCAGCGCAGGGGTGCCGGCAGCCTGGAGCGCGCGTGCGTAATCCTCGCCCTCGTCCCGCAGCGGATCGAAGCCGGCGGTCACCACGATCGCCGGCGCGAGTCCCGAGAGGTCCTCCGCGAGCATCGGCGAGACCCGCGGGTCGAGCATCACGTCGGTCCCCGAGGCCGGGCCTAGGTAGCTCGTTTCGAACCACCGCATCTCGGCGTCGGTCAGGAAGAAGCCCTCGGAGAACAGCTCCCGCGATCGGCGCTTCGTGCTCATGTC
The DNA here is from genome assembly GCA_035499875.1 of Solirubrobacteraceae bacterium. Taxonomy (GTDB): domain Bacteria; phylum Actinomycetota; class Thermoleophilia; order Solirubrobacterales; family Solirubrobacteraceae; genus Palsa-744. Next base: position 14,068 of record DATJXX010000019.1, read on the forward strand.
GGTGGCCGGGTAGATCAGCAGCTGCAGCACCGGCGCCGGACCGCCGTCGCGCGCGCTCATCTGCGACACCACCGCGGACAGGTTGCCGCCCGCGCTGTCACCGCCCACGCCCACCCGGGCGGAATCCGCGCCCAGGCGCTCGGCGTTCTCGAAGGCCCACGCGAGCGCCGCGCGTGCATCGTCGACGGCCGCCGGGAACGGGTGCTCCGGTGCCAGCCGGTAGTCGACCGCGAGCACGTGCGAACACGAGGAGCGGCACAGCAGCCGGCACAGCGAGTCGTGCGTGTCGAGATCCCCGAACACGAAGCCGCCGCCGTGGAAGTACACGAGCAGCGGAGCGGGCTCGCCGCTTCCGGCCGCAGGCGGCGCGTAATGGCGCGCGGGGATCGTCCCGATGCGCAGGTCCTGCACCGACGCCACCCGCTCCGGAGGGCCGCCGAAGATCGCCGCCAAGCGCCGGCGCTCGAGGCGCATCTGCGGCGGGTCCTGCCGCTCGGTAACTGCGGCCGCCTGGCGGTTGAGCATCGACAGCGAGAGCTGTTGGGAGGGAGCCAGTCGCTGCCCGTCGAGCTCGATCGGTGCCGACCCCGACAGAGCCACCTGGATCGGTCCCGGCAGCGCCGCCAGCAGCCTCGCGAACCGGTATAGGAGCTTCGCCTTCACGTCACTCATGTGCCCTCCCCATCGCCGCAATGCCGGCTAGCTTACGCGCCCCGCGCGGCACGCAGGTCTCAGAAGACGATCGTGCGGCCTTCGTGGACGAGCACGCGATCGTCGAGCACGCTGCGCAGGGCCCGTGCCAGCACGACCCGCTCGAGGTCCCGCCCCACCCGCTCGAGGTCCTCGACGGTGTAGTCGTGACCCACCCGCTGCACGTCCTGCTCGATGATCGGGCCTTCGTCGAGATCCTCGGTGACGAAGTGGGCGGTTGCCCCGATCAGCTTCACGCCGCGCTCGTAGGCGTGTCGGTACGGCTGCGCGCCGGCGAATGCCGGCAGGAACGAGTGATGGATGTTCACCACGGGACAGCCGACCTGCGCGAGGAACTCCGCCGACAGGATCTGCATGTAGCGGGCGAGCACCACCAGGTCCACCTCGCCGGCGAGCACCTCCACCGCACGCTGCTCCGCCTCGCGCTTCGTCTCGCGCGTCACGGGGAGGTACAGGTAGGGCACGCCCAGCGCCTCGACCTCGTCGCGCAGGCGCTCGTGGTTGGAGATCACACACACCGTCTCCATGTCGAGCTCGCCGCGGCGGTTTCGCCACAGCACGTCGAGCAGGCAGTGGTCCGCGGTGGAGGCCATCAGCGCCACGCGCCGGCGCCGGTGGGGATAGGAGATCCGCCACGTCATCGAGAAGCGCTTGGCGAGTGCTTCGAAGGCCGACTCGAACTCCTCGCGCCCGCGCTCGAGCTCCGGCAGGAAGAACACGGTGCGCATGAAGAACGTGCCCCGCTCCGGGTGGGTGGAGAACTGGTCGCTGGCGATGATGTTGGCGCCCCGCCCGAACAGGAACCCCGACACGGCGGCCACGATGCCGGGGCCGTCGGGGCACGACATCAGCAGGCGCGCGCTGTTGCCCGCGCCCTGCGCGGAAGGTGGCGGGACCGAGGCCATCAAGCGTCCTCGGCCCGTTGGTGTGGAGTGGCAGGCGGCGGCATCGGAGCTCGCTCCCGTGTGGGCGCCGAGACGCTACCATCGGGCAGCCGTCGGCCGTGGATGATCGCGTCCAGGGGGCACCGGTGGAGGGGCGCAAGGCGAGGAGAAGCACCGACAAGTGTTGGGGGGACGGCGGATAGGACGGGCTCTGGTCGCGGCGGTGCTCGCGTGCGCCGCGATCGCCCTCGCGGGCCCCGCCGTGCTCGCGGCGGGCGGCAACGTGACCACGGCCGCCTACAACAACCTGCGCGACGGCTGGGACCCGAACGAGCCCGGGCTCAGCCCCACGACGCTGCGCTCGCCGAGCTTCCAGAAGCTGTTCGCGACAAAGCTCAACGGGGCGATCTACGCGCAGCCGCTCGTGTACGAAGGCACGCTGGTCGCGACCACCGAGACGGCGAGGGCCTACGGGCTCGACCCGGCCACCGGCGCGATCCGCTGGCAGCGCTCGTTCGGCAAGGCCTTCAAGTCGGCGACGATCGGGTGCACCGACCTGAAGCCCAACCTCGGCTCGACCTCGTCGCCCGTCATCGACCCGACGACCGGCACGATGTACATGACCACGCGCCTGGAGACCGGCAAACACGGTGGGCGCCTGGCCAACGCCCACTGGTTCCTGCAGGCGCTCAGCGCCACCACCGGCGAAGAGCGCCCCGGCTTCCCCGTCGAAATCAAGGGCACTCCCTACAACACCCCTGAAATCCCCTTCAACGAGGCCATCCAGGAGCAGCGCCCCGGCCTGCTCCTGCTCGGAGGCATCGTGTACGTCGCGTTCGCCTCCGACTGCGACATCAACCCCTACCGCGGCATCGTCGCCGGCTTCAACGAGGGCACCGGGGCGCTGACCACGATGTGGAGCGACGAGAGCGGCCCCGCCGCCGACGAAGGCTCGATGGCCGGCATCTGGCAGAGCGGCGGAGGTCTCGTCTCCGACGTCCCCGGGCGCATCATCATGGCGACCGGCAACGGTGTCTCACCCACGGCCGCGCCCTCCGACGAACCTCCCCAGACGCTTTCCGAGGCGGTCGTCGGGCTGACGGTCGGGGGCGGCGGCCAGATCGCCCCTTCGCAGTTCTTCGCGCCGCACGACGCTCCCACCCTCGACCAGAACGACGAGGACCTCGGCTCGGGCGGGCCGATCGCGCTGCCCGCCGAATACTTCGGCACGGGCGCCATCCCTCACCTCGTGATCCAGGTCGGCAAGGACGGGCGCGTGTTCCTGCTCAACGCGGATCACATGGGCGGATACCTGCAGGGACCCGAAGAATCCGATGACGTCGTGCAGCAGCTCGGCCCGTTCGACGGCGTGTGGGGCCACCCCGCCGCCTACGGCGGCCAGGGCGGGTGGGTGTACGTGCTCGAGAGCGCCGGCGGCGGGAGCCTCGCTGCCTACGGCTCGACGCTCGGTCCGCACGGGGAACCCCAGCTCGTCCCGGAAGGCGAGAGCTCCGAATCGTTCGGCTACGGCTCCGGCTCGCCCACCGTCACCAGCGACGGCACCACCGCCGGTAGCGCGGTCGTGTGGGTGATCTACGAGGGCGAAAACGGCAAGCACGCCCAGCTGCGTGCATACGGCGCGATCCCCGAAGGCGGAGTGCTGCCGCTGCTTTGGTCCGGCGCGATCGGCACCGCCTCGAAGTTCTCGGTGCCGACGGCCTCCGAAGGGCGCGTGTACGCGGGCACCCGCAACGGCAAGCTGTACGGCTTCGGCGCCTCCGGGAACGCGCCCCTGCAGGCGGCCCCCGTCGAATTCGGGACCGTCGCCGTGGGTCACTCACGCACGGTGCAGCTGTCGCTGGCGGCGGCCCGCGCGCTGCGGCTGACGGCGCCGATCACGAGCACAGGGGTGGAACCGATCAACGCGAGGGCAGCCGGGCGCAAGTCCGTTCACCACGGGCTCACGGCCGGCCCCAAGAAGATCCCGGCCAGCGAGTCCCCGCTGCGCGCCGGCGTGCTCGCGGTCAAGCAGCCGCACCGCGGCGTACGTCTCGCCGGCGGCCAGCGCCTGGGTGTGAGCGTGTCCTTCAAGCCCGCCCATGCCGGTCCGATCGTCGGGCTGCTGCAGGTGCACACGAGCGCCGGGACCAGGACGGTCTCCGTCAGCGGCTACGGAACGGCGCCCGGGCTGATCCACTCGGCGCCTCCGCTGGACTTCGGTGAGATCGCCACCCACTCCCACGGCAAGGACCTGAGCTTCACGATCAGCAACTCGTGGACGCGGCCGGAGCGGATCACCGCCGTGCGCCTTCCCGGGGGTCCCTATCAGGTCACCGGGGCACCCGCGGTGGGAACACTGCTCGCGCCGCGCCAGTCGCTCACGATGGGGGTGCACTTCGATCCCCTCGCCCCCGGCTCCTTCGCGCGCCGGGTGAAGATCGCGAGCGATCACGGGGCCGTGACCGTTGCGATCACCGGCAAGGCCGTCAGGGGACGCCCGCACATGTCGCTGCGCCCGCGCAGACTCGACTTCGGCGCGGTCCCGCTGGGCACCAGCCGCACGCTGCGCTTCACGATCTTCGACTCGGGCAACCTGCCGCTCACGATCACGCGTGCCATCGCGCCGTCCGAGCCGTTCGCGGCGGCCAAGCCGGTGCCGGAGGGGCTCACCATCGGCTCCGAATCAGGGCTGACTGAGGCGATCACCTTCACCCCCACGAGCACCGCTCCGGCCAGCGGCCGCTACGTGCTCGGTAGCCAGGAAGGCCGCGGCTATGAGATCGTCGAACTCGTGGGGCGGGGCGTCAGCCGCTCGGATGCTCGGCGAGGTCGGCACTAGTCGTCGAGGGCAGCGTATCCTCGCCCTGCCGTGCCCGAGGGCGTCTGCCAGATCCAGGTCTCACACTCCGACCGTGACGCGCTCGAGGCGATCGTGCAGCAGCTGCTCGATCAGCGCCTGATCGCCTGCGGCCAGGTGCTCGGACCGGTCACCAGCTGCTTCCGCTGGGAGGGGGAGGTGCAGCGCGAGCAGGAGTGGCTGGCGCTGCTCAAGACCTCCGCCGCGCTGGCCCCGGACGTGCAGGCACGGATCGCCGAGCTGCACCCGTACGACGTCCCCGAGATCCTCGTCACCGAGGTCGCCGGCGGGCACCCGCCGTACCTGCGCTGGGTGCTCGAGCAGACGTCGGGGGGTTTGCCCGGCAGCGCCGCCGGGTAGGCCCGCAGGGTCTCGTCCTCCTACCCTTCAGGGTGGGCCGCGCACCTGGAATGATGGGTACGTGAGGATTGCTGCGAGGACTGGGTGGACGGGGAACGCATGCTGGCCAGAGCTCCAACTGAGGTAGCTCCCACCGACCGCGAAGCCAACTGGGCCGTCGGGGTCGCTGCCGGGCTGTACCTGGTCGGAGGGCTGCTGTGCGCCACCGGCGCGCTGCTGCCGGAACTGCGGGCGCCGGCGGCGATCGCCGCGGTGGGCGTCGTCGCCGTCACCACCGCCGCGCTGCTGTTCGAGGTGTGGCACCACGAACGCGGCACCCTCACGCTCGCGTTCGTGGCCGACCTGTGGGGGATCGTGCTGATCGCGACGCTGTGCGCGGGCAGCAGCGGCGCCTCGAGCCCCTTCGCGCTGATCTACATGTTCGCGATCGGCCACGCCGCTGCCTTCCAGCCGCGGGGGCGCCTGTACGTGGTGGTGCTCATCGCCCTGGTCGCATTCCTCTCGCCGATCGTCTACGAAGAAGGGGTCTCGACGCTGTTCGCCGCCGTCGCCTGCATGGGAATCGTGCTCGGCGTGCTCACATGCGCGGCCGTCCACTTCGCGCTCAACCGGATCCGCGAGCAACGCCGCCGGCTTCAGGTGCTGAGCTCCGCCAGCGCCTCCCTGGACCGCTCGCTCGACCCGGCCGAGACCCTGCGCGCGATCTCGCGCATGGCCGTGCCCGAACTAGTGCCCGTGTGCGTCGTGGACGTGCTCGACGGAACCGGGTCCATCGGCTCGACGGTGGCGGCCGCCACCGACCCCGCGCTGGCCGAGCGGATCGAGGTCTCCCCACCGGGGCGCCCGCTCACCAAGCTCCCTCTCGACGGGGTCTCCGACCTGCTCGACGAGCAGCCCAACGGGCACACCCCGAGACGCATAGCAGGGCCGGTCGCGCACGTCGTCGACGGGCACGAGCACGCGTCGGTGATGGACCAGGCCGGCTACATCTGCGAAGTCGCCTTCCCGATGCTCGCGCGGGGACGCATCCACGGCATGATCAGCTTCTGGCGCCCGCGCGAGGAGCGCCCGTTCGACCGGGGTCTCGTGACCGTGCTCGAGGACCTCTCGGGACGGGCCGCGCTCGCCTACGACAACGCCCGCCTGTACGCCGAGCGCGCCCAGGTGGCGCGCACGCTGCGCCGCAGCCTGATGCCCGCCGCGCTGCCCACGATCCCCGGGCTCGAGCTGGCCAGCTACTTCCGCCCGATGGGCGCCGGCAGCGAGGTCGGCGGGGACTTCTACGACGTCCTGTCCGACGACGAGGGCTGCTGGCTGATCGTCGGCGACGTGTGTGGCAAGGGCGCGGAGGCGGCCGCCCTGACCGGCTTCGTGCGCCACACCACCGCCGCGTACGCGCGCGAAACAGATCGTCCCGGGCGCGTGCTCACGCGAGTCAACCGCGCGATGCTCGAGCAGGACTTCGAAGGCTGCTTCGCCACCGCGATCCTCACCCGCATGAGCTTCCGCCCGTCCGAGGTCGAGGTCACGGTCGCGCTCGCCGGGCACCCCGCCGCGCTGATCGCCCGCTCCGACGGCGACGCCGGCGAGCTCGGCGCGTCGGGCAAGCTGCTGGGCGTGTTCCCGGACGCCGACATCGAGGAGGCGTTCACGGTGATGAAGCCGGGTGACGCACTGGCCCTGTACACCGACGGCCTCACCGAGGCCCACGCCCCCAGCCGGGTGCTGTCGGTGGGCCAGATGATCGAGCGGCTGCGCAACTCCCCCCGCCGCTCGCCCCAGGACGCGATCGACGCGCTGCTCGGGCTGATCGGAACCGACACCCGCGTCGGCGACGACATCGCGATCCTCGCCGCCCAGGTGGCGGGCGGCCGCTCCCTCGGCGCGGCTGCCGCGCAGCGCGAGCGCGTCGCGGCAGGCTAGCTTTCCGCACGTGCCATCGCCCGACATCTCGACGGCGGCAGGTCTCGCCTACCGCGAGTCCGGCGACCCCGGCTCCCCGGTGACGCTGTTCGTGCACGGCTATCCCGAGTCCTCCTACATGTGGCGCGAGGCACTCGCCGAGCTCGCCGCGGCGGGCCACCGCGGCATCGCGCCCGACCTGCCCGGCTTCGGCGACTCGCCTCCGGACCCACCCGGCAGCTGGGAGCACCACATGGAGGCGCTCGATCGCTTCGTCGCGGAGCTCGAGCTCGGGCCGGTGGCGCTCGTGACCCACGACTGGGGCGTGCTCGTAGGTCTGCGCTGGGCGTGCGACCACCCCGCCTCGGTGCGCTCGCTGACGATCTCCGACGGGGGCTTCTTCGCGGACCGCAAATGGCACGACCTCGCCAACGTGATGCGCACGCCCGGAGAGGGGGAGCGGCTGATCGCGTCCTACACGCGCGACACCTTCTATGCCGGCATGCGCACGGTCTGCGAGCGCATGCCCGATGATGCCCTCGCCGAGTACTGGAGGGCGTTCGCCGACGACGAGCTCCGGCAGCGCCATCTGGAGCTGTACCGCTCGGGGGACTTCGAGAAGCTGGCACCGTACGAAGGCCGGCTGGCCGGGCTCGGCCTGCCGACGCTGATCGTGTGGGGCGAGCAGGACCGCTTCGCGGGCGTGAGGATGGCCCACCGCTTCCACACCGAGATCCCCGGCTCGGAGCTGCACGTGCTCGAGGATGCCGGGCACTTCGTGTGGGAGGACGAGCCCCGGCGCACGGCCTCGATTCTGGTCGAGTTCCTCGACCGCCACCGCTGACGGCGCCCGGCCGCCCGCGCGCGCCGGGATAGCCTTCCTGCCCGAATGCCGGTCAAGATCACCCTGCCCGACGGAACGCCCCTGGAGCTGCCCGACGGCGCCACCGGCGCCGACGCCGCCGCCGCCATCGGTCCCGGCCTCGCGCGCGCGGCACTTGCCGTGGCGGTGGGTCACCCCGAGGCGGGCGAAGAGCCGGAGGTGCGCGACCTCGCGCGCCCGCTCCCGGACGGCTCCCACGTGCAGATCATCACCCCCCGCAGTGGCCAGGCGGCGCTCGACGTGATCCGACACGACGCCGCCCACGTGCTGGCCACGGCCGTGCTCGAGCTCTACGACGGGGTCAAGATCTCGATCGGCCCGCCGATCCAGGACGGCTTCTACTACGACTTCGAGTTCCCCGAGGGGACCGTCGTGTCCGACGCCGACCTGCCCGCGATCGAAGCGCGCATGCGCGAGCACGTGAAGGCCGCCGAGGAGTTCGTGCGCACCGAGGTGCCGGTGACCGCGGCGCGCGAGCGCTTCGCCGACGAGGGGCAGGACTACAAGGTCGAGCTGATCGACGACCTCGTCAGCGCCGCCCCCGCGGAGCACCCTCTGAAGACCGTGTCGCTGTACACGAACGGGCCCTTCACCGACCTGTGCCGGGGCCCCCACGCGCCCACCACCAAGACGGTCGGCGCCTTCAAGCTGAACTCCGTGGCCGGCGCCTACTGGCGCGGCGACTCCTCCCGCACGATGCTCACGCGCATCTACGGCACGGCCTTCTTCACGAAGGCCGAGCTCGACGAGCACCTCGAGCGCCTCGAGCAGGCACGCCTTCGCGACCACCGCCGCCTCGGGCGCGAGCTCGAGCTGTTCATGTTCTCGGAGCTGTCACCCGGAGGCCCTTTCTGGAAGCCCGCGGGGATGGCGATCTGGAACGCGCTCACGGAGCTGTGGCGCAACGAGAACCGCAGCCGTGGATACGAGGAGGTGCGCACCCCGATCCTCTACGACGTCGAGCTGTTCAAGCAGTCCGGCCACTGGGACACCTACCGCGAACACATGTACTTCACCGACGTCGAGGAGCGCCCCATGGCGCTCAAGCCGATGAACTGCCCGGCCCACATCCTGATCTACAAGGACAGCCGCCGCTCCTACCGCGACCTGCCGATCCGTTACTCCGAGGCCGGCCTCGTCCACCGCCACGAGCCCAGCGGCGTGCTCCACGGGCTGATGCGCGTGCGACACATAACCCAGGACGACGCGCACATCTTCTGCACCGAAGACCAGGTCCAGGAGGAGGTCGTCCACTGCCTGCGCTTCGCATTCTTCCTGTACGAGCTGTTCGGCTTCGAACCCCGCCTGGAGCTGTCCACGCGCCCGCCCAAACGGATCGGCAGCGACGACATGTGGGACCGCGCCGAGGGTGCGCTCGCGGGAGCCCTCGACGCGGAGGGACTCGAGTACGAACTGAACCCCGGCGACGGCGCCTTCTACGGCCCCAAGATCGACCTCCACATGACCGACTCGCTGGGGCGCTCGTGGCAGCTCGGAACGGTCCAGCTGGACTACTCGATGCCCGAGCGCTTCGACCTCCACTACACCGGCGCCGACAACGAGGAGCACCGCCCGGTGATGATCCACCGGGCGCTGATGGGCTCCTTCGAGCGCTTCATCGGGATCCTCATCGAGCACTACGGAGGCGAGCTCCCGGCGTGGCTGGCCCCGGTGCAGGCGATCGTGCTGCCGGTGTCGGATCGCTTCAACGAGTACGCCTCGAGCGTCACCGGGCAGCTACGCGGGCAGCAGGCGCGCGTCGAGCTCGACGACCGCAGCGAGAGCGTGGCCCGCAAGATCCGCGATGCCGAGCTGCGCAAGATCCCCTTCATGCTCGTCGTCGGCGAGCGCGAGGTGAGCGAAGGTTCCGTCTCGGTGCGCGAGCACCACGGCGAGGAGCTCGGAAGCATGCCCGTGGAAGCGTTTCTCGAGCGTCTCGCGGGGGGCTATACTGCCCCGCATTGATCTACGGGCAAACCCCTCAGCGCCGCGCCTGACCTCGGCTTGACGCGCGGCAACGCAAGCTAGTGCCGGTCCCGCGTAGGTTCGACCGGCGCCCGCCCGAGCGGGACTTGACGCGGATCAACGATCGGATCCGCGTGCCCGAGGTCCGGGTGATCGACGAGGAGGGCAACCAGGTCGGCGTGATGAAGACCGCCGACGCGCTCGCCTTCGCGCAGGAACGCGAACTCGACCTCGTCGAGGTCGCACCCGAGGCGCGCCCGCCGGTGTGCCGCGTGCTCGACTACTCCAAGTACAAGTACGAGCAGGCCCAGAAGCAGAAGGCCGCCCGCAAGCACCAGCAGCAGATCACGGTGCGCGAGATCAAGTTCCGCCCGAAGATCGCCGAGCACGACTACGACACCAAGAAGAACCACGTCGAACGCTTCCTGCGCCACAAGGACAAGGTCAAGATCACGATCATGTTCCGCGGCCGCGAGGTGACCCACCCCGAGCGCGGCACGGCGATCCTCGACCGGCTGGCCGAAGAACTGTCGGAGCTCGGCGTCGTCGAGCAGCGCCCGATGCAGGAAGGCCGCAACATGACGATGCTGATGGCGCCGTCCAAAGCCGTGCTCGCCGGCCGCCTCGAGGACGGCGCCGCGCCGGCCGAGGGTCAGGCCGCCGAGGGTCAGGCCGCCGAGGGTCAGGCCGCTGAGGGTCAGGCCGCTGAGGGTCAGGCCGCCGAGGGCCAGGCCGCCGAGGGCCAGGCCGCCGACGGTCAGTCCGCGGCCGCGCAGCCCGCCGGGGGTGCGGGTGCATCCGAGCAGCCCGCGCCCGCGGCCGGGGAGGCCCCCGCAGGGCAGCGGCCCGCCGAGCCCGCCCCCGAGCACCCCGCGCCCGCCTCCCAGGCGCCGACGGCACAGGAGGCTCCCGCGGCCCCGGCCCGCTCGCAGGAGCCGGTGATGGCCGACGCGCCCGCACCGGAGGGCTCCGCGGCGAGCGCTCCCAGCCGCGTGCCATAATCGTCCGCTGATGCCGAAGATGAAGACCCACTCGGGCGCCAAGAAGCGCTTCAAGGTCACCGCCCGCGGGAAGGTCCGCGGCCGGCACGCCTTCACGAGCCACATCCTCGAGAAGAAGTCGGCCAAGAAGAAGCGCGCGCTCGGACGCCCGGTGCTGCTGTCCGGCGACGACGTCCCGCGGGTCAAGCGCATGCTCGGGGTGGGCAAGTGACGCGCGTCAAGCGTTCCCTGCACGCCCGCAAGAAGCGGCGCGCGACGCTGGCCCTCACGAAGGGCTTCCGCGGCGAGGCTCACTCCAACTACCGTCGCGCCAAGGAGGCGCTGCTGAAGGCGGACGCCTACGCGTACCGCGACCGGCGCAACCGCAAGCGCGACTTCCGGCGCCTGTGGATCACCCGCATCAACGCTGCCGCCCGCGAGAACGGGATGAGCTACTCGCAGTTCATGCACGGGATGGCGCTCGCCGGGATCGAGCTCGACAGAAAGGTGCTCGCGGACATCGCCGTGCGCGACGCCGACACCTTCCGACGTTTCGCCGATGCCGCCCGCGAGGCGTCGGCTGCCTGACCAGGCCCGCTCCGAAACCGGGCCCCGGCCACACAGACCGACCGCCTTACGGGCGCCGCTCCTCCTGAGCGATCAGGAGACGGCGCCCTTCTGCGTTTGAAGGACCGTTTGCAGGACCGACACCGACACCGCCGCACACCGACCACCCACCACACCGCAACCGCCTTGAGCACCATCGCCTCCGCCAGGAACCCGCGCCTGAAGGCCCTGCGCCGCCTGCACCGCAGGCGCGATCGCGAGCGCAGCGGCACGTTCCTGGCCGAGGGCGAGGACCTGGTCGAGGCCGCCCAGCTCGCCGGATGGAATGCGCTCGAGGGCTACCGCGCGGCCGGCAGCGGCGGCACCCCGGCCGGCTTCCAGGAGGTCGAGGGCGAGCTGCTCGCGGGTGCCTCCACGCTGGGCTCCGGCACGCGCGTGCTGGCGGTCTACGAGCAGCGCTGGAGCGCCCCTGCGGGCCCGTTGTGCGTGTACCTGCACGGCCTGCGCGACCCCGGCAACGTCGGCACGATCATCCGCTCCGCACACGCCTTCGGCGCGAGCTGCGTGGCGCTCGGCCCCGGCTGCGCGGACCCGTACGGGCCGAAGGCGGTGCGCGCCAGCATGGGCGCGATCTTCACCGTGCCGCTGGCCCGCGCGGGGACGCTGGGCGAGCTCCCGGGCGAGCTGCTGGCGCTGAGCGCGGACGCCGGTGAGGAGCTGCGCGGGCCGCTGCGGGAGATCGCACCCGCGGTGACCCTGCTCGTGGGCGCCGAGCGCACGGGCCTGCCGGCCGAGGTTCTCGACGCGTGCCGGCGCCGCGCCCGCATCACGATCGCCGGTGACTCGCTGAACGCGGCCATGGCCGCGACCGTGGCGCTGTATGAGCTGACCCGCAAACCATCTAGGGTCCGCGCGTCATGATCGAGCGGATCGACGAGCTGCGCGAGCAGGCGCTGCAGGAGATCTCCACCGCCGCCTCCAGCGAGGAGCTCGAGGAGCTGCGGGTGCGGTGGCTGGGGCGCAAGGCCGAGCTGCCGCAGCTGCTGCGGGTGGTGGCCGAGCTCGAGCCCGCCGAACGGGCGGCCGTCGGCAGGGCCGCCAACGAAGCGCGCCGCGCGCTCGAGTCGCTGCTGTCCGAGCGCGCGCAGGGGCTGGCGGCGCAGGAGCTCGACCGCGAGCTCGCCGGCGAGCAGATGGACGTCACCCTGCCCGGCGCCCCGCCGCAGCCGGTGGGGCGTCTGCACGTGCTCAGCAGCACCCGCCGCGAACTCGAGGACATCTTCCTGGGGCTCGGCTTCACCGTCATGGAAGGGCCCGAGATCGAGACCGTCCACTACAACTTCGACGCCCTCAACCACAGCCCCACGCACCCAGCGCGGGCGCGCACCGACACCTTCTACGTGTCGGAGGACCTCGTGCTGCGCACCCACACCTCGCCGATGCAGGTGCGGGCCATGGAGGCGTACCCGCCGCCGCTGTACGTGGTCGTGCCGGGACGCGTGTACCGGCCCGACAACGACGCCACCCACACCCCCCAGTTCCACCAGATCGAGGGCCTCGCCGTGGACGAGGACATCACCCTCGCGGACCTCAAGGGGACGCTGCTCGAGTTCGCCCGCGCGGTCTTCGGCGAGCGCCGCGACGTGCGCCTGCGCCCGCACTTCTTCCCCTTCACCGAGCCCAGCGTCGAGGTCGACGTGTCGTGCTTCAACTGCGACGGCAAGGGCTTCATGAGGGACGGCTCGCGCTGCTACCTGTGCAAGGGCGAGGGCTGGCTCGAGGTGCTCGGCGCCGGCGAGGTGGACCCGGCCGTCTACGAATACGTCCCCACCACCGAGCACAACGCTCCCGGGTACGACCCCGAGAAGGTCCAGGGCTTCGCCTTCGGGCTGGGCGTCGAGAGGATCGCGATGCTCAAGCACGGGATCCCCGACCTGCGCCTGAACTTCGAGAACGACCTGCGCTTCCTGGAGCAGTTCTGATGAAGGTCCCGCTGCCCTGGCTGCGCGAGTACTGCGACCCGCCCCTCGACGTGGCGGCGATCGAGGAGCGCCTGACGATGACCGGCACCAAGGTGGAGGCGATCCACCACCACGGCGTGCCCGCCACCGACGGCTTCGTGATCGGACGCGTGCTGAGCGCCGAGCAGCACCCCGACGCCGACCGCCTGAAGGTGTGCAGCGTGCAGCTCGGCGACGACGGCCAGGAGCCGACCAGCATCGTGTGCGGCGCCCCCAACGTCGCGGGCGGCCAGACGGTCGCCGTCGCGCGCCCCGGTGCGGTCATGCCCGACGGCACCGAGCTGCGCAAGGCCAAGCTCCGGGGCGTCGCCTCCGAAGGCATGATCCTGTCCGAGACCGAGCTCGAGATCGGCGCGGGAGGGGAGGGGATCCTGGTGCTCGACGATCTCACGATCGACGCCGAGCTCGCCCCGGGGACGCCGCTGGAGCAGGTGCTGCCGATCTCCTTCGAGGTGCTCGAGCTCGAGATCACCCCCAACCGCCCCGACTGCCTCGGCGTGTACGGCGTCGCCCGCGAGCTGCACGCCGCCACAGGCGCGGCGCTCGCCGAGGAGCCGTGGCGGCGCGACCCCGGCAGCCTCGGCCCGCTCGAGGGCGCCGAGGTGCGGGTGGAGTGCCCGGACCTGTGCCCGCGCTTCACCGCCCGCCTGTTCGAGGACGTCACGATCGCGCCCTCGCCGCCGTGGCTGAAAGCGCGCCTGACCGCCGCCGGGCAGCGCACGATCAACAACGTCGTGGACATCACCAACTACGTGATGCTGCTCACAGGGCAGCCGCTGCACGCCTTCGACCTCGATCGCGTGGAGGGCGCGCGGCTGACGGTCCGCCGAGCCGCCGAGGGCGAGCAGGTCGAGACGCTCGACGGCCAGACGCGCACCCTCGACGGCGAGATGGTCGTGATCGAGGACGGACTCGGGCCGACCTCGATCGCCGGGCTGATGGGCGGCGCCCGCTCGGAGGTGGAGCCCGGCACGAGCAGGGTGCTGCTCGAGGTCGCCAACTGGAACGGCCCCAACATCCATCGCAGCTCGTGGGCCCTCGGCCTGCGCAGCGAGGCGTCCTCGCGCTTCGAGAAGGGCCTCGCCCCCGAGCAGTGCATGCACGCACAGGCGGTGGCCTCGCAGTTGATGATCGAGCTGTGCGGGGCGACGCCGGCGCCGGGCACGATCGACATCGGCGGGGTTCCACCGGCCGCCGAGCCGATCCGGCTGCGCAGCGAGCGCGTGCGCGCGATCCTCGGCGTGGAGGTGGCGCCGGAGCGCCAGGCGGAGATCCTGCGCTCGCTGGACTTCGACGTGCAGCCCGCGGACGAGGGCCTGCTCGTCGGCGTGCCGGCCGTGCGCCGCAACGACGTCACGCGCGAGATCGACCTCATCGAGGAGGTCGCCCGCATCGACGGGGTCGAGCGTCTGCCCGCGACGCTGCCCGCGCGGCGGGGAGCGGCCGGCCGGCTGACGCATGCCCAGCGCGTGCGCCGCGGCGCCGAGGACCTGCTTGCCGGGCGCGGGCTGCACGAGATCGTCGGCTGGAGCTTCGCGGACCCGGGGCTGCTCGAGCGCCTGCGGCTGCCCGCCGACCACGAGATGCGCCATGTGGTGCGGCTCGAGAACCCGCTCTCGGAGGACCTCTCGATCATGCGCCCCACGCTGGTCGGCTCGCTGCTGGACGCGGCCCGCCACAACGCCCACCGCAACGGCCCCGACCTCGCGCTGTTCGAGTCGGGCACCGTGTACCGCGCGCGCGAGAACGGCGCCGGAGCGGAGGAACACCACGCGCTCGGGGCCCTGCTGAGCGGCGCGCTGGCCCCACCCTCGTGGCGCGGGGAGGCACCGCAGGCGGACTTCTTCGCCGCCAAGGCACTACTGGAAGCGTTGCTCGGCCACTTCCACGTCGACTTCGGCGTGCAGGCCGGGAGCTGGCCGTTCCTGCACCCGGCGCGCAGCGTGGCGGTGACGGCCCGCGCCGACGGCGGCCGGGGGGAGGAGATGCGGCTCGGGCTGCTTGGCGAGCTGCACCCGCTGGTGGCGGGCGAGTGGGGGCTGGGACGCACCGCCGTGTTCGCGATCGACGTCGGCAAGCTCGCGCAGGCAGCCGAGCCCGTGGTCGCCTTCCACACGTTCGGCTCCTACCCGCCGGTGCGCCAGGACATCGCGGTGATCGTGCCCGAGCAGGTCGCCCTCGCAGAGGTCCTCGCGCGCGTGCGCGAGGCCGCGGGTGACGGCCTCGAGCAGGTCAGGCTGTTCGACGTCTACACCGGCGAGCAGGTCGGCGAAGGCCGCCGCTCGCTGGCGCTGGCGCTGTCGTTCCGCTCCGCCGAGCGCACCCTCACCGACGAGGACGTGGCGCCGCTGCGCGAGCGGATCGTGGCCGCGATCGGGGAGCTGGGAGGCGAGCTGCGTGGCTAGGGCGCCCGTCCAGCAGAGCGCCGAGGGCGCCCCCCGCGTGCTCGTCGCCGGCGCCACCGGCTTCACCGGCGCGCTCGCCGCCCACCTCGTGTGGCGCCACCCCGACTTCCAGCTCACGGGCGTCACCGGGCGCTCCCACAAGGGCCGGCGCCTGGAGGACCTGTACCCGCGCTACAGGGTGCCGCTGGTGCTCGAGGAGCTCGACCTCGGCGGTCCCGCGGCCGACGTCGACGCGGCCATCGTCGCCTATCCACATGCCGCCGCGGCGCCCACGGTGGCCGCCCTGCGCGAGCGCGGCGTGCGCGTCGTGGACCTCAGCGCCGACTACCGCCTGCGCTCGCTCGGGAGCTACGAGCACTGGTACGGCGAGCACCCCCGCCCGGAGCTGATGGCCGAGGCCGTGTACGGGCTCACGGAGCTGCACCGCGCGCAGATCCGCGGCGCCACGCTGGTCGCAAACCCAGGCTGCTACCCCACCGCCTCGCTGCTCGCGCTCGCGCCGCTCGCGCGCGCGGGCGTGATCGGAGACGTGGTGATCGACGCCAAGCAGGGCATCTCCGGCGCCGGCCGCACGTTCGACGAGACCACCCACTACTCGCTCGCGGGCGAGAACATCGTCCCCTACAAGGTCGCCTCGCACCGTCACACTCCCGAGATCGAGGAGCAGCTCGAGCTCGCCGGCGCGGGCGAGCAGCGCGTCCAGTTCCAGGCCCACCTGGTGGCGCTCGACCAGGGGGAGATGGTCAGCTGCTACGTCACGCCGGCTCGCGACGTGGACGGCGGTGAGGTGCGGCGACTGCTGGCAGAGGCCTACGCCGAGGAGCCGTTCGTGGAGGTCGCCGACACACCCCCGGGCGTGCTCGAGGTGCGCGAGACCAACTTCTGCCGTGTGTTCGCCGCCCACGACGAGCACACCGGCAAGGTGCTGGCGTTCGCCGCGATCGACAACCTGTGGAAGGGAACCTCCTCGCAGGCCCTGCAGAACCTGAACCTGATGTTCGGCCTGCCCGAGACGCGGGGGCTGCTGTGAACGCGGGGGCTGCTGTGAACGCGGCGGCTGCTGTGAACGCGGCGGCTTCTGCGAGCGCCCGGACTGCTGTGAGCGCGGCCGCGATCGCCGGAGGTTCGGCGTGAAGGTGTTCGGATCGCGCTGGGCGCCGGCCCCCGGGCACCTGCGCGAGCTGGGGGGCGACGCCGGGCTGCCCGGCGGGTTCCGGGCCGCGGGCGTGACGGCGGGGCTGAAGCCGAGCGGCGACCCCGACGTCGGCCTGCTCGTATGCGACGGCGAGCAGCCGGTGTCGGCCGCCGTGTTCACCAGCTCGAGCGCGGCCGCCGCGCCGGTGCTGGTGACGCGCGAGCGCTGCCGCCTGCACTCGCTGCGGGCGGTGCTCGCCAACTCGGGCTGCGCGAACGCGGCCACCGGCTCTCGCGGCCTCGACGACGCCGCCAAGACGCAGGGGGCGGCGGCCGCCGCCGCGGGCGTCTCCGAGGCCGAGGTCGCGCTCGCCTCCACCGGCGCGATCAGCCACTACCTCCCCGTGGACGCCGTCCTGCAGGGAACCCTCGAGGCGCGCTCGCAGCTGCGGCGCGAGGGCGACGTCGACTTCCAGCGCGCGATCCAGACCACCGACCGCTTCGAGAAGCGCGCCAACCTCGAGGTCGAGCTCCCCTCCGGCAGCGTGCGCCTGTGCGCCCAGTGCAAGGGCGCGGGCATGATCTCGCCGGCCTTCGCCACGATGCTGTGCTTCGTGCAGACGGACGCAGGGCTCGGTGCCGAGACCGCCGAGCTGCTGCTGGGGACGTGCGTGGCGCGCTCCTTCGATCGCGTCAGCGTCGACGGGCAGCTGTCCACCAACGACACCGCGATCCTGATGGCCTCGGGCGCCAGCGGCGTGGACGTGGCCCCTGACAGCGAGGACGAGCTGCGTCTCGGGGAGGCGCTCGACGGCTTGCTGCGCTCGCTCGCGGTGATGCTCGTCGCCGACGGCGAGGGCGCGCACCGCATCGCGCGGGTGCGCGTCCGCGGGGGCGCCCAGGAGCGCGCCGAGACCGTCGCCCGGGCCGTCGCCAACTCGCCGCTGGTGAAGGCCGCGCTGCACGGGGGCGACCCCAACTGGGGACGCATCGTGCAGGCCGCCGGCGGCGCGCTCCCCGGCCCGGAGCCGCTCGCGATCGACGTGTGGATCGAGGGCCGCCAGGTGTGCGCGGGCGGCGTCGCGCTGTCCTACGAGGAGGCCGAGCTGGCGGAGGCGGTGTCGGGCCCGGAGGTCGAGTACGAGATCGCGCTCCCCGGCGAGGGTGCCGCCACCGAGGTGTTCTTCTCGGACCTGTCGGCGGACTACGTGGCGCTGAACGCGCACTACACGACATGAGCGCCCCCGCCGGCAACCCGCCCGATGGCTTCTCGGCCCGCGTCGGCACGCTGCTCGAGGCGCTGCCCTACATCCGCGAGTTCCACGGGCGCACGATCGTGATCAAGTACGGCGGCGCGGCGATGGAGGACGAGACCCTGCGCGAGGAGTTCGCGCGCGACGTGGTGCTGCTCAAGTACGTCGGGCTGAACCCGATCGTGGTGCACGGCGGTGGCCCAGAGATCACCGACTACATGCGTCGCCTCGGCCTGCCGGTGGAGTTCGTGGGCGGGCTGCGGGTGTCCGACGAGAGCACCGTCGAGGTCGCCAAGATGGTGCTCGTCGGGAAGGTCAACAAGGAGATCGTCCTGCGCCTGTCGCGCGCCGGGCAGCCCGCCGTCGGTCTCAGCGGCGACGACGGCTCGCTGTTCCGGGTGGCCCGCCGGGCCGCGCCGGGAGGAGAGGACATCGGCTTCGTGGGAACGATCGAGCGCGTCAACGCCGGCGTGATCGAGCATGTGGCGACGGACTACATCCCGGTGATCGCCTCCGTCGGCGCCGACCGCGACGGCAACTCCTACAACGTCAACGCCGACGAGGCTGCGGGCGCGGTGGCGGGCGCGATGGGCGCATACAAGGTGCTGTTCCTCACCGACGTCCCGGGGTGGCTGGAGGATCCCGCGGATGAGAGCACCCTGATCACGACCGCTTCGGCGATGCGCGTGCAGCGCGCGCTCGAGGATCTCGACGGCGGCATGCGCCCCAAGCTCGAAGCGTGCCTGGCGGCGATCAACAGCGGCGTCGGCGCGGCCCACATCCTCGACGGCCGGGTGGCGCACTCGCTGCTGCTGGAGCTGTTCACCGACGCGGGCGTGGGCACGAAGGTGGAGGCCGCCTGATGACGCTCGCCGAGCTGCTCGAGATCGAGGCCGAGCGGGTGCTCGCGACGTACGCGCGGCTGCCCGTCGAGTTCGTGCGGGGCGAGGGCTCGCGCCTTTGGGACGCCGATGGCAATGAGTACCTCGACCTGCTGTGCGGCATATCCGTCACGAGCCTCGGGCACTGCCACCCCCGTGTGGTGGCCGCCGTGCGCGAGCAGGTGGGGACCCTGATGCACGCCAGCAACCTCTTCTACACGGCCCCCTCGATGGAGCTCTCGCGTCGGCTGTCGGAGCTGTCCCTCGGGGGGCGGGTGTTCCTGTGCAACTCGGGGACCGAGGCCAACGAGGCGGCGATCAAGCTCGCTCGCCGTGCGCGGCGTGAAGGCGAGATCGTGGTCGTGCTGGGAGCGTTCCACGGGCGCACCCTGGGAGCGCTGTCGGCGACGCCGCAGGAGTCCAAGCAGGCTCCGTTCGGGCCCCTGGTGCCCGGCTTCCGCGCGGTGGCGCCGGTCGCCGAGGCGGTGGCCGCGGCGGTCCACGAGGGCACGGCGGCCGTGATGCTCGAGCCGATCCAGGGCGAGGGAGGGGTGCGCGTGCTCGACGACGAGGTGCTGCTGGCCGCGCGCTCCGCCTGCGACCAGTACGGCGCCGCGCTGATCTTCGACGAGATCCAGACCGGCATGGGCCGCACGGGCACGATGTGGGCCTACGAACAGACGCCCGTGGTGCCGGATGCGATCACCAGCGCCAAGGCGCTCGGCGGCGGGCTGCCGATCGGCGCGCTCGTCACCGGCGAGCGGCTCGCCGACGCGTTCGCGCCGGGAGACCACGGCTCGACGTTCGCCGGCGGCCCCGTCGTCGCGCGGGCCGCGCTGGAGGCGCTGGACGTGACCGCCGACGATGATCTCCTGGCCGGCGTGGGCGAGCGCGGCGCGCTGCTGGCGGCTGGCCTGGAGCGCCTGCCGCACGTGCTCGAGGTGCGCGGTCGCGGGCTGATGCTCGCGTGCGAGCTCGACGTGGACGCGCCCGCGCTGGTCCGCGATGCGCTGCTGCGGCAGCGGCTCGTGCTGAATGCGACCGGGCCGAGCACGATGCGGCTGCTGCCTGCGCTGACGATCGAGCCGGCGCAGATCGAGGACGCGCTGGGGCGGCTGGCGGCGCTGCTCGGGAGCGCGTGAGCGCTGCCATGCAGCGCGCGCTGGAGGGCGGCTTCGAGCTCGACGACGATCCGGGACGCGTCGACGTGGACGCGGTGCACGCGTTCATCGCCAACGAGTCCTACTGGGGACGCGAGCGTCCACGCGACCGCACCGAGGCGGCAATCCGCGGCGCGCGACGCGTCGTGGGGCTCTACCACGGCGGCGAGCAGGTGGGCTTCGCGCGGGCCGTGTCGGACGGCGCCACGCTGGCGTACCTCGCCGACGTGTACGTGCTCCCGCGCTACCAGGGGCGGGGCCTGGGACTCGAGCTGGTGCGCGAGATGGTCGACGGCTCGGAGGCCGTCTTCGGTGCGCGCATGCGCTGGATGCTGCACACAGCCGACGCCCAGGGCCTGTACTCGCGGATCGGGTTCACCGACCACGTCACCCCGTACGCCTTGATGGAACGCGCCCGCGACTACGATTCGGCGCCATGAGCGCGGCTAGCGAGATCCCGGCCACCCGCAGCGCCAGCTACGAGGCCGACCCCGAGCAGGTCCACCGCGTGCTGCTGCTGTACTCGGGCGGCCTCGACACGAGCGTGATGCTCAAGTGGATCCAGGAACGCTACGGCGCGGAGGTGGTGTGCCTGACCGTCAACCTCGGCCAGCCCGGCGAGGACTTCGACATGGTCGAGGCGAAGGCCCGCCAGCTCGGCGCCAAGGAGGTGCACCTCGTGGACGCGCGCCGCGAGTTCGCCGAGGACTTCATCGCGCCGGCGATCAAGGCCAACGCGATCTACGGCACCGGCTATCCGCTGTTCACCTCGCTCGGGCGGCCGCTGATCGGCAAGCTCGCGGTCGAGTACGCGCGCTCCAGCGGCTGCGACACCGTCGCGCACGGGTGCACCGGCAAGGGCAACGACCAGGTGCGCCTGGAGGCCACGATCGCGACGCTCGCCCCGGAGCTGAAGGTGATCGCCCCGGTGCGCTCGTGGCAGATGGGCCGCGAGGAGGAGATCGCCTACGCGCGCGAGCACGGGATCCCGCTCAAGCAGGGCACCGAGGTGGTGCCGTACTCGATCGACGACAACCTGTGGGGCCGCTCGTCGGAGGGGCGCTGGATCGAGGACCTCGACCACGCCCCGGAGGACGATGTGTTCACGCTCGTCACCCGCCCCGAGGACACGCCCGACGAGGCCCTGGAGATCGAGCTCGGCTTCGAGCGCGGACTGCCCGTGAGCCTCGACGGCGAGCGCCTGGAGCTGGTGGAGCTGATCGAACGCGTGGCCGAGGTGGGGGCCCGCCACGGGGTCGGGATCATCGACCACATCGAGGACCGCATCGTGGGCCTGAAGGTGCGCGACATCTACGAGGCCCCCGCCGCCACGATCGTGCTCGCAGCCCACCAGGAGCTCGAGCGGCTCGTGTGCACGATCCACCAGAACCAGTTCAAGCCCCAGCTCGACCGGCAGTGGGCCTACCTCGTGTACGCGGGCCTGTGGTGGGAGCCGCTGCGCACCGACCTCGACGCCTACATGGACGAGGTCAACTCGCGCGTCACCGGCACGATCGGGCTGCGGCTGTTCAAGGGGCACGCCCGCGTCACGACGCGCGCCTCGGAGAACGCGGTGTACGACGCGGCGCTCGCCGGCTTCTCGGAGTCCGGGGGCCTGTTCTCGCAGTCGGCCTCGCCGGGCTTCATCGAGCTGTTCTCGCTGCAGTCGAGGATGGCCTGGCGGCTGCGCGGGTAGCATCGGGCGACGGATGAGAGGCACCTTCTACCGCCTGTTCGGGTTCGTCGTGTGGCGCGCCCTGAAGTGGTACCTGGCGACGCTGATCCCCTCGCGCAGGCGGATCGTGCTGTCGATCGCGGCCGTGTTCGCGGGGGCCGCCGTCGCGGGCGCCGTGCTGCGGCGGCTGGCCGATTAGGAGCCCCGGGGCGACGTCCGGGATCGGCCTTACCTTCCAGGCGGCATGATGCCCGAAGAGAACGAGCCACCGGGAGGGGAGAGCGGGTACCCGCCGGGTCGCGAGGGGGGTTTCCCGCCGGGTCGCCGCGAGGGCGACCTGCTGGCCGAACGCCGCGCGCGCCGCGCCGCCGAGGGGGGAGAGCAGGCGCTGATCCGCCGCGCGGAGGCCGCCGAGGCGACGGTCCAGACGCTCGAACGCCATGTCCACAGCCTCCAGCAGCGCCTGCGCGAGGCAGAGGAGGAGAACGCCCGGCTGGCCTCCGCGCTGACGGAGGAGCGCGCCGCCACCGACACCGGCCAGCAGGAGCTGCGCTCTGCCCGCCAGCGCGAGTACGAAGAGCTCCAGCTCCGCCGCGAGGCCGAGCAGCGCGCCGAGCGGGTCGAGCGCGAGCTGAGCACCGCCGAGCAGTCCGCAGCCGGCGGACGCGCGGCGCTCGAGCGCAGCGAGCAGGAGATGCAGGGCAGGATCGGCGAGCTCGAGCGTCAGGTGGCCGAGCTGCGCGACGAGCTCTCCGAGGAGCGGGGAGCCCGCGGGCAGACCGAGGCGGAGCTGGCCGGGGTGCGCCGCGCCCACGGACAGATGCAGGCGCTGCTGGCGGAAACCAAGGAGCTGCTGCAGCGCATCCTCGCCGCCCAGCGCGCCGCCGAGGCTGCGGCCCACACGCCAGCGGCACCGCCGCCGGGCGCGCCGCCCCCGCCCGGGGCCGTGGCAGTGCCCGCGGCGGTGGCACCACCCGTCGATCCGGCCCTTCCACCCACGGCCCCGGCTTCACCGCCGGCCGCCGCGCCCGCGACGCCATCGCCGGGAGCGTCACAGGTCCCCTCGCCGTCCGCCGCCGCCCAGGGGGCCGAGATGGCCGACGCGCTCGCCGCCGCCGTCGAACGGCTACGCGCACGCGCCGAGGCCGCCGCGCCCCAGGCACAGCCGGCCCCCGCCGCGCCGCCGCCCGCCATCGAGCCGGCGCCGGCGACTCAGCCGGCCCACTCCGCGGGATCGGCGCCCGTCGCCGGGCCGGCGCCGCCAGCCGAGCCGGCGCCCGGCGCCGAGCCGGCGCCGCGGCGGACGCAGGGCCAGCCGGTCGCGGAGGCCGGCGCCGAGCCGGAGGCACCGGCCCGCAGGGAGCCTCACAAGCACAGCATGTCGCTGATCTCGCGCCTCAGGAAACGGCGCAAACAGCGGCGCGAACGGGCCGGCTCCGGCCGACCGGCCTCATAGCATTCGGCCAGCCGTGAGCAAGGCCCGCTGCGCCCACCTCCACGTTCACTCCGAGTACTCGCTGCTCGACGGCGCCTGCAAGATCGATGCGCTCGCCGAGCGCGCGGCGGCCTTCGACCAGCCGGCCCTGGCGCTGACCGACCACGGCGTGATGAACGGCGCCGTGGACCTCTACAAGGCGTGCAGGAGGCACTCCGTGAAGCCGATCGTGGGTTGCGAGATCTACTTCGTGGACGACCACGAAGTCGCCTCCCAGACGAAGACCGAGCGCAACCACCTGACGCTGCTCGCGTCCTCCGACGTCGGCTACCGCAACCTCGTCAAGCTCTCCTCCGCAGGGTTCCTGGAGGGGCTGCAGCGGGGCAAGCCGACCGTCGACCTGGCCCAGCTCGAGAGCCACCGGGAGGGCGTGATCGCGCTGACCGGCTGCCTGGCCTCGCGCTTCTGCCAGCGGCTGCTGGAGGACCGCGCCGACGACGCCCGCGCGCACGCACAGGAGTTGATGGGCGTGTTCGGCGCCGAGAACGTGTACTTCGAGGTCCAGAAGAACGGCCTTGCCGCCCAGGACAAGTGCAACGAGGGGATCGTGAGGATCGCCCGCGAGCTGGGAGGGAGCCTCGTCGGGACCGGCGACGTCCACTACCTGCGGCGCGAGGACTACGAGCATCACACGGCGCTGCTGTGCGTGCAGACCAAGAGCACGATCCAGGCGCCGAAGCTGCGCTTCGAGACGAACGAGTTCTACCTGCGTGACAGCGACGAGATGGCGGCGGCCTTCGCGGAGTGGCCCGAGGCGATCGCCAGCACCGTGGAGATCGCCGAACGGTGCGAGGTCGAGCTCGAGCTGGGCAAGCAGCTGATTCCGCGCTTCGAGACCCCCGACGGGAGCAGCGAGCGGGACTACCTGCGCGCACGGGTCGCCGAGGGCCTGCGGCTGCGCTACGGGGACCCGTCGCCGGCACAGGCGCTCGAGCGTATGGACGTCGAGCTCGACGTGATCGACCGGATGGGCTTCAACGCTTACTTCCTGATCGTGTGGGACTTCGTCAAGTTCGCCAAGGAGCACGGCATCGCTGTCGGCCCCGGCCGCGGCTCGGCGGCGGGCTCGATCGTCGCCTACTGCCTCTCGATCACCGACGTGGACCCGCTCCGCTACGACCTCCTGTTCGAGCGCTTCCTGAACCCCGAGAGGGTGTCGATGCCGGACATCGACATCGACTTCTCGGTGCGCGGGCGCGAGCGGGTGATGCGCTATGTGGCGGACAAGTACGGGCGCGAGTCGGTGGCGCAGATCGTGACCTTCGGCAAGATGTTCCCCCGCCAGGCCACGCGCGACGCGGCGCGCGTGCTGGGCTTCGACTACGGCATCGGCGACCGCCTCGCGAAGCTGATCCCGGATCCGATCATGGGCCGCTCGCCGTCGTTCGAGGAATGCCTGAAGGGCGGACAGCCGCTGCGCAAGGCGTGCGACGAGGAGGCCCAGGCGAAGCAGATCGTGGGGGTCGCCCAGGGGCTCGAGGGGATCGTGCGCAACTCCTCGATCCACGCCGCCGCCGTCGTGATCGCGGACCGCCCGCTGACCGACATCGTGCCCCTGCAGCTCGCCGACGCCGGCGTGGATGAGAACGGGGAGCGCCAGTTCCGCACGGTGACGCAGTTCTCGATGGACCCGATCGGCGAGATCGGCATCCTCAAGATGGACTTCCTCGGGCTGCGCAACCTCGACGTGATCGAGGACGCCCTGGACATCATCGAGCGCTCCACCGGACAGCGCCCCGACATGACAACCCTGCCGCTCGACGATCCGCCCACCTACGAGATGCTCTCGCGAGGGGACTCGACCGGCGTGTTTCAGTTCGAGTCCGAGGGCATGCGGGAGGCGCTGAAGAAAGTCCGCCCCGACGAGTTCAACGACCTGATCGCCCTCAACGCCCTATACCGGCCCGGCGCGATGGACCAGATCCCGGTGTACGCCAAGGGCAAGCACGACCCCGGCTCGATCACCTACCGCGACCAGCGCCTGCGCCCGATCCTCGAATCCTCCAAGGGGGTGATCCTCTACCAGGAGCAGGCGATGCAGATCTCGAAGGAGCTGGCGGGCTTCTCGGGTGCCAAGGCGGACGACCTGCGCAAGGCGATCGGCAAGAAGAAGCGCGAGGCGATGGCGGCCCTGAAGCCGGAGTTCGTGGAGGGGTGCCGCAGCTCGGGGACGAGCCCCGAGGTGACCGAGTTCCTGTGGCAGACCAACGAACGCTCGGCCGACTACTCCTTCAACAAGTCCCACGCCGCCTGCTACGCGCTGATCGCCTACCGCACGGCGTGGCTGAAGGCCAACCACCCCGCCGAGTACATGGCCGCGCTGATCTCCTCGGTGATGTCGACCAAGGACAAGGTGCCGTTCTTCGTGGCCCGCTGCGAAGAGATGGGGATCGAGATCCTGCCCCCGGACGTCAACGTCAGCGACCACGAGTTCACGGTGGGTGCGCCGAGCTCGGGCAGCCTGATCGGCAACATCCGCTTCGGCCTCGATGCCGTCAAGGGGGTCGGCTACCAGGCGGTGGAGGCGATCAAGCGGGCCCGCGAGAAGGACGGTCCGTTCTCCTCGCTGTGGGACTTCTGCGAGCGGGTGGACGGGCGTGCGGTCAACAAGAAGGCGATCGAGGCGCTGATCAAGTGCGGTGCGCTCGGCTCGACGGGGGCGACCCGAAAGGGGATGCTCGACGTGCTCGAGCAGGCCCAGGCGGCGGGCCAGAAGGTCCAGCAGGACGCCCTCATCGGTCAGGCCTCGATCTTCGACCTCGGCGACGGCGGTCCCCAGGAGGGCAACGGCGCCGGCGCCGCAGGCGCCGCGGAAGGGGATCCGTTCGCCGGGCTCGGGCTGGCCCGCCCGGTGCACCCTCCGATCCCCTCGGAGGAGTTCGACCAGCCGGCCCTGCTGGCAGCCGAGAAGGAAGCGATCGGCCTGTTCGTCTCCGAGCACCCCCTCAAGCCTCTGCGGGAGGCGATGCGGGCACGGGTGGACTGCCCGCTGTCGGCGCTCCAGGAGCGCCGCGACAAGGACCTCCTGACCGTCGGCGGGATCATCACCGAGGCGCGCAAGATCCGCACCCGCAACGGCGATCCGATGATGTTCGCGACGCTCGACGACCTCGCCGGCTCGGTCGAGCTGCTGGTGTTCGGCAACGCCCTCGCCGACCACGAACAGGCCCTGCAGGTGGACAAGGTCGTGCTCGTGAAGGGGCGCGTCGACCACAAGGAAGCCGGCAGCACGTGCCTGATCGTGCAGAGCGTCGAGCCCTACAACCCCGACCGCCAGGAGCTCGAGCGGGCCCAGGCCAAGGCCAGGGCGACGGCCGCCGCCGACGCCGCCGGGGCCAAGCCGCTGCACCTGAGCGTGTCGGCGGACAACCTCTCGGCCGAGACGCTCGCCGAACTGAGGCAGGCGATCGAGGAGTCTCCCGGGCAGGCCGAGGTGCTGCTCGACATCCACACCACCTCCGGGACACGCAGGGTGCGTCTCGGCAGCGCCTTCCGCGTGCGGCACACGCTCGCGCTCCGCGCCGATCTCGAGACCGCGCTCGGCGGGATCCCCGCCGCCGTCAGCGCCTGACGCGGCTCAGGACGTGCCGCCGGCCCGGCGCCGCGCGGCCGGGGTGCGCGCGCTGGCGCCGTTCGCCCTCTTGCGCGCCGACAGTCCGCGCTTGCGCAGCTTGCGGGCGAGCTCGACTTCGTCCCGCGTGGACCCGCCCCTGGCCTTGCCCGCGCCGGGCGTCTCGAGCACGCATGCGAGGCGGTCGAACTGGGGGGCGGACAGGAAGGCGGCACAACCGCGGTCCCCGAGCTCGCCCTCGCCGATGTTGGCGTGGCGGTCGCGGTTGCTCCCCAGCGGCGTCATCGAGTCGTTGAGGTGCAGGCAGCCCAGCCGGTCGATCCCGATGCGCCGTTCGAAGTCCGCCGTCACGGCGTCCATCCCCGGGCGGGTGCGGATGTCATAGCCGGAGGCGAGCAGATGGCAGGAGTCCAGGCACACGCCGAGCCGGCGCTGGGCGCCGGAGGCCTCGATCAGCTCCGCGAGCTCCTCGAAGCTGCGCCCCAACATGCCGCCTGTGCCCGCCATGTCCTCGAGGTACAGGGGGCAGTCCTCGCTCTCGGCGAGGGCCTCCCGGATCGCCCCGGCGGCCCGCTTGATGGCGGAGGCCGTGCTGCCGGTCTTTGCCGAGCCGGGGTGCAGCACCACGCCGACCGCCCCGATCGCCTTGCCGGAGCGCAGCGAGACCGTCAGCGACTGCAGCGATTTGCGGCGGATGTCAGGGTTCTCGCTGGCGACGTTGAGCAGGTAGATCGCGTGGATCACGGCGGCCTTGACCGAGCTTGCGGACAGCGCCTCCCGGAAGGCGGCGGCCTCCTCGTCGGCGTAGGCGCGGCCCTTCCACATCCGCGGCGACTGGTTGAAGATCTGGATCGCTTCGCAGCTGCGTTCCACGCCGCGCTCGATGGCCTTCGGCAACCCTCCCGCGGGGGATACGTGGCAGCCGATCAGCATCGGGCGCATTATCGACGGCGGCGGGCGGGCGCCGGCCGCAGGCGGCAAACGAGGTGGCGGCTGTGGAAGGCGGACGGATGGCGGCCGCGGGCGGCATCCGGGTGGCGGTTCGCCCGCATTACGCTGCACCCACCATGAGGGTCCGCTTCGCGCCTTCCCCGACCGGCGCGCTGCACATAGGCGGCGCGCGCACGGCCCTGTTCAACTGGCTGCTGGCCCGCCATTACGACGGCGAGCTCGTGCTCCGGATCGAGGACACCGACCGCGAGCGCTCCACCCCCGAGAACATCGAGCAGATCCTCGACGCCCTGCGGTGGCTGGAGCTCGACTGGGACGAGGGCCCGATCCTCCAGACCGATCGCGCCCCCCGCCACCAGGAGGCGTTGGGGGCGCTCCTCGACTCGGGCCATGCGTACCGCTCGAATGCGACCGCCGAGGACGTGCGGGCCTATAAGGAGATACACGGGGCCTCGGCCGGCTACCGGGGCAGCGACGAGGGGGAGGGGGCGGTGCGCCTGCACGTGCCGCCCGAGGGCGCCACCGTCGTCCACGACGCCATCCGCGGCGACACCCGCTTCGAGCACGTCCACCTCGACGACCCCGTGATCGCCCGGGCCGACGGCTCGGTGCTCTACAACTTCGCGGTCGCGATCGACGACCTCGACGCCGGCATCACCCACGTCGTGCGGGGGGAGGACCACCTCTCCAACACCCCCAAGCAGCTGCTGGTGCTCGAAGCGATGCGCGAGGCGGGGCTGTCGGGCGACGCCCCGCTGCCCGTGTACGCGCACCTCCCGCTCTTGCACGGGCCCGACGGCAAGAAGCTCTCCAAGCGCCACGGCGCGGCCTCGGTGCAGGAGCTGCGCGACCAGGGCTACCTCCCCGAAGCGATCCGCAACTACCTGGCGCTGCTGGGGTGGGGAGCGGGGGATGACGAGACGGTGCTCGACACGCAGGAGCTGATCGAGCGCTTCACGCTCGAGCGGGTCAGCCGCAACCCGGCCCGTTTCGACGAGGTCAAGCTCAGGTGGCTGAACGGGATCTACATACGCAAGATGCCCGTCGAGGAGCTCACGCGACGCCTGGAGGAGTTCACCGGCCGCACGGACCTGCGCGGGGCGGCGGAGATTAGCCAGGAGAAGATCCAGACGCTGGCGGACTTCTGGCCGCTCGCCGGGCCCCTGATCGACGGGCCGGTGGACGACCCCGCCGCCCGCGCACGCTGGCTGGACGAGGACGGGCGGGCCGTACTGGAGGAGGTGCGCCGCTCGCTGCAGGAGCTCCCGGCCTTCGACGAGCCCGCCGTGGAGCACGCGCTCGGGGAGGTGATCGAGGCGAGGGGTGCCAAACCTCGCCAGGTCTACCAGCCCCTGCGCGTGGCGATCTCCGGCGGAACCGTGTCTCCGGGGATCTTCGAGAGCGTCGCCCTGCTCGGCCGCGAGCAGACGCTTGGACGGATAGACGAGGCTCTCTCCCGCGCGTGACACCGTCGCGCCGGGGGTCGACGCGGCGGCGCTCAACCGTTCGGCCGCGGGTGCCGATACGGGAGCATCCGAGCACATCAGTCCGGTCACGACCGGGCGACCCCAAGGAAGGGACCTGAACGGTATGCAGGCAACCGCTACAGCGAAGAAGCTGGGCGCACAGAACAAACGTCGGCAGTCCACCAAGACGCGCTCGGACCAGGCCCAGGGCCAGGCCAAGTCGCAGGGCGCCGCACCCGGAGCTCCTCAGCGTCACCAGGACGAGGGCCATGGCCGTCGCCTGACGATGGCCTTCGAAGCGCTCGAGGCGTTCCCCGCGCTGGCCGAGTCCCGCGACAGGCTGCTCGCCGTCATCTCCAAGGAGCACGTCGCCACGGCCGACGTCGTCAGCGCCGTCGAGTCCGATGTGGCGCTGATCATCTCCGTCCTGCGTCTCGCCAACCGCGCCAAGGACGGCAAGGGCCGCGTCGAGACCATCGTCCAGGCCGTCGAGCTGCTCACGCCCCAGACCGTCGAGGCGGTCGCCTCACGCACCCGCACCTTCGACTTCTTCGAGCGGGCCACCGTGTGGGACAGCGCCCCCGAGCGCTTCCGCCTGCACGCCCTCTCCACCCAGCACGCCGCCGACCGCATCGCCGCCGAGGTCGGCTATGAGGACCGCGACCGTCTGACGGTCACGAGCCTCCTGCACGACGTGGGCAAGCTCGTGCTGCTGCACGCTTATCCCGGCTACCCCTCACAGGTGCACCGCGGGGCCCGCACCCCTGAGGAGCGTGTCCACCAGGAGCGCCGCGAGCTGGGGGTCGACCACGCGCTCGTGGGCGGCGTCCTGATCCGCCGCTGGGGCCTGCCCGCGAACCTGTCCACTCCGATCGAGCGCCACCACAGCTCCCAGCCCGAAGGGGAGGCGGCCTTCATTCGCCTCGCCGACATGCTCGCCCACTACGCCCAGGGGGCACGGGTGTCGCCGGCCGAGATGCTGCTGACCGCTCGCAGCATCGGCCTCACCCCACAGCAGCTGCGTGTCGTGCTGTACGAGCTTCCCAACTCGAGCAACCAGCGCCAGCGCCACGTCGACCCGTGCCCGCTGTCCACGCGTGAGCTGGGTGTCCTCCAGCGACTCGCGGAGGGCAAGGTCTACAAGCAGATCGCCCACGACCTGATGCTCTCCACGAGCACCGTGCGGACCCACCTGCACAACATCTACGGCAAGCTCGGCGCAGTGGACCGGGCCCAGGCCGTGCTGATCGCCACCGAGCGCGGCTGGCTCTAGGGGGTACGCCCTCGCCGGTTCGCGGCCGGGGCGTCTGCGGGGCCAATACTGTTTCGTGCGGTGAAGTCCCTTGGCAGCCGCCGCCGAGCGGCATGATCTCGATCACGACGAAGTCGCCGTATGCGGTGCTGGCGCTGGCCGAGCTGGCGCGGAGCTCCGGGGGCAAGCCCGTGCCGATCGGCGAACTGGCCCGCCGCCGGGACGTGCCCGTGCAGTTCCTCGAGCAGCTGTTCGCCTCGCTGCGACGAGCAGGGATCATCAACTCCCAGCGGGGCGTCCACGGCGGCTATCGCTTCGCCCGCGAGCCCGAGACCGTGACGGTGCTCGAGGTGGTCGAGCTGCTCGACGGACCGCTCGGCCGGGACGCCGACGGCGTGTTCGCCGACGCCGCCGATGCCGCCAGGAAAGTGCTCGCCCGCACCACCATCGCCGACATCGTCCAGCGCGAGCTGCACGACGCCGGGGCGAGCATGTACCACATCTGATCCGGACGCCGACCCGACCATCTCGTGCTTCGCCATGAGCATGGTGACCCTGAGCAGTACGCTCCGCCGGGTCGTGTCGGGGAACCTCGAGATCGTGCGCGCGATCGTCGCGAACTGGGAGCGTGGCGACTACAGCTCGAGCGACTGGGCGGACCCCGAGATCGAGTTCGTGTACGCCGACGGGCCCGTCCCCGGGAGCTTCCGCGGCGTGGAGGGCATGGCGGAGAGCTGGCGCGAGTTCCTGCGCAACTGGGACGACGCCCGCGCCGAGGTCGAGGAGCTGCGCGAGCTCGACGGGCAACGCGTGCTGATGCTGTTCCGTCAGCAGGGGCGGGGACGCACGAGCGGGCTGGAGGTGGCGCACACCGGGTCCCGGGCGGCCAACCTGTTCCACCTCCGCGATGGCAGGGTCACGCGCGTCGTGCTGTACCTCGACCGTGATCGTGCGCTGGCGGACCTGGGCCTCGAGGGGTAGGCCGCTCGTCGGGGGAGCGTCCGACCATCCTGAGCATGGACCCGCCGCCATGCCGCGTCAGGGCGAGAGCCCGACCGCCTCGAGCGCCTCATCCGGGTCGACGAACCACCGGAAGCGCACCGCGCGGCCGTCCCTGACCGTCCACACGTAGCCCTGCCGGCCTTCGATCGAGACGCCGCTCGGGCTGGTGCCGCGGACCACGCCGAGCACGACCACCTCGTCGCCGGCGTCGATCACGCGCTGGACCTCGATGCGGTAGTCGGGGTACACCTCGAGCACGCGTTGGAGCGCGTCGCTGCCACGCACGGTCCCGGTCTCGATCGCGTCGTGCGGGTTCACGTACTCGAGCTTGCCGTCGATCAGGTCGTGGGTGGGCTCCCGCGCGTTCCACCGGCGGTGGATCGCTTCGACGAGCTCCACGTTCTCGAGCGACACAGGGCCCTAGCGTAGAGGCCTCCCCGATGTCGGTGGCTGGGCACTCCCCACAGCAGGCGCTTGCCACGCCGCGGTACTCACTCCCCATCGCATCCATGCGCGCAGTTCAGGCGATGCCAAGGGTGTCCTCCAGACTTCCCGAGGCGCGAAGCCTGTTGCGGGGGCTCGTGTAGTGCCCAGCCAAAAGCATTGGTACCACACGGTTTCTGGCTGTCAAGCAGCTTGCCGATATTTGGCTGCGCTTATCTGAGCAACCCTCGTCAAACCTACTCGCGGACCCGTTCGCGGCCGCCATCCCCCCGCGCGCGGCAGCCCCCGACGGCGGTCGCGAACGGTCGCGTGTTGCGGGATCAGGTGGGCTTAGCTACGCTCGCTTGGGGTGGCATACGCCGGCCACGCTACGGAAGGGACTACGGATGGTTGGGTTGACGGCGGCCGAGCGGCTAGTGGAGAGACCGAGGAGCACGTCTTGATGAGGGGCGAACGAAGCCTGCGATGGCATGTCCCCGCGCGCGCCCGGCTCGCCGGCGCGCTGCTCGCGGCGCTCCTCGCCACGCTGGGATTGCTCGCCGTCCGCGCCGTGCCCCAGCTGACGGCCGCAGGCGGCGGGCACCCCCCGGCGACCATGCCGTTGCCGCCGCTGGTCACCTCGGGCGTGCTCCCGCAGGCGGCCGTCGGCCCGGTGTCCGCGGTGCTCGGGGCGGTCGAGCCGTCCTACCACGTCCACCCGGGTCCTGCTGGAGCACGGGCGCTCAACCGCGGGCAGGGCTTCGCCGCCGCCTTCACCAGGGACGGCGTGACGGTCTCCTCGCAGTCGCTGTCGCTCGCGCTGCGCGCCACCGCCGCGGGCTTCGGCGGCGCGTCCTCCGCGCTTGCTCCGGTCGCGCCGCACACGAGCTCCAACCGCGTCACCTATGACCACCCCGGCCTGCAGGAGTGGTACGCGAACGGGCCCTTCGGCCTCGAGCAGGGCTTCACGGTCGACCGGTCCGCAGCGGCCGCAGCGGGCCAGAGGTCGGGCGATCTGACGATCAAGCTCGCGCTGTCCGGCTCGACGAGGCCGCTCCTCGCGCAGCACGGCGGCTCGGTCACCCTGCGCTCGCCCTCGGGCGCGACGCTCCGCTACTCCGGCCTGCGCGCACTCGACGCGTCCGGCCGGCTGTTGCCGTCGTGGCTGTCGTTGAACGGCCAGTCCCTGTCGCTGCACGTGCGCGCCGCGGGCGCCCATTTCCCCATCTCGGTGGACCCGGTGCTGACGGGCGAAGGGCTCATCATCGAACTCGGCCAGGGCCAGGGCGAAGCCTCCGAAAAGGAAGCGTTCGGCACGAGCGTCTCATTGTCGGCCGACGGCACCACCGCGCTCGTCGGCGGCCCCGAGGGCTCGTCCCACACCGGCGCGGCGTGGGTCTTCCACCGGGAAGGCGCCGTTTGGTCGCTGCAGAGCAAACTCTCCGCGGCGAGCCCCGGTGAAGAAGGGGCATGCGAAGAACCCGGTGAAAAAGAAGTGGGCGAACAGCCCGTCAGCTGCGCGTTCGGCACGAGCGTCGCGCTCTCCGGCACCGGCGACACTGCGCTGATCGGCGCTCCCCGCGCGGGGCTGCAGCCGGGCGTGGCGTGGGTCTTCAACCGCACCGGCTCGGAATGGGTGCGGGAAGAACAGCCGCTCGTCGGCCCCAAAGAAGAAGGCCAGCAGAGGTTCGGCTTCAGCGTCTCCCTCTCCACCGACGGGAGCCACGCGCTGGTCGGCGCCCCCACCGAGCACGGCGGCCGCGGTGAGGCATACGTGTTCGAACGTGTCGAAGGTACATGGGGGGCGGCCGTCCCCCTGATCGCGAAAGAAGAGGGCCCCGGGGGTCACCTCGGCTTCAGCACGGCGCTCTCGGCGGACGGCCAGCAGGCGATCGTGGGCGCGCCGCTGGACGCGCTCAAAAAAGGCACCGCATTCATCTTCGAACACGTCGGCCTGAACTGGGTCCAGAACGGAAACCTGCTCACGGGTCTCGGCGAGAACGGCGAAGGTCGCTTCGGCGAAAGCGTGGCGATGGCCGGCAACGGCGGCACGGTCCTGGTCGGAGCCCCGGACGAAAACGGCAAGCGTGGAGCAGTCTGGACCTACGTGGAAGTCGGGGGTAAGTGGCGTGAATTCGGCCCGAAGCTGCTCGGGCCCGAAAAGCTCGAAAAGGAAGAATTCGGCAGGGGACTGGCGCTGTCGGGGAACGGCACCCAGGCGCTGATCGGGGCTCCCCGCACCCGCGCGAAGAAAGCGGGCGAAGGCGCCGGGGTCGCCTACCTCTACGAAGCCAACAAATCCGAATGGGAACCCCTCCAGTCCCTCGAAGCGAGCCTCGTGGAGACCGGTCACGGCCAGTTCGCCAAGGCTGTGTCGATGACCGAAAAGGCGGAAACGCTGCTCATCGGCGCGCCCCACGAAACGAACAAAGCCGGCGCGGTGTGGTTGTACGGCCAGCGACCGACCGTCGAAGAAGTGAAAACCTCTCCCACCCAGGAAGGCAACGCCAAGGCCCGCGGCCACCTGAAGGGGGAAAACAAGGTCTGGATCGTCGGCCGGTATCTCAAGAACGCCAAGGCCGTCTGGTTCGGAGGTCCGCCGCACAAGGCCGAAATCCTGGAACGCCTGGGCGCGCCGCAGGAAGGAGGCCAGGAAGAGCTGGTCGTCAAGGTGCCACCGGGCGAAGAAGGCGTGGACGAATGCAAGCTCGAACACGAAGCCGTGTCGTGCGTGAACGTCCAGGTCGAAACCGACGAGTGGCTGAGCGCCGAAAACACCAACGCTGTGTACCTGTACTTCGTCGGCGCCGACGAAGAACGGGAAAAGGAAGGCGGCAGCGGTGGCGGTGGGCCGAAAAACAAAAAATCGAAGAACCCCGAAATCCCCATCAGCCAGCTGAACAACCCGTCGGGCTCGGGGACGGGCACGACCAACAACAACACCGGGAAGGGGATCGGCGTCGTGTCCGGCGTCACCTCGGCGGCCTCGCCGTCGTGCAAGGTTTACCTGCGCAGCAGCAAGATCTCGGTGGCCACCCGCGCACGCGCCATGATCTCGCTGGCGGCGAGAGGCAGCGGGCGCTGCGGCGGGCACCTGACGCTGCAGGTGAGCGTCAAGAAGGGCAAGCACAACGTGGCGAAGGCGATCGCCTCGGGGTCCTACGCCGCGAACGCCGGTCAGAACCTCAGGGTCGCCCTGAAACTGGGCTCCTCCGGGCAGGCGCTGCTGCGCGCGGGTCACGGGCACCTGAAGGCGAGGCTGCTGATCGGCCGCAGCTACCCGACGGCGCTGAAGGCCTCGGCGTCGAACGTCACCCTCTCGACCGCCAAGAAGTAGGCCGAGCGCCCGGGCGGCGCAGGGCCGAGCGCCCGGGCGGCGCAGGGCCGGACCCCGCGCGGCGTCGGGCCGAGCGCGCCGCTGCACTATCGTCGCGCTCGAAATGGGCGCAATCCCGATCAACATTGCCGACCTGGTGGGTGACACGCCGCTGCTCTCGGTGCCCGCCCTGCTCGAGGGCCCGGCCGCCGACAACGGGGTGCAGATGTTCGCCAAGCTCGAGGCGTTCAACCCGGGCGGCAGCGTCAAGGACCGCATCGGGGTGGCGATGATCGAGGCCGCGGAGGCGGAGGGCCGGATCGAGCCGGGGCGCACCACGATCGTCGAGGCCACCAGCGGCAACACCGGCATCGCGCTGGCGTTCGTGTGCGCGGCCAAGGGGTATGAGCTGGTGCTGAAGCTGCCCCAGGGGATGAGCCGCGAGCGCGAGAGCCTGCTGCGCCTGTACGGGGCCCGCGTCGACATCACCGAGTCGATGGGGGGGATGGGCGAGGCCGTGGAGGCGGCGCGGGCGATGGCCGAGCGTCCCGACGTGTTCCTCCCCGACCAGTTCTCCAACCCCGCCAACCCGGAGGCCCACCGCCGCACCACCGGGCCCGAGATCGCGCGGGCGCTCGACGGCGAGGTCGACGTGCTCGTCGCCGGAGTGGGAACGGGCGGCACGATCACCGGCACGGGGGAGTACCTGCGAGAGCACGTCAACCCCCGCATCCGGATCGTGGCGGTCGAGCCGAAGGGGTCGTCCGTGCTGTCGGGCGGTCCCGCGGGCACGCACCACATCGACGGGATCGGGGCCGGCTTCGTGCCGCCGGTGCTCAACCGGGAGCTGCTCGACGAGGTCGTCCCGGTGTCCGACGAGGACGCCATCCGCACCGCGTGGCGGTGCGCCCGGCGCGTCGGGGTGCTGGCGGGGATCTCCTGCGGGGCGGCGATGTTCGCCGCGCTCGAGGTCGCCGCGCGCGAGGAATCGCGCGGGCGGCGCATCGTCGTGGTGATGCCCGACTCCGGCGAGCGCTACGTCTCGCAGGCGTTCTTCGCGCCGTAGACCCCGTCCACATCGCCGCTACGCTGTGGCCATGGCCGGTGTGGGTGCCTTCGCCGGAGTCGCCAAAGAGATCCGCCGTGACGTGCTCGCCGCCCGCGACCGGGACCCGGCCGCCCGCGGCGTCTCGCGGATGGAGATCCTCGCCACCTGGCCCGGCATCCACGCCCTGCTCGCGTACCGCGTCGCGCACGCCGTGATGCTCGCCCGCGTGCCCCTGCTGCCACGCCTGCTGTCGCTGCTGACACGCGCCTTCACCGGGATCGAGATCCACCCCGCCGCCGAGATCGGCCAGGGTCTGTTCATCGACCACGGCGCGGGTGTGGTGGTCGGCGAGACCGCCGAGATCGGCGACAACGTCACGCTGTACCAGGGTGTGACCCTTGGCGGGACGGGGTTTGCCACCGGCAAGCGCCACCCGACCGTGCAGGACAACGTCACGATCGGCTCCGGCGCCAAGCTGCTCGGTCCGATCACGATCGGACACGGGGCCAAGATCGGAGCCAACAGCGTCGTCATCACCGACGTCCCCCCGAACTGCACGGTGGTCGGCAACCCCGGACACCCGGTGCGCGTCGACGGGCAGCGCGTCGAGGGCCCCGACGCCGACTGGATCCACCTGCCGGACCCGATCGCGGAGG
Source organism: Solirubrobacteraceae bacterium (assembly GCA_035499875.1). GTDB lineage: Bacteria > Actinomycetota > Thermoleophilia > Solirubrobacterales > Solirubrobacteraceae > Palsa-744. Next base: position 50,886 of record DATJXX010000019.1, read on the forward strand.
CCATCCAGGCGCTCTCGGCGCGCATCGCCACGCTCGAACGGACGGTCTCCGAGCTGTCCGAGGGCGAGCCCCAGCCGGTCGCCGAAGTGCGCCCGCTGCGAACCGTCAAGGGCCCCAACCCGGCAGGCGGCTGACGAGCCCCGGCGTCGGCGTGCGCCGCCCCGGCGCGCCCGCCGAAGCCGCATCTATGCTGGCTGGGCGATGCCCGAAAACCCGCATGCCGAGCACCTCGAAGAGCTTCTGGAAGGGCTCAACGAGCCCCAGCGCGAGGCCGTCACGCACGGCGAGGGGCCGCTGCTGATCCTCGCCGGCGCGGGGAGCGGCAAGACCCGCGTGCTCACGCACCGGATCGCCTTCCTGATCTTCACCGACCAGGCACAGCCGGGCGAGATCCTGGCGATCACGTTCACCAACAAGGCCGCCGGCGAGATGCGCACGCGCGTCGAGGAGCTGCTCGGTCACGCCACGCGGGGCATGTGGGTCATGACCTTCCACTCCGCCTGCGCCCGGATCCTCCGCGCCGAGGCGCACCGCCTGGGCTACACCCGCCAGTTCACGATCTACGACCAGGCCGACGCCCGGCGGCTGACCAAGCGCTCGCTCGACGCCCTCGGCGTGGACCCCAAGCGCTACACCCCCGCCTCCGTCCACAACCAGATCTCGGCCGTCAAGAACCAGCTGCTCGACGCCGCCACCTACCGCGAATCGGCCGCCGGCCCCTACGAGGAGATGGTCGCCGACGTGTACGAGCTGTACGAGCGCGACCTGCACCGCATGAACGCGATGGACTTCGACGACCTGCTGTTCCGCACTGTGAACCTGCTCGAGCTGTTCGACGACGCACGTGAACGCTACGTGCACACCTTCCGTCACGTGCTCGTGGACGAGTACCAGGACACCAACCACGCCCAGTACCGGCTGCTGCAGCTGCTGGTCGGCGGCGGTCGCGATCGCGGCCCGGGAGGGAGGCGCGGCGGCGAGCACGGCACGGACGGCGCACCTCCGTCATATGCGGGGCCGGTCGGACACCGCAACCTGGCGGTCGTCGGCGACGATGCCCAGTCGATCTACAGCTTCCGCGGCGCCGACATCCGCAACATCCTCGACTTCCAGGAGGACTTCCCCGACGCACGCGTGATCAAGCTCGAGCAGAACTACCGCTCCACCGAGACGATCCTGGCGGCGGCCAACTCGGTGATCGCCAACAACCGCGGCGGGATCGCCAAGCGCCTGTGGAGCGAGCTCGGCTCGGGCGCTCCGATCGAGCTGCGCGAGCTCGAGGACGAGCACGCCGAGGCCCGCTTCGTGGTCGGCGAGATCCAGCGACTGGTGGACGAGGGCGCGTCCCGCTCGGAGATCGCCGTCCTGTACCGCACGAACGCGATGTCGCGGGTCATCGAGGACACCCTCGTCAGGCGCGAGATCGCCTACCAGGTGATCGGGGGCACGAAGTTCTACGAACGCGCCGAGATCAAGGACGCGATCGCCTACCTGTCGCTGCTGGCGAACCCCTCCGACCTGGTGAGCTTCACGAGGATCGCCAACTCCCCCCGGCGCGGGCTCGGACAGACCTCGCTCGCGCGCGTGATCTCACACTCGGACACCGTCGGCGTGACGGTGTGGGACGCCGCCGCCGAGCCCGAGGGCGTTCCCGGCCTCGCTCCCGCGGCGGTGAAGGCGCTGGCGCGCTTCATGGGCACGATGGCCGAGCTGCGCGAGCTGGCCGCGAGGGCGCCGGTGGCGGAGCTGATCGAGGCGGTGCTGTCGCGCAGCGGCTACCTCGAGGCGCTCGAGGCCGAGCGCACGATCGAGGCCCAGGGCAGGATCGAGAACCTCGAGCAGCTGGTGGAGGTCGGGCGCGAGTTCGACGCCGTCCACGCCGGCGCCACACCGGGCGACGGCGAGGAGGAGGGGAGGCTCGAGGAGTTCCTCGCCGAGATCGCGCTCGTAGCCGACGCCGACCAGCGCGCCGACGACGAGGGCCTGGTGACGCTCATGACGCTCCACAACGCCAAGGGCCTGGAGTATCCGACCGTGTTCATCGCCGGCTGCGAGGACGGCGTGTTCCCGCACTCGCGAGCGATCGAGGAGGGTGGGCTCGAGGAGGAGCGCCGCCTGTTCTATGTCGGCGTCACGCGGGCGATGCGCGCGCTGTACCTCACCCATGCCCGCCGCCGGGCCCTGTTCGGCGCCCAGAGCTACGGCCTGCGCAGCCGCTTCCTCGACGAGATCCCCGCCGAGCTGCTGCACCGCCCCGCCGAGCGCCCGCTGCGGGCGGGGCTGCTCGGCGGCTCCGGATCCGCGAGCGGGAGCTTTTCCGGCGGCGCCGGCGGCAACGGCGGATACCCACGCTGGGACGCCCAGGCAACGGATGTCGCCTCCGACGTGCCCCGCTTTCGCCTCGGGGAGGACATCGTGCACGCCGCCTTCGGAGACGGGGTCGTGACGGCCGTGGAGCCCGACGGGGTGATCGTGGTGCGCTTCGCCGGCGACGGCAAAGAGCGCAAGCTGATGGCCGACTACGCCCCCCTCAGCCGCCGGTGAAGCGGGCCGGAGGGCGGCACCCGCACCGCATAGCATCTGGGTCGTGAGCGCAGAGTTGATCGACGGCCGCGCGGTCGCCGCCCGGGTCCGGGGCGAGGTCGCCGCCGAAGTCGAGGAGTTCGTCGCCGCCACCGGCCACACCCCCGGTCTCGCGACGGTGCTGGTCGGCGACGACCCCGCCTCGGCGATCTACGTGGCCAACAAGCAGAAGGCCTGCCGTGAGGTCGGAATGGCGGCGTTCGACCGGCGTCTGCCCGCGACCGCCAGCGCCGAGCAGGTGGCCGACGAGCTGCACGCGCTCAACGCCGACGAGACGGTCAGCGGCGTCTTGCTGCAGCTCCCGCTCCCCGGCGGCCTCGACGGGCCCGGGCTGGGCTCGCTCGTGATGGCCGAGAAGGACGTCGACGGGCTCACGCCCGTCAACGTGGGGCTGCTGTCGCTGGGGCGCCCCGGCCTGCGCCCGTGTACGCCCGTCGGGATCATGGAGCTGCTGCGCGAGGCTCAGGTGCCGCTGGAGGGGGCGGAGGCGGTCGTGGTGGGCCGCTCGAACCTGATCGGCAAGCCGATGACTCAGCTGCTGCTCGAGGCGAACGCCACCGTCACCACCTGCCACTCCCGCACCCGTGACCTGCAGGCCGTTTGCGCCCGGGCCGACGTGCTGGTCGTGGCCGCCGGGCGCGCCCGCATGGTCGACGCCGGCTTCGTCGCTCCCGGCGCCGCCGTGATCGACGTCGGGATGCACCGGCTGACCCCCGAGCAGGCCGGCAACAAGAGCGGCCTCGTCGGCGACGTCGACTTCGCCGCCGTCAGCGAGGTGGCCTCCGCGATCACGCCCGTCCCCGGCGGGGTCGGCCCGATGACCGTCGCGATGCTGCTGCGCAACACGCTCCAGGCCGCCCGCATGCAGCGTGCCCGCTCCGCGCCGCCTCCCATGGCTCCGGCCCCGGCCCGATGAGCCCGGCCTCGCCCGGCGCGGTCCCGGGCCCGCGGCGCCTGCGCCGCGGCGAGCTGATCACGCTCGCGGGTGTCGCCCTGCTGATCGCTTCGCTGTTCGTGCCCACCTACCACAGCCCGAGCGGCGAGCTCGACGCGTGGGACACCTTCGGGGCGGCGGTCGCGCTGCAGCTGGCGGCGATCTTCGCCGGGCTCGCGCTCGTGCTCAGCGCTCTCACGGAGCGCACCGCCGCCCTGCCGGTCTCGACGGCGGTGTGGTGCGTGCCGGTCGGACTCGCCGGGGTGATCGCGTCGGTCGTGAGGCTGCTCGAGCGCCCCGAACATGCAAGCGGCCTCGCGACCGGCGGGTGGCTCGCGCTGGCCGGTGCGCTCGCGGTGCTCGCCGGCGCGTGGGAGACTCTCCGCGACGAGCATACGCCGCTGTACGAGCCGCCCAGTCCGGCGCCGCGGCCCCGTCCGTAGCGGCCCAGTCCGGCGCCGCGGCCCCGTCCCCAGCCGCCCAGCCCGGCGCCGCGGCCGTCCGTCGCGGCCCGGGGAGGCGCTGCGCCTAGAATCCCGCGGACCGTGACCGCGCCCGCCAGGAGCACACCTTGATCACGCGCGAGGAGGTCCTGCACGTGGCCCGGCTCGCCCGCCTGGAGCTGGCCGAGGAGGAGATCGAGCCGATGGCGCGCGAGCTGTCCGCGATCCTCGACAACGTCGCCCGCATCAAACAGCTCGACCTCGAGGACGTCCGGCCGACCTCCCACGTCGTCGAGATGACCGGCTCGCTGCGCGAGGACGTGGTGGTTCCGTGCCTGCCCCGCGAGGTCGCGCTCTCGCAGGCGCCCGCGGTCGGCGAGGGGGGCTTCCTCGTGCCGAGCCCGCAGGCATGAGCGCGGAGCTGCTCGAGCTCACCGCCTCCCAGGCCGTGGCGGAGATCGACGCCGGGGCCGTCTCGCCGCTCGAGCTATTCGACTTCTACCGCGAGCGTGCCGGGGCGGACCGCGACGCCGGCGCGCAGGGGCTCGGCTGCTTCACGTGGGTGGCAGCAGACGCTCCCGAGACTCCCGCGGGCGTGCCCCTGGGCGGGGTTCCGCTGGCCGTCAAGGACCTTTTCTGCACCGAGAACGTCCCCAGCCAGTCGGGCTCGCGCATCCTCGAGGGCTACCTCCCGCCGTACACCGCCACCGTCGTCTCCCGGCTGCAGCACGCGGGCGCGAGCCTGCTCGCGAAGACCAACCAGGACGAGTTCGCGATGGGCTCCTCGACCGAGAACTCCGCCTACGGCCCCACGCTCAACCCGTGGGACCGCACGCGAGTGCCCGGCGGGTCCTCGGGCGGGAGCGCCGCGGCGGTGGCCGCCGGCCTCGCCCCCTGGGCGCTCGGCACCGACACGGGCGGCTCGATCCGCCAGCCCGCCGCGCTGTGCGGCGTGGTCGGCCTGAAACCGACCTACGGGACGGTGTCCCGCTACGGGATGATCGCCTTCGCCTCGTCGCTGGACCAGGCCGGCCCGATCACACGTGACGTGGCCGACGCGGCGCTGCTGCTGAGCCACATGGTCGCGCGCGACCCGTGCGACGCCACCTCGCTGCAGACGCCCGCCAAGCTCGAGCTGCCCTGCGCCGAGGGGCTCGAGGGAGTCACGCTCGGCGTCCCCGGGGAGCTCACCGGCGAGGGCATCGAAGCCGGTGTCCTGGACAGCTTCAACGCCGCCCTGCAGCGCGCCGAGGAACTGGGTGCCGCGGTCCGCGAGGTGCACCTCCCGCACGCGCCCCACGCGCTGTCGGCCTACTACGTGCTCGCCCCCGCGGAGGCCTCCTCGAACCTCGCCCGCTACGACGGTGTCCGCTACGGGCTGCGCGCGGAGGGAGCCGAGGACCTGCTCGACATGTACACCCGCACCCGCCACGACGGCTTCGGCCCCGAGGTCAAGCGGCGCATCATGCTCGGCACCTACGCCCTGTCCTCCGGCTACTACGACGCCTACTACGGCCACGCCCAGCGCGTGCGCACGAAGATCGCCGAGGACTTCGCCGCGGTCTTCGAGCAGGTCGACCTGATCGCCACCCCCACCGCCCCCACCGTCGCGTTCGGGCTGGGGGAGAAGACGGGCGACCCGCTGGCGATGTACCTCAACGACTACTGCACCGTGCCGATGTCGCTGGCGGGGATCCCCGCGATCTCGATCCCCTGCGGCCTCAGCCAGGGGCTGCCCGTCGGGCTGCAGCTGGCCGGGCCGGCCTTCAGCGAGACGCGCCTGCTGGACGCCGCCCACGCGCTCGAGCGGGCGCTCGCCTTCGACGGAGCGCCTGCCCGTGTCTGAGCACGACACCCAACGCTCCAACGGCGCCGCCACGGAACAGCTCGAGGCCGTCATCGGCCTGGAGATCCACGTCCAGCTCTCGACCGCCACGAAGATGTTCTGCGGCTGCCCGCTGTCGTTCGGGGATCCTCCCAACACGCACACCTGTCCTGTCTGCCTCGGGCTCCCCGGGAGCCTGCCGGTGGCGAATGCGCGCGCCGTGCACTTCGGCCTCATGATCGGGCTGGCGCTCGGCTCCGAGCTCGCCCCGCGCTCGATCTTCCACCGCAAGAACTACTTCTATCCCGACCTTCCCAAGGGCTACCAGATCTCCCAGTACAACGAGCCCCTGTGCAGCGGCGGGCGGCTCGGCGAGGTCCGCATCCACCGCGTGCACCTCGAGGAGGACGCGGCCAAGCTGATCCACGTGGGGGCCAGTGGGCGCATCCACGGCTCCGAGCAGAGCCTCGTGGACTTCAACCGCGGCGGCACCCCGCTCGCGGAGATCGTCACCGAGCCCGACATCCGCTCCGCGGAGCAGGCCGGCGAGTTCCTGAAGCTGCTGCGCACCACGCTGCGGGCCCTCGGCGTCAGCGACGTGAACATGGAGCAGGGGTCGCTGCGCGCCGACGCCAACATCTCGCTGCGTCCGGCGGGGAGCTCCGAGCTCGGCGTCAAGACCGAGCTCAAGAACATGAACTCCTTCCGCTTCATCGAACGTGGCATCCGCGCCGAGCTGGCCCGCCAGGAGAAGATCATCACGGGCGGCGGCCAGGTGGAGCAGGAGACCCTCCACTTCGACCCCGACAGCGGCTCGATCACCTCGCTGCGCTCCAAGGAGGAGGCGCACGACTATCGCTACTTCCCCGAGCCCGACCTCGTACCGGTGGCGATCGGCCCGGAGATGATCGAGGCGGCCCGCGCGGACATGGCGGAGCTGCCCGCCGCGCGGGCCGAGCGCCTGGAGGCGGAGGTGCGCCTCAGCACCGAGAGCGCCCGCGCGCTGGCCTTCCGCGGCGAGCTCGGCGACTTCTTCGAGCAGGCGCTCGCCTCCGCCGGCGGGGCCCCCGCCGAGGTCCCCCCGCAGGCGCTCGCCAACTGGCTCACCGTCGAGCTCGTGCCCCGCCTCGAGGACATCGAGGACCCGGCGCAGTCGCTCGTCACGCCCCAGGCGCTCGCCTCGCTGGTGGCGCTCGTGTCGGCCAAGCGGGTCAGCGTAGGCGTCGGCCGCCAGGTGCTCGACCGGCTGGTGGCGGACGGGGGAGACCCCGCCGAGATCGTCGCCAGCGAGGGCCTCGCGGCGATCGCCGACGAGGGCGAGCTGGCCCGCATCGTGGCCGAGGCGCTGGCGGCCAACGAGGACGCCGCCGAGCGCGTCCGCGCCGGCAACGACAAGGCCATCGGACCGATCGTCGGCCACGTCATGCGCGAGACCAAGGGACGCGCCGACGGGGCCGAGGTGTCCCGCCTGATCCACGCCCAGCTCGGCGCGTAGGCGCCGGCTGCACCGTCCTGGAGCGCCGCGGTCGGCAGCGGCTCTTTCGGGCGCCGGCTGCGCTCGGGAAGTCGGCCGCACTCGGGACATCCCGCGCCGGGACATTTTGGACGGCCGGCCAATGGACCCAGGAGGCAGGCCCGCCACCATGTCGTCCATGGGTCGGATCGCCGCGAGCCTCTACCCCTCAGCCATGCGGCGACTCCTCCTGCGCTCCGGGGGGCCCGTGCCCACCACGGGCTCCCCGGACGCTCGGATCCACCGCACCTAGCGGAACCACGGATGGCAGATCCGGGCGCCGGACTCCCTCCCGGCGTCCGCCCACAGTTGCGGCCGGGCGGGCCCTCCATCCGCCCGGCCGCAACACCCTTCCGACCCATCGGCCGGGGGTCGGCGAGGCGGTAGACTCGTGTGTGCCATGAACGAATCCTCGTCACGTTCCATCGGACGCACCGTCGTCGCCGTGCTCGTAGGGCTGGTGGCGGTGTGGTTCCTGCTCGTCCCGATCATCCACCTGATCTCATGGCTTCTCGGCGCGGTCCTGGTCGTGGCGGCCGTGGTCGCGCTGATCTGGGCGCTGCGCGTGCTCCTGTAGCCGGCCGGCCCGAGGGCGGCGCATGGCCTACGTGATCATCGCCCTCTGCTTCGGGCTCGCCGGGGGGATCGTCGGCAAGCTCAAGGGCGGCTCCTTCACCGTCTGGTTTTTGATCTCGGGGATCGTCCCGGTCCTCGGCCTGATCGCCGCGATCGCCTACCGCGTGGAGCGCGACGAGCTGCGACGGGTGTGTCCCGGGTGCGGGCGCGTGACCAAGCTCTACGACGCGATCTGCACGCGCTGTGGAACCGAGCTCGAGTTCCCGGACGTCGCGATCGCGCCGGAGTCGCGCACCCGCGAACGAGCCCGCGAGCAGATTTAGGCCGCCCTAAGCGCCCTGCTCGCCTACGCTGCCGCCATGAGCAGCGAGGCGAAGACGGCGACCGGGCACGAGGAACGGCCGCTCGCGCGGTGGATCCACCGCGCCGGCTTCCGCGACGAACGCGACTTCCTGCTGCGGGTCGTGCAGCCCGGCCTGGTGGGCCTGATCGACGGGACGATCTCCTCGCTGGCGCCGATCTTCGCGGCCGCGATCACCTCGGACTCGCACACCGCCTTCGTTGTGGGGCTCGCGGTCGCGCTCGGCGCCGCGATCAGCATGGGCTGGTCCGAGGCCGGCTCCGACACCGGCGAGGAAACCGGTCGCGGCTCGGCGGCCGTGCGCGGCACCATCACCGGCGGGATGACGATGCTCGGCAGCATCTTCCACACGCTCCCGTTCCTGATCTCCAACGTCCGAACCGCCCTGATCGTCGCCGGGTGCGTGGTGGCGGTCGAGTTCTTCGCGATCGCCTGGATCAGGAAACGCTTCCTGCACATCCCATACCGCCGCTCGCTCGTATTCGTCGCCACCGGCGGGCTGATCTCGCTCGCGATCGGAATCGGGCTGGGCGCATCGTGAGACCCGAAAAACCCGCTGGTACACTGGTTTTTCCCCTGTCGAAGTGACGAGCGCGAGGTCTCAGCAGATGCGGGCAGTCGATGCCTTGATGGAGTGCCTGAAGGCGGAGGGCGTGGATGTGGTGTTCGGCCTCCCTGGCGGCGCCAACCTGCCCACCTACGACGCCTTCGTGGACGCGGGCATCCACCACATCCTGGTCCGCCATGAGGCCGGCGGAGGCCATGCCGCCGAGGGCTACGCAAAGGCCACCGGCAAGGTCGGCGTGGCGTTCGCCACCAGCGGGCCCGGTGCCACCAACCTGCTGACCCCGATTACCGACGCGATGATGGACTCGGTCCCCGTGGTGTTCATCACCGGCCAGGTCCGCACCGACCTGCTCGGCACCGACGGCTTCCAGGAGGCCGACACGATCGGCATCACGATGCCGGTCGTCAAGCACTCGGTGATGATCCAGAACCCGCAGGAACTGCCGCGGGCGATCCACGAGGCCTTCCAGCTGGCCCGCACCGGCCGCCCCGGCCCCGTGCTGGTCGACATCCCCCAGGACCTGTCCCGCGCCGACATCCCCTACGAGCCCGTGCTCGACGTGCGCCTGCCCGGCTACCAGCCCCGCGTGGAGGGCAACCAGAAGCAGATCCGCCAGGCCGCCAAGGCGCTGGCCGCCGCCCAGCGCCCTGTCATCTACGCCGGCGGCGGGGTCGTCAACGCGAACGCCTCGCGCGAGCTGCGGGACTTCGTCACCTCCGACAGGTTCCCGATCACGTGCACGCTGATGGGCCTCGGCGCGTTCCCGGCGCCCCACCCACAGTGGCTGGGAATGCTCGGCATGCACGGCACCCGCACGGCCAACTACGCGATGGACGAGGCCGACCTGATCTGCGCCGTCGGTGCCCGCTTCGACGACCGCATCACCGGCAAGCTGTCCGAGTTCGCCCCGCGCGCGAAGTTCATCCACATCGACGTGGACCCGGCGGAGATCTCCAAGAACGTCCCCGCCCACATCCCGATCGTGGGCGACGCGAAACACGTGCTCGCGAAGCTCGCCGTGGAGTACCGCGAGATCGGGGCGGACCCGGCGCGGCTCGACGCCTGGTGGTCGCGGATCGACGCCTGGAGGGCCAAGTACCCGCTCACCTACGAGGACACCGCCGACTCCGAGATCAAGCCCCAGTTCATGATCAGGGCGCTATACGAGGCCACTGGCGGCGACGCGATCATCACCAGCGACGTCGGCCAGCACCAGATGTGGGCGGCCCAGTACTACGACTTCCCCGAGCCCCGGCGTTGGATCAACTCGGGCGGGCTCGGCACGATGGGCTTCGGACTGCCGGCCGCGATGGGCGCCGCGGTGGGTCAGCCGGACAAGCTCGTGTGCTGCATCGCCGGTGACGGGTCGGTGCAGATGAACGCCCAGGAGCTCGCCACCTGCGCCGAGAACAAGATCCCGATCAAGGTGTTCATCATGAACAACGGCTACCTCGGGATGGTCAGGCAGTGGCAGGAGCTGTTCTGGGACGGCCGCTACAGCCACGTCGACATGGGCCACTTCCCCGACTTCGTGAAGCTCGCCGAGGCCTACGGCGTGACGGGCATGCGCTTCACCGACAAGACCACCCTGGTCGACGACTTCAAGCGCGCGATCGCCACCGAGGGCCCCGTGCTCGTCGACGTGCGCGTGACCCGCGAGGAGAACACCTACCCGATGATCCCCGCCGGCCACGCCGCCCGCGAGATGGTGGGCTAGGCGATGGGCGAACCGGGAACCAAGGAGCCGCTCAGCCTCGAGGAGCTGCAGGCGGCCGCCAACCTCCGCACGGGGCGCAAGCACGTCCTGTCGATCCTGGTGGAAAACAAGACCGGCGTGCTCACACGCATCGCCGGGCTGTTCGCCAGGCGCGGATTCAACATCGACACGCTCACCGTCGGGCCCACCGAGGACGAGCAGATCTCGCGCGTCACGCTCACCGTCGACGGGGCGCTGCACCCGATCGACCAGGTCACCAAGCAGCTGCACAAGCTCGTCAACGTGCTCAAGATCCGCGACCTCGAGCCCGGCGAGACGGTGGCCCGCGAGCTGGCCCTGTTCAAGGTCTCCGCCGACGGCGTGCAGCGCGGGGAGCTGATGCAGATCGCAGAGATCTTCCGAGGCAAGGTCGTCGACGTGACCAAGCGCGCGATCATCATCGAGGTCACCGGCACCACCGAGAAGATCGAGGCGTTCGAGACGATGGTTCGCCCGTTCGGCCTGATCGAGATGATGCGCACCGGCGAGATCGCGATCTCGCGCGGGCGCAGCGAGACCTAGCCGGCACCTTGACGCGGGCGACCCGCGCGAGCTCGCCCCTGCGGCTCGGCCCGGACGAGCTCCAGCGGCTCGAGCGGAACCTGCGCGCCGCGGTCGGGCGGGCACGGCGGATCGGCGCCCCCGTCCTGGGCGGCATCTCGCTGGAGCTACCCGCCGGGCTCGGCCCCGCGGAGATCGCGTGCGCCTCGCGCCGCCACGAGGAGCCATGGTTCGCCTTCGAGCAGCCCGACCGGGGCGCGGCCGCGCTCGCCGGTCTCGGTGCGGCGGTCGTGCTCGAGGCCGACGGCGAGCACCGCTTCCGCGATGTGGCCGAGCGCTGGCGCGAGCTGTGTGCCCGCGCGGCGGTCGACCAGCCGGCCGGTCCCCCCGGCGCGGGGCTGGTCGCCTTCGGTGGCTTCGCGTTCGCACCGGACGGTGCGCGCGCGCCCCACTGGCGCGGCTTCCACCCCGCCTCGCTGGTCGTGCCCGAGGCGGCGATCGCCCGCGCGCGCCACGACGGTCGCGAGCGCGTGACGCTCACCCTCACCGCGCTGGCCTGCCCCGACGACCTGCCCGACGAGCTCGCCGGGCGCCTGGCGGGACGCGTGGAGGAGCTGCGCATCGCGCCGCTGCCCCTGCTCGACCCGGATCCCGCGGGCGAGTTCGTGCTCGCCAGCGCGATGCCGCCCGAGCACTACGAACACGCCGTCGCGCGCGCCGTCGAGCTCGCCTCGGAGGGGAGGCTCGAGAAGATCGTGCTCGCGCGGGAGGTGCTCGTGCAGGCGCCCTCTCCGTACGACCCGGCGGCGGTGTTCGGCGTGCTGCGATCCGAGTTCCCCTCGTGCTTCTGCTTCTGCGTGGGCCGCGGCGACGCCACTCTCGTGGCCGCCAGCCCGGAGCTCCTGCTGCGCCGCGAGGGCCACCGCGTGAGCACGCTCGCGCTCGCCGGCTCCACCCGCCGCAGCGCGGACCCCGCCGTCGACGCCCACCTCGGGGAGCAGCTGCTGCGCGACCCGAGCTACCGCGAAGAGCACGCGATCGTCGCGCGGCGCATCGAGCGCACGCTGCGCGACCACGCGATCTGGGTGACCGCCGCGCCCGAGCCCCAGCTCGTGCGCATCGCCAACATCCAGCACCTCGCCACCCCGATCCGCGCCCAGCTCGCGAGGCCGCTCGACGTGCTTGCGCTGGCCGAGGCGATGCACCCCACACCCGCGGTCGGCGGAGAGCCCCTGACCCGGGCCGCACCGCTGATCCCGGCGCTCGAGGGACTCGACCGCGGCTGGTACGCCGGCCCCGTCGGCTGGACCGACGCCAACGGCGACGGCGAACTGTGCGTGGCCCTGCGCTGTGCCCTGCTGCGCGGCGCGGAGGCCCGCTGTTACGCCGGCAACGGCATCGTGCGCGACTCCGACCCGGCGCGGGAGCTGGCCGAGACCGAGATCAAGCTGCAGGCCCTGCTCCCGCTGCTTGCGGGCTGAGCGCCCGCGCGGTCGCCTCCCAGATCCGGCGGTGCACGTCCACGTTCCCGGCGCGCGGGGTGCGCACCTCGACGATCGCGGCGTCCGGCGCCTGCAGCGCATGCTCCAGCGCGCCCCGGAAGCCGCGCACGTCCTGCGCGAGCTCGTGCCGCAGGCCGTAAAGCTCCGCGGCGCGGCCGAAGTCCAGCCCGGTGGGGGTGGCCACGTGCGTCTCGTACAGCTCATGCTCGGCGATCCCGGCCACGGGGAGGAAGTCGAAGATCCCGCCGCCGCCGTTGTTGACGAGCACGATCGTCAGCCCGATGCCGAGGCGCCGCGCGGCCAGCAGGCCGCCGATGTCGTGCGCGAGGGCCACGTCGCCGATCAGCAGCACCACCGGCTCGTCCCCCGCCGCGGCCGCCCCGAAGGCCGCCGAGACGGTGCCGTCGATGCCGTTGGCGCCGCGGTTGCACAGCACCCGCGGGGGCCGCTCGCGCACCGGCCAGAAGCTCTCGATGTCGCGCACCGGCATCGAGGAGGCGACGAACAGCGTGGCCTCCTCCGGCAGCAGCACCCCGAGCTCGGCTGCCACCGCCGGCTCGCTCAGGACGTGACCGTCGAGCACCCCCAGCAGCGCCCCGGCGGCCAGCTCGTCCGCGCTGCGCCACCGCGCCAGCCACTCGCGCTCCTCGCGGGCGTCGCCGGCATCGCCGGCGTTGGCGGCGCGGCCGCCGTCGAGAGCCGGCGGCGGGAGGGAGTCCGCCAGGCGCGCGAGCACGGCGGCGGGGTCGAGCGCCAGCGAGCGGCTCACGATCGAGCTCGGGTCCTGCCAGGCGCCCTCCGGGTCGAGCGCAACCTGGGCAGTCGCGCCGAGTCCCGCGAGCCAGCCGCGCAGGGGCTTGGACACGGGCAGGTCGCCGACCCGCACCACCACCTCGGGCTCGTGGGCGGAGGCGAAGCGCTCGTCGCGCAGCAGCGCGTCGTAGTGCGCCACCGCGGCCCCGCCCCGCCTGGCACCCGAGAGCGGGTCGGCCAGCAGCGGCCACCCGGCGGCGCACGCGAACGCGGCCGCGGACTCGGGGAGCCCGTCGTCGCGCTCGTCGCGCCCGGCCACGAGCACCCCGCGGCGGCCCGCGCCCACCAGCTCGCGCAGCTCCTGCTCGGCCTGCTCCGAGGCAGCCACGGCGGCGGTGCGGCGCACGTGGGGGCGCCCGTCGGCCCGGCCGCTGTCGTCCTGCGGCAGCGCCTCGTCTCCGATCAGCGGCTCCCGCAGCGGGAAGTTGAGGTGCACGGCTCCCGGACGGTCCTGCAGCGCCGTCCAGTACGCCCGGCACGCGAGCGTGCGGATGAAGCGCAGCTGGTCGGGCCCGGAGCCGCCGTCGAGCGACACCTCGAAGAACCACTTGGCGGCGCTCCCGAACAGCTTGAGCTGGTCGATCGCCTGCCCCGCTCCGTTCTCGCGCAGCTCCGCCGGGCGGTCCGCGCTCAGCACCAGCAGCGGCACGCGCGCCTCCCTGGCCTCGATCACTGCGGCGGCGAGCTCGCCCACGGCCGTGCCCGACGTGCACGCCACCGCCGCCGGCACGCCGCTGCGCTTCGCCAGGCCCAGCGCGAAGAAGCCCGCACAGCGCTCGTCGACGTGCGAATGGCAGCGCAGCCGCGGCTCGCGCAGCAGCGAGAGCACCAGCGGCGCCGAGCGCGACCCCGGGGAGGTGCACGCGTGGCGCATCCCGCAGCGCGCGAGCTCATCGACGAACGCCCTCAGCAGCACGTACGTGTCCGTCGTCGAGCTCACGCTCCCGCTGCGCCTAGGATCGGGCCGTGCCGGAGAGCATCGTCCTGCTGCACGGCTTCGGCGGAACCCGCCATGCATGGGACGGCGTCGTGGCCCATCTCGACGCGCAACGCTATCGCCCCTTGGCTCTCGACCTCCCGGGCCACGGCGGCGCCGGGGCCGAAGCGCAGGCGCCGGTCACATTCGACTCGTGCATGGCCCGCGTGCTCGACCACGCTCCTGCGACCTTCGTCCTCGCCGGCTACTCGCTCGGGGGACGCATCGCCCTGCATGTCGCCCTGGCGGCGCCCGAGCGCGTCCAGCGGCTGGTGCTCGTCTCGAGCACCGCGGGCATCGAGGACCCGGGCGAGCGCGAGCGGCGCCGCCGCGCCGACGATCGCCTCGCCGAGGAGCTCGAGACGGAGCCCTACGAGCAGTTCATCGAGCGCTGGCGCGCACAGCCGCTGTTCGCGGACGAGCCCGCGCGAGTGCGCGAGCTCGCGCTCGAGGACCAGCGCCGCAACGCCCCCGCGCCGCTGGCCCGTGCGCTACGGGGAGTCGGCACCGGCGAGATGGAGTCCCTGTGGGGGCGGCTGGGCGAGCTGCAGATGCCGGTGGAGGTGGTGGCCGGCTCGCGCGACGAGAAGTTCCTCGACATCGCCCGTCGGCTGGCGGAGCTGATCCCGAACGCGCGGCTGCACGTGCTGGACGGTGGTCACGCGCTGGCGCTCGAGTGCCCCCGCGAGCTGGCCGCGGTGCTGGAGGGCGAGGCCGCGGCGGGCTGAGGCGGCCGCGGTGCCGGAGCCCGAGGCGGCCCCGGGCTAGGCCGACTCGATACCGAGCCCCGGCCCGGTCGGGAGGGCGATGGCCCCGTCGCGTGGCGGCAGCGGGTCCTCGAGGTCCTCGAACAGCGCCAGGGTCGCCAGCCCGCAGTGGGCGAGCGGGCCGCTCGCAAGCAGGGCGGCGGCGGCGTGCAGAGCCGCGGCGACCGCGACCGGCCCGTCGAGGCCGGAGGTCACGTACACCTCGGCGCCCGAGCCCCGCACCTCGCCCGCCGCCTCGAGCAGACCGCTGATGCCGCCGCAGCGCGAGAGCTTCAGGCACACGGCGTCGGCGGCGCCCGCCGCCAGGGCACCGGGCTCGGCGGCCGTCTCGTCGATCGACACGCGCGCCCGCACGGCCTCGCGGACGCGGCGGATGTCATCCAGCCCGTGCACGGGCTCCTCCACGAGCTCCAGGCCGATCGCTTCCAGGGACCCGATCGCGGCGATCGCCTCCGGCACGCTCCAGGCGCCGTTGGCGTCGACGCGAAGCGCCACGGCCGGCCCGACCGCGGAACGCACGGCCGCGAGCCTTCCCGCGTCGTCGCCCACGCCGACCTTGACCTTCAGCACGTCGAAGCCCGAGCGCGCCGCGTCGGCGGCCTGCGTGGCGGCGCCCGCCCGATCCTCGGCCGTGACGGTCGCGTTGACCGGGACGGTGGGGGCGGGGCGCTCGCACAGGAGCTCCGCCAGCGGGCGACTGGCTCGCCTTCCGGCGTGATCCCACAACGCGATATCGACGGCCGCCAGCGCCGCCGGCAGATCGTCGATCGCCCGGCATCCCTGCAACAGCTGGGCCGGGTCTGCGCCGCCCGGGGCGCACTCGAGCAGCGGCCGGTACCGCTCGAGCGCACGCTCCACCCGCTCGAAGGGCACGCCGTCATATGGCTCGTGCGGCGCGGCTTCGCCCACGCCCCTCACGCCCCGCTCGTCCGTCAGCGCCAGCAACATGAGCTCACGCTCGGTGGTGGTCCCGAACGAGGTGTGCACCGGCGAGCGCAGCCTCAGCGTCCGGCGGGAGAGCTCGAACCTCACGAGGGGATCCCGCCGCTTGCGAGGATCCCCGCCGAGAACAGCACGCAGAACAACAGCTGCAGAAGCCCGGTGCGGGCCAGCGCGCCGTTCAGCGCCGGGCCGTCGGTGCGGGTGCGGATCACCCGGACCAGCGCCAGCGCGAGCGGGATCGTGAGCCAGGGCAACAGCAGCCACGCTTCCATCGAGCCGAGCAGCCACGGCAGCGGCGCGCACACGAACGCGCCCGCGAGCATCGCCGCGTACAGCACGCGCGTGCGTTCGCGCCCGAGCCGGACGGCCAGCGTGCGCTTGCCGGCGCGGCGGTCGGTCTCGAGGTCGCGCACGTTGTTGACGACCAGGATCGCGCTCGCCAGCAGCCCCACCGGGACCGCGCACACGAACGCCTGCCACGGCAGCTGCTGGACCTGGACGAAGTAGGACCCCACCACCGCCACGATGCCGAAGAACAGGAACACGAACAGCTCGCCGAGGCCCACGTAGCCGTAGGGGCGCGGGCCGCCCGTGTACAGAACCCCCGCGAGGATCGACGCGGCCCCGATGGCGAGCAGCTCCCAGCCGGCGACGGCGATCAGGTAGATCCCGCAGGCGCACGCGAGGCCGAACGTGACGTACGTCGCGACCAGCACCTGCCCGGGCGGGACCAGGCCGCCGGCGGTCACGCGCACGGGGCCGAGCCGGTCCTCGGTGTCGGCTCCCCGGCGGGCGTCGGAGTAGTCGTTCGAGAGGTTCGTGCCGACCTGGATGAACATCGCACCGAGCAGCGCCGCGACAAAGGCGAGCGCGTCGAAGTGCCCCGCACCGAGCGCGAGCGAGGTGCCCACCAGGACGGGCGCGATCGCCGCGGGGAGCGTCCGCAGGCGCGCGGCCATCACCCAGATGCGGACCGTGGCCAAGCTAGGCCCGCTTGGGGAAGCGCGAGAAGTCCGGCCTGCGCTTCTCGCGGTAAGCGTTGCGGCCCTCCTGGGCCTCCTGGTTTTCGTAGAAGAGGAGGTTGGCGTCGTGCGCGAGCTGCTGGATGCCGGCAAGGCCATCCTCGGCTGCGTTGAAGCTCGCCTTCATCATCCGCAGCGCGAACGGGGACAGGGCCAGCATCTCCCGACACCAGGCGACGGTCTCGTCCTCGAGGCGATCGAGCGGGACGACCGCGTTCACCAGCCCCATCTGGAGCGCTTCCTCGGCCGAGTACTGGCGACACAGGAACCAGATCTCGCGCGCCCGCTTCGGTCCCACGAGGTTCGCCAGCAGGCCCGCCCCGAAGCCTCCGTCGAACGAGCCCACGCGCGGGCCGACCTGCCCGAAGCGGGCGTTGTCGGCGGCGATCGTCAGGTCGCATACGAGCGCAAGGACGTTGCCGCCGCCGATCGCGTACCCGGCGACCATCGCCACCACCGGCTTGGGCAGGCGGCGGATCTGGATGTGCAGGTCGGTGACGTGGAAGCGCCCCACCCCGGCGCGGCCGGCGGCGTCCTCGTGCAGGTAGCCGGTGTCCCCGCGCACGCGCTGGTCGCCCCCGGAGCAGAAGGCGTCGGGGCCCTCGCCGGTGAGGATGATCGCGCCGACCGAGGTGTCCTCGCGGGCGTCCTCGAGCGCCTGTGAGATCTCGATGATCGTCTGGGGCCGGAACGCGTTGCGGACCTCGGGGCGGTCGATCGTGATCTTCGCGATCCCCTCCTCGGGGGCGGCCGACTTCTCGTAGCGGATGTCGGCGAAGTCGTCGGGCCGCACTGTGGTCCAGGTGGTGATCACGCGGGCGAAGGCTAGCCTGTGCGCCATGCAGGTCGACGGATGGCTCGAGCGCGCAGCCGCGACGCGCCCGGCTCATCCCGCGCTCGTGACCCCCGAGGGCGTGCTCTCCTACGAGCAGCTCCACGCCGACGCCAGGGCCGCCGCCGCCGAGCTGGAAGGCTTCGGCGCCGGGACCGGAGCCCGCATCGGGATCGCGCTCCCGGCCGGGCTCGACTTCGCCCGCGCCCTGCACGCTTGTCTGCTCCTGGGCGCGGCCGCGGTGCCGGTCGACCTGCGGCTGTCCGAGCCCGAGCGGGACGCCGTGGCGAGCCGCTGCGATGTGGTGCTCGCCGAGCCGGTGCCGCTCGCCGGCGCCACGCGGGGATTCGTGTCCGGAGGCGGCGCGGGCCGGTCCGGCGCACGCTCCCGGCACGACCTCGACGCGAGCGCCCTGGTGATGCACACCTCGGGCACCAGCGCCGCTCCGAAGCCGGTCGAGCTCACCTACGGCAACCTGCTGTGGAGCTCGCTCGGGTCCGCCGTCGCGCTGGGTGCGCCCGACGACGAGCGGTGGTTGTGCGTGCTGCCGCTGTCCCACATGGGCGGCCTCTCGATCCTCGTGCGCAGCGCGATATACGCCACCACGGCCCTCGTCCACGAGCGCTTCGAGCTCGACCGGGCGCTCGATGCGCTGCAACGCCAGCGGGTCAGCGTCGTGAGCCTGGTCGCGACGACGCTCGAGCGGCTGCTGGTCGCGGGCCTCGAGCGCGTCGAGGGGCTGCGCTGCGTACTGCTCGGCGGGGGGCCCGCCGGTGCTGCGCTGCTGGAGCGTGCCCGCGCCGCGGGCGTGCCCGTCGCGCTCACCTACGGCCTCACCGAGACGTGCTCGCAGGTCGCCACGACACCCGTCGCGGCGCTCGGGGGGGACGGCCGCGAAGACGGCCCGGGAGACGGCACCGGGGACGGCCGCGCAAGCCCGGCGCAGCCCACGCGCCGCGCGGTCCCGCCCCTGTTCTGCACCCAGGTTCGGATCGCCCCCGACGAGGAGATCCTCGTGCGCGGTCCGACCGTCGCACCGGGGGCGCTCGCGCCCGACGGCTGGCTGCACACCGGGGACCTGGGCGCGCTCGACGGCGCCGGGCGCCTGTCGGTGCTCGGGCGGCGGGCCGAGACGATCATCAGCGGCGGTGAGAACGTCGCCCCGGCGGAGGTCGAGTCGGTGCTCGAGAGCCACCCGCTCGTGCTCGAGGCGGGCGTGTACGGGGTCGAAGACCCGCAGTGGGGCGAGGCCGTGAGCGCCGTCGTGGTGCTGCGCCGGCCCGGCGACGGCGACGGGACGGAAAGCGTGGAGGAGCTGCGCGCCCACTGCGCCCGCTCGCTGGCTCCCTACAAGGTGCCCAAGCGCATCTCGCTGTCGCCGGCGCCGCTCCCGCGCACGCGCTCTGGCAAGCTGCTGCGCAGGGAGCTGGGATGACCTTCGACGCCGCCGAACACCGCCGCTCGAGCCTCGAGAACTGGGAAGCCGCCGCGTCCGGCTGGCGGCGCCGGCGTGAGCAGATCGACGCGTTCGGCGCCCCGGTTGCCCAATGGATGGTGGCGGCGGTGGACCCGCAGCCGGGGGAGCGGGTGCTGGAGCTGGCCGCGGGACTGGGGGAGACGGGCCTGCTCGCGGCCGAACTGGTCGCACCGGGAGGAGAGGTGACCATCTCCGACCAGGCCGAGGGGATGCTCGAGGGCGCGCGCGAGCGCGCCGCGGAGCTCGGGATCGAGAACGTCAGCTTCCAGGTGCTGGGCGGGGAATGGATCGACCTGCCGCTCGCCAGCGTCGACATCGTGCTGTGCCGCTGGGGCTACATGCTGATGGCCGATCCAGCCGCGGCACTCGCCGAGAGCCGCCGCGTGCTCGTGCCCGGCGGCCGCCTGGCGGCCGCCGTGTGGGACTCGATCGAGCGCAACCCGTGGGCCTCGCTGCCCGGCCGGGAGCTGGCCGAGCACGGTCTCGCGCCCGCCCTCGGAGCCCCCGCGCCCGGTCCGCAGCCGGACGCGCCCGACGGGCAGGGCCAGTCATCCGAGCAGCCGGCTCCGCCGCCGGGGCCGTTCGCGCTCGGCGACGCCGACCGCCTCAGCGAGATGCTCGGCGACGCCGGCTTCACCGACGTGACGATCGAGGACATCGAACTCGTCCGCCGCCACCCGGACTTCGACGAGTTCTGGGACACCACCCTCGACCTCTCCAAGCAGTTCCACGACCTCGTCATGTCGCGCCCCGAGGCGGAGATCGAGTCGATCCGCGAGGGGCTGAAGCGGCGACTCGAGCCGTACACGGACGACGACGGCGCGCTGCGCGTCCCGGGCCACACGCTGGTGGCAAGGGCGAGCGCTTGAACCGATCGCTAGCCTGAGCGCCCATGATCTACGACGACGACGCCGATCTCGGACTGCTCGCGGGCAAGACGGTCGCGATCATCGGCTACGGCTCCCAGGGACACGCACACGCCCTCAACCTCAAGGACTCGGGCGTCGACGTTGTCGTCGGCCTGCGCGAGGACTCCGCCTCCGCCCAGAAGGCGCGCGATCAGGGACTCGAGGTCCTGTCGCCCGTGGAGGCGGCCAGCCGCGGGAACCTGGTGATGGTGCTCGTCCCAGACGAGCTACACCGCGAAGTGTGGGAGAACGAACTGAGCGACGGCATCGGCGAGGGCGACATGGTGCTGTTCGGGCACGGCTTCTCGATCCACTACGGCGAGGTCACCCCCCCGAGCGGCGTGGACGTGGCGATGGTCGCCCCCAAGGGCCCCGGCCACCTCGTGCGCAGGCAGTTCACCGAAGGCAGCGGCGTCCCCGGCCTGATCGCGGTCGAGCAGGACGCGAGCGGGCAGGCGCGGGCGCTGGCCCTGGCCTACGCCAAGGGCATCGGCTGCACCCGCGGCGGGGTCATCGAGACGACCTTCAAGGACGAGACCGAGACCGACCTGTTCGGCGAGCAGGCCGTCCTCTGCGGGGGAGCCTCCGAGCTCGTCCAGGCCGGCTTCGAGACGCTCGTGGCCGCCGGCTACGACCCCGAGATGGCCTACTTCGAGTGTCTGCACGAGCTCAAGCTGATCGTCGACCTGATGCACGAGAAGGGCCTCGCGGGCATGCGCTACTCGATCTCGAACACCGCCGAGTACGGGGACTACACGCGGGGCAAGCGCGTGATCACCGAGGAGACACGCGCCAACATGCGCAAGATCCTGGGCGAGATCCAGTCCGGGGAGTTCGCGCGCGAGTGGATCGCCGAGAACCGCGCCGGCCAGGAGAACTTCAAGCGCATGCGAGCCGAACAGGCCGACACGCAGGTCGAGCACGTGGGCGCGGAGTTGCGCTCGCGCATGGACTGGATCAAGCCGGCCTTCTAGGTCCACCCGGTGCTCGCGTACCTCTTCTGGCACCGCCCGCGTGAGGGTGCGCCGGCGGAGGACTACGAGCGCGCGCTCGAGACCTTCCACCGCTCGCTGGCCCGCCAGCCGCCCGCGGGGATGACAGCGCTCGCCTCCTACCGGCTGGCCGAGGTGCCGTGGCTGGATCCGCGGGCGGCGGCGGGGCCTCCCGAGGCGATCGGCGAGGACGTGCCCGAAGCCGGGCTGCGCTCGCCCATCTACGAGGACTGGTACCTGGTCGAGGACTACACCGCGCTGGGGGTGCTCAACGAGGCCGCGGCCGGGCGGGGGCACCGCAGCCGCCACGACGACATCGCCTCGCTGGCGGGGCCCGGCAGCGGGGGCCTGTATGCGCTGCTCGAGGGCGAGCCGGACGCGGTGGCGCTGGCGTCGGCGGAGGTCGCGGTGTGGGTGACCACGCGCCCGCTCACCGCGGGCGCGCGCGCGGTGGCTCGCGACGCCGGCGTGGCCGAGCTGCTCGGCGACGGCATGGAGCGCGCCAATGCGAGCCTGTGGCGGCGCCAGCTCGTGCTCGGCCCGGCACCCGAGCTGTGCCTGGTCGGCCCCGAGCCGCCGTCGGGTGCGAGCGAGGGTCGCCTGCCGCGCGGCTGGAGTGCCCATGTGCTTGCCCGCGAGCCGCTGTGGAGCCTCTGAGGGTAAGGGTGGTTCCGCTAGACTCGGCCCCCTCGCCGCAACTGGCGTTCGGGTGGAGTTCACCACCGGGAAGCGGCGAGTAGCTGACGCCGCGCGCCTGGGCACCCTCCAAAGCGATGACGATCCTTCGCCGAGAAGGAAACGAGGAGCCCCGATGACGACCAGCCCCACCACCGAGCAGCAGTCATACGTGATTCCGCCGGAGCTCAAGCCGCGCGACGGGCGCTTCGGGTGCGGTCCCTCGAAGGTTCGCCCGGAGGCGCTCGAGCACCTCGCCGGGCCGGGCGCCGCGGTGATGGGCACCTCCCACCGCCAGAAGCCCGTGCGCTCGCTCGTCGGGTCGATCCGCTCGCAGCTGCGTGAGCTGTTCGACCTCCCCGACGGCTACGAGGTGGTGCTCGGCAACGGCGGCACCACCGCCTTCTGGGACGCCGCCGCCTGCGGGCTCGTGCGCGAGCGCGCAGCTCATCTCGTCTACGGCGAGTTCTCCAACAAGTTCGCCACCGTCACGAAGGGGGCGCCCTTCCTGCGGGACCCGGTGGTGCTCGCGGCCGATCCCGGTGACGCGCCCGACCCGGCCGACGCCGCGACGGCGGCCGTGGAGGGGGACGCCGACGTGATCGCCTGGGCCCACAACGAGACCTCGACCGGGGTGATGGTGCCGGTTAGCCGCCCGGCCGGGGCTCCTCAGGCGCTCGTGCTGATCGACGCCACCTCGGGCGCCGGCGGGCTGCCGGTCGACGTCTCCGACGCCGACGTCTACTACTTCGCGCCCCAGAAGAGCTTCGGCGCCGACGGCGGACTGTGGCTCGCGCTGATGAGCCCGGCGGCGCTGGAGCGCGTCGGCGAGCTCGCCGGCTCGGGGCGCTGGATCCCCGAGTTCCTGTCGCTGTCCACGGCGCTGGATAACTCGACCAAGGACCAGACCTACAACACCCCCGCGATCGCGACCCTGCTGCTGCTCGACGACCAGCTGCGCTGGATGCTCGACGGCGGCGGACTCGACTGGTGCGTGCAGCGCACCTCGGCATCGTCCGGTCACCTCTACGGCTGGGCCGAGAGCAGCTCCCACGCGACCCCCTTCGTGCAGCGGCCCGCGCACCGCTCGCTGGTGGTGGGCACGATCGACTTCGACGACGAGATCGACGCGGCCGCGCTCGCGGCCACGCTGCGCGCCAACGGCATCGTCGATGTGGAGCCGTACCGCAAGCTCGGGCGCAACCAACTGCGGATCGGCATGTTCCCGGCGGTCGACACGGCCGACGTGCAGGCGCTGACCGCGTGCATCGACTGGGTACTCGAGAGGACGGCGCGATGAGCGCCGCCGTCGCCGGAACCGACACGACCCCCGCACAGGACGGCGCGGGAGCACGGCCGCGGGTATTGGTCAAGGAGAAGATCGGCGAGTCGGGCGTCGCCCTGCTGCGCGAGCACTTCGACGTCGACCTGGGGATCGACTGGGACGACCACCAGCTCGCCGAGCGGATCGGCGACTACGACGGCATCGTGATCCGCTCCGCCACGAAGCTCACCGCCGAGCTGCTCGACCGTGCCGACCGCATGAAGGTCGTGGGCCGCGCCGGCGTTGGCGTGGACAACGTCGACGTCGAGGCCGCCACCCGGCGCGGGATCGTGGTCGCCAACGCGCCGGAGTCGAACGTCGTGACCGCCGCCGAGCACACGATGGCGCTGCTGCTGGCGCTCGCCAGGAACGTCCCCCAGGCCTACGCCTCGCTCGTCGCGGGCCGCTGGGACCGCTCGAAGTACTCGGGCGTGGAGCTGTACGAGAAGACCCTCGGCGTGCTCGGCTTCGGACGCATCGGCCAGCTCGTCGCGCAGCGCGCCCGCGGCTTCGGGATGCGGGTGATCGCGTTCGATCCGTTCGTCAGCGCCGAGCACTTCCGCGAGCACGGCGTGGAGAAGGCCGACAGCCCCCAGGAGCTGTACGCGAACGCCGACTTCGTCACCGTCCACCTGCCGAAGACCTCCGACACGATGGGCTTCGTCGACGCCGACGCCTTCGCCGCCATGCGCGACGGGGTTCGCATCCTCAACGTGGCCCGCGGGGGTCTGATCGACGAAGACGCGCTCAAAGAGGCGCTCGACAGCGGCAAGGTGGCCGGGGCGGCCCTGGATGTGTTCCCCCAGGAGCCGATGACCGAGAACCCCCTGTTCGGGTACACGAACGTGATCGTCACGCCCCACCTCGGGGCCTCCACCGCCGAGGCGACCGACAGGGCCGGCTACCAGAGCGCCGAGCAGGTCGTGGCCGCCCTCACCGGCGGGGTCGTCTCGACGGCCGTCAACATCCCCGCCATCGCCGCCGAGGACATGGAGGCGCTGGGCCCGTTCCTGCCCCTGGCCACCCAGCTCGGCCGCCTCGCGATGACGCTCGCCGCCGGCAGCTCGGTGGAGCGCATCGAGGCCGCCTTCCTCGGACGGATCGCCGAGTTCGACACCCGCCTGCTCGGCCTGGCCGTGATCGTGGGCGCGCTCCGGGGTCACACCGAGGAGCAGGTCAACGTCGTCAACGCGCCCACGATGGCGGCCCAGCGGGGGATCGTGTTCGAGGAGAAGGTGGTCTCCGAGGCGGAGGACTTCAACGAGCTGATCCGCGTCACGGTGGTCGCCGGCTCCGAGCGGGTGGCGGTGGCAGGCACCGGCATCGGGCCCAGCCGGGTGCCCCACCTCGTCGAGGTCCAGGGGCGGCGCCTGACGATCGAGCTCGAGCCGCACGTGACCGTGTTCCGCTACCGCGACCTGCCCGGCATGATCGGCCGCGTCGGCACGATCTTCGGCGCCCACGGCATCAACATCTCCTCCGCCGCGGTCGGCCACGCTGCCGACGGCGCCAAGGACCAGGGCCGGCTGGCGGCGATGGTGGTCACAACCGACGCGGCCGTCCCCGAGGAGGTCGTGGCGGAGATCGTAGAGTCGGAGAACTTCGTCAACGGCTGGTCGGTGGACCTCGGCTGATGCTGCTGTTCCGGCCGGCGCATGCGCCGGCCGGCGACCCCGCGCATGCGCGGGGTCGGGAAGTCGCACGTGTGCGACTTCCTGCGTGACGTGAGTCGATGGTCCTGTGCCCGAGTCGGATAGGCTCGGCGCGTGCGCACGGTCGTGATCACAAAGCACGGGGGACCCGGGGTGCTCGAGGTGCAGGAGCGGCCCGACCCGGCCCTCGGGGCCGGCCAGGTGCG
>DATJXX010000020.1:0-83248 GCA_035499875.1 Solirubrobacteraceae bacterium
GCGGCCACGACACTGGTGTGGGTCTTCTTCAAGGTGCCGGCCAGCGTGATGCTGCGCCTCGGCGTGTCTGCCCGCTCGCCGCGGCAGACCTTCTTCGTCCTCATCCCCGAGAAGCCGGACTAGCTCCTTCCGCTTCTCCAAAGGCCCGGGCGACCCGTTGTCCGGGAGCAGTGCAACTCGGATGAATGACGTTTTGAAAGGAGCTTCTACAAATGCAACGCAATCTCACATTCGCAGCCTCCGGGCTCGCGGGCAACGGCGTCACGACGCTGGAACGGCTGCCCGAGAGATCGTTCGAAATCGCCGACACGGCCCCGCCCGTCTGGCGGCACACGTTGGTTCTGATGGGTCGCCTGGACGCGCGCAGCGGACCCGACCTACAGGATGAGATCGAGTGTCTCTACCAGGAAGGCGTCTCGAGCCTCGTGCTCGACATCCGCCAGCTGGAGGCGATCGAGCTCGTCGGCGCGCAGGCGATCGCGTCCCTGAGCGCCCTCTATGAGCGTCGCGGGCTGGCCGTAGCGGTGCTCGGGGGGCCGGCGTGGGTGCACCACACGATGATCGAGGCCGACACCGTCAACCGGCGCATGAACCCGCGGCGCTTCACGCAACTCTCCGACGAGGCGCAGGGGGCGAGGGCCACCGAAATGACGAAGGAGCTGTGACCAGGCTTGCGCGGGGGTCGACGACGCACACGGCGCACGCCGGGCGGAGATCGGGGCACAGGAGGCCCCTGATCTCCCCCGGCGGCGCGTGCGCCGGGGGGGCGGGCGCCGCGCGTCAGCCGGAGGTCTCCTCCGGAGGAGAGAAGCTCACGTCCACCTGCTCGGATTCGACCCGCTCCTCGACCGCCGCCGAGGCGGCGAGCGCCTGCTTGTCGGTCTCGAGCAGGTGCTCGGAGAAGAACGAGCGGGGCCACAGGCGATGCTTGCGCACGACGTTGACCTCGGCCGCAAAGATCGTGAGCTGCGCGCCGAGGTAGAGCCACGCGAGCAGCCCCAGCACCAGCGCGAACACGCCGTACAGCGGCCCCGTCCGTTTGAGGGCGTGGTCGATGTACAGGCCCCCGAGGTGCTGGAGCAGCTGCCAGAACACGGTCGCGAGGATCACGCCCGGGAGCAGGTCCCGCCAGCCCAGGTCGGCGGCGGTGAGCAGTTTGAACGCGCACATGAACAGGGCGAGGTTGAATGCCAGGGCAACCAGCACACCGGCCACGACGGTGACCGCGCCGTGGGAGCTCGAGCCGACGAAGCCGGCCGCGATCGTTGAGGCGATCGAGAGTGTGCCGAGCAGCAGGAGCATCGCCAGCCCGCGGAGGCGCACCGCAACCCAGTTGGGACGCCGCTTGTAGGGCACGTTCCAGATCCTGTTGAACGCGCTTTGGCTTGCGTTCATGATCCCGAGCCCCGCCAGCAGCGCGAACACCAGCCCGATCACGAGCGCCGGGGTGCTTCCGCCGAGCGAGTGGAGTTTGAGCTGATCGCTGATGATCGGGAACTGGCCGAGGGCCCCGTTGAGCAGTTCTTCGCGTTTCTGCGGGTTGTCTTCGAGGACGAAACCGAGGACCGTCACGAACACGAGCAGGATCGGGAACAGCGAGACGAACCCGTAGTAGGAGATCAGCGCAGCGAGCTGACCGGCCTGGTCGTCGCTGAACTTCTTCACGACGGCGGCCAGGAAGCTGATCCGGCGGCTCTGCTGCTGGCGGCGGTCGAGGCGTTCGAGGTGTTCGGTGACGTTCATCGGCGGCTCGGGAAATTGGAGGGGGGTCTCTTGCCAGCCGTGGTCGACACCCTCATGTGTCTACTCGATCGTCGTGTCGTATACCCGGCGGGAAGCCCCGTCCGTGGCGGAGCGACCGCGCGGGCGCCGATCACGAAGCTGTCGCGGAGGTCGTCGACGAGGTCGCGCTCGTATCCAGCGCCCGGCGGGATCTGCTGCTGCGGGCTCACGGCTTCAGGCTGCGCAGAGAGGACCTCGAAGACTGCTACTCGCAGGCGACCCTCGAGCTGATCAGCCACGCCCGGCGGGGAGGACGGTTCGCCGATCGCGTGCACCTCGCTCGCGTACTCGAGCAGCGGTTCGTCTCGCGCATCTACGACCGCCGCCGCGCAGTGTCCGGACGCAGCGCCGCACAGGCAGCCCTCGAGACCGCTGTTCCCCTGGTCAACAGTCCCGAGCACGGGCAGCTGGATGTCGCCGACTGGCGTCCGGACGTCGAGCAGCTGGTGATCCTGCGCCAGGAACTGGATGCGATCCGGCGGTTGCTTCCTTTGCTCAGCCTCGATCAGCGACTCGTCCTGGCGAGCCAGTTCGAGGGCGCCACGGAGCCGGAGGCGTTCTGCGGCCGTCACGGCTGGAGCCCCGCCAAGTACCGCAAGGTCGCCCAGCGTGCCCGCGCTCGGCTGCGCGAGTTGATGGCCGCGTCGGAAGTCCCTGTCACCAGGGGCGCCCGAGGTCGGATCGGCAGCCAGGGACCCAACCTGTGACCGGCAGTCGAACACACATAGGTGCGTCCCCCGGGGGCGCCGGGGCTCGGTGTCATGCACGAGTCGTCGGCGAACCCGGTCCGCGCGACCGCGGCCGGAGCTCGGCGCCCTCCCCCCGCCGGGCTCCGGTCGCACGCGCGGGGAGGCGTCGACAGAAGGGCAGGCGCCCTTGAAGGCCGGCGCGGACGGCTTCGTAGTGCTCACGCCCGAGGAGTACCTCAGCGGCGTGGGGTGGGACCGTGAGCGTGGTCACGAGCAGCATCGTGCCCTCGACTGTTCCCTCCGCTCCGATGCGAGTCCGTCCACGGTTCGCCGACGCCGCACGAGCGGAGTGTGGGTCGCCGTGTGCATCGGGGGCGTTGGATGCGCCGGAGGCCTTGCCGTCGTCCTCCCGCGCGCGGGAAGCCACGTAGCGCCCCGGCCGTTCGCGGCGACGGCGGATCGGGCGGTGGTCTCGCGGGGTCGCGTCGGCCTCGCTCGGGCCGACGTCGCAGGTGCCGGCGTCGCTCGGGCCGGCATCGCGCGCGCCGCGGGGACACGACCGCAGCGGAGAGTGCGAATCGATGTCGGGCACGTTCGCCCGCGCCGAAGAGCTCAGGTACCGCCTCCGGGACGGGGACGACCGAAGCCTTCGACGAGGGAGCAGCCCACGTTGTCAGTTGCCGCGGTCGAACCGTCGGAGCGCGTTGCAGGCATCCCCACGCGCACCGGTCCTCGGCGCGAGGTGCCCCCGGCGGAGTTCGGGTTTGAGCGCTGAGGCTCCCGCACCTGAGCGATCGCGCGTGCCGAGGGCAAGCTTCGCGATCGCCAGCAGGACGATGTGGCAGATCCGCCTGGCGCGGGAACTCCCGCGCTACCTGCTGTCGGCGGCGGCGGCCTGCGGCCTGCTGGCCAGCGCCCGGTTCGTGCTTGCGCCTCCGAGGCCGGCACCGGCGCCGCAGGTACGTAGCGGCGTCCCCGCTGATCGTGCGGCCGAAGGCTTCGCGGTCCTGTTTGCCCGCAGGTACCTGACGTGGGAAGCAGCCAGACCCCTGGCGGCCGCCCAGGGCCTTGGGGCATTCAGCGGTCCGGGCATGGAACCGGACGCCGGTGAGGTCCCTCCGGGCACCGGCGAGCAGCGAGTGCAGTGGGCAGAAGTCGTGCAGGTTCGGGAAGCGTCCCCGGACCGCCGGGTGTACACGGTGGCAGCCCAGACCGATACGGCTGGAGTCGTCTACCTCACCGTCGGCGTCATGCGGGCGGCGAGCGGCGCGTTGCAGCTGTCGGGCTATCCGGCGTTCGTGGGCGCCCCCGCTTCGGTCCCCGGGATCGCGACCCCCGCGGCCCACGAACTGGGCGATCCGGCGCTGTCGACAGTCGTAACGCGGGCCCTACGCAACTACCTCGCCGGTTCCTCGGGCGAGCTCGCGGCCGACCTGACGCGCGGTGCGAACGTCTCACTGCCGACGGCGCCGCTCACGCTCGAATCGGTCCAGCACCTCGGGTGGGCGGAAGCAGGTCCCACCGTGGCGGCCGTGGTCCAGGTCCGTGACGAACGCGGCGTCGAGTACCGGCTCGCGTACGAACTCGATGTCGTGAAGGCGCAGGGGCGTTGGGAGGTAGCGGCGATCCAGACAGATCCCGACTCATAGACAGATAGGAGGCATTGATGCGCACGAAGACCCGTTGTTTGGCGTTGCCCCTGTTGATCCTGGTTTGCTTGGCCGTCGCGGCGGCTCCGGCACTGGCTGCGGTGCGGGGCACAGGCTCGTCCTCGTCCGCGCGCGCCCCAGCGGAATCGGGCGGTGGCACGAGCTCCCTGGAATCGGCTGCGGCCAAAGCAGGGAATACAGGACGTGCGGTGGCGATGAGCCTGATCGGGCTCGGCTTCGCGGTCGCGGGGACCGTTCTCGTGTTCCGTCGGGACTTCAAGGAGGCCGCGGGGGTGTTCGCCGTCGGGATCGTTGCCGTGTTGCTCGCGACGCCCGCCGGTGTGAGCGTGCTGCGGAACACGGTCACGTCGCTGTTCGGCACGGGATGACCGAGATCCGCTCCTATCGCAGGGTGTTCGATCTCGAGCGACGCGTTTACAGCGTCGACCGGCTGCGGCTGAACCCGTCGGGAATTCCCGTTCGCGGGGTCGTGTACTGCCTCGCGGTGGTGGCCGGGACCCTCGTGTGCTCGGCCCTGCCCGTCCTCGGCGGACTGCTCGGGGTGGTGCCCTGGTATCTGCGCGATCTGCTGTTGCCTGCGCTCGCGGCGACGCTGATGGCGATGATCCGGGTGGAGGGGAGGACCTTTCACCACGCTGCCCGCTCTTTGGTGCGGTTCGCGTGTGCGAGGCGACGGCTGGTTGGCGGCGCGCGTGCCTGCGGGCCCCGCTGCTGGCACCCCCACGACGTGCTCGCGCTCCCCGATGGTTCGGAGAAGCGGTTTCGGGCTCTGCGGTACACGGGGCCGGGCGCCGTTCTCGTGGGCGGGCCCCACGAGCGGACCGCCCGCCCGCGGACTCCCAGGCGCGGCGGGCCCACTGCATCCGCGCGGCGTCGGGAACTGATCATCCGCCGCGATCGGCGTCCGCACGAGCGCGACGGAAGACAGGTGATCATCGTTGCGGCCGGCGCCAGGCTGCGCGTGCGGGCCGACTCGGATAGAGGCCGCTGAGCCGCTTGCGTGCGCCGATCGCGTTCGTGTACGGCAACTGCGTGTTCGCGAGCGGCCTCGACGACGGGTGGGCCGCGTTCCGCGTTCAGACGAGCGCGTATGCGTGGTCCAGCGATTCGGAGAAGCGATCACGGCTGGTGGGTCTCGTCGGCGCCCTCGAGACCCTCGGTGCCGACCTCCAGGTCCTGCGGGTGAGCCGCACGTGGGGGCTGCGACGCTATGAGGAGGAGATGGGCGCGCGGGCGCCCGGCGCGGCAGGGTCGGCCGGCGGGCCGCCCCGAGCACGGGAGCGCTACGTGCGTGAGCAGGCGCGGAGGCTCGAGGGGACGGAGCCTTCACACGCGGTCGTCTTCATCCTCGCCAGCCTGCGGGAGCCCGAGCGGGACGTCGCGTCGTTCTTGTCGGGCGTGGCCACGAGGCATCCACGCACGATCGTCGAGGAGGTTCGGAGGGCTCTCTCGCCGAGGGCCCGACGGCTCATGAGCGTCGAGGAGCTCGAGCGGGCCCGAGCCGCCGCCGATCGGATACACGCGCGGATCGCCGACTTCCTGGACGTGCGTCCTGCGCGCATGGTGGAGCTGCAGTGGCTGATCAGGCGCGGCTTCTGCCGGGGCGTCGGGGAACCGCACGTCGACGGTCTGCACGAGCCGAGAGCGCTCGCCTTCGAGTGCAACGGCAAAGCTGTGCTCGCGCCGCTGGAGGGCGACGTGATGCGCTGGTCCGACTGCATCGTGGAGCATCGAGGGCGAGCGCTGGTGGTCGAGTCGGAGCTCGGTCGCAGCTGGCAGGCGCAGCTCGTCCTCGGCGCACTGCCGGAACGCGTCGACTTCCCCGGCGCTCGTGCCGAGCTGATGTTCGCGCCCGTCGAAGGCCTCCCCTTCGCGATCGACCTTTCGCTCAACGCCCGCTTCCTCCCGAACGAGCTCGCGATCAGGATCGCGCGCCGCCGCGTCCAGGACGCCGACCAGATCGTGAGGGCGGAGTCGGAGGGAGAGCAGGGCGCCTCGGACCTCGGTTTGGAGCGTACGCAGGAGGCAAGAGACCTGCTCTCCTATCTGCAGGCCTCGAGCCGCCCTCCGCTACTGCGAGCGACGGTCGCAATCGCGGTGGGGGCCCCCACCGAGCCCGAGCTCGAGCGCCGCGTGGAGATGTGTCGCCGCGCCTACGGGGAGGTCCGCTTGCACAGGCCACTCGGCGATCAGCTGCAGTTGTTCCTCCAGCAGCTCCCGGGTCAACGCACGAGGCTCGCGGGCTACGACGACACCCTCACGACCGAGCAGGTCGCCGCCATGATGCCGACCGCTACGCATCAGGTCGGTTCGGAGGGCGGGTTCTACCTGGGCCACACCCTGACCGCCTCGCGCCAACCTGTGCGCTTCAACATCAAGGAGGGCTCGGAGAGCGATCGCAACACCACCGTGCTCTGCGTCGGGGCGCTCGGAACCGGAAAGACGACGCTCGCACAGAAGCTCGAGTACGAGGGCTTCCTGGAAGGGGCGCGGGTGATCGACTGCGATCCGAAGGGGGACCATCGCTTCCACCAGCTCGAGGACGTCAGACCCCACGTCGAGCTCCTCACGCTGAGGCCGGATCCGACGCTCCGAGGCATGCTCGACCCACTCCGGATCGCCCCGTCTCACCTTCGCCAGGACCTCACCGTGTCGTTTCTTCACGACCTGCTTCCGGGGCGGGCCGAGCCGACCTGGGAGACGGCGGTGGTCGCGGCTGTCGATCGCGTGATCACCCGTGCGCGCAAGCCGACCTGCTGGGAGGTGGTGGGGGCGCTGCGTGACGGGGACGAGACCGACCGGCGCGTTGCCAAGGCCCTCGAGGTGTACGCGCGCTCCGGCCTCACCCAGCTCGGCTTCGCCAACCCTGACGTGACGCTCCCGGCCGTTGGTAGGCGCCAGGTCACCTACCTGCCGATCCGCGACCTGCCCACGCCCGAGGCGGGGGTGCGCCGTGCCGAGTACTCACAGTCCGAGCGCGTCGGCCAGCAGATCGTGCGGCTGATCGCGATCTTCGCGATGCACCTGATGAGCGCCGAGCGCGAGCGTTTGAAGCTGTTCTGCTTCGACGAGGGGTGGCGGCTGCTCGGAGACCCGGTCGGCCGGACGCTGTTGAGCTCGCTCCAGCGGATGGGGCGCTCCGAGCTGGCCGTCCCGATCATCAGCACCCAGCTCGTGACCGACGCTCTCGTGGGGGAGGGAAGCTCGATCGAGAACCTGCTCGGGGCGACCTTCGTCTTTGGGATGCGCTCCGAGGCCGAAGCGGCCCGTGCGCTTGCACTGCTCGGACTCGACCCCGAGGACGCGGGGATGCGTCAGAGCCTGTTGAGCTTCGAGTCGGGCAGCTGCCTGATGCGCGACCACCGGGGCAGGATCGAGGCGGTCCAGGTGGATCTCGTCCTGCCGAAGCTCCGACGGGCCTTCTCGACCACCCCGACGCCGGCTTGAGTTGCCGACGGCCGCGTAAACCCGTGTTGCGAGCCACTCCCACCCTGATCGTCGCGCTGATCGCCGCGCTCGTCCTCCACGCGGGCGCGGCTCAGGGACAGTCCATCCACCGTGACGCAGCGCGGGTTCGGCCTGCGCCGGCCCGGACCGCCCGTGCGCAACCCGCTCCGCCTCAAAGCACGCGTTCGCTGTCCGCGCGGAGCCCGTCCGTGCCCGCGCTCAACCCGGATGCGAGCGGAGCGCCCGAGGGATCCGACGAATCGGCGAGCGCCCCGTCCCAGACCGGCGGTGACCCGCTGGTCAGCAACGGGCTCGGCAGCCCCCTGTGCCGGGGGAGCATCGCCGAAGCCGCCCTGTCCTCGGCGGCACGCAGGAACTGCACCACGTCCGGTTTCGTCGCGAGCGCCGCCCCCACCGGCGACTACGGTCTCGACGTTCACATCGACACGGGCGTGCTCGGGCTAAGCCACGGCGGGCTGATGAGCGCGCTGCAGGATCTGTTGGTCACCCCGCTGTGGATGGCCCTCGTGTGGGTCGTCCACGCGCTCTGCGTGATGCTCGAGTGGTGCTTCACGCTCAACCTGCTCGACAGCCCTGTCAGCGGAGGGTTGGGCCGCGGCCTGCGCCGGATGCAGCAGGCTCTGACCGAACCGTGGATACCGACCGTCCTCTCGATCGCATGCGTGCTCGTCCTCTACGACGGCCTGATCCGACGGCGGGTCGCGGACACGCTCGGCCAGGCGCTGATGATGACCGCAATGATGGCGGGGGGACTGTGGGCTGTCGCAGACCCGAGCGGGACGGTCGGCGCACTCGGCTCGTGGGCGAATGAGGCGAGCCTCGGCACGCTGGCGGCCACCGCCCAGGGGAGCCCCTCGGGAACGCCGATCGCGCTCGCCGACAGCATGCAGGCGGTCTTCTCGGCCGCGATCGAAGCGCCCTGGTGCTACCTGGAGTTCGGGAACGTCGGATGGTGTCGCGACCCGAGCCGCACCGAACGTGGCCTGCGTGACGCGGGCCTGAAGCTCGCAGCGCATGACCTCGCCGAAGCCGGCTGCGGCTCCGGCGGCGAGGCCTCTTGTCCGTCGAGGCTGGGCTCCAGGAGGCAGGCACTCGCTCACAGCGCCCAGCTGCTCCGCGAAGCCACCAGCAACGGCGCCGTCTTCCTCGCTCTGCCGGCCAACGGCCCGGAACGCAACTCGATCAACGAGGAAGGTTCGTTGCTCCGGGCGATCTGTCAGAGCAGCGACGCTACCGGCTGCCGCGGGCCCGCTGCCGCCGAGGCGGAATTCCGCACGGCCGGCCAGACGTGGTCTCGGATGGGCGGCCTGCTGCTGATCCTCGTAGGGACCCTCGGGATGGTCCTGCTCCTCGGCTTCATCGCGCTGCGCCTGCTGAGTGCAGCCCTCTTCAGCCTGTTCTATCTGTTGATTGCCCCGGGGATGGTTCTAGCTCCGGCGTTGGGCGAGGGCGGCCGTGCCGTCTTTCGACGCTGGGGCGGCCAGCTGCTCTCGGCGGTGGTCTCGAAGCTCCTGTTCTCCTTCCTGCTCGGAGTGGTGCTCGCCGTGCTCGGGATCCTGGCGAGCCTCCGGGCACTCGGGTGGTGGACGCAGTGGCTGCTGATGTCGGCGTTCTGGTGGAGCGCCTACCTGCGCCGCCACCAGGCGCTCAGCGCGGCTCAGGGCACGTTCGCGAGGCAGGGCGACCTGCAGAGGCGCCGCGAGCCACGTTCGGTGGCCAAGCGCGCGAGCGACCTGCTGGAGACGCGCAAGGCGATGGCCGCGATCCGCTGGGCGAGGGAGCGCCGGGCGCGCGCGGCGCCCGATCGTGAGATCCACCGACCGTCCGCCCGCGGCGTATCCGGGATATCCGGCGGGGGTCCGCATCGGGGCCCGGATTCCGCGGCGGCGCACGAGCGACCCGGCGCGCGGGAACCCGCGCCCGGGTCGAATTCGGGGGACGATGGCGCATCTCGACAACGGCTGGCCGCCCAGCTCGACCGCGTTCAGCTCGAGCGGCGCCGAGCGGACTTGACGGGTGATCGGCGGCGTGCGCTGAAGCTCGAGGCCCGCGCGGCCCGCATCGAAACCGAACTGCGGGCCGGCACCGTCCCTGGTGGGGCCTCGTCCTCGCGGCATCGCGGGGAACGCGCAAACACGGCGCGGGCGACGCCGCGAGCGCCGACGCCTGCGCGGGCCGGGCCGCGCAGGCGGAGTCGCGAAGCACTGCCCGACGAGCCGCTCGATCCCGAGTCGCGACGCAGGGCCCGGCTTTCGGTCGATCGTGACCTCGCCGTGCTACGCGAACGCCTGAAGGCCGAAGGCCGAACGCCGGGAGACGCTTCGGACGTGATGCGCGACGCGCGCGAGGTCGAGGCGGGGCGCAAACGCTTCCTCGGTCCGGATCTCCCGTAAGCGCCCACGGAAGCCCACCCTCCGCATCCGGTGCCGCCGTCGTCACGATCGGCGTCGGGGGCTCTGTGCTCTTCATGCTCGTCGCGATGGTGGTCGTCGGTGCCCTGGGAGGCGTCGGCTGGACCGCCTCCTCCTCAGGCCCCGATGACAGCGCTGCGCCAACTCCCTCGCTGCTCGCAGTGCAGGAGATCCCGCCGCTGTACCTGCGGCTGTACGAGCAGGCGGCGAGTCGCTATGGGCTCGCGTGGACCGTGCTCGCCGGAATCGGAAGGGTTGAGTGCGATCACGGTCGAGACAGCTCGCCCGCGTGCACGGTCGAAGGTTCCGTGAATGCGGCCGGCGCCGGTGGCCCGATGCAGTTTCTCGTTTCGACGTGGTCGACATACGGCGTCGACGCCGACGGAGATGGTCGCGCCGATCGCTGGGATCCGGCCGACGCGGTCTTCGCGGCCGCCAGGCTGCTCCGGGCCGCGGGCGCCCCCGAGAGTTATGGGCGGGCGATCTACGCGTACAACCACGCCTGGTGGTACGTCCGGGAGGTGGAGGACTGGTCGCGGCGGTACACGGGTTCGCCATCCTCGGAAGCGGGTCGGAGCGAGCGCCGTCCCGCGACGGGAGCCGGCTCCGCGCTGGCGCGCGAGACGACCACGCCGGTCCGCTTCGTAACCGGCACCAGAGCGGTGCTCGACCCGCAGGACGGGCATGTCGCGATGATCCCCGCCGGCGTCCCAGCGGTCATCCAGGCGATGGTGGTCGCCGGCAACGAGCTCCAGGATCTTCCCTACGGACCGCTCGGCCATCCCGATCCTCTCGGAGCGATGCAGGAGGACTGCTCGAGCACTGTCAACTACGTCTTGTACCGCTCGGGACTGAGGCCTCTGGCGGAAATTCTCAGAGACAACCCGCTCGCCCAGGACTACGTGCACTGGGGCGAGCCGGGGCCCGGCCGGTGGGTCACGATCTACGCGACGAACACGCCCCCCGCGCATGTGTTCATGGTGATCGCCCGGCTACGCCTCGACACCTCCCACGGCGGCACCGACATCGGCCCCAACGGCCATGAGGACGGCCCCCGCTGGCGGATCTTCCCGACGCTGCCGGCGTGGGCGCACTGGGCCGTTCGACATCCCCCCGGCCTATAAGCTGGCTCGCGCCATGAGCGCGAGGGAGGTGGACTACCTGCTGATCGGCGGCGGGCTCGCGTCGGCCAACTGCGCGCGCTGGCTGCGCGAGGAAGGGGCCGAGGGTGAGGTGCTGCTCGTCGGCCGCGAGCTGGATCCCCCGTACAACCGCCCGGAGTGCTCGAAGGGCTACCTGCGCGGCGAGGAGACGCGCGAGGATCCCCTGTTCCGACCGGCCGAGTGGTGGAAGGAGCAGCACGTCGAGCTGCTCACCGGCACCACCGTCACGAAGCTCGACCCGGGCTCCCACACGGCCTCCCTGTCGAACAAGGAGGAGGTCCGCTACGGCAAGGCGCTGCTCGCCAGCGGCGCCAACGTCCGCCGCCTGAACGTGGACGGCTCGGAGCTCGAGAACATCTTCTACCTGCGCACGCTCGGCAACGCCGACGCGATCCGCGCGGCCATCGACGAGGTGCAGGACGTCGTCCTGATCGGCGGCTCCTACATCGGCTGCGAGGTGGCCGCCTCGCTGACGATGCTGGGAAAGCGCTGCTCGATCGTCATGCAGGAGCAGATCACCCTCGAACGGGGATTCGGTCCTCAGGCCGGCCGCTTCTTCCAGGACCTGCTCGAAGAGCACGGCGTCGTCGTCCATCCGGTCCAGGACCTCGCCCGCTTCTCGGGCGACGGTCGCGTGGCTGCGGTCCACACCGACAGCGGGCTCGAGCTCCCCGCCCAGGCCGTCGTGATCGGGGCCGGCGTGACCCCCGAACTGGGGCTCGCCCGCCGCGCAGGACTGGAAATCGGCGAGCTCGGTGGGGTGGCCTGCGATTCGCGCCTGGCGAGCTCGGCCCCGGACGTGTTCGCCGCGGGCGACGTGTGCGAATACGAGTCGGTGGTCCATGGCCGGCGCCTGCGGATCGAGCACTGGGACGTGGCCTTCAACCAGGGCAGGACCGTCGCGCTGAACATGCTCGGCCGCGACGTTCCCCACGACGTCGTCCCGTACTTCTATTCCGTGCTCGGGGACTGGGGTGAACTCGAGTACGTCGGCCCAGCCGGCGAGTGGGACGACGAGATCGTTCGCGGGTCCACCGCAGACGGGAGCTTCACCACCTGGTACGTGGCCGGCGGTCGCGTCGCCGCGGCCCTCACCGTCGGACGCTCGGACGACCTCGACCACGCCCGCAGGCTGCTCACGGACCGGGTCGAGCTCGACGAGGAGGCCCACCGCACGCTCGCCGATCCGGACGGCGATCTGGCGACGGTCGGGCGCTGACACTGCCCTCGCAACGCCTGGAGTAGCATCCCCTCCCGTCAATAGGTCGGTGGTCAAGGGAAGCCGGTGAGAATCCGGAGCGGACCCGCCACTGTGACCGGGGATGCCCCCCGCCGCGCGAGCCTCGGCGAGCGCAGCCACCGGACGCGCCGACGGCGGTCCGGGAAGGTGCGAGGGGTCGGCCCGCAAGCCAGGAGACCTGCCGCCGACGAAGCCCACAAGCCCTCGCGGAAAGGGGTCGGCTCATGCATCCCAGCTCCCGTCTCGTTCGTGTCGCGGCCGTCGTGTTCGCGGTCTGCCTGTCCTGCTGCGTTCCTGCGCTCGCGTCCGCATCCTCCTCGGTGATCGTCAGGGTGGAGGGCGAAGCGCATACCCTCGTCGGCCCCGTTTCGCTCTCCGGGCCCGAACACCCCGTCAGCGCGCCCGGGGACAACGTCCACTCGTGCCCGGGCAACAGCGCCCTCGGGGCGCTCGCGCTCGCCGCCGGCGGGGAATGGGGTGGAAGCTGGTTCGAAAGCTACGGCTACTCGATCGAATCCGTGGCAGGGGAGAGCCACGTATTCGGCAGCGGGTCGTTCTGGGACATCTGGTTCCAGCACTCGGAAGCGAGCCTCGGCCTGTGCGAGATCGTGGAACCGGAACCGGGCTCGGAAGTGCTCCTGTTCCCGTGCCCGGAAGCGGGCCCCTGTCCCGGTCCGCTGGGGATCACGGCTCCCACCTCGGCGAACGTGGGCGAAGCGGTGACGGTCCATGTCGTCTCCTACAGCCCCTCGGGTGAAGCGACGCCCGCCGCCGGAGCCTCGGTCACGGGCGCCGCTGCACCGGCGACGACGGCCGCCGACGGGAGCGCGACCGTCACCTTCTCCGCTCCCGGCCAGGCCACGCTCGCGGTCAACGCCCCCAACTCCGTCCGCGACGAGACGCAGGTGTGTGTCCACGCGGGCAACGACGGGACCTGCGGGACGAGCTCCCCGGGCTCCTCGAACGGACCGTCGGGCAAGGGTCGGAGCGGCACCGCCGGGACGACCACGAACGAGGCCGCCACCAACGGTGCTTCCCGTGCTCTTGGGGCGAAGGTCTCGAGCGTGCACGACGGCGCCACCTACCGGCGATCCTCAGCGCCGAGGCTGCTCGCAGGGACGATCAGCGCTCCCGACGCCGTCACGTCCGTGTCGCTGAAGCTGCGCCGCAGCTATCGCGGCCGCTGCTACTTCTACGACGCGCCACGCGCCCGCTTCGTGCACAGCCGCTGCGGCAGGGGCCGCTCCTTCCGGGTTTCGAGCAGCGCCTCGTTCTCCTACCTGCTCCCCAAGCGCCTCGCTCCCGGCCGCTACGTGCTCGAGGTCTCCGCGCTGGACGCGGCGGGCAACCACACGACACCGACCAGGGGCGCCTCCACGCTGGTGTTCCGTGTCCGCTAGCGGTGCTGGTGCGGTGAGGCGGCGGCCGTCTCGTGCCATCCGCGGCCCGCTGTTGGGGTTGATCGCCGTCGCGATCGCGGCCGCGCTCGCCGGATGCGGACTCGGCGCGGGTGCCTCGCCGGGCAGCGTGGCAGTCGACGTCACATCCGACTTCGGGCAGTACCAGCTGCCCGCGCCGGCGTCGCTGAAGGTGGTCGGACAGGAGACGGTGATGAGCCTGCTCGAGCGCAACTACAAGGTCGGCACACGCTTCGGGGGGAAGTTCGTGCAGAGCATCGACGGGCTCGGCGGCGGCAGCGAAGGCGGCGAGCCGGTCGACTGGTTCTACTACGTCAACGGCGTCGAGGCACCCGAGGGGGCCGCCGCCACGAACGTGTATCCCGGCGATCAGATCTGGTGGGACCACCACGACTGGAGCCAGACCGAGCACATCCCCGCGGTCGTGGGCTCGTTCCCGGAGCCGTTCCTGCGCGGCCTCGGGGGCAAGCGCTACCCGGTGCGGGTCGAGTGCAGCTCGGTCACGAACGCCCCCTGCCGGACGGTGCTTCGGCGGCTGCGCGAAGCCGGGGTGCCCGCAGCGGTCGCAGCCACCGGCAGCAGCGGCGAGCCGCAGACGGTGCGGGTGGTTGTGGGCCCGTTCCGCGATATCGCCAGCGACTCCACCATCGCGACCATCGCGCGCGGACCCGCGGCCAGCGGCGTGTACGCGACCTTCTCCGACGGCGGGCAGCGCCTCAGCCTGCTCCACGCGGACGGCCACGCGGTCCCCGCCCCCGCGGGCGACGTCGGTCTCGTCGCGGCCACCCGCGAAGACGAAAACGCGCCGGTGTGGGTCGTCACCGGGACCGACGCCGCGGGCGTTGAACGTGCCGCGGGTGCCTTCGATCAGCTCACCCTGCAGAACCACTTCGCGGTCGCGGTCGCCCAAGCAGGGGTGCTGCCGCTGCCGCTCCCGGGGCCATGACAGCGCGACGGGGACAGGTTCGATGAGCGCTCCCGGGCGTCCCCGCATCGCCTACCGACGCCGCGCCAGCCCCCTGCATGCGGCGCGCGGCACCGTCGTCGCCGCCTACTGCGCCGCGATCGTCACGGCCGCGCTGCTGACCGAACAGCCGCTGCTCCTGGGGGCCCTGCTCGGGACCGTGCTGTGCGCCGGAGCGGCCGCGGGCGACGGACCCGCGTTGCGCCGCGCCCTGCGCCGCAGCGCGCTGCCCCTGTTCGCACTCAGCATCCTCGTCAACCTGCTCGTCAGCCGCCAGGGCCTGACGGTGTTCGCGCGGCTCGGCGACTGGGGCGTGCTGGGGCAGGTCAACCTCACCGTCGAGGCGCTCGTGTACGGGGCCGTGTTCGCGCTGCGGCTGCTGGTCGTCGGCCTCGCCTGCCTGCTCGCCGTGTGCGCCGCCGACCCCGACCAGCTGCTCGGGTCGTTCCGCCGGCTCAGCCCGAGGGTGGCGCTCAGCGCGACGCTCGCGCTGCGGCTGGTGCCGGTGCTCGCGGCCGACGCCGGCCGGCTCGCGGAGGCCCAGCGCTGCCGTCCCGGAGCCCGCTGGCGGAGCCCCGGGACGCGTGCACGGCTCGCCGTCCTGCGCGCGACTGTCGCCGGCGCCCTCGAGCGCTCGCTGGACGTCGCCGCAGTGCTGGAGATGCGCGGCTACCCGTCCGCGCGGCGGGCGCCCCGCAGGCTCGGTGGCCGCTCGCGCCACGACCTCGCGTTCGCGATCTCGGCCGCCGCGATCGTGCTGATCTCGCTCGCCGCCGCGCTGGACGGGGTCGCGCACTTCGACGCCTACCCGCTCGTGAGCTCTCCGCTGGATCCGGCGGCCGTCGCGTTGGCGCTCGCGCTGCCGGCGATCGCGCTCGCGCCGTTCCTCGACCGCGCGGGGATCGAGCCATGAGCATCCTCAGCTTCGAGCGCGTCTCCTACGCGTATCCCGGAGCCGACAGGCCGGCCCTGCGCAAGGTCAGCCTGTCGATTGAGCCCGGAGAGTTCTGCGTCGTCGCCGGGCTGTCGGGGTCGGGGAAGTCGACGCTGCTGCGCGCCGCCTGCGGTCTCGTGCCGCACTTCCACGGCGGCAGCTTCGGCGGGACCGTGGTGACTGCCGCGCTCGACACGCGCGAGCACACCCCCGCGCAGATCGGCGCGCACGCGGGCACCCTCCTCTCCGATCCCGAGACCCAGGTGGTGATGGCGAGCGTGCGCGCCGAGATCTCCTTCGCGCTCGAGAACCGCGGCCTGCCCGCTGCGGCGGTGGCGCGCTCGGTGGAGGAAACCGCACTTGCGCTCGGCATCGCGGACCTGCTCGACCGCGCCACCGACGAGCTCTCGGGCGGCGAGCTGCAACGGGTGGCCCTTGCCGGTGCGCTCGCCGGGGGTCCCGAACTCGTGCTCCTCGACGAGCCCACCTCCCAGCTCGACCCGGTTGCAGGGGACGAGCTGATCTGGCAGCTGCGCCGGCTCAACCAGGAGTGCGACACGGCCGTGCTGCTGATCGAGCAGCGACTCGAGCGCTGCGTGGCGGCCGCAGACCGCGTGCTCGCGATGTCGGAGGGCGAGATCGTGTGTGACCAGGATCCGTGCGGTTTCCTCGAGTGGGCGGCCGAGCACGAGCCGGCGCTGCAGACGCCCGGCGCGCGCGTGTTCGCCGGCGCCGGCCTGCGTCCCCTGCCGAGCGGCGTCAAGCAGGCCCGCACGCTGCTGCGCAGGGAAGGGCTCCTGCACGAGGATCGCCGGCACGGCCGGGACGGGGCGGACACCGGCGACGGGCCGACCGGCGCGGCGCGTGCGGCGCTGACCGGTGGGGCGCCCAGCGGGCTCCCGGGCGAAGCGCGTGGACGCTTTCGCCGGCGTCGCTCCCGCGAGGACGAGCCCGTGCTGCAGCTGCGCGGCGTGTGGCACGAGCTGCGCGACGGCCCCGCGATCCTTCGCGGTGTCGACGTGCGCCTGCACGGGGGCGAGGCGGTGGTCCTGATGGGGCGCAACGGTGCGGGCAAGTCGACGCTGCTGCGCCACGCCGGCGGGCTCATGGACCCGACCCGTGGGCGGGTGCAGCTGGAGGGAGAGCTCGCGCTGCTGCTCCAGAACCCGGGGGACCTGTTCGTGCACGAGCACGTCCGCGACGAGGCTCCGCCGCAGGCGCTGCGGGAGCTCGGTCTGGAGGCGCTCGCCGACAGCCACCCCCGGGACCTCTCCGGTGGCCAGCGCCAGCGGCTGGCACTGGCGGTGGTGCTCGGCGGCGAGCGCGCACCGGCCGCGATCGCGCTGGACGAGCCGACGAGGGGCATGGACAGGGAGGCCAAGCGGCGCCTTGCGTCGTGGCTGTCGGCGCGGGCGCGGGAGGGGGCGCTGGTGCTCGTCGCGACCCACGACTGCGAGTTCGCGGTGGAATTTGCCACCCGTGCCGTGCTGCTGGCGCGCGGGAGGGTGATCGCGGACGGGCAGGTGACCGAGGTGCTTGCCGGCGGGCGCTATTTCACGACCGAAGCTGCGCGCATCCTCGGTGGCGAAGCGGGGGCCGTGCGCGTGGAGGAGGCGGTTGCCCTCCTGCGCGTCCGCCGCGACGGTGCCGCGGCCACGCCTACGGAGGCGCCCGCAGACGACCTCGCGGGGATCGACGACCTCGCCGGGGCAGGAAGATGAGCTGGCAGCTGGCGGCGTTCGCGATCGTGCTGGTCACGCTCGGCTTCGCCTTCTGGTGGTACGAGCGCTCCCGCCCGTCGGCCAAGATGGTCGCGCTCGTGGCCGCGCTGGCTGCGCTCGCCGCGCTCGGGCGCGACGCCTTCGCCGCGATCCCCGACGTCAAGCCGATCACGGCGATCGTGCTGGTCACGGGCGTGGCCTTCGGCGCCGCTCCGGGCTTCGCGACCGGCGCGCTTGCCGCGCTCGCGTCCAACGTGCTCCTGGGGGAGGGGCCCTGGACCCCGTGGCAGATGCTGGGGTGGGGGGCCGTCGGGCTGCTCGGTGCGGGCTTCGGCGCGTTCACCGCCCGCCGCCCGTCGCCGCTGGCGATCGCGCTCGCGTGCGCGGTTGCGGCGGAGCTGTTCAACCTGCTGCTCGACGTGTACACGTGGACGGGCACCGGGTCCCACACGCTTGCCGCCTTCGGCGTTGTGCTCGGCTCGGCGGCGCTCTTCGACGTCACGCACGTTGTCGCGAGCTTCGCCTTCGGCCTGGCGTTCGGCGCGGTACTGCTGCGCATGCTGCTGCGCGTCCGGGGCCGCATGCACGTCGCCTGGAGCGCACCGGCGCTGGGCCTGGCGCTGGTCGCGATCGGCGTCCTGCCGCTGCTCGGCGCCCCCGGCGGGCGCGCCCTGGCCGCCGGCGCGGCGCGCACGGAGGGCACAGATCGCGCGGCGACCGCAGGTCGCTCGGCGAGCTCGCACGCGGTCGGGTACCTCGAACGGGCCCAGAACCCCGACGGCGGCTTCGGCGGCGCACCCGGGCAGTCCTCGAGCGAGCTGTACACGGCCTGGGCGGCGATCGGCCTGGCGGCGGCCGGACGCCGGCCGAGCGCGTTGCGACGGTCCGGGCGTTCGGTGCTCGACGCGCTCCGCGCAGGCGCGGGTTCGCTGCAGGGCCCCGGCGACCTCGAGCGCACGATCCTCGCGTTGCGTGCCTGCGGTGCCTCCACCCGATCGCTGCCGGGCGGCGACCCGACCAAGCGGCTGCTCTCCTCCCAAGGTACCGACGGGTCCTTCGCGCACCTCGTCAACCTCACCGGATTCGGGGTTCTCGCGCTGCGCGCGGCCGGCCTCCCCGCGAGCTCCCACCAGGTGCGTGCGGCTGCGCGCTGGCTCGCGGGTCAGCAGCAGCCCGACGGCGGCTTCGGCTTCGCCGCGCGCTCACCCGGGTCCGCCGCGAGCAGCGACGTCGACGACACGGGCGCGACGATCCAGGCGCTCGTCGCCGCCGGCGTCCACGGGCGCACGGTCGCACGCGCCAAGGCCTACCTGCTGCACGCCCAGAACCCCGACGGCGGCTTCCCCCAGCGGCTCGGGGACACCTCCAACGCCCAGTCGACTGGATGGGCCGTCCAGGGCCTGGATGCCTCCTCCACCGACATCGCACGTGTCCGCCGCTCGGGGAGTGTCTCGCCGCTCGAATACCTCGAAGGCCTGATGGGAGCGGGTGGGGCGGTGCGCTACTCGCGCACCAGCACCCAGACGCCGGTGTGGGTGACGGCGCAGGCGCTGGCGGCCCTGGCGGGCAAGCCCCTGCCCGTGTCGCCCCCTTGATCCCCCTTTGGACACGCCTTATCGCGCTGTCTACGCTGTACGGCGTGTCCGGAGAGGCATACGCAGCCGCCGGCGCACGGCCGAGCAGCTCACGGAGCGACCGTCGTGGAGGCCCGCCGAGCCCCTCCGCGCCGCTGATGCTGGCGGCAGCGTGCGTGGCCGCGCTCGCGCTGGTGTGGTGCCTGGCCGAGCTGGTCCCCGCGATCCACCTTCGCGACGCGATCCTGCTGCATCACTTCACGGTGCTCGGCGGCCCCACGGTCGACCCGGTGCTGCGGAACCTGCTGCACCTGCTCGACCCGATCCTGTACGTGCTGTGGGGTATCGCGCTGATCGCCCTCGCGGTGGCCCGCTCGCGTCCCCGCGTGGCGCTCGCGATCGCGGTGGTGCTGGCCATCGCCCCGCTGTCGGCCGAGGTCCTCAAGCCCCTGCTGGGGCACGGAAACGACGGCTACCAGGGAACCCAGCTAGGCGTCTCCTCGTGGCCGTCCGGCCACGCCACCGCGGCGCTCACGCTCGTGCTCTGCGCGGTGCTCGCGTCCTCTCCCCGCTGGCGCCCTGTGGCCGCCGTGCTCGGCGGGCTGTTCGCCGCCGCCGCCGGCGCCGGCCTGCTGATCCTCGTCAAGCACATGCCCAGCGACGTGGTCGGCGGCTACCTGACGGCCACGCTGTGGGTCGCCCTGGCGGTTGCCGGG
Source organism: Solirubrobacteraceae bacterium (assembly GCA_035499875.1). Classification (GTDB taxonomy): domain Bacteria; phylum Actinomycetota; class Thermoleophilia; order Solirubrobacterales; family Solirubrobacteraceae; genus Palsa-744. Next base: position 19,751 of record DATJXX010000020.1, read on the forward strand.
CTGCGGGAGGCCGAGCGCCGCTGGCCCTCGCGCCGCGCGATCGTCCCGAGCTAAGCCTGGGTGCCGCCGGGCCCCGAGGCGCCGTGGGCGCCGGGCTCCCACAGGGGCTCGGAGGCTCCCTCCGCGGGCACGTTGGCGGCGCGGGCGAGGATGAACAGGAGGTCCGAGAGGCGGTTCAGGTAGCGGACCACCTCGGCGTTGCCGTCCTCGACGGCGATCGCGCGGCGCTCCGCGCGGCGGCAGACCGTCCGCGCCAGGTGCAGGTGGGCCGCCGCCGGGGTGCCGCCGGGGATCACGAACGAGTGCAGCGGCTCGAGCGTGGCGTTGACCTCGTCGCAGGCGGCCTCCAGCCAGGAGGTGTAGGAGTCGTCCACGCGCAGCCGCGTGCGGCTCTGGGAGTCTCCGGTGTCCGCCGGAGGCGGAGGCACGGATAGGTCGGCGCCTAGGTCCAGCAGGTCGTTCTGGACGCGCCCGAGCCACTCGGCGAAGCGCTCGGGCAGGCCCGGCTGGAGCAGCGTCACGCCGATCACGGCGTTCAGCTCGTCGACCGTCCCGTACGCCTCCACGCGGGGGTGGAGCTTGGAGACGCGGCTCATGTCGCCGAGATCAGTGTCCCCGGAATCGCCCCGTCTGGTGTAGATCCTCGTCAGGTTTACGGTCATCGCAGGCCTGCCGCGAGTGTCGCACACCGGTGGGCCCGAACAGGGCCCTGCGAGGCACCCCGGCCCGCGTCGCGTTGCCCGATCGGGTACGTTCCCGCCCCTGTAATGCGGATCGGTGTTCCGAAGGAGACCGCCGCGGGCGAGCATCGCGTCGCGCTCGTACCGGAGGTCGTCGCCAAGCTGACGGCGAAAGGGATCGAGGTATCCGTGCAGCACGACGCGGGTCAGGGGGCCCTGCTCGACGACGCCTCCTTCAAGGAGGCGGGCGCCGAGATCGCCGACGACGCGCAGGCGATCTGGCGCTGCGACGCGGTGATCACGATCTCTCCGCCGGACCCCGAGGCCATCCGCGGACTCGGCCAGGGCTCGGTCCTGATCGGCTTCCTGGCGCCGCTCACCAGCCCCGGTACGATCCGGGCGCTCGCCGACGCGCACGCCACCGCGCTGGCCATGGAGGCGATCCCCCGCATCACCCGCGCCCAGTCGATGGACGCGCTGTCCTCGCAGAGCAACGTCTCCGGCTACCGAGCCGCGCTGCTCGGCGCGCAGGAGCTGGGCCGCTTCTTCCCGATGCTGATGACGGCCGCAGGCACGATCCCGCCGGCCAAGGTGCTCGTGCTCGGCGTCGGCGTCGCGGGCCTGCAGGCGATCGCCACGGCCAAGCGCCTCGGTGCCAGGACGACCGGCTACGACGTGCGCCCGGAGGTGGCCGAGCAGGTCGAATCGCTGGGGGCGCAGTGGTTGGACCTCGGGCTCGAAGCCAGCGGCGAGGGCGGCTACGCGCGCGAGCTCACCGAGCAGGAGCGCGCCCAGCAGCAGCAGGCGCTCAGCGACGCGATCGGTGGCTTCGACGTGGTGATCACGACCGCGCTGGTCCCGGGCCGCCCGGCGCCGCGGCTGGTGACGGCACAGGCCGTTGAGGGGATGAAGGCTGGCTCGGTGATCGTCGACCTGGCGGGCGAGGCGGGCGGCAACTGCGAGCTGACCGAGCCGGGCCAGACGGTGGTGCGCCACCAGGTCAAGATCGTCTCGCCGCTGAACCTGCCGGCGACGATGGCCGAGCACTCCTCCCAGCTGTTCGCCCGCAACGTGCTCGCACTGCTCGAACTGCTGGTCGGCGAGGACGGGACGCTGACGCTCGACTTCGACGACGAGATCGTCAGCGGCGCCTGCGTGGTGCGCGACGGTGAGATCGTCAACGCCGGCGCCCGCGCAGCCGTGGAGGCCGCCGCGTGATCCTCGCCAGCGTCCTGACCACCAACCTCGCGATCCTCGTGCTCGCGGGGTTCATCGGCTTCGTGGTGATCTCGAAGGTGCCGAACACGCTGCACACGCCGCTGATGTCGGGCACCAACGCGATCCACGGAATCGTCCTGCTCGGCGGCCTGCTGCTGATCGGCCTGTCCGGCAACGACACCTTCAACAAGGTGATCCTCGTGATCGCGATCGTGTTCGGGACGATCAACATCGTGGGCGGCTTCCTCGTCACGGACCGCATGCTCGAGATGTTCAAGTCGAAGCCGAAGCCCAAGCCCGGCGAGGACCGGGACGGGCACGGGCCCGGGGGCGGCGGCTCATGACGGTGCCGATGGCCAGCAGCTTCCTGCAGAGCGAAAGCTTCATCTACGTCCTGTACATCATCGCCTTCTCGCTGTTCATCCAGGGCCTGCGCGGGCTGGCGGGTCCGACCACAGCGGTGCGCGGCAACCGCATCGCCGCCGTCGGCATGGCGATTGCCGTCATCGCCACGCTGCTCAAACCCGACGAGGGCGAGTGGGGGCTGATCGCGCTCGGCGTGGCGCTGGGCACGGCTGTCGGTGTGCCCGCTGCGCGCCAGGTGCGGATGACCGCGATGCCCCAGATGGTGGCGCTGTTCAACGGCGTCGGCGGTGGTGCCGTGTTCCTGATCGCGTGGGCCGAGTTCCGCCGCACGGGCGGCTACTCGGACATTGCCACCTACATAACGATCTTCTCGCTGTTCGCGGCGATCGTCGGCTCGGTGTCCTTCTGGGGTTCGAACATCGCCTTCGGCAAGCTCCAGGAAATCATCCCCGGGCGCCCCATCACGCTGGGGGCGGGCCAGCAGGTGGTCAACGGCCTGCTGCTCGTGCTGGCGCTCGCCGGGGCGATCGACATCGCATCCGGCAACCACTCCGAAGGGATCTTCATCGGCGTGCTCGTGTGCGCGGCGCTGCTCGGCAACGCCGTCGTGCTGCCGATCGGCGGCGCCGACATGCCGGTCGTGATCTCGCTGCTGAACGCCTTCACCGGGCTCTCGGCGGCCGCCACCGGGGTCGCGCTGAACAACCCCGCGATGATCGTCGCGGGCATGATCGTGGGGGCCTCGGGAACGATCCTCACGAACCTGATGGCGGTCGCCATGAACCGCTCGATCCCGGCGATCGTGGCCGGAGGCTTCGGCGGCGGTGGTGCCGTCGAGGGCGCCAGCGGCGCCGGCGAGCACGCCGGCACGGTGCGCAGCACGACGGCCGCCGACGCCGCGATCCAGCTCGCATACGCCAACCGTGTGGTGATCGTCCCCGGCTACGGGATGGCCGTCGCCCAGGCCCAGCACGCCGTCCGCGAGCTCACCAAGGAGCTCGAGGACCGCGGCGTGGAAGTGAGCTATGCGATCCACCCGGTGGCGGGGCGCATGCCGGGCCACATGAACGTGCTGCTCGCCGAGGCGGACGTCCCCTACGACCAGCTCAAGGAGATGGACGAGGCCAACCCCGAGTTCCAGCGCACCGACGTGTCGCTCGTGATCGGGGCCAACGACGTGACGAACCCGGCGGCCAAGAACAGCCCCTCCTCGCCGATCTACGGGATGCCGATCCTGGAAGTTTCCGAGGGCCACTCGACAATCGTGATCAAGCGCTCGATGAACCCGGGGTTCGCCGGCATCGAAAACGAGCTCTATTACGACCCGAAGACCACGATGCTGTTCGGGGACGCGAAGACGGCCGTCAGCGAGATCACGGCCGAGCTCGCCCAGATCTGAGCCCCACTCAGCTCCGGGGCTCGCCTCTGCGACACTGCGCTCGTGATCGAGCGCAGCCGCGCCCTGGACGCCATGTCGAACGAGGAGTTCGACGTCGCCGTCGTCGGGGGTGGGATCACGGGCGCCGGAGTCGCACTCGACGCCGCCTCGCGTGGCTACAGCGTGGCCCTGCTGGAGGGCCAGGACTTCGCCTCCGGCACCTCGAGCCGCTCCAGCAAGCTCGTCCATGGCGGCCTGCGCTACCTGCAGAACTTCGACCTCGGCCTCGTCCGCGAGGCGCTGCTCGAGCGTCAGCTGATGGTCCACCTCGCGCCCCACCTCGTACGCCCCCTGGCGCTGGTGGTGCCCGCCTTCGAGGGCGCTCGGCCGGACCGTCTCGTCGGGGTGGGGCTGAACCTCTACGACGTGATGTCCGTCGACCGCGACCGCCTGCGTTCGCGCCGCTCGCGCCGCGCCCGCGCCGAGCGCGGGAACGCGGGTGGGACGGCCGGGGGGGACCAGGACGAGTCGTGGAGCCCCGAGCGTCACCGCGTGATCTCCGGTGAGGAGGTGGTCGAGCTGCTCCCGGCGCTGGCCGGGCGCGAGCCGACCAGCGGCTACCTGTTCTACGACTGCCAGACCGATGACGTGCGCCTCGTGCTGACAGTGCTCGGCGAGGCGGAGCGCTTCGGGGCGGTGTGCGCCAACCGCGTCGAGGTGGTGGGGCTGCTCCAGCAGGCAGGGCGCGCCCGCGGCGTGGAGGCGCGCGACGGCGAGACCGGCGCGAGCTTCCAGGTACGGGCCGCCAACGTGGTCAACGCGACCGGCGTGTGGGCCGACCAGCTGCGCCCCCAGGAGCTTCACGAGGAGGCCGAGCTGCCGAGCATCCGGCCCAGCCGCGGCACCCACATCCTGCTGCGCGCCGACGAGCTGCCGCTGCGCAGCGGGGCGATCGTGCCGGCCGGCGGCGGACGCTCGATCTTCGCGCTGCCGTGGCTCGGCCACACGCTCGTGGGCACCACCGACAACGACTACGAGGGCCCGCTCGACCACATCCGGCCCTCGGTCACGGACATCGGGTACCTGCTCGAGGCGGTCAACGGCTTCTTCGCGACCGACTTCGGCCCGCAGGACCTCACGGGCGCGTTCGCCGGGGTGCGCCCGCTGATCTCCACCGGCGACCCCAAGAAGTCCGTGGACATCTCACGCAAGGCCGAGCTGTACGAGACCTCCTCCGGGCTGATCACGATCACCGGGGGCAAGCTCACGACGTGGCGGCGGATGGCGAAAATGGCCGTCGACCGGATCGTCGAGCGGGAAGCCCGCGACGCCCCCTGCCGCACCCAGGAAATCCCGCTCGGACAGGCGGTCGCGGTCGACGAGCTGCCGCGCGTGGAGGGCGTCGCCGAGGAGGCCTACGAGGCGCTCGCCGGGCGCTACGGCCACGCCGCACGCGACGTGCTCGAGCTGGCGGCCACGCGGGGGGAGCTGGCACAGCCGATCCTCCCCGGACTGCCCGACCTGCTCGCCGAGGTTGCGCTCGCGGCGCGGCGCGAGCAGGCCCGCAGCATCGGCGACGTGCTGCTCCGGCGTACGAGGCTGGGGCTGCTCGCGGGCCGTGCTCTCGCGCCCGCCGGCAACGGCGCCTCGCCACCGCCCGCGCAGCGCGCCGGGGATGTGCTCGCCCGCGAGCTCGGATGGGACGCCCCGCGCCTGGAGCTCGAGCTCGAGCGCTTCGAGCAGGAGGCCCGCGCCGAGGGACTCCTCCCCGCCTGTTGGGAGGCGGACGCGTCGGGCGAGCGCGAGCCGACGAGCACCGCCCCCGCCCCTTGAGCGCGCCGCGGCGCACGCTCACCGCGTGCGGGGCGCCGATCGAGCTCGGTGGGCGCCCGTGGCTGATGGGGGTGGTGAACGCCTCCCCCGACTCGTTCAGCGACGGCGGCGTGCACGCAGACCTGGAGGCGCGCGTGGCGCTAGCCCGCCGGCTGCTCCAGGACGGAGCGGACGTGATCGACATCGGCGGCGAGTCGGCCACCACCGGCGTCCCCCCGGTCGCGGTCGAGGAGGAGCTCGAGCTGGTCGGCCCGCTGGTGGAGTCGGTGGCCCGCGGGCTGGGCGCGCTGGTGTCGGTGGACACCTACAAGCCGCAGGTGGCGGAGGCCGCGATCGCCGCGGGCGCCTCGATCGTCAACGACGTCAGCGGGCTGCGCGACCCCGCCGTGGCCGAGGTCTGCGCCCGCACCGGGGCGGGTCTCGTGCTGATGCACACGCGTGCGGCCCCCCGCGAGCGGCTGCAGGACCCGGACCTCTACGGCGACGTCACCGGCGAGGTGCTCGACTTCCTCGGCGAGCGGATCGAGACGGCGCTGCGGGCCGGCTGCAGGCGCGAGCAGCTGATCGTCGATCCCGGGCCCGACTTCTCCAAGACACCCGCCCAGACCGTGGAGCTGCTGCGCGGGCTTCCCCGCCTGCACGAGCTCGGGCGCCCGCTGCTGATGGCGATCTCGCGCAAGGACTTCATCGGTGCGCTCAGCGGACGCGCGCCTCGCGAGCGCCTCGCGGGGACGCTCGCGGCACTCGACCACGGGATCCGCTGCGGGGCGCACATCTTCCGCCTGCACGACATCCGCGAGGCCGCGGACTTCGTGCGTGTGCGGGCCGCGCTGGCGGGGGAGCTCGAGGTCGACGCGCAGCTGTCGTTGCAGGAGGAGCTGCGCCACGAACGCTAGGCTGACCGCACACGGGTGCCCCGCGCTGTCCAACGCACGGGGACGCCAACCGCCCAGCAACAGAAAGCGAGATCCACCATGCCAGTCCTCGAGCGCTCCGAGCTGGAGGCAAGTCCGCTCGCCGACCTCCACGCGATCGCCGACCAGGTCGGGATCGAAGGCTTCAAACGGCTCCGTAAGGCCGACCTGATCGACAGGATCCTGGCCGCCCAGGGCGGCGGCTCCTCCGAGGCGGCGGATGACGCCGGCTCGGACGGGGACTCCGACGGCGAGTCGGCCCCCAAACGCACGCGCCGGCGCCGCCTGATCCGCCCGCGCCGCGGCGCCAAGCGCGACGAGGAGGATCAGCAGGAGCCCGAGCACGAGCCCGAGCCGCAGGCCGAGGTCGAGCCGCGCGGCGGAACCGAGCGCGAGGCCGACGAGCCGGACGCCGGCGAGCCGGGCGCCGGCGAGCCGGGCGCCGACGATCGCGAGGCCGACGAGCCGCACGACGACCATCGCGAGGCCGACGAGCCGCACGACGACGATCGCGAGGCCGATGGGCGGCCAGACGCGGGCGTCGAGCGGGCGGACGAGTCCGAGAGCGGCGAGCGCGAGCCCGCCCGCGCCTCTGCACGCGGGCGTCGCGGGCGCACGGGGGCGGCGGAGCGGACGGCGGAGGGTGTCGTCGAGGTGCTGGCCAACGGCTCCGCCTTCGTGCGCGTGAACCCTCCCGAGCAGTCCTCGGACGACCTGTACATCTCCTCCGCCCAGGTCCGCCGCTGTGAGCTCGTCAGCGGCGACCGCGTCAGCGGCCCGGTGCGCACTCCGCGGCGCTCGGAGCGCTACGCCTCGCTGTCACGGATCGACACGATCAACGGTGCCCCCGCCGACGAGGTGGCGGCCGGAACGCGCTATGAGGACCTGCCGGCCGACTGGCCCGCCGAGCGCCTCGCCCTGGGCGGCGGCGACCCGACCCTCGAGGCGATCGAATGGCTGACCCCGCTGGGGCGCGGCTCACGCGCGGTGATCACCGGCGGGCGCTTCTCCGGCAAGAGCGAGATCCTGCGCCGCATCGCGGAGGCGCTGCAGTCCCAGCAGGAGCTCGCGCTGAGCGTCGTGCTGATCGGGGTGCGCCCCGAGGAGGTCACGCACTGGCAGGAGGGTCAGCTCGAGCCGGCGGTCGCGCTCAGCTTCGCAGCCTCGCCCGACGCTCAGGCGCAGGCGCTCGAGCGGACGCTCGAGACGGCGCGGCGGGCGGCCGCCCGCGGGGGCCACGCGGTGGTGCTCGTCGACACGCTCGACGCGCTGCAGCCACAGGCCGCCCGCAGAGCGCTCGCATCGGCCCGCAACCTGCGCGAGGGCGGCTCGCTGACGGTGATCGCAACCTCCGCCGATGCGCTCGGCGGGGAGACCACCGTGATCGCGCTCGACCCGCAGGCGGCGGCAACCGGGCGCCAGCCGATCGTCGACCTGATCTCCAGCGGGACCCTGCGCCCCGAGCTGCTCGTGGGCGAGGACGGGGCCGCCGCGATCACCCGCGCACGCGCGGCCGCCCTGGAGGACTGACCGCTACAGCGAGCGGGGCCGGTACGCGACCCGGTTCCAGGAGGGCTCGGGCGCCAGCTCGATCGGTTCCGCGCGCCGGCCGCTGCCGGTGTCGGCGGGCTGCACGTATGCGAACGTGCCTCCCGACGGATCGAAGTGGACCGCCAGCTCGCCCTCCTTGACGCGCTGGTCCAGCCACGCGCCGCGGAACACGAGCCGCCGCAGCCAGTGCACCAGCGAACGCTCGGCCGGGCCCACCAGGTCGGGCCAGCACTCGTTGACGTGATCGCCCAGCGGCGAGGCGGGCTCGAGGATCTCGCCGTTGACGGCGAGGTTGACGAGGTCTTCCAGCTCCTCCTCCTCGAGGCGCCCGCGGACGAAGCCCAGCTTGATCGCGGCCTGCTCGCAGCGCTCGGAGAAGTCGACCTCGTTGAAGGTGAACCGGAGCTCCCCGTATTCGAGTACGAAGTGCTCTCCGGAGTCGTAGTTTTCGCGTCGTGCGGTTTCCATTCCACCACCGGGCCGTCGATTGGGGGCCCGGTCCCCGTCGGGATCATAAGCTGGGTTCCTTCCCGGGCGACTGCGGTGAATGGGATTTTGCACCCTCACGCCAGCGCGGAGCGCAGTGCCTCCTCCAGCTCGGGGTGGCGGAACTCGTAGCCGAGCACCAGCGCCTTGGCCGGGACGATGCGCGCGCCGGTCGTGACGATCTGGGCCATCTCGCCGTACATCACGCGCAGCGCCAGTGACGGCACCGGCAGCGCGGCGGGGCGGTGCAGCACGCGTCCGAGGGCCTTGGAGAACTCACGGTTGGTGACGGGCGACGGCGCCGTCCCGTTGATCGGCCCGCTCCAGCGCTCGTCTTCGATCGCCGTCAGCGCGAGCGCCACCAGGTCCTCGGTGTGGATCCAGGAGATGAACTGGCGCCCGGAGGCGACCGGGCCGCCGACGCCGAGCCGGAAGGGGGGCAGCATCTTCGCCAGCGCCCCGCCGGCGGCGTCGAGCACGACACCTGTGCGCAGCAGGCACACGCGCACGCCCAGTCCGCCCGCGCCGGCGGCCTCGCGCTCCCACTCCACGCACACGCCGGCGAGGAAGTCGCCACCGGGGGGCGCGTCCTCGTCCAGCGGCTCCTCGTTGCGCGAGCCGTAGTAGCCGGCCGCGGAGGAGCTCAGCAGCACCGCCGGGGGCGCCTCGCATTCCCGCAGCCCCGCCACCAGGTTGGCGGTGCCGAGCACCCGGCTGTCGCGGATCGCCTGCTTGGCATGGCTGTTCCAGCGCTGGGCGACCGGCTCCCCGGCCATGTGCACGACCGCGTCGCGGCCGGACAGCGCCCGCGCCGGGGCCGCTTCGGCGAGCGGATCCCAGCGCACCGCCTCGACGTCCTCCAGGCACGAGCGTGCGCGCTCGGGGTCGCGGCTCAGCACTGTGACCGCGGCTCCCCGCTGCTGCAGCCGGCGCACCAGCTGGGGGCCGATCAGTCCGGTCGCCCCCGTCACGGTGACGCCGCCCGAGCTCATAGTCGTCGGGTCAGGCGCCCCCGTCGGCGATCGGGGAGCTGCTCGAGGTCATCGCTTCCGTGGGCGCGAACCCCACCTCCTGGCCGGCCAGGGCGCTGCCCGCGGCGCGCGCCTCCTCGGCGACGGCAGCCGCCACCGCCGGGGCCACCGCGCGGTTGAACACGGACGGGATGATGTAGTCCTCGCGCAGCTCGTGGTCCTCGACGATCGCCGCGATCGCGCGCGCGGCGGCGATCTTCATCGGCTCGGTGATCGCGGGCGAGCGTACGTCGAGCGCGCCGCGGAACACGCCGGGGAAGCACAGCACGTTGTTGATCTGATTGGGGTAGTCCGAGCGCCCCGTGGCCATGATCCGCACATACGGCGCGGCCTCCTCGGGGTCGACCTCGGGGTTCGGGTTGGCCATCGCGAACACCATCGCGTCGCTGTTCATGCGCTCCAGCGCCTGCGCCGGGAGCGCCTTCGCGCCCGAGACCCCGATCAGCAGGTCGGCACCCTCGATCACGTCGGCGGGCGAGCCCGCGCGGCAGTCGGGGTTGGTGACCTCGGCTAGCCAGCGCTTGACGGAGTTCATCGAGCCGTCCAGGTAGTCCTCGCGCTGCACGTGCAGCGCCCCACGGGAGTCGGCTCCGATGATGTGCCGCACGCCGGCCTCGAGCAGGATCTTGGCGACCGCCACGCCGGCGGCACCGAGGCCGATGATCAGCACGCGCAGATCCTCCAGGCGCCGGTCGGTGAGCTTCACGGCGTTCAGCACCGCCGCCATCACGACCACCGCGGTGCCGTGCTGGTCGTCGTGGAACACGGGGATGTCGAGCGTCGCCTTCAGCCGGTCCTCGATCTCGAAGCAGCGCGGGGCGGCGATGTCCTCGAGGTTGATGCCGCCGAAGGTGGGGGCCAGGGCCGTCACCGTGCGCACGATCTCCTCGGTGTCCTTCGTTTCCAGGCAGATCGGGAACGCGTCCACGCCGGCGAACTCCTTGAACAGGCAGCACTTGCCCTCCATCACGGGCATCGCCGCGAGCGGGCCGATGTCGCCGAGCCCGAGCACGGCGCTGCCGTCGGACACGACGGCCACGGTGTTGCGCTTGATCGTGTACTGGAAGGCCCGGTCCTCGTCCTCGGCGATCGCCAGGCACACGCGTGCGACGCCGGGCGTGTAGAGCATCGACAGGTCGTCACGCGTCTTGAGCGGGTGGCGGTTGCGCTGCTCGATCTTGCCCCCGAGGTGCAGGAGGAAGGTGCGGTCGGTGGTGTCGATCGTCTCGGCCCCGGCGACCGAGTCGATCGCCTCGATGATGTGGCGCCAGTGCTCGCGGCTCCAGGCGTCCACGACGATGTCCCGCAGGCTGGCCGCGCCGTCCATCTCGACGACGTCCACCGCGCCGACGACGCCGCCCGCCGCGGCGATCGCGCTCGTCACCCTGCCCAGGGTGTCCTTGCCGCCGTCGAGCTTGACGCGGATCGTGATGCGGTACTGGGCGCTTGGTGTTGCGGCCACCTGAATGGTGCTCCCCCGGTCGATGTGGGCACGAGATGTTAGGCGGTATCAGCGTTCGCGCCCCCTGCCGGGCGCCGGGATCGCCTCCGGGACGGCCGCGGGCGCGTCCTCGTAGAGTGCTCGTTGCATGGCCGTCGGGACGAAAGCGCGCACGGGTGCCGGGGCGGCCGGGGCGGCACCGGCGGCCGCCGCGGGCGAGCGGCGCCTGTTCCTGATCGACGGGCCGAGCCTCGTATACCGCGCCTTCTACGCGCTGCCCGAGTCGATCGCGACCTCCACGGGCGAGCCCACCAACGCGATCTTCGGCTTCGCCTCGATGCTCGTGAAGATCGTCACCGAGTACGGCGTGTGGCCGACGCTGGTGGTGTGGGACGCGGGCACCTCCGGCCGCTCGGAGGTGTTCTCCGAGTACAAGGCCCAGCGGCGCTCGCGCCCGGACCTGCTCAAGCAGCAGTGGCCTGCGATGGAGCCGCTGGTGGAGGCCTTCGGCTACCGCAACGTGCGCGTCGAGGGGTACGAGGCCGACGACGTGATCGCATCGCTCGCGGTGCGCGCCGCCGAGGCCGATCCACCCGTGTCGGTGATGATCGTCACCGGCGACCGCGACGCCCTGCAGCTGGTCGACGAGCGCGGGCTGATCAAGGTGATGGCCACCTCCCGGGGGATCACCGAGACCAAGGTCTACGACCGCCAGGCGGTGATCGACCGCTACGGGATACCGCCGGAGCTGATCCCCGACTTCTACGGGCTCAAGGGGGACACCTCGGACAACATCCCCGGGGTCCCGGGGATCGGCGAGAAGACCGCCGGCGAGCTGATCCGCACACATGGGTCGCTGGAGGAGGTGCTGTCCCACATCGACGACATCAGCGGTCCCAAGCGCAAACAGAACCTGCTCGAGCACGCCGAGGACGCGCGCCTGTCCAAGCGCCTGGCGACCGTCCACCGCGACCTCGACGTCGACGTGGACCTCGCTGCCGAGGCGCTGCGCGAGCCCGATCGGGCCCGCGTGCGTGAGGTCTTCCGCCGCTACGAGCTGCGCGACCCGCTGCGCCGCCTCGAGGAGGCGCTCGGCGACCCGGGCGTCGCCGCACCCGTTCCCACCGCCGAGGTGACGCTCACCGCGCGTGTGCGCGAGGGCTCCGTCGAGGACGTCGCCAAGCTCCCCGACGACGGCGAGCTGGCGGTGCTCGCGGGCGCCCGCGACGTCCCCGACGGGGAGCTGTTCGCCGAGGGCGACCCGTGGCGCTTCGCTGTGGCCCGCGACGGCGAGGTTCTGACCGGGGAGTGCGACAGCACCGAGCAGCTGGTGGCCGCGTGCGGGCGGCGGGCGGTGATCGCCCACGACGCGAAGTCGCTGGGGCTGGTTCCGCCGCGGCTCGTGCACGACACGCTGCTGGGGGCCTATCTGCTCGAGCCGGCCCGACGCGGCTATCCGTTCGAGGAGCTCACCGAGGAGCGCGGCTTCGGCAGCGGCCTCGAGGACCCGGTGGCCGGCGGCGCGTTGATGCTGGGCGCGCTGGCCGACTGGCAGCGCGAGCAGATCGCCGAGCGCGGGCTCGAGCGGGTGATGGACGAGATCGAGCTGCCGCTGGTGCCCGTCCTCCGGGACATGGAGCTGCTCGGAGTGCGCCTCAACGTGGACCGGCTCGCCGCCATCACCGAGCGTGTGCGCGCCGAGCTGTCAGAGCTCGAAACAGACATCTTCGAGCTCGCCGGGACCGAGTTCCTGATCGCCTCTCCGCAGCAGCTCGGGGAGGTCCTGTTCGAGAAGCTCGGCCTGTCACGCAAGCGTCGCGGCAAGACCGGCTTCTCGACCGACGCGCGCGTGCTGCAGGCGATCCGCGACGAGCACCCGATCGTGCCGAAGGTCGAGCGCTTCCGCGAGCTGTCCACGCTCGTGAAGACGTACCTCGACGTGCTCCCCGAACAGGTCGACGCCAACTCCCGCATCCACACCACCTACCTGCAGGCGGTCGCGCAGACGGGGCGGCTGTCGAGCACCAACCCCAACATGCAGAACGTCCCCATCCGCACCCCGCTCGGACGCGAGATCCGCGGCTGCTTCGAGGCTCAGGAGGGCGATCTGCTGATCAGCGCCGACTACTCCCAGATCGAGCTGCGCGTGCTGGCCCACGTGGCCGAGGAGGACGCCCTGATGGAGATCTTCGCCCGCGGCGAGGACGTGCACACGGCCACCGCCTCGCGCGTGTTCGAGGTCGAGCCGAAGGACATCGACCCGGGCATGCGCTCGAAGGCCAAGATGATCAACTACGGGATCGTCTACGGGCTCTCCGACTTCGGCCTCGCCGACCGCCTGAACATCCCCCGCGAGGAGGCCCGCGAGTTCATCGACGCCTACCTCGAGCGCTTCCCCGCGCTCGCGCGCTTCATGGTCGAGACCGTCGAAAGGGCGCGCGAGGAGGGCGAAGTGCGCACCCTGTGGGGGCGCCAGCGCCAGATCCCGGAGCTGCGTGCGCGCAACTACCAGGTCCGCACCCAGGGCGAACGGCTTGCGGTCAACACCGTCATCCAGGGCACGGCCGCCGACATCATCAAGCTGGCGATGGTGCGCACCCACCGCGCGCTCACGGACGCCGGACTGCACACGCGCCTGCTGCTGACGATCCACGACGAGCTCCTGTTCGAGGGCCCCCCGCAGGAGGCCCCCGCCGCCCGCGAGCTGATCGAGCGCGAGATGGTCTCGGTATGGGAGCCGCGCGAGCCGCCGCTGGCCGTGGACATCGGCGAGGGTCCCACCTGGCTGGACGCGAAGTGAGGGTCGCGGGGCCCCGTGTGGGCGTGAGCCGTCCCGAGGGGTCGCCGGCATGAGCCGCTCCGTCGCCGTGCTGGTGGGGGTCGCGGCGGGATGCCTCGTCGGTATCCAGGCGCCGGTCAACTCCCGGCTCGGCAAGGCGATCGGAACGCTGCCCGCGGCGAGCTTCTCGTTCCTCGTGGGCACGGCCGTGCTGCTCCTCATCACCTCGATCGTCAACGGCGGCCTCGGCGCGCTGGGGAACGTCGGGCGCGCTCCCTCCTGGGCCCTCATCGGCGGCCTGCTGGGGGCGATCTACGTGTCGGTCGCCCTGGTGGTGGTGCGCACGCTGGGGGCCGCCGGGCTGACCGCCGTGGTGATCGCCGGCCAGCTGGGGGTGTCGGTCGTGATCGACCGCTTCGGGCTGCTCGGCGTCGCCAGGCAGCAGGTCGGCGCCCAGCGCGTGATCGGCCTCGTGCTCCTGGTGCTCGGTGTGGCGTTGGTGGTGCGGAAGTAGCGGCGCCGGGGCGGGCGCTCGCGGCGAGCCCCTAGAGAGCGCTGCGGAAGCCCTCCCGCCAGGACGGGTAGCGCGGGCTCCAGTCGAGCTCGGCGCGGGCGGCGGCGTTGCTGGCGCCCTGCGAGCTGGTCATGGTCGCCGTGCCGTAGCCGCCGGCGAGCAGCTTCGCCAACGGCGCGGGGACGTGCCGCGGGGCGGGAGCTCCGAGCGCCTGCGCGAGCGCCGGGATCCAGTCCGACACGCGGGCCGGCTCGTCATCGACGACGTTCAGCACCGCCGGCCCCTCGAGCGCGAGCGCGGCCACGGTCGCCGCGGCCGCGTCGCCGACATGGATGAACGACCACACCCCCGCACCCGAGCCGACGATCGGCAGGCGCCGGCGCGCGACGTCGGCGGCCATCGAGCCGTCGCCGGAGATGGAGCTGCCGGGGCCGTAGAAGTACCCGTAGCGCAGCACGACGCCGCCGGCTCCCAGCACCGAGCGCTCGAGCTCTGCAATCGCGCCGGCCGAGCGGCGGAACTCCTTCGGTGCCCGTTGCGGGGAGAGCAGCGCGTCCGCCTCGACGTGGACCGTCCCGGGCGGGCCGGGGGCATAGGCGAACGCGATGCTCTGGGCTATGAAGCGCTCGGCCCCCGCTGCCCCGGCGCCGGCCAGCAGGTTGGCGGTGCCCTCGATGCGCAGGCGGTCGTTGACGGCGAAGTCGCGGACCATCGTGCGCGGGTTGATCCGCGGCGGGATGGCGGTGAGCTGGTGGATCACCGCCTGCGGGCGCGCGGCGGTCACGGCCGCGAGTACCGCGTCGGCGTCCAGTGCGTCGCAGGCGACGGCCTCGGCGCCACGGGCGCGGAGCCCGTCGAGCTTGTCCTCGGAGCGGCACATCGCCACGACCTCGTTGCCCTGCTCGAGCAGCAGCGGCAGCAGCTCGCGGCCGATCACGCCGGTGGCGCCGGCGAGCAGGATCCTCACGCGGCGGCGAGCGATGCGGGGGGCGACTCGGGCACGATGCAGACCATGCCCTCGGAGAAGCCGGCGGGGGTCATGTCGAAGGCGCTGTTGAACCGCGAGCGCAGGTTCTCGAGCGCGACGATGTTGGCGAGCTCGACCAACTGGCGTTCGTCGAAGTGCTCGCGCAGCTCGGCGAACAGCCCGTCGCCGACCTCCGGGGGCGTGCGCGTCATCGCCACCGCGAAGTCGAGCACGAGGCACTCGAGCTCGTCGAAGGCGCCGCTCTCGCGGTAGCGGGGCAGCGTCAGCAGCTGCTCCTCGGTGACCCCTGCGCGGCGTGCCTCGGCTGAGCCGATGTCGGCGCAGAACTCGCACCTGATCAACGCGGCGGCCTTCAGCACGGCGAGGATCTTCAGGCGCTCGGGGACGGTGTGCTGGGACGCCGTGGCCTGCTCGTACATGGAGTAGCCCACGAGCATTCCCGGCGCGTGCGCGTACACGCCGATCGGGTCGAGGTCACGGCCGACCTTGCGCCGCACGACGCGCTCGATCACGCGCGCGGCGAGCGGAGCCTGGCGTCCCTGGAGGGTCTGGATGCGGGTCATCGGAGTGTCTCCTTTCGGTGGGGTGCGAGCGTCGGTGCCCGCTCGCACGCGATCGCGGTGCGCAGCAGCCACACCAGCACCAGCGTTGCGGCGAGGAGCGAGAAGAAGTCGAAGTACCCCGTCCAGCGCGGGTGGGCGATGTCGATGTCGGCCAGGTGGTTGATGCTGTGCAGGCCGTACTGGAGCGTCGTCACCGCGAGCATCGGCACCCGCCAGCCGGGCCGCACCACCGATACCGCGAGGCCCGCGCCGAAGGCCGCCGAGAAGGTCGCGTTGTCGCGCAGGTAGTGGGGGTTGTAGGCGTTGAAGGGACCGATCGAGGTGTAGAAGGCGTGCGGACTGACGGTCATGAACAGCGCCTCCGCCAGGTACACGACCGCGAACACCGCCAGCCCGAGGTCCAGCAGGCGGGGGGCGGGGGCGGTCCGGGGAGTTGTAGCGACGGTGGGTGTCAGCGCGTTCATGGACCCCACGATATGCTCCTCATGGTGCATCGTAAAGCACCAATTTCGAGGTCTTGATGGGTACCAATTCTGGCGGAGATCTGCTCCTGCGGCTCGACCGCGACACTTCGCGGCCGCTGCGTGCGCAGCTCGAGCAGGAACTGCGGGGCGCGATCCGCGACGGGCGCCTGGCGGCGGGCTCGCGTCTCCCACCGACGCGTTCGCTGGCCGCCGACCTGGGCGTCTCCCGCCGGCTCGTGGTGGACTCCTACGCGCAGCTGCTCGCCGAGGGCTACCTGACCTCGCGCGCTGGAGCGGGGACATTCGTCGCCGCCGCGGCCATCAGACCGGCCCCCCCACCGGTGGCGTCCTCCACAGACGTGCTCCGGTACGACTTCTTCCCCGGCAGCCCGGACCTCTCCGGCTTTCCCAGGGGTTCGTGGCTGCGTGCGCAGCGGACAGTGCTGCGAGAGGCTCCGGACAGCGCACTGGGATATCCCGACCCGCGAGGCGCGCCGCAGCTGCGACGGGCCCTCGCGGGACACCTGCGGCGCGTGCGCGGGGTAGTCGCGGGCGAGGCGACGGTGCTCATCTGCGCCGGCGCGGCCCAGGCGGTGGCCCTGTTGGCGGGCGTGTTGGGCCAGGACGCCGAGGTGGCGGTCGAGGATCCGGGGCTGCCGCTCCATCGCGAGATCCTCACCGCCGCCGGCCTGGCGCTGTCGGCGCTGCCGGTTGACGAGGAGGGGGCGCATGTGGAGGCGCTCGAGCACTTGTACCCGGCCGCCGCGCTGGTGACCCCGGCGCACCAGTCGCCGACGGGGACGGCGCTGTCGGCCGGGCGGCGAGGAGGCCTGCTCGCGTGGGCACGGTCGCGGGAGGTGCTCGTGATCGAGGACGACTACGACGCGGAGTTCCGCTACGACCGCCAGCCGCTCGGCGCACTGCAGGGACTCGCCCCCGATCGGGTGGCCTACATGGGGACAGTCAGCAAGACGCTCGCGCCGGCGCTGCGCCTGGGCTGGCTGATTCCACCCGAGCCGCTGGTGGAGGCCGTCGTGGAGGCCAAGCGCCTGGCCGACGCCGGCTCGCCGACGCTGGAGCAGCTCGCCCTCGCCCATCTGATCGAATCCGGCGACTACGACCGTCACCTGCGCCAGGCGCGCCGCCGCTACCGTGCCCGCCGCGACGCGCTCGTGGCGGCGGTAGCCCGCCACCTGCCGGGTGCCCGCGTGACCGGGGTGGCCGCCGGGCTGCACGCGATCGTGCGCCTGCCGCGGGCCGTCGACGGGCTGGCGCTGATGCAGGCCGCGGCGAGCCGTTCGGTCGGCGTGTACCCCCTCGGCTACGGATACCTGAGGCCGCGCCCGCTCGACGACGGGCTCGTCCTCGGCTACGCCAACCTGGCCGAGCCCGCGATCGAGGAGGGGGTGCGCCTGCTCGCGCTGGCGCTCGAGGACCTGGGGTGCAGGCCGCCGCCGGCGAACGACGGGGGCGCGATCTCGAGGTAGTGGGAGAAGGCCCACCGCGTCAGGCGGCGGCTCTCGAAGGCCTTCACGATCGCGCTGGCGGCGCGGCTCGGGGTGATCTGGCCGACCGCCCGCTGCACCGCCAGCAGCCAGCGGAACTTCCTCGCGTGGGCGTCGGAGAAGGCGGCATAGCGTGCCAGCGCCTGATCCCGCGTACGCGTGCCGTCGAGGACGGCCCGCAGCTCGCGTCCGCAGGCCAGACCGAAGTAGAGGGCCGTGCGGATCCCCTCGGCGGTCAGCGGCAGGCAGTGCCCCGCGGAGTCGCCGACGAAGAAGATGCCGTCCTCGACCGCCCGGCGCAGCTGGTGCGGGATCCAGTTCCCCTGGTAGCCGTCGGGCGGCAGTCCTAGGTCCCCGGCGAGCCGCACGGTCGGCTCCTTGACGTGGTGGGTCGGCCAGAACGAGCCGACTCCCACGCGCAGCTCGTCGCCCGCGGGAAAGCTCCAGGAGTAGCCGGCACGCACATACCCGGCGTCGAGCCACAGCTCCATGTCGCTGCCCGTGCCGGCAGGGTGCACCTCCAGGCCGCGCGACAGCCGCGCCGCCGGGGGCTGGATCGCCTTTCCGTTCGAGAGCACCCTGCGCCAGCCGAGGCCGTCCACCACCAGCGGGGCGTGCAGCTCGCCGCGGTCGGTGTACACGGTGTTACCGATGCGTCCGGTCACCGCGGCGGTCTCGAACTCGAGCGTCGGCGTGCGTGCCTGTTCCCACAACAGCCCACACAGCTCGCGGTAATCGAACGTCGAGAACGTCCATGGCAGCTGCCAGCGCGAGGTAAGGAAGGGGGTGTGGACCACCAGCGCGTCGAAGCTCTGGCGCATCGAGGAGCCCAGCTCGAGAGCCGTCAGCCACGAGGTCGGTATCCCGCAGGCCGAGGTCTGGCGCTCGCCGATGTCGTAGCGGTCGACGACCAGCACCTCGGCGCCGGTTCCCGCGAGTTCGCGCGCCACGGCGAGCCCGGCGAAGCTCGCCCCGCACACGAGCACGTCGCAGTCGCGCTGCAAGCGCGTGCGGTCCGCGCCCCGCTTCGTCGCTCGAACAGGCATTTCGCCCGCAATGATACGGCTGCGCTACGCTTCGCCGGGTGCAAGCAGTGACGGATGAGGCGGGAGCCCACGTGGTCGAAGGGTCGAACGGGCTGCTGCTCGAGGTCGACGGCCAGATCGTCCCCAACTACGACGCGACGCTCCGCCCGATCGAGGAGGGGGAGGTCGTAACCGGCCACGTCGTCCGCATCGACAAGGACGAGGTGCTGGTCGACATCGGCTACAAGTCCGAGGGCGTCATCCCGGCCAACGAGCTCTCGATCCGCAAGGCCGTGGACCCGAGCGAGGAGGTCCACCTCGGCGAGGAGGTCGACGCCATCGTCCTCACCAAGGAGGACCAGGACGGGCGCCTGATCATGTCCAAGAAGCGGGCCCGCTTCGAGAAGGCGTGGCGGCGCATCGAAGGGGCGGCCGAGTCGGGAGAGCCGGTCGAAGGGACCGTGATCGAGGTCGTCAAGGGCGGGCTGATCATCGACCTCGGCGTACGCGGTTTCCTGCCCGCTTCGTTGGTTGACATCCGCCGCGTGCCGAACCTCGACGAGTACATGGGGACGAAGATCGAGACGAAGGTGATCGAGCTCAACCGCTCGCGCAACAACGTCGTGCTGTCCCGCCGGGCGGTGCTCGAGGAGGAGCGCAAGGAGGTCCGTCAGCAGATCCTCGATCGTCTCCAGCCCGGCCTCGTCGTGGAAGGCCAGATCTCGAACATCGTCGACTTCGGGGCGTTCGTGGACCTCGACGGGATCGACGGCCTGATCCACATCTCCGAGCTTTCCTGGTCGCACGTCAACCACCCCAGCGAGATCCTCTCGATCGGCGACACGGTCCGCGTGAAGGTGCTCGACATCGACCGCGACCGCCAGCGCATCTCGCTGGGCCTGAAGCAGACCCAGGAGGACCCCTGGCAGCGGATCGTCGACACCTACAACGTCGGAGACGAGCTCGAAGGAAAGGTCACCAAGGTCGTCACCTTCGGCGCCTTCGTCGAGATCCTCGACGGCGTCGAGGGCCTCGTGCACATCTCCGAGCTCGCCCCCCATCACGTCGAGAGCCCCCGCGAGATCGTCCATCCGGGCGACGAGATCCGCGTGAAGATCCTCGAGATCGACTCCGAGCGCCGGCGCCTGTCGCTGTCGGCCAAGCGGGTCGAGGACCAGATTCTGCCCGTCGCGCGACCGGGCCAGGAGGCCGGCGCGGCGCCCGAGGAGGGCTCCGCGGAGCCCCAGGACGGCGAGGCTCTGCAGCTCGCCGCCGAGGCGAGCGCGCCCGAGGCCGCTCCCGCGGAGGTGCCCGAGGCCGAGGTCGCACCGGCGCCGGAGGCCGAGGCATCCGTTGAGGTAGCGGCGCCCGAGGGCCCCGCCGAGGTGCCCGAGCCCGAGGCGGCCGCCGAGGCGGCTGTGCCCGAGGCCCCCGCCGAGGTGGCCGAGCCCGAGGCCCCCGCCGAGGTGGCCGAGCCGGAGGCGAGCGCTCCCGAGGCGAGCGCTCCCGAGGCGGCCCCCGTCGTTGAGGACGCGCCCGCCGCTCCCGCCGACGGCGATGGGGCCGCGGCCTCCGAGAACGGCGGCGCAGCCGCCGAGCCGGAGCTGACGGCGGACCCCGCACAGCAGGACTAGAAGACGGCGCGGCTGCTCGAAGGCGCCCGCCCGCGTGGGCCGCTGCGATGAGCGCCGCGGTCCCGTTCGTGGGCCTCACGGGCGGCATGGGCGCCGGCAAGTCGACTGCGCTGCAAGCGCTGCGGGAGCTGGGAGCCGAGGTGATCTCCAGCGACGACGTCGTCCACGAGCTGTACTGGAGCCCGGAGGTGGTGGGGGCTCTGAGCGGGCGCTTCGGGCCCGAGGTCGCGCCCGGAGGACAGGTCGACCGGCCCGAGCTCGCGCGCCGCGCGTTCGCCACCCCGGAGGACCGGGCCTGGCTCGAGGGCCTGGTTTGGCCGCTGGTGGGGGAGCGGATCGGGGCGTGGTTGGAGCGCGCCCGCTCGCAGCGGCCGTCTCCCCGGGCGGCGGTGGTGGAGGTGCCGCTGCTGTTCGAGGCGGGCCTCCAGGACGGCTACGACGCCACCATCGCGGTGCTCGCCGACGAGTCGCTGCGCCGCTCGCGCGCGGCCGCCCGCGGCCAGGTGCTGCTCGACGAGCGTGACGCGCGCCAGCTCAGCCAGCAGGAGAAGGCGCAGCGCGCTACCTTCGTGGTGCGCAACGACGGCACGGAGCAGGATCTGGCCCGCCAGCTGTCGGAGGTGCTTGACAAGCTAGACCGGCGATGAGTCAGCGCGTGCTCGGGACATGGCTGGTGCTCGGAGCTGTGCTGCTGTGCGGCACGCTCGTGCTCGTCGTGCTCGGAGAGGGGGACCGCGATCACAACCTGCCGCTGGCGGACACGGAGATCATCCGCGCACAGGCCGCCGAAAAGAAGCTCGACCCGGCGCTGATCGCGGCGGTTATCTACTGCGAGTCGAAATTCGAACCGCGGCCGTCCTCCGCGGGCGCCGAGGGACTGATGCAGATCCTCCCCGAAACCGCCTACTACCTCGCGAAACTGTCGGGCGGGCGGTCGTTCACCTCGAGCGACCTCGCCACCCCCAGCGTGAACGTCGCCTACGGCAGCTACTACCTGCGCTATCTGCTCGACCACTACGGCGGCAACGTGGTGCTGGCGCTGGCCGCCTACAACGGGGGCCTGGCCAACGTCGACCGCTGGGTGGCCCACGCCGACGCTGACGGACGCCGGCTCTCGATCGAGGAAATCCCCTTCCCCGAGACCCGTGAATATGTACGTCGCGTGCTCGACGCCGAGCACGTCTACCGCAGCGACTACGCCCACGAGCTGGGCATCGCCTGAGGCCGCCCCCAGGCGGCCGACCCGGCATCGCCCGAGCGCGCCCCCAGGCGGCCGACCCGGCATCGCCCGAGCGCGCGGTCCGGCGGCCGACCGGCATCGCGTGAACGCGCCGCCCGGCGGCTAACCTGCAGGGGACCCGCGACGGATGCCAGATTTCAAGCTAGATCCCGCCTTCACGCCCACCGCCGACCAGCCGAAGGCGATCGAGGCGCTCGCACGGGGCGTGGACGCCGGCGAGCGCTTCCAGACGCTGTTGGGGGCCACCGGCACCGGCAAGACGATGACGATGGCGGGGGTGATCGAGGCCGTCCAGCGCCCGGCGCTGGTGATCGCCCACAACAAGACGCTCGCCGCCCAGCTGTGCAACGAGTTCCGCACGTTCTTCCCCGACAACGCGGTCGAGTACTTCGTCTCCTACTACGACTACTACCAGCCCGAGGCGTACGTCCCCAGCCGCGATCTGTACATCGAGAAGGACTCGGCCATCAACCAGGAGGTGGATCGCCTGCGCCACGCCGCCACCGCCGCCGTGTTCGCGCGTCGGGACGTGATCGTGGTGGCGTCGGTGTCGTGCATCTACGGCCTCGGCTCCCCCGAGACCTACGAGATGAACATGCAGATCCTCAAGCGCGGCGAGACCGTCGACCGCGACGCGCTGCTGCGGAAACTGGTCTCGATCCAGTACACCCGCAACGACTCGGTGCTCTCACGCGGCACGTTCCGCGTGCGCGGAGACACGCTCGAGGTGTTCCCCGCCTATGCCGAGACCGCCTTCCGGGCGAGCATGTTCGGCGACGAGGTGGAGCGCCTGCAGCACTTCGACCCGCTCACGGGCGAGCTGATCGCCGACGACCTCGAGCACGTGGCGATCTGGCCGGCGACGCACTACAACGTCAGGGAGGGGACGATCGAGGCGGCGGTCGAAGCGATCGGCGCCGAGCTCGAGCAGCGCACCGAGGAACTGATCGGCGAAGGCAAGCAGCTCGAGGCGCACCGCCTGCGCCAGCGCACCCAGTACGACATGGAGATGCTGCGCGAGGTCGGCTTCTGCTCGGGGATCGAGAACTACTCGCGGATCCTCGACGGGCGGGCCCCGGGCGAGCGGCCGTACTGCCTGATCGACTACTTCCCCGAGGACTTCGTGTGCTTCATCGATGAGTCCCACCAGACCGTGCCCCAGATCGGCGGCATGTACGAGGGGGACCGTTCGCGCAAGCAGACGCTCGTGGACTACGGCTTCCGCCTGCCCAGCGCGCTCGACAACCGTCCCCAGACGTTCGACGAGTACCTCTCGATCACGCCCCAGCTGCTGTTCGTGTCGGCCACCCCGGGCGAGTACGAGCGAACCCGCTCGACGAGCGTCGTGGAGCAGATCGTGAGGCCCACCGGGATCGTCGACCCCGTGGTCGAGGTGCGCGAGACGGCCAACCAGATCGACGATCTCATGAACGAGGTTCGCGCCCGCGTGGACCGCGACGAGCGGGTGCTCGTGACGACGCTCACCAAGAAGATGAGCGAGGACCTCTCCCAGTACCTGCTCGAGATGGGCTTCCGCACCCGCTACCTGCACTCGGAGGTGGACACGCTCGAACGGATCCAGATCATCCGCGACCTGCGCCTCGGCGAGTACGACGTGCTCGTCGGCGTGAACCTGCTGCGCGAGGGGCTCGATCTCCCCGAGGTCTCGCTGGTGGCGATCCTCGACGCCGACAAGGAGGGCTTCCTGCGCGGCGAGACCTCGCTGATCCAGACCATCGGCCGGGCCGCCCGCAACGTCGGGGGAACGGTGCTGATGTACGCGGACAAGGAGACCCGTGCGATGCGCGCGGCGATCTCCGAGACCGACCGCCGCCGCGAGATCCAGATCGCGTACAACCAGGAGCACGGGATCACGGCGGCCACGATCGTGAAGGGGATCTCCGACATCGCAGAGTTCCTGCAGGCCGAGTCCAAGGTGCCGCGCGGGCGCCGCCGCTCGACGCGGACCAGGGCCGCCAGGGGCGGGGGAGAGATGCCCCGCGACGAGCTCGAGCGGATGGCCGTGGAGCTCGAGGAGGAGATGCTGGCGGCCGCCGAGGAGCTCCGTTTCGAGTACGCCGCCCAGCTGCGGGACGAGCTTCGGGAGCTGAGGCGCGACCTGCGCGACATCGATGTACACTCGCAGCGCGCTCCAGCCGGGCGCGAGACCCCGGCCAGCGAGATGGCCTAGGATTCCCCCGCCTTGGACCTCGACCGACAGGCAATCGAACGCAAGGATTTCCCGATCGGACGCCGGGGCTATGACCCCGACGCGGTCGACGCGCACCTGAGGGCCCTCGCGGGCGAGTTCGAGGACATACAGCGGACCGCCGCCCACGGGTCCCCCGACCTGTCGCTCGCGTCCTCTGCGGCCACCCAGGTCCAGACCATCCTCGAGGCGGCCGAGGCGACGGCCGCCGACATCGAGCACAACGCCCTCGAGGAGGCCCGCGCCGTCCGCGAAGAGGCCGACCGCGACGCGGACCGCAACCGCGAGGAGTCACTCGAGCGCGCCCGCGCGCACGTGGCCGCGGTCGAGCAGGCTGCCTCCGGGCTGCTCGAACGGGTCGGCTCGATGGAGAGCGAGGTCGGCGCCCTGGTCGAGAGCCTGCGTGCCGGCGCCCGCCGGCTCGCGAGCGACCTCGCTGCCGTCGAGACCGGCATGCACGAGCTGTACGACGCCGCGTCCGGGCGCGGCACGACGGGCGCCCCGGCCCCGACCGCCGCCGCCCCCCCCGCCGCGCCCGCGAAGAAGGAGGAGCCGGCCACTGCTGGCGGTGGCGCCGACAAGCCGCCCGCGCCGGAGCCGGCGCACGAGGAGCCGGCGGCTGCCGAGGCCGCGCCGGCATCCGCCGCCGAGCCTGAGCCGGCGGCACAGGCGGGCGAGGAGGCCGTCCCCGGCGACATCGATGGAGCGCGTCTGGTGGCGCTCAACATGGCGCTCAACGGCGAGTCGCGGGCCGAGACCGAGCGCTACCTGGCCGAGAACTTCGAACTCCCCGACCGGCTCAAGCTGATCGACGAGGTCTACGCCGCCGTCGAGGGCTGAGGCGGCGCCCGCGCCCGGTCCCTGCGGAAATGGCCGGGGCGAACGCCTGTTCGCATTTATAGAATCAATCCGGCGATGACGGCCGGCACCCACACAGCGGCGGGGAACGAGATACGCGTCTCGGGCGCCCGCGAGCACAACCTCAAGGACATCTCCGTGGTCCTGCCCCGCGACGCGCTCGTCGTGATCACGGGGCTGTCCGGCTCGGGCAAGTCCAGCCTCGCGTTCGACACCATCTACGCCGAGGGCCAGCGACGCTACGTGGAGTCGCTGTCGGCCTATGCCCGCCAGTTCCTCGGGCAGATGGACAAGCCCGACGTGGACTCGATCGAGGGCCTCTCGCCAGCGATCTCGATCGACCAGAAGACCACCTCCCGCAACCCCCGCTCGACGGTCGGGACGGTGACGGAGATCTACGACTACCTGCGGCTGCTGTGGGCGCGCGTGGGCAAGCCCCACTGCCCGATCTGCGGGCGCCCGATCGTTGGCCAGTCGGCCGAGCAGATCGTCGACCAGGTAATGGAGCTGGGCGACGGCACGCGCTTCATGGTGCTCGCCCCGATCGTGCGGGGGCGCAAGGGCGAGTACGGGAAGCTGCTCGACGAGCTGCGCGCCGACGGCTTCGCCCGGGTCAAGATCGACGACCGCGTGCGCATGCTCGAGGAGTCGATCGTGCTCGACAAGCGCTACAAGCACGACATCTCGGTGGTCGTGGACCGGCTCGTGATGCGCCACGACCTGCGCAAGCGCCTGGCCGACTCGATCGAGACGGCGGTCCAGCGCGCCGAGGGGCTGGTCGAGATCGAGATCGTAGGCTCAGGCAGGGACTCCGCCGAGTCTGACGGCTCCCACGCCACCGGAGCGAAGGGCACGCGCGCGCCGTCGGGGCAGATCCGCCCCGGGGAGGTCCCGCCGGCGGGCACCGTGTTCACCTACTCAGAGCGCTTCGCCTGCCCCGAGCACGGGCCCTCGCTGATCGAGCTCGAGCCGCGTGTGTTCTCGTTCAACTCCCCCCACGGCGCGTGCGACCACTGCACCGGTCTCGGCTCGATGATGGAGATCGACCCCGAGCTGGTGGTGCCCGACCCGTCGCTGTCGATCGGCGAAGGGGCGATCGCGCCGTGGGCGTCGAGCGCGTCCAACTACTACGCCCAGATGACCGAGGCGATCGCCGAGGAGTACGGGGTGGACCTCGACGCGCCCTGGGAGGAGCTGCCCGAGGAGCAGCGGGACGTGTTCCTGCACGGGACCGGGGGCGAGCCGATCCAGGTGACCTACCGCAACCGCTTCGGTCGCCGGCGCTCCTACGCCGCGCGCTTCGAGGGGATCGTCCCCAACCTCCAGCGCCGCTACCGGGAGACGGACTCGGAGTGGTCGCGAGAGAAGATCGAGGAGTACATGTCGCTGCGGGCGTGCCCCGAGTGCGGCGGCGCCCGCCTGCGGCCGGAGGCGCGGGCGGTGCTGGTGGCGGGCACCCGGATCGAGGACTTCACCGCGCTGTCGGCGCGCAGGGCGTTGCAGTGGCTGGAGGACGTGGAGCTGTCGGAGACCGACCGCCATGTGGCGCGGCTGATCCTGCGTGAGATCTCCGAGCGGCTGCGGTTCCTCGACAACGTCGGGATCGGCTACCTGTCGATGGACAGGGCCGCGTCCACGCTGTCCGGCGGAGAGGCGCAGCGGATCCGCCTGGCGACGCAGATCGGCTCCTCGCTGGTGGGCGTGCTGTACATCCTCGACGAGCCCTCGATCGGGCTGCACCAGCGCGACAACTCGAAGCTGATCGCGACCCTGGAACGGCTGCGGGACCTCGGCAACACGGTGATCGTGGTCGAGCACGACGAGCAGACGATGCGTGCCGCCGACCACCTCGTGGACCTCGGGCCCGGCGCCGGCGAGCACGGCGGGTGGGTGGTCGCGGAGGGCACCGCCGAGGAGGTGCAGCGCGTGCCGGAGTCGCTCACCGGGCAGTACCTGGCGGGCAAGCGCACGATCGAGACGCCGACAAAGCGGCGCACCCCGAGTGGCTACATCGAGATCCTCGGCGCCACCCAGCACAACCTGCGCGACATCGACGTGCACGTCCCGCTGGGGGTGCTGACGTGTGTCACCGGCGTGTCCGGGTCGGGCAAGTCGACGCTCGTCAACGACGTCCTCTACAAGGCCGTCGCCAACCGCCTTCACCGCGCCCGGCGCCGTCCCGGCAGCCACCGCGCGATCCACGGGCTGGAGCAGCTCGACAAGATCATCGCCGTGGACCAGTCGCCGATCGGACGCACCCCTCGCTCCAACCCGGCCACGTACACGGGCCTGTTCGACGTGATCCGGGACCTCTTCTCCAGGACCCAGGAGGCCCGTGCGCGCGGATACAAGCCGGGGCGCTTCAGCTTCAACGTCAAGGGTGGGCGCTGCGAGGTGTGCCGCGGCGACGGCCAGATCAAGATCGAGATGCACTTCCTGCCCGACGTGTATGTGCCGTGCGAACAGTGCCACGGCAAGCGCTACAACCGCGAGACGCTCGAAGTGCGCTTCAAGGGTCGCAGCATCGCGGACGTGCTCGACATGCCGGTGGAGGAGGCGCTGCGCTTCTTCGAGCACATCCCGAAGATCCGCCGCCGGCTGGAGACACTCGACGCCGTCGGGCTGGGCTACGTGCGCCTCGGCCAACCCGCCACGACCCTCTCCGGCGGCGAGGCCCAGCGCGTGAAGCTGGCGACCGAGCTGTCGAAGGTGGCCACGGGCAGGACGCTGTACATCCTCGACGAGCCGACCACCGGGCTGCACTTCGCCGACGTCCAGCGCCTGCTTGAGGTGCTTCAGCGGCTCGTCGACGCCGGTAACAGCGTGGTCGTGATCGAGCACAACCTCGACGTGATCAAGTGCGCGGACCGCATCATCGACATGGGCCCCGAGGGGGGAGAGGAGGGCGGCATCGCGATCGCCACCGGCACGCCCGAGGAGGTGGCGCTGGAGCCCGCCTCGCACACGGGCCAGTTCCTCGCCGCGATCCTCGCCCCCGCCGGTGCCCGCAACGGGCGTCCTCCGCGCAGGCGCCGCGCGAAGGTAGCCGCCTAGGCCGCGATGGCGCACACGCTCGCGGGGCGGCTGCGCCTGTGGGCGCAGAAGTGGCGCTGGTACGAGCGCGGCTCGCTGCCCTGGAACCGCGCCCGGATCCACTGGGAGTTCATGCGCCGTGAAGCGTTCGTGCGCTGGCCGGTGCAGGGCAACGTGCTCGAGGCGCTGCGCGAGGGCCGTCTCGAGCTCGGCCCCGGCGTGCTGCTGGAGCCGGGGGTGTGGATCACCGCGCCCGGCAGCGCCCGCGTGCGCATCGGCGCCGGGAGCTTCCTCAACATGGGCGTGATGGTGGCCGCCCAGGAGCTCGTGGAGATCGGGGAGCACTGCATGCTCGCCAACGGCTGCTTCGTGTCCGATGCCGCCCACCGCTTCGACGACCCGTCACTGCCGGTCACCTGGCAGGGCTTCACCAGCAAGGGCCCAACGCGCATCGGCTCCAACTGCTGGCTGGGGGCCAACGTCGTGGTCACCAGCGGGGTGACCATCGGCGAGCGCTGCGTGATCGGCGCCAACTCCGTCGTCACCCGCGACGTCCCCGCCTTCTCGATCGCCGCTGGAGCCCCGGCGACGGTGCTGCGAAGGATCGAATACGGGTAGCGTCCGCGGCGCGATGGACCTGTACGAGGCGATGCGCTGCGCCCCCACTACGAGGGGCTTCACGAACCAGCCGGTACCCCGCGCCGCGCTGCTGCGCGCGCTCGACGCCGCTCGCTTCGCGCCCAGCGGAGGCAACCGCCAGGGCTGGAGGGTGATCGCGGTCGAGGACCCCGAGCTGCGCCGCGAGCTGGGCGAGATGTACCTCCCGCACTGGCGCGCCTACCTGCGCACGCTGGGCATGGACACCGTGCTCGAGGATCCCGGCGCCGACCCCGTCCTGCGGCGCCGCATCGAGGGAGCGGACCTGTACGCCCGCGAGCTGGGAGAGGTGCCGCTGCACCTGGTCGTGGGGGTGCGCCTCGACGACCTCGCCGTGACCGACGCGGAGCTTCCGCGCGCCAGCATCGTCGGTGGCGCCTCGATCTACCCGTTCGTGCAGAACCTGTTGCTGGGGCTACGCGCCGAGGGCCTCGGCGCGGCCATGACCACGCTGCTGGTTCCCGCAGAGGCGGCCGTGCGGCAGCTGCTCGGGATCCCCGACGAGGTGATCCTCGCCGCGCACATCGGCGTCGGCCACCGCGCCGAGCCCTGGCCGCGCCGCCTGTCCCGCCGGCCGGTGGAGGATTTCGCCTTCGTCGAGCGCTGGGGCGAGCCCCTTCAGGAGCTGTAGCGCAGCGCCAGCAGCTCCTGCAGCTCGCCCAGCTCCTCGGGGTCGATCGAGTACGTGTGCTCGGGCGCCGGATAGCGGCGGGTGCGCACGTCCTCCGCGAACGCGCCCACGCCCTCGTTCATCTGCGCCTGCAGGTTGGCGTAGCGCTTGACGAAGCGCGGTCCGAGCCCGTCGCGGATGCCGAGCAGGTCGTGGAACACGAGCACCTGGCCGTCGGTGGAGGGACCCGCCCCGATGCCGATCACCGGGATCTCGATGAGGGGCATCAGCTCCTCGGTCACGGCGCTGGGGATCGCCTCGAACACGATCGCGAAGCATCCGGCCTCCTGCAGAGCCAGCGCCTCGGATGCGATCCTCGCCGCGGCGCGTGCGTTGCGCCCCTGGGCCTTCCAGCCGCCGAGCGCCGTGGAGGTCTGGGGGGTGAGGCCCACGTGGCCCATCACCGGGATGCCTGCTCCCACGATCGCGCGGGCGCGGCTGGCCGGGGCTTCGCTTCCGCCCTCCAGCTTGACGACCTCGCAACCGCCCTCCTTGACCATCCGCATCGCGGTCGCGATCGCCTGCTCGTCGGAGACCTCGTAGGAGCCGAACGGCAGGTCGCCCACCAGCAGCGGGGTGCTGAGGCCGCGGCGGACGGCGCGTGTGAGTACGAGCATGTCGGTCAGCTCGACCGGTGTCGTGGCGGTGTAGCCGAGCACGGTGGTCGCGGCCGAGTCCCCCACCAGCACGAGGTCGACGCCCGCGGCCTCGGCCGCCCGTGCGCTCGGGTAGTCGTAGGCGGTGACCATCACGATCGGTTCGCCGAGGTGCTTTTTCTCGGCCAGCAGCGGCAGCGTCATCGGCAGCCGCACCGGGTCGGCGGGGGTTCGGATTGCTGGGTGGCTTGACATGGGGGACTCCTATCCGGGCGCCGGTTGACGCCGCCTGTCAACGAACGGCGGTCGCCACCTCGCCCTCGTGGATTGACTGGCGGGCCAGGTGGCCCACGATCTCGTTGTCGATCAGCCGCACGCGCCCTGCGCGTGCGGCGATCAGCAGCAGGCCCTCGCCGTCGAGCTCGCTCAGCGGGGCGAGGGTGTCGGGGTCTGCCAGCGCCACGTACTCGACCTCGAGCAGGTGGTCGGCTAGGACCCCGCGGGCGCAGTCCAGCAACGCCGCGGCCGAGCGCTCGCCGCCGTCGACGCGCTCGCGTGCACGCGCCAGCGCCCGGGGGATCCCCAGGGCCTGCTCGCGCTCGCCGGCGCTCAGCAGGCGGTTGCGGCTCGAGAGCGCGAGTCCGTCGGTCTCGCGCACGGTGGCGACGGCGGCGACCCTCACCGGCAGGTTGAGGTCTGCGACGAGGCGGCGGATCACGAGCAGCTGCTGGGCGTCCTTGCGCCCGAAGTAGGCGACGTCGGGGAGTGCCATGCAGAGCAGCTTCGTGACGACGGTGGCGACACCGCGGAAGTGGGCCGCCCCCCGTGAGCGGCCCTCGAGCGGCTCGCTCACGCCCGCGACCTCGACGGTGGTGGCGAAGCCGTTCGGGTAGACCTCCCGTGGCGTGGGGACGAACAGCACGTCGGCGCCGGCGTCCGCCGCCAGCCGCGCGTCGCGCGCCTCATCGCGGGGGTAGCGCTCGAGGTCGGCCTGCTCGTCGAACTGGGAAGGGTTCACGAACAGCGACACCACCACCAGGTCGCACTCCTCGCGTGCCCGCGACAGCAGCGCCAGGTGGCCCTCGTGCAGGGCCCCCATCGTCGGCACGAGGCCGATCGAGAGCCCACGGGCACGTCCAGAGGACACCGCCGCACGCAGCTCGGCAACTGTTCGCAGCGTCCTCATCAGGGGACGCTCGCTACGGAGATCGGGGGTCTCATCGGCTTGGGGTCCAGTTCCAGGATGGATACCGGCGCGCGGTGTGCCAGGGGTCCTTCACGTGTTCCTCGAGGTCCGCCCCGGAGGAGCTCCGGTGGCCGCCTCGACCGGGATGATACCCCCGATTCCGGGCTTCGCAAGCGGGATCCGGGCGCTGCGGCCGGGGCTGCTACCAGGCGTCGATGTTGGGGCGCTTCTTGCCGGGGCGCTCCCACCAGGTGAGGGCGCGCTCGTCGAAGAGGGTCGCGATCCAGCGGCGCGAGTCGGCCGGGTCGATGACGTCGTCGATCTCGCCATAGGCGGCCATGTTCACGCCGCGGCCCCTCTCGTAGGCGGCCGCCACGAGCTGGTTGAACAGGCGCTCGCGCTCGTCCGGGTCCTCGACCGCGTCGAGCTCGCGCCGCATCCCCAGCCGCACGGCTCCCTCGAGGCCCATCCCGCCGAACTCCGAGGTCGGCCACCCGACCGTGAAGAGCGGCGCCTTGAAGCCCCCGCCGGCCATCGCCTGGGCCCCCAGGCCGTAGCCCTTGCGCAGCACGATCGTCCCGATCGGCACCGACACGTTCGCCCCCGACACGAACATGCGCGCGAAGTGGCGGACCGTCGCGGTCCGCTCCGAGGCCGGCCCCACCATGAACCCCGGCGTGTCGCACAGGGACAGCACGGGAAGCTCGAAGCCGTCACACAGCTGCAGGAAACGCGCCGCCTTGTCGGCCGCCTCCGCGTCGATCGCCCCGCCGAGATGGGCGGCGTCGTTGGCGATCACGCCCAGCGGGCGGCCCTCCAGGCGCGCCAGCGCGGTCACCATCCCCGGTCCCCAGCCGCCGCGCAGCTCGAGCACCGATCCCTCGTCGAACAGCTCGTTGACCACGTCGCGGATCTCGTAGCGGCGCTTGCGCTGCTCGGGCACGAGCGCACGCAACCGCTCGGGATCCGACAGCGCACCGGGTTCGGAGGGACCCGAGAAGTACGACAGGTAGCGCCTCGCCAATGCCACCGCCTCGCGTTCGTCGCGCGCCCGCAGGTCGACCACGCCGTTGCCCCACTGCACGTCGATCGGCCCGACGTCGGAGGGGTGGTGGACGCCGAGGCCGCCGCCCTCGATCATCGCCGGGCCGCCCATCCCGATGCTCGAGTCCTCGGTCGCGATCACCACGTCGCAGCACCCGAGCAGGGCGGCGTTGCCGGCGAAGCAGTAGCCGGCGGCCACGCCGACGAGCGGGACCAGGCCGCTGAGGCCCGCGAACAGCGCGAACGCGCGGCAGTCGAGCCCGGCGACGATCGGCATGTCGACGTCGCCCGGGCGTCCACCCCCGCCCTCCGCGAACAGCACCACGGGTAGCCGCCGCCGCTCGGCCACCTCGAACAAGCGGTCCTTCTTGGCGTGGTTGCGCATCCCCTGCGTGCCCGCCAGCACGGTGTAGTCGTAGGACATCACCACGCATGGGCGGCCGTCCACGTCGCCGACGCCCCCCACCAGCCCGTCGGCGGGCGTGCGCGCGATCAGCTCCTCGCGGCTCCGGCGGCGCTCCTGGGCCGCGAACAGCAGCGGGCCGTACTCCACGAACGTGCCCTCGTCGACGAGCTCGTCGAGGTTCTCGCGCGCGGTGCGCCGCCCGTGCTCGTGACGGCGCGCGACCACCTCCGGCCGCGCCGGGTCGAGGCCGATCTCGTGGCGCTCGCGCACGGTGCGCAGGTCAGCGCGCTCGCCCTCCGGCTCGTCGTCGGGCTGCGCCTCGGGTGCCTCGGCAGCGTGGGTTCGGGGCTCGAGCGTCGCCAGTAGCTGTCCCTCCTGGACGGCTTCGCCGACCGCCACGGATACCTCGCGGACCACCCCGTCGACCTCGGCGAGCACCTCGTGCTCCATCTTCATCGCCTCAAGGACCACCACGGGGGCCCCCGCCCGCACGTGCGCGTCGGCCTCCAGCGGCAGCCCCACGACGACCGCGTCGAAGGGGGCCAGCAGTGCGTGGTCCAACGGATCGCTCACCACCAGATCATGCCCCACCCCGGGCGGGCGCGCCCGCAGGGCCAGGGACTAGCATCCGGTCGATGGCTGCCCAGCCGCAAGCCGCGGCCGCGCGACGGGAGTCGCTGAAGGAGCTGCTGATGCAGGCCCGTTCGTGCGAGCGCTGTGCCGAGCTGGCCGCCACGCGCAAGACCGTCGTGTTCGGGTCGGGCAACGCCGACGCCGATCTGATGTTCGTGGGGGAGGCCCCGGGGGCGAGCGAGGACGAGCAGGGCCTCCCGTTCGTGGGGCGTGCCGGCCGGCTGCTGGACCAGCTGCTCGAGGAGATCTCGCTCGAGCGCGCATCGGTGTGGATCTGCAACGTCCTCAAGTGCCGCCCGCCGGGGAACCGCGACCCCCAGCCGGTGGAGATCGAGAACTGCCAGGAGTACCTGCTGCGCCAGGTCGAGCTGATCGAGCCGACCGTGATCTGCACGCTGGGCAACTTCTCCACGAAGCTGCTGCGGGGCGACCCGACGGGCATCACCCGCCTTCACGGCCGGCCCGAGGTGACGATGCTCGGCGCCCGGGCCGTGCGCCTGTACCCGATCTACCACCCGGCCGCCGCCCTCTACACGCCGCGGATGCTGCAGACGCTGCGGGAAGACTTCGCCCGCATCCCCGAGCTGCTGGAGCTGGGACCGCCCGAGCAGCCCACGCCGCCCGACGGGGTGCGTTCGGCCCCGAACGTACACTCGCCCCACGGCCCGCCCGACTCCGAGTCGCCCGACGCCCCGCCGCTGCCCGCGGACGACGCCGCAGAGACCGGGCCGCGCATCACCCGGCCGGCGCCAGGCGGACGGGCGCCCGAGCCGCCGGAGCCCGACGGCGCCGGCGCCGAGCCGGAGACCGCCCAGCAGCTGGGCCTGTTCTAGGGGCTGTCCAGTCCGATCCTGGACGCAATTTCGGCCCTCCTGAAAGCGCAAATCGCGTTTATTTGCAGGACTTTCCGGGGTGAGGGCGAATCACCCTGTCCAGCAGTCCCTAAAGTCGTTTGCAGGGACTGCCGATGAAGGTCCTGTCTCCATCCCTCCAGGAGTAACGACCGGCCCGCGCCCCCCATTCTCCCGCGGGTCGGTCTTTTTTTGTGCCCGCCCCGGGATCCCCGCCGTCGGGCTCGCTCTAGGCTCCTGATGTGCCGAGCCGCACTGTGCGCAGCTCATGTGCCCGCGAGACCGAAGCCCTCGGGGCGGAGCTCGCGCGGCAGCTGACGCCGGGGGATGTGGTGCTCGTGCAGGGAGAACTCGGCGCGGGCAAGACCACGCTGGTGCGGGGCGCAGCCCGCGAGCTCGGCGTGAGCCAGCCCGTGACGAGTCCGACGTTCACGATCGGAAACCGCTATGTGGCTGCAGGCCTTACGGTGTCGCATCTCGACCTGTACCGGGTCGCCTCGCTCGAAGGGGAGGATCCCGACCTGCTGGACGACTATCTCGGCGAGGGCCGGATCGCGTTCGTGGAGTGGCCCGAGGACGGCGCGCCCGAGTTCGCGGGCGCGCGCATGCGTGTGACGATCACCCACCGCGGCGTGGACGAGCGCGACGTCGAGGTGGACGACCGCGGGGTCGAGGTGGACGACCGCGGGGTCGAGGTGGACGGCCGCGAGGT
The DNA here is from genome assembly GCA_035499875.1 of Solirubrobacteraceae bacterium. GTDB lineage: Bacteria > Actinomycetota > Thermoleophilia > Solirubrobacterales > Solirubrobacteraceae > Palsa-744. Next base: position 54,216 of record DATJXX010000020.1, read on the forward strand.
CGAGGTGGACGGCCGTGGGGTCGAGGTGGACGGCCGTGGGGTCGAGGTGGACCGCCGCGAGCTCGAGATTGACGACCGCGGGGAGCGCTCCGCTTGATCGTGCTCGGCCTCGACACCTCCACAACGGCGACCGCCGCGGGATTGCGGCTCGGGGACGGGACCGTGCTCGAACGCCGCGACGACCCCCCCCGGGACGCCCATCCCGGCCACGCGACGCGGCTGCTCACGATGGTCGCCGGGCTGCTCGAGGAGGCGGGTGGCTCCTGGACCGACATCGGGCGCATCGCCGTGGGCGTCGGCCCCGGCACCTTCACGGGCCTGCGTGTGGGCGTCGCCACGGCCCGGGGACTGGCCCACTCGCGGGGGATCGGGCTCGTCGGCGTGTCGAGCCTGCAGGCGCTGGCGTACGGCGTGCTGGAGGACCCCGGCGCGGACTCGGAGGCCGGCGGGGCGCGAGGCCCCGCGGGAACGGCGGACGGCCGCGAGGCGCCCGATCCGGCGGCCGCAGAGGACGGTCGCGAGGCGCGCGGGCTGGCACTGGCGGTCATCGACGCTCGGCGGGGCGAGGTGTTCCCGGCGCTGTACGAGCGCAGGGCCGGGGGCGTGCCGCGCCGGCTGCTCGACACCTCCGCGCTCGCGCCCGAGCTCGTGGCCGAGCTGGCGGCGAGCACGCACGGTCCCGGGGGCGGTCGCCCGCTGGCGGTGGGCGACGGGGCCGTGCGCTATGCGCAGCTGCTGCGGGACGCGGGCGTCGAGGTGGCGGAGGAGGGCTCGCGGCTTCACCTGGTCACCGCCGCCGCTATCTGCGCGCTCGGCGAGCGCGCTGCCGTGCCCTCCGGTGAGGGCGGGATCCTGCCCGACTACGTGCGCAGGCCCGACGCGGAGCTAGCCTTGGAGGGCGCCTAGGCGCTCCATGCGCACGCGAGACAGCCGATCCCCACCGACACCGCCGATGACAGAGCCGACCCTCTCACAGACGCCCAGCCCGCTGCCGCCCGGGATCGAGATCCGGCGCCTGAGCTACCCCGACCTGCCCCAGGTGACGGCGATCGAGCGGCGCGTGTTCCCGACGCCGTGGTCGCTGGCGATGTTCGTGCTCGAGCTGTCGAAGAGCTCGGGAATCTGCCTGGCCGCCGTCGAAGGGGAGCGGCTGGTGGGCTATCTGATCTGCTCGCGCTACGACACCGTGTGGCACGTGATGAACGTGGCGGTCGACGCCGACCACCAGCGCGTGGGACTGGCCTCCGCGCTGCTGGCCGAGCTGTACGAGCGGGTGGGCGACGAGCGCGCGCGCTTCACGCTCGAGGTGCGGCCCTCCAACCACGTCGCCATCCACCTGTACGAGCGCGAGGGCTTCCGCGCGGCGGGGCTGCGGCGGCGCTACTACCAGGACAACGGGGAGGACGCGCTCGTCATGTGGCGCACACCAGCCACCCTCGCGGGGTCGCTCGAGGACGTGCCCAACGCCTCACCGCCGTGAGCATCCTCGCGATCGAGACCAGCTGCGACGACACGTGCGCGGCGGTCCTGGAGGGCGACGGGACGATGCGCTCGAACGTGATCTCCTCGCAGGAGCAGCACTCGCGCTTCGGCGGGGTCGTCCCCGAGATCGCCTCCCGCCACCACCTCGAGCTGATCGACGCGGTCGTCGACGAGGCGCTGGCGAGGGCGGATGCGGAGCTCGGCGAGGTGGACCTCGTCGCCGCCACGCGGGGGCCGGGCCTGATCGGGGCGCTGCTCGTGGGGCTGTCGAGCGCGAAGGCGATCGCGGCGGCTCGTGAGCTGCCGTTCGCCGCCGTCGACCACCTGCAGGGACACGTGGCGGCGAACTTCGTGCGCGGGGACGGCGGGCCCTTCGAGCCGCCGTTCGTGTGCCTGATCGCCAGCGGCGGGCACACGTTGCTGGCCCGGGTCGAGTCGCATGACGGCTTCGAGGTGCTCGGCAGCACGCTCGACGACGCCGCCGGAGAGGCGTTCGACAAGGGCGCCCGCATGCTCGGGCTGGGCTTCCCGGGAGGTGCGGCGCTCGAGCGGCTCGCGACCGGGGGGGATCCCGAGGCGTTCTCGTTCCCCGGCTCCCCGGGCGAGCGCGGGCGCGGGCGTTCGCCCTCGCGGGCCGCCTTCGCGAAGGGGCTCGACTTCTCCTTCGCGGGAATCAAGACATCGCTGCTGTACAGGCTGCGCGAGCTCTCCGAGCAGGAGCGCGAACGGCGGGCGGGCGACCTCGCGGCCTCCTACCAGGCGGCGATCGTCGAGAGCCTGGTGTCGCGCGCCGAGCGCGCGCTGGCGCAGACGGGGTGCGAGCGCCTGGCAGTGGGTGGAGGGGTGGCGGCCAACGGGGAGCTGCGCCGGCGTCTACAGGAGCTCGACGCCGAGGTGCACGTGCCCGAACGCTCCCTGTGCACCGACAACGCCGCCATGATCGCCAGCGCCGCGCGCTACGGCGAGCGCCTCGACTACCCGCGCTACCTGTCGCTGGACGCGTACGCCAGCGGGGAGCGGCCCGGGGAGCTGTAGGGGTGGCGCTGGTGACCGTCTACTCGAAGCCCGACTGCCACCTGTGCGAGCAGGCGATGGATGCCCTGCGGGCGTTGCAGCCGCAGCTGGACTTCGAGCTCGAGGAGCGCGACATCCGCCAGCAGGAGAGCCTCCACCGGGCGTATTTCGAGCGCATACCGGTGATCACGCTCGACGGCGAGGAGCTGTGCGAATATTTCGTGGACGAGCCCCTGTTGCGAGAGCGACTAGAGTCACGGCGATGAACTATGGAGAGTCCATCAGCGGCGCCGTGGAGCAGGTTCGGGATGGAGCCCCCGGCTCAAACGACCGGCTGTCCCTGGGGGTGGCAGCTCGCCTCTCGCGCTACCTGCAGGTGCTCACGCAGGCCAAGAAGATGGGCAAGGAGACGATCTCCTCGCAGGAGCTCTCCGACTACACGCACGTGAACTCCACCCAGATCCGACGCGACCTGTCCGGCTTCGGCAAGTTCGGCAAGCGGGGCGTGGGATACAACGTCGAGGCGCTCGTGTCGCAGATCCGCAAGATCCTGCGGACGGCCGGCCAGCACAACATCGCGCTGATCGGCGCCGGGCACCTCGGCAAGGCGATCGCCTCCTCGGAAATCTTCGCCGACCACGGCTTCCGGGTGGTCGCGATCTTCGACAGCGACCCCGCCAAGGTGGGCACGCAGGTGGGCAACCAGCTCGTGCGACACATCGACGAACTGAGCCAGCTCGTGGAGGACGAGGACATCGTCGTGGGGGTGCTGGCGGTGCCCACGCACGCGGCCCAGGGACTCGCCGACGAGCTCGTCCGGGACGGCGTGAAGATCATCTTCAACTACTCGGAGTCGCTTCTCGACGTTCCTCCGGAGGTGACCGTCCACACCTCGAGCCCCGCGGTCGACCTGCTGTATGCGCTGTACTTCTATCTGACCTAGGCACCGTTCTCCGGCCAGCTCCGATGAGCAGCATCGACCTAGACCGCGCGGCCCAGACCTTCGCCCACAGCACGGACCTCACGATCGGGATCGAGGAGGAGTTCTCGATCCTCGATCCGGACACCCACGACATGGTGCCGCGCTTCGAGGAGCTGAAGGCTGCGTCCCTCGAGGACGAGGTCCTGCGCGACGCGGTCACGGGCGAGCTGATCTCCTCGGAGATCGAGATCATCTCCGGCGCCGGCGAGGACCTTCATGACGCGATCACCCGCCAGCGGGAGCGCCGTCGGCGGCTGTTCGCGCTCGCCGAGGCCCACGGTGTGTCGCTGGGCGCCACCGGGACCCACCCGTGGGCCGACTACCGCAAGCAGCCGATCATCGACACCGAGCACTACCGCCGCGTCGAGGACGGACTCAAATACGTCGCCTGGCGCAACAACACCTTCAGCCTGCACGTGCACGTGGGCGTGCGCGACATCGAGCGCGCGGTGCGGGTCTGCGACCGGTTGCGGCCGGTGCTGCCGCTGCTGCTGGCGGTGTCGGCCAACTCGCCGTATCTCGACGGGCGCGACAGCGGCCTGCACTCGGCCCGCACGCAGGCATTCACCAAGAGCTTCCCCCGCTGTGGCATACCCGACGTGTTCGGGAGCTGGGGCGCCTACCGCGAGTACATCGAGTTCCTCGTGCGCACCAACTCGATCGTCGAGTTCACCCAGATCTGGTGGTCGATCAGACCCCACTTCGCGTTCGGCACGGTCGAGCTGCGCATCTGCGACGCCCAGGCCACCGCGCCCGAGTCCGAGGCGCTGGCGTCGCTGATGGTGTCGTGCATCGCGCAGGCGCTGCGCGACGAGGACGAAGGCCTGCCGCTGCCCGAGCCGCCCCGGCGGCTGGTGGAGGAGAACCTGTGGCGGGCGATCCGCTACGGCATGGACGGCCACCTGATCGACATCGAGCGCGCCGAGGAGTTCCCCGCCCGCTCGGCGATCGAGCGGCTGGCATCCTGGAGCGAGCCGGTGCGCTCCGAGCTCGGCATCTCGCTGGCCTTCCCGGAGCTCAACGGGGCCCAGCGCCAGAATCGGATGATCGCCGCCGGAGCCAGCCGCGAGGAGGTCTTCGCGGCCTCGGTGGAGGAGACCCGGCAGACCTACACGGAGGTGGTGAGGGTTTGAGCGCGGCCGGGGGCTTCGAGGGCCAGGCCCCTCCGGGCGGCGAGCCCACCGAGGAGGAGATGAGGGCCGCCTACGAGGCGGAACTGAGCCGCATCACGACCACCGACCTGATCGCGCAGGCAACGATCTCGATCCTCAACCTCGGCGCCCGCAAGCTCGGCGCGCCGGGCGAGGGCGCGCCGGGCGAGGGACCGCCCGAGGGCGCCGGGGGACAGGACCTCGAGCAGGTGCGCGACGCGATCGACGCCGTGCGGGGGATGCTCGAGATCCTCGAGCGGCGCATCCCCGAGGAGCTGCCCCCGCTGCGGGACGCCCTCTCGCGACTGCAGATGGCCTATGCCCAGGAGATCCAGCGACCCGCGGCGGCCGCGTCCGCGCCCACGGGCGCCGCGGGTAGCGCGTCTGCCTCCGGCGGTGATGAGGGCTCCGGCGAGGACCGGGGTGGCGGGACCGGCGGCGGCGGAGAGGGGGGCGGTGCGCCCGGTGGGGAGCCGGGCGGGCCCCGGCCGGAGGGCTCCGAGCAGCGCAGGCCCGGACCGGCCGAGTCCTCCGGGCGGCTGTGGGTGCCCGGCAAATGAGCTTGCAGACAGGGGCGCCGGGCGCCCCGTGGACCGGCGTACGGCGGGGCGGCACGATAGACTGCGCCCGCGTTTGACCGGGCCCTGGTTGCGCCAGCAAGCAGTCCGGCCATGACGAACGTGCGCGCGACATCCTCGCGCGGCTGAGCAAACCGACACCGCGGAGGATTTTCTTTTGAGCAGCTTCCTGACGAACCATGGGGTCGTCATCGCCCTCGTATGCGCGGCCTGCGCGGTCGCCTACGGGCTCCTCACCACGCGGTCCCTGCTCGCGCTCTCGCCCGGCAACGAGCGGATGCAGGCGATCTCGGGGGCCGTCCAGCAGGGGGCCCGGGCGTACCTCAACCGCCAGTACACCACGATCGCGCTCGTCGGGGTGGTCCTGTTCGTCGCGCTGATCTTCGTTCAGAACATCGCGGTGGCCTGCGGCTTCGCCATCGGGGGCGTGCTGTCGGGCGCGGCGGGCTACATCGGCATGAACGTGTCGGTGCGGGCCAACGCCCGTGTGGCCGAGTCGGCCCGCGGCGGGGTCGCCCCGGCGCTCGCGACCGCCTTCCGGGGCGGCGCCATCACGGGCATGCTGGTGGTGGGGCTGGCGCTGTTCGGCGTCGCCGGCTACTACGGGCTGCTCACCGCCGTCTTCAACGACTCCCAGAAGACCGCCGTCGACGCGCTCGTCGGGCTCGGCTTCGGAGGCTCGCTGATCTCGGTGTTCGCGAGGCTCGGAGGCGGGATCTTCACGAAGGCCGCCGACGTGGGCGCGGACCTCGTGGGGAAGGTCGAGGCGGGGATCCCCGAGGACGACCCCCGCAACCCGGCGACGATCGCCGACAACGTGGGCGACAACGTCGGCGACTGCGCGGGGATGGCGGCCGACCTGTTCGAGACCTACGCCGTCACGGCCGTCGCCGTGATGCTGCTCGGCGTGCTCACCTTCCACGAGGCCACGCGCGTGGCCCTGTATCCGCTGCTGCTGGGCGGCGCCGCGATCATCGCCTCGATCATCGGCACCTTCGCCGTGCGCTCGCGCGCCGGCAACGTCGAGCGGGCGCTGTACCAGGGACTGGTCGTGTCCGGGGTGATCGCCGCGGCTGCGTTCGCCCCGATCACCTACTGGATGGTTGACAACCTCACCTACAAGGCCGCCGGCGCGCCCGTACAGACGCCGAGCTGGGGTGACTTCTACCTGTGCTCGCTGATCGGCATCGCCGTGACCGCGTGCCTGTTCGTGATCACCGACTACTACACCTCGACCCGCTTCTCGCCGGTCAAGAAGACCGCCAAAGCCTCGATCACCGGCCACGCCACGAACATCATCCAGGGCTTCGGCTCGGGGCTGCAGGCGACGGCGCTGCCGGCGCTGGTGCTGGTGCTCGGCGTGCTCGGCTCGTGGAAGCTCGCCGGCGGTGGCTTCGTGGGCATCTACGGCGTCGGCGTCGCGGTCATGGGACAGCTCTCGCTCACCGGTCTGATCGTGGCGCTCGACGCGTTCGGTCCGATCACAGACAACGCCGGCGGGATCGCCGAGATGGCCGACCTGCCCGAGGCGGTGCGCAACGTGACCGACCCGCTCGACGCCGTCGGCAACACCACCAAGGCGGTCACCAAGGGGTACGCGATCGGCTCCGCGGTGCTGGCAGCGGTGGTGCTGTTCGCGGGCTTCCGCGAAGAACTCATCTCCCACACCGGACACATCACCAACTTCGCCATCAACGAACCGCCGGTGCTGATCGGCCTGCTGATCGGCGGGCTGATGGTGTGCCTGTTCGCCTCGCTGTCGATGGAGGCGGTGGGTAGGGCCGGCGGCGCCGTGGTCGAGGAGGTGCGCCGCCAGTTCCGTGAGCACCCCGGGATCATGGAGGGCACCGAAGAGCCCGACTACGCCACCTGCGTGGACATCGTCACCCGCACCGCCCAGCGCGAGATGATCCTGCCGTCGCTGCTGCCGATCGGCCTGACCTTGATCGTGGGGCTGATCGACACGCAGGCGCTGGGAGGCCTGCTGATCGGCGTGATCGTGGTGGGCTTCTTCTTCGCCGTGATGATGACGGCCGGCGGTGGCGCGTGGGACAACGCCAAGAAGCTCATCGAGGACGGTGCCTTCGGGGGCAAGGGCTCCGAGGCGCACGCCGCCGCGGTCACCGGGGACACGGTCGGGGATCCCTTCAAGGACACCTCGGGACCGGCCATCAACCCGATGATCAAGGTCGCGAACATCGTGGCGATCCTGATCATCCCGCTGATCACCTGAGGCCGGGTCTCCCCGCGGGCCCGCCAGGAGGCCACCCAGGGGGACCCGGTGAACCACGTCAGGGTGCAGAGGGGCTGACGGGACCCCGTCGAGGAGAGGGGATCGGGCGTGGACAACCTCGAGCTGGTGCGGGCGATCTACGCCAACTGGGAACGTGGCAACTGGAGCAGCGTGTGGTGGGCCCACCCGGACATCGAGTACGTGATGGTCGATGAACCCGGCGCCGAGGTCCACCGTGGCCTGGAAGCGATGGGGCAGGGCTGGCGAGCGTTTCTGAGCGCCTGGGAGGACTACCGCGTCGAAGCCCTGGAGTACCGCCGGATCGACGAGGAGCGTGTGCTGGTGAGCCTGGTCGCACAGGGTCGGGGGAGGGGGAGCGGGGTCGGGCTCGAGGAGAGCGCCCGCGCACCCGGAGCCAACGTGTTCGTGATCCGCGACGGACGTGTGGTTCGCCTCGACGCGTACTTCCTGCTCGCCAACGCCCTCGCCGACCTCGGCCTCGACGCCTGAAGGCCGGCGTCGGCACTGGCGTCCGCGCACTCGTGAGTCGGTGCCACCATCGTCTAATCTCCGCTTATGGCCTCAGTGGGGGCGCAATGTTCGTGCTGATCGTGGGTGCCGGCCGTGTCGGCTCGGCGCTCGCCAAGTCCACGCTCGCGGCGGGGCACGAAGTGTCGGTACTGGACACCGACCCGCTCTCGCACGAGCGGCTGGACGCGGGCCAGACGAAAACCTGGGAGGAAGCCGAAGGCAAATTCACGGTCGGGACCGCGCTCGAGACCGACGCGCTGATCGAGGCCGGGATCGAGCGGGCCGACGTGTTCATCGCCTCGACCGCCGGTGACAACACCAACCTGGTGATCTCCCAGATCGCGCAGCGGCGCTTCGGCGTCGAGAAGGTGATCGTGCGCGTGATGGACCCCGCGCGGGCCGACTGGTACGACGGCCAGGGGCTGAGGACGATCTGCCCCACCAAGCAGGCCATCGAGGAGTTCGAACTGGCACTCACGCCGGAGGCGGCGTAGGAATGTATGCCATCATCGCCGGCGCCGGCAAGGTGGGGAGGAACCTCGCCCGGGAGTTGATCGCCAAGGGCCACGAGGTGACGCTGATCGAGTCCTCGAGGGCGAGCTACCTCGCCAACGAGGACGAGTTCGAGCACGCCGTCCAGTACGGGGACGCGACCGAGCTGTGGATCCTGGAGCGGGCCGGGATCCAGCGGGCCGACCTGGTGATCGCCGTCACCGGGGACGACGAGGACAACATCCTCGTGTGCCAGGTGGCCAAGGAGAAGTACCTTTGCGACCGGATCATCGCCCGCGTCAACAACCCCCGCAACCACGACCACTTCAGGCTCCTGGGGATCCAGCCGGCGGTGTCCGCGACCGACCTGATCCTGCGCCTGATCGAGCACGAGGTCCCCAGGTACGGACTCGTGCATCTGCTGGCCCTCGAAGAGGAGCGCCTGGAGATCATCGAGCTGGAGGTCAGCGACGAGGCACCCGCGGTTGGCCAGAAGGTGGTCGACATCCCCCTACCGGAGGGCAGCCTGATCATCTCGGTGCTGCGCGGAGGCGCCGGCTTCGTACCGAAGGCCGACACGGTGATCGAATCCGGGGACGAGGTGCTGCTCGTGCTCGACCCGGGCCTGGAGGAGGCGGTCACCGCCTACTTCTCGCCCGAAAGCCAGCCCGCGCGGATCTGAACCTCGCCCGCGCGGAGCTGAAGCCGGCCCGCGCGGATCTGAAGCGGCCCGCCGGGCGCGAGACCTCTCGCGGCGCACACCAACGCCCCTGAGCGGTCGCCCCGATTGGCTATTCTTGGCTCGAATCGCTGTCCGGGATAGTCCAATTGGCAGTGACGCCCGGTTCTGGTCCGGGAGATTGGGGTTCGAGTCCCTGTCCCGGAGTACACGTGCGCCCCGGGAGACCGGGGCGTTCGTGCGTTCCGGGACTCCTCGTGCCAGTCGTGGTGGCAAGCGCGATGGCCGTCTTGGTGATTCCTCCGCGGCCCGCCCACCATGCGGTCTAGGGCAATGTCACCGTTGGAACTGACGCCAGGCGCACGCGTTCCCGCGACACATCGATGTGGGCTAGGGTCCCGCGGCGTGCGAGTCCTGATCATCGCCGTGATCTTGGTGGTGCTCGCCGGCTGCGGTTCGTCGGGTCATGTTCCGACTGTGCGGAACGCGCCGGCCGGGGTGACGGTGCCAACACATGCCGCATTCGTCGCAAAGGCGGATGCGATCTGCGCCCATCTATTCGCGCAGGAGGCACCCCTGAAAGCCCGCTTTGGCGCATTGGAAAGCAGCTCGAGCACGGTAGCCGAAGCGGAACGAGTGTCGATCCTGGAACACGTTGTTGCCCTCGCGCGTGCGGGCGACAAGCAATTCGTCGCGGTGCCAGTGGCGCCGGAGGATTCGGCGAGGGTCGCCAAGCTCGTGACCGGATTCTCAGAGGAAGCAACGGATCTGCACAACGTCGCAATCGCCTTCGCGAATCACGAACGTGCCGCAGCGGAAGGCGCAGTGACCACGTTGAGCAAGGTCCAGGCGCAGGACAAGGGCCTGGCGCTCGGTCTCGGCCTCCACAAGTGCAGCTCCTAGAGCCTCGGCGAGGACGGCTCCTACCTCGCGGGTGCGGTTCCAGATACCGGGGCGTTCGTGCGTCCCCGGCCGCCGCCTGACCCACGCTGGGGGAGCGATGCCGCAGGCACCGTCGCGTTCCGGTGCCCGCCGAGAATGCGTTTGCGGGGCCGTGGGGTTAGTATTCCGTGCTGCCTACGTCGGAAGGGGGTTTCCGGGGGACGCTTGTACGAAGGCGTAATGAGCGGAGACTGGCAGCGGGCGGCACAACGCGCGCAGGGGCCAGGGACGACGCTATGAGAGGAAGGAACAGACAATGAGCACGAAAAGGAGTTCGACGGTGGCCTGGCTGGCCGCCGTCCTATTGGTGGCGGGCGCGGCCATGGGTGTCATGGCCGGGTCGGCGGGAGCGGAAACTATCTACAAGAACATGCCCGCGAGGCACCAGCTGGATGGTGCGGAGGGCTTCGAGTGCTGTGGCACCTCGGCGTTCGGCGGTGAGGTCTCATTCGCCGGTACCAGTCGTCACAGCCCGACGGTCGTGGCGAACCTGCTCAGCTTCGCCTGTCAGACGGGTTTCGATGCGACGTGTAAATCGAATGGTCGCGCCACCTTCACGTGGCCGATCACGCTGGAAATCTACGAAGCGGGGCCCGGTGAAACCGTGGGCCCGATCGTCACCAAGGTGACGCATGAATTCCAGATCCCGTTCCGACCATCGGCATCGCCGCATTGTCCGGACGAAGGGTGGACCAAAGGCTACGGCAAAGAATGTACGTTCGCTATCGCCCACAACATCACCTTCAAACTGCCGACGGCCACACTGCCCAACACGGCGATCATCGACCTCGCGTTCAACACCGAGACCTACGGCGCCCAGCCCACCGGCGAAGAAGGCCCAGAGAACTCGCTGAACGTGACCGTGAACGTCAGCTACCACTGCAACAAAGAAAATCCGACAACCCACGAATGTGAAGAATGGGTCGAACTCCCGACCGGACCCTCGGTCGGCTCGGACCCGCTCCCCGAACAGGTCTTCCAGACCACCGTCTACAGCGTCGCCGCCTGCGGCGGGGTGGAAGGCTCGTTCGGAGCCAGCGGCAAATGCTGGAAGTACGCACAGCCGGCATTCGAAGTGAAAGCAAAGGCGAGGTAGCCCGTCCCGCTCGGCCGCACCGGCCGATGGCGTGACAGTCAAGGAAGACGGAGGGGCCCCGGAGGATTCCGGGGCCCCTCTTTTTCGACGTGGGCGGGACGCCGGTCGCGGGACGCAGGTCGGGGGACGCCGGTCGCGGGACGCCGGTCGGGGGGCGCCGGTCGCAGGACGCCGCGGGACGCCGGTCGGGGGGCGCGGGTCGCGGGCCGCCGGTCGGCGGTTGCGGGTTGTAGACGCGGTCCTACGGCTCGACGATGTTGAACCACAGCTCGAACGTGTCGAGCAACCCCACCAGCTCCGCCAGCGGGGACACATCCGGCTCCACCCCGATCGTCCCGTTGCCCGCGAGCTCGAGCAGGTCGGCTTCTCCCATGATCACCGAGTTCAGTGACTCGCGCTCGAGTGTCACCGTCACGTCGGGCTTCGCCGCGGTGCGGTCGAGCGAGTGGCTCAGCGAGCCGTTGCGGAGCTCCAGCACGGCCTTCTCCGCGGTGTCGGAGAAAACCATGTTCAGGGTGATCTCCCTGTCGCCGGCGTTCGGTCCGTTGAGGCGCATCGCGAGGTAGTTGAACAGCAGCGTGAGGCTCATCGCCCGCACGGAATCGGGGGTCGCGGTTCCCGGGAACGGAAGATCTGGCGTGCCCACGCGGAGCTCCTGTGCGCCGGTGAGGAAATGGCCACGCCAGCTTCCCGACTCAGCCTGGTAGCCCATCTGCTCGAACGTGTCCGCCTGCAGGGCGCGAGCCTCCTTGTTGGACGGGTCGGCGAAGATCACGTGGTTGACGACCTCCGCGACCCAGCGGTACTCGCCCTCGTCGAACGCCCTGCGGGCCTCCTCGAGAACCTTCTCCGCACCCCCCATCAGCTCCACGTAGCGCTTGGCGCCCTCCTCCGGTGGCAGCGTGTGCAGGTGCGCCGGGTTGCCGTCGAACCACCCCAGGTACTTCACGTAGGTCGCCTTGACGTTGTGGTTGACCGTCCCGTAGTAGCCCCGCAGGTTCCAGTCACGGTTCAGTTCCGCGGGAAGCTCGATCATCTCGCCGATCTCCACCGGGGTGTAGCCGTGGTTGGCGAGTCGCAGGGTCTGGTCGTTGATGTACCTGTATGCGTCCCTGCCGTTGCGCAGCATGCGCAGCACGTCCTCCCTGCCCCACACGGGCCAGTGGTGCATGCCGTAGAGGACCTCCGTGCGATCACCCCAGCGGTCGATCGTGTCGTTGAGGTACTGCGACCACGCCTGGGGATCACGGGTGGGGGCCCCGCGCAGCGTGTAGGTGTTGTGGAGCGTGTGGCAGCAGTTCTCGGCGGCGGTGAGCGCCGCCAGCTCCTCCACGAACCAGTGCATCTCGGCCGGCGCCTCGGTGTCGGGTGCGAGCAGGAACTCGAACGTGAGTCCGTCGATCTCGAGCTTCTGGCCGGTCTCGGTGATGTGCTCGGTCGGCGGTATCAGCGTCGCCGCTCCCATCGAGGCGCCGATCCCGAGGCCTACGCCGACGTGGCCCTTCGGACCCGGCCTAAGCAGCACGCCGGTGTGGTAGGTCGCGCGACGGCTCATCGCGGTGCCCGCGAGCACGTTCTCGGCCACGGCTGCCTCCAGAAACCCGACCGGAGCTATCACCCGCACGCGACCGGCCTTCACGTCGGCTTCGTCGATCACCCCCTTCACTCCGCCGTAGTGGTCAACGTGGCTGTGTGAATGGATCATCGCCACCACGTGCTTGCGCGGTCGGTGTTCGAAGTACAGTTCCAGCGCCGCCCTTGCCGTCTCGGGAGACACCAGCGGGTCCATCAGGATCAGGCCGGTGTCGCCCTCGATGATCGTGAGGTTGGAGAGGTCCTGCCCACGGACCTGGTAGAGACGGTCGACGACCTTGAAGAGGCCGCCTTTCTTGATCAGCTTGGCGTTGCGCCACAGGCTCGGGTTGACCGTGTCCGGCGCGGGATCCTCGTCGCCCACGAAGTCGAGCGCGCCGCCGTCGTACACCACGCGCCCGCTCTTGGAGACCGCGGCCCTGCCGTCGTCCTTCAGCGGCGCGATGTAGCCGCGCGCGGCGTCCTCGAAGTCCTTGGTGTAGTCGAACGGGAGCTTCCCCAGCAGCGCCTGGTTGGCCCTCCGGGTGAACTCGGTTGCGTCCTTCGGCTGATCGCTCATGCTCTCTCCCGGCGTTTGCGGTCGTGTTGGGCCGGCCTCGAGATGGACGGGCGCCCGGCAAGCTCCATCCTCTCCGGCGGGTCGGCGGCGCACACCTGATCTTGCCAGCCCCCGGGTCCCACCGCGCACTCGGGCCGCGGCTTCCCGTGTGAGCCCAGGTCGCCCCGTCCGCCCGGCGGACGGCGCCGCCGGCGCTGGGGTAGATTGCGGCCATGGGACTCGAATCGGTCGTCGTCTCCTTCCACGGGGAGAACGCCGCCAGCGTCAAGTTCGCCGAAGCCCGTGATCGCGCCGGACCGGATGCGCGCTGGTCCAAGGACATCGGACTGGTCGAGCACCACGGCAGCGGACACCTGCTGCTGCGGGGCATGTTCGCGGGCCACTACCTGGACGTCGATGAGACCGACCACATATCGCAGAAGGGCGCGGGGGAGGGCGCCGTCGCCGGCGGCCTGATCGGGGTGCTGATCGGTCCCGTCGGGATCGCCGTGGGACTGCTGGTGGGAGGACTCGTCGGGTCGCAGGCGGGGACCGCCACGCCCAGCGAAAGCGAGCACGAGCCCCAGGAGCTGGCGCAACGCCTCCGCGAGGGGATCCCAAAGGGGTGCTCGGCGATCGTGCTGATCGCACAGGACGCCGAGATCGACGAAATGCTCGCCGCGCTCGGGGACACGGCACCGGCTCCCTCGCGCCAGCCGGTCTCCCAGGCGGAGGCCGCCGCGCTCGAGGCCTCGCTGGGCGGCAACGCCTCGCTGTAGGGTCACCACGCACCCGGGAACCCGCTTCGAGGGGGATTTTCCCCTGCGGGTGCCGTAGAAACCACCCACCGGGTCGTCCGCGCGATCACATATCGTTCTCAACGCTCGGGGGAAGCAGGCGCTCACCGGATGCGGGCGCTCGTCTGGGAACCCACCCCGATTCCGGACGAAGTCCCCTCGGCCAGGATGGCGCGGGCGCCGATATCCACCCCTCAGGAGTTGGCTGCCCGCGCCATCCTCACTGTCCCCGCCCGTCACGGGAACGCCGCAGCCGACTCTCAGGGGCCTCCGACACGGGCGAAAGCCCGGGCACATGCGCAGGCGCGACGCTCGCTGCATGAACACGAGCAAGCAGACCAACGCAGTCCTCGCGGTGGGGGCCGTGACCTCGGTGCTGGCCCTCGCGGGGCTCCTCCCGGGCACCGCCACGGCCGCTCCCGCGGCGGCGCCTCCCAAGCCCCACGGACACCCGCACTCCCAGCTCGCCGCGGTCCTGCCGAGAGAAGGCGAACGCGACGAGATCTCCGCCCCCGCCGTGGCGGGCGTGATGTGAGGTGGCCACGCACATGCGCCGCCTGGCGATCCTGCTGACGGCGGGCACGCTCGCCGCGGGTGCCTCACCGGCTCAGGCAGGCGCCGGCCAGGCCCGTGCGAAGCCGCCGAAGCCGGGATGGGTGCTCGTGGCGGCGGGGAGCCTCGAGCCGAGTGCCGCCGCCGCGAGCCTGGCGCGCGACCTGGGCGTCACGCCGGCGCATGCCCAGGAGCTGATCAACGCGGCCTACCGCTAGGCGCCCTCGCCGGCGAGATGGCCCGCGAGGCGGCGCGGGGCCTCAGGCGAGCGCCTATGCTCACCCGGCGCCCGGGATCGGGCTTGGGCAGGCCGACGCGACGGGAGGCGAGGCGATGAAGGCGCTACGGCGGAATCTCACTTATGCGAACGTCACCGCCACGCTCGCGCTGGTGTTCGCGATGAGCGGCGGGGCGCTGGCGGCCAAGCACTACCTGGTCAACTCCACCAAGCAGCTCAACCCCCGCGTGATCCACTCGCTCGAAACCACCGACACCCGGATCTTCCTGAAGCTCGCCAAATCGGTGCCCATGGCCAGCGCGATCAACGCCGAGAGCGCCACCAACGCCTCCCACGCCGAAACCGCGAGCACGGCCAGCAGCGCCCTCGCGCTGGGATCGGTCCCGGCCTCGGGCTATACCCGCAGCGACTGCGCCTCCCAGACGGGCCAGGTGAAGGGCTTCGCGCTCGTGCCTGCGGGCCCGCATTTCCCCGAAGGCTTCACCTCCGTGGCGACGGCCTACAACTGCAGCGGGCGGGTCATCGAAGCGCGCCGCATCGAAGGCGAAACCGGCCAGTACGAGGTGCACTTCCCCGGCAACCCGGAGACCGTGGCGCTCGCCACCGCCGCCGCCGGCGGGACCTTCCCGAGCCCCGACACGGTCTCCGTCAAGGGCGAGGGGCCGGGCGACTGGCGCGTGTCGGTGTACAACGCGCAGACCCACACCCTGGTCGACGACGCCTTCGAGCTGCTCGTGCCCTGACGGTGCCCGCCGCCGGTTCGCCGTTGTTCCGGCCGGACCCGGCACGCGCGCCGTACGCGACCTACGCCGCCCGCACCTCCCAGTCGCGGTACAGCTCGCTGTAGCGTCCTCCCGCGGCCAGCAGCTCCTCGTGGGTGCCCTGCTCCACGATGCGGCCATGGTCCAGCACCACGATCCTGCCCGCCCGGCGGATCGTGGAGAGGCGGTGGGCGATCACGATCGAGGTGCGCCCGGCGAGCAGCCGGCGCATCGCCTTCTCGATCCTGGTCTCGGTCCGCATGTCGACGTTGGAGGTCGCCTCGTCGAGGATCAGGATCCGGGGATCGGCGATCAGCGCGCGGGCGAAGGCGAGCAGCTGGCGCTGGCCCGCCGACAGCTGGGCTCCCCGCTCTCCCACCTCGGTGGCGTATCCGTCGGGCAGCTCGGCGATGAACTCGTCGGCCCCCACCGCCCGCGCGGCGGCGCTGATCTCGTCGTCGCCGACATCGGGGTTCCCGAAGGCGATGTTGTCGCGCACCGTCCCGGAGAACAGGAACGCCTCCTGGGGCACGATCCCCATCTGGGAGCGCAGCGAGCTGCTGGTGACCTCCCTCAGGTCGTGCCCGTCCACCAGCACCCGTCCCGCCGTGGGGTCGTAGAAGCGGGCCGTCAGCTTCGCCATCGTGGACTTGCCCGCGCCGGTCGCTCCCACCAGCGCCACCGTCTGCCCGGCCGGGATCCGCAGGTCGACGTGCTCGAGCGCCAGCGCCGGGGGCGGCGCGGGCTCCGCCGGCACCGACTCGGGCGACGCATCCGGCCGCCGGCGTCGCACCGCGCGGGGCTGGTAGCTGAAGGAGACGTCGTCGAAGTCGATGTCGCCGCGGATCGGCCCCAGCGGCCGCGCCCCCGGGGCGTCCTGGAGCGTCGGCTCGACGTCGAGCAGCCCGAAGATCTTCTCCAGCGCGGCCATCCCCGACTGGTAGGTGGTGTACAGCTGGGAGAGCTGCTGGATCGGTTCGAACAGGAACGACAGCGTGGCCACGAACGCCACGATCGTGCCCACCGTGATGTGGCCGTTGATCGCCTGGTAGCCGCCGTACAGGACGATCAGCGCGAGCGCCACCCCCGACATCATTTCCACGGCCGGGAAGTAGGTGGCGTTGAGGCGCACGGTGATCATGTTGGCCTCGCGGTTGTCCTCGTTGAGCTCGGCGAAGCGGGCCTTGTGGGCGGGCTCCTGGCCGAAGCTGCGCACCACCCGGATGCCGGACAGGGTCTCCTGCAGATAGGCCGTGATCCCGCCGATCGTCTCCCGTGTGCGCCGGAACGCGCCGGTCGAGACGAGCCGGAACCAGATGCTGGCGCCGGCCACGAACGGCACGATGCAGAACGTCAGCAGCGCCAACAGCGGATCGAGGTACAGCAGCACGCCGATCGCCCCGATCAGCATCAGGCCCGCCTGGAACAGCGTCACCACGGAGTCGGTGACGAGGTTTTCGAGCGCCTCCACGTCGTTGGTGATGCGCGAGATCAGCACCCCTGCGGGTCGGCTCTCGTAAAAGCCGATCGGCTGGCGTTGCAGGTGGGTGAAGATGCGGATCCGCAGGTCGGCGAGCGCCCGCTGGCCGACCCATCCGACGAGGTAGGTCTGGGCCCGCGTGGTCGCCCACACGAGCACCGCCGAGACGAGGAAGGCGAGCACCGCCAGCAGCAGCACTTCGGGTTTGTGCTTGGTGATGCCCTGGTCGATCGCGATGCGCGCCAGCAGCGGCGGGGCCAGCGAGGCGGCCGTCCCGAGCACGAGCGCGAACAGCATCGCCGTCACCCGCAGGCGGTACGGCCGCAGCAGAGCCAGCAGGCCACGCAGGTTGCGCCCGCGACTGCCCCGCGAGGCCCGCTCGCCGGCCCACTGCCCGCCGCGCATCCCCGGCCCGAGCCCGACGCGCCCGCCGCCGGCCGGGCCTCCTCTGCCGGTGCCCATCGCGCTCATCGCTCGCCTCCGCTCGCTCCGGCGGTGAGCACCCCGAGGCTGTCGGGCTCGGCCGCGCCGGTGACCGCCGGCCGGGTGTCGGCGGCGACGATATCGCGGTACAGGGGGGAGCTCTGGAGCAGCTCCGCGTGCGCCCCGTGGGCCACGATGCGGCCGTGGTCGAGCACCACGATCTCGTCCGCCAGTGCGATCGTCGACATGCGGTGGGCGATCACGAACGTCGTCCGCCCCGACATCGCTTCGGCGAGCGCGAGCTTGATGCTCTGCTCGGTGGAGGCGTCCACCGAGGAGGTGGCGTCGTCGAGCACGAGCACCCGCGGGTCCGACACCAGAGCCCGCGCGATCGCCAGGCGCTGGCGTTGGCCCCCGGACAGCGTCAGGCCCCGCTCGCCCACCTGGGTCTCATAGCCCTGGGGCAGGCCCGTGATGAACTCGTGTGCCTGGGCCCGCCGGGCGGCCTCTTCGATCTGCTCGCGGGTGGCGTCGGGATGGGCGTAGGCGATGTTCTCGGCCACGCTCGCCGAGAACAGGAAGGGGTCGTCGCTGACGACGGCCACCGCTCCACGGACGCTGCGGATGGTCACCTCGCGGACGTCTGCCCCGTCGAGCAGCACCTCGCCCTCGCTCGGGTCGTACAGCCGCGAGATCAGCGCCACGAGGCTGGTCTTGCCCGACCCCGTGGGGCCCACGATCGCCACCGTCCTGCCGGCCGGCACGTCGAGGTCGATGTCGTGCAGCACGGTGCGCCCGGACCGCAGCGGCGTGGCGGGCGCCGTGATGAGCTCGTCGTGGGCGGGCTCGTAGCGCAGCGTCACCCCCTGCAGCTGCACGTGACCGCTGCCCGGCGGCAGCTCGGGCGCACCGGGGCGGTCGCGCATCCGCGGTTCACGGTCGAGCAGCTGGAAGATCCGCGCTCCCGAGGCGGTCGCCCGCTGGGCGAGGTTGAGCGTGACCCCCAACGAGCGCATGGGGCTGATCAGCATGTTCAGGTACAGGTAGAAAGCGGTGAACTGGCCCAGCGTGAGGTGCGAGTGGATCACGGCCCGGCCCCCTATCAGCAGCACGGCCGCCAGCCCGAGCTGGGGCAGGAAACCGATCGCCGGGTTGTAGCGGGCTTCCAGGCGGGTCACCCGCATCGCCTGGTCGAACACCCTGCCCACCGTCGCGCGGAAGCGCCCGAGCTGGCGGTCCTCGCGGGCGAAGGCCTTCACCACGCGCACGCCGGAGATGTTCTCCTCGGCCTCCGCGGTGAGTTCGCCGATCCGCTGCTGCGTCTCCTGGATCGCCGGCCGCGCACGACGTCCGTAGCGGTAGGAGATCACCACCACGAACGGCACCGGGATCAGCGCTATCAGTCCCAGCCCCGGGTTGACGTAGATCATCACCGCGCCCGCCAGCGCGATCGTCAGCAGCGACTGCAGGATGAACACCAGTCCGTAGCCGAGGAAGAAGCGCACCGCCTGCAGATCCACCGTCGCCCTCGACATCAGCTGGCCCGTCTGCTGGTGGTCGAAGAAGCCGAGCTCCAAGCGCTGCAGCTGTCCGTACATCATGCTGCGCAGGTCGTACTCGACCCCCAGCGACACCCGCCCGGCGATCATCCGCCGCCACACCGTCAGCCCCCACCGGATCAGCACCACCGCGAGGATCACCAGCGCGAGCGTCAGCAGCACGTCGCGCTCGTGCGCGCGAGCGGCCGCCTGGTGGTGCTGGCTCGCCGCCGCTCCCCGCCTGATCGCTTCGACGGCGTGGCCGGTGAGCGCGGGCAGCACCACGGTTCCCACCATCGCCACGCTCGCCAGCCCCCAGGAGGCAGCGAGCCCCCGCCGGTAGGGGGTGAGGAAGCCGAGCAGACGTCGGAAGGTGGTCATCGGGGAAGGGTCATAGTTGTCTGAGCAACGATTATCGCACCGCTGCCAAA
The DNA here is from genome assembly GCA_035499875.1 of Solirubrobacteraceae bacterium. Lineage (GTDB taxonomy): Bacteria > Actinomycetota > Thermoleophilia > Solirubrobacterales > Solirubrobacteraceae > Palsa-744. The sequence goes on from DATJXX010000020.1 coordinate 73,747, forward strand.
CCGCGCCCGGGCGCCGGCCGCCGGGGGTGTACCGGCGGGCGCCTATCGTGGCTGCACAAGTGAGCCAGGAGGCCGATAGATCCGATTCGCCCGAGCTGCGTCGCGTGGGGCTGTGCGCGACGTGCGTGCACCGGCGCGAGGTGCCAAACCGGCGCGGGTCGGTGTTCTACCTGTGCCAGCGCTCCAAGAGCGACCCGTCCTACCCCCGCTACCCGCGCCTGCCGGTGCTGTCCTGTCCGGGCTATGAGGATCACGGCTAGGCCCGTGCGGCTCTAGCCGGCGGTGCTCATCACGGGCTCGCCCTCGGGAGCCTCGGTTTGCGCGTATGAGGCGACGAAGTCCTTGCTGCGCACGAGCGCGAAGCCGGCCACCGAACCGATCAGTGCGATCGCGGCGGCGACCCCGGCGATCGTCGTGAAGGCCTCCACGAACCCGATCCGATAGGCGTGGGCGAGCGTGACGCGGGCGGCCGGTGCGATCGCGTGCTGCAGCCCGCCGATCGCCCCCGAGCTGAGCGCCTGACCGAGCTGTCCGTGGCCGGCTGCCAGCACTTCGCGGGCCGCCCCGCCGTGTCGCAGCGCGGTGGTCGTGGAGCTCGTGATCACGTGCTGGAAGATTGCCCCGAGGCCGGCGATGCCGGTGGCTATGCCCACCTGCCTGAAGGTCGCGTTGATGCCGGAGGCCATCCCGCTGCGCTCGTGCGGCACGACGCCGATGGCGGTCGAGGCGAGCGGCGGATTGACCAGGCCGATGCCGGCCCCGCCGAGCACGAACGGGATGATCAGGAAGGTCCATTCCGAGGTCGAGGTGAGCGCGGTCATCATCAGCAGGCTCGCCCCGCACAGCAGCAGGCCGCTGCCGAGCAGCAGGCGGACGGGCATGCGCACGCTCAGACGGCCCGCCACGGGGGCCACCATGAACGACAGCAGGGTGATCGGCAGGAAGCGCAGGCCGGCCTGCAGCGGCGAGTAGTGCAGCACGTCCTGGATGTAGAGCGTCAGGTACAGGAACATCGCGAAGTAGGACGCCGCCAGGCAGAAGGCGACGATGTTGGCCCCGGTGAACGCGGGGCGCCGGAACAGCGACAGGTCGAGCATCGGACGCCGCTGGGCGAGCTCCACGACCAGGAACAGGACGAGCAGGATGGCGGCGCCGGCGAGCATCCCGACGATCTCGGTCGAACCCCAGCCCTTCACGTTGCCCTGGACGAGTGCGTAGACGAGCAGGAAGAGGCCCCCGGAGAACGTGACGAGCCCGGCCCAGTCGACTCCCCTCGCGTCGGGGTCGCGCGACTCCACCACCTTGGTGAGCGTCACGTAGACCGCCGCGACGCCGATCGGGACGTTGACGAAGAAGATCCATTCCCAGCCGATCCCCGAGGTGATGACCCCGCCCACGACGGGGCCGACGGCGACGGCCGCCCCGTTGACGGCGCCGAAGACCCCGAAGGCGGTGCCGCGGTCCTTCCCGCGGAAGGCGTTGGCTATCAGCGCGAGCGAGGTGGCGAACATCATCGCGCCGCCCACACCCTGTACCGCGCGGGCGAGGTTGAGCATCCCGGGGGTCGTCGAAAGGCCGCACAGCGCCGAGGCGCCGGTGAAGATGATGAGCCCTGTGGCGAACATGAGCCGGCGGCCGAAGAGGTCGGCGAGCGAGCCCGATGTGAGCAGGAAGGCCGCCAGCGTCAGCGAGTAGGCATCGACCACCCACTGGATGTCGGAGAAGGAGGAGTGCAGCGACTTCTGGATGTCCGGCAGCGCGACGTTCACCACCGTGATGTCCAGCAGCAACATGAAGACGCCGAAGGAGACGGCGATCAGGGTCCACCACTTGCGGTCCATCGACTAGGCCTCCTGCAGGTTGCGGCGGAGGAACGGGACGATCCGCTGCCACAGCAGCGCCGCCGGCTCGGGGCGGTACGTGGGGCGGTAGTCGGCCAGGAACGCGTGGCCGGCGCCCTCGTACACGTCCACGCTCACCTCCTGCCCGGAGGCCGAGGCACGCTCGAGCAGCTCCTGCGCGATCGCCGGCGAGGGGTTCTGGTCCTCGGCCCCGACCGCCGCCAGCAGGGGACAGTGCAGCTGCGCGGCCAGCTCGAGCGGGGGGGTGGGGCGCTCGGGTGTGGAACGCTCGTCGGGGGTGGCGCGGTCGACGAACCCGCCCCAGCAGTCCACGGCGGCATCGAGGCGGTCGCTGCTGACGGCCATCAGAAGGGTGTAGCGCCCGCCCATGCAGAAGCCGATGCACCCGACTCGGCCGCTGGCGGTGGAGAGACCGCGCAGGTGGTCGGCCGCACCCTCGAGGTCCCCCCGGGCGGTCTCGTCGGACATCGAGAACAGCCGCTTCATGATCGCCTCGACCTCGGGCGCCGGCGGACCGCCTTCGCGCGTGTACAGGTCCACGCCGAGCGCGCTGTAGCCGAGCGCCGCCAGGCGGTTGCAGATGTCGCGGATGTGGTCGTTGAGGCCCATCGCCTCGTGGATCACGATCATCCCGGCGCACCTCTCCGCGGAGGCGGGAGAGGAGAGGTACCCGTTCACGGCGGTGCCGCCGCTGCCCGCGAAGGTCAGCTCTTCGGCCCGCAGACCAGAGGTGTCGGAGACCGCGCCGGGGACGCCGGCGGGGCTGGGCTCGACCTGGGCGATCGTCATCGGGCTCGGCGGTGCTTGGGGTCGGGTGCGGGCACGGCCCGCGGCGTGCGCTCGGGATCCTGCGCCCGCAGCTTTCGTCTTACCCGCTTGCGCGTCTCGCACAGCTCGCTCTCGAGCTTCGCCAGCTCGCCGGCGCGGCGACGCACGAGCTCGAGCTGGCGGTCGATGTGGCCGAGCGCCTCCTGCAGCAGCTCGCGCCGGCGCGCCGGGTCGACGTCCTCGCGCCGCAGCTGGGCACGGACGGCCGCACGCGCCTCCTCGGCCGCCAGCAGAGCGCCGAGTTCCTCCAGCGACAGACCCAGCAGCTCTTTCAGGCGCATGATCTCCCGCAGCCGCTCGACCTCCTCGAGCGAGTACGTGCGGTGGGACCCTGCGGCCCTCGAGCTGGGCGCCGGCAGCAGCCCCATCTGCTCGTAGTAGCGGATCGTCCGGGGGGTGGTTCCCGCCAGCCGGGCCACGTCCCCGATGCGCAGCTGCTCGCCGGCGGAGGCCGGCGCCTGCTCGGGCAACGGTGCGGGGCGGGCGCTCACAGTCCCGCCGCCTGCGAGCCCTCGGCGAGCGCGCCCGTCGGACCTGCGCTCGCCGGTGGGGCGGCCGTCGCGGGTGCACCAAAGCCCTGCGCGGCGGCCGACTCGTGGGAGGGGCGCAGCAGGCACACTCCCGCCCCCAGCAGCGACACACCGGCCAGCGCCCAGAGGGCGACGTGCATGTTCGAGATGAAGGGGGCGAGCTTCTCCGGCGAGAGGCCCTTCGCGAGCCCCGAGAAGACCGCGAACAGGGTGCTTTTGGGGATCGAGGAGGTGACCACGGCGAGCACGAACGCGATCGACAGCACGGCGCCCGTGTTCTGGAGCAGGGTCCGGGCCGCGGCGGCGATCCCCCTGCGCTTGGCCGGCACGACGCCCATCATGGCGGCGGTGTTGGGGCTGTTGAACATCCCCGAGCCGATCCCCACCAGCGCCAGCCAGAGGGCGCTCTCGGCATAGGCGCTCGACACCTGCAGCGTCGTCATGCCCGCCAGCCCCATGGCCGTCACGACCATGCCGATCGCGGCCAGCGCCCGCGAGCCGTGGCGGTCGGCATACACCCCGGCGAGCGGGGACGCCACCAGCATCCCGAGCGCGAGCGGCGTCAGCTTGATGCCCGCGTCGATCGGGGAGTCGCCCTGGGCGCCCTGGAAGTAGAACACGAACAGGAACATCAGCGCGAAGCGCGCCAGGCCGTTGATGAACGCCGCGGCGCTGGCGGCCGCGAACAGGCGGTTGCGGAACAGGGTCAGGTCGAGCATCGGCGCCCGCGAGCGGCGCTCGATCACGATCCACAGCGGCAGCAGCACCGCGGCGGCCGCAAGGCCGGCGATCACGACGGGGTTGTGCCAGCCGCTGATCCCGCCCTTGGAGACGCCCAGCACGAGACCTGTGAACCCGATCACGAACGTGGTGGTCCCGAGCACGTCGTAGCCACGCACCTCGTCGGGCTTGGCCAGCTCGCGCAGCACCACTGCGCCCCACGCCGCCCCCGCGAGGGCGAGCGGGACGTTGAACCAGAACACCCAGTGCCAGGAGATCGCCACCAGCGCCCCGCCGAGCACCGGGCCGAGTACCAGCCCGATCGCGGCCACCATCGTGTTGGCCCCCATCGCCAGGCCGAGCTGCTCGCGGGGGAACGCGTCGGTGACGAGCGCGGCGGCGTTGGCGAACAGGAACGAGGAGCTGATCCCCTGCAGGATCCGCCACAGGATCAGCTCGGTGCCGTTGCCGGCGAAGCCGGCGCCGAGCGACGCGAAGGCGAACAGCGCGAACCCGCCCACGTAGGCCCGCTTGCGCCCGAACAGGTCGCTGAGCCGGCCCGCCATCAGCACCAGTACGGTGGCGGCGATCAGGTACGCGAGGATCACCCACACGAGTGCCAGCAGGCTCGTGTGCAAGGAGCGCTCGAGGTCCGGCAGCGCGATGATCAGGGTGCCGGAGTTGGTGGCGGCGAGCAGCATCCCGAGGCTGGTGCAGGACAGCGCCCACCAGCGATAGTGCTCATCCCCGCCGGGCCGTCCGGGCCGCGGGAGGCCCCGGGAACGGAGCGGCGGCCTCGTTCTCGTTACCGTCGCCAATACGTCACCTCTGGTCGCAGGAAGTTGACGTGAACGTAAAGATCAAGATAGCAGTCGGCGACCTCCGTGCAGTGGTCGGGACGGTCCCCTACGGGTGACCGGAGCACCCGAGGAGTGCTAGAACCAGTGCCGCACATGGATACCGCCGAGCGGGAGGTCCACAGGAGCGAGGACCAGTGGCGCGAGCAGCTGACGCCGGGCCAGTACGAGGTCCTGCGCCGCGCCGGCACCGAGCCGCCATTCACCGGGGAGTACGTGTTCAACAAGGACGCCGGCGAGTACCGCTGCGCGGGCTGCGGGGCGCGCCTGTTCGGCTCCGACGCGAAGTTCGAATCCGGCACCGGCTGGCCCAGCTTCACCGAGCCGGCGCTCGCCGAGGCGGTCGAGCTGCGACCGGACAACAGCCTCTTCATGCGCCGCACGGAGGTCCTCTGCCGCCGCTGCGGGGGCCACCTCGGGCACGTCTTCGACGACGGCCCGAACCCGACCGGCCAGCGTTACTGCATCAACTCCCTGGCGCTGTCCTTCCAGCCCACCGAGCCGTGATGATCATGCACGAACAGTCGCGGCGGCTGTCGCAGCCGCTGCGCTGGGGCAGGCGTGAGAAGACGATCGTGGGAGTGCTCGTCGCGTGCGTGATCCTCGGGATCGGCGCCTTGGCGGTGTTCGGGGGCTCCCCGGCCGACCGCAAGGACTGCATCAGCGTGACCTTCGCCAGCACCCTCGGCGGCGCCCGGCTGCACGCCTGCGGCGCCGAAGCCAGGAGCATCTGCGCCTCGCCCGCCGGGTATCGCAAGATCGGCCCGGAACTGGCCGCCGCGTGCCGGCGCGCGGGCTACGCGTACGTCTCCAAATAGCGCCGATCTCCGGCTAGACAAATGTCGAAACCCCGGCCGGAAGATCTGGCCAGGGTGGCCCTACCCGGGGTTGTACGTCGGGGCTTTCATATGCCTGCGGCGCTCCGCCCGCGGTTTCGTACGAGCGGGTGCGTGCTGGGCAATATCGAGACAAAGGAGGCACATGACCTGGTTGCCGTACCAAAGCTGGCTTAATCCAGGGGACAACGCGTGGCAGATGACTGCCGCTACCTTCGTGGGGCTGATGAGCCTGCCGGGCCTTGCGGTCCTGTACGGCGGCGTGATGCAGAAGCGCTGGTCGGTGAACAGCATGATGCTCACGTTTGTGGCCTTCTGCATCACCCTGATCGTGTGGGTGCTGTTCGCGTTCAAGATGGGCTTCGGCCAGTCGATCGCGCACAGCGGGGGCGGAACGTTCGGGGCCAAAGGGTTCCTGGGCACGGCCCTCGGCAAGCCCGGGAGCGTGCTCAGCGACGTGGGTGAGGAGAGTCAGGCGATCATCCCGTCGATCTCGACGGGGCCGCCGTTCCACTTCCCGTTGTCCTCGCTCGTGTACTTCCAGTTCGTATTCGCGGCGATCACCCCGATCCTCGCGTTGGGTTCCGTGCTGGGCCGTGTGAACTTCAAGGCCTGGATTCCCTATGTGGCGATCTGGATCACGGTGGTCTATACGGTCAACGCCTTCCTGATCTGGGGTGGCGGATACTGGGCGGCCCACGGTGCACTCGACTACTCGGGTGGGTACGTGATCCACCTCGCAGCCGGGATCTCAGGGTTCGTGTTCGCGGCGGTGATCGGACCACGGTTGCAGCGAGATCGCGAGATCGATGCCCCCAACAACCTGCTGATGGTGGCCTGTGGCGCCGGCATCCTGTGGTTGGGGTGGAACGGGTTCAACGGCGGGGACTCCTACTACGCCGGTAACAACGCGTCCGCGGCGGTCCTGAACACGAACGTGTGCACGGCCGTGGCGATGATGGTGTGGATCGCGTGGGATTACATCTTCCGCGAAAAGCCGTCGTTGATCGGGGCAGTGAACGGCATGATCTGCGGGCTGGTCGGAATCACGCCGGCGGCCGGCTTCGTGAACGGCTGGGGCGCGATCATCATCGGGATCACCGTCTCGACGATCGTGTGGATGTCGATCCGCTTCCTCAGCCGCGCGCCAATGTTCCGGTCGGTGGACGACACCCTGGGGGTGATCTATACCCATGGCATCGCAGGCCTCTGCGGGGGCCTGTTAGTGGGGCTGGTGGCGAACGATCACATGATCGAGTACTTCCCGGTGAAAGACTCGGGAGTGCTGCCGAACTTCGCGGGTGTGTTCTACGGCGGCGGCTGGACGCTGTTCAGATGGCAGCTGGAGACCGCGGTGTGGGTGATCGCGTACACGGCGATCATGACCTTCCTCATCCTGAAGCTGATCGGCATATTCGTGCCGTTGAGGCTCTCGGACGAGGAGCTGGAGATCGGCGATCACGCGATCCACGGCAACGAGGTGTACCCCTCGGACGTGCCGACGCTCGGGGGTCCTCACGCGCCGACCTGGGAGCCCGGCGGGGGCGCGCTGCCCGCCGGCGCTGGCGCCTAGGCCCGAACCAAATCCTTCCGCGCCGGGAGCGTCTTCCCCACGGACGCCCCGGTAGCGGGAGCACGAGCGCTGCGGCCCCGCCATCGGCGGGGTCGCAGCCGTTTCATGGGTGTGCTCACCCAACTGGGCGTACCTGCCCATGGGCCACCGGCCGATCCCTGTCGCGAGGTGTAGCCTCTGGCTAGGTAGGAGAGGAGACGAGATGGCGCGGACGCTCGCTGAGATCTTCGGTCTTCTGGTTGACGACAGCGCACCTGTCGGCTTTCGCGCGTACGACGGCAGCGCGGTCGAGCGCGCGGGAGCGGTGGGCGTCGTCGAGGTGCGCTCGCCGAGGGCGTTGCGGTATCTGACCACCGCTCCGGGCGAGCTGGGGCTCGCGCGCGCGTATGTGACGGGAGACCTCGAGCTCCGCGGTGACCTCTACTCGACCCTACAGGCGCTCGCTCACCACTGCCGCAGGCCGATCCCCTGGGGGGCGCTCCTGGGGAGTGTGCGACGGTGGATGCTGCGGCGCCCGTCCGTCCCCGCGGAGGAGGCGCCGCCGCCCTGGATGCGCGGCGCGGTCCGCCACGGCAAGCGGCGCGACGCACGGGCGATCTCCCACCACTACGACGTCTCGGATCGCTTCTACGAGCTGCTGCTGGGTCCCACGATGACCTATTCGTGCGCCGTCTTCGACCGCGAGGACGCCACCCTCGAGGAGGCGCAGCGGGAGAAGCTCGACCTCGTGTGCCGCAAGCTCGACCTGCAGCCCGGCCAGCGGCTGCTCGACGTCGGCGCGGGATGGGGTGGGCTGGTGCGTCACGCCGCCGAGCACTACGGCGTGCGAGCGGTCGGGGTGACGCTGTCCCGGCCCCAGGCGGAATGGGCCGGCCGCACGATCCGCGACGCCGGGCTGCGGGGCCGGGCGGAGGTGCGCCACCTCGACTACCGGGACCTACACGAGGGCGACTTCGACGCGATCGCCTCGGTGGGAGCGATGGAGCATTTCGGCAGCGCCGAGCTCGCCGTGTACTTCGGCTCGATGCTCGAGCGCCTGCGCCCGGGAGGACGGATGCTCAACCACTGCATCACCCGCTCCTCGGGCCGCCAGCGGCACCGCACCGGGCCGTTCATCGATCGCTACGTGTTCCCCGACGGGGAGCTCGAGAGCGTGACCGCCGTGATCGGATCGATGAACGAGCAGGGATTCGAGATCCGCCACGAGGAGAACCTGCGCGAGCACTACGCGTTGACGTTGCGCGAATGGGGCCGCAACCTCGAGCGCCATTGGGCGCGCGCGGTGGCCCAGGTGGGGGAGAGGAGGGCCCGCGTGTGGCGCCTGTACATGGCGGTGTCGCGGATCGGCTTCACCAACAACGACATCCAGATCCACCAGGTCCTCGGCGTGCGCGTCGATCGGGAGGGGCGCTCAGGGATGCCCCCGCGGCCGTTGTGGAGGCCGCGCGAGCAGCCGCCCGAGGATCACCGTCCGCGGAGGGCGGTCCGGCGTTCCTACGATTCGACCGTCTCGGCGCTCTCTGCGGCGGGCTCGCTCGAGATACCCACCCCGACGGGGCAGCTCACCCCGGTGCCGCCGAGCCCGCAGTAGCCGCCGGGGTTCTTCGCGAGGTACTGCTGGTGGTAGGCCTCGGCGTAGTAGAAGGGGTGCTCCGCGTCGGCGGGCAGGAACTCGGTCGTAATCTCGCCGAGGCCCGCGGCCGTGAGCCGCTCCTGGTAGGCGGCGCGGGACGCATCGGCGGAGGCCTTCTGGTCCTCCCCGCGCCACATCAGCAGTGAGCGGTACTGGGTGCCGATGTCGTTCCCCTGGCGCATCCCCTGGGTGGGGTCGTGGCCCTCCCAGAAGATCCTCAGCATGTCCTCGTAGCTGGTGCGGGCCACGTCGTAGCCGACCAGGACCACCTCGGCGTGCCCGGTCATGCCGCTGCAGACCTCCTCATAGGTGGGGTTGGGGGTGAAGCCCCCGGCGTACCCGACGGCGGTCGTGTACACCCCCTCGGCCTGCCAGAACATCCGCTCGGCTCCCCAGAAGCAGCCCATGCCGAAGATCGCGGTCCTGATTCCGCCGGGGAACGGACCCTTCAGCGGCGTCCCCAGGACCTCGTGCAGGGTGGGCACACGGATCTCCTCGCTGCGGCCCGGGAGGGCGGTCGGACGCTCCACCATCTCGGGCTCACGGCGTGCGAAGAAGCGCATCTCCTGCAGGCTAGCCGATGATCCGGTCCGGGCCGGCTCCCGCTCGGTTCCGCCGCGGATATGTCAGTGTCCGGCCGATGAGCGAGCCGCCGATCGTGCT
>DATJXX010000021.1:0-78007 GCA_035499875.1 Solirubrobacteraceae bacterium
TGGCCCGCATGCCCGACCAGCACGATCGTGTAGTCCTCCTGCGCGAACTTCACGGCCTCGCGGTGCACCTTCGTGACCAGCGGGCAGGTCGCGTCGATCGTGCGCAGCCGGCGCTTGGCCGCCCCTTCGCGGACGCTGGGGGCCACCCCGTGGGCCGAGAACACGCACACCGCCCCCTCGGGCACTTCGGTGTGCTCGTCGACGAAGATCGCCCCCCGCTCACGGAGGCCTTCCACGACGTGCTTGTTGTGCACGATCTCCTTGCGGACGTACACCGGCGCACCGTGGATCTGCAGGGCCTTTTCGACCGTCTGAACCGCCCGATCGACGCCTGCGCAATAGCCACGGGGGGCTGCCAGCAGCAGCTTCTCGACCGTGTTCGGCACAAACCTCATTGTAGGCGCGGTCCAGCTACTCTAAGCCCGTGCCGCAGCGACACCTCGATCGGCTTACCCCAGTCGACGCCTCCTTCTTGCACCAGGAGGGCCCTGTCTCGCACATGCACATCGGCGGTCTCACGATCGTCGAGGGGCCTCCTCCGACCATGGACGAGTTCCTCGAGCAGATCCGCCGGCGCCTGCACCTGGTCCCCCGCTACCGCCACAAGCTCGCCCACACCGCCGTCGACAGCGGACGCCCGGTGTGGGTCGATGACCCGGACTTCAATCTCGAGTACCACGTCCGCCACAGTGCGCTGCCGGCGCCGGGGAGCATGGACCAGCTGCAGGACCTCACGGCCCGCATCTTCTCCCAGCAACTGGACCGAACCAAGCCCCTATGGGAGATGTGGCTGATCGAGGGCCTCGAGGACAACCGCTTCGCGCTGATCACCAAGACCCACCACTCGCTGATCGACGGGATCGCGGGTGTCGACCTCGCGACCGTGCTGTTCGATCTCTCGCCCGAACCTCCCGCCCTGCCGACCGACCGCGGCCCGTGGCAGCCACACGCCGAGCCGGGCACGGTTGCGCTGCTCGCCGCCGGCCTGGACGGCGCGATCCGCACGGGCATCTCGCTGCTGGAGGGGGCGCTCTCGGCGCTCACCCACCCCGAGCGGGCCCTCGACCGCGCCCGCGAGGCCGCCGAGGGCGTCGGGGAGATCATCTGGGCCGGCCTCAACCCGGCCCCGGAGACGCCCCTCAACGTCCCCATCGGCCCCCACCGCCGCTTCGTCGCGGTCACCAACGACCTCGACGACTTCAAGACCGTCAAGAATGCCTTCGGCGGGACCGTCAACGACGTGGTCCTGGCGGTCGTCGCCGGCGCCCTGCGCCAGTGGCTGATCTCCCGCGGGCGCCGCACCGAGGGGGTCGAGATGCGGGCTCTGGTTCCCGTATCCGTCCGCCACGAGCACGAACACGAAGGCGCCGGCAACCGCATCGTGGTGATGCGGGGCCCGCTTCCCATCTACATCTCCGACCCGCTCAACCGGCTGCGGTTCGTGAGCAACGCGATGGACGGCCTGAAGGAGTCCAAGCAGGCCATCGGCGCGGAGGTCATCTCCGGCGCCCAGAACTTCGCCCCGCCGACGATCCTGGCGCAGGCCTCTCGCCTGAACTTCTCCACCAGGCTGTTCAACCTGATCGTCACCAACGTCCCCGGCCCCCAGTTCCCGCTGTACGTCCTGGGTAGGGAGATGCTGCAGGCGATCCCGGTGGCGTTCCTGCCCCAGAACCACGCGATGGCGATCGCGATCATGTCCTACAACGGCCAGATGAACTTCGGCCTGCTCGGCGACTTCGATGCCCTCCCCGACATCGACACCATCTCCGAGAGCATCTCCAGGGAACTGCAGACGCTGATCTCCCTGGCCCGCGAGCAGCAGGCCGCGACCGTCTAGCTGCAGCTCCCCGGCGAAGTGGGGTCCGGACCCCATACCGCCGTGCTCCGCCCCCGGAGATACTGGCGCCGCCACATTCGGGCATGGCGGTGCTCCCCCCCGCCCCCCGAGCCGTACGGTGCGAGAGGCGAAGGCAGCATTGGGCTTCGCCTCTCGCCCTACGCCGCCGCGGCTCGCTCGGCGCGCGACGGCGGCGGGTGGCAGTCGGCCGCAAGCGGCGCGCGGCGGTGCCCGGCGGCCGCGGCGCGGCGGCGGGTGGCAGTCGGCGGGCGGCCGGCGGCGCGGCGGCCGGCGGCGCTAGTCCTCGGGAACCTGTTCGCCCCCCTCGATGACCCGCTCGATTTCGTCGAGCGCCGCGCGCGCGATGCCGGCCGCGGGCTCGCCGCCGAGCCCCCAGATCTCCGACAGGGCTTCGATGGCGACCGAGAGCAGCTCCTGGCCTGTGTCCTCGTCGGGCATCGCTCGTGATCTCGCGCCCGCACCCTACCGGGGCAGCTGGGCCCGCCTCACGCCGCCGCGGCAATGGGCGTTTATGTCCCGAGGATGCCCCACGAGAATTTCGAGATCGTCCGCCGCGTGAACGCCGCCTTCAACAGCGGCGACATGGAGCGCATCCTGGCCGTCGTCGACGCGGACTTCGAGACAGCCGTCGGCCCCGAGCTGTCCGCGGAGCCGGACACCTATCGCGGCCACCACGGAGTACGCCGCTACTTCGACTCGTTCCACCACGCCATGGACCAGATCCGCTTTGACCCAGGCCGGTTTCGGGCGTCGGGCTCCTCGGTGGTCGTCGCCCTGCGACTCAGCGCGAGGGGCCGCTCCACCGGGATCCCCGTCGAGCAGAACCTCGGGCAGGTATGGACGGTCCGCGACGGCAGGGCGCTCCGGGTCCGGAGCTACCTCACCTACCGGGAAGCGCTCGAGGCCGCGGGCCTGGAGGAGTAGGCCGGCCGCCGGGCTTCGCCCCGCTTCCGCAGCACCCCTCTCACACCGTCGCGGTATTCCGGACGGGCACCCGCACCGCAAGGCCCCCCGGAGCGTTCCCCCTCGTCGGGGGCCGGTACGTGTCCCCTCGCACGACCATCTCGGGGGCATCGTGCGATTAGCGGGAGCGGGGACCGGGGCACCACGGAGTCTCCGCTCCCGCACGTGATGGGCGGGCGCGTCCCCCGCCGGCCGCGTCAGAACCCGAGCGCGAACTTGGCGTCCTCGCTCATCCTCTCCGGCGACCACGGAGGGATGAAGACCATCTCGGTAGAGACGCTCGTCACGCCTTCCAGCTCCCCCACGAATTCCTCGATCTGTTCGGTCACGTGGGGGCCGATGGGGCACGCCGCGGTGGTCAGCGTGAAGGTCACGTGGACGTCTCCGCCGCTCACCTCGACGCTGTAGATCAGGCCGAGTTCGACGAAGTCCAGGCCCAGCTCGGGGTCGATCACGTTGGACAGGGCGTCCATCACGTCTTCCTCGCTAGGGGGCGATTCGGACGTCGCGGGCCCCGCCGGTGGGGGGGTCGCCGGCGCGGTTTCCGGGGTCGGAGCCGTTGCCGCCGGCGCGGGTGTCGCCCCCGTCGCCGACGAGGTGGCCGGTCGCGGGGACTGCGCGGTCTCGTTCAGGGGCGCGTGGTGCTCGTCGCTCGGTGGCGGTGCAGCATCTGCCATCGACTCGATTCTAGTTCTCGCAGCCGAGCCGATCCCAGATGTAGAGCTGGATGCACTCGTTGGCGAGCTCGACCGCACGCTCCCCGGAGAGACGTGGCAGCACGGTATCGAGCGCCTCGTCCTCGCACACCCCCGCCTGGAACGCTTCCTCGCCGCGGAAGCCGGCCGCGATCTTCAACGCCTCACGGCGGTTCTCGCCGAGGCTGGGGAACACCCCCACGAGAAAGTCCGTGTTGGCGATCGGCTGACCCACCTCCAGCGAGGCGTGCCACGCCGCCAGCAGGTTCAGGTCCTGCTCGTCGAGGTCGGCGATCGCCTTGGCGTAGTGGTGGCAGAGTTCCTGCTCGGGTATCGCGTCCACCCAGGCCCGCACGACCTCGCCGACCAGCTGGCGGCGCGCCTCGCGGCCCACGGACCCCGCGATCACGCGGATCGCGTCCTGAGGCTCGATGAAACACAGTGGCATCGCTACTCCCATGAGTGAGGAGAGATCTTCAGAGCGGACTGTAGGCACCTGTGTGGACGGCATTTCTGGCTATACGCCGAGCACGTCCCCGGCCCGCCCCAGGGTCCCCTCGTCGAGCGTCTGCTCGGGGACACCGAGCGTGGCCCGCCGTCCCTCCTGCCAGTTCGCCAGTGCCAGGTCGAGCGCTTCCACGGGCACCTCCAGGGCCGCCGCAAGGGCCCCGGCCCGCCGCTCCAGCAGCAGCGGGTCGCCGATCGCGAACACCCTCTTGGCGGCCGCCAGCGTGAGATCGTCGCCGGTCGCGGACCGGCCGGCCCCCAGGCGGAGGTCCTCCCCCCTCAGCTCGTACAGGCCCAGGCGCCCGAGCGTCACCAGCAGCTCGTAGCGGCCCGCCCGCCCGAACCCCGGCAGCGCCAGGCGCTCGAAGATCCGCTCGAAGCGCCGCTCCGGCGTCCACCCGGGGTCCCCCCGGAAGGCGGCCGCCTGTGAGTCACCCGCCCACTGGCGGTAGGCGAGCAGCGTCGCGTCGCCGCGGGCGGGGTCGTGGGAGCTCCGCGGCCCGAGCTCCAGCCCGGAGAGGTCGGGGAACTGGCCGGGGCCCGCCGAGCTCGACAGGGCCTGCGCGATCGAGGCGAAGGGGTCGCCGCCCTGGTCGCCGCCGCCGAGGTGGCCGCCCTGGTCGCCGCCGTCGCCGCCGTCGCCGCCGTGGTCGCCGCCGTCGCCGCCCTGGTCGCCGCCGTCGCCGAGGTGGCCGTCCAGCTCGCCGCCCTCGTCGCCGTTCTGCAGCGGCGACAGGTAGGCAGCCAGGAAGCAACCCCAGGTTGCCCGCTCGAGGTCGCGCCCGCTGAGCGCCCGCAGCTCGCCGTAAAGCCCGGGTGGGTCCGAGGCCAGCAGCTTCAGCCGACCGGTCGCGAAGGCGACCTCACCCGCCAGCCGCTCGGCGTCCGCGGTCGAGCCGAGCCCGGGCACGAGCCCGCAGCTGTAGCCGTCCCGCAGCGCCCGCAGCTCGCGCCGCACGTGCAGCGATTCGCGCGTCGGCGTCCCGGCGCGGCCCTGGCTGCGGCGGGAGGCGGGTTTGCCGGACGTGCGCCTGCGGGTGCTCGCCGGCGCCGCCGCGGCCCGCGTCTGCTCCCGTTCGCGGGCGCAGATCGGGCAGCGATCTACGAAACGGTTGTGACGGCAGAAGTCCGGCACAGGACGGGTCGGGCATACGCGCGGGCGCGGGCCCTCTCGGCTCCCGCCCGGCGCTCCTTGTCGAGCGCGTACAGGTAGTCGTCGAAGTCGACCTGGATCGTGTGGCGCTTGGAGGCCACGTAGCGCGCCCGCATCGCCGCCTGGTCGCGGGCGATGTCGGCGACCAGCTGCTCGCGGGCCGGGAGCGCGTAGTCGCCGATCAGGTAGTCCCCCACCCACGCGCCCTGGGCCTCGGCCAGCGGCATGATCGCCCCCAGCGGCTGCAGCAGCCCGATGAAGAACACGTTCGGGATCTCGGGGTGGAAGACCCGGCGGAACAACTCGATGCGGTTGTCCGGCGCGGAGATGAGGTCCTCGTCGAAGAACGGGAAGCTGATCTTGTAGCCCGTGCAGTACACGACCACGTCGGCCTGCGCGGTGGTGCCGTCCACGAAGCGCACCCGCGAGCCCTCGAAGCCCTCGATGTTGGGCTTGGGCGTGATCGTCCCGTGCTGGATGCGGTCGAGGATCCGCCCGGACACCGTCGGGTGGGCCTCCCCGAAGCGGTGGTCGGGCTTCGGCAGCCCATAGCGCTCGGGCGGGCCGGAGTAGGTTCGCAGCAGCCCGTTGACGAAGCGCTGGCGCACCTTGAAGGGCACCCTTGGGTCGTTGCGCAGCTGATCGGCCGGTTTGCCGAACAGGTACTTGGGCACGATCCACACCCCGCTGCGGGCGGCCAGGTAGGTCTCCTCGGCCACGTAGGAGGACTCCACGGCGATGTCCATCGCGGAGTTGCCCATCCCCAGGACCACCGCCCGCTTGCCGGCGAAGATCGAGTTGTCCACGTAGGAGTGGGCGTGCAGCTGGCGCCCCTCGAAGGTGTCGGACCCGGGGAACGGGGGTTCCGGCCAGCGCGGGTCCCAGTGGTGGCCGTTGGCGACGAGGAGGGCGGCGTAGGTGCGGCGCTCGCCGTCCTCCAGCTCGACCGTCCAGGTGCCGTCCTCGGCGCGAGCCGCGTGCGCGACACCGGTGTTGAACGTGATCCGCTCGCGCAGCCCGAAGTGATCCACGTAGTCGTCGAAGTAGGCGGCGATCTGGGTGTGGTGGGGGAAGTCGGGATAGGACTCCGGCATCGGGTAGTCCGAGTACTGCATCCGCGGGCGGGAGGTGTTGATGAACAGGTCGCGGTAGGCGGCCGACATGCCGTTGCGGTTTTCGAACACCCAGTTGCCGCCCACGCGGTCTGACTTCTCGAAGCAGTCGAACGGGATCCCCCGCTCGTGCAGCGCCTTGGCGGCCGCGATCCCGGAGGACCCGGCGCCGATCACGCACACCCGCTCGGGCGCGCTCATCCGGCGCCGATGCCGGGGCCGACGTGCTGGGGCGGGCCCTCGGGGCCCTCGTCGGCGTCACTGTGCCCCGCGAGCGCCTCGTCGCGCGGGACGCCCGCGCCGGGCGGCCCGTCGAGGCCCTTCAGATAACGGTCCACCATGCGCGCGCACTGGCGCCCCTCGTTGATCGCCCACACGATCAGTGACTGGCCCCGGCGGGCGTCTCCGGCGGCGAACACGCCCTCCACCGAGGAGGTGTAGGGGGCCACCGCCCTGACGTTGCCGCGGGGGTCCTTCTCTACGCCGAGCTGGTCGATCAGGTCCTGCTCGGGGTGCAGGAAGCCCATCGCGAGCAGCACGAGCTGGGCGGGGAGCTCGCGGTCGGTTCCCGCGAGCGGCGCGAACGGCGGCTCGGCCCCCGCCTCGGCGAGCACCAGTGCCGCCACGCCGCCGCCGCCGTCGTCGCGGAAGGAGGTCGTGGTCACGGAGTAGTCCTGCTCGCCCACGCCCGTGTCGCCGGCCTCCTCCATGGCGTAGCTGAGGCGGTACTTGGCCGGCCACAGCGGCCATGGCGTGCGGTCGTCGGGGCGGCGCTCCGGGGGGCGCGGAAGCAGCTCCAGCTGGACGATCGAGCGCGCCCCCTCGCGCACCGCGTTGCCGACGCAGTCGGCGCCCGTGTCGCCCCCGCCGATCACCACCACGTCCTTGTCCGCGGCCGTGATCGGGCGCTGCCCTGCGGGCGCGGGGACGGTCGGCGCGGGGCCGAGCTGGCCCGCCACCCAGCGGTTGCGGAAGTACAGGTAGTCCATAGCCGGGTGGATCCCGTCGAGCTCCCGACCTGGTATGTCGAGCTCGCGCGGAACCCTCGAGCCCGTCGCCAGCACCACCGCCGAGAAGCGCTCACGCAGCTCCTCCACGGTCACGTCGCGGCCCACGTCAACCCCGCAGCGCAGCTCCACGCCCTCCGCCACCAGCTGCTCCACGCGCCGCTGCACCAGCGACTTTTCGATCTTGAAGTCGGGCACCCCGAAGCGCACCAGCCCGCCGGCGGCCTCGTCGCGCTCGAACAGCGTCACCTCGTGTCCGGCGCGGCGCAGCTGCTGGGCGGCCGCCATCCCGGCCGGGCCGGAGCCGACCACGGCCACCGAGAGCCCGCTCAGGATCCGTGCGTGGGGCGGCTCGGGACGCACCCACCCCTCCTGCCAGGCGCGGTTGATGATCGAGTTCTCGATCTGTTTGATGGTCACCGCCTCGCCCTCGCGGATCTCCAGCACACACGCCGCCTCGCAGGGCGCGGGACACAGGCGGCCGGTGAACTCGGGGAAGTTGTTGGTCGCGTGCAGCTGCGCGATCGCATCCTTGAAGCGGTCGCGGTACACGAGGTCGTTCCAGTCGGGGATCAGGTTGCCGAGCGGGCAGCCGTTGTGGCAGAACGGGATCCCGCAGTCCATGCAACGGGCACCCTGGTCGCGGAGCTCCCCGACCGGCCGCTGCAGCTGGAACTCGCGGTAGTCGCCGGTGCGCTCGCGGGGGTCGCGCTGTGGGATCCCGCGGCGCTCGATCTGCAGGAACCCCCCCAGCTTGCCCATCAGGGTCCGGCCTCGCCGACGGCGTCAAGCGACCGGCTCGGCGCCTGACCGCCGTTGGCGCGCGCCGCGGCCAGCGACTCCTCCTGCTCGCGTTCCCTCAGCACCCGCTTGTAGTCGTGCGGCATCACCTTCACGAAGGCGCCGCTGGAGATCAGCTCCTCCCAGCGTCCGAGCACACCCTCGGCGACCGGCGAGCCGGTCCGCTGGCGGTGCTCTTCGATCATCGCCCTCAGCTCCAGCACGTCGGCCTCGGAGGGCTCTTCGAAGCCCACCATGCCCATGTTGCAGCGGTTGGAGAACATCCCGTCCTCGTCGAGCACGTACGCCACCCCGCCGCTCATGCCGGCGGCGAAGTTGCGCCCCGTGGGACCGAGCACCACGACCCTGCCGCCCGTCATGTACTCGCAGCCGTGGTCGCCGACGCCCTCCACGACGGCCCACGCTCCCGAGTTGCGCACGGCGAAGCGCTCGCCCGCGAGGCCACGGAAGAAGGCCCTCCCGGCCGTCGCCCCGTACAGCACGGTGTTGCCGACGATCACGTTGTCCTCGGCCTTGAAGTGCTCGCCCATGCCCTCGCGGGGACGGATCGCGAACACGCCCCCGGACAGACCCTTGCCGGCGTAGTCCTGGGCGTCCCCCCACAACGTGAAGGTCACACCCGGGGACAGCCAGCCGCCGAAGCTCTGCCCCGCGGAGCCCTCGAAGTCGACCGTGATCGTGTCACGGGGCAGGCCCTCGGGGCCGTGGCGGCGGGCGATGTGGCTGGAGAGGATGCCCCCGACGCAGCGGTTGCGGTTGCGGATCGGCACGCTCAGGCGCACCGGGCGGCGCTCCGTCAACGCGGACTGGGCGCCGTCCACCAGCTTCCAGTCGAGCGCGTCCGAGAGAACCTCGGGCGGGGCCTCCACACGCCTGCGCGGGGCGCCGTCGTCGAGCTCCACGTGGGTGAGGATGTGCGTGAGGTCCACACCACGCGCCTTCCAGTGCGCGATCGCCTCGTCGGCGTGCAGCAGGTCCACCCTGCCGGTCGCCTCGTCCAGCGAGCGCAGCCCGAGCTGCGCGAGGATCTCCCTGACCTCCTCGGCCACGAAGAAGAAGAAGTTGACGACGTGCTCGGGGGTGCCCGTGAAGCGCTTGCGCAGCTCCGGGTCCTGGGTGGCGATCCCCACCGGGCAGGTGTTGAGGTGGCAGGCGCGCATCATGATGCAGCCCGTGGCGATCAGGGGGGCGGTCGAGAAGCCCATCTCGTCGGCCCCGAGCATCGAGGCGATCACCACGTCGCGGCCGGTCTTCAGCTGGCCGTCGGTCTGCACGACGATGCGCGAGCGCAGGTCGTTCAGCAGCAGCGTCTGCTGGGTCTCGGCGAGGCCGATCTCCCACGGCACGCCGGCCGCCTGGATCGAGGACAGCGGCGAGGCGCCCGTGCCGCCGTCGTGGCCGGAGATCAGCACGCGGTCTGCGTTGGCCTTCGAGACGCCCGCGGCGACCGTGCCGACGCCGACCTCGGAGACGAGCTTGACCGACACCTGCGCCTCGGGGTTGGAGCAGCGCAGGTCGTAGATCAGCTGCTTGAGGTCCTCGATCGAGTAGATGTCGTGGTGGGGAGGCGGCGAGATCAGTCCCACGCCCGGGGTCGTGTGGCGGATCGAGCCGATGTAGTCGTCGACCTTGTGGCCGGGGAGCTGGCCTCCCTCTCCCGGCTTGGCCCCCTGGGCCATCTTGATCTGCAGCTCGTCGGCGTTGACGAGGTAGTGGATCGTCACGCCGAAGCGCCCGGAGGCGACCTGCTTGATCGCCGAGCGGCGCCGGTCGCCGTTGGCGTCGGGCTTGAAGCGCACCGGGTCCTCGCCGCCCTCGCCCGTGTTCGAGCGCCCGCCGAGGCGGTTCATCGCGATCGCGAGCGTCTCGTGGGCCTCGCGGGAGATCGACCCTAGGCTCATCGCACCGGTGCAGAAGCGCTTGACGATCTCGCTGGCGGGCTCGACCTGTTCGAGCGGGATCGGGCCCGAGGGCGCGGGCGAGAAGCTCAGCAGCCCTCGCAGCGTGGCCTTGCGGGCGGCGTCGTCGTTGACCATGTCGGCGTACTCGCGGTAGCGCGTGAACGCGTCGCTGGAGCGCACCTCGGTGTGGGCCTGCTCATCGCCCCTCAGCGCGGCGGCGACATCGCCGTTGGCACTGCGGACCGCATGCTGGACCAGCGCGATCGTCTCGGGGTTCCAGATGTGGTGCTCGCCGTCGCGCCGCCAGGCGTACACGCCACCCACCGGCAGCAGCGAGTCGGGCGCCACCGGGTAGGCGCGCGCGTGGCGCTCGAGCGCCTCCCGAGCGAGCGCCGACACCCCCACCCCGCCGATGCGCGAGGCGGTGCCGGTGAAGTGCTTGTCGATCAGCTCCCGGTCCAGGCCGACGGCCTCGAAGATCTGGGCTGCGCGGTAGGACTGGATCGTGGAGATGCCCATCTTGGAGATCGTCTTCAGCAGTCCTTTGCCGATCGCCTTGACGTAGTTCTGGGCGGCCTGCTCGGGATCGAGCACCTCCGTGCTGCCGTCGGGCGCGGTGCGTACGAGGCGTTCCTCGAACACGAGCTCGTCGAGCGTCTCGAGCGCCAGATAGGGGTTGATGGCGCTGACTCCGTAGCCGATCAGGGTGGCGAAGTGGTGCACCTCGCGGGGCTCGCCGGACTCGAGGATGATCCCCGCCCGCAACCGCGTGCCCGCGAGCGTGAGGTGGTGGTGGACGGCGGCGACGGCAAGCAGCGAGGGGATCGGCGCCCGCCGTGGCCCCAGCTGGCGGTCGGACAGCACGATGATGTTCACGCGGCGGGCGATCAGCTCGCCGGCTTCCCGGCAGATGCGCTCGATCGCCCTCTCCATCCCCTCCGGGCCCTCCTCCACCGGCCATGTGATGTCGAGCGTGTCCGCTTTGTAGACGTCGTGCTTCACGTTGCGAAGCGTCTCCAGCTCGCGGTTCAGCAAGATCGGCTGTTCGAGCAGCAGCTTGTGGGCGTGCTCGGGGGTCTCTTCGAACAGGTTGCGCTCGTTGCCCAGGCTGGTCGCGAGGCTCATCACGATCTCCTCGCGGATCGGGTCGATCGGCGGGTTGGTGACCTGGGCGAACAGCTGCTTGAAGTAGGAGAACAGCGGCGGGGCCTGGTCCGAGAGCACCGCCAGCGAGAGGTCGTTGCCCATCGAGCCGATCGGCTCGGCGCCGTCGATCGCCATCGGTGCCAGCAGCACCCGCACGTCCTCCTGGGTGAAGCCGAAGGCCCGCTGGCGCAGGTGCAGCGGCTGGTTGGAGATCGTCACCTGTTCGGAGGGCCGCAGGTCCCCGAACGGAACCGCGTTGCGGGCGTACCACTCACCGTAGGGATGCTGTGTGGCGATCTCCCGCTTGAGCTCCTCGTCCTCGACGATCCTGCCCCGCTCGAGGTCGACCAGGAACAGCTTCCCGGGCTGCAGGCGGCCCAGTCGCTTGACGTTCTCGGGCGGGATGTCGAGCAGCCCCGACTCGGAGCCGAGCACGACGTAGCCATCGAGCGTCTCCACCCAGCGGCCGGGCCGCAGCCCGTTGCGGTCGAGCGTCGCCCCCACCACGCGGCCGTCGGTGAACGCGACCGAGGCGGGCCCGTCCCACGGCTCCATCAGGCACGCGTGGTAGGCGTAGAAGGCCTTCAGGTAGTCCGGCAGGTCGTCGCGGTCCCGGTAGGCCTCGGGGATCATCATCATCGCCGCGTGCGGGAGCGAGCGCCCGGCCAGCATCAGCAACTCGAGCACGTTGTCGAAGGTCGCCGAGTCGGAGTTGCCGGGCGCGACCACCGGAAGGATGCGCTCGAGGTCCTCGCCGAACAGCTCCGAATGCAGCTCGCTCTCGCGGGCGCGCATCCAGTTGACGTTGCCCATCAGGGTGTTGATCTCGCCGTTGTGGCAGATCACCCGGTAGGGGTGGGCGAGCTCCCAGCTGGGGAAGGTGTTGGTCGAGAAGCGCGAGTGCACGAGCGCCATCGCGCTCTTGGTGCGTTCGTCGCGCAGGTCGGCGTAGAAGGGCGCCAGCTGGTAGCTGATCAGCATGCCCTTGTAGTTGATCGTGCGTGAGGAGCTCGAGACCACGTACAGGCCGGGCTCCTCGGCGGTCAGGTCGGTGATCCGGCGGATCACGTACAGCTTGCGCTCAAAGGCGTCCTGGTCTGTCTCGCAGGGGCCGGTCGCGCCGACGAACAGCTGACGGATCACGGGCCGGCATTCGCCCGCCACGCGCCCGGCCTCCTCCGGGGAGACGGGTACGTCGCGCCAGCCGAGCAGGCGCTGGCCCATCTGGGCGACGGCGTCCTCGAGCAGCTTTTCCAGGCGGCCGCGGGCGGCGTCGTCGGCGGGCAGGAAGCACATCAGCACGCCGTAGGCCCCCGCCGGCGGCAGCTCGAACGGCGCCACCGCACGGAACAGCTCGTGGGGCATCTGCATCAGGATCCCCGCGCCGTCGCCCGTGCAGGGGTCCGCGCCGGTGGCACCCCGGTGCTCGAGGTTCTCGAGCGCCGTGATCGCGCGCACGACCACCTCGTGGGTGGGCTCGTTGTCGAGCCGGGCCACCATCCCCACGCCGCACGCGTCGTGCTCGAAACGAGGGTCGTAGAGTCCGGCTTCCCGGGGCGGGTGCGTGTTTCGCGAGTTCATGTGAGTGCTCCCTTGGGGCCGTGCATCCCGGGCTGGCGCTGAGGGGCGTCCTTGCAAGACGACCGTGCACCGTGGCGCAGGCAGTCGGGCACCTGAGGCGGAGCCCGAAGGGTAGCAGCGAAACAGGCCGAGAAAACCCCTCTTCGCAGGGAAAATGAGCAGCCTCTAAACCAA
The DNA here is from genome assembly GCA_035499875.1 of Solirubrobacteraceae bacterium. Lineage (GTDB taxonomy): Bacteria > Actinomycetota > Thermoleophilia > Solirubrobacterales > Solirubrobacteraceae > Palsa-744. The sequence continues at coordinate 12,902 of DATJXX010000021.1, forward strand.
TTGGCAGCACCCATATCCGGCCGTCCGCCAGGCGCCTGAGCTCAGCTCCCGCCCCCCGCGGGCGCCGCCTGCTCGGCCATCGTCGCGCTCTCCGGCCACGAGCACAGCCGGGCGCGCCCGGGACAGGTCGCGCACAGCCCCCGGTGCGGGTTCGGGCTGACCGCGAAGCCGGCCCGGAGCGCGTCCCTCACCCGGGTTTCGAGCGAGGCCTGCAGCGCCCCCCGTTCGTCCGCCTGAAAGCGCGCCGAGGCCCACTCTCCGGGCCGCTCCAGGAACCAGTGGAGCACCTCCACGGTGTCCCCTCCTGCACGCAGCACGGCCAGCGCGTACAGCTCCCGCTGCAGCGTGTAGTCCCGTGCGACCAGCTTCTCGAGGTCGTCCTGTGCGCCCACCGGGTCGCTCTTGTAGTCGACCACCATCCAGCCACCTCCGCGCTCCTTCGCGAGCACGTCGATCACGCCTGTCAGCAGCGGCAGCCCGCCGCCGGCGGGGTAGGAGAACGGGTGCTCCCGCCAGACCTCCTCCGCGGCCGCGATCCGCAGCGCGGGCGACTCCCTCAGCGCCCGCCCCAGGAGGCCGGCGATCACCTCCGCCTCGCCCCGGCCCGGGCGCATCCCCAGCTCGCGGGCGGCGTCGTCGATAGCCCCCGGGGTCGGGTACCGCGTCTCGGCGAAGTCGTGCAGCTCGAGCACGCGATGGATCAGCGAGCCCCGCGAGAGCGCATCCAGCATCCCCGTCCCGCGCCCGCCCGGCGAGGCGCCCTCGGCGCGCCACTCCTCCATGCCGAGCACCCGTTCCAGGTAGTAGCGATAGCCGCACCGCTCGAGCTCCTTCAGCGAGGAGTAGCTCGCGGTCTGCAGTTCGATCGCCGTCGGGGGCGCGGGCGCGACGAGACGACGGGCCAGGGAGGCCACCGCGTCCTCGAGGGTCAGCTGGGCCGGGTTCACGCCACGGGCAGTGGGCGCCGGGGCGCTCTCCCCGGCCGTGGGCGACGGGGCGCCCGCCAGAGCCGTGGGCGACGGGGCCCCCGCCAGAGCCGTGGGCGCCGGGGCGCTCTCCCCATGCGTGGGTGCCGGAGCGCTCTCCGCGGCCGTGGGCGCCGGGGCGGGCAGCAGCGCCGCCGCCACCTGGGGCGTCGCCAGCAGGCAGCGCACGTCCTCGCCGCCCGACGCGGCCGGGAGAACGATGCCGTCGAGGCCTCCGCCGGGCGGCATCTGCTGTTCGAGCTCACCCAGGTCGCCGGCTAGCGCCGGGGCCAGCCACGAGATGTTCGTCCCGTTGGCGCCGTCGCCGGAGCGCCTTGGCAGCTCGAGGGCTCCGCTCAGCAGCAGCCGCTCGCGGGCGCGGGTCATCGCCACGTACAGGATCCGGTCCTCCTCGAGGGCTTCGTCGGCGCGGCGCTCCTCGCTCAGCTGCTGATAGTCGAGCGCCGGCGTGCTGTCGGAGCCGTCGAGGTGCGCGAGGCGCAGGCCGATGCGGTTGCCCTCCACGAGCAACTCCGGTGTGCGCTTGTTGGGGGCGCGTCCGAGGTCGGCTACGCACACCACGGGGAACTCCAGGCCCTTGGCGGCATGGATGCTCATCAGGCGGACCGCGTCGCTGTCGGACAGCGCCGGGGCGTCGGCCTCACCCGAACGTTTCTGTTCCTTCAGGTAGGCGACGTGGTCGAGGAACCCCCGCAGGTCGCGCCCCTCGCTCTCCTCGAAGCGGCGTGCCAGACGGGCGAGCTTGTAGGCGTTGGCGAGCTCGCCGGGCTGTCCGGCCGCCAACGCGGGCGAGCCCTCGCCGGACGCAGGATGCTGGAGCGCCCGGGAGATCAGCTCGCCGAGGGGCCGTAACGGAACCCCGGCGCGCTCGCTCGCGGCGAACACGCAGAAGCGCTCGAGCGCGAGCTCGTCGGCGGGCGCCAGGCCCAGCTCGGCGCCGGCCCCGATCGCCAGCTCGAAGGCCCGCCCGCCGCGCTGCTGGGCGGCGAGCGCCAGCAGCGCCATGCCGTCGCGCGAGACACGCGCGAACGGGCCGGCCAGGCACGCGTACAGGGCCTCCTCGTCGAGCGGGTTGGCCAGCACCCGCAGGTATGCCAGCAGGTCTTCGACCGTGCGGCCCTCCCAGTAGGCGCCGGCCGAGGCGAGCGTGGCGAGGCCCTGCTGCTGCAATGCCCGCTCGTACACGGCGATGTCCCCGAGCGCGCGCAGCAACACCACCACCTCCCGGGGCCGCGCCTCCCCGGCGGCGACCAGCGCCCCGACGCGGCGGGCGAGCAGCCGTGCCTCGGCCTGGCGCCAGAGGGGCGCCCGCGGCAACCCGGCGCCGATCGCGCTAGCCCCGTCGCCGCCGAGAGCGTCCTCCCAGCCGGCCTTCTGGGTGAGCAGCAGCTCGACCGCCACCCGATCTGGTTGCGGGTCGGGCTCGCGGGCGGCGTGGGCGCGCGTGAACCCCTCCAGGCGATCCTCGAAGACCGCTCCCACCGTTGCCACCAGCGCAGGGCGGCTGCGGAAGTTGAGCGTCAGCGCGAGGCTCGAGCCGGACGCGGACAGACTCTCGGCGCGCTCGCGGAAGATCGCCACCTCGGCGTGCCTGAAGCCGTAGATCGCCTGGAACTCGTCGCCGACGGTGAACAGGTTCTCGCGCTCGAGCAGGCCCAGGATCTGGAGCTGGCGGCGGTTGGTGTCCTGGAACTCGTCCACCATCACCAGCTCGAAGCGGGCCGACCAGGACTCGCGGATCTCCCGGCGGCCGCTGAGCAGCGCCGCCGCCAGCAGCTCCAGGTCGTCGAAGTCGACCGCCGCCCGATGCAGCTTCATCGCCTCATATGCCGCCGTGAAGGAGCCCAGCAGCCGGTCCAGCAGCAGGCACGCCGCCGCCGCCCGCGCGTCGTCCGATTGGGCGTCCCGGGGCGCGGGCGGGCTCGGCAGCCGCGGCAGGCGCTCGCCGCGGCTACGGAGCTGGGCGTGGACCGCCTCGACCATCGACCGCAGCCGATCGGGTCCGTAGGCGGCCACGAGCGCCACCGCCTCGGGCTCCTCTCCTCGGACGAACTCCCCCAGGGCCGCCTGGAAGGCGTCGCCGCGCAGGCGCCCCGCGACCCCCTCGTCCAGCACCCGGAAGCCGGGGTCCAGGCCCGCGGCCAGCGGATGGGCGGCGAGCAGCCGGGCACAGAAGCCGTGGATGGTCGAGACGTAGGCGGCCTCGGTGTCGCGCGCGGCGGCGCGCTCGCCGAGCTCGAGGAACGCGGCACGGACACGCTCCCGAAGCTCGCCGGCCGCCCGGTCGGTGAACGTGATCGCGAGGATCTGCGACGGGCTCAGGCGGTCCTGGAGCACGGCGGCCACGAAGCGCTCCACGAGCACGGCCGTCTTGCCGCTGCCGGCCGCCGCGGACAGCGACAGCCGCCCCGAGCGCCGCTGCACCGCGACGAGCTGCTCGTCGGTCAGCGACACCGGCAGATCGAGGGGTAGCTGCAGCCACCCCCCGGGGAACAGGTCTCGGGCTTGGGCTCGAGCTCCCCGTTCCGCGCCCTCACGGCCGCCGAGCGGGCCATCGCGAGCGCCTCGCCCAACAGCTCGCGCACCTCGTCCCCGGGACGCTCGTCGTTGCGGACGCAGCCGAGGTCGATCCCCGTGTCCTCGTCGACGATCCCCCTGGCACGCAGGTCACCGCCCGACAGGGGCTGGTAGAAGCCGCCCACCGCGGTGCGCTCCAGCAGCCGCTCTACGGCCAGCATGTACAGCGGGACCTGGACCTTGCCCTCGCCCATCCAGCGTGAGGGCAGCGTGGCGGTGCCGCTCTTGTAATCCACCACCACCGCGTCCCCGGCCGGCGAGTAGTCGACGCGGTCGATCCGCCCGCGCAGCACGACGCCGTCGCCGAGCTCGAAGGCGGGGAGCTCGAGATCCCCCTCCTCCTCGCCCGGTAGGCCGAAGGACAGCTCCAGCGGCCCGGGCTCCAGCGGCCACTCCGCCCGCGCGGCGTGCTCGAGGTAGCGCCCGAGGTCCATGTGCAGCCGCAGCCGGGCCCCGGGCAGTCGCTCGGCCGACACCGACAGGGGATGTTCGGACTCGCGCCGGGCCAGCGCCCGGGCCAGCAGCTCGCGGGCCGTCGCGAGCGTCGCCGGCGTGATCGCGGCGCTGCCGGTCCGCTCCCGCAGACCCTCGAGCGTGTCCTTCAGCGCCGCGTGGGCGAGTCCCCCGCGGCGGAGCGGCTCGGCGTCGGGGTCCCAGGAGGCCGGGCGCAGGATCCGCTCGATGTACCACCGCATCGGGCAGCCGATGTATTTCTCGAGCTGGCTCGCGGACCACGGCCGGCCGGCCAGCTCGGCCAGCACCTGCTCATCACGCAAGGGCCGCTCGCGCCCCTCGTCGTCGGTGCCCGCAGGCGCTGCCGGGCTCCTGGGCGGCGTTGCCTGGGCACCGCCGCGCAGCGGCCGGTCCAGCAGCTCCTCCTCGAACAGGTCGCAGACGTCCTCGACGAACAGAGACCTGCTCGTCGCTAGTCCTTCGTCGTCGGCGAGGTGCCAGCTCAGCACGAGCAGCTCCTCCGGACGGGAGACAGCCGCATACAGGAGATAGCGCTCGGCGGCCAGCGGGTCCTCGGTGCCGCCGAGACGGATGCCCGCCAGTCGCTCCAGCTCGAAGCGGTCCTCGTCGGAGAGCAGGCCGCGGCGCCGGCGCTGCGAGGGAAACACGCCTTCCTGCATCCCGCACAGGAACAGCACCCTGACCCGGCGCGCGCGCAACGCCAATGGGTCGAGCACCGCCACCGTATCGCTGCCGGGGGGATGGCCGCCGAGGAACTCGACCGCGACGAGCTCGCCGGCGAGTGCCGGTGCGTCGAGCGGCGCCAGCTCGGGTGCACGCACGGCAAGCTCGCGCAGTTCGCGCAGCGCCCGGGCGGCCGCTGCGTGGGCGAGGCCCTCGTCGGCCCGCTCGCCGGCCAGCACCGTGGCGGTGCCCTGCAACGGCGCGCTCAGGAGGCGGACGAGCTCCCGTCCGCAACGGTCGATCAGCGCCGCAGCGGAACGGGCCTGTGCCGCCTGCAGCTCGTCGAGCGCCTCCAGGGGCCAGTTGCGCTGCTCCCACAGGGCCCGCGCGCGCGACACGGCGGTCGTCCCCTCGCGGCGAAGCTCGCGCTCGAGGTCGTCGGCGAGTGCCGGCACACGCAACAGCCCCGGCGCCCGCAGCCACGCGAGCAGGTCGGCGCTCGTGCCGGGCGGCGCCGCGTCCCCGGCGCGCGGGACGCAGCGCAGCAGGCCGATCAGCGCCCTGCCGATCGCGCTGTCCCCGAGCGGCACCGGCCGCTGGATCGCGGCGGGCACGCCGGCTCGTGCGAGCACCTCCCCGAGCAGCTCGCGGGACACCCCGCCGCCCCTGATCGCGACCGCGATCTCGGCCGGGGCGACCCCGTCCGCCAGCAGCCGCGAGATCTCGCCCGCGACCAGCTCGAGCTCGGCACGTTCCCCGGCTCCCTCGAGCAGCCGCACCGCGCCGCCCGCCGGCACTCGCGGCGCGTCCGGCTCGAACAGGTGCCGCTCGAGATGGCCGAGCGCGCGTCGGGCGGCGGGCGCATAGTAGTCCTCGCGCGCTGCGAGCCGGCGGTGCTCGGCCGCCAGCGGGGCCAGCGCCTCGTAGGTGGCTGCGCGGCCCGCGAATGCCGTGCGACCCTCCTCGAAGCTGAGCGACACGGTCACGGGCGCCCCGGTGCCGGCGAGCGTGCGCACCGCCTCGAGCTGCAGCGGGCTCAGGTCGTCGAAGCCGTACAGCAGGACCGGCTTCCCACCCCACAGCGAAGGCTCGGCCCGGATCTGGCGCAGGGCCCGCAGCCGCCGTTGGATGGCGTCGGGCACCCCCAGACGGGCGAGCTCCGCCTCGTACTCGGAGTACAGCTCCGCCAGACGCCGCCGGGAGGAGGCCTCCGCCGGCGTGCCCCCGTCCAGCTTGGCCAGCGCCGCCTGCAGGCGGGCGGGTGTGACGGCGTCCGCGTGCAGCTCGTCCACGAGCTCCCCGACAGCGCGCGAGAGACCGCCCGACAGCGGCTGCTCACCGGCGGCGGCGAGGCCGGCGCGGCGACTGACGAGCGCGATCAGCCGCTCGCGGGCTCGCTCGGACAGGACCGGCCCGTCCGCGCCGGCGCGCCTGACGACCTCGCCCAGCAGCCCCCCGAAGCGCGTCACGCGTGCGCCGATCAGGGCACCGTCACCGGCAAGCTCGCGCGTGTAGCGCTGCACGTCGGCGGCCGTGGGCACGACCAGCAGCGGCTGACGCCCGGCGGCCAGCTCGGCACGCACCGCGCCCATCACGGCCTGGGCCTTGCCGGCGTTGGCGGGACCGCTGATCAGCCTCAACGACACTGCGGGCAATCCTGGCGCACGCGGGGGACGTGGCCCGACCGGAGCAGCCGGGCGCTCCCGGCGGCGGGGATCGGCGATGTCAAGCGCGGCGAGGCCGCGACGCCGGGCGAGGGGAAAGGGCGCCGGTGGCCAGGTGTGGCTAGGCGGCGGTGCGCTCGCCGACGGGCTCGCCGGCGCCGTCCTCGGCGCCCCGCGCGAGGTTCTCGACGAGCTGCTCTTCGGCATCCGGGGGCTTGGCGCCCTCCTTCGCCCACGGCTCGTCGAACTCCACCCGCCATTTGCCCTCGTCGGTCTGGTTGAGGGCCAGGCGCGCCCGGAAGCTGCGCCCGCTGCGGCCCCGGAAGCCGGTCACCGGTGCGGCCGTGTAGCCGGTCCTGATCAGCTCCTTGGCGACCGCCAGCGGCAACTGCTTGCCGGCTTTCGACTTCCAGATCACGAACCCGCAGCCGGGATCGTCGCGCGACCAGCACGAGTAGCCCTTGCGGTTCTCGACGATCTCGTGTCCGCAGATCGGGCAGGGCCCGAGCCGGGCGCGCGGGATGCGCACGTCTTTGAGCGACTCGTCGAGCTCCTTGACCGTCTCGTCCGCGAACTCGGAGATGTCGTGCATGAAGCTCTTGCGGGAGTCCTCGCCGCGCTCGATCATGCCCAGCCGGTGCTCCCAGGAGCCCGTCAGCCCGGGCGAGGTGAGCGCGTGCTCGCCCAGCAGCCTGATCACGTTCATGCCCTTCTCGGTGGGGATCAGCGCGCGCCCGTCGCGCTCCAGGTAGCCGACCGTGATCAGCCGCTCGATGATCGCCGCGCGGGTGGCGGGTGTGCCGATCCCCGAGTCCTTCATCGCCTCCCGCAGCTCGTCGTCGTCGACCAGCTTGCCGGCGGTCTCCATCGCCCCCAGCAGCGAGGCGTCGCTGTAACGGCGGGGTGGTTTCGTTTCCTTGCGCGCGCTCTCCACCTCGCGGGTCTCGACCGGCTCGCCCTCCTGCAACCGCGGAAGCTGCTGGTCGGAGGTCTCGTCATCGTCATCGCGGCGATCCTCGCCGCTGCGCGACTCGGCGGGCGCTTCGTCGTATACGCCCCGCCACCCCGGCACCAGCAGCACCTTCCCGCGCGTGCGGAAGGTGAGCTTCGTGCCCGCCTGGCCGACCTCCTCGGCCGCATCGACGGTTGTTTCCACGCGCGTGTTCTCGAACACCGCCTCGGGGTGGAACACGGCGAGGAAGCGCCGCGCCGCCATGTCGAAGATGCGGCGGTCGTCGGAGCTCATCTTGTCGAGCTTGTGCTCTGAGCGGGTGGGGATGATCGCGTGGTGGTCGGTGACCTTCTCGTCGTCGACCACCCGCGCCAGCGGCAGCACGTCCAGGCCGGTCACGTACTCGGAGGCGGCACGGTATTCGTCGTGGGTGCCGACTAGCTCGGCGATCGGCTTGATCTCCTCGATCATGTCGCTGGGCAGGTAGCGCGAGTTGGTACGGGGATAGGTGAGCGCCTTGTGCTCCTCGTAGAGGCGCTGGGCCGCGGCCAGCGTGCGCTTGGCCGAGAAGCCGAAGCGGGTGTTGGCCTCGCGCTGGAGGGTGGTGAGGTCGTACAGCATCGGCGCTTTCTCGCGCTGCTCTTTCTTCTCCAGCTTCGTGATCGTCCCGCTGCGCCCGCTGCACGCCCGCACGATCGCCTCGGCGAGCTCCTGGCTCGAGATCCGTGGCCCGCGCCCCAACTCCTTCTGGCCGGCCGCGTTGAACTGGCCGCGGTAGACGCGCTCGCCGTCGCCGCCGGGCGCAGCGCCGTCGCCGCCGGGCGCAGCGCCGTTGCCGCCGCCGTCCCGGCTGTTGAGCGGCGCGGCCGCGAAGGTCGCGTCGACCAGCCAGTAGGGCTCGGGCTTGAAGGCGCGGATCTCCTCCTCGCGGCGGGCAACGATCGCCAGCGTGGGGGTCTGCACACGCCCCAGCGAGACCGCTCCGTCGAAGCTGCTGCGCAGGCGGATGGTGGCCGCCCGGGTTGCGTTCATGCCGACGATCCAGTCGGCCTCCGAGCGCGAGCGGGCCGCCTCCTCGAGGCTCTCGAACTCTCCCGCCGGGCGCAGGCCCTCGAGCGCGCTCCTCATGGCCGCATTGGTCATCGAGTTCAGCCACAGCCGCTTGACGGGCTTGCGACCCTTCGCCTGCTCGTAGGTGTACGCGAAGATCAGCTCTCCCTCGCGGCCGGCGTCGCAGGCGTTGACGACCTCCTCGATGTCCTCACGGCCGAGCAGCCTCGTGATCACCGACATCTGCTTGCGCGAGCGCTCGTCCCGCACGACGAGCTTGAAGCGGGACGGCACGATCGGCAGGTCGGCCATCTTCCAGCTCTTGTATTTGGCGTCGTAGGCGTCGGGCTCGGCGAGCTGGACCAGGTGCCCGACGGCCCAGGTGATCACGTCGTCGGGGCCCTCGAGGTAGCCCTCGTGCTTCTGGAAGGGCCCTTTGAGGACGCGAGCGAGGTCCTGCCCGACGGACGGCTTCTCAGCCACCAGGAGGGTCTTGGACATGGCGGTCAGCGTAGCGAGGCACACCGCACCCCGGCCGGCTCAGCCCCCGGTGCACCCTTCCGTGCTGACCGTGGTGCCGGTGGCCGCGCGTGCCCTGGCATGCCGCAGCGCCTGCTCCAGCGACGCGTTGGCCACGCCGTAGCCGCCGTGCGAGGAGCCGGTCACCGTGGCGGCGAACACGGTTGTCAGCACGCGCCCGGAGGAGTCGAGCATCGGCCCCCCCGAGTTGCCCGGACGGACCAGCCCCCGAAAGGGGGTGAGCAGGCGCTCGATGGGGCCGTTGCCGTACGCGTCCTCGGTGAGCACGTTCTGGGTGTGGCCGATCCTGCCGGCGTCGAGCGTGAGGGATCCGTTTTCCGGATACCCGGCGATCACGCCGGCGGTCCCCGACGGCGGTTCGTCGCGAATCTTCAGGGGGCTCAACCCGAGATCGGGGACGTCGAGCACCGCGAGGTCGTCGTATCGGTCGAAGGCCAGCACCTGTGCGGGCAGCGGGGGAGCGTCGCCCCCGACCTCCACCGCCGTGTCGTCCTCGCCGGCGACGACGTGGGCGTTCGTCACCACCATGTCGTCGGCCGCGGTCCAGCCCGAGCCCTCGATCGCGAGCCCGCAGGCGGTGCCGATCACGCGCACCACGCTGTGGGCGGCGGCCCTCACTGCACGGTCACCGACGAGTCGCGGTTCGGGCGCCGCCACGCCTGGCGAGGGGCCGGTGATCGAAGGGATCGGATCCAGGCGCGCGAGCGCGCCCAGGATCGGCCCCGAGGGGGGCAGCAGTTCGTTGAGCTCGCGCAGGATCACCGAGCGCTGGATGTCCGAGCGCAGCTGGGACTCGCCGGGCGCCTGGGCGGCGACGGCGGCGGCGATCCACACGATGCCGAGGCCGACGGCGGCGCCGAGGGCCGCCCCGAGCACGCCGTCGAGCGCCCCCAGGCCGGGGATCACGAGCCCGCGGCGCAGCCTGAAGCCGAAGCCCTCGAAACCCATCGCCAGCAGCGCCCCGGCCAGCAGCGCGCCCAGCAGCCCGAAGGCCGGGGCGTACGGGGAGGACGATCCCTGCGGCAGCAGCAGCGGCCCGATACGGGTCCCGAGGAAGGCTCCGAGCAGAAAGCCGGCGAACGACAGCGCCCCGACGATGAAGCCCTGGCGGAAGCCGAGGATGGCGAGGATGCTGGCGAACGCGACAATGAACCAGTCCAGCGATGTCACCACGAGTGTTCTACCGGCTCAATGTCTGCGAACCGTAGGGTCCGCGTGCGGCGGGCCCGCTGGCTGCTGGCGCTCGCCGTGCTCGCGTTCGGGCTCGGGGCGTACGTGGCCGCGGAATCGGGCGGCATGGACGGACGCGCCCTCGCCCGCAGCTTCGCGCAGGAGTGGGCCGCCCGTGACTACGCGGCGATATACGGACAGCTCGACCCTGGAACCCTGCGCAACGCCTCGCCGGCACACATCGCGAGCGCGCTGCGCGCTGCCGGCGCGACGGCCACGCTGGTGTCGGCCAAGCCGGCCGGCCGGCCGCGGGCGCTGTCGGCGGGCGTGTACGAGGTGCCAGTACGGGTGCACACGCGCATGTTCGGGACGCTCGTGCTGCCCTACCGGCTGCGGATCACGAGCCACGAGGGCACAACGAGGGTGGCCTGGTCGCGCTCGGTCGTATTCCCCGGCCTGCGTCCCGGCGAGCAGCTGACCCGCACGACCAACCTCCCCCGGCGGGCGACCCTGCTGGCGAGCGACGGCAGCGTGCTCGCCGAATCCCCCCAGGGCGCCAACGTCGCGGAAGCCGGCCAGCGGATCTCGCCGCTGGGGGCGGCGGCGGCGGCCGTGCTCGGGACCGTCGGCCCGGTGCCGAGCGACCGCCGCACCGAACTGGAAGCGGCGGGCGTGCCGGCGCAGGGCCCGGTCGGCCTCGGCGGTCTCGAGCGCGCGCTCGACGAGCGCCTGCGGGGGACCCCCGGGGGCGAGCTGCTGGCCGGCAACCGGGTGCTCGCCTCGGCCGCCCCCCGCCCGGCGCCGCCGGTGCGCACGAGCATCTCCCCGTCGCTGCAGCAGGCGGCCGTGGCGGCGCTCGGGGCGCAGTACGGGGGCATCGTGGCGATGCGCCCCTCGGGGCAGATCCTGGCCGTCGCCGGGATCGGCATGGAAGGGCTCCAACCCCCCGGTTCCACCTTCAAGATGGTGACCGTCTCGGGAGTGCTGGCGGCACACCTGGCGAGCCCCCACACGGTGTTCCCGTACGCGACCCACGCGACCCTCGACGGCGTCAAGCTGAGCAACGCCCACGGCGAGGAATGCGGCGGCACGCTGGAAACCGCGTTCGCCGTCTCGTGCAATTCGGTGTTCTCGCCGCTGGGCGTCAAGCTCGGGGCGCGACGGCTGGTGTCGAGCGCCGAACGGCTCGGCTTCAACACCCCAACTGGCATCCCGGGGGTGCCGGAGAGCACGCTCCCGAGTGCGGGCGAGATCCACGGGGAACTGGACATCGGCTCGACCGCCATCGGCCAGGGCAGCGTGCTCGCCACGCCGCTGCAGATGGCCACCGTCGCCGCCACCGTGGCCGACGCCGGGGGGCGCCCCCAGCCCACATTCCTGTCCGCTCCACAGCCGCCGGCGCGCGCGGGGGCGCTGCCCGCGTCGGTCGCGAGGACCGTCAGGCGGCTGATGCTCGGGGTGGTGCGCGGCGGCACCGGCACCGCGGCGGCGATCCCGGGCGTGACCGTGGCGGGCAAGACCGGCACGGCCGAACTGAAGAGCGCGTGTCCCAGCAACCAGAGCGTCTCCCAGGAAGGCACGGAAGGCGACGAAGCACAGGAAACCTGCGCCAGCGACGAAGCCGCCAACACCGACGCGTGGTTCGCGGCCTTCGCGCCGGCCGTGCACCCGCGAGTGGTCGTGTGCGTGCTGCTCGTCAAAGACGGCGCCGGGGGCGACACCGCGGCCCCCGTCGCGCGGGAGGTCCTGGAAGCGGGCCTGAAGGGCGGGAGCTAGACGTCGAGCTCGGCGCTGGCCGAGCTGTGCGGGTTCAGCGGATTGATAATCCTGATCTCCAGCGGCCGGTTGTCGAGGGAGATCGTGGCGATCTTGAACAGCAGTAGCTGCCCCTGGGCGCCGAACACGCGCGATGGTGTGCCGGGGACCGGGAGCATGCCTTTTGAGGGCACGAGCCCTCCGCGATAGGCGAACAGGTTCGTCGGCCCGACCTGGACCGGGCGGTAAACGTTGCCCTGCGTGTCGGTGAGCGTGATTGCGTTCGTCGCCAGCAGTCCTTTGGTGGTGTCGTTGTAGACCTGCAGCGACACCCCGAACCACTCCTGCCCGGGCAGCAGCCGGGCCTGCGCGGGCGCGACCGCCTGCAGGTAGGTGGAGTCGGCCGAGTTCCAGGGGTTCAGCTGGCGGGAGATCTGGACCTCGTAGATCAGCGGTCCCACGTCGAGGTAGGGGGCGTTCGCGCCGGACTCCCCGGCGTAGGTGCCCGTCGATACCCGCGAGTGCGAGCTTCCGCATCCGCCCAGCAGCATCACGGTCACGAGGCCGAGCGCCGCCAGGGCTGCTCTTGGGGAGCGGTGTGGCATGCGAGGCGGCAGTCTAGCCCCCGGCAACCGTCACCCGCGGCCCGCGACCGACGCCTTCCTCCAGGATCCCGCGCAGGCGCTGCAGCGCCCTGGCGTTCTTGCGCTTGATCCACCCACGCGCGCCGAGGCTCTCGGCGAAGCGGTCCCATGCGGTCGCAGGTTCCGTGCGGAACGTGAAGGTCACGCGGGTGCCGCCCGCGGCCTCCGCCAGCTCGTAGACGCCGAGCGTGCGGATGCGGTTGTTCTTGCCGGTGCGCCCGAGCTCCACGATCCGGTGCGGTCGGTCGACCTCCACGAAGGTCACGTCGGCCCAGCTGAAGCGGTTGGCCGGAGCCTTCACGCGGAAGCGGGCGCCGGCCCCGCGACCCACGGAGTCCATCCTTGTGAGGTTCCAGTCGACCAGGAAGTGGTCGGTGAACTCCGAGTGGTTGGCGATGTCCTGGAGGTAGTCGAAGACGTCCTCACGCGGGGCCGAGACGACGATCGAGACGCTCACGGGGTCCAAGGCGGGTCCACTGTATCCGCCCGCACGGGCAGGGCGGGCGGCTGTACGGAGGGCCCGGCCGCTGTCCGGAGTAGGGCGGGCCGGAGTAGGGCGGGCGACTGTCCCGGGGCGGCCGGGGCTAGGCCGCTGGGGCGAGCACGCGCACGGTCTGGCCGTGCTCGCAGTGGCGGACGGCGGTGCTGACCTCGGGCTGCTCGTGGCGGCGGGAGCTGCACAGCTCGCACACCGTGTGGGGGCGGCGCCCGCCGTAGACGTGCATCTGCTCGCCCACCAGCGGGGTGCGCCCGCAGTCCGCGCAGCTCGTCCGGTGCGCCTGCAGCGCGCCAATGCCGCGGCGCAGCAGCAGCAGCTCGAGCCGTTCGGTGTCGCCCGTAGCAGTTGCCATCGTCCCTAGGCATTCGGCGCCTCCCGCCGCGATCCTGCGCCCCGCGCCGGGCGCCCGCAATCGCGTTTGCAGAACCGGTCGTTTGGGTAGCCACCCCGCTAGGTCCGCGACCTATCCGGGGAGGACAGTTCGGCGGTTGTAATTTCCGTGGTTTAACGGGATAACGAACACGTTTTTGGGAACGGAATCTTGTTATGATCCGCACCACTTTCCTCCGGCGAAGGAGCGCCCGACAAGCCACCGCCAAAAGAGAGGGAGGAGCAAAAATGGAGTCACTCGTTTCCGGCACCTTTATGGGCGCTGGCTCCTTCCGTTGCACAGCGTGTGGGTACATCGTCACGCTCGACGGTTCAGAGCAGCTGCCGGAGTGCCCGTCCTGCGGCACCGACGCCTTTGTGAGGGCCTCGATGTTCAGCACGGAGCGGATCCCGCCGGCGCCCGAGCCGACGTCATCCGGCGCCACCTCGCTGGCAGCGCCCTCCCCCGAACGGGAGGCGACGCTCGCGGAGGCCCGAGGCCGGCTCGACCAGCCGGGCGACTACGTCGTCTACGACGACGCCGGGCAGCTGCAGATCGTGGCGCTGACGCGCGAGTGGACGCGGATCGGCCGCAGCCTCGCGGCCGACGTGCGCTTCGACGACCCGACCGTATCCCGGCGGCACGCCTTGATCGTGCGTCAGCCCGACGGGGTGCGCCTGCTCGACGACCGCAGCCTCAACGGCGTGTTCGTGAACGGCACCAGGGTCGACGGCCGCACGCTCAACGACGGCGACGAGATCGTGGTCGGGCGCTACCACCTGATGTTCATGTCGGTGCCGCCGCTCGAGGGCGAAGGCCCCGGCGGGGGCCAGCAGGACACCCGCCTGCACTCGGTCGGCTAGCCCCGCGGCTGCCCTGCCCGTCCCCCTCGGCCGGGGGTGCGTAGTATCGGTCCGATGACCGTCACGATCGCCGTCCTCTCGCAGAAGGGCGGCACGGGCAAGACCACCACCGTGCGCACGCTGACCGACGTGCTGAGGCGCTGCGGCGTGAGCACGCTGGCCGTGGATCTCGACCCCCAGGGCAACCTCTCGGAGTACTTCGACCTGCCACCCGACGTCGAGCCGACCGTCGCGGAGGTGCTGATGGGCGGCTCCACGGCTGTGGATGCGGTCAGCGAGGACATCATCCCCGCGAACCTCAGTCTCGCCGAGGCCGAGCTCGCTCTGGGCGGCAAGATGGGCCGCGAGCTGACGCTGCGCAGGGCCCTCGGCAAGGGGCTGGACGAGTACGACGTGATCCTGATCGACTGTCCGCCCTCGCTGGGGCTGCTGACCGTCAACGCGCTGGTGGCCGCCGACCGCGCGCTGATCACCGCCGAGGCCCAGTACTTCGCGCTGCAGGGCGTCGAGCAGGCGATGGAGGTCGTCGAGCTGGCCCGTGAGAACCTCAACCCGGACCTCGAGCTGCTGGGGATCCTGCTGAACCTCGCCGACATGCGCACCGTCCACTCACGCGAGGCCCTGGCGTCGCTCAAGGAGCGGTTCGACGAGAACGTGTTCGACACCGTGATCCGCGCCTCGATCGCGTACGCGGAATCGGCCGAGCGGGCGCGCTCGATCCTCGACCACCGTCCCGACCTGGGCGCCGACTACACCGCGCTGGCGGCGGAACTGCTGGAGCGCCTGCCCGAGCTCGAGGGCGCCCGCGCACGCGTGGCCGAGCTCGCTCAGAGCTCCCCGACGTAGGCCCCCTGGGGCTCGAACGGGGCCCGCATCAGGCGCGCCCAGCCCTCGACCTCTGAGGCGAGGGCGCTCGCAACGGCCGCGGTCTGCTCGTAGAAGCACCACACCAGCACCGTCGGTCCGGCGCCGGAGATCGTGGCGCCGAGCGCGCCCAGCTCGCGGGCGCGGGTCGCGAGCTCGAACGACCGCGGGAACAGGTGCGCGCGCCGCTCTTGGTGGAGCTGGTCCTGCAGGCCCCGCGAGAGCAGGTCCCAGTCGCCGCGGGCGAGCCCGAAGGTGAGCATGGCCGCATGGGCGACGTTGAACACGGCCTGTCCGATCGGGACCTCGCCGGGCAGCGCCGCGCGGGCCGCCTCGGTGAGCACCTGCTCATCGGGCACCACGGCCAGCGCCTCGAGCCCACTCGGGGGGTCGAGCCTCGCCACCTGTCCGTCGGCGACGATCACGAAGCCGCCGAACAGGGCCGCGGCGACGTTGTCGGAGTGGCCCTCGACGGCCGCCGCCTCGGCCAGCAGGTCGGCGTCGAGCTCGGACAGGTGGTCGGCGGCCATCACCCCCGCGACGATCGCCGCCGCGCTCGAGCCGAGGCCGCCCGACAGCGGGATCTCCGAGCGGATCGTGAAGGTGAAGCCGTCCGCCGGGTGCAGGCGCTCGAAGGCCCGCACGACGAGGTTGTCGCGGTTGCGCGGGACGGGCAGCTCGGTGTCGACGGCGAAGCTGCCGGTCTCCGTGACCTCCAGCTCCAGCCTCGGTGTGATCGCCGCCGCCATGCAGTCGAAACCGGGTCCCAGGTTCGCCGAGGAGGCTGGGACCCGGACGATCCGCCTACGGATCACCCAGCACCGCTTCCTCGATCGCGGCGCGCTCGACCTCGCACTGGATAACGGCGCCGTGGTTGTGGGCGATCGCGGTCTCGGGGTCCTTCAGCCCGCGCCCGGTGAGCACGCACACGACCGCCTCGGCCCCGTCGGCGCCGTACTTGAGCAGGCCCGCCACCGACGCCGCCGAGGCGGGCTCGCAGAACATCCCTTCCCTGGCCGCCAGCAGCCGGTAGGCGTTGAGGATCTCCTCGTCGCTGACGGTCCTGATCCAGCCGCGCGACTCGGTGGCGGCGGCGATCGCGTCCTCCCAGCGCACGGGATTGCCGATCCTGATCGCGCTGGCCACGGTTTCCGGGTGCTCGATCGGGTGGCCTTCGACGATCGGGGCGGCGCCCTCGGCCTGCAGGCCCAGGAGCCTCGGGGCGGCGCCCATCTCGGTGAAGCCGCGCCAGTAGGAGGTGATGTTGCCGGCGTTCCCGACCGGGATGCAGAGCGCGTCGAGGTGGCCGTCGAGGGCCTCGAGGATCTCGAAGGCGGCCGTCTTCTGACCTTCGATACGGAAGTCGTTGACGGAGTTCACGAGCACGATCTCGTGGCTGTCGGTGAGCTCGCGCACCAGCTCGAGCGCCTGGTCGAAGTTGCCCTTCAGCGAGATCACGCGCGCGCCGTGCATCAGCGTCTGCGCCATCTTGCCCTGGGCGATCTTGCCCTCGGGCACGATCACCGCGCAGGTGATGCCGGCCCGCGCGGCGTAGGCGGCGGCACTCGCCGCGGTGTTGCCCGTGGAGGCGCACATCACCGCCTTGGCGCCTTCGCGCACCGCCGCCGAGACCGCGCAGGTCATGCCACGGTCCTTGAAGGAGCCGGTGGGGTTGGCGCCCTCGAGCTTCAAACGCACGTTCGCGCCGAGCATCTCCGAGAGCACCGGCGCGCGCAGCAGCGGCGTGGAACCCTCCTGCAGGCTCACGAGCGGGTCGCCCGGCTCGAACGGCAGACGCTCGCGAAAGCGTTCGATCAGCGGCACGTGGGTGCCGACGTGCGGAAGGCCCTCTACGGTCGGCAGTTCGCTCACAGAAACTCCTCTTCGATCACGCGGATGGCGCGCGGCGGCGAGCGCACGAAGTCGAATTGCGCGACCTCGGCTACGGCCGCGCGCATGCGCGACTCGAGCACCTGATGGGTAACCATCACAAGCCGCGCGCGCTCGCCCATGCCGTGCTGGACGACCGACTTTATCGAGACATCGTGCTCGCCCAGAACCGTCGTGACCGAGGCGAGCACTCCGGGGCGGTCGGCGACGTCGAGATGCAGATAGAAGGCGCTCTCGACGTCCTCGATCAGCTCGAGCGCCAGCGGCGGGGCCGGCGGACGTGCGCCGCCGGTCATCACGCTGACGACGTCGCCCAGCACGGCGCTCGCGGTCTGACGGCCGCCCGCGCCGGGACCTGAGAGGGTCAGCTCGGTGATCGCCTCGGACTCGACCGTGACGGCGTTGAACGAGCCCGAGATCGTGGCGAGCGGGTGCCCGCCGTACAGGAAGGTCGGATACACGCGCACCGACAGGCCGCCCCGGAGGCGCTCGGCCGTGCCGATCAGCTTCAGCCCCAGGCCCAGCTCGCGGGCGTACTCGAGGTCCTCGGCCTGCAGGTGCTCGATGCCCTCGTAGCGGACATCGTCGAGATGCACGGGCGACCCGAACGCGAGACGGGCCAAGATCGCCATCTTCGCGGCTGCGTCGCGGCCGGAGACGTCGTCGCTCGGGTCGGCCTCGGCGTAGCCGACGCGCTGGGCCTCGGCGAGCGCCTCCTCATAGGTGGCGCCGCGGGCCATGCGGGTGAGGATGAAGTTGGTGGTGCCGTTGACGATCCCGTGGATCCGCTCGATCGGCGTCGCCGAGAGCGACTCCTCGAGCACCCTCACGACGGGCACGGCGCCGGCGACGGCCGCCTCGAAGCGCAGCCTGACGTCGTGGACGCGCGCGGTCTCGAACAGCTCCTCGCCGTGCTGGGACAGGAGCTGCTTGTTGGCGGTCACGACGTCCTTCCCCGCCCGCAGTGCGCGGAGCAGGTACTCACGCGCCGGTTCGATTCCCCCCATCAGCTCGACCAGCAGGTCGGCGCCGGCCAGCACCTCCTCGAATTCCCCCCTGCTGCGCGTCAGCACGCCGCTGATGACGGGCCTGCGCCCGTTGAAGCGCTCGATCTCGTCGGACCGCTCCTCGAGCAGCTCGTCGAAGGCCGAGCCGACGGTCCCGTGACCGAGCAGCCCGATCCGGTAGGGGTCAGCGGACATCGCGGCCGAGCAGGTCCTCGACGCTCTCGCGCCGCACGACCACACGCGCGTCCCCGTCGCGGCAGAACACGACCGGCGGGCGGGGCACGCCGTTGTAGTTGTTGGCCATCGCAAAGCCGTAGGCGCCCGTCGCCGGGGTCACCACCACGTCTCCCGGGCGGGGGTCGGCGAGCGTCGCCTCGCGCACGATCACGTCGCCGGACTCGCAGTGCTTGCCCGCGAGCACGCAGCGGGTGGAGCCGCCGGGGCGATCTGCGATGTGGGCTTCGTAGCGGGCTCCGTAGAGCATCGGGCGCAGGTTGTCGGACATCCCGCCGTCGACGGCCACCCAGCGGGACACGTTCTGCTTGACGCTCTCGACGGTGTACAGCGTGACGGTCGAGTTGGCGCACAGGGCGCGCCCGGGCTCGATCAGCAGCGGGCCGTCCCCGCCGCGCTCGGCGCGGGCGGCCGCCACCACGGCCTCGACGTACTCCCCGACCGTGGGCGGCGGGGGCTGGTCCTCGGTGTAGCGGACCCCCAGCCCGCCGCCGAGATCCCACACGGGCTGCTCGCCGAGCGTCCCGAGGGCGGCGGCGGCGCGTGCGAACGGGGTCAGCTCCAGCAGCTGCGAGCCGATGTGCGCATGCACGCCCAGAAGCTCCAGCCCGGCCACCGCGGCGGCCTGCTCGAGGGCCTGGGGGGCCTGCTCCATGGAGAAGCCGAACTTCGAGTCGGCCTGGCCGGTGGAGATCTTGTCGTGCGTGTCGCCGGCCACGTCGGGGGTGACCCGCACGAGCACCGGCTGGTCCGGCGGGGCCCCCTCGCGGACCGGGTCCTCGAGCGCCCCGGCTGCGATCAGCTCGCGCAGCCGCTGGAGCTCGTCGAAGTTGTCGATCACGATCGCCCCCACACGGTGGCGCAGGGCCGTGCGCAGCTCCTGGACAGACTTGGCGTTGCCGTGCAGCAGCAGCCGCTGCGCCGGGAACCCGGCGCTCAGCGCGAGGTGCAACTCCCCCCCGGTGGCGACGTCGCACCACAGGCCCTCCTCGTGGAACAGCTCGAGCACGGCGCTGCAGGGAAAGGCCTTGGAGGCGAACACGACGTCGAGCCGGTCGTTGCCGGCCTCGCGACCTGCCGCCAGGAAGGATCGCGCCCGCGCGCGCAGGTCCTCCTCGGCGACGACGTACGCGGGCGTGCCGAACTCGCGTGCCAGCTCGACCAGGTCGCATCCCCCGACCTCCATGCGGCCGCGCTCGTTGAGGCGGCTGCCCAGCGGGAAGACCTCGGATAGGGTGGTGCTGCTCGCCATCGGGGGGTGATTATCGCTTTAGCTGGGCGGTATGCACGTCTGCCAGAATGACCTCGATGGCTGCTCCACGTTCCAACTTCGGTCGCGACACCGGGCTCCAGGCCCGGATGCTGCTGACGATGTTCCTGCTCGGGCTCGTGTACGTCGTGTTCATCGGCGTGCTGGTCGCCGCCGGAGCCGGCGCGGGCGTGGTGGTGGTCGTGGCAGTGGGCCTGTTGCTGCTGCAGCTGTTCGGGTCCGACAAGATCGCGATGGCCACGATGGGGGTCAAAGAGGTGTCCCCCGCCGAGGAGCCGGAGCTGCACGGGATCATCGACCGCCTGTGCGTGCAGGCCGACCTGCCCAAGCCGAAAGTGTGCGTGATGCAGACCTCGATGGCCAACGCCTTCGCGATGGGACGCTCCCGCAAGAACACGACCGTGTGCGCCACCCGCGGGATCCTGGACCAGCTCAGCCCGGCCGAGCTCGAAGGCGTGATGGCGCACGAGCTCACCCACGTGATCAACCGCGACGTGATGGTGATGACGCTGGCGAGCTTCTTCGCCACGCTCGCCTCGATGATCGCCCAGTTCGCCTTGTTCTTCGGCGGCGGCTACGGCCGCAGCCGCGAAGAGGAGCAGGACATCATGATCGTGGTGCTCGTGTCGGTGGCCGTGTACGCGATCTCGTTCCTGCTCTTGAGAGCGCTCTCGCGATACCGGGAGTTCGCGGCCGACCGCGGCTCGGCGATCCTCACGGGCCGCCCCAGCGCCCTGGCCTCGGCGCTGATCAAGATCAGCGGCACGATCGAGCAGGTGCCCAGCGAAGACCTCCGCCGCGCCGAAGGGATGAGCGCCTTCTTCATCATCCCCGCGCGCAAGAAGCGCTCGCTGATGAACCTCTTCTCCGACCACCCGCCGCTGGAGCAGCGCCTGGCGGCGCTGGCGCGGCTGGAGTCGCAGCTGCAGGGCGCCGCCTAGGCCCGTGGGCCTGCGCGACATCCTCACAGGCCGCCACCAGGTCAAGGGGCCGGCCCCCGATCGGCTGTTCGCGATCACCACCGCCTACATCACGCTCGAGACCGAGCACCAGATCGTCCCCGCGGGCAAGGCGGCGATCGTCTTCCAGGCGCTCGCCACGAGCGGGTTCGAAACCACGATCCACGAAATGGAAGAAGTGGTGAAGGCCACGGGCGGCGAGAGCGCGACCACCGTGTCCACGGAGGACGACAGCTACGGCTACCGCTGGATGATCCTCCACAACCCCTCCGGCAGCCCGAGCGTGGAAGACCTCGCGGTGGGGATCAACGCCGTCGCCGGCTCGATCGAGACGGCCGGTTACGGGGAGCGGCTGCTGTGCGCCGTGTTCGCCTTCGAGGACCGCTCCGGAGCCGCCGGTCGGCCCGCCGGGGCGCCCGTGTACTTCATCTACAACTACAAGCGGGGCTACTGGTACCCGTTCGTGCCCGACAAGTCGGGCTCCGAACAGCGCTCCACCGAGCGCGAGCTGCAGCTGAAGGCGCAGATGGAGGGCGAAATGCCGATCGAGCCCGAAATCGAGCGCTGGTTCCCCCTGTGGGGGATCCCGATCTAGGCGACGTCGCCGGGGGATACTGACCCCGCGATGCCCGAGGAGGCGAGGACCCCCGATCTGGTCGCACGCGTGCGGCGCGACCTCGGGGCTCTCGGCCGCCCGACGGCGTGGTGTTCGTCGCCTACCGGGAGGTCGCTCGCCCTATGGGTGGCGAAGGGCACCTCGAGCGCCACCAGGCGCAGGTCTCGCTGTGGGTCGAGGGGAGGATCGCGCGCCTGACGAGCTACGCCGACGTCGAGGACGCCCGCGCTGCCGCCACGGCGGCCCGCGCCGCGATCAGTCGGGGATCAGGCCCTCGCCGGTGAAGTCGCTGGTGACCTCCGAGAAGGTCACGTCGGCCGGGGGCAGGATCACGTCGGAGGACTCGATGTCGTCGGCCGGCACGGGCTCGCCCTTGTCGCGGACGAACTGCAGCAGGGTGGCGAACGCATCGCCGAAGCCGTCCTCGGCGCCCGATTCGACGATGTTGACGACCTTCTCCTCGAGTTCGTTGAGCTGGTCGCGCTGGCTGTCGTCCAGGCGGTACTGGTCCTCGCCGGAGATGCGGACGATCATCGCGCTCACTGGCCCTGTCCGGCCGGCTCGGAGCCTCCGGAGGCGATCTGTGGGGCGGGCTCGGATCCCTGCCCGAGTTCGCTCTTGATCTTCGCCAGGTCCGCGTCGACCGCGGGCTGGCTCGAGAGCTCCTTGAGCTGACGGTCGATGTCGTCTTCGCCGGAGCCGAGCTGGGTGATGTCATCGAAGGTGCCGGCCGCTTCGAGCTCGCCGACGGCGTCGGCGCGGGCACGCATGTTTTCGGTCTTGTCCACCGCCCGCTGCATGGCCAGGCCGACGTCGGCCATCTGCTCCCCCACCCCGGTGGCCGCCTCGGAGATCCGGACCTGGGCCTCTGCGGCCGAGTACTGCGCCTTGATGACCTCCTTCTTGGTGCGGAAGGCTTCGATCTTGGCGCGCAGTTTCTTCTCGGAGTCGGTGAGCTTTTCCTGCTGCTGCTCGAGTTCGGTGACCTGGGTGTCGAGCCCCTGGAGCTCGGTCTGGGCGACGTTCTTGCGTTCCAGGGCGGCGCGGGCGAGCTCTTCGTTGCCGCCGGCCATCGCCTGGCGGGCCTGGGTGTCGAGCTTCACGACGCTCTGCTGGAGCGAGCTCTCCTGCATCTGCAGGCGCTTCTTGGCGGTCACCACGTCGGCGATCCCCTTCTTGACGTTCTGCAGCTGTTCGACCTGCTTCTGGTAGCTGTAGTCAAGCGTCTCGGATGGGTCTTCGGCGCGGTCCAGCAGCTTTGAGACCTTGGCCTTGATCACAGTTGACATGCGCCCGGTCAGCCCGGCCATCTGATCCTCCTATCGGGTGTCAAGAAGGGCGACCGGTCTCGGCGCCGGCCACTCCGGGAAAAGCGTAGCCGACGGGGGCTGCACTGCAGCCCGAGCGGGTCGCGGGGCTACGGCCCGAGCGGTGGCCGACTGAAGCCCGAGCGAATCGCGGGGCTACGGCCCGAGCTGGCGCTGGACTACTGGCCGACTGAAGCCCGAGCGGATCGCGGGGCTACGGCCCGAGCTGGCGCTGGACTACAGCCCGAGCGGGTGGCGGATCGTGTAGCTGCTGTTGGCGCGGCGCAGCGGGCGCCAGCGCGGTCCCTGCTGATCGGTGGGGTCGTCCGCGGCGCTGGTGTCGAGCCGCAGCCCCGCCACGTCCACGTAGGCGTGTTCGGGGTTCGAGAACACCGTCACCCAGCGGCCCTGCCCGGCGGAGCCCCATTTCATGAATTCCGAGGAGTCCTCGGGGATGGTCAGCAGGGCGGCGCCGTGGAGCGCGAACGAGACGGTCCCCGAGCAGTCGTAGCCGGGCGAGACGAAGGACGCGTGGCCCCCGCCGTAGATGTAGGGCAGTCCGATGATCTGGTTGGCGGTCCACACGATCTCCTGGACGGGAGCCGGGGCGGACATCGGGGCGGCGGCCAGCCCTTCGACGTAGCGGGCGCGGTTGCCGGGGACGAGCAGGTTCGGCTTGGCGGGCCCGACCGACCCGACCGGACTACCTCCGGTGCCGGCGACTTCCGCCGTGGTCGTGCTCGGAGGCACGTAGGGGACAACCTGGCCGGCGGAGTTCTTTTCGTAGATGGGGCCGTGGTAGGCGATGTTCGACGAGCTCGAGGTGATCGGCGTGGCCCCCGGGGGGACGACGGGCTTGGCGGGCGCTTTGGTGGCGTGCTTGGGGTGGGCGGACGTGCCGGCGGCTACGCCACCCGTGTTCGAGGCCCACGCGTTGCCGGCACCACCGGTGAGTAGCGCCATCACGAAAACCAGCGCGCTGCTTGTGCGAGACCGCAAAACGACACCTCTTTCGTCGGCCTCCGGGGTTAGCTGACGGGCTAGCGCTGAAAGAGCCTGCGCCCTTCACGGCCTCACCGTGAAGTTCGCCCCAACAACCTGGGTCCCCCGGTCCGTGACACCCGGTCACGGATTCGGCGTATGGCGCGGCAGGCTAGCAAAGTGCAATGACGCTTGCAGACGGTGCCGTTGCAGCCCGGCCCCCACGCCGGCGTTCGCGCCCGCGCATGGCGGTAGGGTCCGCACCGGTGTCACGGCTGCTCCGCGTACGGTCCGGCGCACTCCGGCTCGTCCCGGTGCTGGCGGCGGGCGCGTGCCTGCTGGCCGCCTGCGGGAAGAGCGCCGGGCCGAGCAGGTCGCTGGCCCCGGTGGCCGAACAGGGCGCCGTCAGCGTGGTGACCGGCAACACCAGCCGGATCGGGGGCTCGGACGCCGCCTCCGACGCCGCCGCCGTGGCCCGGGCGGTGTACCCGGGCCTGACCCGCGCGAGCCGCCCCGAAGCGGTCGTGCTGGTGGACGAAGGGAGTTTCCAGACGGCCCTGGCGGCCTCCGTGCTGGCGAGCCTCCCGCTGAACGCCCCCCTGCTGTTCAGCAGCGGGGGCTCGATGCCGGGGGTGAGCTCCGAAGCGATCGAAAGCCTCCACCCCCTCGGAGCGGGCTCGCTCGGCGGCGCCCAGGTGGTGCGGGTGGGCAGCTCTGCCTCCGTGCCCGGTGGCCTGCACACGCTCACCCTTCCCCCCCGCGCCCCCGCCGCGGCGGCGGCGGCCGTCGAGCAGCTCCTGGCCCGCGCCACCAGGAGCCGGCCCCACCAGGTGATCGTGGTCCCGACCGGAGCTTCGCCGGCACTGCTGATGCCGGTCGCCGGGCTGGCCGCGCAGAGCGGCGCGCCGATCCTGTTCGCCACCGCCGCGGGGGTGCCGAAGGCGACGGCGGGGGTGCTCGAACACCTCGACCATCCGGCGATCTACGTGATCGGCGACGGCCAGCTGCACCACGCCACGATGGACGAACTGCGCCATTTCGGGCACGTCACCCCGATCAACGGCACCACCCAGCTCGGCGGCGAAGACCGCACGCCGACTGGGAACTCGATCGCCATCGCCCGCTTCACCGACGGCAGCTTCGGGTGGGGGATCAAAGAACCGGGTCACGGGCTCGTGTTCGCCAACGCCGCCCGCCCGCCCGACGGGCCCGCCGCCGCGCTCCTGTCCGCGAGCAGCCAATACGGGCCGCTACTGGTGCTCGAAAGCGCCGAACGGGTGGGGGCGGCGATGGGCACCTATCTCGCCGACATCCAGCCGGCATACACCTCGGCGCCCGCCTATCAGCCGGTGCACGGCGTCTACAATCGCGGCTGGCTGATCGGCGACGAAGACATGATCTCGTCCGTCACGCAGGCCGAAATCGACTCGCTGCTGGCCATCAGCCCGAGCAAGCAGAGCGGCGAAGAAGCTTCCTCCCAGACCGAACAGTCAGCTTTCTCACCCCCAGAATGAGCGAGGCCGAGGATCCAACGCGCCTGGAGCGCAAGCAGAGCTCGGGCGAGGTGACCGTCGAGGACGTGCGCCAGCTGATGGGCGCCTCCACGCCACATTTCGCGCTGCAGCTGCGCAACCGCATCGCAGCCCTGATCCGGGATCTCCCGGCCGGGCACCCCGCCCGGGTGGAAGGGGAGCGCGAGATCGCCCGCCTGGAGCGGCTCGGGTTCACCGGGGAGAACCGGGGGGAGGGCTTCGTCGAGGGGGAGCGCCCGCTGCCCTCGCTGGAGCTGGCACCCGACAGCCGCGGCGCCTGAGCGGACAGCCGCGGCGCCTGAGCGCACAGCCACGCCGCCTGAGCGGACAGCCGCGGCGCCTGAGCGCACAGCCACGCCGCCTGCCCGGGCCGCCCCGCGGCACTTGCCCGGGCCGCCGCGGGCAACCGCGAGCTTCAGCCCGCGAAGCGCCGTTCGCGCCGGGCGTCGAGGTAGCGCAGGCGCAGGAGTTTGTAGAGCACGCTGAAGATCGCGATGTCGAGCGCCAGCAGGGGGATGTTCACCCAGCGGGGCACGGACGTGAACGCGCCCGCCACCAGCAGCACGGCCGAGTGCAGCACCACCACGGGCACCACCGCCAGCAGCAGCGTGTGCGAGCGGAAGCCGCCGAGATGCTCGCGAAGCGTCACCTCGAAGGTCCCGATCGCCACCGCGGCGATGCTCGCTAACAGCAGCGCGGGGCTGGGGGTCGCCTGCACGAACACGGCCACCACCACGCCGATCACCCCCACCAGGATCACCAGCTCGGACAGCGGCAACGGGTGCCACGGCGCCTGGGGACGGGCCGCGGCGGCGCTGCGGCGCTCACCGCGCGTGGGTCTCGAGCGGGCCGCGGACGCGTCCGCACGATGGTCGGCGGGGCGCTCGGGTGCGGCCACGCTCGTGGACGGGGCGGACTCGCCGGGGCCCTCCCGGGGCGCCACCTTCGAGGGCGGCTTGCGGTCCCGCCGCCTGGAGCTCTTGCGCTTGGCCACGGCGCTCGCTCTAGGGAGCGTGCGAGGGTCCGCTGCGCTGCATTGGCATCGATGCTAGCGCCTATGCTTGGGAGCTGATGCCGTCTGCCAGCTCTCCCGCTGAACCCGCGGGTGCGGGCATCCCCGGCAGCGACCTCAGCGGCCCTTATCCGGTGGGTGAGTATGCGGCGGCACTGCGCGACAAGCTGCGCTCGTTCACCCGCGTGCAGCTGATCGGCGAGCTCGTCAACCTGCGGGCGGCCCGGGCGCGGGTGTACTTCGAGCTGCGCGATGCCACCGGGGCGATCCCCTGCAGCGCCTGGCGCAACGACTGGGAGGCGAAGTGCGCCCGCGAGGGCCTCACCCCGCGTGACGGGATGCAGCTGGTGGTGGCGGGCGGCTGCGACTACTACCCGGGCAGCGCCAGCGCCTCCCCGGGGTTCTCCTTCGCGGTGCACGACCTGCGTGTGGCCGGCGAGGGCGACCTGCTCGCGCGGATCGAGCGCCTGCGCCGGCAGCTGCGCGCCGAGGGACTGCTCGAGGTGCAGAAGCAGCTCCCGCGACCGCTGCTCCCGCGCACGATCGGCGTGATCACCGGAGAGAGCGGCAAGGCCCGCGACGACGTGCTCGCCGCGCTGCAGCGTCGGGGCTGGCGGGGAAGGCTCGTATGGGCGTTCACCCCCGTGCAGGACCGCCACGCAGCGCCTGCGATCTGCCGTGCGCTCGCCGACCTCGCGGCCGTGGCCGAGGTGCAGGTCGTGATCGTCGCCCGCGGCGGTGGCTCCCAGGCGGACCTGATGGCGCTCAGCGACGAGACCCTGTGCCGCACGGTGGCGATGTGCGCGATCCCCGTGATCGCCTCGGTGGGCCACCACTCCGACCGTACGCTGCTCGACGACGTGGCAGCGGTCAGCTGCTCGACCCCCACCCACGCGGCCGAGGCGGCGGTCGGGATCGACTGTGGGAGGGCGCGCACCGAGGCCCTCACCGCGGCTGTTCGGCTGCGCGACCACGGCCGCCGCGCGGTGCTCTCGCGCGCACGCACGCTGACGATGCTCTCGCGAGCCCCCGCGGGGCGGCTCGAGCGCCAGCGCGGGCTGCTCCACCAGCGCGTGCGGGAACTACGCGCCGGGGCCCGGCGGCGTCTGGGCGGCGAGCAGGTCCTCGCCCGCACACGAGCGGTGGTGCTCGAGCGCAAGACCGCCTCCACGCTGGTGGACTGCCGGGGGCGGCGTCCGCAGGAGCTCGAGCGGCTGGCGCTCGCGCTCGCGGGCCACGATCCCCAGCGCACGCTCGAACGGGGCTACGCGCTGGCCTTCTCGCCGACGGGCGACCCGCTCGCCGGCGTGGAGGCGGCGCGCGCCGCGCGGGAGCTGCGACTGCGCTTCGCCGACGGCGAGCTCGACGCGGATGTGCGGGAGCCGACGAACGAGCCAATCGACGAGCGGACGGCCCCGCGATGAGCGAGCAGGCCCAACCACCCGAGCCGCTGCAGGACGGGAAGCTCAGCTACGAGGCGGCGAGCGCCCGCGTGGAGGAGATCATCCGCCGGCTGGACTCGGGCGAGGCGACCCTCGACGAGACGCTCGCGCTGCTGAGCGAGGGCAAGACCCTGATCGAGCTGTGCGCCCGCGAGCTGGCGGCGGTGGGGGACGCATTGGAGGAGCTGCGCCTGGACGAGCTCGTGAGCCGCCTGGAGGGGACGAGCGAGGGATGAGCGACTGGGAGCGCCTGGCCGGGCTGGAGCTCGAGATCGAGGACTACTCGCTCGAGCCGCTGCAGGCGAGCGTGTCGAGTGACTTCGAGCGCAAGAGCACGGTCATCCACCTGCGTGGTGGGGGCGAGGAGGGGCTCGGGGAGGACGTCACCTACGACGCCGAGGACCAAGACATCCTGCAGGCCGCCGGACCGGTGCTGCCGCTCGGCGGCCGTCACACCGTGGGCTCGTTCAGTGAGCTGCTGGCGGGCCTGTCGCTCTTCCCCGAACCCCCGCAGCGCGAGGTCTCCCAGCGTTACCGCGTGTGGGCGTACGAGTCGGCGGCGCTGGATCTCGCCCTGCGCCAGGCGGGGGTGCCGCTGCACGAGGCGCTCGGGCGTGCGCCGCAGCCCGTGCGCTTCGTCGTGTCCCTGCGGCTGGGCGAGCCGCCCACGCTCGAGCCGCTGGAGGTACGCCTGCGCCCCTATCCGGGCCTTCGCTTCAAGCTCGACCCGACGAGCTCGTGGGACGCGGCGCTGATCGGCGAGCTGGTCGCCACCGGCGCTGTGGACTCGGTCGATTTCAAGGGCTACTACGTGGGCTCGATCGTGGACCAGGCCCCCGACCCCGTGCTGTATCGGCGGGTGGCGGAGGCCTTCCCCGACGCCTGGATCGAGGACCCCGCCCTGACCGAGGAGACGGACGCGGTGCTGGCCCCCTACCGGGAGCGCTTCTCGTGGGATGCCCCGATCCACTCGATCGAGGACATCGAAGCGCTGCCCTATCCCGCGCGGATGGTCAACATCAAGCCGTCCCGGCTCGGGGGGCTGCGGAACCTGCTCGACGCCTATGCACACTGCGCCGAGCGGGGCATCGGCAACTACGGCGGGGGCCAGTTCGAGCTCGGTGTGGGCCGCGGCCAGAACCAGTATCTGGCCTCCATGTTCCACGCCGACGCCCCCAACGACGTGGCCCCCACGGGCTACAACCTCCCGTCGCCTCCGTCGGGGCTGCCGGACAGCCCGCTGGCGCCGGTCCCCGCCGCCACGGGCTTCCGCTGGGGCTGAGGCGGGGAAAACGCACGGGCGACAAGAATGCGCCCGGCCACAGCGCAACTTGAACGGCCCCGCTAGGTTGCTGACTGCAAGTGCAACTGCGAAGGATCTTCCTCGCCGGCGCGCTGCTCGCGCCGATGCTTTGCGTAGCTGGGACGCCCGCACCGAGCCTCGGCGCGACGGGCGGCTCCGCGGGCCCGTCTGCGCCGAGCACCAAGTCGGGCGGCAGCGCCCCCTCGCCCTCGGCTCCCGCCAAGCGCGCGCCGGTGAAGACGTCCGCGCACGTCACGACCGTCCGGATCACCCGCGTGAGCTGCACCCCCAGCTCGCGCTGCAGCAAGAACCCGCGCCAGGTGTCACTGCGGGGGACCTTGGAAGTCGAAGGCATCCACCTGGCGCCCAACATGGTGGTGGCCTTCCCGAGCTCTCCCGGGGCACGCATCAGTCGCTTCTCGCCGGCGTCGAGGCTGCGGCGCTCGGGCAGGTCGCTGCTCGTCACCGTTCCCTCCCATGCGCACTCGGGGCGGATCAAGATCCTGCTCAGCAAGCACCGCTACACGAGCTCCTTCGGCCCGATCTACGTGTACGCCCATTCGATCGGCCCGCCGGCCGCCAAGCTGGTCGACCCCGCCCCGAGCGACCCCTCCGTGTTCGACGGCCAGGGGATGTGGATCTGGTACATGAGCCACTCCAGCGGCGGAAGCGTGGCGGCGATCGCGGCGCAGGCCCACGCCGCCGGCGTCACCACGCTGTTCATCAAGAGCTCTGACGGGTCAACCAACTACTGGAGCCAGTTCTCCTCCCAGCTGGTGGCCGAACTGCACGCCAACGGGCTGAAAGCGTGCGCCTGGCAGTACGTGTACGGGAGCAACCCGGCGGGGGAGGCGGCGCTCGGAGCGGAGGCCGTGACCAACGGCGCCGACTGCCTCGTGATCGACGCCGAGGCCGAGTACGAAGGCCACTACGCGGCGGCCCAGACCTACATCGCCGACCTGCGGGCGACGATCGGCGAAGGCTATCCCCTGGCGCTGGCCTCCTTCCCGTACGTCAACTACCACCCCAAGTTCCCGTACTCGGTGTTCCTCGGCCCCGGGGGTGCCCAGTTCAACCTGCCCCAGATGTACTGGAAGGACATCGGCCAGTCGGTTGACACCCTGTACGCCAACACCTACATCGCCAACCGCGTGTACGGGCGCCCGATCTTCCCCCTCGGCCAGACCTACGGCGGCGTCTCCTCCTCCGACCTGCTGCGCTTCCGCGAGGAGGCCGTCGACTACGGAGCGTCCGGGCTGTCCTTCTGGGACTGGCAGGAGACGCCCGCCTCGGGGTGGAGCACGCTGGCCGCCCCGCTGGCGCCGCTCACGAGCGTGGTCCCGAACACGTCGTTCCCCGAACTGAAGAGCGGTAGCAAGGGCGACCCGGTTCTCTGGATGCAGGAGCACCTCGCCACCGCCGTCCCCGCGCAGGAAACGACGGGCATCTTCGCCAGCCAGACGCTTGCGGACGTGCAGAGCTTCCAGTCCAGCCACGGGATTGCCCCCAGCGGGGTCGTGGAAGCGGCCACCTGGCAGGCGCTGCTGGCGCTCGCACCGGTGGCCGTCAGCTGGACCGGGACGGCGCCCCAGGGCTAGGCGAAGACGGGTGGGCGCCGATGCCGCCGGCCCGCGTCCCTGCGAAGGCCCCCGCGTCACTGCGAGGGCCCGCGGCGGGAGTGGATCCCCCCGCCGCAGGCCGTCAGGGCTAGACGCGCTCGATCAGCGTGGCGGTGCCGAGTCCGCCGCCGCAGCACATGGTCACGAACCCGATCTCCTTGTCGGAGCGCTCGAGCTCGTGGAGCAGGGTCGTGATCAGGCGCGCGCCGGTCGACCCGAGCGGGTGACCCAGGGCCATGGCCCCGCCGTTGACGTTGACGCGATCCATGTCCGGGCTCAGCTCCCGTCGCCACGCGGCGACGACCGGGGCGAACGCCTCGTTGATCTCGATCAGGTCGATGTCGTCGATCTTCATCCCGTTGCGCTGCAGGATTTTCCGCGTCGCCGGGATCGGCCCCTCGAGCATTTTCACGGGGTCGCAGCCCACGGTCGTCTGGTCGACGATCCTGGCGCGTGCCCTCAAACCGAGGTCCTTGGCCTTGTCCGCGGACATCAGCAGCACGGCTGCGGCGCCGTCGGAGATCTGTGAGGAGTTACCCGCCGTGATCTTGCCGTCGGCCTTGAAGGCCGGCTTCAGCTGGGAGAGCGCCTCGAGGTTCGTGTCGGGGCGGATGCCCTGGTCTGTGACGAGCGTGTCGCCATTGACCTGCATCGGCACGATCTCGCGCTCGAAGCGGCCCTCCTCGGTGGCCTTGGCGGCCAGCTGGTGGGAGCGCAGCGCCAGCTCGTCGAGCTCGGACCGCGGTATCTCCCACTGGTCGGCGATCATCTCGGCGCCGAGGCCCTGGCCGACGATGTTGTGCTTGGCCATCAACTCCGGTGTGAAGGCGTAGCCGAAGTCCTCCTGGGTTTTCATGCCGGCCGCGAACGGCAGGTGGCCCATGTGCTCGACACCCGAGCCGATCATCGCGTCGTGGACCCCGGCCGCGATCAGGGCGGCGGAGAAGTTGACCGCCTGCTGGGCCGAGCCACACTGGCGGTCGACGGTGGTGCCGGGGGTCTCGATCGGGAGTCCGGCCTGCAGCCAGGCGTTGCGGGCGATGTTGAAGCCCTGCTCGCCGAACTGCTGGACGCACCCGGCGATTACGTCCTCGACCTCGAGCGGGTCGACGCCCGAACGCTCGATGACCTCCGTGTAGGTCTTGGCAAGCAGCGTGTTGGGGTGGGTGTCCTTGTAGTAGCCCTTCTCCTTGTGCCCGCGGCCGATCGGCGTGCGGACCGCCTCGACGATTACGACCTCGCGGCCCTCTGGTTGCCTCATGTCAGGAGTCTCCTAGGTGATTGGCAAGCTTTGATGGACGACGGACCCGGCCGCTCCCGAGCGCAGACGCGTCCTTTGAGAGAATGCCCGGACCCTGCAATCGGGTACTTTACCGCGCGGCCGCAGCCCCGTTGACTGGCCAGTCAGCCAGTCTGTATGCGGGAGGGCGGCGTCCTACGGGAAAGGAGAATCGCCTGAGCACAGGCCTCGCGATAGCAGGAAGCGGCGCAATCGCATGCGGACTCGCTGCCACCGCGGCCCATCACGGGCCGGTGCTGGTGCTCGCCCGCTCGGAGAGCTCGGCGGAACGGGCCCGGGCGACCGTGGAAAAGACGCTCGAGCGGCTCGGCGCCGAGATCGACCCCGAGCACGTGCAGATCGTGACCCACCCCGGCGCGCTGTCCGACTCGAGCTTCGTGGTGGAGGCCGTGGTGGAGGAGCACGACGTGAAGGCGGGCGTGCTGGGCGAACTGGACGCCGTGCTGGGCGCGGAGGCGATCCTCGCGAGCACGACCTCGTCGCTGTCGGTGGAGGAGCTCGCGCGCGAGAGCGGGCGCCCTGACCGTTTCGTCGGGCTGCACGTGTTCAACCCCGTGACGAAGATGCAGCTGGTCGAGCTGGTGTTCCCGAGCCAGGCCAGCGCAGATACCCGCCGGCGGGCGCTGGAGCTGTGCGAGACCTTCGAGAAGGTCCCGGTGGAAGTCCCGGATATCCCCGGCTTCGTGGTGAACCGCCTGCTGTTCCCGTACCTGTTCAGCGCTGTGCGGCTGATGGAAGAGACCGGCCTGTCGGCGGAGGACGTCGACACCTGCATGCGACTCGGGGCGGGCCACCCGATGGGGCCGCTGGAGCTGCTGGACCTGGTCGGGCTGGACGTGTCGAAGGCGATCGGGGAGACGATCGGTGCGGACGTGCCCGAGCGCCTCGATGAGCTGATCGCCGAAGGGGCCCTCGGCCGCAAGAGCGGACGGGGCTTCTACGAGCGCCGCCGGGACGCCCAGCGGACCGCCTGAGCCGCCCCGCCGACGGCGTTTTGGGACGCCCAGCGGACCGCCTGAGCCGCCCCGCAGAAGGAGTTTCGGGACGCCGGGGAGAATTTATGCGGCCTCGAAGGGAGGTTTAGGCTTCCTTGAGCAGCTTGCGGATACTTCTCCGTGCGACCCTCGATAGTCGCAATCGCACACCCGCCTCCTCCCAGTGCGCACGGTCCGGTCCGCTCCCCCCCCGCGGGCCGGACGTGCTTAACGGCCCGGAACCGCCCCCGGCGGGGCTAGGCCTCGTCTGAGCCCTCGCGGGAGCGGGCCACCCGCCGTTCCCGGATGCGGACGGCCTCCACGCGGTTGTCGCGGACCGACTCCACCCTGATCGAGAAGCCCCCCGTGTTGACCGTGTCCCCGCGCCTGGGCAGACGGCCCAGTTCGGCGAACACGAACCCGCCGACGGAGTTGTAGGCGTCGCTGTCGACGGGGAGCTCGAGCCCGTAGTCGGCGAGGTCGGCGATCGCCACGTGACCGCGGACGAACCAGTCTCCGTTTGCCAGGCGGCGGATCTCGCCGGTGCTGGGGTCGGTCTCGTCGGTGATCTCGCCCACGATCTCCTCGACGATGTCCTCGACGCTGACGACCCCTACGACGCGGCCGTACTCGTCCACCACCACGGCCATCGAGGCCCGCTCGCGCTGGAGGTCGGCGAGCAGGTCGTCCAGGGGCTTGGTCTCGGGCACGATCAGCGCCTCGTGCACGATCCCATCGAGCGGGGCCTGGGCGCCCTTCTGCATGAACAGGCGCGCCAGCTCGCTGACGTGGACGATCCCGCGGACGCGGTCGCGGTCTTCGTCTTCGGTGACCACCAGGCGGGTGTGGCCGCTGGAGATGGACGCACGCAGGGCGCCTTCCGCGTCATCTGAGATGTCGATCGTGTCGACCGCGGGGATCGGCGTCATCACCTGGCGGGCCTCCTGCTCGTGGAGATGGAAGACGCCACGGAGCATGCCGGCCTCGCCGGGGTCGATCTGACCCCCGACCTGGGACTCGGCGATCAGCCGCTTGAGCTCCTCCGAGGAGCCGACCTCGCTCTGTTCGCGCATGTCGATCCCCAGCAGGCGCAGGATGCGGCCGGCGACCGCCGTGACGACCATGACGATCGGACGAAACAGCCGGTCGAACCCCTCCAGCGGGCGGGCCACACGGCGGGCGACGTTCTCCGCGCGGTCGATGGCATAGAACTTCGGCACCATCTCGCCCCCGATCAGCTGGACGGAGGTGATGATCGCGAACGCCACGATCACTGACACCGTGACCGCGATCCCGTGGCTGACGCTCGAGGGGAAGATGCCTTCGAGCAGCGACGTCAGCGCGGGAGCACCGAGCGCGCCGATCCCGATCGAGCAGGCGGTGACGCCGATCTGCACCGCGGAGATGTACTCGTTGACGTTGCCGAGCTGGTCGAGCGCCCGGCTCGCGCCGCGGGCGCCCTCGTCGCGGAGCACTTCCAGGCGGGCCCGGCGTGAGCGCACGAGTGCGTACTCGGCGATCACGAAGAACGCGTTGAGCGCGATCAGGAGCGCCGTGATTACGAGCTTGAGCCCGTTCACAGGACGGCGGCCACGCTCACCGTTGACGCTACGCCGAGGCGGAGAGCCCCGTCACCGGAGCCACCTCGCCGCGGGCGAGGAAACGAGCCGACGCTACTTCGAGGAGGATCTTCGTCTTCTTCGGTCATCGATCTCGTCGACCACGTAAACGTAGCAAGCCGGGTGGTGGGAGACCACCCGCGAGTCGCGGCGGTGGTGGGCTCAACGCAGGCCGTCGATGCGAGCCGCGAGGGCGAAGTCCGACTCGGTGAGACCCCCCTCGGAATGGGTCGAGAGGGTGAGCCGGACCTTGTTCCAGCCGTGCAGCAGGATGTCCGGGTGGTGGTTCGCCTGCTCGGCGAGTTCCGCCACGCGGTCCACGAATGCGATCGCGGCGGCGAAGTCGTCGAGCTTCCACTCGCGCTCGATGGCTCCGTCGACGAGATGCCACCCCTCGAGATCGGCGAGGCGCGTCTGGATCTCCGCGTCGCTGAGGACGGCCACGGGCGCAAGGTTAGCTTTGCCGTGGCGGACGCGTACAGTCGGTCCATGAGGATCGCGAGCCTCGTCCCCCACGCCACCGAGCTGCTGTTCGCCATCGGGGCCGGAGGGGACGTCCTGGGCGTGACTCACGAGTGCGACCACCCGCCCGAGGTGCTGGAGCTGGACCGGCTCACGCGCGATGTGCTGCCGGCGGGACTGAGTGCACGCGAGATCGACGCCGCGGTGCGCGAGCGGACGCTGAACGGCGAAGCGATCTACGAGCTCGATCGGGACGCGCTCGCGGATCTCGACCCCGAGCTGATCGTCACGCAGGGGCTGTGCCCCGTGTGCGCCGTGTCCTTCGAGGAGGTCGAGGAGATCGCCAGGACCCTCCCGTCGGACCCGAGGGTGGTGGCGCTCGACCCGAAGACGCTCGGCGAGACGCTCGGCGACGTGCGCACGTTGGGGGAGGCGACCGGTCACGAGGAGGCCGCCGATGAGCTGCTCGACTCCGCCGCCGACCGGATCGACGCCGTGAGGTCCGCCGTGGAGGGGGCGTCGCGGCCCCGGGTGCTGGCGGTGGAGTGGCTGGACCCGGTGTTCGTGGCCGGCCACTGGACGCCCCAGCTGATCGAGCTGGCCGGCGGGGAGGACGTGCTGGGGCTCGCCGGTGAGCCATCCCAGGAGGTGGACTGGGAGGTCCTGCGCGCGGCCCGGGCCGATGTTGTGGTGGTGATGCCGTGCGGTTACGACGCCCCCAGGGCCCTCGAGGAGGCGCTCGCCCACCGGCAGCAGCTCGCCGGCCTCGGCGCCGGGAGGGTGGTGGCGGTGGACGCCGCCGCCTACTTCTCCAGGCCCGGCCCGCGGCTGATCGACGGACTCGAGCTGCTGGCCCACATCCTGCACCCCGAGCGGGTGCCGGACCCGCCCGCGGGAGCATGGGCGCTGGAGGTCCAGCTCACGGTTCCGAGCTGAGCGGCGCGGCGGCCCCCACTTCCAGCGTGGATTCGGGCTTGCTCGAGTGGGCCGTCATGATCGACCCGGCGAAGGCGGCGGCGCCGATCGCAGCGCAGCCGAGTAGCGCGAGCGCCTGGCTCCGGCGCACCTGACCGAAGCGCAGCACGATCGCCGCGACCGTGCCGCCGATCAGGCCCCCGATGTGACCTCCCCACGAGATCCCGGGGATCGAGAAGCTGATGATCAGGTTGAGCACGATCAGCCCCCCCACCCCGCTCTGGAAGATGGGGATCTGGCGGGAGTACAGCTCCACGGCGGCGGCACCCATGAGCCCGAAGATCGCCCCGGAGGCGCCGACCGTGACAGCGTGGGGAGAGACGATCAGCGCCCCCAGGGAGCCGCACAGCAGCGAGACGGCGTAGATGAGGCCGAACCGCAACCTGCCCAGGGCGGGCTCCAGCAGCGTGCCCAGGTAATAGAGGACCCACATGTTGAAGCCGATGTGGAGGATGTTCTCGTGGAGGAAGCCCGAGGTGACGATCCGCCACCATTCGCCGTAGGCGACGCCTTTGCCGGCGAGGCTTCCGATGAGGGCGCCTTTGATGTAGAGCGTGCCGCTGCTGGACCCCGAGAAGGTGAGAGCTCCCCCGCCCTCGGCCAGGAACACGATCACGTTGATGGCGATCAGCGCGTAGGTGACTACAGGACCGCTGTGGGTGTCGCGCAGGCGCACCACCTTCGTACGCTGGGAGGCGCACTCCGGGCAGCGCATCCCCACAGGCGTGCTCGTCATGCAGTCGGGGCAGATCGGGCGACCGCAGTTGGAGCACGAGACGCCGGTCTCGCGGTTGGGGTGGCGGTAACAGGTGGCCATGGGCCTGGCAGGCAAGCCTAGCTGGGGGCCGCGGGCGCTCCGCCGGCAGCCGCTGGCCGGGTCGCGGGGGAAACGGTTACGAGCCCCGGCGGGGGAGCAGCCGGCTGGCCTGCTCGGAGAGATCGCGCAGCGAGCGCTCCGCGGCGGCGCGGGCGGAGAACAGGTCGGGCGAGTTCTCCTGTGCCCGGCGGCGAGCACGCAGCAGCACGAGACCGGCTGCCGCTGCGCTGCCGACGACCACGGCGGCTGCCGGCCGCACCCAGTTGCGGGGATCGCGCATCGCGCCGATTTCCCACGCCTCGAGCTCATCGGCGGCCATCTCGGTGATGCTGGTGAGGGTCTCCTCGAGGCGCACCGCGAGGTCGGCGGGAGGCTCCACGGGGGCGAGGGCTTCGCGAAGCAGGCTCTCGAAGCTCGAGGCGGGTTCAGTCATCGCTGTCCTCCCCGTCCGGCGTGTCCCGGGAGGAACGCCCCCCGCCCGTGCCCACGGGATCCGGGGGCGCTTCCGCAACGATCTCCTCGAGCTGTTTGATGGCGCGATGGATGAGGACCTTGGTGGCCCCATCCGTACGTCCGAGTGCGCGGGCGATCTCGCGGTTGTCCATGCCGAGGGCGAAACGCATGATCAGCGCCTCGCGGCGGTCGTCGGGAAGCATGCGGACACCGTCCAGCACGCGGCTGAGCTCCTCGCGTCCCTCGACCAGCTGCTCGGTGGTGTGGAGGGCCGTCAGCTCCGAGGTGTCCTCGATCGGGGAGGCGGGACGCCGCGAGCGGTCCCGGTACAGGTTCGCAGCGAGGTTGTGCGCGATCCGGATCAGCCACGGACGGAGAGGGCGTCCACGGGACTCCCGCTGGGCACGCTCGAAGTGCCGGTACGCCTGCAGGAAGGTCTGCTCGGTGAGGTCCTCCGCGTCGTGGTGGTCGCCGACCCGGTAGTAGGCGTAGCTGTACACGTCCCGCAGGTGGGCGCGGTACAGGTCGGCGAACTCGGCGTCGAGCTGCGCCTTCGTCTTGGGGCTGTCGCTGTCGGCCACTCATGCCCACCCTACCCCTGCGGACGCTGCCGATCAGGCGGCGCGGGAGACCTCGCGCTCGTGCAGCGAAGTGACCTTCGGCGGCTCGGGAGCCCTCTCTCCCCCGAGCCATTCCCACTGCAGCGTCACGCAGGCCCACACGCGCGCGGTGACACTGGTGGCGAGCGTCGGGGAGCACTCGCGCGTGGTGGGGAACAGCATCGGACGTCCCACGCGCAGGCGCACCTTGCGGGGGCGGATCCGCCAGCCGCGCCGCACCTCCTCGGTGCCGAACACGGCCACCGGGGCCACCGGGGCGCCGGTTTCGAGAGCCAGGCGGCCGATCCCACGGCGGGGCGGGCCGAGCGGGCCCTTGCGGATGCGGGTGCCCTCGGGGAACACGACCACGCAGTCGCCGCGTTCGAGGATCGCGCGGGCGGTCGCCATCGCGTCGCCGTCGCCGGCCCCGCGATCGACGGGGAAGGCGCCCAGCGCGTTCAGCACCCAGGCCTGCCACCGTGGCTCGAACAGCTCACGCTTGGCCATGTAGTAGACCGGGCGGCGAACGAGGCTGCCGATCACGAACGGGTCCAGGAACGAGCGGTGGTTGGAGGCCAGCAGCAGCGGGCCGCTGGCGGGGAGATGCTCCCGTCCGATCCGCTGCAGGCGGAAGTAGACGAGGAAGAACGGCAGGAACAGCATCCGGATCACGCGGTAGACGAAGGGGTTGACCCCCTTCTGGAGGGCTCGCTCGCGGAACTGCTCGAGGTCCACGTTCCGGGGCTGCTCCGGGGCGCGCGGCGCCGGCGTGGGTGCGGGGAGGTCGCCGGCCGGCGGCGGCTGATGCAGGTCGCGTGGAAGCGGATCCTTCACACCCCGAAATACACCGGGGCCGATGGCCGCGTTACAGCGGGATGCGGGGACTCAGCCGAAGAACGAGGACACTGACGAGATCAGGTCCGTTTCGTCGCACATGATCTGGACCGCGACCAGGGCGCCGACGCCGCCGAGGCCGTTGCGCACGGCGTGGACGGCCGCTTGGATGCGGTTGTCGAGCTTGAGCTTGGTGAGGATGCTGGCGACGTGGTTCTTGACGGTGTTCTCGCTGAGCTCGAACACGGCCCCGATCTCGCGATTACTCTCGCCGGTGGGCAGGCGTCGGAAGATTTCGAGCTCGCGTTTGGTGAGGGTCGTGGCGATCGTATCGGCGTCGAGTTCGTCACCTTCGAGTGAGCCGCCCCGGGGGCCCTGCCCCGCGAGGCTCTCCAAGAGCTCGGGGGCTATCACAGACTCGCCGGCTGCGCACGCGCGTACCCCGGTGGCGATCGCTTCCCTTCTGGAGCTCTTCAACAGGAAGCCCCGGGCGCCCGAGGCGATCGCGTCGGGAAGCAGGCCGCGGTGGGCGCTGTTGGTGAGCACCACCACCTGCATCGCCGGCGCCAGGCGGGCCAGCCGCTCCACCCACTCGAGGTGGACCGTGCCGGCGAACACGGGGTCGATCACGACGGCCGACGGCTCGTGGTCGCGCAGGACGTCGAGCACCTCGCGAGGTCCCCGGCCTTCGCCGACCACCTGCATGCCCGCGGCCACGAGAGCCTGCTTCAGGGCGGACCTGGTGAGGTCGTGCTCGTCGATCAGGACGACCGTGTGAGGCCTCATCGCGCGGGTCCGTCCGGCGGGCTGATTTCTGTTCGTGGCAATACTCATATGATCGGTCCTAACCATATCGGCCGGCGGGTCCGGCCGGGCCGATCGGCCCCCTGGAAACGATATTGATAGCGGGCCGCCGGGGGGCCGCATATAGGGTCGGGCACCTATTTCCGGGCGCGGGCCTCTCGGGCCGTTCCGGTGGGGTCCTGCAGCACGTCGTCCGGGACACCCGGCCGACTCGGGCCGGAGGCTTGGTGAGCCCTACAGGGGGTGGTAGCCGGACCGGCCGTGGTAACCGAGATGGTCGTGAGCGCGCCGGCCCGTGGCCGCCACCCGGCAGACCGCCACGACCAATGTCGCGACGGCCAGCCAGATGAGGGGAATCAGGAGGAAGAGCACTGGACTGATCGGGGATCCTGACGGCGGGTCCTGAAGGCAGCCTGTAGTCGTCATAAGCGGCGCCTAATTCTTGGCGCCTGGCGCGACCGGCCGGCCTGCTGGGCGCGCGCTTAGCCCCCGACCGGTGCGCCGAGCGGGCGCCGGGCCGGTGCGGGACCGACAGTAGAGTTGGGAACCTCGCCGGAGTAGCTCAGCTGGTAGAGCGCCTGTCTTGTAAACAGGGGGTCACGGGTTCGAGTCCCGTCTCCGGCTCTTGCGGATCAGGCCTCGTGGAGCCAAGTCGCTTCCTTCCACGCCCTACCCCGGCTGCAGTTGGCGCAAGAGTGCGAACATGCGCAAGCCCTTTAGCGCCGCACCCAAGTCTCTCTGGGCAGCGAAAGCCCCGCGATCATGCGGAAACTAGGCCTCCACGACTCTCTACGGCGCGTAGAGCTCCGCGCTCGCGAGGGAATGAGGGCCAGATCCGCCCGCGGGACCAATTCCGCCCGCGACGAGTACCCGCCCATCGGTCAGCAGGGTCGCAGTGTGGATTTCCCGTGCGGTACTCAGGTGGGCGGTCGGGGACCAGGTCCCCGTCGTGGGGTCGTATCGCTCGGCGCTCGCGACGGTGCTGGTGCCGTTTTCTCCGCCCGCGACGAGCACCGTGCCGTCGGTCAGCAGGGTCGCGGTGTGGTTGATGCGCTGCGTGTGCATTTCGCCGGTGGGTGACCAGCTCTCGGTCGTGGGGTCGTAACGTTCCGCACTCGCCACGACGCCGTGGCTGGCCGCGTTGTATCCACCTGCGAGCAGCACGGTCCCGTCTGTTAGGAAGGTGGCGGACTGCCCATAGCGTCCCATGTGCATGTTGCCGGTCGAGGTCCAGGTTTCGGTCGTGGGGTCGTACAGTTCCGCGCTCGCCAGGGAGCTCTGACTGGCGTTTTCTCCGCCCGCGACCAGTACCTTGCCGTCGGCGAGCAGGGTCGCGGTTTGATTGCGGCGCGCGGTGTGCATGTCGCCGGTCGGTGACCAGCTCCCGGTCGTCGGGTCGTAGAGTTCCGCGGTGGCCACAATGCTGTGGGTGGCCGTGTTATATCCACCCGCGACGAGCACCTTCCCATCCGCCAGCAGCGTCGCAGTCTGCAAATACCGACCGGCACGCAGGCTGCCAGTCGGCGACCAGGTTCGGCTCGCCGGGTCGTAGAGTTCCGCGCTCGCTTCGTTCACCACTCCGCCCGCGACGAGGACCCTCCCATCGGTCAACAAGGTCGCGGTGTGGAGCTCGCGGGCGCCGCCCATGTCGCTGGTCGGTGACCAGGCTCCGGTCGCTGGGTCGTAGAGCTCTGCGCTCGCCAGATAACCCTGGTTGAAGACGCCTCCGCCAACGACCAGCACCTTTCCATCTCCCAGCAAGGTCGCGGTGTGATCGAAGCGCTCGCCGTGCATGTCGCCGGTCGAGGACCAGCTGCCCGTACTCACTGTCCACGTGCGCGACGCAGGCGTGGGATCGACGTTGCCGGCCGCGTCAATCGCCCGCACTTCGAACGTGTGCGACCCGTCGGCCAAGGCACTCAGCGCATTCGGGGACGTACACACGGAGAACTCCGCACTGTCCAGCCGGCACTGGAACGTCGATCCGGCCTCCGAGGAGGAGAACACGAATGACGCGCTCGTCGAGCTCACAATACCTGACGGGCCGCTATCGATGGTCGTGTCCGGCGGCGTGCTATCGACTTTCCACGTGCGCGATGCAGGTGTGGGATCGACGTTGCCGGCCGCGTCGATGGCCCGCACTTCGAATGTGTGCGATCCGTCGGCCAAGGCACTTAGCGCATTCGGGGACGCACACACGGAGAACTCCGCACTGTCCAGCCGGCACTGGAACGTCGATCCGGCCTCCGACGAGGAGAACATGAATGACGCGCTCGTCGAGCTCACGGTACCCGACGGGCCGCTGTCGATGGTCGTGTCGGGCGGCGTCGAGTCCACCGGGACATACGTGAACCGATCGGACGATGAGGTTGGGCTTGTGCCGTTCGGTGTCGTCACCGTAACGTCGACCGTACCAGCGGCGCCGGCCGGGGAGACTGTGCTGATCGAGGTCGCGGAGTTGACTTTGAAGCTCGCGGCACTCGTAGAGCCGAACTTCACGGTAGTAGCGCCGGTCAGGTGTTCGCCGGTGATCGTCACCGCGGTGCCTCCGTCGACCGGGCCGCTGGTGGGGCTCACCCCTGTCACAGTCAGCGGAGGTACATACGTGAACTCGTCGCTCGTGCTCGGCGTGCTCGGTCCCGTCGGGTTGCTCACGGTGACGTGCACGGTGCCAACCCCAGGCGGTGATACTGCCGT
The DNA here is from genome assembly GCA_035499875.1 of Solirubrobacteraceae bacterium. Taxonomy (GTDB): domain Bacteria; phylum Actinomycetota; class Thermoleophilia; order Solirubrobacterales; family Solirubrobacteraceae; genus Palsa-744. Next base: position 54,679 of record DATJXX010000021.1, read on the forward strand.
GATCGCGGTCGCCGAGTTGACTGTGAAGTTCGTTGCGGGCGCGGCGCCGAAGCGGACCGCGGTGGCGCCGGTAAAGCCGGTGCCCGTGATCGCGATCGTCGTGCCCCCGGCTTCGGCCCCGCTCGTGGGTTTCAATTTGGTCACAGTCGGCGGGGGTGTGTAGGTGAAGCGATCGGCGGTCGTGGCGCTGCTCGTGCCTCCCGGGGTGGTCACGGTAACGTCGACCGTACCCGTTCCCGGCGGCACGACTGCAGTCATCGTCGTGCTCGAGCTCACGTTGATGCTCGGCGATGGCGTCGCGCCGAACTTTACTTCAGCGGCTCCGGTCAGATTCTTGCCGGTGATCGTAACTGTGGCGCCTGCGAAGCCACTGGTCGGTTTCAGCTTCGTGACCATCGGCAAGTAGCTGAACCGGTCGGCCGCGTTTGCAATGCTGGTCCCACTCGGGGTTGTGACGGTCACGTCGACGATGCCGGTGCCAGCCGGCGAGACTGCGGTTATCGACGTAGAGGAGCTCACTGTGAAGCTCGTCGCATCGTGGGTCCCGAACCTGACGTGCGTCGCGCCAGCTAAGTTGCTCCCCTTGATCTTCACAATCGTGCCCCCCGATCCGGGCCCTTCTACGGGCTTCACGGTGCCCACACTCGGGCCTAGGGGTGCTCCTAGGGTGAGCCGCCCGATTCGCCCGGTCCCGTACTCCGTGAACCAGACGTTGCCGTCAGGTCCGGCCGTGATCCCTATCGGGCGAGCGGCGCCGGTGATGCCCGCGGAGAACTCGCTGGCGGCCCCCGACGGGGTGATCCGACCGATCCGGTTGCCCCCGTACTCCGAGAACCAGAGATTGTCGTCGCTGCCGGACGCTATCGCGATCGGCTTGCCATTGGCCGTAATTCCCGCCGAGAACTCAGTCACCGCCCCCGAAGTGGTGATCCGTGCGACGCCACCCGCCTTGTACTCGGTGAACCACAGGTTGCGATCCGAACCAAGCGCGAGTCCCACCGGTTGGCTGCCAGCCGTGATGCCCGTGGAGAACTCGGTCACCACGCCGAGAGGTGTGATCCGGGCGATCCGGCCTGTTTTGTACTCGGTGAACCAGAGGTTGCCGTCGGGACCGGCGACGATCTCACTCGGTGCGCTCGCCGCGGAGATGCCTGCCGAGAACTCGGTTACCAAGCCCTGCGGGGTGATCCGGCCGATCCGGCTGGCCCCGTACTCGGTGAACCACAGGTTGCCGTCCGGTCCCACGGTGATGCCGTGCGGCTTCGCGCCGGCCGAGATACCGCTTGAGAACTCCGTGATTCCCCCGGTCGCTGGGTTGATGCGGGCGATCCTGCTGCCGGCTTCCTCTACGAACCACACGTTCCCGTCCGGACCCCCAACCAGCTCGCGCGGTTTGGATGCCGAGCCGCCGGTGATCCCGTTGGAGAACTCGGTCACGACACCTGCAGGCGTGATCCGGCCGATCTTCCCAGCGCCATACTCGGTGAACCACAGGTTGCCGTCTGAACCGCTCGTGATGGCGATCGGCTGTCCACCGGCCGTTGGGGTCGCGAACTCGGTGACTTTCGCGAGTCCTGTCGCGAACGTTCGGTCTGCGCCGGCACCCGTTCCGCCAGCATTCGTCGCGACAACTCGGTAGTGGTATTCGGCGTTCGGAGTAAGCCCGCCCACCGACCCCGACACGGCGACCGGGCTCGTCCCGGCACCCGGCCCCGGCGAGCACGTCGCGCTCGACCCATACGAGACCGTAGTCCCGTATTCAAGCCTACAATCACCCACCGCCCCACCATTGGGGTTCACCGTCCCTTTCAGCGTGACGTCCGTCTGGCTCGCCACAGACGCCGCCCCCGTCACGACGGTGGGAACGTTCGGCAAGGTCGAGACCGTTCTGTCGGCACCGTAGCTTGTCCCACCCGAGTTGGTCGCGACGATGCGGTAGTGGTATTCGGTGTTCGCGCTCAGGGCGCTCACCGGCCCGGACACAGCGACCGGGCTCGTCCCAGCACCCGGCCCCGGCGAGCACGTCATGCTCGAGCCGTACGAGGCACTAGTGCCATATTCGAGCGCGCATTCGGTGACCGGATCACCGTTGGGATTGACGCTCGCCTCCAACATCGCCGCGCTCTGGGTGATCGAAGACGCACCGCCGGTGATGACCGTGGGAGCGTCCGGCAGTGTGGTGAACGTCTGGTCCGAGCCGTGGCTCGTACCGCCCGAGTTCGTGGCCACGATGCGGTAGTGATATTCCGTTTTCGCCGTCAAGCCACTCAAGGCGCCCGAGACCCCCACCGGGCTCGTACCCGAGCCCGGGAGTGACGAGCACGGCACACTCGCGTCATAGAACACCGAGGTTCCGTATTCAAACCAGCATTCGCCGACTTCACTGCCATTCGGGTTCACGGTCGCATTCAACTGGCTCGCCGTCTGCGTGACCGAGGACGCCGCACCCGTGGTGACCGTCGGCGCGGTCGGACCGACCGCAAGGCTGTGGTCGGCGCCGGCCGAGATCGCGACGACCCCGCTCAACCCACTCACCGTCACCGGCACGTTGCGGTCTTCGTTGTTGCCGTCGCCCAGCTGCCCGGCGTAGTTGTCGCCCCAGGCCTTGACCGTGCCGTCGCCCATCAACGCAAGGCTGTGGTAGTCGCCAGCCGAGATCGCGACGACCCCGCTCAACCCACTCACCGTCACCGGCACGTCGCTGGCTTCGTTGTTGCCGTCGCCTAGCTGCCCGAGGTAGTTGTAGCCCCAGGCCTTGACCGTGCCGTCGCCCATCAACGCAAGGCTGTGGTAGGCGCCAGCCGAGATCGCGACGACCCCGCTCAACCCACTCACCGTCACCGGCACGTTGCTGTCGCTGTTGTTACCGTCGCCCAGCTGTCCCTCGCCGTTGTCGCCCCAGGCGTAGGCGCCGCCATTCGGCGAGGCAGCCGATACCGCCGGCAGCGCTACCCCGACCATCGAGACGACGATGACAAGGCAAGCGGCCATCCACAGCCGCCGCTCCCACCTACCTCGAGGCCTCGCCCCCGCCGTCGCGCGCGAGCCCATCACTACCCCCTTTTTGGCGCAACCTCGCCCTTCTGCGGCTCACGCTACAAGAAAGGGATGCCACCAGCAATGGTCCGAACTGACCCGTTCAATCGGACCGAGGCCGGCCGTAGGTCGCGGCGCTTCAGTCCCGTTACGGGTGCGAAACAACATGCGAACACGCCCCACCCCACCCCACTCCACGCCACGACACGGCCGCCAGCGGAAAAACCGCGTACGCGAAGCAAATTCGGGACCCCACGACACCCCACAACACCCTCAGAGCAGGCTTGTAAACAGGGGGTCGTCGGTTCGAGTCCGATCTCCGGCTCTAGAAAGCCCCGCCTAGGCGGGGCTTTTTGTATTGGGCGTGAAGCGAGGGCAGCGGGGTGGGACCTAAGTGGCACCCCCAAGGGTCGGCGACGCGCTTCTAGGCCCGCACGAAAGCGATCGTTTCCGGGTTGACGAGCACTTTGTGCCCCGAGCTCGTCTCCGTCACGGTGACCAGCTTCTGGCCTGCCACCACCGCATCCAGCACATCCTGGAGGTCGTCGCTTACATGCAACACCAGGGGGTGCTCACCCTCCGAGGCGGCGAAGAAGATGCTGGCCACCCGGCGAGCATACACGGCCGGTTCAGCGTCGGACTGGCGGCTCAGACCGGGTTGCGCATCAGCGAGGCGGTGGGGCTGGAGTGGCAAGACGTGGACCTGGGCACTCGTCCCCATGTAAGAGTGCGCCGGCAGTGCTACCGGGGCACGGTGGCGCCACTCAAGACGCGTAACAGCCACAGGGACGTGCCTCGAGCGCCTGGCATGGGGGTTCACGGACACTCCCTCGCAGCGCCCGCCGCGCAGGCCCGCGCCGTCGTCAGCGCGGGCGCCCGGTTCTTGCCACCTCCACCGGGCATGGTCGACACCCCACACAGGCCTCGCTTCTGACACGGGGCCGGGGTGTCGGCCCACTCCAACCTGCGTGTGCTGCTGCCGGGGCCCTACTCCTCCAGCCCCGCGGCCTTGAGGGCTTCAGCGAGATGTTGGTACTGCTTGTGGGAGACGACCTTGCGGTCACGCATGCCCCAAACGGAGGCGAACCGCGTTTCCACCTCTGCGTTGCTGCCCTTCAGGATTCCGTGCGAGCGCTGGACGACGACCACGCTTTCACCTGCGTCGATGATCTGCTCGGGCTCGCTACGAAAGGCGTCGAGCGTCTCCATCCACGAGCGTATGTGCGCGAGGACCTCCACACGCCCTCTGAACGGCCCGCGATCCAGCGATTCGTCAACGCCCTCCCAGACGACCGTCGGGTCGAAGTACTCATCCACGAGCGCGTCGAGGTCCGCCGCATTTGCCCGGCGGTTTACGCCGCGGAACAGGAGCTCGACGATCTCCACATTCTCCTGCGACACCGCCTACTCCTCAAGGCCCACGGCTTTGAGAGCGCTCTCAACGTCCGGATAGCCGATGTCCGCGCGCATGATCTTGCCGTCGCTGACCAGGTATGCATCGACGGCGCGAAGGTCAACGCCGAGACCGCTCCGCTTTCCCGCGCCGTACCAACGCGTCGGACAGATGACCCACGGATGCGCGTCGATGTACTCGTAGATCTCGACTGTGAAGTGGTCGAAGGTCTCAAGCCACTGACTCCAAAGAGCGAAGATGGCGGCACGACCATGTACCACCCCGGGTGTGTCGGGAGCATGGTTCAGATCCCGCCATTCCGCATCGGTGTGATAGAGGTCGATCACGGCCTCCAGATCCAGAGCAAGAGCAAACGCGTTGACGCGCCGCACGGTCTCCACGTTCTCCTGCGACAACTCTTACTCCTCCAGACCCACGGCTTCGAGGGCTTCGGCGTGACTCCCGAAATCGCGGAAGCTGAGGATCTTCCCACTACGAAATGTAACGAGTTGCGCCATCTCCGTCTTCATATTCAGCCGCGTTGCTCGTCCCCACCCTTCTATCTCCCCGAGAGCGAGCACGGACTGGCCGAGGTCACGGACGTCGATGTATCTCGATCTGAGCTGCATGTGCTCTTTGAAGCTACGCCAGGCCTGGCGTACGCCCTCATGCCCTCGAAACACCTCCGTCAGCGCAGACCATTCCACCTCGGGATCGAACAGGTCGATCCACGCGGCCAAGTCGCCTCGGTTCCATGCCTCGGCGGACCGCTTGAAAGTCTCCACGTTCTCCCGCGACACCGCCTACTCCTCCAGGCCGGCTCTAGGCCTGCTCCCCCATCCCGGCGGCTCTGAGAGCGTCCTGTCGATCGTAATAGCTCTCCACGCGCACAGCCTTGCCGCCGCTCAGCTTGAAGACGAGGATGTACTGGACGTCGGCCTCGATGCCACTTCCCTTGCCGCGTCCGGTCTGATGGACGGGAGCGATGACCGCGTCGCCGGCGTCGAACAATTCCTCGGCCTCGAGTCGATACTCGTCGAAAGCCCCGAAGACGAGGCTCATGAGGGCACGGATGCCGTCATGTCCGCGGAAGGGCCCGATGTCCACGAAGTCGCTCGTCGGATACCACTCGACGCTGGGGTCCATCTCCGCAAGGACTCCCTCGACATCGCCATCGTTGAACGCGAGGAATCCTCTCTGGACGACCTCCACGTTCTCCTGCGACACCGCCTACTCCTCCAGCCCGAGGTCGGCGAACGCACGGGCGCGGTCCCAGTAGCGGTCCATCCTCGTGACTTTGCCGTCGCGGACGTGGAACACCATCGTTCCCTGCCCTCGGACGTCGATCCCACTCGTCCTCCCGCGACCTCCGTACACCGCCTGCACGAGAACGCGCTCGTCGTCCAACTCGCGGTAATCGTCGGCGACGGTGTAGACCTCGATCAGTCCGCGCATGAACTCCGCCCAACCCTTGCCGACGGCGGCAAGTCCCGTCCAACTGCCCGGTTCGGGTCCATCGGGGATCACGAACTGGATGTCGGGCGCCGCCCAGTCGATCCTGCTGAAGTCGCCACGTTCCCAGTCCGCGTAGATCGACCGCACGAGCTCCAGGTTCTCTCGCGACATCGCCTACCCCCGTTCCGCGGCGAGCTTTTCGGTGGCAACGCGGGCGGCGGTCGTAGGACTAACAGCGAAGCTCGTCACTTCTTGGTCGTTAGCTCAACGTCGCCGAGGGCGTTGCACGGTTTGTGTTCGCCGCGACATTCGGCTTCGAGGTGACGAACGATGCGGGCAGCTTCGGCCACCGTCATGGGATTGCCGTCAGGCCCACGGAAATCCCGTGATGTGGCCGTGTGTCTCGAGACTCCGCAACCCGCCCGGACGAGGGCAGTGAACAGAGCCAGCCGGGACCCTCACTTGATTTCTGACCTTGTGCGTGCGCCAGGGCGAGCCTCATGGCCGAAGGATACGGCTCACTGGACAAGGAGCCGCGCCTCAAAACGGCCTCAAGAACCCGACAGACCATCTCACGCGCTCGCCGTTGCGGGCGTTTTTCTCGCACAGATGCCCAGCGAGCACCGCCGCGAGGTCAAGCTCTTCCGGTCGCGCCGTCCGCGGGCCCCGTTCTCAGGCCTCAGGGCCTGCCGCCGCGAGCGCCTCCGCGTGGGTCAGGTACGCCCGCAGACGCCAGATCCTCCCCTCGCGGAGCTCCCACACCGCGCCCACGGGCGACTCGACCGGCACGCCGCCGCCGCGGCCGAAGCCGCGCAGGCGTCCGAGCACCACCACCGTGTCCCCGAGGTCCCGGTACTCGTCGGCGAGGAACAGGAACTCGCTCCACGCGCCCCGGAGACGCTCGAAGTACCTCGCCACGCCCTCGTGTCCCCGGAACACCTCGCCCTCGACGGCGGCCAGCCCCACCTTCCATTCGACGTCAGGCGTGGTCAGCCGGGAGAAGGCCTCCACGTCGCCGTCGCTGAATGCCTCGATCGCGCGGCTCACCAGCTCGACGTTCTGCTTGGACACCGCCCGACCTCGATCCCTCTACAGCTGGACCCGCGCGCCGATCGAGATCGTGCGGTCGGCCGGTAGGCGGAAGTAGGCGGCGGGATTGGCGGCGTTGCGGGCGAGCGCGACGAACACCTTCTGTCGCCAGCGGGCCATGCCGGGGTCGTCGGTCGGTTCGATTGCGATCGTCGACAGGAAGTAGGTCGCGTTCACGACGTCACCCTCGATCAGATCACGCTCGGAGGCGTAGCGCAGCGCCGCGGGCACGTCCGGCTCGTCCAGGAAGCCGAAACGGAGTGACACGAACGCGATGTCGCTGCCGAGCCCGAGCGGATCTCCGGTGGCGCCGCTGTACATGATCCGCATCTTCGTGCTGAACCGTCGCGACTGCGGTATGTGTGGCACGCGTACGGTCTCGACCGCGACGACGATCACCGAGTCCTGGAGGATCTGGTTGCGTTCTACGTTGGCACGCAGGGCAAACGGCGTGGTCTTCAGGTTTGGGTTCATGAACACCCCCACGCCGGGCACCCTTCGTACACGGAACTCCTCCGCGCACAGTCCCTCGACGAAGTCGTGCAGCGAGCCTTCCATGCGCCGGCGGTTTGCGGTGACGATGTCGCGGCCCCGGTGCCAGGTGGTCATCACAAAGAACAGGATTGCGGCAACGATGAGCGGCAGCCACCCCCCGTGGGCGACCTTGGTGAGGTTGGCCGAGAAGAACGCTACCTCGATCGTGAGGAACACCGAGCCGCCGAGGACCACCAGGCTGCGGGGTCGGTTCCACAGCAGCCTCGCGACCGCCAGGAACAGGATGGTGCTGAGGATGAACGTGCCCGTCACGGCCACCCCGTAGGCCGACGCGAGGCCCGTCGAGGAGCCGAAGCCGATCGTGATCACGAGCACCGCAACGAACAGCAGCGCGTTGATCGCCGGGGTGTAGATCTGCCCGATGTGGCTCGCCGAGGTATGGCGGATCGTCATGCGGGGCAGGAACCCGATCTGGACCGCCTGCTGGGTGACGCTGAAGGCCCCCGAGATCACCGCCTGGGAGGCGATCACGGTGGCCACGGTGGCGAGGAACACGGCCGGGATCTGCGCCCAGCCCGGCATCAGGAGGAAGAACGGATTGGAGATCGCGCTCGGGGAGCGCAGGATCAATGCTCCCTGGGCCAGGTAGTTGATCGTCAGCGCCGGGAACACGAGGAAGAACCAGGCGCGGCGGATGGGAGAGCGGCCGAAGTGGCCCATGTCCGCGTACAGCGCCTCGGCTCCGGTCACGACCAGCACCACCCCCGCGAGCGCCACGAACGCGACCGCGCCGTGGTTGATGAAGAACTCCGCGGCATACGTCGGCGACAGCGCGCGCAGCACCGCCGGGTGGCGCACGATCTCAGGGAGGCCCGCGACCGCCAGGACGGTGAACCACACCAGCATCACGGGCCCGAACAGCTTGCCCACGACCCCGGTCCCGAAGTGCTGGATCGCGAACAGCGCCGTCAGCACCGCGATCGCGATCGGCAGCACCACCGACGACAGGCTCGGCACGGCCACCTTCAGCCCTTCGACCGCCGACAGCACGGAGATCGCCGGGGTGATCATGCTGTCGCCGAAGAACAGCGACGCGCCGAGCACCCCGAGCGTGATCAGGCCGACGGTCAGGCTGGTGCGCTTCTTGGCGCCCTGCAGCAGCCCTGTGAGCGCCATGATGCCCCCCTCGCCCTTGTCGTCGGCGCGCATGATGAACGTCAGGTAGCCCACCGAGACGATCATCGTGATCGCCCAGAAGATCAGCGACAGCACCCCGTACACCTCGCCCTGCGTGGTGTGAACGGCGTGGTCGTCGGTCGCGAACACGGCCTGGACCGCGTACAGGGGGCTCGTGCCGATGTCGCCGAACACCACGCCGAGCGCGCCCAGCGCCAGGGCCGCCATCCCCGTGTTGGCGGCGGCGCTCCGTGGAGTCGCCTCGGCCTCAGCTCTTCCGTGCGCCGGTCGGGCCGCAGCAGACACGATTGGACCCTATCGACGGGGGTCCCCGCCGCCATTCAGCTCCCGGGCCACTTCGACGACGTCCGTGCGCTCGTAGAAGTCGACTGCCACGATCGCACCGTGGATCCCCCGCTCGCGCGTGCAGCGCCCGATCCGCGCGCGCAGGAACGCCCCGCGACCGATCTGGGCGTTGATGGCCGGGCTCGGCGGGAACGGCGGGATCCAGTGGTTGATCAGCAGCAGCGGGCCGGCGCTCGTACCGCGGTAGCGGTCGCAGCTCAGCTGGGCGGGGTGCAGGGCTCCGAGCGGCGTGTCCTGGATGAACTCGAATGCGGGCATGTACCACCCCGGGGTTCCCCCCTTCACCTCAGCGAACACCAGCAGCCGGCGGTCGCTGTCGATCAGCTGTCCGAGTGTGGGCAGCGGGGAGTGCACCGGCAGCGTCTCCGCGTAGCGGGTGAGCCCGGCGGCGTCGAAGGACCGCTCGATCGTCTTGGGCGGCACGTAGTCCTCGACGATCACGATCACGACCTGGCGGGGGTTGTCCTTCAGGAAGCTCGCCACGGCCTTCAGTTCGCGCTCCAGTGGATCCGCGCCGAGCTCGCAGAGCGTGTGGCACAGGTACGGCTCGGGTGTCCCCTTCAGATTCCCGAGGCCGACGCCCCCGGCGATCCTGTCGGCGACCTGCAGTGCGCTCGCCGGCAGCTGTTCGGCCACCTTGTTGCGGTCCGATCCCTCGGCCCCGAGGTCCGTGCGCACGCGGCCGTTGGCGGGGTCGCGCACGCCGTAGTGGACGTCGACCAGCAGCGCCCGGATCCCGTCACGGAGCTGGCGGGGGATCGGGTAGGTCTGGCTGGCGAAGTACCACCCGGGCACGCTGGAGGCGGTGAAGGAGTTGTGGGTGCCGGGGAACACCACCTCGTCAAGCGGCCGCGAGCACAGCGCCGCCGACCCGTTGCAGGTCTGGGCGCCCGAACCCATTACGTGGGAGACGCCGCACGCGCTCACCGCCACCCCGGCGATCGCCGCCACCGCGACGGTGCGCCCGAATCGGCTCAGCAGCGGCGCCACCATCACCCGTGTCGGCGCACGTCCACCAGCGCGCTGCTCATCCGGATCGCCCTCACCGCGCCGACGCCCCCGGCTTGCAACAGCACCCCGAGTGTGAGCAGCAGGTACCCGGGAACGGCTAGCACGCCGGTGCCGAGCATCAGCAGTCCCACGCGGCTGATCAGATAGAACGGCGCCGTCACGAGCGCCGACAGCGTGGCCCCGATCGCGCTCGCCGCCAGGCGGTCGCGGCGGGACGCACGGACGTCCACCCCGAGCAGGCGCGAGGGCAGCGAAAGGTACACGACCATCAGCAGCGCGACCGCCACGCCGAGCGACACCGTGGACCACGGCCGCGACAGCTGCGCCCCCCCGGTCACGCCGGCGGCGAGCAGACACCCCACCGCCACGCCCACGATCGCGATCGTGCGACGGCGCGCGGCGGCCGCGCGCAGCGAGTCGCCGAGCGTCTGCGACGTGTCGCCCGCCACGGCGAAGGCGAACACGACGTTCAGGAACAGGGCGGCCACCGTCACCCCCACGATCAGCAGCACCACAGCCACGAGGTCCCCCTCGTGGGCCGAGTGGAACGAGCTCCCCCGCAGCACGTGCAGGCGCACGTCATACATCGCCAGCCACAGCCACACCGCCGGCAGCAGCTCGATCGGGACCAGGCGCCAGTCGTGCAGCAGACGCCGCAGCCCCTCCAGCATCATCGCGAACGCCCCCACGAGGTATGCCAGCGGCGCGAACAACCGGCGCCGCGAGCTCAGCCGCAGCACCTCCTCCACCATCGACTCGTCCCCCTCTTCCACCGAGCGCACGAACCAGCGAAGGCGGGCCACAACCACTGCACGCCGGCTCGGGCTCATGCGAGGAGTGATTGTGAAGCGCGTGATCGCACCGCGCGGCGGCATGCCCGCGGCTCCGGCGACGCGCGGCGGCGTACCTGCAGCGCCGGCGGCGGGCTAGCGGTGTTTTTTGGGCCGCTGGTAGCGGTAATGATCCTTTTTCGAGATCACGGTGCTGCCGCCGAGGGTGGTCACGGTCACGTCCACCAGCAGGAACCCCGGAGGGGTCGTCGTGGTGATCGTGGTCCCTGTGAGGCCGACTTCGAAGGATTTCACGCGGAATTCTCCGAACTTGACCGACAGCGCGCCCGTGAAGTTCGTGCCGGTGATGGTCACCAGGGTCCCTCCTTCTTCGGGACCCTTGCGCGGCTTGATGCGCTTGATTGTCGGAGCCGGCCCCACGGGCGTGTACGAGAACTGGTCGGCTTTGCTGGTGTCACTCGGGCCTTCGGGAGTCGTCACCACGACGTCCACCGTCCCGGAGCCCACCGGGGCTTCCGCGGTGATCGAGGTTTCCGATTCGACCGTGAAGCTTTTGGCCGGCGTTTCGCCGAACGTCACCGCGGTGGCTCCGCTCATGCGGGTCCCCGTGATGGTGACCACCGTGCCGCCGGTGGCGGGACCCGTGGACGGTTCCACCTTCGTGACCGTCGGCGGCGTCGCGCCCGCATTCGGGGTCCCCAGGCCGGTGGGCCCGTCATAGCCGACCTCGCCGGTGCAGAAGTACGCGTGGGTGGCCGGCGGGGTGCACGTGCCGTTGCTCCCTTCGGTGACGTCGTACAGCGGCACGAGCCCTTCGTAGAAGCCCTGTGCGCCCAGCGACCGCAGCGATTCGCTCTCGTGGGCGACAATCCCGGCGATCAGCGGGGAGCCGGCGCTGGTGCCCCCCACGTTCACCCAGCCGCCTTCGGCGCTTGCGTAGACCGAGACGGGCGTTTCCACCGCAGCCACTGCGGACACGTCGCTGTCGATCCGGCCTGGGCAGCCTTTGTCGCTCTGCCAGCTGGGCTTGGTGGCGAACGCCACCGTGCTGCAGCCGCTGCCGGTTCCGATCGAGCGTCCGGGTTCGTTCCACACGCGCTCGGACCAGCCGCGGGCGTTATCGGCCTTGAACAGGCTCGTGCCGCCGATCGCCGACAGCGTCGGCAGGTCGGCGGGATACAGCGGCGATCCGCCGAAGAAGGGCGAGTAGAAGTTGTCGTAGCCGTGGTCGCCCGAGGCCGCGGTGATGAACACGCCCGGGTGGGAGTAGTCGGCCGCGAAGCGTTCACATTCGAGGTCGCTCACGCAGTATTCGTCGGGCAGCCCGTAGCTGTTCGACACCTCGGTGGCCCCGGCTTTGACCGCCGTGTTGACCGATTCCGCGAGGTCGTTGGGGTACGGGTCTTCGTTGTCCGCCTCCACCAGCAACACGTGACAGGAAGGGCAGGCGGCCGACACCATGTCGAGGTCCAGCGCCTGCTCCACGTCCCACCCCGGTTCTTCGGGGGGGAAGTTGAATTCGTGTCCATCCTGGTTGAGCTTCTTGAAGCACCCGTTGGCTTTCGTGCAGGGCGGCAGCCCGTAGCGGGCCCGGTATTCGGCGAGGTCGTTTTCGGCCTGCGGATACCCGAACGCGTCCACGACGGCGACCGTCTGGGTTTCCCCGCCCCTAGTCGGGATCTTGTACGCCGACTCGAGGTCCTGGGGGCTGAAGCCGCCGAGTTCGCCCGAGCCTTGAGAGAGGCCGCCCCCCGGGGAGGTGCCGCGCGCCGCGTCCGCTGCCGGGCGCGGCTCGACGATCGCTTCACACGCGCCCTGGGGACACGCCCAGTGGGCTTTGCCCGTGGTGCGGGTTGCCGGAACCGCGGCGTTCGCCTTCGTGCGCCCGAGCGCCGCCAGAGCGTGGGCCGGTCGGGCGGCCGAACGAGCCGAAGCCGCCGAGGCGCCCGCGATCAGCAGCGTCGCCGTCAGCGCCACGAGCAGGAGCGCTGCCGTTGGAGACCGTCGCAGGCCGCGGCGCACGAGTGACTGATCAATCACAAAGCTCTCCTTCTGCCGCCGCTGACGACACCTCGACCCGGCGCGCCGGCGGCCTCCCTCGGACCTTCCCGCGCACACCAACGTTGGCTTGCGTCCCCTCTCCCGACTGCGGCGAGATTAGCACCTCCACGACCGCATGCCACCCACGCAATCCCGGCGTGCAGCGCTAAGGTGCCGCATGCGATTCGCGACGATCGAGGCGCGCGCCGGAGGGGCTCGCGGAGAGCTCGTACTGAACCGCCCCGACAAGCTGAACGCGCTCGATCACCAGGCCCTGGTCGAGCTCGCCGACGCCGCCCGCTGGTTCGATCGCCAGCCGGAGGTGAAGGTGGTGGTCGTGAGCGGCAACGGGAGCTCCTTCAGCGCCGGTGCCGACGTGTCCGGCTTCGCCACCGAAGCACCCCCGCCCGAGCAGGTGCACGCGAGGGCCGACGCGGGGCGCCTGATGGCGGAGGCGATCGAGGCGATGGATGCCGTCACGGTGGCCCGCATCCACGGGTACTGCATCGGCGGCGCGGTGGTGCTCGCGGCGGCGTGCGACCTGCGCGTGGCGGCCGACTCGGCGGTCCTCTCGATCCCGGAGGTCGACCTCGGGATCCCGCTCGCATGGGGCGGCATCCCGCGCCTGGTGCGGGAGATCGGCCCCGCGATGACCAGGGAGCTCGTGCTCACCTGCCGGCGTTTCTCTGCGACGGAGGCGCGCGAGCTGGGTCTCGTGAACCGTGTCGTCCCCGAGCAGCAGCTCCTGGACGAGACCGACGAGCTCGTCACCCAGCTGCTGCAGAAGTCCGCTCTCACGCTCGCGGCCACCAAGCGGGCGGTGCGAGCCGCGAGCGAGCAGATGCTCTCCACCACCTCCGCCTGGAGCGATGCCGACACGCTCATGACCGCGCTGTCGGACCCCGAGTCGCGCCGCAGCGCGGAGGCGTATCTGCGCAGGATGGGCGACCGCGCGTAGCCGCGTGGTCGCCCCGCAAGGCGACGGCGGCGTGCGGCGCGGCTCAGGCGGGCGAGGCGAACAGCGTCTCGAGACGCCGCAGCGTGGCGGGCGTGCCGATTGCGACCAGGGTGTCGCCGGGCCTGATCGTCGTGTCGGCGGTCGGCTGGGGATGGAACCCGTCCGGCCGGCGCAGGCCCACGATCATCGAGCCGCCGCGGATGTCGCCGATCGTCTGCCCGATCGCGTCGCACCCCTTCCCCGCCACGAGATCCTCCAGGCGGTACTCGACGTCGAACTCGACGACACCGCTCAGCTGCGGATGCAGGGCGAGCCGCGCCATCTCGGTACCGCTGGCCTTGTATGGGGAGATCACCCGGTCGGCCCCGGCGCGTGTGAGCTTCTTCTCGGTGTCCTCCGCCGCGGCGCGGGCCACGATCGCGATGTCGGCCCGCAGCTCCCGGGCGGTGAGGGTGATGAACACGTTGTCAGCGTCGGAGTCGGCGCACACGATGATCGAGCGGGCCCGGTCGATCCCCGCGGCCAGCAGCACCGCGTCCTCGGTGGCGTCGCCCTCGATGAACAGCATGCCCTCGCGTTCGGCGAGCTGCCGGTTCTCGGGCAGCGGGTCGATCACCACGAAGCTCGAGCGCGCCGCGCGCAGGTCGCGCACGACCTGGCGGCCGACCCTCCCGTAGGCGCACACGATGTGGTGATTCTCGAGCGAGTCGATCATCCTCTGCGTTCGCCTGCCCGCCAGCACCTCGCCGAGGTGGCCCGCGGCGAAGAACTCCGCCACGATCGCAAGCGCGTAGAAGAGCGTACCCACGCCCACCACGATCAGCGCGACGTGGATGATCTGCCCACCGGTCGTACGTGGCTGGGGGAAGCCCCCGACGGTGGCGGCGGTGTCGAGCGACCAGCGGAACGCGTACCACGGTCCGACGTCCTCGAACAGCGCGAGCCCGATCGCGGCCACCGCCAGCAGCCCCACCACGATCACTCCCAGCAGCGCGATCCTGCGCGCGAACAGGGCCAGCGCCGACTCGCTCGAGGCCGTCACCGGGCAGATCGTATGGCCCGCCGCCGACCCGCCGCCGACCCGCCGCCCGGTCGCGGCCCGCCTGCCGCCAGGTAGCCGCCCGCCATCGCCGCCCGCCTGGCGCCCGCTCGCTGCTGTGCACGTGTCCAACCGCGATGAGCGCTTTCTGGCCACGCGGCCGTTGCCCGAGCCGGCGCCCGCGACGACCCTGTATGACGATGATCGGTGAGCTGGAGATCGTAGGGGGACCGACCCCCATCCACGTCCTGCAGGTGCCAGGGTCGATCTACCGCTGGAAGGTGCAGAACGGGACCGCGGAGCAGCACGTGTATGTGCAGATCGCCGACACGCTGCAACCGGAGGAGTCACAGGAGCCGTTGCGCTCGGCGATCGAGTCGAAGGGTGAATCGGTGTTGTTGAAGCTGCTCGCCCATCACAGCGTGCCCGTCCGCATCAAGATCACCTCGGCGGGCGTCACCGAGATCGGCGTGGACCGCCGCTCGCGGCCCGTGGTGCTGTGAGGGCGCGCGCGCCCGGCGGGAAACAGGTACGCTCACATCGGGCTCGAAGGGACGGGTCCGGCCATGAGCGGTTCGGGCGTCCCCGGCCCGACGGGGAGGTCACGTGCGGGAGCCACCGCAACTTTTTCGAGATCGGCCACAGGGTCAGCAGATCGTCCTCGGGGGCGTGGTCCCGTTCGTGTTCGGCGTCGTCGTGGGCCTGGTGCTGGGCGTGTCGGCCACCGACTACTGGGTGCTCGCCGGGCTGGCGGGGCTCGGAGCGGTGCTCGCGGGCTTCGAACACCCCGACGGCTGGGGAGGAGCCGACAGGGGACTGGTAGGCGGGGCGGTCTACGCCCTCGGCCTGCTGCTGGCGCACTACATCAGCGGGCTCCACGCGAAGGTCTCGCTGGGGAGCTTCCCGCCCTTCCTGATCATCGTCTCGGCGATCATCGGGATGCTGCTCGGCGCCGTCGGGGGGCGTATCGGCCGCAGCATCTGGACGCGGACGCCGGCGGACGAGTCCGTTGCGAGCCCGGCGGAGGAGGAGCCGGCCGTGACCACCAGCGAGCAGGTCTAGCGCGAGTAGGTGTAGTTCCGAACTAGGCGGCGGCGCCGCGGGAGCGCTCGACGAGAGTCGCCAGCTGGGCCCGCGAGGAGATCTCGAGCCGGCGGAAGATGTTGGTGAGGTGGTTCTCCACCGTCTTGACGCTGATCGAGAGCTGCTCGGCGATCTGGCGGTTGGAGAGGCCCTCGTGGACGAGCTGGGCGATCGTCAGCTCGCGCTTGCTGAGCGAACCCACGCTCGTCTCGGTGCGGGGCGAGCGGCGGGCTTCCACGCCGTGGACCCCGAGCCCGCGCAGCTCCTGGGCGGCGCGGTCGCGGTAGCGGGTGGCCCCGTGGGAGGCGAACGTCTCCTGTGCGCGACGCAGCTGGGTGACGGCGGCCGACCTGTCGGAGTCGCGGCTCAGCGCGATCCCCTCGAGCAGCAGCGAGCGGGCCACCTGAAGGGGCTGTTCGCCGAGCTCGGCCTGCTCCGCCGAGGCGCTCGCGGCGGCCGCAGCCTGCGCGTACTCGCCACGGCTCAGCAGCAGCATCGCCTCGGCGCGTCGTGCCTCGGCAATCGGCGTCGGCAGGCCGATCAGCTCGGCGAGCTCCTTCGCCTGGCTGGCCCAGCGGCCGGCGGCGTCGGGAAGCCCGAGGTCCAGTTCGGCCCGCGTCAGCAGTTCGTAGGCGTGGACCCCGTAGAAGGCGAAGGGGGGCAGCCGCGGGGTGCTCTGCCCGGCGAGCAGCTGTCGGCGGAACTGCTCGGGTTCGCCCGCCTCGAGCCGCGCTTCGGCCAGGTACAGGCTGGCCACGTTGGACCACGGGCTGCGGCTCTTGATGCCCGCCTCCAGCGCACGCATGCCGTAGCGCACCGCGGCGGCGGGGCTGCCGCGCTCGATCTCCACCATGCAGCGCATCGTCAGCGCCACCGTCAGGAACAGGTTGTTGGCCGACAGCAGCGAGCTGTCGATTGCGTTCTCGGCCTGCTCGGTGGCGAGCGCCAGGCGCCCCAGCGCGAGGTTGCTGTTGGCCTGGATCGTGAGGATCGCGCCCGACAGGTGCTGCTGGCCGGTCGCGTTGGCGACCCGATGGGCGCGTTTCATGTGCTTCTCGGCGAGCTGCACGCGTCCCAGGCAGTACTCGGCCCACCCCAGCGAGCACACGGCCTGCAGCTTGCCGGCCCACTCCTCGTCTGACAGCTCGTCGGCGATCGCAGCCGCCTTCGAGGCCTGCTCGGCCGCCGGCTCGATTTCGGTGAGCCCGTAGTGGGCCAGCGCCAGGAGCGCGGCACCGTACGCCGACAGCTCGGCGCTCGGTTCGGGTACGTCGAGCGCCGCCTCGGCCCAGTAGCGCATTCCGGTCCAGTCGGCGCTGAAGAAGCAGCCCCCGGCGATCGCGATCTTCACCCCGGCGGCCTCCTCGGAGCGGTCGTCGAGCCCGGTGAGGCTCTCGACCAGCAGGCTCTGGGCCTGGTCGTGCTGGCCGAGGAGGTGGTCGATCATGGCGGCGCCTTCCTGAGCGGCGACCCTCGCCGGCGAGTCGCCGGGGAGCAGTGCGAGCGCCTCGTGGAAGGCCTGGCGGCTTTCCTGCAGGTGGCCGGCCGAGCCGAGAGCGACGGCGAGCGCGAGCACCAGCTCCAGGCGCTCCTGCGGGGGGGTCCCCTCGGGAAGCAGGTGCAGGGCGGCGCGGAACCACCTCGCGGCCGCGGCGGGCGCCCGGGCGCTGGCTTCATAGCCGGCCTCGCGCAGGGTGGCGATCGCCTCGCGGTCGCCCACCCGCGCCGAGCGCTCGATGTGGCGGGCCCTCGTGCCGGCCGAGGCGCCGCGCCCGCTCAGCACACTCGCGGCCCGCGCGTGGGCGCTTCGCCGCCAGCCGTCTTTCGCCGACTCGTAGACCGCGCGGCGGACGATCGGGTGGCGGAAGCTGAAGCGCCCCGGAAGGGTTGCCGACTCGACCAGCTCCCGGTCCACGAGCTCGTCGAGGGCCGCGAGCGTCTGGCCCGCGTCCATGCCGATGATCTCCCCGGCCAGCTCGGGCTCGAACGGGTCGCCGACCATCGAGGCCGCCTGGATCAGCTCGCGGGCCCTGGGCGTCAGCCGCTCCAGTTCGGCGGCGATGAACGCGGTGATCCGCGAGGGGAGCCGTGCGCCGTCGTTGTCCAGCGGCGAGCCGACCGGTTGGGAGCTGTCTCCGGCGGAGCGGATCAGCTCCTCGAGGTAGAAGGGGTTGCCTCCGCTCTCGCTGAAGATGCGCTCGGCCACCGGGCTCGGCATATCCGGCGGGTAGAAGGCCGACGCTTCCTCGCGGTCCAGCGGCGTGAGCTCGATCAGCTCGCCCTGGCCGTCGCGCTGGAGCTGCTGCAGAGCGGCCGCGGTGGCGGGCTCGAGCTGCCCCGGACGGAAGCTCGCGACCACGTCGAGGTGCGATAGGGGAGGCCGCCGCACCAGGTACAGGAGCAACTCGACCGATGCCGGGTCCGCCCAATGGAGGTCGTCGACCGCGAGCAGGATCCGGCGGCCGGCAGCGCGAGCGGCCAGCAGCGCGCAGATGGCCCTGTGCAGGCGGTAGCGCTCGGTGCCCGCCCCGCTGGGAGTTGGCGGGGGGCCCCACTCGGCGTCCGGTACACGGTCGGCGAAGCCCGGCAGCAGGCTGGTCAGCTCCAACCGGTCGTCCGCACGCAGGCCGGCGAGCTCTTCGTCGGGGAGTTCGGAGGAGATCGCTTCGAGCGACCTGAGGAACACGCCGAACGGCTCGTCCGCCTCGAACTCGGCCGCCCGCCCGAACACCGTCAGCCGGCCCCGCTCGGTGGCGGTCCGCAGCACGTGGGTCAGCAGCTCGGTCTTGCCGATCCCGGTCTCGCCGGTGATCTGGATCACGTTCGGTTGCGCGGAGTCTCCGCGGCCGAGCAGGCGGTCGATCTCGGCCAGCTCGCGCCGGCGAACGCTCAGGAGCGCGGCTTCGGCCAACGGCTCCGACCCCCACATGCGCGCCTGACCCCTGCTACCCCTGAACTCCACTCTCGGGGTTTACCCCAATCCGTCGAGGGATCTCGCGCGCGCCACTCCTCTGGCTGGCGACGTGATTGCACCCTGCCTGCAAGCATAAGACCATACCGGGGGGTACGTCAATGCAAATCGGCTCTGCGCCGTCGGATCGACGCGAGTTCGCCGTAGGACCCGTAGTTCCTCCCGACAGATCTAAATTAGGGGTTGACTAGGGGTTTACCCCGGTATAGGGTGCGCCCCATGGGAGGTGGGATACCGGGGAGACATTGGGGTCGTCGCGGAGGGGAGCTCTTCGGTCCATGCATGAGCTCGGCGTCCGGCGCGTCCGAGACCCCGGGGCCCGGGTGCGGGGAGCGCCGGGTGATCGCGGCGCCCCGCCCGCGGAGGCTGTCCTCCGAAGCGAGGGTGGGCGCCCGCTCGGGCTGCCTATGCACGCCACGGAGGCGGTGCGCGAGCGGCAGACGGCACCACCAGAGGCAGAGCAGGTGATCTACATCGGCAGATCCGACCGGGTCGAGTCGGAAGGAGCCCGTTATACGCGGTGGGCTCGATCTCGACTTGGTTGGGGGCAGGCACCCCGCCGGCAACGGGCGGAGTGTCGCAGCTCGTCGCGGACCCCAGTCCGCGACGGAGCCGCCTGGTCGTGGGTGGGGCGCGCTGAGGGAAAGAGGGGAAGCGCCGCCTCACCCATCGCCGGTGGCCGCTCCGGGCACGCCTGAGGGCTGCCCGCTTCGGGCACTGCTGCCCCGCTTCGGGCACCGCCGTCGCCCCGGCGGGCCGACCAGCGGCCGTCCCCCCCGTGCATTTCGTGGACCGTACGTCGAACCTTGGCGTGGGCGCCCCCGCTCCGCGCCATGCTGGTCGCGGACCGAACACGGAGCGGCTGCTCTCTCGAACTGGAGAGGGGCCGGGGGCGACAGCGTCGGGCGGACGGCAAACACCATTCAAGGAGTCCCACATGCGGATGCTTCACAGAAATCGACCGGCGAGTCGCTCCTTCGCCACCACCCACCACCTGGCGCGAGGCCGTGAGACGGCCACCTGCGAGCCGGCCGAGCTGGCCGACGGCGCACGCGTCGCCCCGATGCGCACCGGCCGGGTCGTCCCGCGCGACCCCTACGCGGCTTGGCTGCGCAAGCGGGAATCCGAACGTGAGGCCGAGCGGCTCAAAGACCAGCTCGCCCGCAACCCGGGAGCGGCGTGGGACGCGATGCGGGGATGGGTTCCCCCGAGCGAGGCTCGCATCTACGGCGCCGTACGCAACGAGCTCCGTCGCGCCACGCTCTAGGTCGGCGGCGTTCGCGGCGTCTGCGGCCCCCGCGGCCGCAGGCCGTCGGGCGCGCGGCACCCGCGGCCGCAGCAGGCCGTTGGACGCGCGGCGCTGCGAGCCGTTAGCCTGGCCCCCCAACGATCGGGGAGGCCGACATGAGCGACGTGGTGTTGAAGGATGTGGACGGGGGCATCGCTGTTCTTACGCTGAACAGGCCGGACCGCCTGAACGCATGGACCCGTGAGCTGGAGGAGCGCTACTTCGCCCTCCTGGATGAGTGCGCCGCCTCGGACGAGGTGCGGGTTATCGTCGTGACGGGGGCCGGGCGGGGGTTCTGTGCGGGAGCCGACATGAAGGACTTGCAGGACCTTGGAGCGGGCGGCGGAGACGTCAACGGACGGGTCCACGAGATCGACGAGCGGACGCCTCAGGACCACGCCCACACGATCCCCAAGCCTGTCATCGCCGCGATCAACGGGCCTTGCGCCGGCATCGGGCTGGTGCAGGCGCTGATGTGCGACCTGCGCTTCGCCGCGGCGGGCGTGAAGTTCACGACCGCGTTCGCCCGCCGGGGTCTGGTGGCCGAGCACGGAATCTCGTGGATCCTGCCGCGGCTGGTGGGGCCCTCGACGGCGCTAGACCTGCTGCTCTCGGGACGGGTGGTGCTCGCCGAGGAGGCTCGCGAGCTGGGTCTCGTCAACCGGGTGATGGACCCCGAGTCGCTGATGGAGGAGACGCTCGCGTACGCTCGCGACCTGGCGGTCAACTGCTCCCCCGCGAGCATGGCCACGATGAAGCGCCAGGTCTACGCCGACCTCGACGGCGGCATCGACGAGGCGATCTCGAAGGCCGACCGGCTGATGCTCGAATCGTTCACGGCACCCGACTTCGCGGAGGGCGTGCTCAGCTTCGTCGAGCGGCGCGAGCCGCGCTTCGCGGCGCTGAGCTAGGCACAAAGCGGCTTCACCCGCTTGCCGTCCGCGACGCCCAGCGCGTCGAACCCTGCGCGGCGCGTAGCCCCACCGGCCCCGCGGGGCCGGTGCAAGGTCGCGCCCGCGGGATGGTGCCGTTGGCGCGTGGGTCTAGAATCCCGCCTCGCTCGCCCACGTGGGGCGCCAACAAGTCAGGAGGCGTTGTGGACAACTTCGAAAGGGTCACCGGTTGGTGGATCTTCGCCGCGATCATGCTCAGCATCAGCGGCGTGCTCAACATCATCTGGGGCATCGGCGCGATCTCGGAATCGCACTTCATGACGGTCAATGGGGCGACCTATGTGTTCAGCAACCTCAACACGTGGGGCTGGGTCGCGCTGATCCTCGGCGTGCTCGAGATTCTCGCTGCCATGTCCCTGTTCTCGGGGGGCGGCTTCGGGCGATGGTTCGGGATCTTCGCGGCGTCGCTGGTGGCGATCGACTCGCTGCTGAACATCCGCGTCCTGCCCTTCTGGTCGATCTGCGTGTTCGCGCTGTCGGTGATCGTGGTCTACCAGCTGGCCAAGGCTCCGGAAGGGATTCCGCAGTAGCCGCGCGCACCCGATCGAGCCGGGGGGCGTTCACCCCGGAAGGCATCCAGAGAGGGGGGCCCGTTCGGGGCCCCCTTTCTCTTGCCCTCACGCGAGGGCTTCCGGATGGGACGCCGCCTCCGGACCGGGCCGTTCGACCCAGTCCGGCACCTCCACGCTCAGGCGACGGTGTTCAGCTCGAGCGGTTCTTCTGTTTCGAAGGGGAGTTCCGCCACCGTCAGCCCGATCGGCGTGTACGGTTCTCCCGCGATCGACGCTTCGAGGTTCGCGGTCGGTTCTTCGACGAACCCTCCGGCGGGTTTCTCGACCCCCTTTGACGCTTTCGCGCTCATCATGAGGGTCGGCAGCACCTTGTTCGCTTTCGTCATCAGGATCACCGCTCCCCGAATCGACACCGCTTTGCCGCCGCAGCTGTATTCGGCGAACGGGCCGCTCCTGTGCACGGGGAACAGTTCCAGGCCGGCTTTGTTGCCCGCCGCTTTGCCACCGAGTTTGTACACGCCGAAAACGCCTTCGAGCGTCTTGGTGTTGATGACCCCTTCCGCCGCGCCGGGGCTCGTGCATTTTCCGGTCGCACCCATGACGCAGTTCCCGAATTTGAACGAGACGCCTTCAGCGCGCCTCGCGCTGACGAACTGGCCCGACGCGTTCTCGGTTCCGCATGTCACGTTGAACGCCCGGTTTGACGTGTCGAGCGCCACCGCGATGCTCTTGAGGCTGGTGAAGTGGCCTTTCGTCACCCCGCCTTCCCAGTTGTAGCCGCCATGGTGCGTCCTGTTCAGGGCCGAGCAGGTGTTCTTCGTGAAGGCACCCGAGCCGACGATTTTGCCTTTGTAGACTTCGGTGCCCGCCGCCACGCAATGCCCGAGTTCCGGCGGCAGGCCCACCACGACGGCCGGCGATTCGTTCGAGAATGCGGTCTGTTTGAGGTTCACCGAGTCCACGCCCTGGACACGGTACAGCCATGTGCCTTCGGCCTCCTTGGCCGATTTCGGGAATTCGTAGGTGAGCGATTCCAGGCCGCTGGCCACGGTCGACCACGTCCCACTGCTGATGGGGCGGTGCTGCAGCGTGTAGGTGAGCCCGACATTGGAGCCGGGGTTCGCGCCCGTCCAGCCCAGGGTGAAGTGCCCGTTGTTCGGGTTTCCGCCCGAGGTGATCGCCGGCGCGCCGGGCGTCGGATAGACGACTTCCGTAGTGCAGGACGTCGTCGTTTCGTGGCCCACGTTGTCAATCGCCGTGCGCGTGACGGTGTATGGGCCCGTCATGGCGGTGGGAATCGGCACACTGCCGCTCGGGTCGCTGGCCAAGCCCGACTGTGCGTCTTCGGCGGTCACGGTCGCGGCCACGCTTTCACCCTGGACCGCGGTAGCAGGACAGCTGATTTCGAGGGTCGGCGGCGTTGCGTCGACCTGTACGGTCAGGCAGCCTTTGGCCGACAGGTTTTTGACTTTGTCTTCCACTTCCCCGCAGGCTTCGTGCGAGCCGCTTGTGCTGTACGTTTTCGGCGCGGTCAACGTCGAGGGTTCGACGCCCGACGGAGAGCTGCCGTCTTTGAGCACCGGGTCGCCGTGCGCTTCGAAGGAGACCGTGACGCTGTCCTTATACCAGCCACCGTTGCCCGCGAAGTCGAAGCCGCGCGAGGCTTTGGCGGT
>DATJXX010000022.1:0-3642 GCA_035499875.1 Solirubrobacteraceae bacterium
TACCGCCGTCGGCCCGCACCCGCCACAACATCGGCTGCCTGGAGCCGGCGGCGAGCGCGCCGAAGTAAATCCACCCGTCCGACGACCACTCGAACGGGTTAAGCATCTCGCTCCCGTATTCGAACCAGGCGATTAGGCGCGCCCGGCCCGTGACCGGCACGCGGTAGAACGGCTGACGCGCCGCCAACTCGCCCGACGCGCTGTCGGAGCGCAGGGTCAGAAACGCGAGCTCGTGGCCGTCCGGCGCCGCTGTCATGGCCCAGGGGTAGCCGAGGGAGTCGGGGATCACGATTCGTCCTTGCTCGTGTCCCGTCCCATCGAGGAGTCGCACGGTGTCGCTGGACGCCGAGAGGACGGCGACGCCATCGCGCCCGTATTCGGCGAGCTGCCCTTGTGTCGTCGCCTCGCCGAGCGCCGATGCTCGCCCGGTGGCGAGGTCGTACGCGGTCAGGCGCGCCCGCAACCCCTGTTCACGCGTCGCGACGATCACGCGGCGATCGTCGAGCGTGGGGATCCAGTTCAGGACTTCGGCGAGCGGGGGCGTGAGCGCGCGTTCGGACCCACCCTCGAACGATTGGACGAAGATCTGGGTCGACGGCGCCGCCGCACCGGGAACCGCGACGCCGTACACGAGCACGTTCCCGTCCATCGAGATCGCCGCGGCGACGCCGGCCGTCGTCGATCGCACCCGTCGCAGGGGGCGCGGTGGCGCGCCCGGCGCGCTCCGCTCCAGGGCCCACAGGGTGTGCTCGCCGGCGTCCCTCGTCGCATACACGATGCCGTGCCCCGTGCCGGCGACGTCCATCCCGGCGACCTGGCGTCGGCCGGGCGTGAGAACCACCGTGTCGCGCGGCCCAAACCGGCCGGCCTCGCTCACTGCGAGACGCAGCACGGCAGCGTCGCCGCGTGCCGATCGGACCTGCGCCAGCACGGCGGTTCCTC
The DNA here is from genome assembly GCA_035499875.1 of Solirubrobacteraceae bacterium. Taxonomy (GTDB): domain Bacteria; phylum Actinomycetota; class Thermoleophilia; order Solirubrobacterales; family Solirubrobacteraceae; genus Palsa-744. The sequence goes on from DATJXX010000022.1 coordinate 943, forward strand.
CCGGACTCCAGGTCAGGGTGAACCCGGCGGACGCTGGGACGGTGGTCGAGTCGCTCCTCGCGCCACGCCGATCATAGAGGACGACGACATCCTGTCCGCTCCTCGGCTCCCAGAGCACCGCCACCCTGCGGCCGTTCGGCGACACGCGCACGTCGTCGATCTCGCCGAGGGAGCCATGAGACCTGCTCTGCGTGGTGTCGGGCGGCAGAGCGATCGGGAGCGGCACCTCGCGGAACCGGATGGTGGCCGGGGCGTCGCCGGCTGAGGCGATGAGCACGGTGTCGCCGCTGGGCACGAGGTCGCCGCGTCCCGCGCCGACGAAAGTGAGCGGTCCGCCGACGCGGGGAATGACGTACTGCCCCGCTGGCATTCCCGTTGCGATGTCCACACCATCGATCAGCAGCCACGCGTCGTCGGAACTGAAACGGGCCGGGAACCCCCACCCGATGTCGTCCACCAGGGTGCGCTCCGCGCCACTGGCGAGATCGTGAATGACGACGCTCGAGCGACAGCTCGCGCTGGCGGAGCAGGTCCGATTCAAGTAGGCCAACTGCGACCCATCCTGCGAAATCGTGGGGAAGGTCGCCTGGCCCGTAGCGGTGATCTGGACGATGTCGTAACTGAAGGGCGCGGGGAGGGGATGGGTCGCGTGGCCACGGGAGACCTCGAGATAAATGGCGACTGTCCCCGCCGCCGTGATTAGGGTGGTGACGCCGGCGATGGCCGCCCGCCTTGCCCGGCGAGGGGCGGCCGGTGTGTCTGCACCCGTCGCACCCGCGATGTCGCCGCCGGCCAGCGCGGCCGCAAACTCTCTGGCCGTGCGGTACCGGTCGGCCGGCGCCTTCTCCAAGGCCTTCATCACCGTGCGGTCGATCTGCTCCGAAACTGTGCTCCTCAGCACGCGCGGATTTGTGGGACGCTCGGTGAGCACACGGGCGATCACCGCGGCCACCGTCGACCCGGCGTGCGGTGCCTCTCCGGTGAGCATTTCATAAGTCACCGCGCCGAGGCTGAAGATGTCGCTCCGGCCGTCGACCTCGCGGTCGCCCGCGGCCTGCTCGGGGCTCATGTATTGCGGCGTCCCGAGGCTCACTCCGGTGGCCGTGAAGCGCGCGCCGCCCGCCTGCCGCACCGCCAGGGCGATGCCGAAGTCGGTCAGCGTCGCCTCACCCTCGTGCAGGAGGATGTTCTCGGGCTTCACGTCGCGATGCACGACACCGTGGGCATGGGCGTAGGCAAGCGCACTCGCCACCTGCCGGGCGACGGCCAGCGCCTCGTCGATCCCGAGCTGGTGCTCGCGGGCTAGCCGGTCACGCAACGACTCGCCGCGCACGAACGGGAGGACGTAGTACAGCAGGTCGTCGGCGGCGCCCGAGTCGATGAGAGTGAGGATGTGGGGGTGCTCGAGCCGCGCGGCGATGCGGATCTCCTGCAGGAACCGGTCGGCGCCGAGCGCGGCCGCCAGCTCGGGCCGCAACACTTTGAGCGCGACCAGGCGGTCGTGCTTCAGGTCCACGGCCTGGAAGACGATGGCCATCCCGCCAGCGCCGATCTCGCGCTCGACGCGATAGCGGCCGCCCAATGCTGCCGACAGACGGCTCGCGATGGTCATCGGGACAGGTCCTCGTGAGGTGGCGGGGAGTAAACTCGTAAACTCGCCCGCCCATCGAGATCCGGGAAGGGTGGAAGTGGCCGTTCACATGGGTGAGGCTGGTAGTTGGCGGGGCAAACTATTGACGCAGCCGACAGCGACTCCTGAGTGCTACTGGATTCTTCGGCTCCGCCCCGTTACGAGACAATCACCCCGGAAGGGCCACCGCCCCACGGTCGGCGGCCTTTCGAAAAGCCTTCCAGTCCGCCCTGACCTGTCTGGCGTAAGCCTGCGCATACCGCAACACCTCAGCCTGCCAGCCGCTCTTCCCGGCAAACGATACGAGATCGTCGGCGATCGCCGAGCCCTGACGCCCAGCGCTCCGCAGCTGGCTCCAGGCCGTGACTCTCCCCATTGTGCGAATCACCCGCTCCAGTTTGCCGCCCTTTGCGCCGCTCCCCCCAAGGCCGAGCCGGTCCTCGGTCGGCTGGAGCTCCTTCAACACGAAGCTCCGCCCACCGAGTGTCACCGCGTGCAGCAGCGCCGGCGCCACCGCCTGCATCCGGTCCTGGATGGTGACAACCCGGTGGGCTTCGCTGGTCCAGCGGGGCTGTGGGCATGGCAGATATGGGCTGAGGGCGCTGGGCCGTGCCTCCTTGAGGTCGAGCAGATAGTTATGGTCGGGCGATCCCTTTCCTTCCACGAGCACCACGAAGCGCTGCACCCCGAGGCTTCCTGCTCCCGCAACGCGCCGAGCCACATCGAGCACGCGAAAGAACTGCGGGCGCCGTTCCTTGCGCGCGAATTGCCGCAGCAAGGCGGCCACGGCGCGTCGTTCGTCGGGGGTGACCGGCAGGGCCCGTTTGCCGAGCCGCAGACCACGCCGCCCGCTCCGTCGCTCCGTGCGGCGATCCAGGAGCTCGCGGCGGGAACGGTGGAGCACGCTGTCCAGCAGGCGGCGGACCGACCCGTCGGCTACGAGTCGCTCGACCTGGCGGGCCTTCCCGCGCGCCAGCGACTGCGCGTACGCGTCGAGGAACGTGCGACAGAGGCTGAGTGACCCGTCCGCCGCAAGCAGCACCGCGGTCGTGAACCGGGCGAGCTCCCAG
>DATJXX010000023.1:0-4593 GCA_035499875.1 Solirubrobacteraceae bacterium
CGGGAAGTGAAGCGCTCCTGCCCTGGCGCCGTTCCCATGACCTTCGCACGCCGGGCCCCCTTACCTTCCAGATCCCTGCCCGCCTGCCGGGACGAGAGTGGCCCGTCTCGGCTACCCAGGACTCCGGTGAGGCTGTGGGCAGGGACCAACGGGGAGGCAGCAGCGAGATGAGGACGATCGGCACGGAGGAGCACTTCGTCACCGACGAGGTCCTGAACGCGTGGAGCCGGCTCGGCTCTCCCGCGCGAGACGACTCGCGGGCCGGCGCTCCTCCGGGAGAGACGGGGGAGCGGCTTCGCGAGGTGGGCGAGCGCCGGATCGCGGCGATGGACGCAGCGGGTTTGGACGTCCAGGTGATCTCCCTGACTTCACCCGGCCTCCACAATCTTCCCGCCGACGAAGCGATCGGCCTGCAGGTCGAGACGAACGACCGCATCGCCGCGCTCGTGGGCGCGCACGCTGACCGGTTCCAGGGCTTCGCCACCCTCGCGATGCCCGCCCCCGCCGCCGCCGCGCAGGAGCTCGAGCGCGCCGTCACCCGGCTCGGCCTCAATGGTGCGCTCCTCTTCGGCCGCACCGGCGAACGCAACCTCGACTACCGGGACAACTGGCCGATCTTCGAGGCCGCAGCCTCCCTGCGCGCTCCGTTGTACATCCACCCCCAGATCCCGCAGCCGCGGGTGAGGGATGCGCTGTATGCGGGCTTCGACGACGCCGTCAGCAACGCGTTCGCCACGTTCGGCATCGGCTGGCACTACGAGTCCGGCGTGCAATTCCTCCGGCTCGCGCTCGCCGGCGTGTTCGACCACTTCCCCGACCTCCAGGTGATCCTCGGCCACTGGGGCGAGGTCGTCCTGTTCTTTCTCGACCGCGCCGACGGGTTGGCCATGCAGGCGAGGCTGCCCCACGCGTTCTCGGAGTATGTCCGCCGCAACGCCTACATCACGGCCGGCGGCGTCTACAGCCAGCGCTACCTGCGGTGGGCGATCGAGCTGGTGGGAGTGGAGCGCGTCTTGTTCGCGACCGACTACCCGTACCGGCCCGGACCCGAGGGGGGCGTCGAGCACTTCCTCGCGAGCGCGGGGCTCGATCGGGCAGACCAGGAGCGGATCGCCGCCGGCAACTGGGACGCGCTGGTCGCCGGCATCCGCCGCTGATCATTGGCTCGCCCCGCGGCGCTCGCCGCCGAGGCGAGTGTGCCGTGGACAACCATCGGCGCTCCAGCGATGATTACGCGCGTGCCTCCCCGACATCTCGTCGTCATCCTCACCGCGTTCGCGCTGGCGCGGCCGCTTCTTGCGCAATGTCCCGACGGCACGCCGCCGCCGTGCGGAGGACATTCCGCGCACGCGCCAAGCGTGGCCGTCCTCTTCATGGAGCCGCGCTCGCGCAACGCCGCCGATTCCCTCCTGGCCGAGGGCCTCACCCTGGAGATCATCAACACGCTCGGCGGCGTGACACGGCTCGATGTGCGCTCGCAGTGGGTCTCGCGGGCCATCGCCGCGGACGCCGATCCGAAGGGCCTCCAGGTGGCCGTGGCCAGGGATGTAGCGGCGACCGTCGTGGGGCAGCTGCTGCCGGCGGAGCTGGCCAGACTCGGAGTGCAGCGCGTGGACCCGCGCGCCAAGGAGCGGCTCCTCACTGCCCGCGCACTTTTCGAGCAGTACACGGCGGCGGCGATCCGCCAGGCGCTGGTGCTCACGCAACAGGCCATCGCGATCGACTCGGGGTGCGCACCCGCCTGGGTGCAGCTCGCCATGTGCTACATCTGGCTGCGGAGCTTCGAGCCAGACAGCGATGCCGCGTACCGGAACCACGTGAAGACCGCGAGCGAGCGAGCCTTCTCGCTCGATTCGTCGAACGGCGCCGCCATGTCCATCGTCGCCGCCAATCGCGCCGCGCGGAACGACCTGTCGCCGCACACCGAAGCACTCGCGCGCCGCGCGGCAGCACAGGAGCCTGGAGTCCTCACGGAACTTCCCCTGGGCTTCGTCCTGCTCAGCTTCGGCAAGGAGGACGAGGCTCTCGCCATCATTCGCGACGCGGTGAGGCGCGACTCGCTTTCTCCCTGGGCCTGGGCCACCGCAGCCTCCCGACTGAGCGACGCGCGCCATTTCGTGGAGGCCGCTGCGGCGTGGGAGCGCGCGCTCGCGCTTCGTCCGTCGGTGCAGGACAGCGTCTCGCTGCTGACCGCGCGTCGGTGGGCCCGCCTGGAAACCGGTGACTGCACCGGCTCCCTGGCCGCGGGGCGGTCCGTCCAGGACACGTGGCTCATCATCGAGAGCCTTCGCTGCCTCGGGCGGATGGCCGAGGCGGACTCGCTCATCGACGGCCAGCTGGCCCTCTCGAAGACCTCGCCCTGGGTACGGGCCATCTACCTCGCTTGGAGAGACCGGCCGGACAGCGCCTTCGCGGTGCTGGATCGAGCGTTCCCTTCCTTTCTTGGCCTGCTCTTGATCCACCCCGCGTTCGATCCCTACCGGCAGCATCCGGCGTACGTCGCCCTGCGACGCCGGATGGAACTGATGCAGTAGCACGGCCTTATTGCGCGCTTTGGAGCGGGGTCCGCCGCCGCACGGCACACGCGAGGCCCTGAACAGGGCTCAGGGGGTCAGCACGGCATCCACCGTGGTGACGAATGGAGGCGAAGGGCACGAACACGGGCCGGAAAACCGCGAGAAACGGCAACACTACGGCAACGACTCGTAAGTAGCGAAAAGCCCCGACCCCGCAAGTGCAAGCGAGATCGAGGCTTCGAAGTCGGGACGGCGGGATTCGAACCCGCGACCCCCTGAACCCCATGGCGGCTCAGGGAAGCCGCGAGAAACGTCAACTTGCCGGTTCGTTGAAGAACCCCATTCGGCTCGTGCAGGGCCCTGCGCAAGCTGGCGGACCGCTCAGCTGTTGTCCTCAAACGCCGCCAGCTCCTCCTCCAAGCGCTTCCTGAGGACCGGATCGTCAGGCATTGCGGGTACCTCGCGCCCCACCGCTCTCTTGAGCTCCGCGGCGCCAGCCATGCGCCGCTGCGCCCGCAGCCAGAGCCCCAACACAACCGCACCGAGCAACAGCAGAATCGGCGGGGTCACCCAGAGCACGACACCCCAATGCCGCAGGGGCGGCGCGCCCAGGATCTGGTCGCCCCAGACGGCCGCGTAGGAAGCGCGGACGGACCGCGGTGTCTCGCCGCGGGAGAGCCGTTCCCGGATGTCCCGCCGCAGCGAGTCCGCCCCCAGGCTTGGGCACGTGGCGAGCGTGAGCCCGGGACAAAACGGGCTCATCAGCCCGCCGAATAGCCGCTGGGCCTCGGTGTCGTCGTAGCCCCGCACTGACGAAGTGTCGACCGACTCTTGTGCGTGCACCGCTCCAGCGTGAGCGCTCCACCACATGATGACCATCGCGCAGGCGACCAGCTCGGCTCGGACTCGCATGGGCCCTCCTGGGCCTATCACAAGTGGTCTCGCCGCCCACGGGAGGCCGGGGCGGGGCGTGAGCTCGGCCATGATCATGGCCGGCGCGCGAACGTCACCTCACGAGCACAACGAGATCCGTGCCGCGCCACGCGGTGGCGCACACGTCGGCCCGCAGCGTCAGCTCCCCAGCGCCCCGGTGACGTCCGCATACAGGTGATCCACGTCCACTTCGCTGTGCGGGACCACGCGCGCCAGGCCGCCGTCGCGGCCGACGACGAACACGGTCGCCGAGTGCGCGACCAGGACGTTGCTGGCAGAATCGCGTGCGACCCACGACGCCACGTGGAAGGAGCGCTGGACCTCGGCCAGGGCGGTCGAGTCGCCCGAGAGGCCGATGAACGTGGCTTCGAACTGGCGCGCGTACGCCATGGTCCGCTCCGGTGTATCCCACCCGGGATCGACCGTGACGAACACGAATTTCACGCGCTCGGCGCGAGGCCCGAGCCGCCGCCGCACGGCCACGACGTCCGCCAGGGTCAGGGGGCAGAGGTCAGGGCAATGCGTATCGCCGAAGAAGACCAGCACGACGTTGCCTCGCTCCCCGGCGAGGTCGAGGACGCGGCCGTCACTGCGCCGCGGGCCGAGGACCGGCCGGGGCGAGGGCGTAGCGGCGCCGGCGCTGAGCGACTGCTCCAAGCGGTCGTAGGGCACCACCCGGGCGCGGACGGGCAACCGCCCAGCACGCCGGAAGATCAGCACCAGCGGTACGGTGTCACCTGCGCTGACCCGGCGGCGGAGCCCTTCCAGCATGACGTGCATGCCGTCCGGTTTGAGCCGCACCTCGCCGTGGCGCGGCACCGGCAGTTCGGTGAGCGGCATCATCATGCTCATGCCGCCCTCGCTCATCATCCTGTGGAGTTGCGCCGTGGCGGCCAGCGGCGTTTCGACGCCGGCGAGCGTGTCGCCCAGATCGCCCTCATTGGAGATGATGAGGAACACGCCCATCGTCGCTTCGCCCGGCGCCCCGCCGCTGACGGGCTCCGTCCCGACGACGTTGCGCACCACGATCCCGCCGAGGCGGAATTCGTCCCTTCGGGGCGAAGCATGCTCGCGGCAGCCGGTCGCCATGCCAGCGGCCAGTCCCGCCGAGAGCACCCACACTCCGTAGCGCCCCCTCATCGGT
>DATJXX010000024.1:0-18337 GCA_035499875.1 Solirubrobacteraceae bacterium
TCCCTAGTTGGGGAACGTCGGCTGGGGCGGTTCGACCGTGAAGTCGGTCGTGTAGGTGGTGTACGGCGCGTTTTCGAGGCTGGCTTCGATCAGGCTCGAACCCGCGGCGCACGACGCGTTGCCGACCAGGACGACGAACGCGTTCCCGTCGTTGTCGAGGTTCAGCGTCACGTCGGACACCTTCGACTCCGTGTACGGGTAGCCGTTCTCACCCATCACGATGGCTTCGGTGTACGGGCACACTTTGCAGCGCGACTCGAGCTGCGCGAAGTCGACGTTGACCGGTTCCTCGGCGAACACCGGCGAGAACTCGACCTGGACGATGGTCGCCACGTCGCTGTAGTTCTCACCCTCGACCTTGGATTCGGGCGTGGCGAACACGCCCGGTTCCGTGGGCCGCGGAGGCAGCACCGTGAAGACGGTGGTCACCGTGGTGTACGGCGCCGATTCCAGGTGCGCGGAGATGAGGCTTTCGCCCGCCGCACACGAGGGGCCACCGATCACGATCGCCGTCGCGTTGCCGTCGTTGTCGAGTTCAACCGAGAAGCTTGCACCTTCGGTGTATTCCGTGTGGCGCTCGTACGGAGTCCTCCAGTAGAGGCTTTTGTCGCAACGGCTGTAAAGCTCGTTGGCGCTAATCCGCACGTGCTGCTCGGCGTAGACTTCTTCGCACTCGACTTCGATGATGTCGGCAACGCTCGAAGACGTGCCGAACTCGCCCTGGTCCATGAATGCGTTGGGCATCGCGTGGACCACACAGGTTTCCGCAGAGCTCGAACCGTGCTCACGCGGCTTGACCTTCTTGTGGTGGGCCGCATGTGCGAATGCGGTACCGCTCAGCACGAACAGGCTGAGAGCAAGCACCGCAAGCCCCGCCAGAAGGTTGCGTCTCTCCATGACTTTTTCCTCCAGTAGTAGATATCGTCCGCCGACCTCAACGTCGAGGCACACGGAGGTGCTCGCCCATTCCTGGCGGCCCCCCGGGCGGGATAGGGCAGGTTCTACACACTCCGGGACTAGAGTGCAAGCCCCGTTTTGCACGTTGCACCGGGGCGCGAATCGGAGTCGCTATTAACGAGGAGAGCCCCGGAAACTTCCGGGGCTCTCCTGAGAACTCTGATCGCTGGTCGCCCAGCGTCATTCTCCCGCTAGTTGGGGAATGACGGCTGGGGCGGTTCGATCGTGAATTCGGTCGTGTAGGTGGTGTACGGGGCGTTTTCGAGGCTTGCTTCGATTGTGCTCGTACCCGCCGCACACGACGAGTTGCCGATCAGCACGGCAAACGCGTTGCCGTCGTTGTCGAGGTACAGCGTCCCTTCTTCGAGACTGCGGAACACGAACGGTTTACCGTTCCACATGACGATCGCTTCGGTTTTCGGGTTGTTGTGGCAGCGCGAGAAGAACTCGTTGCTGTTCACGTTGACCGGTTCCTCGGCGAACACGGGCGGGAACTCGACCTGAACGATCGTCGCCACGTCGCTGTAGAGCTCACCCTCGACCTTGCTTTCAGGCGTGGCGAACACGCCCGGTTCGGTCGGCCGCGGCGGCAGTACCGTAAAGGCCGTCGTGGCTGTCGAGAACGGCGCCACTTCCAGGTGCGCCGCGATCAGGCTTTCGCCAGCCGCGCACGAGGGACCGCCGATCACGATCGCCGTGGCGTTGCCGTCGTTGTCGAGTTCGACCTGGAAGCTCGGGCCCGTCTTGAACGCGCTCTCTTCGTGGCCGTACGGCGTCCGCCAGTAAAGCCTCTGGTCACAGCGGCTGTAGAGCTCGTTCGCGCTGATCCGCACCGTCTTCTCGGCGTAGACTTCTTCGCACTCGACTTCGACGATGTCCGCGACGCTCGACGCGTTCGTGAACTCGCCCTGGTCCATGAACGAGCTGGGAAGTGCGTGCACCACGCAGACTCCCGGATCGCCCCCGCCAGACTCGTGCGGCTTCGCCTTCTTGTGGTGGGTCGCATGGGCGAACGCGGTGCCGCTCAGCATGAACAAGCTGAGCGCCAGCACCGCAAGCCCCGCCAGCAGACTGCGTCTCTCCATGACTTCCTCCAGTGTTATTGGTGGTATCCACGCTTCGGACAGACCCGAAGCGAGCCTCCGAGACCCACCCCCGGCGGGATCCAGCGAAGGCTTACGTACGCAAAGCTATCAAGTCCTAGAGAAATAGGCAATGGCTCGATTTGGCGTTTGATTTGCCCAGCTAGCGGGGTTTTGGGTCCGCTGGAGGGCACACCCGGGGACGCCTCGGCCGGCGACGGGCTGTGGCCCAGAGCACCCCCGGGCTCGGCCGACCGACGACCATTACACCGGGTTGGCCCCAGCGTGGACGGAACGCTACAGGCCCGCCCGGCGGGTCTCGGGTGTCGCCCGCTTACCGGCGGGTTCCGAGCTTGAAGTCGAACGGCCGGGGGCCCCGGGAGCTCTGCTCTCCCGGGCCCCGGTGCCGAGGCGGGTGACAGGGCCGCCGGGCGCGACCCCCTGGTTGGGCAAGCTCGGGAGCGTCGGTTGTGGCGGTTCGACCGTGACCTCGGTCGTGTATGACGTGCACGGCGCGTTTTCGAGGCGCGCTTCGATCAGGCTGGAGCCCGCCGCACACGACTCGTTGCCGATCAGCACCACGAACCCGTTGCCGTCGTTGTCGAGATACACGGTCGTGTCTTTACCGCCCGCGACCGAGTGCGGATAGCCGGGCGGACCCATCCACAGCCATTCGATGCGGCGACTGCGTGCAGCGCGACAGCACCTGGGAGGCGTTCACGTTCACCGGTTCCTCGGCGAACACGGGGCGACATGTGCGACTGCGGTGCCGCTCAGCACGAACACGCTGAGGGTCAGGACCGCGCGAGCCCCGCCGGAAGATTGCGTCTCTCCATGACCGCCCCCCGGTGGGATCGAGCGAAGGCTTTCCTGGTGGAGAGCTAGCAAGCCGTCACTCCTGTCGCAATGGCCCGCGTAGCCGGGTGGAGGCACCCGGAGCAGAGGGGAAGAGACACCAGGCACCCTGCCGGGTGCGAGGTGGGCTCTCCTCCTATTCGAAGATCGCCAGGAAGCTGCCCTTGTTGTTTTCGACGTTGCTCTCGCCCGGGACCGCTTCCACCGAAGCTTCGACTTTCGAGGCCGCCCCCGTGGGGATCCCCGTGACGGTCACCTGCGCCGGACCCGTCTTGCCGGCTTCGAGCTTTTCGATGGTCCCGGAGGACTTGTACTGCTTGCCCCCCGCCGACACGGCAACGGTCACCTTGATGTTGGTCGAGGTGGATTCACCGGAGTTTTCGACCGACACGGTGAAGGTCGGGCTGCTGCCGCCGCTGACATGGTTGAGCGTCGGTTCGGGCGCCAGTTCGTTGGAGCCGACGCTCACCCCCTTCAGCGCGCTGCCGTGGGTCCCACCCGTCGTCGGGGTGCCCTGGGCGCTCACCCCTGTGAGGCGCTCGCTGACCGTGTTCGGTTCCAGCCACCCGAGATTCGGCAGGAACCGCGACGGGCTCGTGGAGACGCCGTGAACGCCGTGTTCGGCCAGCGTCTGCTGGATCAGGGGCGCGACCCGTTGGGAGTAGAGCACGTCCGAGGAAAGCAGGATCTCCATCGCGCCCGCGATGTATTCGATCGACTGTTTGTCTTTGCCGCCGAGAGCCTTCGGGAGCAGCCCCGACAGCTTCTCGATGGCTTCCACCCGCAGGTTGTAGGTCAGCAGCAGATTCCGCTGCGCCCCCTCCATCTCGCTGGGCACGCTCAGGCCCTGGACCCGCGAGGCGAAGCCCTGGGCCTGGATGCGCAGCTGGTCCACCTGCTCCTCGACTTCCAGTGCCTGCTTGCTGGAGGCTGCGGCGAGCGTCGTGAACAGCGGCGTCGCAACCTGTTCGCCGGATTCCCGAGCGATCGTGCTGACGGACTGGTTGTAGTTCTTCAGGGCCTGCGTTTTTTCGCCTTTGACGCAGCCGTTGACGATCAGCACGATCACGATCAGGAGCGCCACGCCCAGGCCCAGGGCCACCCGCCGGCGGACGATCAGCGTGTGGTCGTCGACCCCGCCGGGGCCTCCGCCCCGCGGCCCGCGGGGTTGGGGACGGCGCGGCTGGGCGGGTCGCGCCGCCGGTTGTTGAGCCGTCTCCTCCCCGTCGTCGTCAAAGAACGACAAAAGTCCACCGCCTTTGCAGGTACTTCACGAGCAGGCGAAGTATGACTGGCGGTCCCGTCAGCCGGTTTCTTGCAACTTCCCGCTCATTCTTAGGCATCTCTTGGGGCGCCCCGCAAGGAGTGCCGCCCCTGGCGGCGAACGCGAAATCCGGTGGATTCGCACAGGACACTCCTGGCGCGCCGCGCGCCGCCCGACCCAACGCTCGAGGCGCCCACCCGGCGTATCGTCGCGCCATCCGCGCCCCGGACCCCGGACCCGAGCGAGCTGGTGCTCGAGCGCTACCGCCTCCACGAGCGACTCGGCGCTGGCGGCTTCGGGGTCGTGTGGCGGGCCACCGACGAGCTGCTCCAGCGTGAGGTGGCCCTCAAGCGGATCCATCTGGGTCCCGGAGGCGACGGCGAGCGGGCGATGCGCGAGGCCCACGCCTGTGCCCGCCTGAGCCACCCCGCGATCGTCGCCCTCTACGAGGCGTGTGTCCGCGACGGCACCATGTACCTCACGTCCGAGCTGGTCGACGGGCCCACGCTCGCGAGCCTGATCGTCGACGGGCACCTTCCCGACCGCCAGGTCCTCGAGATCGGGGTCGCGCTGTGCGGCGCGCTCGCGCACGCTCACGCCCGCGGCGTGGTCCATCGCGACCTCAAGCCCCAGAACGTGCTCGTGCCCGCCCGCCGCGAGCAGCTCGCCCAGGCAGCCAAGCTGACCGACTTCGGGGGCGCCAGCCTCGCCGGGGAGGACATCCTTACCCGCACCGGCGACGTGCTCGGGACGCTCGCCTACATGGCCCCCGAGCAGTCCGAGGGCAACCCCGCGGGGGAGCCGGCGGACCTCTACTCGCTGGCCCTCGTCCTGTACGAGGCGCTCGCGCGGGTCAACCCCGTCCGCGGCGCCACCCCGGCGGAGACCGCCCGCCGGATCGGACGCGATGTCGAACCCCTCGCCCGCCACCGCCCCGACCTCCCACGAGCGCTCACCGGGGCGATCGACACCGCGCTGGCCACCCGTCCCCACGCACGGGGCGGGCTGGACGAACTGCGTGGCGCGCTCGAACACGCCCACGAGCTGGCCGCCGAGGCCGCCACCCGCCCACGGGAGTACATCCCTGCGCCGCGTCGGCCCGCTCCGCCGCGTGGGACTCCCACGCCGGGTGGGACCCCCACGCCGCCTGGCCGGTCCCACGCCCTGCCCGTTCACGCCGCGTCAGTTGACGCCTCGCTCGATCAACCTCCGCCCGTTCACGTCCCGCCTGTTCACGTCCCGCCGGCCCCTCCGGCGGAGCTCCAGACGCAGGGCGAGCCGGCCCTCCAGCCCGCCGAGACCACTCGCGGGGGCGTACCCCGGCGCCTTGCGCTGGCCGGGCTCATCGTGCTGTGCTGCTGGGAGGCCATCGCCGGCCGCCCCGGGCTGTCGCTCGTGCTCCTCGCCGCACTGCTTCCCGCGCTGCTGATACTCACCGGCCACGGCCGCCGCGCACGCGTCCCCTTCGGTCGGTTGTGGTGTGTGCTCGCCCCGGTGCTCGGGACGGTGGGCCTGGCGGGCGCATTCCCGGCGGTCGCCGGCCAGTCCGCGTCCTCGTCCGAGCGGGCCATGCGCGGAGCCCTCGGTTACTGGTGGCTGACGCTGGCCGGGCCGCTGCTGTCGTCGCGCCTGTGGCTGCCCGCCCCCTCGGGTATCCCCGCCGCCCGGGTGTGGGAGGAGTCGCTAGGTCAGGCGGCCACCCACGTCGTGGGCCCCGCGCTCAGCGTCGGGGTGTTGCTGGGCGCCCTGCTGTGGGCCGGTGCGGCGATGGTGCTTCCCTGGATCGTCCGCGGCCGCGAACCCCTGCTCGACGCGATCGCCGCAGGCCTGTGGGCGCTGGCGCTCCTGCTGGCCCAGCCACTGCTGGACGCCGGCCTGGTCGCCGGTGCCCATCCGCAGCCCAGGGGCGCCGTCCTGGGGGCGCTTCTCGGGGCCTGCGTGGCGCTCGCCGGGCGCGCGCTGCGCGGCCCTGCGGCCCGGCAGTACGCGTAGCATGGCTCTCGTGAGCCGGCGTGATCGCCGGTCCTAGCGCGGCCTGCCATGAACCTGCTGAAGAGCGTCGAGACGACGATCGCGAACCTCGTCGAGGGGACCTTCGGGCGCGTGTTCCGCTCGGAGGTGCGCCCCATGGAACTGGCGCGCAAGCTCGCCCGCGAGATGGACACGCACCGGACGTTCTCCGTCTCGCGCGTGTATGTACCCAACGAGTATGCGGTGTGGCTGTCCCCCGAGGACCGCGCCCGCTACAGCGGGATCGAACAGGAGGTCATCGACGAGCTTTGCGGCTACCTGCTCGAGCACGCCCGCCGCGAGGACCTGAACATGGCCTCCCAGCCGAGGATCGTGTTCCACACAGACGACGACCTCGCGCTCGGCGAATTCGGCATCCAGGCGAGCCTCGTGCGCCCGCCGGAGGAGCCCGAGGAGGAGCCCGCGCAGCAGCCTGTCCCCGCCGCCGGCAGCCCGGCCGAGCACGGCAGCACGATGATCTACAGCGAGTCCGCTCGCCTGCGGGGGCCGGTCGAGGAGGCGCAGGCCCGGCGCCGTCCACCACGGGCCCTGCTGGCGCTCGGCGGCCGCCGCCTGCTGGTACCGAACGAGGGCGGCACGATCGGCCGCAGCCGCGACTGCGCGATCGTCCTGGAGGACGCCGGCGTCTCGCGCCACCACGCCGAGCTGCGTCCCGACGGCGACGCCTGGGTATTGGAGGACCTCGGTTCCACAAACGGCGTGCTGCTCAACGGCCGCCGCATCCGTGGGGCCCAGCCGCTGCAGGACGGCGACCGGATCGAGCTCGGCTCGACGGAGGTCGTCTTCGAACTTGGATGAACTCGGTTGAACCCGTATCCGTGGCCCTCAAGTTCGGCTTCCTCGCCGTCCTCTACCTGTTCCTGGTGTGGGTCGTGCGCAGCGCCCGCCGCGACCTGGGCTCGCGCTCCGCGTCCGCGAGCGCTCCCGACCCGCGCTCGTTGCCGCCGGACGCCACCGGGATGTATTCCGCCTCGGCGCTCGGCGGGGCCCAGATCGCGGAGCGCGCCCCCCGGCTCGTGGTCGAGCGCGCCCCCGGCCACGATGCGGGCATGATCTACGACCTCGACTCCCAGCTGGTGGTGGGCCGCGGAGATCACGCCGAGATCCGCATCGACGATCCGTTCGCCTCCTCCCGCCACGCCCGCATCTACGAGCAGGGGAACTCGGTCGTGCTCGAAGACCTCGGCTCGACCAATGGGACCTACCTCAACGAGGAGCTGCTCGAGAGCCCGCGCCCGCTGCACCCCGGCGACCGCGTGCGGATCGGCGAGAGCGAATTCAGCTTCGAGGTCGACTGACGCCCATGCTCGCGGTCGAGGAGCAGTACGCGGGAACCGACACGGGCCGCCAGCGGCGGGCCAACGAGGACTCCCTGCTCGCCCGCGCCCCCCTGTACGTGGTGGCGGACGGCATGGGGGGCGCCCAGGCGGGGGAGGTCGCCTCCCGCATCGCCGTCGAGTCCTTCCAGCCCGGGATCGCCGACGCCTCCCACCCCGAGCGGGAGCTGGCGGAGCTGGCCCGCAGCGCCAACGAGCGCATCCACTCGCTGTCGCATTCCAACGCCGAGCAGGCCGGCATGGGGACCACGCTGACCGCCCTCTACGTCGGCGAGGACGAGGTGGCGATCGCCCACGTCGGCGACAGTCGCGCGTACTGCCTGCGCGAGGGCAAGCTGCTGCGCCTGACCGACGACCACACGCTCGTGGACGAGCTCATGCGCCAGGGGCGCCTGACGCCCGAGGAAGCTGTCGAGCATCCCCAGCGCTCGGTGATCACGCGCGCGCTCGGTCCGGAAGGCGCCGTCGAAGTTGACACGCGCTCCTTCCAGGCCCGCCCAGGCGACGTCTATCTGCTGTGCAGCGACGGCCTCACGACGATGGTCTCCGAGCAGGACATCGCCGCCGCCCTGAACAGTCACCCCCGCCTGCGCGACGCGGGCGAGGCCCTCATCAAGGCCGCCAACGACGCCGGCGGGCGGGACAACGTCACCGTCGTGCTGGTGCGCCTCAAGGAGGTGGGCGTGCCCGCCTCCGGCGGTGGCTCGGACGAGACGTTCATCGGCATGCCGGCCGTCACCGGCGCCCACGAGACCGCAGACCACGAGGTTGCCGGCGGGACGGACGACGCCGGGACGGACGACGCCGCGGCCGATGCTGCCGCGGCCAACGGCGCGAGCGGCCAACCGGGTGGCGAGATCCACGCCGCGGGTCGGGGTGCCGCCACGGCGGTCGCCACCGAGGCGCCTGCGCGGAGGCGCCTTCCGCGCATGCCCCCGGCGCCCCAGCGCCGGCGCCGGCGGGTGCCCCACCTGGGCGCGCTCGTGTTTACGCTGGTCGTGCTCGGGTTGATCGCCGCTGGCGCCTACATCGCCCTGCAGAACGTGTACTTCATCGGCACCAACGCCCGCGGCCTGGTGACCCTCTACCAGGGCGTCCCGTACCAGCTCCCCGGCGGCCTCAACCTGTATTCGCACAAATACGTCTCGGGGGTGAGCGCCTCGACGATCCCCGCCGCCCGTCGCAAGACGCTGCTCAACCACCATCTGCACTCCGAAGGCGACGCCGCGTCGCTGATCCGCAGCCTCGAACTGGGCCAGCTCGAAGGAGGCGACTAACGCGCCGTGAACCGACCGATCATGCGGCTGTTCGCGTTCGTGGCGTTGCTGTTCGCCGTGCTCGTGGCGTTCACCTCGCGGTGGACCGTGTTCGAAGCCTCGTCGCTGCGCAGCAATCCGTTGAACGCTCGCCAGCTGCTCGAGCAGGAACGCATCAAACGGGGGGAAATCCTCGCGGCCGACGGGAGCGTGCTCGCACGCAGCGTGCGCGGCCGCGAAGGCACCTACACGCGGGTTTACCCGGCGGGGTCGCTGTTCGCCCACCCGCTGGGCTACTACTTCACGAACCTCGGGTCCAGCGGGCTCGAGCGCTACCGCAACGACGACCTGGAGGGCCAGACCCAGAGCAGCCTCCAGTCGATCCTCAACCAGCTCCAGGGCGTCAAACCGATCGGCGACAAGGTGATCACGTCGCTCGATCCGTCTTCGCAGCGTGTCGCCCGCAACGCGCTCGGCGAACACCACGGGGCGGTGGTGGCGCTCGACCCCCGCACCGGGGCCGTGCGCGTGATGGTCTCCAACCCCTCCTACGAACCGAACGCGCTGCGCTTCCCCGGCGGCGTGGCCCGCGTCTCGCGAAGCCACTCCGGGGCGCTCGTCAACCGTGCCACCCAGGACGGGTACGCGCCCGGCTCGACCTTCAAGGTGGTCACCGCCACGGCCGCCATCGACACGGGTCGCTACACGCCCGAATCGACCGTCAGCGGGCGCGACGGCGTGCTCATCTCGGGCGTGCCCCTGTCCAACGACCAGCACGAGAGCTTCGGCCAGATCACCCTCACGGAAGGGCTCGTGCACTCCGTCAACACCGTCTACGCACAGGTAGCCGAGAGCCTCGGCAAGCCCACCCTCGGGCGCTACATGCGGCGCTTCGGCTTCAACCGCGAGCCGCAGCTTGACTACCCCGCCGCCGAAATGTCGGTCAACGGGGAGTACTCGAACGGGCGCCCGATCCCCCCGACAAGCCCTCAGGTGGACGTCGGGCGCATGGGCATCGGCCAGGACAAACTCGAGGTCACCGCGCTGCAGATGGCGCAGGTCGCCTCCGCGGTCGCCGACGGGGGACGGCTGATGGTCCCTCACCTGACGACCAGGATCGTGGACTCCGAAGGGCGCACCGTGAAGAAGATCGGGCCACGCGTCCAGTCGGTCGTGATGAAACGTTCGACCGCGACGTCGGTGGCGGGGATGATGCAGAAGGTCGTGGAAGAAGGAACCGGCACCTCGGCGCAGATCCCGGGAGTCGCCGTGGCGGGCAAGACGGGGACCGCCGAGACGCAGATCGGCAACGCGATCAACAACGTCTGGTTCATCGCCTTCGCACCTGTGTCGGCGCCCCGCGTGGCGGTGGCCGTGACGCTCCAGGGTGTCCCCGGCCAGGGCGCCGCCTTCGCAGCGCCGGTGGCGCGTGAAGTGATGGAAAGCCTGCTGCGATGATCGAGCCCGACACCATCATCGACGGCCGCTACCGGGTGATCTCGCGTCTCGGCTCGGGCGGCATGGCCGACGTGTACCTGGCCCAGGACCAGCTGCTGGGCAGGCACCTCGCCGTCAAGGTCCTGCACCACCACTTCGCCGAGGACCAGGAGTTCGTCGAGCGCTTCAAGCGCGAGGCCTCGAGCGCGGCGGCGCTCTCCCACCCCAACATCGTCGGCATCTTCGACCGCGGCGAGTGGAACGGCACCTACTACATCGCAATGGAGTACGTCGCGGGCCGCTCGCTGAAGTCGATCATCCGCGAGGACGGCGCGCTCGACCCCCTCACCGCGATCGACATCGTCGTGCAGATCCTGCGGGCCGCCCGCTTCGCCCATCGCCGCGGCGTGATCCATCGCGACCTCAAGCCCCACAACGTGATCCTCGACGAGGAGGGACGCGCGCGCGTCACCGACTTCGGGATCGCCCGCGCCGGCGCCTCGGACATGACACTCACGGGGTCGGTGATGGGAACCGCCCAGTACCTGTCCCCCGAGCAGGCCCAGGGCTTCGCCGTCAGCAGCGCCTCCGACCTGTACTCGGTGGGGGTGATCCTGTACGAGCTGCTCACCGGCGTGGTCCCGTTCGAGGGCGAATCGGCGGTTGCGATCGCCTACAAGCAGGTGTCGGCCGCGCCCCGGCCCCCGAGCGAACTGAACCCCGCGATCCCGCCGTCGCTCGACGCCGTCGTGATGCGTGCGCTGGCCAAGGACCCGGCCCAGCGCTACGCCGACGCGGACGAGCTGATCGTGGCGCTCGAACACGAGCGCGAGGTGCTGCGCACCTACCAGGGCGCGGCGATCCCCGCCTCCCATCCAAGCGGCGCGATCGCGCTGGCCGAGGCTCCCCCCGCCACCGGCTCGATGCTGGTCGTTCCGCCGCTGGGGCCGCCCGCCGAAGAGGAGCCACCGCAGGAGGACCACGGGCGCCGCTGGTGGCTGTGGGCGGTGGTGGCGACCGCGATCGTGGTGGCCGTGGCGCTCGCGCTGGTGCTGACCCAGGGCAAGAAGCAGGTGACGGTGCCACGCGTCGTCGGCGAGACCGAACGGGCGGCGATCATCGCCCTGCACCGTGTGGGGCTGCAGGCCAACCCCACGCTCGCCCCGAGCGTGCGAGTTCAGACCGGGCTGGTCGTGACCCAGTCCCCGCCCGCGGGGTCCGACGCGCGCAAGGGCTCGACCGTCAAGATCGTCGTCTCGGGTGGGCCGGCCAACGTCCCCCTGCCCGACGTGCACGGCCTGCACGCGACCCAGGCCAGCGCCCGTCTGCACGCGGCCGGATTCGTCCCCGTGGTGCGCAACACGCCCAACTCGACCGTCCCGGCCGGGATCGTGATCGGCACCGAACCTCCGGCCGGGACCGTCGATCGCCAGGGCAGCGCCGTAAACGTGCTCGTCTCCACCGGACCCGCGCTCATCACCGTGCCGGACCTCACCGGCGAGAGCCTCTCCTCGGCGCAGACCGCGATCGCCAACGCAGGCCTCGCGAACGGGACGGTCACGCGCCAGCCGTCCTCCTCGCAGTCGGCCGGCAACGTGCTCAGCCAGGAACCGAAGGCGGGCAGCGAAGTGCGCTCCGACGCCAAGGTCAACCTGGTCGTGGCCGAAGCGCCGAAGGCAAAGCAGGTGGGGGTGCCGACCGTCGTGGGACGTACCGAGCTGTCGGCCGAAGAAGCCCTCGAACGCGCCGGCCTGGCCCCGCAGGTGTCCTCGGTGGTCACCGGCGAAGCCTCCTCCGTGGGCAAGGTCCTGCGCCAGAGCCCCAGCGGCGGCACCCACGTGGCGAAGGGCAGTACCGTGCGGATCTTCGTGGGCGTCGGCGGGGGCACCTCCACCACGCCCACCACCACCACACCCACCACCACCACGCCCACGACCCCCGGCCAGAACTCCCCCCCGACGCCGTGACGGGCTCCAACGGACACCAACGCGGGCGGCCGCTGCGCGTGGCGGTGCTCGCCGGGGGCCGCTCCTCCGAGCACGAGGTGTCCCTGTCCTCGGCCCGGGCCGTGCGGGACGGGCTGCTGGCGGGGGGCCACGAGGTCCTGTGGGTGGAGATCTCGCGCGACGGCGGGTGGCGCTGCGACGGCGAGCTGCTGAGCCCCACCCCCGGCCGCGGGCTGCTCGAAGCCGACGTCGCCTTCCCCGTCCTCCACGGCCCGTTCGGGGAGGACGGCACCGTCCAGGGAATGCTCGAGACGCTCGACGTCGCCTACGTCGGATCCGGGGTGAGCGCCTCCGCAGTGAGCCTGGACAAGATCCTCTTCAAAGAGCTGATGAGCGCCTCGGGGGTTCCCCAGGTGGACTTCGTCGGGCTCTCTCCCGCGGGCTGGAGCGCCACGGGGGAGCGCGCCGGGGCGGCGGTCCTCGAGCGCCTCGGGCTCCCGGTGTTCGTGAAGCCCGCCCACCTCGGGTCCTCGGTGGGGATCGTGAAGGTGCTCGCCGCCGGGGAGCTCGTCGCGGCCGTCGAGCAGGCCTTCGCGCACGACGAGCGCGTGATCGTCGAGGCGGCGGCGAGCGGGCGCGAGGTCGAGTGCGCGGTGCTCGGCCTCCCGGCGCGGGGCTCTGCGGAGCCGCCCAACGAGGAGGACGGGGACGAGGCAGAGGCCGGCGAGGCGCTGGCCTCGCCGCTGGGCGAGATCGTGTTCCCCGGCGAGTGGTACGACTACGAGGCCAAGTACGAGCCGGGCGGCATGCAGCTGATCGTGCCGGCGCGCATCTCCGCCGTGGCGGAGCAGCGTGCCCGGGAGCTCGCGCTCGAGGTGTTCGCGGCCACCGGCTGCCATGGGCTGGCGCGCGTTGACTTCTTCGTCGACGGCGAGGAGGTGCTCGTCAACGAGCTCAACACGATGCCCGGATTCACCCCCACGAGCGTGTACGCGAAGCTGATCGACGCCGCGGGCATCCGCTATCCCGAGCTCGTCGAGCGGCTGTGCCTGCTGGCCCGCGAACGCCAGGAGCGCCTGGCGGCGCTGCGCCGCTAGGCCTCAGCGGAACAGAGACACCTCCGAGATCGAGGCCGACTGCTGCCCCGGGGGCAGGTCCGTGATCCACAGCAGGTAGTAGCGGTAGGAGGCCCCACCCAGCGTCAGCGGGATCCGTTCTCCGCTCTGCAGGGCGCCGGTCGATCCGACCGGCCCGTGCCACCCGCGCGCGCTCAGCGGGGCTGAGCTTCCGTACGGGTAGTCGAGGTTGATGTGGTCGGCCACATAAACCTGCATCGGGAAGCCGGGCGTGGGGGTCTGGACCTCGACGGCCTTCGCCGACAGGCCGGGGGCGGCATCGAGATACAGCCCGAGCCCGACCCCGCCCGCCTTCTGCAGCGTCCCCGAGTAGTACTGCTCGGAGCTCCATGTCGTGTTGGGGTCGTTGTCGACGACATTGCTCACGTGGTCGCGGTTTTCCGGCCCCGTGCCGAACGGGTTGTAGCCGTGCGCGGCGTCCTGGGCCAGCGAGACCTCCTTCAGGCCGCTGCCCGGCGGCGGCGGTGGAGCCCCCGCCCCCGCCCCCCGGTGGGTGAGGGCCAGCGCTGCCAGCAGCGCGGCCGCCACCACGGCGACCGCGGCCACCGCCAGCAGCGCCGTCGCCCACCCGGGGCGGCGCACCCGCCACGGCACCCGCTCGCGGGACTCGCCCGGGAGCGTGCGCAGGACCGAGGTCACCTCGCCCGTCGCCTGTCCCGAGCGCGAGGTCTCGAGCGCGAGTGCCTGCTCGAGGTCGGCGGCCATGCTGCCGGCGTCCGCGTATCGCTCCGCCGGGTCCTTGGCCGTGGCTCGCTCGACGACCGCGGCGGTCGCCGCCGAGACGCCCGGGCGCAGCCGCTGGACGTCGGGGACCTGCTCCCGCACGTGCTTCATCGCCACCGCCACGGCCGATTCGCCGTGGAAGGGGACGTCGCCGGTGAGCATCTCGAACAGCACGATCCCAAGCGAGTACAGGTCCGACTGTCCGCTGACGGGCTCGCCGAGCGCCTGCTCGGGGGCGATGTAGTCGGTCGTCGCCAGCACCCTCCCCGGCATCGTCAGCGCCGCCTCGGTGAGCGGACGGGCGATCCCGAAATCCGTGATCTTGGCTACCCCTTCCTCGGTGATCAACACGTTCTGGGGCTTGACGTCCCGGTGCACCAGGTCGTGCGCGTGCGCGGCCCCGAGCGCCCGCGCGATCTCGAGCGCATACGCCACGGCCTGGGGTATCTCGAGCGGGCCCCGGCGGCGGATCAGCTCCTTGAGCGTCTCCCCCTCGACGTACTCGAACACGATGTAGGGACACGCCGGGGAGGGGTCGGATCCATTTCCCTCCCCATCCGCGCCCCGCTCGCCCGGCTGCTCCCCGGCGTCGATCACGGTCACCACGTGCGGGTGGCTCAGGCGCGCAACGAGGCGGGCCTCGCGGCGGAAGCGTTCGAGCTGGTCCCCGTCGGCCGCCACGCCGGGATGCAGCAGCTTGATCGCCACCGGGCGTTCGAGCACGGTGTCGAATGCGCGGTACACGGTGGACATCCCGCCACGGCCGATAACCGCTTCGAGCCGGTAGCGCCCGCCGATCGACTCACCAAGGACAGGCATCGCTGCCATGCCTACTTTCTAGCTACCGGCGCGCGACGCCGCGCAGCACCACCCCGGCGGCGAGGGTGACGCGGTAGGCCGCGAAGGGCGTCAACGGCCACTCCCGCATGCGCCTGCGCAGCAGCGTCCTGGCGGCGAGCGTCGAGCAGAAGGCCGCCCCGGCCCCCGCCGCCATCGCCGCGCCCACCGGTGCCGTCACGCGGGCGCGCCGCAGGCGCAGGCTCTGCAGCAGCGCCGCGCCCGTGATCACGGGCAGCGCCACGGTCCACGACAGCCTGCTCGCGTCCGCACGGGCGAACCCCCGCCAGCGTGCCGCGGCGATCGTCGCCCCGCTGCGCGAGATTCCCGGCACGAGGGCGATCGCCTGGGCGAGTCCCAGCGCGAGCCCGTCCAGTGCTCCGGCATCGCCGAATCCGCGTCCACTTGCGCCCGCTCCCGTGCCCGTACCGGTAGCTCCAGCCCGCAGCTCCGCGGCGAGCATCGCAACCGAGCCTGCGGCCAGCGCGCCCGCGATCGCGGGCGGGCTCCCGAGGTGCCGCTCAACCCGGCGCCCGAGCACGAGGCCCGCCAGCGCGACCGGTGCCAGCGCCAGCGCCAATGCCGGCACGCCACCGGGGGAGTCCGCCAGAGCGAGGGCGTCGCTGGCCAGTTCGCGACCGGCCAGCAGCACCAGCGCGGCCGCCGTGCCCGCGTGCAGGGCCACCTCGACGCCCTTGCGCAACTCGTCGTCGAGCTCCCCGTAGCTCCACCCTGCGAGCCACGGCACGAGCGTGGTATGGCCCGAGGAGGACACCGGCAGGAGCTCCGTGGGTCCCTGCAGCAGGCCCAGGGCGAGCGCCTGTCGTACCGGCAGCGCCGGCTCAGCCGGCCGCATCGGCGGCGGGGCGCCTGCGCCCGCGCCGGCGTCGCACGATCGCATAGACGATGCCCACCACGATCAGCGCCAGCAGCGCGTAGTCGATCCACTCGAACGCTTTGCGCGCCGTCTTCCAGTTGCTCCCCAGGGCTTCCCCGGCCAGCGCCAGCGGGACCACCCAGAAAACCGTTCCGATCAGCGAGTAGACCGTGAACCGGACCACCGGCATGCGTGCGATCCCGGCGGGCAGCGACACGAACGCCCGCACCACCGGGATCACCCGGCCGAACGCCACCACCGACTCCCCGTGGCGAGAGAACCAGCGGTCGGCCTTCTCGATCTGGGACGGGCCCATGTGGAACCGGGCCCCGTGACGTTCGAACAGCTCAAGCCTCCCTCCCCGCCCGACGGCGTACGCCACCCACGAGCCGACGATCGTGCCGAGCACCCCCGCCAGCACGATCCCCAGCAGCGTCATGTGGTGGTCGGTACCGGCCTGGGCCGGATCCGCGACCGCGAATCCGGCGAACAGCATCACGACCTCGGACGGGATCGGGATGCAGGCGCTCGACAGGGCCATCAGGGCGAAGATCCCGGGCAGGCCGGCTTCGCCCACGAACTTCGCCGTTTCGTTGACGAGCGTTTCGGAGATCGAGGCGAGCACGACAGCGTCCGGCACGGCGGGACACGATACTTGCGCCGGTCCGCGCCCAGGGTCGCATCGGGCCGCATGAACGGAAGCTCATCGAGCGCCGGGCGCCGCGCCAGCGGGGCGGGCGGCTAGCTTGAGGCGCCATGCGCGTCTGGGTCGACCTCACGAACAGCCCCCACGTGCTCGTGATGCGCCCGCTGATCGAGCTGCTGCAGGCCGAAGGGCACGAGGTCAGCGTGACCGCGCGCGACTTCTCCCAGACGCTCGAACTGTGTGAGCGCTTCGGGATCGCCCATACTGCGATCGGGCGCCACCGCGGGGAGCGCATCAGCTCGAAGGCGGTCGGCCTCGCCTCCCGCTCTCTGGCGCTGGTCCGCTGGGCGCGACGCCGGCGCCGCGGCGGTGCACCGCCGTTCGACATCGCCCTCGGCCACGGCTCCAACGACGTCAGCGTGGCCGCGAAGGTGCTGCGGATCCCGAGCGCGACGATGTTCGACTACGAGTGGGCCACTGTCCAGCACTCGATCAACTGCCGACTGGCGCGGGCGGTCGTGGTGCCCGAGGCGATCCCGCCGGAGCGCCTGGCGCGCTATGGGGCGTCGGGCAAGCTCCGCCGCTACCAGGGCCTCAAGGAGGAGTACTACCTCAGCGACTTCGAGCCCGACGAGGCCGTGCTGGACGAGCTGGGCCTCGACCGCTCGAAGCCCCTGGTGGTGGTCCGCACGCCCCCGGAGGTATCGCTCTACCACCGCTTCGGCAACGACCTGTTCGCCGACCTGCTCCAGCGCCTGGACGAGTCCGCGGTCGCCGGCGGGGTGCAGTGCGTGGTGCTGCCGCGGACCGACTCCCAGTTCGCCGCGCTGGCAGACCTCAAGGGCCTGATCGTGCCGGGCCACGTCGTCGACGCCCAGTCGCTGTGCGCCTTCGCGGGAGCGGTCGTGTCGGCGGGCGGCACCATGAACCGCGAGGCGGTGGCCCTCGGCACGCCCGCCTACACGACGTTCGCGGGCAGGATGGGGGCCGTCGACGAACGGCTGATCGCCGAGGGGCGGCTGCGCCCGCTCGTCGCCGCCGAGCAGCTCGACCTGGAGGCCCGAGCGCGCGAACCCTCCCCCGAACGGGTGCGCAGGAACCCGCGCGTGTTGCTGGAGCTCGCCCTCAGCGCCCTCTAGGCCGACCAGCAGAAGCCCGCAACATTTGCCGTCGAAGTCGCCTCCTGGCCGTACAATCCCCTGCAATGCGCCGGCGTATGCGTTCGGCGGCCCCTCCGCTCCACCGATACATGCTCGCGCAGCTTGTCGTCGACGGAGCGCTGGTCGGGCTCGCGTATTACCTAGCCTTCCAGCTGCGCTTCAACAGCGGCCCGCCGCGCTACTACGCGCACCTCCGCGAAGACACGCTGTGGTGGGTGGTGGCGCTGAGCCTGGTCGTGCTGGTGCTGTTCCGCGTCTACCAGCGCCGCTACCGCTTCTCGGGGCAGCGCGACTACGAGGCGCTCGTCAAGGCGGTGATCGTGATCGTGCTGGTGACGGCCGTGGCCATCGAGGTGCTACGCCCGGTCGACCGCTACCCGCACCGCGCCGCGGTCGCCGTTGTGTTGCCGAACGGCGTCATCGTGCTGTTCGCGCTGCTCGCGATCGTGTTCCTCGTGGGCGTCCGCGCGATCGCCCGCAGCATCTATGAGCGCCGGCCCCTGGCCGCGTTCCGCGGCGAGCGCCGCGGCCAGCGCTCGGTCCTGATCGCCGGCGCCGGCGAGGGCGGGCGCATGGTGCTCCGCGAGATCCTGCGCAACCGCGAGCTCGGGCTGCTGCCGGTCGGCTTCGTCGACGACGACCCGACCAAGCACCGGCTGCGGATCGACGGCGTGCGCGTGCGCGGCGACACCCAGGGGGACCTGCCGCGCATCCTCGACGAGGTCCGACCCGACGAAGTGCTGATCGCGATCCCCTCGGCCCCGGGCAGTACGCGCGCGCGGGTCGTGCGCGA
>DATJXX010000025.1:0-129157 GCA_035499875.1 Solirubrobacteraceae bacterium
TGCCGGACGACGACGGCGCCGGAGGCCTGCTTGGCCATCCTCCCCGTCTCAAAGGAAATCTCGCTGCCCGCAATCTCCGCGGACACGCGCGTAACGGCGTCTTGAGCCATGTTCACTACCTTCCTGTTCCGCCCGTCGGTCGGCGGATCGTTTCTTTTTTCACTCTCCGAACCGAGTGAGCTTAGCGGACTAAGCGGGCCTACTGCAGGCCTGTACGAAGCACGTCCAGGCCCGGGAGCTTGCCCGGCGATTCGGCTTCGTAGCTCCAGCTGACGACCCCGTCGGGGCCCGTCACGACCAGCGCCCGCTGGGGAAAGCCGCCCTCGTGGAGCACCCCGAAGGCGCTGCAGGCGGCGCCCTTGGGCTCGAAGTCCGAGAGCTGCTCGCAGGTCACGCCGAGCTTCTCGCTGAAGGCGCCCTGGGCCCAGGTCGAATCGCAGGAGACGCCGTACAGGGCGTCCCCGGCGGCGGCCAGCTCTTTGGTCACCGGCTCGTACAGCTGCAGCTGGTCGGTGCACACGGGGCTGAACGCGAAGGGGTAGAAGACCAGCACCGAGCGGTGCCCCCGGAGGTCGGCCTCGGTGAAGCGGCTGCCGTCGGCGCGGGCCAGGCTGAAGGAGGGGGCCGGGCTGCCCGGCGGGAGGACCGCCACTACTTGCGCAGGCCGAGCTCTTTGATCAGCGCGCGATAACCGTCGAGGTCGTGGCGCTGCATGTAGTCCAGGAAGCGGCGACGGCGGCCGACGAGCATCAGCAGCCCGCGGCGGGAGTGATGGTCCTTGCCGTGCTCGCGCAGGTGCTCGGTGAGGTGGTTGATGCGCTCGGTGAGCAGCGCGATCTGCACCTTGGTCGAGCCGGTGTCGCGCTCGTCGGACCCGAACTGGGCCGCTATCTCGCGCTTGCGGTCGCTGGTGATCGCCGTCATCGGGCGGCACGGTAGCAGACCCCGGCGGCGCGCCCGCAGGGCCACCGGCGCGCTGTCAGCCGGCCCGCGAGGCGACCTCGCGCGTCTGCTCGACGTCACGTCGCATCTGCTCGACCAGCGAGTCCACGTCGCTGAAGCGCCGCTCGCCCCGCAGGCGGTCGAGGAAGTCCAGGCGCAGCTCGCCGTCGTAGAGGTCGCCGTCGAAATCGAGCAGGTAGGCCTCGATCAGCTCCGCGCGGCCCGTGTTGAAGGTCGGGCGCACGCCGATGCTGACGGCCGCCGGGCGCGGGTCCAGCCCGTCGGCCGCCGCCAGGCACGCGTACACCCCGTGGCCGGGGCACACGTACGCCTCGTCGGGGGCGAGGTTGGCGGTCGGGAACCCCAGCTCGCGCCCGCGCGCGTCGCCATGCAGGACCGTCCCGCGCAGCTGGAAGGAGCTCCCGAGCATGCGGTCGGCCTGGGCGAGCTCGCCCGCCAGCACGAGGCCGCGGATGTGGCTGGAGGACACGACCTCGCCGTCGATTTCCAGCAGCGGGTGCACGAGCGTCTCGAAGCGCCCGTCCGCGCGCAGCAGCTCGGGGTCGCCCTGGGCGCGCCGGCCGAAGCGGAAGTTCTCCCCCACCGACACCTGCCGCGCCCCGAGGGCGCCGACGAGTACGTCGTCGATGAACTCCTCGGCGGGTCGCGCGGCGAACTCGGCGTCGAACGGGATCACGATCATCTCCTGTACGCCCAGCGACGCCACCAGCTCGGCCTTGCGCTCGGGCGAGGTCAGCAGCCTCGGGGTGTGCTGGGGCGCGACCACCGACACCGGGTGGGGGTCGAACGTGAGCACGCTGTCGGCACCCCTGATGACCTCGCGGTGGCCGAGGTGGACGCCGTCGAAGGTGCCGACGGCGAGGCTGCGCGAGCGCCCGTGCTCGACTTCGGGCAGAGGGGTGACCTTCACGTCGGCAGCGAAGCCTATTGGGGGGGCGCCCCGCCGGCTCGCTCGAGCGCCGTCGCGAGGCCGATCACGGGCGGATCCTGCCACGCGCTGCCGCGCGCCGGCAGCATCGACGCATCCTCGACGCGGAAGTCGCCGATCGCCGTGCGCCGCAGCTCCAGGCAGTAGCCGTCGCCGAGGTCGGCGATCAGCGAGCGCACGTAGGTCCCCGACGAGCACTCGATCTCATACGCCGCGCGCGGCCCCGGCCCGCCGGGGTCCTCGCGGCGCCACAGCTCGCGGAACGCGTGGATCGTGACCGTCCGCTCGGGCAGCTCGAAGTCCTCGCCGCGGCGGGCCCGGCGGTAGGCGCGCTCACCCCCCACCTTCACCGCCGAGTGGCGCGGGGGGCGCTGGCGCACCTCTCCGACGGGCAGCACCGGCGGGAGCGACGGGACGCGCCCCGTGACGGTGATCTCCCCCTCCGGATCGCCCGTGCTCGACAGCGCACCCAGCTGGGCGATCGTCTCGTAGCGCTTGGGCAGGGCCATGAACGCGCGCTGGGATTTCGTGGCGCGGCCGAGCAGCACGAGCAGCAGGCCGGTCGCGAACGGGTCGAGCGTGCCGGCGTGTCCGGTCTTGACGCCTCCGAGGGCCCTCCTGACGGCCGCAACCACGCCATGGGAGCTGATGCCGGCGGGCTTGTCGATCAACAGGACGCCGTCCACGCGGCGGGCCTCCTCGGCGCGGGGCCCTCAGGCGACGGGGGCGGCGGGCTTCCCGCCGGGGAGCGAGTTGCGCTGCGCACCCACCTCGGTGCGCAGGAACTCGACCAGCTGCTCGAGCTCCATCGTGGTGGAGAAGCCGGCTGCGCGGGTGTGGCCCCCACCCCCCTGGGCCCGCGCGATCCGCGACACGTCCACCTCGCCGTCGGTGGCCCGCAGCGAGACTTTGCGCTGGCCGGCGCGCTCTCCGCGCATGACCTCGCGCACGAGCACCGCGACCTTCGCCCCCCGCAGCGCCCGCAGGTCGTCGATCACGCCCTCGGAGTCACCTTCCTGGGCCCCGGCGTCGGCGAAGTCGGCGGCCGAGAGGTCGACCAGGGCGATCTCCCCGGAGTCGAACAGCTGGATCCGCGTGAGCGCGATTCCGAGCAGGGCCAACCTGCCCAGCGGCATGTCCTCGTACAGGCTCGTGTAGACGCGCGGGACGTCGACGCCGGCGTCGATCAGCGCTGCGGCCATCTCGTGCGCCCGCGGGGTGGTGTTCTCGTACATGAAGCGCCCCGTGTCGGTGATCAGGCCCACGTACAGGGCTTCCGCGATCTCGGGCGTCGGGACGACGGACAGCGCCTGCATCAGCTCCCACACGATCTCGGCCGTGCACGATGCCTCCGGGACCACGAGGTTGATCGTGCCGAAGCGGGTGTTGTCGTGGTGGTGGTCGATGTTCAGCAGCTGGGAGCTGTCGCGCAGGACCCCGGCCGGGTTGCGGTCGACGTTGCCGCAGTCGAGGAACACGACCGTGCGCGAGCGCACGTCGGGCGGGGGCTCGCTGATCATGCCGGCGCTGGCGAAGTGGGCGTACTCGTCGGGGAGCGGCAGATCCCCGGGCGAGATGAACATCACCGAGTCCTTGCCGAGCCCGGTGAGCAGCCCCTGCATCGCCGCCATCGAGCCGAGCGCGTCGCCGTCGGGCTTCTCGTGCGAGGCCAGGATGAAGGCCGGGTCCTCGCGAAGGCGCTCGAGCACGAGCTCGCGCGCCAGCCGCTGGTCCTCGGGGACGCTCACGCGCGCCTGCCCTCCCCCAGCAGCCGCTCCACCCGGAAGGCGCGGTCGGTGGTGTCGTCGTAGATGAACTCGAGCGTGGGGGTGCGCTTCAGGTGCAGCTCGGAGGCGACCCGGCCCTGGAGGTAGCCGTGGGCGCTGCGCAGCCCCTCGAGCGTGGCCTCGCGGTCGCCCGCGGACGCCGGCTCTCCGCGCGAGCCGAGCACGCTCACGTATACGCGCGCATGGCGCAGGTCGGGGCTGGTACGCACGTCGGTCACTGTCAGGAATCCAATCCGCGGATCCTTGAGCCCCCCTGAGATGGCGTCGCCGATCACCTGGTGAACGGCCTCATCGACCCGACGCATTCGCGGCGTGCTCATCCTAGCCCTCCAATTCCGCGCCGACCCGCGGGTCCCTGCAGCATCTGGACCTTTCAGGCCGACAGCTCGCGCTCGACCCTCCGTGTCTCATATGTCTCGAGCAAGTCACCCTCGTGTACGTCCTGGAAGTTGGTGAGCACGATTCCGCACTCGAACCCCGCGCTCACCTCGCGCACGTCCTCGCTGAAGCGGCGCAGGCTTTCGACGGTGGTGTCGTAGATCACGGTGCCCTCGCGGACCACGCGCACGTGGGCGCCGCGGGCCACGGTGCCCTCGGTCACGAACGAGCCGGCGATCGTGCCGATGCGGGACGCTTTGAACAGCTGGCGCACCTCTGCCTGGCCGAGCGGGGTCTCGACCTCGGCGGGCTCGAGCATGCCCTCCATCGCCCCTCGCAGCTCCTCGATCGCGCGATAGATCACCGCGTAGGAGCGGATCTCCACGCCCTCCCGCTCGGCCACGGCGCGGGCGTCGCCCACGGGGCGCACGTTGAAGCCGAGGATCACGCCTTCGGAGGCGGCCGCGAGGATCACGTCGGACTCGTTGATCCCGCCGACCCCCCGGTGGATGATGTTGACCTTCACCTCCTGCTGGGGGAGCTTGGCGATCTCGTCCTCGATCGCCTCCAGCGAGCCCGCCACGTCGGCCTTGATGACGAGCGCGAGCTCCTTGACGGTGCCCTCCTGGGCGAGCTTGAAGACGTCTTCCAGCGACACCTTGCGGCCCGAGCGCCGGGCCAGCGCCTCGGTCTTCAGCCGGTTGGCGCGTTCGCCGGCGAGCTGGCGGGCGCGGCGCTCGTTCTCGACCACCCGCACCGGCTCCCCGGCCTCCGGCACGCCGTCGAAGCCGAGCACCTCGACGGGCTGGCCGGGCATCGCACGCTTGAGCTTCTCGCCCATGAAGTCGTGCATCGCCCGCACACGCCCGAAGTGGGCGCCGGCGACGAGCGCGTCGCCCACGCGCATCGTGCCGCGCTGGATCAGGATCGTCACGACCGGGCCACGGCCGGGGTCGAGCTTGGACTCGATCACCGTCCCGGAGGCTTCGGCCTCCTGGTTGGCCTTCAGCTCCTCGAGGTCGGTGACCACCTGGATCGTGTCGAGCAGCGAGTCGAGCCCCACCCTCGTCTTCGCGCTCACGTCGACGAACTCGGTGTCCCCGCCCCACTCGGCCGGCTGCAGGCCGTGCTGGGTCATCTCGGTGCGCACACGTTCCGGCTGGGCGCCCTCCTTGTCGATCTTGTTGACGGCCACGATGATCGGCACTTCGGCCGCCTTGGCGTGGTCGATCGCCTCCTCGGTCTGCGGCTTGACGCCGTCGTCGGCGGCGACCACGATCACCGCGAGGTCGGTCACGCGGGCGCCGCGGGCGCGCATCGCCGTGAAGGCCTCGTGGCCGGGCGTGTCGAGGAAGGTGATCTCCTTGCCGCCGTGGTGGACCTGGTAGGCGCCGATGTGTTGGGTGATGCCACCGGCCTCACCGGCGACCACCTCGGTCTCGCGGATCGCGTCGAGCAGCGAGGTCTTGCCGTGGTCCACGTGCCCCATGATCGTGACCACGGGTGGGCGTTCGATGAGCTCGTCCTCGGCGTCCTCGTAGACGGGCTCGAGGTCCACGTCGTCGGCGGCGTGGACGATCTCGACCTGCTTGTCGAACTCGTCGGCGAGCACCTGGATGGCGTCGTCCGACAGGGTCTGCGTGAGCGTCGCCATCTCCCCCAGGGACATCAGCTTCTTGATCACTTCCGGCACCGCAACGCCGAGGTACTCGGCCACGTCCTTGACGGTCGAGCCCGAGCTCACCCGCACCAGGTCGGTGGCCTCCAGGGCGGAGTTGTCGATCGGCGCGATCGTCTCGTCGTAGGTGCCGCGGCGCCGGCGCCCGCGCCGGGGGCGGCGCTGGGGCTGGTTGGCGGGGCCGCCCTGCTGGCGGCGCGAGGCCTGGGAGTCGATCACCACGCGCCGCCGGCCACCGGGGCCGACGTCGCCGGGGGTCCGCTCGCCCGTGCGCGAGTCGCGCGTCGGGCGGACCCGCTCGGGCGAGGCGGCGCCCTGGGCGGCGGAGCTCGCGGGGGCGGGGCGTGGCGGAGCCTCGCCGGGAGTCGCGGGTGCAGCTGCGCGCGCGGCCGGTGCGGCTGGCTGGGCCGCGGGCGCGCCGGCGGCGGCGGGCGCGCGTGGCGCAGCCGCCGCGGATGCGCCCGACTGTGCGGCCGGTGCCTGCGCGGGCGCCGACGCCGCGGGCGCGGCGGCGCGCTGGGCCGCCGGGGCGGCGCTCGCCGGCTGCTGGGAGCGTGGCGGCGGCGCCGCGGCCGGCTGTCCGCCGTCGGCGGGGGCGCCTGCGGTGCCCTTGGCCGGGGCCTTCGCCTTTGCGGGTGTTTTCGACGGTGCCTTGGCCGCGGGCTTGGCCGGCGCCGCGGACGCGCTCGAGCCGCCGTTGGAGCTGGCGGCGGCGCCCGCCGGGCCGTCGCCGAGCGCCTCGAGGGCGACGGCCTCGTCGACCGAGGACGCGGCGGCCTTCGCCTCCACGCCGGCGGCGTGCAGCTTGGCGAGCAGCTCCTTGCTGGAGAGCCCGTGCTCCTTCGCGATTTCGTGTACCCGCTTCTTGCTCATGCCTCTACACCGATTCTACGAGTTCGGGCCCTGCGGACACCCGCGCGCGGAACGCCCGTGCGAGGCTCCCGCGGCGTCCTGCGCGCTCCAGGCAGGGGGGGTTGGCGCCCGCCGGTCCGGGCCCCGCGCAGAGGTAGGCGCCCCTGCCGGGCATGCGCTTGTGCGTGTCGGCCACGGCCACCGCCCGACCGTCGTCGTCGCGCACCGCCAGGCGCACGAGCTCGTGCTTTGGAGCCCGCCGTCCGCAGCCGATGCAGCGGCGGGAGGGGACGCGCCGCCGGTGCTCGGGACCCGCGCCCCCGGCGTTGGCGGGGGCTATGTGGTCTGCTCCTCGGCGGGTGCGTGCTCGGCGCCGTTGGCCTCGGGGCCCGGCGCGGGGGGCGGGGGCTCCGCCGTGACCTCAGCCGCGAGCTCCGCCTCGGGGGCCACCTCGGGCGACTCCCCCACGGCGGCCTCTTCGGCGGCGAGTGCCGCCTCGTCCGCGGCGATCTCGCGGTCCTCGGTGGCGTTCAGGTCGGCGACGTTGTCGCTGTCGATCGCGGCCAGCGCCTGGTGGCTTTCGAGGCCGCAGTAGCGGGAGTTGGGAAGGGCCGCGTTCGGGCAGCGCCTGCCGTTGGAGAGGATCGCCGCGCAGCGGCCCGCGACCTCCTCCTCCTCGTATGCGTGCTCGGCCTCCTCGGCGGCGAACTCGGTCTCCGAGCGGATGTCCACGCGCCAACCCGTGAGGCGGGCGGCGAGGCGGGCGTTCTGGCCCTCGCGGCCGATCGCCAGCGAGAGCTGGTCGTCGGGGACGATCACCGTGGCCTGCTTGGCGTCGTCGTCGACGAGCACCTCGCGCACGCGCGCCGGCGACAGCGCCTTGGCCACGAAGCGGGCGGGCTCGTCGTTGAAGGGGATGATGTCGATCTTCTCGCCGCGCAGCTCGGATACGACCATGCGTACGCGCGAGCCGCGCGGGCCCACGCAGGCGCCCACCGGGTCGACCCCGTCGGTGTGCGAGACGACGGCGATCTTCGAGCGGTAGCCGGGCTCGCGGGCGACGTTGGCGATTTCCACGAGGCCGTCGGCGATCTCGGGGACCTCGAGCTCGAACAGCTTCTTGATCAGCTCGGGGTCGCGGCGGGAGACGATGATCGCGGGGCCCTTGCTGGAGGGGGAAACCTCCTTGATCACGGCCTTGATCCGCTGCGAGTGGTCGTAGCGCTCGCCCTCGACCTGCTCGGACTTGGGCAGCAGCGCCTCCACCCGTTCGCGCAGCTGCACGAGCGTGTAGCGGGAGTCCGACTGCTGGACGATGCCGGTGATCAGCTCGCCCACGCGGTCGCGGTACTCCTCGAACATCATGTCCCGCTCGGCCTCGCGGATGCGCTGCAGGATCACCTGCTTGGCGGTCTGGGCCGCGATGCGTCCGAAGTCGTCGGGGGTGACGTCGCGCTCGTCGATCTGGTCGCGGTATTCGGCGAACTTCTTCGGGTCGATTTCCGGTTCCTCGGGTTCGCGCATCTCCCCCGTCTCCGGATCGATCGTCGTTTCCTCGTCGATCGTCTCGACGATCAGGTGTGCCTCCAGGCGTTCAGGGATGATCAGTTCGATCACCCGGAAGTCGGCGGTGTCGCGGTCCATCTCGACGCGCGCGTACTTGGCCGAGCCGGGCTGCTTCTTGTAGGCGGACAGCAGGGCGTCCTCGAGCGCCACCATCAGCTTCTCGGGCTCGATCCCCTTCTCGCGCGCGAGCGCGTGCATCGCCTCCAGGATTTCGCGTGACATGGCTCTACTCCCCGATCAGGTTGGAACGGCGAATCTCCGAGTAGGGGATCGCGATCAGGCCCTCGGCGGCGGCGAGCGTGACCTCCTCGTCGGAGGCGCCGACGAGCTCGCCGGTGAAGCTGCGCATGGGACGCTCGCCGACCGGCAGCGGGTGGCGCGAGCGCACGCGCGCGCGGCGCCCCATGAAGCGGCGGAAGTGGGCGGGCTTGGTCAGCGGGCGCTCGCTGCCGGGTGAGGACACCTCCAGCGAGTAGCGCTCGCGCAGGTCGTTCAGGTCCTTGGTGACGCGCTCGCACATGTCCAACGTGACGCCGTCGGGATGGTCGATGTACACCCGCAGGCAGCGGCCGCCGACGACCTCGGCCAGCAGCACCTCGATGTCGGGCTCGCTGCTCGCCAGCCGCTGCTCGATGTCTGCCTGCAATGCGCTCATCCACCTGTCCTCATACGTAAAAAAAGCGGGCGGGCGCCCACTCTCGGTACTGCTGCCGAAGCTGTTCGCGACGGCCGAAAGCTGTGCTTCGAGGATAGCATCGCCCACGCTCCCGTGGGCGGCCTCACACCCGCTCGGCGTCGCGGCGCGCGTCGCGCCGGGCGCGGTCCCGATAGAGGCGGTAGTCCTCCCTCTCCGGGCGCAGCGAGCAGGCCAGCGCGAGCGGTTGACACGCCTCGCGATGGCGCCCGAGCAGCTGCATCGAGCGGCCCAGGCAGAAGAGCGCGTAGTCGTTGGTGGGGGCGCTCGCGGCGACGGCCTCGAACTCGGCGGCCGCGCCCGCGTAGCGGCGCGCGTGGAACAGCGCACGGCCGAGCGCCTCGCGGATCGAGGCCTTGTCGGGCTCCTGGTCGCGGGCTCTGCTGAGCGGCACGATCGCGGCCTCGTGGTCGCCGTGGTCCAGCAGCGAAATCCCGCGCCGGTACAGGTCATAGACGCTGTCCATCGTCAAATCTTACCCGCTGCCCCTAAGCCTCTCGACGGCGTCCAGGATCGACTCTGCGACGCTTTCCTTGGCCGCCCGCGGAACCTCCAGGCGCTCGATCGCGCCGTCCCGGGCGGCCGTCAGGATCGTGACCTCGTTGTCCTGCACGTCGAAGCCGATGTCCTCGCGGGAGATGTCGTTGACGACGAGCGCGTCCAGGTGCTTGCCCGACAGCTTGCCCTCCGCCGCGGCCAGGCCATCGGCGCCGTGCTCGGCGGCGAAGCCCACGAGCGTCTGGCCGTCTCGGCGCCGGGCGGAGAGCTCCGTGAGGATGTCCCTCGTCGGCGACAGCGACAGCGAGAGGCCCTGGCGGCCGCTCTTCTTGATCTTGCCCTCGCTGGCCTGTGCGGGCGCGAAGTCCGCCACCGCGGCGGCCATCAGCAGCACGTCGCAGGATGGAAACTCGCGCTCGCACGCCGCCAGCATCTCCCCGGCGCTGACGACATCCACGCGCCTGACCCCCGCCGGTGCCTGCAGCGCGACGTTCGCGCACAGCAGCACCACCTCCGCACCCCGCCGGGCGGCCGCCTGCGCGAGCGCGAGCCCCATCCGTCCCGAGGAGCTGTTGCCGATGTACCTCACGCTGTCGATCGCCTCGCGGGTCCCGCCGGCCGTCACGAGCACGCGCCTGCCGGCCAGCGGTCCGCTCGTGGCACCCGCGTCCCCGCCGCCGGCGTTCGCGCCCGTGGTTGCGCCCTCGCCGGCAGCGTCATGCGGCGCACCGCCGGCACCCCCGAGCGCGGCCTCGCAGGCCTGCAGCAGGACGGCGGGCTCGGCCATGCGTCCGATCCCCTGCTCACCGGCGGAGGCGAGGCGCCCGCCGGTGGGCTCGACGATCCGCACACCCCGTCCCCGCAGCGTGCGCAGGTTCTCGCGGGTGGCGGGGTGCTCGTACATGCGCGAGTTCATCGCGGGCGCCAGCACGGTCGGGCAGTCCGCCGCCAGCGCACAGCTCGTGAGCAGGTTGTCGGCCAGGCCCGCTGCGAGCTTGGCGATCGTGTTGGCCGAGGCGGGGGCGATCAGGAACACCTCTGCGTTGGCCATCAGCTCGAGGTGAGCGATCGGGTCGTGGGCCGGCGGACGCTGGCCCGGGAACGCCCCGCGCGCGGGATCGCGCTGGAACTCGCCCACGAGCACCGGTGCCCCGCTCAGCGCGGCGAAGGAGGCGGTGCCGACGAAGCGGCGGCTGGTGGGCGTCTGCACGACGCGCAGCGCGTGCCCGGCGCCGGTCGCCAGGCGGACGAACTCGAGCGCCTTGTACGCCGCGATCCCGCCGCTGACGCCGAGCAGTATGCGCGACATGGCCTACGTGGTTCTAGAGGGCTCGTGGCGCGCGGGCAAGCCCTGGCACGGCGCTTGCGGCGCGCCCCGCCGGCCCGTCGCGGCGCCTACCGGTAGTGGTACTTCATCTTCCCGCCGGCTACCTCCTCGAGGGCGATCGTGAGGTAGTTTTTCGAGGCGGTCTCGATCATCGGCGGGGGGAACTCGTCGAAGGTCCCCTCTCCGAGGTTGTGGTAGTAGCTGTTGATCTGGCGCGCGCGCTTGGCCGCGACGATCACTCCGGCGTAGTTTGAGTCGACCTGCTCGAGCAGCCGGTCGATGCGTGGCGAGATCACTTTGCGGGATTGCCTTTCCTCGTTGGCTCTCCGATGAGTCTAGCCGCAGCGGCTGGAGCTCCTCAGCCCTGTGCGCCGCCGACGGGGAGGCTGGCCGCGACGATCTCGTACAGCTCGTCGGTGGCCCGGGAGAGGTCGTCATTGACAACCACGTGGGCGAACTCGGGCTGTGCGGCGAGCTCCTGCTCGGCCACCCGCAGCCGCCGGTCGACCTCCTCGCGGTCGTCGGTGCCGCGCCCCTGCAGGCGCTCGCGCAGCACCTCCAGCGAGGGCGGCGAGATGAACACCTGCACCGCCTGTGGCATCGCCGCGCGCACCTGGCGGGCGCCCTGGACCTCGATCTCGAGCACCACCGGCACGCCCTTCTTGACGCGCTCCTCGAGCTCGGAGCGCAGCGTCCCGTAGCGCCGCCCGGCGTAGTCGGCGTGCTCGACGAACTCGTCGGCGGCCACCAGCTCGTCGAAGCGCTCCCGGCTGAGGAAGTGGTAGTCGACGCCGTCGCGCTCGCCGGGGCGCGGCGCCCGCGTGGTGGCCGAGACCGACAGCTCGAGCCGGGGAAGGCGTTGGCGCAGGCCTCTGATGAGCGTGCCCTTGCCGACCCCCGATGGTCCCGTGATCACGAACACGCCGCTCAACGGCGCAACACCCTAATGGGTGCCCTCAGACGTAATCGGCGTCGCGGCTCAGCGGTGCAGAAGCGAGATCAGCTCGCTGCGCTGGCGTTCGGAGAGCCCGCCGATGGTCTTGCTCGGAGCGATCCGGCAGTGCGCGAGGATCTTGTTCACCTTCACCCGGCCGTACTTCGGCACCGCCAGCAGCATGTCGAAGACCTTCGCCGTCTCGACGTACTCCGGGGGGTCGAGCAGCAGCGTTTGGATCGAGCGCCGGCCGGACTTCAGGTCGCGCTTCAGCTGCGCGCGCTGGATGCGGATCTGGTTGGCCCGCGCGAGCGCGTCCATGCGCTGGTTGAGCGAGCGCTCCGGCGCGGTCGCAGCGCTGGAGGGCGTCGTACCAGTCGCCGTGGTCATGGC
The DNA here is from genome assembly GCA_035499875.1 of Solirubrobacteraceae bacterium. Taxonomy (GTDB): domain Bacteria; phylum Actinomycetota; class Thermoleophilia; order Solirubrobacterales; family Solirubrobacteraceae; genus Palsa-744. Next base: position 11,999 of record DATJXX010000025.1, read on the forward strand.
CGGCGAGTCTACACGCCCGCGACGGGCGATCAACCCAAAACGCCCTAATTCACCTAGACCTCAGCTTGAGGTGAAGATTCATCGAGGTTGGTCCACGGTGTGGTGTCGTTTTGCAGGGGTTTTGTTGTGCCCTCAACGGGAACGTCCCACCCGGGAGCGTGTCTGGGCCGAGCGGGGCCGCAGCCGTCTGCGGAAACTGCGGAAAAGTATCTCGGCCGCTCACACCGCGGCGCCCTGCGCCTGCAGCTCGCGCGCGATGCGCCGGCCGGCGGAGGGATCGCGGAAGGACTCCGTCCCGACGGCGACGAGGCTCGCCCCGACCTCGAGCAGCTCGCGCGCGTGGGCACCCGTCTGGACCCCTCCCATCCCGATCACCGGGATCCGTACGCGCTCGGCCACGGCCGCCACCTGGGCGAGGGCCACGGCGCGCACCGCGGGACCCGACAGGCCGCCCGTCGTCCCTCCCAGCCAGGGCCTCGCGCGCGCTCCGTTGCGTGCTGGCGCGAGCGCCATCGCGCGCAGCGTGTTGATCAGCGAGACGGCGTCGGCTCCCCCCTGCTCGGCGGCGAGCGCGCACGCCGGGACGTCCGCCGCATTCGGCGTGAGCTTGACGATCAGCGGCTTGTCCGTCGCGTCGCGCAGCTCGCCCACGACCGCCCGCAGCTGGTCGGGGTCGGCGCCGATGTCGAGCCCGGTCTCGACGTTCGGGCACGACACGTTGAGCTCGATCGCCGCGATCTCGCCCCGTTCCTGGCACGCCAGCACCAGCTCGCGCAGCTCCGCCGCGCTCGAACCCATCACGTTCGTGAATATGGGCACGTCCCGGAGCTCGCCGCCGGGACCGTGCCCACGCGTGGTGATACCCGCAAGCCGCGGAAGGTCATCCTCGAGATAACCGGCTAGACCCTTGTTCGGGAGGCCGATCGAGTTGATCATTCCCGCCGGCACCTCCCAAACCCGCGGGGGCGGGTTGCCCGCACGAGGGGCGAGCGTGATCGTCTTCGACACGTAGGCGGCAAAGGGGAAGTCCTCCAGCAGCGCCTCCCCGAACGCCTCACGGGCGGCGAGCGCGTCGAACGTGCCCGACCCGTTGATCACCGGGTGGGCGAGCTCCAGCCCGCAGAAGGCGACGCTCACGCCGGCGCCCCCGCGTAGTCGCCGACGTGGCCGAGCTCGCCTGCGGCGATCACCGGACCGTCCACGCACACGCGCAGGTAGCGCCCGTCGCGGGCCGGCACCACGCATCCGAAGCAGGCGCCGAACCCGCACGCCATCGGCGCCTCGAGGGCGAGCTGGGCCGGTACCTGGCGGCGCGCGCACAGCGCCCGTACGCCCTCCAGCATCGGCCCGGGACCGCACGCGTACACCTCCGCCGCAGAGTCCTCGTCGAGCTCCCGCTCGAGCAGCTCGGTGACGGTCCCGCGGTGGCCCGCCGAGCCGTCGTCGGTGGCTAGGCGCACGTCGAGCATCAGCTCCGCCGCGCGGGCGCGCTCGCCGTCGCGGAAGCCGAGCAGCGCCCGTGCCGGCGTGCCGAGGCGGTCCTGGAGGATCACCAGCGGCGCCACGCCCACGCCACCGCCGACGAGCAGCGGGCGCCTGCCCGTCTGCGGCTCGCGGAAGCCCCGCCCCAGCGGGCCCAGCGCGAGCACCCGCTCGCCGGGCCGCAGCTCGCACAGCCGCCGCGTCCCGGGGCCGACGTCCTCGAGCAGGAAGTGCGCCTCTGCGCCGGTGTGGCGGGCCACCGACAGCGCGCGGGGCAGGAACGGGCGCTCGTCCTGGCCCCCTCCCCAGCGGCGTTCTGCGGCGAGCATCGCGAACTGGCCGGGGGCGTATTCCCCGCCGGGGTCGAGCACCCGCAGCAGGCGGTAGGCGCCGAGCCTCTCGTTGGCGGCGACCTCGAGCGGGCGGCGTTCCGCGGACGCGGTCGCGGAGCTCCAGCTCACGCCACGCCGGCCCCGCGCGAGAGGGTGGCGTCGCCGGGGGCGGGCCCGCCCGCGTCGCCGGGGTCGCGGGGGTCGCGATGCAGCTCCTGCAGGCACAGCACCTCCGGCTCGCCGTCGCGCTGGGCGCGGGCGATCGCGCGTGCCGCCGAGGCGCCGGCGGCGAGCGTCGTCAGGCACGGGATCCCGTGGGCAACCGCCGCGCGGCGGATCTCATAGCCGTCGGTGCGGGCACCGAAGCCGGTGGGGGTGTTGACGACCAGGTCCACGTCGCCGCGCTCGATCCAGTCGAGCACGTGGGGCGAGCCCTCACCCAACTTGTTCAGCGGCTCCACCGGCACGCCCATGCGGGCGATCGCCTGGGCCGTGCCGCGCGTGGCGAGGATGCGAAAGCCGTTGTCGTGGAGCGTCTGGGCGATCCCGGCGGCGGCGGTCTTGTCTTCGTCGGTGACGGTTATGAAGACGGTGCCGCTGCTCGGAAGTGGCACGCCGGCGGCCGCCTGCGCCTTGGCGAACGCTGTCGGAAAGTCGCGGGCGATGCCCATCACCTCGCCGGTCGAGCGCATCTCGGGCCCCAGCAGCGCGTCGGAGCCCTCGAAGCGGTCGAACGGGAGCACCGCCTCCTTGACCGACACGTGGCTGCCGAAGCCGAGCCCCTGGCGCTCGCTCGGCAGGCCGAAGGACGCGATGCTCTCGCCGAGCATGATCCGGCAGGCGAGCTTCGCGAGCGGCACCGCCACGGCCTTGGAGACGAACGGGACGGTGCGGGAGGCGCGGGGGTTGGCCTCGATCACGTACAGCTCGCCGGCGTGGATCGCGAACTGGACGTTCAACAGGCCCACGACGCCGATCGCCAGCGCGATGTCGCGGGTGGCGGCGCGGATCTGCTCGAGCATCTCTTCCCCGAGCGAGTGCGGAGGCAGCACGCAGGCGCTGTCGCCGGAGTGCACGCCGGCCTCCTCGACGTGCTGCATGATCCCCCCGATCCATACCTCGTTGCCGTCGCAGAGGGCGTCGACGTCGACCTCGAGCGAGTCCTCGAGGAAGCGGTCGAGGTAGATCCGCCCGCCGTCGCCGGCCTCGCGGCGCAGGTAGCCGGCGAGGTCCTCCTGCGAGTACACGATCTCCATCGCACGCCCGCCGAGCACGTAGGAGGGGCGCACCAGCAGGGGGAAGCCGACCGACTCGGCGCTGCTCAGCGCCTCCTGCACCGAGGTGGCGGTGGCGTATGGCGGCGCCTTGTAGCCGAGCTCGTCGAGCAGCGCGCCGAAGCGCGCGCGGTCCTCGGCGAGGTCGATCGCCTCGACGCTCGTGCCGAGCAGCGGGACGCCCGCCTGCTCGAGCCCGGAGGCCAGCTTCAACGGCGTCTGGCCCCCGAACTGCACGATCACACCGAGCGGCTGCTCGCGCTCCACCACCGCGAGCACGTCCTCGAGCGTCAGCGGCTCGAAGTACAGGCGGTCGGAGGTGTCGTAGTCGGTGGAGACCGTCTCCGGGTTGCAGTTGATCATCACCGCGTCGCGGCCCGAGTCGCGCACCGTCATCGCGGCGTGCACACAGCAGTAGTCGAACTCGATGCCCTGGCCGATGCGGTTGGGGCCGGCCCCGAGGATCACGACCGACTCGCGCTCGGAGCGCTGCACCTCGTTGGCCGCCCGACGCTCCCAGCCGGAGTAGTAGTAGGGGGTGCGCGCCGGGAACTCGGCGGCGCAGGTGTCGACCGAGCGGAACGAGCGCTCTCCCGCGCAGGCGGCGTCGGGGTCGCGGGCGAGCTCGCCCAGCTCGCGCAGGAACCACGGGTCGATCATCGTGGCCCGTTGCAGGGCGTCGAGCTCGGCCTCGCGGCGCAGCAGCTCGAGCAGCATCTCGAAGCGCTCCGGCCCGGGGGTCGCCACCGACTCGAGCAGCTCGGGCTCGCTCAGCTCGGCGACCGAGGGCTGCTTGTCGAGCTCGCGCGAGCGCAGCGCCTTGGCGAAGGCCTGCTTGAAGGTGCGGCCGATCGCCATCGCCTCCCCCACCGAGCGCATGTGGGTGGACAGCGTGGGGTCGGTGCCCGGGAACTTCTCGAACGCGAACCGGGGCCACTTGACGACCACGTAGTCGATCGTCGGCTCGAAGCACGCCGGCGTGACGCCGGTGATGTCGTTGTCGATCTCGTCGAGGCGGTAGCCGACCGCCAGCCGGGCGGCGATCTTCGCGATCGGGAAGCCCGTGGCCTTGGAGGCGAGCGCCGAGGAGCGCGACACGCGCGGGTTCATCTCGATCACGAGGATCTCCTCGGTATGCGGGTTCACGGCGAACTGCACGTTCGAGCCGCCCGTCTCGACGCCGACGGCGCGGATCACCCGGATCGCCTGGTCGCGTACCTGCTGGTAGACGTGGTCGCTGAGCGTCTGCTGCGGGGCCACCGTGACCGAGTCGCCGGTGTGTACACCCATCGGGTCCACGTTCTCGATCGAGCACACGACCACCACGTTGTCCGCGCAGTCGCGCATCACCTCGAGCTCGAACTCGCCCCACCCGATCACCGACTCGTCGAGCAGCACCTGCCCGATCGGCGAGGCCTCCAGGCCGCGCGCCGCGATGCGCTCGAACTCCTCCTCGGTGCGGGCGATGCCGCCGCCGCGCCCGCCGAGCGTGAAGGCCGGGCGCACGATGCACGGGAGCCCCACCAGCGGCAGCGCGTCGCGCGCCTGGGCCATGCTGGTGGCGATCTCGCTGCGGGGCATGCGCAGGCCCGCCTCGATCATCGTGCGCCGAAACACCTCGCGGTCCTCGGCGCGCTCGATGGCGGCGTAGTCGGCGCCGATCAGCTCGACCCCGAAGCGCTCCAGCGTGCCGTCCTCCTGCAGCGCCTTGGCCAGGTTCAGCGCGGTCTGCCCGCCGAGCGTTCCGAGCAGCGCATCCGGGCGCTCGCGCTCGATCACCTGCGCGACCGCCGAGGGCTGCAGGGGCTCGATGTAGGTCGCGTCGGCGATCTCGGGGTCGGTCATGATCGTGGCCGGGTTGGAGTTGACGAGCACCACCTCGTAGCCCTCCTCGCGCAGCACCTTGCAGGCCTGCACGCCGCTGTAGTCGAACTCGGCGGCCTGGCCGATCACGATCGGGCCGGAGCCGAGGATCAGCACCTTGTGGATGTCCTCGCGGCGCGGCACGGCCGGGCTAGGACGCTCCCCCGCCGACCCCGATGCGCTCGAGGAAGCGGTCGAACAGGTACAGGCTGTCGTGGGGCCCGGGTCCGGCCTCGGGGTGGTACTGCACCGCACCGCCGGGGACGTCGAGCAGCTCGAGGCCCTCGACCGTGCGGTCGTACAGGTTCACGTGGGTCAGCTCGGCGGCGCCGAAGTCGGTTTCCCAGCGCACCGGCGCGTCGTCCTCGATCGTGCGTGAGCTGCCGGGCCCGAGGGCGGCGAAGCCGTGGTTCTGGGAGGTGATCTCGACGCGCCCCGTGTGGAGGTCGCGGACCGGGTGGTTGGCGCCGCGGTGGCCGAAGGGCAGCTTGAAGGTCTGCAGGCCGACGGCCCGGCACAGCAGCTGGTGGCCGAGGCAGATTCCCCACACGGGCTTGCGCCCGATCAGCTCGCGCACGGTGGCCACGATCTCGGGCAGCGCCGCCGGGTCGCCGGGTCCGTTGGCGAGGAACACCGCGTCGGGGTCCTCCTCGAGCAGCTCAGCGGCGGAGCTGCGGCACGGGTGCAGCGACACGCGCGCGCCGCGCTGGAGCAGCTCCCGCACCATCGAGGCCTTGATGCCCGTGTCGAGCACCGCGATGCGCGGGCCGTCACCGTCGCCGTGTCGGGTGACGCGCTCGGGCGTGACCACGCTGGCGAGGTCCTGGCCGGCCATCGGCGGCTCGGCCTCGATCAGCTCGAGCGCCTGCGCCGACGCCACCGTGTCGGGGAACAGCCCGCCGCGCATCGCCCCGGCGCGGCGGATGTGCTGGACCAGGGAGCGCGTGTCGAGCCCGCTGATCGCGGGCACGCCGCAGTCCGCCAGCCAGTCCAGCCAGCCCCGCTCGGCGCTGGGTGCGTCCTCGCGGTTGCCGGCCTCGCGCATGATCGCCGCCCGCGCCCACACCCGCTCGGACTCCATCGCCTGGGAGCTGGCCCCGTAGTTGCCGATGTGGGGATACGTGAACGCGATCAGCTGGCCGGCGAACGACGGGTCGGTCATCGACTCCTGGTAGCCGGACATGCCGGTCGTGAACACGACCTCCCCGAGCGCCGGAGCGTCGGCGGCGCACAGCTCCCCGTCGAAGCGCTCGCCGTCCTCCAGCAGCAGGTACCCGGGGCGCGACCGCATCAGATGATCAGCCTCTGGACGGCTTTGAACTCGGGCGTTCCGGCCCGCTCGAGCAGCTCGAACAGCACCGACTCGACGCTCCCGAGCTGGGCGCCGGCGTCGTCCATGCGGCGCAGCCCCACCTCGTAGTCGGAGCGGTGGCGCGAGCCGACCGCGTCGGCGGCGACGTGGACCTCGACCCCGCCGGCGAGCAGGTCCAGCACGGTCTGGGAGACGCACACGTGCGTCTCGATCCCGCACACGATCGCCTGGCCACGGCCGTGCAGATCGAAGCCCTCCGCCCGGGCCGCCGAGAACACCGTCTTCTCGATCGCCTCCTGCTCGCCGAGCCCCACCTCCGGGGCCGTGTGGCCGAGGCCTTTCGGGTACTGCTCGGTGGCGATCACCGGCACCCCCATGATCCGGGCCCCCTCGACCAGCTTCGCGCACGCGCGGGCGACCTCGTCGAAGGTGTCGTAGGCGCGGAAGCCCTCCTGTACGTCGACCACCACGAGGGCGGCCTGTTCCCGGGACAAGAGGCCCATCAGGCGCCGGCGAGCGCCAGGGCGCGGTCGCGGTGCACGAGCCGCCCGGCGGCGAGCGTGAGCTGGATGCGGCCCTGCAGGCGCCGGCCCGAGAAGCAGCAGTTCTCCGAGCGGCTCCGCCAGCCGTGCTCGCCCGCTGTCCACTGCTCCTCGAGGTCGACCAGCACCAGCTCGGCGGGGCGGTCGCGGGCGATCGACGCGGGCTCCAGGCCGAACAGGGCGGCCCCCTCTCCCATCCGCTGCACCAGCACCCCCAGTTCGAGCGCGCCCGTGAGCACGAGCCCGGTGTACAGCGCCGCGAAGGCGGTCTCGAGGCCGGTGGTCCCCATCGGGGCCTGCTCGAAGGGGACCTCCTTCTCCTCGCGCGCGTGGGGGGCGTGGTCGGTCGCGACGCAGTCGATCGTGCCCTCACGCAGCGCCTGCACGAGCGCGGCGCGGTCGTCCTCGCCCGTCAGCGGGGGGTGCATCTTCATCGAGGTGTTCATCCCACGGACGGCCTCGTCGGTGAGCAGCAGGTGGTGCGGGGTGACCTCCGCGCTGACGCGCCAACCGTGTGCCTTGGCGGCGGCCACGGCCTCCGCCGAGGCGGCGCAGCTGAGGTGCTGGAAGTGCACACGAGCTCCCTCGTAGCCGGCGAGCTCGGCGTCGCGGGCGACCATCGTGGACTCGGCGACCGTGGGGATCCCGTCGAGGCCGAGGGCGGCGCTCAGGGCACCCTCGTGCATGACGCCTCCGCGGGACAGCGAGCGGTCCTCCTCGTGCAGCGCCAGCACGCCGCCGCACAGGCGCTGGTACTGGAGCGCCTTGCGCAGCACGCCGGCGCTCTCGACGGGCTTGCCGTCGTCGGTAAAGCCGAGCGCCCCCTCCTCCCTGAGCTCGGCCATCTCGGTCAGGTGCTCTCCCTGCAGTCCGCGCGTGACGGCGGCCAGGACGCCCACGGGGATGCGCGCCTCGCGGGCGGCGGCGTCGCGGAGCGAGCGCAGCAGCGGCGCCGAGTCGAGCACGGGGTCGGTGTTGGGCATCGCGATCACGCCGCAGTAGCCGCCGGCGGCGGCGGCGCGGGTGCCGCTGTCGAGGTCCTCCTTGTGCTCCTGTCCGGGCGTGCGCAGGTGCACGTGGGGGTCGAAGAAGGCCGGCAGCAGCCGCAGGCGCCCCGCTCCCTCGATCACCTCGGCGTCGGCATCGGCGGCGGCGCTGCCGGGCTCGGCGAGCTCGGCGATCGCACCCTCGCGCACGAGCACGTCGAGCCGGCGGTCGATGCCCGCGCGCGGGTCGAGCACGTGCACGTCGCGCAGCAGCAGCTCCGCGGGCTGCCCCTGCAGCCCGCCGCTGAGCAGGCTGTCGGAGCTCACGCGAGCTGCCCTTCTCCGACGCGCTCGGCGTGCGGCTCCCGCGAGGCGCTCGCGGGCGCTCGCTGCGAGGGCCTGGCTGCGGCCAGCAGCTCGTACAGGACCGCCATGCGCACCACGACCCCCGCCTCCACCTGGGCGGTGATCACCGCCTGGGGAGAGTCCACGACCTCGCCGGAGAGCTCCACGCCGCGGTTCACGGGGCCGGGGTGCATCAGCACCTGGGAGGGACTCAGGCGGCGGCCGTTGAGCTGGTACCAGGTGGCGTACTCGCGCAGCGACGGGACCCACGCCTCGCGCATGCGCTCGTTCTGCATGCGCAGCGCGTACACGACGTCGGCCGTGTGCAGCTCGCCGAGCTCGTAGCGGACCTCGCACCCGAGCTGCTCGATCCCACGCGGGATCAGCGTCGGGGGTCCCGCGAGCGTGACCTTCGCGCCCATGCGCTGGAAGGCGAGCACGTTCGAGCGCGCCACACGCGAGTGGGCGACGTCCCCGACGATCCAGATCGAGCTCCCCTCGATGCTGCCGAGGCAGCGCTGGAGCGTGTACACGTCCAGCAGCGCCTGGGTGGGGTGCTCGTGCTTGCCGTCGCCGGCGTTGACGATCGCCGCGCTCGACCACCGCGAGACCAGCTCCGAGGCGCCTGCCCAGGGGGTGCGCAGCACGATCGCGTCGGGCTTGTGGGCGCTGAGCGTCAGCACGGTGTCCTTCAGCGACTCCCCCTTCTCGACGCTCGACCCGCTGGCGGCGAAGTTGACCACGTCGGCCGACAGGCGCTTGGCGGCGAGCTCGAAGGAGCTGCGGGTGCGGGTGGAGGCCTCGTAGAACAGGTTCAGCACCATCCGCCCGCGCAGCGCGGGGACCTTCTTGATCTCGCGCTCGGACACCTCCGCGAAACGCTGCGCCTGGGTGATGATCCGCTCGATGCCGGCGCGGTCGAGTTCCTCGATCGAGAGCAGGTGGTTCATGCGGCGGTCACCGCCTCCTGCTCGGCGATCGCGACCTCGTCCACGCCGTCGAGCTCGCGAACCCGCACGTGTACGTGCTCGGTCGTCGAGGTCGGAAGGTTCTTGCCGATGTAGTCGGGGCGGATCGGCAGCTCGCGGTGCCCGCGATCAACGAGCACGGCCAGCTGCACGCGCTCGGGGCGGCCGTATGCGAACAGGGCCTCGATCGCGGCCCTGACGGTGCGGCCGGTGAACAGCACGTCGTCGACGATCACGACCGTGAGCCCGCTGACGTCGAAGTCGATGTGGCTGGCGTGCAGGATGGGCGCGTCCGGGCGCGTGCCGACGTCGTCGCGGTAGAAGGCGATGTCCACGTCCCCGAGCAGCACCTCGTGCTCGGCGAGCTCCTCGAGCTGTTCGTGCAGGCGCCCGGCGAGGATCGCGCCGCGGCGGTGGATGCCGACGAGCGCGGGCGGAGGATCGAACGGGTTGCGCTCGAGGATCTCGTGGGCGATCCGCGTGAGCGCGCTGCTGATTTCCTCCTCGCGGAGGACGATCTTCTCGTTCGGCTGCATGCTTCCTTCCTGGCCTCTCGGGACCGGGTTAAAGGAGTGCGGCGAATGTATCAGGTGGGTGCGACCGCCTCGGTCGTGCGTCCGGGCTCGGTGCCGCTGCGTGCGGCATCCTTCTCGCCCGCTCCGGACTCCTCTCCGCCGCCTGCGGGCGCCTCCCGCTCGCCCGGCGGGCGCTCGCGGGCCTGACGCTCCGACCAGCGCACGAGCTCGGCTGGACCGCGCTCCGGGAACGGCACCTCGATCGTGTCGAAGTCCCTCGGGGACACCGTCCGGGGGAACACCTCGCGGGCCTCGTCGCGCAGCTCGCCGCCGGCGTAGCGGGTCGAGACGTGGGTGAGGGCCAGCAGGCGGACCTCCGCCGCGCGCGCCACCTCGGCGGCCTGGCGGGCGGTGCTGTGCGAGGTCTCGCGGGCCCGCTCGGCCTCGTCCTCGGCGAACGTGGCCTCGTGGACGAGGACGTCGGCCTGGTGGGCCGCCACCGCCAGCGCCTCGCAGGGGGCCGTGTCGCCGGACAGCACGATCTTGCGACCCTCCCTGGGCGGCCCGGTGACCTGCTCGGGCAGCACGTTGCCCACCGGTTCGCCGCGCTGGAGCGCGCCGAAGTCGGGTCCCGGGGTCACCCCGAGGTCACGGGCCGCCTCGACGTCGAATTCGCCCGGGCGGGCGTCCTCCGCGAGCACGTACCCGAGGCAGTTCGGGCGGTTGTGCCGGACGGGCACGGCCGTGACCGTGTAGTCACCCATCGGCTGCTCCTGGAGGGGCTCGAGCTCGACGATGCGCAGCTTGTAGGGGAGGTTGCCGTACACGATCCGCATCGTGCCCATCAGCTCGGCCAGGCCGCGGGGGCCGTACACGGTCAGCGGCGCGGTGCGGTCGCGCAGGGCGAAGGACTTCAGCATCCCCGGCAGCCCCAGCCAGTGATCGGCGTGGAAGTGGGTGATGAACACGGCGTCGAGCTCGGCCAGGCCGACGGAGCGCAGCAGCTGTCGCTGGGTGCCTTCCCCGCAGTCGAACAGCACGCGGTCTCCCCCGCGCTGGACGAGCACGGCCGGTAGCCCCCGGCGGGCGCTCGGCACCGAGCCGCCCGTGCCCGCGAAGAAGATCGATAGGTCCATGGTCAGGGCAGCGGGATGTCCCTCAGCCTGGCTGCGCGGGCCCGCTGTCGGGAGGAGAGGTCGGAGGCGCGCACGGGCGTCACCAGCGACCAGTGACGGTATGGGCAGCGCTGCACCCGCCACCACCCGAGGCGCAGCGATTTCACCGACGCGGCGGGGAGCCAGATCGTGGAGAACAGATGGCCCCGGCGGCAGCGCACGATCAACCTTCCGCCGATCCGCCCGCTGCGCAGCCAGGTCGCGGCCGCTTCCACGACCACGGCGATGAGGGCGGCCAGCGCCACGCGCCGAGGCCTGCCACGCTTCTCGGGCGGAGTGACGCGTCCGTTGCCGGAGTTTGCGCTCACAGGGGTGCCGTCATCCTATTCACCCCCGCACCCGGGGCCCGGCCAGGGACGTCACTGGCGCGACGCTTCCCGATCGGCGACATCGTGAGGCAGGCATCCCCCCAGGAACATCCTCAGGTACGACCAAGGGAGACCGACATGTCAGCCACCACGACCCGGCAGCGGGCGGACACCGCTGCGATCCGCCCCTTCCACGTCGAAGCCGCCAGCGAGGCGCTCGAGGATCTGCGGCGCCGGATCGCCTCCACCCGCTGGCCCGACAAGGAGACCGTGTCCGACGACTCCCAGGGCGTGCCGCTCGCGACGATCCAGGATCTCGCGCACCACTGGATGACGGACTACGACTGGCGGCGAGGGGAGGCGAAGCTCAACGCCCTGCCGCAGTTCATCACCGAGATCGACGGGCTGGACATCCACTTCATCCACGTCCGCTCCGAGCACCCCGACGCGCTGCCGATGATCGTGACGCACGGCTGGCCCGGATCGATCATCGAACAGCTGAAGATCGTCGACCCACTCACCGAACCGACCTCCCACGGTGCGAGCGCCGCGGACGCCTTCGATCTCGTGATCCCGTCGATCCCGGGCCACGGCTTCTCCGCCAAGCCGACCGCGACCGGGTGGGACCCGCCCCGCATCGCACGCGCCTGGGCGGAGCTGATGGGACGGCTCGGGTACGAGCGCTACGTCGCACAGGGCGGCGACTGGGGTGCCGCGGTCACGCAGGCGATGGGCGAACAGGCGCCCGAGGGCCTGCTCGGCATTCACTCCAACATGCCGGGCACCGCCCCCGCCGAGCTGTCGAAGGGGTTCCTGCAGGGCGAGCCGGCGCCTTCGGGTCTGTCGCCCGAAGAGCAGAGCGCCTACGAGCAGCTGAGCAGCTTCTACGCCACGCACGTCGCCTACGCGCTGATCATGGGCACGCGCCCGCAGACGTTGTACGGATTTGCGGATTCACCCGTCGACCTGGCGGCGTTCATGCTCGACCACGGCGACGGCACCGGCCAGCCGGGGCTTGTCGAACAGGTGTTGCGCGGAAACCCGCCGGGCGATGTGACACGCGACGACCTGCTCGACAACATCACGCTCTACTGGTTGACGAACACGGGGGTCTCCGCCGCGCGCCTGTACTGGGAGAACAAGGCGGGCTTCTTCGAGGCCAAGAAGATCTCGATCCCGTTCGCGATCAGCGTGTTCCCCGACGAGCTCTACCAGGCGCCGAGGAGCTGGGCAGAGCAGGCGTATCCCAAGAACCTGATCCACTACAACCGGCTCGAGAAGGGCGGCCACTTCGCCGCCTGGGAACAGCCGCAGATCTTCTCCGAGGAGATGCGCGCGAGCTTCAGGACGCTGCGTTAGATGGCCTCCGTACAGCGCCTTCCCCTCCCCTCGCTCGGCGGGGCGACCGGGTGGCTCAACTCCCAGCCGCTCGGCCCCGCCGAGCTTTCGGGGCGGGTGGCGGTCGTGAACTTCTGGACGCTGACGTGCATCAACTGGCTGCGCACCGAGCCGTTCGTACGGGGGTGGTGGCAGACCTACCGGGACGACGGCCTGATCGTGGTGGGGGTCCACACGCCCGAGTTCTCCTTCGAGCACGAGATCGAGCGCGTGCGCGTGGCCGTGGCGGAGCGGGACATCGACTACCCGGTGGCGCTCGACAACCAATATGAGATATGGAGCGCGTTCGACAATCACTACTGGCCGGCGCTGTACTTCGTGGACCGCAACGGGGTGATCCGCGACCACCACTTCGGTGAGGGGCGCTACGAGGAGTCCGAGCGAGTGATCCAGGGCCTGCTCGGCGTCGAGCGCGAGCTCCTGACCGTGATGGGCCATGGCGTGGAAGCGGAAGCCGACTGGGAAGACCTGGGCTCGCCGGAGACGTATCTCGGCTACGAGCGGGGCGAACGCTTCGCATCGCCGCAGGGCGCCGCCTACGACGAACCCCGAGCGTACTCGCTGCCCGACCGCCTGGACCTCAACCACTGGGCACTGAAGGACATGTGGACGTTGGGCCGCGAGAACGCGGTGGTGGGCGAGGCCGGTGGCAGCCTCGCCTTCCGCTTCCACGCGCGGGACGCGCACCTGGTGCTCTCACACGAGGGCGGTAACCCGATTCCCTTCCAGGTGAAGCTCGACGGCCACCATCCCGGCGAGTCGCACGGTGTGGACGTCGACGATGATGGGAACGGCATGCTGGCGGAGGGGCGCATGTACCAGCTCGTGCGGCAGGCCAGGGAGATTCGGGACAGCACCCTCGAGATCACGTTCCTCGAGCCCGGCGCCGAGGCCTACGTGTTCACGTTCGGGTAGGGCGCGTCAGCCTCCACACGCGCGAAGCCCCTAGAATCGGCCTCCTGCGCCCGTAGCTCAGCGGATAGAGCGCTCGCCTCCGGAGCGAGAGGTCGGCCGTTCGAATCGGCCCGGGCGCGTTTAGAACATGTCGCGCGGCGGCGCCGAGGTGATCCAGGGTCGTGACGAGATACGAGCCTTTTTCGAAGAATGGCTGGCGGCCCACGACCAGTACCAGCAGGAGGTAGAGGAGATTCGAGATCTCGGCAACGGGGTCGCGTTCGCCGTGTTCCGACAGGGGCGCGGCAGGACGAGCGGGGTACAGGTCGGACCAGCGGGCGCCAAAGGCGCAGGCCTCTTCCACATTGTGAACAGCAGGATCACAGCGCTCTCGCTCTACGCGAACCGCGACCGTGCACTCGCCGACCTCGGACTGGAGGACTAAGAGGTGTCGCAGGAGAACGTGGAACTGATTCGCCGCTCGATCGCCCTGGCAACCAATGGCGACTGGGTGGCAGCTCTCGACGTGCTGTCCCCTGACATCGAGTGGGTCGTCGCGCGGGACCACCCCGAGGCCAGAACCGCCGTTGGCCGCGAGGCCGTGGCGAATCACTTCCGGGCGTGGCAAGAGACCGTTCCCGGCCGCCTCGAAGTCGACCGTATCCTTGAGCGGGGCGACAAAGTGGTGATGATCGGAGCCGTGCGAGCGACGGCCCTCGGCGCCGGCGCGGACCTTCGGGTGCCGATAGCGCTCGCGTACACCATCAAGGACGGGCTAGTCGTCCGAGGGGAGGAGTACCTGGCCCCCTCCGATGCCCTCAAAGCCGTGGGGCTGGAGGAATAGGCGCCCAAGCATCCTCTAGCGGCCCACTTGCTTGTGCGGCCAACCTTCCCCGCGGGCGGGGCATCACAACGACGCGAGGACGAATCTTTGCTTCGTGTTTGCGTCATTCCCCTAACCCGGTCGGACCAGCCACCGGGCCAGCGCGGGTTGACGTGACCAGGGCGGGGCGCCTAGATTCGCTGTGCGCGGGTGGGCTCAAGGGCTTCGCGCCATAGCCGGGCGCCCCAACGGGGGACGCGCTCCAGGTCGTTCCCCCTCCCGGTAACGGCAGCGGCAAAGGGGGCGATGCGCCGCTGCCGGAGGGAAACCCACGACTGACAAATAGGGGTGCTCCCCGATGTCCACGCGAGCCGGCCGGGCGGATACTGCAGGTGTCCCTCACCCTCCTTGGGACCGTGGCGGCGGAGCCCCCCCCGACCGTCACGTTGAGGAAAGTGACTCACGGTGAGGGGCGGAGCATGGAGGCTCCGCCCTTTCACCGTGATCGCGCTCGCTCTGAGGTCGGCTTGGAGGAGTAGGTAGGTTTCAGGACGCGGTTTGAGCGGGGTCCCCGTCCGGGTACCGAGAAGGCGTGCGCGGCACGGGCCCGACCCGCCACCGTCGCAATCCCGGCGTGCCGGGCTGAGCGATCAAGGAGGGCCTCTTTCCCCCCAGGGACGAGCATTATTGGGGACCGTGTCGCGCATATCGCCTCCCCGTCGGCGCCCGCCCGGCCGAATGTGCGCAGTGTCGCTGGCCCTTCCAACCTATGGGACGCGATGGCCCGACCACATGAGCCGGGCCATCGCGGCATAGAGACGTGGCAGTGTCAGGGGATCGCTTCCCACACCACGGACGCTGTCAGTTCGAATCCGCAACCTACCCGCGGCCCTTCCCGAGCCGTGCGGCGGTTGCGCGGGTCGCGCCGAGCTCCGACTCCGAATAGCGAGCGCGTCGCGGTGGATACCTCAGGGTGAATGTTCCAGGGTGGACGCCTACGGGCGGGTGCTGGACTCAGCTCGTTCCGATGCCCCACATGGAGACGGCCTCGGCGTTCCACTGTTCCCATGTCATCTGAATGGTTTCGCCCCAGGTGACGACGAGCGGGCCCTCCGGCGTGAAGCCGCCGACCACGACGTAGTGACGGGTCGCGCCCATCGTGTACGGGCCGAAGCCCCAGTTCGACCCGAACGACAGTTCCGCGATCATCGCACCGTAGTCACGGACGCCGTTCTGCACGTCGGCCGCCGTCGTGTCGTAACTGTGCAGCCCCGTGAGGTGTACGCCGGCGATCCCGGGACTGCGCCAGTAGCTCCAGAGCGCTCCCTGTGCCAGGCCCTTGTCGCCGCCACCCGCCTTTGCGTACTCGTAGCCGATCAGGGCCGGGTTCGCGTGCACGCCCAGCACCATCTGCTCCCAATCGGCGGCCGCGGCGAACGTGCAGTCCCCGAGCGGCAACGGCGCCGCGTTCCCCCAGTTCTGGAACGACTGTGCCGTCGTCCCGTAGTCACATTCAGGGCCGGGGGTGCATGTGTCGATGCCGTTCACCGCCGCAGGCACCGGCTCGCGCGGCAGAACCTCGATCCGCACAGCGCGTGAATAGCCGCTGTGGCGACCGCTGTACGCTTCGAGATCCAGCCACCGCGTCGTCGTGGTGGCGGTGGCGTTCGCCGGCGCGTACCCGCGAAGGGTGATGTGCCCCGAGACGCAGTTCACGAGCCGCCGCGGGATCAGCTGCTCGGCATCCGCCCTGCAGGTACGGGCATTGCGCACCCGCGCGGTCACCACGAACGGACCGCCGGCGGCCTGAAACACATTCGGGGTGACGGCGATCGAGACGAACTGCGGTCTCGCGGCGAACGCGACCGTGGCGTGCAGCGCGAGCATCGCCATCACCCCCAGGGTCGCGAGCCAAAGCGTGCGCGCGCTCATACACAGAGGAACGGGCGCGGGGCTTTGCTTTTGCGACGCCTGGGCGCTGCAAGGGCTGTGCGCGCCGGTCATCACAGGCGGCCACACGTCCCCTCTCCTGCTCACAGCCCCCGGATCAACTGACACGCCTCCGCGTACTGGCCGCGACTCGGGTCATAGGAGAATCCCCAGTACGTGCCGTGCATCGTCGCCTGCACCGCGGCATAGTTCATGCCCCGCGCGCAGTAGTTGTAAGCCTGCGCGAACTGCTCGTCGGGGATCACCACTTCGCCCTCCGCGCCCAACGCCGACAGCCACAGTCGCGGATTGCGGGTGTTCACCAGTTCACGGGCCCGCCGCCGGGAGGACGGAGCCTCGTAGTGCATGATCGAGAACCACTTCAGGCGATAGCCGTGGCGGGGCAGGCCGAAGTCGAGCACGTGACCGAGCTCGTGGTAGAAGTTCAACCACGTCGACTCCCGTTCCCCTTCCGAATATCCCGACTGCGTCCACAGGTACGCGAGGTCGGGGAAGTACATGACGAAATGAGGAGCGTTGGTCCAATAAGTGCATGCCGCCGCCTGCATCTGCATGCAGTTTTCGGGCACCACCTGGATCACGCCGTCGCCCGTCGGCATGAGATCGTTGTCCGCCCACTGCCGAAGCCTCGGAATCATCATGTCCCCGGCCGGTCCTTCCACCGTCACCCGTGCGCCGGCGGGGGTGACGAGGGCGAGCCACATCGGCAGCAGCCCGACCAGCACTCGCCGTATGCGGACCACCGCCATTGCGCGGTTCGTTACCCGACGCCATCCGGGAGAAATCCTGACTGGACGTTGGTCCTATCCGAGCGGCGACGCTCCCCCCTTCCCCTCCGCCGTCCGGTCAGACTACGCCGTTCTTGACGTTGCCGAGCGGTGGCGGATACGGTCGCCGGTCAAACGATTGCGGAGGTTTAACCATGTTCGTACGAGTCGTGAGGTTCACGGGCGCCACCGAGGACACCGTCAACGCCGTCATCACCCGCATCAAGGAGTCGGGGGGACCGCCGCCGGGGGTGGACGCGAGCGGCCTCAAGCTGCTGTTCGACGCCTCCGGCGGCACGGCCATCGTGCTGCAGGAATTTCCCACCGAGCAGGCCATGCAGGACGCCGCCAAGATCTTCGACGCGATGCAGCCCTCGGAAACGCCCGGCGATCGCGCTTCCGTGGACGCCTGCGAGGTGAGGCACGTGGAGGTCGTCTGAACGTCGCCCCGCGGCCCCCGGCGCTCCCTATACGACGACGCCGAAGTCCTCGGTATACATCGCCCCCGCCTCCCCGCCCCCGAGCGCGGCCGGCAGGTGCGGGGCGATCCCGATCCCGACTTCCCGGAAGGCCGAGTTGAGGATGTTCGCGCGGTGCCCCGGCGACCTCATCCAGGCCGCCACGACCGCCGCGGGGGTCGCGTCCTGCAGCGTCCCGAAGGCGATGTTCTCACCCACGCTGTAGAGCGAGTTCGGCCCGGGCAGGTAACCCGAGGCCATGATCCGCTCCAGGAACGAGCCCCCGGGCCCGGCGTGTTCGAAGTAGTCGCCGGAGGCCATGCTTTCCGAATGGGCTTGCGCGGAGTGCTGAAGGTCGGAGTTCGTGGCCAGCGGGCCGTCGCCGTGGGCCGCCCGTTCACGGTTGACCAGGCACAGGGTCGCCGTCCTCACGGCGTAGAGGTCTTCTCCGCTCGGCGCCAGGCTCGCCCCCGGACAGGGGCCGCTGCTGGGCGAGGCGGGCGTGACGGTGCCGTTCGCGCCGGCTCCTTCGGCGACGTGCGACAGGGCCGGATGCGAGTGCGTCGGCGCGGCGTGGTGGGTGGCATGGTGACGACTCGCGCGGTGGCCGTGGTGTCGCTTGCCCCGCTGGCAGGAGGCGTGCCCGCGATGGTGCCCGCGCGCGTGGTGCGTGGTGGCATGCGAGACGCCCCGGTGGTGCACGTGACGGGCCCTGCGGGCGCAGCGGGCAACGTGCCTCACACGCCGGTGCCCGGCCCGCGCCCCGTGGTGGTGGGCCTGCGCGCTGTGGCCGGCCGCCAGCGCCGCGGATGCAGGCATCAGCGTTAGCAACGCCAGTAGGAACGCCAGCAGCGGCGTACGGCCAACGGGGGGTGTGGACGAACGAAGCTGTCGCACGAGGCCGATCGACGCGGATCGGAGCAAGCGGACACCGTAGCGGTATGCACGTCATCGTGCATTCCCACCGAATGCGCCGACTATTGCATGTCCGCCGGGCGGAAAACAGGACCGCTCCGGCGCTCCGGCGGCCTCTGCGCGCTCAGAGCAGGGGCTGCGCATATTGAAGGAGCGGACCGGAGCGGCCCCTCGCTCGGGGGCCCCCGCAAGGGGGTAGCGGGGCCTCCCAGGGATAAGTTTACAAAGGCCTCTCATATCTGCCCCTTATAGGTGATCCGGCCTAGACGGACCGGTCAAAACTGCCAAATTCCGTGCTGCAAGCGGGTCTGCCGCCCACCTGGTTGAATGCCCCAGGACTCCCTTCGGAGCCTCCCCGGAGACAGCCGTGAGCTCACACTGGACAGCCGAGAGCATCCCCGACCAGGCCGGTCGCACCGCGGTCGTGACCGGAGCCAACAGCGGCCTCGGGCTGGAGACGGCACGGGAGCTGGCCCGGCACGGCGCCGACGTCGTGCTCGCCTGCCGCGACACCGCCAAGGGCGAGCGGGCGCTGCAGGACATCCGCGCCTCGGCTCCGGACGCCCGGCTCGAGGTCGCCGCGCTCGACCTCGCGAGCCTCGACTCCGTGAAGGCCTTCGCCACGACCCTCTCCGAACGCAACGGCGGCATCGACCTGCTGATCAACAACGCCGGGGTGATGGCCTCGCCACACCGCCGCACGAGCGACGGCTTCGAGCTGCAGTTCGGGACCAACGTGCTCGGTCACTTCGCCCTCACCGCTCAACTGCTCGAGCAGTTGAAGGGCCGCCCGGACGCCCGCGTCGTGACCCTCTCCAGCAACGGCCACAAGCTCGGCCGCATCAAATTCGACGACCTGCAGTCGGAGCGACGCTACAACCGCTGGGTCGCCTACAACCAATCCAAGCTCGCCGACCTGATGCTCGCCCTCGAGCTG
Source organism: Solirubrobacteraceae bacterium (assembly GCA_035499875.1). Classification (GTDB taxonomy): domain Bacteria; phylum Actinomycetota; class Thermoleophilia; order Solirubrobacterales; family Solirubrobacteraceae; genus Palsa-744. The sequence goes on from DATJXX010000025.1 coordinate 31,243, forward strand.
GACCGGCGCCTGCGCGCAGCCGGCTCCGCCGTCAAGAGCGTCGCAGCCCACCCCGGCTACTCGGCCACCAACCTGCAGAGCGCGGCCGCCCCTGCGATCGACCGCTGGACGATGGCCCTCACCAACATGCTCGTCGCCCAGGACGCCCGCATGGGTGCGCTGCCGACGCTGTACGCCGCCACCCAGCCGTCACTGGAGGGCGGCGTCTACGTCGGGCCCGACGGCATCGGCGAGCTACGCGGGCATCCCCGCGTCGTCACCCCCAGCCGCGCCGCGCGCGACCCGGAGGCGGCCGCCCGCCTGTGGGAGGCCGCCGAGCAGCTGACGGGCGTCCCGTTTCCGGTGGGCTGACCAGAGCCCGTTTCCGGTGGGCTGACCAGAGCCCGTTCCCGGCTGGCTGACGGGAGTCGCGTTCGCGATGGGCTAGGCGGGCTCGCCGAGCTCCACGTAGCGGAGCACGGCCCGGCCCAGCACGATCACGTCGCCGTTGCGCAGCTCCGACTGCTGGACGCGGCGCCCGTTGACGAACGTGCCGTTGGAGCTGCGGTCATCGAGGATGCGCGCGCCCCTGGCGCGTGGCACGAGGATCGCGTGGCGGCGGGAAACGGAGCTGTCGTCGAGGCGTAGGCCGGCAGACAGGCCGCGACCGATGTGGATCGGCTCGCACTCGAGCCTGATCGTGAGCGACCTCGTGGGTCCCTGGACCTCGAGGTACTGGCCCGGCTCATTGGGACGGTCGGCCACGGCCTGGTGGCGGATGCGCTCGTCGAGGCAGGCGATCGCGTCGAAGCGCTCGGTCGTTCCCTCGACCGCGGGGGAGGAGATGAGGGTCTCGGTGCTCATGGGGACAAGCAAACCGGGCGAGGTTCAGGTGAGGCTCAGAGTCGCCTAAAAGTCAGCTAAATCCCGGCTCGGGGCGCAACCTCGTCCGACCACGAAAGTAGCAGCTGCCACGTACCCGCACGCCGGGTGTGGCCGGTCATCCCAGGTGCACCGGCCGCTGGTCGCGGGTGCCCCGTCCACCGCCTTCCGGCGGGTACCCTCACATCGGACCACGAGCATGCTCTTCCTGCCCCTCGCAAGCGTCTCGATCGTCTCGGTACTGGTGCAGCTCTCGCCGCTGGCGCTGATGGTCGGGTGCTACCACAAGCGCGCCCGCACCCTCGCGCGGACGGCCCGAGCCGTCCCGGGATGGCGCCAGACGTGCTTCTACGCCGGGATCGCGGTGATCGCAGCGGCGCTCAGCGGCCTCGACGACCTCAGCGGCCAGCTGCTGTACATGCACATGCTCGAGCACCTGCTGGTCGGCGACATCGCCTCGCTGCTGATCGTGCTCGGCCTGACCGCGCCGCTGCTCGCCCCGATCCTGCGGATCTCGCTGTTCGACCGCCTGCGGGTGCTGACCCACCCGCTGGTGGCCTTCCCGCTGTGGGCCGCCGACCTCTACGTGTGGCACCTCCCCACCCTCTACCAGGCGGCGCTGCGTCACCCGGGGGTCCACGCCATCGAGCACGTGATGTTCCTCGGCTTCGGGATCCTGATGTGGATGCCGCTGTTCGGCCCGCTGCCGACGCCGTCGTGGTTCGGCAACCTCGGCAAGCTCCTGTACATCGTGGCGGTGCGCCTCACCGGGACGGTGCTGGGCAACATCTTCCTGTGGTCGGGGACCGTGTTCTACCCCTACTACCTGCACGGCGACGCGCTCCACCACATCTCCCCGCTCGCCGACCAGAACATCGCGGGGGCGGTGATGATGGTGGAGGAGTCCCTGCTCACGCTGGGGCTGTTCTGCTGGCTGTTCCTGAAAGCCGCCAAAGAGGGCGAAGAGCGCCAGGAGCTGCTCGACTTCGCGCATGCGAACGGCCTCGAGCTGAGCGAGGCGCGGGCGGCCCGGGCGGTGGCCGCGGGTCGCGGTGCGGAGCTGCGCCGGCGCCTGGAGGGCCGCGGCGCGCCGCAGCGCCGCGTGTAGGGCCCGCCCGCCGCGGGCGACGGGTCAGCCGCCGGCGACGGCGGGCAGGATCGTCAGCTCGGCACCGTCGCTGACGGGCGTAGCGAGGCCGTCCAGGAAGCGGATGTCCTCGCCCGCGAGATACACGTTCACGAACCTCCTCAGCGCGCCGTCGTCGTCGGCCAGCCGCGGACGCAGCTCCTCGAAGCGCTCGAACAGGCCGTCGAGCACCTCCTGCACGGTGGCACCCTCGAGCACGGCTTCGGACTCGCCCCCGGCGGCCGTGCGCAGCTGTGTGGGGATCTTGACGACGACGCCCATCAGGCCGAGACGGGCTGGGGCACCGCGGCCTCGAAGGCCTCCACGGTCGGCACGATCGTGCTCGTCTCGAAGCTGTCGCGGACCGCGTCGAGGGTCTTCAGGCCCTCGCCGGTGATCACCAGCACGACCCGCTCGCCGGGGTCGATGTCGCCCCGCTGCGCGAGCTTGGCGAGCACCGCCGTGGTGACGCCGCCGGCCGTCTCGGTGAAGATGCCGGTGGTCTCGGCCAGCAGCCGGATGCCGTCGCGGATCTCCTGGTCGCTGACGGCGTCCACCGACCCGCCGCTGTCACGGGCCAGCTCGAGCGCGTAGGGGCCGTCGGCGGGGTTGCCGATGGCCAGCGACTTGGCGATCGTGTCGGGGCGCACCGGGCGGCACACCTCGGCGCCAGAGGCGAATGCGCTCGACACCGGCGAGCAGCCCTCGGCCTGGGCGCCGTTCATGCGCGGCAGCTCGCCCTCGAGCAGGCCCAGCTCGCGCCACTCACGGAAGCCTGCGGCGATCTTCGTGTACAGCGAGCCCGAGGCGATCGGCACCACGCAGCGGTCCGGGAGCTCCCACCCGAGCTGCTCGGCGATCTCGAAGGCGAGCGTCTTGGAGCCCTCCGCGTAGTAGGGACGCAGGTTGATGTTCACGAACGCCCAGTCCTTCTCCGCGCACAGCTCGGTGCACAGGCGGTTGACGTCGTCGTAGCTGCCCTCCACGCCCACCACGGTCGTCCCGTACACCCCCGTGGCGAGCACCTTCTGCTCCTCGAGGTCGGCCGGGATGAACACGTAGGAGCTCATCCCGAGCGCGGCGGCGTGGGCGGCCACGGAGTTTGCGAGGTTGCCGGTGGAGGCGCACGCGATCGTCTGCAGCCCCAGCTCCCGGGCCCGAGTGACCGCGACCGACACGACGCGGTCCTTGAACGAGTGGGTCGGGTTGGCGGCGTCGTTCTTGACCCACACCTCGCCCAGGCCGAGGCGCTCGGCCAGCCGGTCGGCCCGCACCAGCGGGGTGCACCCGGCCGGCAGCCCGACCCGCGAGGTCAGGCGCCCGGACGGCCCCGGGGGGCCTCCGGCGAGCGGCAGGAAGTCGGCGTAGCGCCAGATGTTCTGGGGACCTCCCTGGATCCGCCTGCGCAGCTCGCCGATGTCCGCACCGAGGCGGCGGTGGTCGTAGCGGACCTCCAGGGGCCCGAAGCACCGCTCACACACGTACAGGGCGTCGAGCGGATACTGCGCCTCGCACTCCTTGCACTGAAGATGACTCACAGCCATGCCGGCTCCTTCGCGTAGGGTCTTCGCCGTCACGGTGTGGCGAAGGGCCGCGAAGGCCCGCCACACATCTGTCTGGAATTGGCACCTTCCCGCTGTGACACGACGGTGGTTGCCGGGGTTTCGATGGGCCAGTCCCTCCACCCCTCTGGATGTGTCCAGCTATGTGGCGCGGAGTGTAGCACCCAAAACGGGCGACGGAAAAGCCCTCTCCGCAGGGACTTCCGGGCCTCCGGTAACGCCCGGCGCCCCCCGGTGTAGGCATCGGTGTGAGCACCACCACTGGTGAGCGCGGCCATGCCCGCGACCTGGACGACCTCCCCCGCCCGCTGCGGATCGTCCCGAGTGCTCCCCGTCGGCGGATGCTGCTGATCGTCAACCCCCAGGCCAGCACGGTCTCGCCGCAGCGGCGGGGGCTGGTGGTGCGGGCGCTGGAAAGCCGCTTCGACGTGCGCGCCGTGGACACGCGCGCGCCCGGGCACGGGATCTCGCTCTCGCGCGAGGCGACCTCGGGCGGCTATGACCTGGTGGTGGCCCTCGGCGGCGACGGGACGGTCAACGAAGCCGCCAACGGCTTGCGCGGCACCTCCACCCCGCTGTCCTGCCTGCCGGGCGGCTCGGCCAACGTGTTCGCCAAGCTGCTGGGCATCCCCGGCGACCTGCTCGACGCCACCGAGCACCTGCTCGCGCTGGCGGACGACTGGCGCCAGCGCAGCGTCGACCTGGGCGTCGTCAACGGCCGCTGCTTCACATTCAACTCGGGCCTCGGCCTCGACGCGATGGTGGTCGAGCAGGTCGACTCCAATCCCCATCTGAAGGCGCGTCTCGGCCCCTGGTACTACAGCTGGGTGGCGGTCTCGACGTTCCTGCGCCGCTACCTGCGCCGGCCCCCGCGGCTGCGCGTGCAGGCGGGCGGCCGCACGCTCGACGGCGTGATCGCGATCGTCCAGAACGGCGCCACCTTCACGTACTTCCAGGACCGCCCGATCGACATCGCCGAGCGGGTGGAGCTCGACTCCGGGGAGCTAGGCGGCGGCGTGCTGCACCGCGCCGGGGTGCTGTCGATGCTGTCGATCGGCTGGCGCGCCCTCTCCAGCAGCGCCCGAGTCGCGGGCCACCGCCAGGTCACGCCGCTGCCACCCCTGCGGGAGCTGACGGTGCACACCGCCGACGGGCGTCCCCTGCCGCTGCAGGCCGACGGTGACTTCCTCGGAGAGGTCCACGAGGCGCGCTACTCGATACTCCCCGACGCCCTCAACGTCGTCTGCTGACGGCGGGCGCCGGAGCGCGGAACTATTCGACCGCCGCGCCCGGCGTGACGCGGTAGGCGTCGAACACCGAGTCGATGTTTCGCAGGCGCGTGATCGCGCCCTTCAGCGCGTGGTTGTCGGCGACCTCCACCACGAAGCGGTTCTTGACCATCGGCGGCAGCGACAGGCAGCGCGCCTCGACGATGTTGGCGCCCGACTCCGAGAAGGCCCGCGAGAGGTCCTCGAGCAGGCGGTGGCGGTCCCACGCGTCGACCTGGATTTCGACCACGAAGCCGGTGGACTGGTCGCCCTCCCAGCACACGTTCACGAAGCGCTCCGGGTTGCGGCCGAGCAGCGCCGCGTTGGAGCAGTCCGCGCGATGGATCGTGATGCCCCGCCCGAGCGAGATGTAGCCCACGATCTCGTCGCCCGGGACCGGGCGGCAGCACTTGGCCAGGCGCAGCATGACGTCGTCCACGCCTTCCACGCGGATCCCGTACTGGCCGGATGACTTGGTGGGGCGCCGCCGCGCGCGCCCGACGCGCAGCAGCTCCGAGGCGGAGTCCTCACCGTCGGCCGCCTCGCCCTGCTTGAGGCGCTGCATGACCTTGTTGACGACCAGCTTGGGGGAGATCTTGGCCGCGCCGAGGGCGATGTAGAAGTCGTCGGCCTTGCGGAAGCCGACCTCGCGGATGACGTCGGCGAGCAGCGCCGAGCCGGTGATCTTCTGCGCCGGCAGGCCCTGTTTGCGCAGCTGCTCCTGCAGCAGCTCGCGGCCGGTGTGCTCGGTGTCCTGGCGCGACTCGGCCTTGAACCAGGCCTTGATCTTGTTGCGGGCGCGGGTCGTCTTGACCATCGCCAGCCAGTCGCGGGACGGTCCCCGCTCGCGCTTGGCGGTGAGGATCTCGACGATGTCGCCCGAGCGCAGCTCGTAGTGCAGCGGCACGATCTTGCCGTTCACGCGCGCCCCCACGCAGCGGTGCCCGATCTCGGTGTGGACCTCGTAGGCGAAGTCCAGCGGCGTGGCACCGGCGGCCAGCGACTTGACTTCGCCCTTGGGCGTGAACACGTACACCTCCTCCTCGAAGAGGTCGGTGCGCAGCGTCTCCATGAACTCGCTCGGGTCCGACAGGTCCTTCTCCCAATCGAGCATCGAGCGCAGCCACTGGAGCTTCGCGTCCTCGCCGGCCGTGGCGCGTTCGCCGGTGCCGTCGGAGTCGAGCCGTGACTGGAGCTTGTAGACCCAGTGCGCGGCGACCCCGAACTCGGCCATCTCGTGCATTTCGTGCGTGCGGATCTGGATCTCCAGGGGACGCCCCTCGGGTCCGATCACGGTCGTGTGCAGCGACTGGTACATGTTGAACTTGGGCATCGCGATGAAGTCCTTGAAGCGCCCCGGCAGCGGCTTCCACAGCGAGTGGATCACCCCCACGGTGCCGTAGCAGTCCTTCACGGAGTCGACGATCACGCGCATCGCGGTGAGGTCGTAGATCTCGTTGAACTCGCGGCCCTTCTTGGTCATCTTCGAGTAGATCGAGTAGAAGTGCTTGGCGCGCCCCGCGATCTCGGCGTCGATGCCGACCTCGCCGAGCTCCTGGTGCAGGTATTCGCCGGCCTGCTCGACGTAGCGCTCGCGGTCGTCGCGCTGCTGGGCCACGAGGCCCTTGATCTCCTGGTACTTGCGCGGGTACAGCGTGGCGAAGGCGAGGTCCTCGAGCTCCCACTTGATCGCGTGGATCCCGAGCCGGTGGGCCAGCGGGGCGTAGATCTCGATCGTCTCGCGCGCCTTCTCGATCTGCTTCTGCTTTGGCATCGCGTCGATCGTGCGCATGTTGTGCAGCCGATCGGCGAGCTTGATCAGGATGACCCGCACGTCGGTGGCCATCGCCACCATCATCTTGCGGTAGTTGTTGGCCTGCGCCTCGTCGCGCGACTGGAAGGTGATCCCGGTCAGCTTCGTGACGCCGTCCACGATGGCCGCGATCTCCTCGCCGAAGCGCTCCCTGACCTCCTCGATCGAGGCAGAGGTGTCCTCGACGGTGTCGTGCAGCAGCGCCGCGCACAGCGTCTCGGTGTCCAGGCGCATGCTCGCGCAGATGCGGGCCACCCCGACGGGGTGCACGATGAAGTCCTCGCCGGACTTGCGCCGCTGGGATCCGTGGTGCTCGCAGGCGAACACGAACGCGTCCTGCACGCGCGCGCGGTCGATCGGGACCGCGGCGTCGGCGGCGTGCTCGGAGACGATCGCGAACAGGTCGCTCAGCAGGCGCCTCTGGGAGACGCTCAGCGACTGCAGGTCGGCGCCCGCGACCGGAGCCTCGGTGGCTGCTGCAGGAAGCGGATCGTCGGTGACGCTCATGGTCAAAGGGTAGGGAAAGCGATACCCGTATCCAAGCGGCCCTCCCCGCGCCCTACACGGCGAACAGCGCCAGTTCCTGCTGCCCCTCCCGCTCGCCACGGCGGCGCGGCGCGGCCTCGGCGGCGCGCTGCTCGGCGGCCCGCGCGCGGCGCAGCACCAGGCGCGGCTCGCAGACCCCGTTCCACTCGTTGATCTCGAGCGTGAAAGTCGCCTGCACGGGCTCCCCGTCGGCCACCGGCAGGCGCCCGTCGCAGCCGAACGCGACCGCCCGCGCGGCGGCGGCCCCGGCGCTGACGTTGAAGCGCGCGTGCCTGCCCTGCCCCATCGGCCGGGTGCCGGCGAAGGTCGCGCCCTCCACCAGCAGCGTGACGCGCGGGTTGGCGCGCCCGAACGGGGCCAGCGACTCGAGCTCCTCGGCGAGCGCCATGTCCACCTCCCCCACCCTCACGACCGCGTCGACCCGCTCGACCGCATGCAGCTCGCCCGCCGGCAGGACGGTGCGGGCGTGGCTGCACAGCGCGTTCGAGAACGCCGCCAGCTCCGCGCGCGCGATCTCCATGCCGGCGGCCACCCGATGCCCGCCGAAGCGGCGCAGGTGCTGCGAGCACGCGCGCAGGCCCCCCAGCAGGTCGAAGGCGTCGATGCTGCGCCCCGAGGCGCGCCCGTCCTCGCCGTCGAGCGCCACCATCACCACCGGACGGCCGCTGCGTTCGACCAGTCGCGAGGCGACGATCCCGATCACGCCCGCGTGCCAGCCCTCCCCTGACAGCACGTACGCCTCCCGCTCGCCCAGCTCGTCCATCTGCGCTTCGGCCTGGTGGCGGATCGAGCGCTCGATGTCCTGGCGCTCGCGGTTGGCGTTGTCCAGCTCGCGGGCCACCTGCTCGGCGCGCCGGGGGTCCCCGGTGAGCAGCAGCTCGAGCGCGGCGTCGGCGCGATACAGCCGCCCGGCCGCGTTCAGGCGCGGCGCCAACGCGAACGCGACGGCCCGCTCGCCCGCCTTCCCGGGCACGACCCGGGCGACGTCCATCAGCGCCCGCAGACCGGGCCGGGCGGTGCCCTCGAGCCGCCGCAGCCCGCGCACGGCCAGCGTGCGGTTCTCGCCCAGCAGCGGCACCACGTCGGCGATCGTGGCGAGCGCCACCAGGTCCAGCTCGGCCTCGAGCTCGGCGGTGTCGCGCCCGCGGGCCTCGTACAGCGCCTGCGCGAGCTTGTAGGCGACCGCGGTGGCACACAGGTCGCGGCAGGGGTAGCCGCACACGCCCGGATGCACGACCGGCGCGCGCGGGAGCACCCCGTCGCCGCGGGGCGTGTGATGGTCGGTGATCACGACCTCCATCCCCAGCGCGAGCGCCGCCTGCACCTCGTCCACCGCGCCGATCCCGCAGTCCACGCTGACGAGCAGCGAGGTGCCGCGTGCTGCCAGCCGCCGGATCGTGGCGGCGCTGAGCCCGTAGCCGTCGCCGGCGCGGTCGGGCAGGTACCAGTCGACGTCACCGCCGAGGCGACGCAGCGCCGTCACCAGCAGCGCCGTCGAGCACACCCCGTCTACGTCGTAGTCGCCGTGCACGGTGATGCGCCCCCCCTCGTCGAGGTGGCGGGCGACGCTCGCGACGGCCGCTGAGATGCCCTCGAAGCTGCCTGGGTCGTGCTCCTCGTCGGCGTCCAGGAAGGCCCGCGCCCGCGCCGGCTCGCCGAGCCCGCGCCGCACGAGCGCCTGGGCCAGCGCGTCGCTGACCGACAGCTCCCGGCGCAGCCGCGCCGTCGCCGCCGGCGGGCATGGCGGTATCTCCAGGCGCCATCGCTCCATGCGGGCGAGGGTACGGGCGCGCAGGGACGGAATCGGCGCACCACGGCGGCCCGCCCTGGCAAGACCGATGGCCTGGGACGTCGGCTAGATGTGCTCTGGAGGGGCCTGCCGGCCGGCGCGTTCGCGGCGCATGCCCTCGAGGTACACCAGGGCGATGCCAAGCAGGGCTCCGGGGACGGCGTACAGGACCACCGCGATGGTGGTCTCCTTTTCACCCGGCACGCGGAATTCCGAGAACTTGATCGTGGCGATGATCAGCCCGACGATCGCCGCGCCGAAAAGCGACCCGAGAAAGGCGCCCACGATCCCGCCCCAGAAGCGGTCGGGCACGAAGATCGTGAAGTGCCAGATCGCGAGCCCCATCATCACCCAGCCGAGCATTGCCATCAGCGCGACCTCCCGTGACGGCGGTTGCGCGGGCGGCGTTTCGGGCGTGCCTTGGGCTCGTCCTTCAGCACCAGGTCCTCGGGCGTGAGGTCGGCGGCGGGGTCACGCTGGGGCGCGGCCTCGTCGGGCGCCGGCGCCTGAGGCGTCTCGCTCTCTGCGGCCTTGGCCTTCGGCGGCTTAGGCGGCGCGGCGGTGGCGGCGCGACCGCCGTTGCCCTTGCGGGCCCCGGTCGAGGTCTCGTCGTCGACACCGAGGTCGGCCACCATCTCCTGGAACTCGTCGCGGGAGACCTGCTGGCCCGGTTCCCCGGGGGAGGGCGGCCTGCCGCTGCGGGTGCGCCGGCGCTTGGCTTCGGGCTCGACGTCCTCGGGGGCGCCGGCCGCGGTGGTGGCGTAGGCCGGCACGAAGCCGTTTTCGCGCACGATCCGCTCTCGCCGGGCACGGTAGCCGGGCTCGCGCTCCTTCCAGTGGGTCAGGACCGGCGAGGCGATGAAGATCGAGGAGTACGCCCCGGAGGCGATCCCCACCATCAGCGCGAAGGCGAAATCCTTCAGCGTTTCGCCGCCGAAGAACAGCAGCGCCAGCACCGGCAGCAGCGTGCAGAAGCTGGTCGCCAGCGAGCGTGTCAGCACCTCGGACATCGAGCGGTTGACGATCTGCGAGAACGCCGCCCGGGGCATTCGCGGGACGTTCTCTCGCACCCTGTCGAACACGATGATCGTGTCGTAGAGCGAATACCCGAGGATCGTCAGCAGCGCCGCCACGGTCGCGGTGGTGACTTCGCGTCCCGTCAGCGAGTACACGCCCGAGGTGATCAGCAGGTCGTGCATCAGGGCGATCAGCACGGGCACGGCGTACTTCCATTCGAAGCGCAGCGCGATATACGCCGAGATCACCAGCAGCGAGGCGATGATCGCGATGATCGCGCTGTTGGCGACGGTTCTCCCGAACGTCGGCCCGATCGAGGTCGACGAGAAGTTCTTCGTGCCGGGTTTGAAGTCGGCGCGTCCGTAGGTCCCGCTGCCGAACTTCCGTTCCAGCGCTTCCTGGACCTTGTCGACCTGTTCGGGACCGAGCGTCTTGGTCGAGATCTGGTAGCCGCTGCCGCCCACGTTGGGGTTGGTGATCTTCTGGACCTCGGCGTTGCCGAGGCCCTGTGCGGCCATCACCTGCGCGACTTCGTTCTCCGACACGGGGTGCACGAAGGCCGTCTGGATGCGGGTGCCGGACTTGAAGTCGATGCCGAAGTTCAGGCCTTTGCCGCCGATCGCCAGCGCGCCGACCAGCAGGATCGTTCCCGACAGCGCGAAGAACCACTTCGAGTGACCCATGAAGTCGAAGTGCCAGCCCCGGCCCCGGCGCGGGGAGGCGCCCAGCGCGGCGGGGTGGCTGACGAAGCGCGAGCGGCCCATCGCACCGAGCGCGGCCTGCGTGGCGAGCACGGCGGTGAACAGCGACACCAGCGTGCCGACCCCGAGCGTGAACGCGAAGCCCTTCACTTCGGCGGTCGCGAGCGCGAACAGGATGAAGGCCGTCATGAACGTCACGACGTTGGCGTCGACGATCGCCGCGAAGCCCCGTTTGTAGCCGGTCGCGATCCCGGAGACCACCGATCTGCCGTTTCGTATCTCCTCCTTGACCCGCTCGAAGATCACGATGTTGGCATCCGCACACACGCCGATCGTGAGGATCAGGCCGGCGATGCCGGGCAGCGTCAGCGTGATCGGGATCAGCTTGATCAGCGCGAAGAAGTAGATGCCGTAGATCAGCAGCCCGCAGACCGCGATCAGGCCCAGCACGCGGTAGAAGACGAGCAGGAACAGGCACACCACGGCGAAGCCCACGAGCCCGGCGATCAGGCCCTGTTCGAGAGCGGTTTTGCCGAGCGTGGCCGATACCTGCGAGCGCGAGATCAGCTTCAGGCGCAGCGGCAGCGCGCCGGACTGGAGCTCGTTGGCGACGTTCTGCGCAGTGGTGATCGTGAAGCCGCCGGAGATCTGCGAGCCGGTGGCGGCGTCGATCCCTTCGGGGTACTGCGTGTAGTCGATCGAGGGGACGGTGATGAGCTGCCCGTCGAGCTCGACGGCGAAGTGCTGCAGCGCCTCCGCCTTGCTGACACCCGGCAGCTGGGCTTCCTGGCCGCGGCGCGCGATGTTCCTGGTGATGCGTTCGAAGATCCCCTTGCCTTTGCCGGTGAAGCCGAAGGTCACGTTCGGCTGGCCTGTGCCGCCGGCGCCTTCGTCGAAGCCCTGCTGCGGGTTGGTGATGTCCGACCCTTTGAGCGCCGGGTCGTCGTTGAGGACGTAGTAGCTGTTGGGGCTCTTGACGGTGACCTTGCCCGCTTCGTTTTCGATCGGGTGGGCCTGCACGATCACCGTGCCCGGGTTCACGCGCACGGCCTTGAGCTTGGCGCCCTTGGGCGCCTTCAGGTCGCCGTACAGGTTGGCTTCCGTTTCTTCGGGCCCGCGCAGCACCTTTTCGTGGGCGGTGTCGAGCAGGTACCAGCTGCCGTAGATGCACCCGTTCTTCTGTTCGGGCGTGCAGCCGGGGGTCCAGGTGGTGTCGTTCTTGCGCAGGATCGCCGGCCGTTTCGCCGCCCGCAGCACGGCCTGGTACTGGGACAGCCCGGCGGTGGCCCCACCCGCGCCCTCGTTGGTGGCGTCGCCCGTGACGGTGCCCACGCTGGGTTCGGCCTTGCCGCTGGGGCCGATGACGTTCGTCTCCCAGTCGTAGAAGTTCAGCTGGGCGGTCGTGCCGACCGCTTCCTGGGCGCGCTTGACGTTGTGCACATCCGGCAGCGCGACGTCGATTTCGTCGCTGCCCGAGCGCTGGATTTCGGGCTGGGAGACGCCGATCTGGTCGACGCGTTTGCGCATGATGTTGATCGCCCGTTCGAGCGATTCGGTGTTGACCTTCGACTGCGCCGTGGGCTTGGCCTGGTAGACGAGCTCGACGCCGCCCTTGAGGTCGAGGCCGAGGCGCGTCGGCTTGGTCGCGATCACGGCGAGCGAGGCCGCGACCAGCCCGAACACGAGGAGCAGGATCAGGATGTTGCGCCGGCGGTCGGTCATGGGCCCGAGATCAGACTACTTGTCGGGGGTCAGCACGAGCAGCAGTCCGCCGTCGTCGTCGTAGGCCGGGAACATGTCCGCTTTCGCGTTCGCCACGACGTCGCGTTCACCGCTGACCTCCACCGGCACCTCGAGCGCGCGCACGCCCCACTCCAGCACCGTCTCGACGGGGTCGTCGCCGTTGGAGAAGCTCAGCCCGAGGACCTCCTCGACGCGCTGGCCGATCACCTCTTCCTCCTCCAGCCCGGTGAAGGCGAAGGAGTTCTTCCCGCAGCCCACGATCCGGCCCTCCCCGTCGCACACGAAGAACGCGGCGTCGGGTGCCGGGTAGTAGTCGTCGAGCAGTTCGAAGAGAAACGCGAAGCCGCACTTGGAGCAGCCCTTGGGCTGTCTGGTGAAGCCGATGTTACGGTCGAGCTCGCTCGTCCGATGGCCGCAGTTGGGACAGATGAAGGGGTGGGTCATGGTTGGGTACACAGACTACGAAAGGCTCGGCGGGAAGGCTGCCGGACCCAAACGCTGCCAGATTCGTCTCAGCGGCTGTTAAAAGAGCGCTTGGCCGAGCTCCCGGGGAGCGGCCAGGCCGAGGTGGGCGAAGGCCGCCGCGGTCGCCGCCCGGCCGCGCGGCGTGCGCTTGATCAGCCCCTCCTGCAGGAGGTAGGGCTCGTACACGTCCTCGATCGTGTCCTGCTCCTCCCCCACCGCCACGGCCAGCGTCGAGAGCCCCACGGGGCCGCCGGCGAACTTTACGCAGATCGCCTCCAGGATCCTGCGGTCCAGGCGGTCCAGGCCCAGCGAGTCGACCTCCAGCATCTCCAGCGCGGCGCGCGCGGCGGGGGCGCCGACGACGCCGTCGAGGCGGACCTCGGCGTAGTCGCGCACGCGCTTGAGCAGGCGGTTGGCCACGCGCGGCGTGCCGCGGCTGCGGGAGGCGATCTCGTGGGCTCCCTCGTCCTCGATGTCGATCTCGAGGATCCTCGCGGAGCGGCGCACGATCACCGCCAGCTCGCCGACGGTGTAGGGCTCCAGGCGGGCCTGGATGCCGAAGCGGTCGCGCAGCGGGGTGCTCAGCAGGCCCGTGCGGGTCGTGGCCCCGACGAGTGTGAACGGGGGCAGCTCGAGCGTCACGACGCGGGCGCCGGCGCCCTGCCCGACGGTGATCGGCAGCCGGTGGTCCTCCATCGCCGGATAGAAGGTCTCCTCCAGCGTGCGTGCGAGGCGGTGGATCTCGTCCACGAAGAACACCGAGCGTGGCTCCAGCGCGGTCAGGAAGGAGGCGATGTCGCCCTTGCGCTCGAGCGCGGGACCGGCCGTGGCGACGAACGGCACCTCGAGCTCGGCGGCCACGATCTGGGCGAGGGAGGTCTTGCCCAGGCCGGGCGGCCCCGCGAGCAGCAGGTGGTCGAGCGCCTCGCCGCGGGCGGCGGCGGCCTCGATCGCGACGGCCAGCTGGTCGCGCAGCGAGTCCTGCCCGACGAACTCCTCCAGCCGCGCCGGGCGCAGCGAGCGGTCGAGCTCGTCCTCGGCGACGAGGTAGGGGGTCTGGATGCGGGTGCTCGAGGCGGGCACGGGCTCAGGCACCCGCCCGCGCCAGGCGCAGGGCGCCGGAGATCAGCTCCTCGGGGCTGTCTCCGTCGGCGTCGGCGAGCAGCTCGTCGGCCTCGTCGGGGGCGTACCCGAGCTCGACCAGCCCTGCGCGGGCGAGCTCCAGCGGCGTGCCGGGTCGTCCACGGCGTGCGATCAGGGGCACTCGTGCCGGCCCCCCCGGGTCGGCCGGCGCAACCTTCTCGCGCAGCTCGACGATGATCCGCTCGGCCGTGCGCTTGCCGATCCCGGGCACCGCACGCAGGCGGTCGGCGTCGCCCGCCGCGAGCACCGCCACGAGCTCTTCCGGGGGCGTCACGCTCAGCACCGCCAGCGCGACCTTCGGCCCGACCGCCTGCACCGTGAGCAGCATCTGGAACAGCTCCCGCTCGTGCAGGCTGTGAAAGCCGTACAGGGTGAGCGTGTCCTCCCGCGAGATCAGGTGTGTGTTGAGCGTGACCGTCTCGCCCTGCGGCGGCAGCCGCCGCAGCGTCTGGGCGGACACGGCGGCGCGGTAGCCGACGCCCGCGCACAGCACCACCACGTGGTCGGATCCGCGGATCGCGAGCTCGCCCTGCAGCAGGTCGATCATCGCGCCGCCTCCGCGTGCGCGCCGGCCCCGGTCTGCGCCACGGCTCCCGCGTGCGCGCCGGCCCCGGTCGCCTCCACGGCTCCCGCGTGCGCGCCGGCCACCGCCAGCGCCGACGCCAGGGGCGCGCGGTTGACGTGGCAGACGGCCACCGCGAGGGCGTCGGCGGCGTGGTCGGGGCGCGGCTCCTCGGCGAGTCCCAGCAGCGCGGTCACCATCCGCCCGACCTGCTCCTTGGGGGCGCGCCCGTTGCCGCACACCGCCCCCTTGACCTGCTGGGGGGTGTAGCTGAAGCACTCCACGCGGCGCTGGCCGGCGGCCAGCATCACGGCGCCGCGCGCCTGCCCGACGGCGAAGGCGGTGCGGACGTTCTGGCCGAAGTAGAGCTGCTCGAGCGCCACCGCCTGGGGCTCATGTTCCTCCAGCAGGGCCTCCACGCAGGCGTGGATCTCGGCCAGCCTGAGCTCCTGTGCAAGCTCCGCGGCGGTCTCGATCACGCCGCCGTCGCGCGCCAGCAGCCGGCCCCGGCGGCGCTCCACGACGCCGTATCCGGTGCTCGCCAGGCCTGGGTCGACACCGAGCACGATCATGGGCAGTGATTCTGCGCGGCTGCCCGGACGCCTGCCTGTCGTACTCTTGGCCGGCGCTATGGCTGACGAGGAGATCGACTTCGCGAGCGCGGGGCTGCTCGAGGGGCTCGAGGGCGCCGACCGCCAGGAGCGCCTCGCGCTGCTGCGCCAGCTGGCCGCCACCGGCGTGCCGCTCGAGGAGCTGCGGCGCAACGTCGAGGTCGGCAGGCTCGTGTTCCTGCTCGCTGATCGCGTGATCGGGGGCCCGCGCCACCTGACCGCCGCCCAGGTGGCCGAGCGCAGCGGCGTCAGCATCGACTTCCTGCTCGCCTGCCGCCGTGCGATGGGCGTGCCGATCCCCGAGGCCGGCGAAGCGGCCTTCGCCGACAACGACGTCGAGGCCGCCCGCCGCAGCCTCGTGGCAACCGAAGCGGGCATCTCCGAAGAGGACCTGCTGGAGCTGCTGCGGGTGCTCGGCCGGGGGCTGGCGCAAGCCGCCGAAACGATGCGCGCGCTGCCGTTGAAGCTGGTCCTGCGCGCCGGGATCAGCGAGCGCGAGCTGGCCCAGCACTACGGCGAGACGGTGGCCCGCCTGTACCCGCTGGTGGACCCGCTGATGAGCGACATCCTCGCCCTGCACCTGCGCCACGCCACCGAGACCGAGATCGTGGGCGCCGCCGAGCGCGACGGCGGCAGGCTGCCCGGCTCGCGGCGCGTGGTGGTGGGCTTCGCCGACCTCGTCGGATTCACGAGGCTGGGTGAGGAAGTCGCGCCCGATGAGCTGGGCCGCCTGGCCACGCGCCTGGAAGCGATCGCGCTGGAGGCGGCCGCGCCGCCCGTGCGGCTGGTGAAGACGATCGGCGACGCCGCGATGCTCGCCTCGCCCGAGCCCGAGCCGCTGCTGGAGGCGGCGCTGGGGCTGATCGACGCCGCCGAAGCCGAGGGCGGGGACTTCCCCCAGCTGCGCGCCGGGGCGGCGCTCGGGGACGCTCTGGCGCGGGGCGGCGACTGGTTCGGGGCGCCCGTGAACCTCGCCAGCCGCATCACCTCGGTCGCTCGCCCCGGGAGCCTGCTGGTGGACGGCGAGCTGTACGAGTCGGTCGGCACCGCCTACCGCGGCTCGTTTGCAGGCGAGCGGCGGCTGAAGGGGATCCGCCAGCCCGTGGCGCTGTTCAGGATGCGACGAGCGGAGGGCGGGTAGCCCCCGCGGCCCCCCGCGACACCTCGTCCTCGTCCCACAGGCGCCAGGGCGCCTCCCCCGAGTCCCACAGCTCGTTCAGCGCGAGTGCGTCCTTGAGCGTGTCCATGCACTGCCAGAAGCCGCGGTGGCGGAACGCGCGCAGGCCGCCGGCCGCCGCCACGCGCCGCAGCGGCTCGCGCTCGAGCACGCTGTCCGGTGAGAGCTGCTCCAGGAACTCGCGCTGCAGGCAAAAGAAGCCGCCGTTGATCCAGTGCTCGGAGCGGGGCTTCTCCTCGAATGCGAGTACGCGGTCCTCGGTGTCCAGGCGGGCGACCCCGAACTGCAGGCGGGGACGCACGACGGTGACCGTGGCCGGGGCCCCATGGGAGCGGTGGAAGCGCTGCAGCTCGCCGAGGTCGACGTCGGCGAGCCCGTCCGAGTAGGTCACGCACAGGCTGTCCTCGCCCTCCAGGTGGCGGCCCGCCAGCAGCACGCGCCCGCCCGTGTTGGTGTCGGCGCCGGTGTCGAGCACCTCGACGGCTACCCCGGCGGGCCAGCGCTCCCGTGAGGCGAAGCGCTCGATCAGCTCGCCGCGGTAGCCGGCGGCGAGCACGAAGCGCTCGAAGCCCTGGGCGGCGTACAGCCGGATCACGTGCCACACGATCGGGCGCCCGCCGACCTCGACGAGCGGCTTGGGCACCTCGCTGGAGTGCGCCCGCAGGCGCGTGCCGCGCCCGCCGCAGAGGATCACCACCGGCGGGCGGGGCGCCATCAGCCGGCGACGCGCTCGAGGACCTCGGAGGCGATGTCGAAGTTGGCGTGGACCGCGCCGACGTCGTCGTTGTCCTCGAGCAGCTCGATCAGCCGCATCAGCTTGCCGGCGTGGCCCTCGTCGATCGGCACGAGGCTCGAGGGCCGGTAGACCATCTCGGCGCTCTCCATCTCCACGCCGGCGTCCTCCAGCGCCTGGCGCACGGCGCTGAAGTCGGCGGGCTCGGTGACGACCTCGAACACGTCCTCGTCGGCGGAGATGTCCTCCGCGCCCGCCTCGATCGCGACCATCAGCTCGTCTTCGGAGTAGCGCGAGCCGTCGATCACGATCGCGCCCTTCTTGTCGAACAGGTAGGCCACCGACCCGGGCTCCCCCATGCTGCCGCCGTTCTTGGAGAAGATGTGGCGCACCTCCGCGCCGGTGCGGTTGCGGTTCTCGGTGAGCGTCTCGACCAGCACCGCCACGCCCCCGGGGCCGTAGCCCTCGTACAGGACGCTCTCGATGCCGTCGGCGTCGGCGCCGCCGCCCGCGCCCTTGGCGATCGCCCGCTCGATGTTGTCCTTCGGCATGGAGGCTTCCTTGGCCTTGCGGATGGCCAGGTCGAGCGCCGAGTTGCCGACGGGGTCGCCGCCGCCGTCGCGGGCAGCCACCGTGATCGCGCGGGAGAGCTTCGAGAACTGGGCTCCGCGGCGGGAGTCCACGACTGCCTTCTTGTGCTTGATGGAAGCCCACTTGGAATGCCCTGACATGACTCCAGTGTATGTCCAGGGCCACGTAGGATGGCGGCGTGGGCACCCGCGTGGACCCTGGGATCTTCAAGGCCTACGACATCCGGGGCCTGTACGGCGAGCAGATCGACGCCGACCTCGCCGAGCAGATCGGTCGCGCGTTCGCGCGCGTGCTCGGGGGGCTCGCCGGCAAGGCCCCGGGCCAGCTGCGGGTGGGCATGGGCCACGACATGCGCCTGACCGCCCCCGAGCTCGCGGCCCGCTACTGCCAGGGGATGGTGGCCGAGGGAGTGCACGTGCTCGACGCCGGCCAGGTGGGGAGCGAGGTCGTCTACTTCCTGGTGGGCTCGCGCGAGCTCGACGGCGGGCTCATGTGCACCGCCTCGCACAACCCCAAGGCCTACACGGGCGTGAAGCTGATACGCGAGGGGGCGCTGGCGCTGTCCGGCGACGAAGGCATCCAGGAGATCCGCGCCGAGGTCGAAGCGGTGCAGGACGGCACGGGCGCAGCGGGCGCCCACGACACCGGCGGCGGCGCGGCGGCAGCGGCGGCGGCGGCGGCGGCGGGGAGCGTCGAGCAGGTAGACCTCGCCGGCGAATACCAGCAGGCCACGATGCGGTTCATCGACCCGAACGTGGTGCGGCGCGGAAAGCGGCTGAAGGTGGTGGTGGACGGGGCCAACGGCATGGCCGGCCCAACGGTGGGGCCGCTGCTGGACGAGCTCGGGCTGGACCTCGTGAAGGCATACTGGACGCCCGACGGGAACTTCCCCGACCACGAACCCAACCCCCTGCTCGAGGAGAACCGGCGCTTCATCGTGGAGCAGGTGCGTGAGCAGCAGGCGGACCTGGGGATCGCCTGGGACGGGGACGCCGATCGCTGCTTCTTCATCGACGACCATGGACGTTTTGTGCCCGGCGACTTCCTCACGGCGCTGCTGGCGGAGTCGCTGCTGCGCAGGCACCCGGGGGAGGCGATCCTGTACGACGTGCGGGCCTCCTGGGCGGTCCCCGACACCGTCACGCGCGCCGGCGGGCGGGCGTTCATCAACCGCGTAGGGCACGCCTTCTTCAAGACGAGGATGCGGGCGGAGGGCTCGCTGTTCGGGGGCGAGGTGTCCGGCCACTACTACTTCCGCGACTTCTACTGCGCCGACTCGGGCACGCTGCCGGCGCTGCTGGTGCTCGAGCTGCTGGCCCGCGAGGGGGTGCCGATGTCGCAGCTGCTGGAGCCCTACCGCTCGCGCTACTTCATCTCGGGGGAGGTCAACTCGAGGGTCGACGACCCGGCGGCCAAGATCGAGGAGATCGCGGCGCGCTACAGCGACGCCAAGCAGGGCCGCCTCGACGGCATCTCGATCGACTACGAGGACTGGCACTTCAACGTGCGCGCCTCCAACACCGAGCCGCTGCTGCGACTGTGCCTGGAGTCGCTCGTCTCGCCCGAGGACATGGAGCGCCGCCGCGACGAGGTGCTCGCCGTGATCCGCTCGTGAGCGAGGAGGACGACCGCGCCGAGCGGGAGGCGCTGGCGGAGGCGGCCGCCGCCGGGATCCACCGCCTGGCGGTGCCGACCCCCTTCATGGTGGGGCGGGTCAACGCCTACCTGATCGAGGACTCGCCGCTGACGCTGGTGGACTCGGGGCCCAACTCGGCCAAGGCGCTGGACGAGCTGGAGCAGCAGCTGAACGCCCGCGGCCACGCGGTCGAGGACCTCGAGCTGCTGATCGTCAGCCACCAGCACATGGACCACTTCGGGCTCGCCTCGATCCTCGCCCGGCGCTCCGGGGCGGAGGTGGCCGCGCTCGAGCCGCTGGGCGGCTACCTCGCCTCCTACGGCCGCGAAACGGACCTCGACGACGCCTTCGCGGAGGGCATCATGCTGCGCCACGGGATCCCCCAGGAAGTGGTCACCGCGCTGAGGGCGGTGTCGGCGGGCTTCCGCGCCTGGGGCTCGGCGGTGGAGGTGACGAGGCCCCTGTCGGACGGCTCGGAGCTGGTGCTGGGCGACCGCACGCTGCGCGTGCTGCACCGTCCCGGCCACAGCCCCTCGGACACGGTCTTCTACGACGAACGCCGCTCGACGATGCTGGCCGCCGACCACCTGATCGCCCACATCTCCTCCAACCCCCTGCTGGCCCGCCCGCTCGGCCAGGAGCCCGACCCCGACGGTCCCCGCCCGCAGGCGCTGCTGACCTACATGGCCTCGCTGGAACAGACCCGCGCGATGGACCTCGGCCTCGTGCTGCCCGGCCACGGACGCCCGATCCGCGACCACGTCGCGCTCATCGACGAACGCTTCCGCATGCACGACCGGCGCGCCGAGCGGATCCACCGGCTGATCGCCGAACAGCCCCGCAGCGCACACGAGATCGCCCACGAGCTGTGGGGCAATGTCGCCGTCACCCAGGCCTACCTCACCCTCTCGGAGGTGCTGGGACACGTCGACCTGCTGCTGCGCGACGGGCGCGCGATCGAAGAGGAGCGCGACGGCGTGGTGCGTTTCCGCGCGGCATAGCCCGACGCGGCCGGCCGGTCGTTCGGCGCGGCCGGTGCCGTGGCGCGATGATGTGCCCGCCGTGAACGTTCCCGTCCAGCAGGGGCTGCTCGTCATCGCCGACATCGGCGGATACACGCGCTATCTGAGCGGGGTGGAGCTCGAGCACTCCCACGACATCCTGGCCGACCTGCTTGCGGCGGTATCCGCTCGACTCGAGTCCCGGCTCGTGCTGGTCAAGCTCGAGGGCGACGCGGTGTTCTGCGCGGGCCACACCGCCACGCTCGTGGAGGACCTCACCGACTGCTACGGGAGCTTCGCGAACCGGCAGCGGACGATCGTCCTCAACACCACCTGCGCCTGCGACGCGTGCCGGCGCATCCCGGATCTCAACCTGAAGTTCGTCGCTCACCACGGCTCGTTCGTCGAGCACGAGGTCGCCGGGCGCACGGAGCTCATGGGCCCGGACGTGATCGCCGTCCACCGGATGCTCAAGAACAGCGTCCCCGAGCGGACCTCGATCAACGCGTACGCCTTCCTGAGCAGCGCCTGCGTGGAGGGTCTCGGGCTCGATCCCGCGGGCCTGCTGCCCCACACCGAGCACTACGAGGACATCGGCGAGCTGTCCGGGTTCGTGCTCGACATGGAGGAGCTTCTGAGGACCCACGACGATCGTAGGCTGACCGACGAGGACGCCCTGCTCGTCTACAGCGCCGAGGTCTCCGCCTCCCCGGGAAGGGTGTGGCGCGCGATGACCGATGCACAGGAGCAGCTGCGCTGGCGCGTGGGGGCAACCGCAGTCGAGACCGACCGCGAGCCGGGCGTCGGGGCGAAGACCCACTGCGTCCACGGGCGCACCGCCATCACCCAGGAGATCGTCGCCTGGCACCCCGAGAGCCACTTCTCGTTCGCCGAGCGCAACCCGCTGGGTCCCTGCCTGTACACGATGGAAGTGGAGCCCCGCGCCGACGGCGCCAGCCGCGTGACGTGGCGGATCGCACTGGCCGGCGGGCGCGCCCAGCGGCTGCTGTACCGGTTCGCGGGATCACGCATGCGCGACGCCCTCCAGGCCAACTTCGATTCGTTCGGGAGCTTCGTGGAGGACGAGTCCGGGGCCACCGCCGGGGCGGGAGGAACCGCCGAGTCCTGATCGGCCTTCCTCAGCCTCGGCTGAGCTCGGGCCCCTGCCGCGCCGCCGAACCTCCGACGAGGCTGAGGAAGGCGCGATGGAGGCGGTCGTCCCGGCCGAGCTCGGCGTGGAAGCTGACCGCGAGCAGCGACCCCTCGCGGGCCGCCACCGGGTGCCCCTCCAGCGACCCCAGCACCTCCACGGCGCGTCCGTGCTCTGCGATCCAGGGCGCACGGATGAAGATCGCCCGCAACGGACCCCCGGGGACGCCGGCGAGCTCGACGTCGGCCTCGAAGCTGTTGATCTGGCGCCCGAAGGCATTGCGCCGGGCGCGGATGTCCATCACGCCGAGGTGGTCGCGGTCGAGCATGATCAGCCCCGCGCACGAGCCGAGCATCGGCAGGCCTGCGGCGGCCAGCTCGCGCAGCGGCCCGGCCAGCCCCTCGCGCTCGATCCCCAGGGTCATGGTGGTGGACTCCCCGCCGGGGATCACGAGCCCGTCGAGCCCCCCGAGGTCTCCCGTAATGCGCACCTCGCGGGTGCCGGCGCCGAGCTCCTGCAGCATCCGCTCGTGCGCCTCGAACCCGCCCTGCAGGGCGAGCACGCCGATCAGCGGCGGGTCTGGCACCGGGGGCCGGCGGCGCCTACCAGCCGCGCTGGGCCAGCAGCTGCTCGTCGAGGAGCTTGGAGCTCTCGAGGCTCTGCATCGCGGTCCCGAGCCCGCGGGAGGCGCTCGCGACGCGCTCCGGGTCCTGCCAGTGGGTCGTCGCCTCCACGATCGCCCGCGCCCGCACGGGCGGGTCCTCGGACTTGAAGATGCCCGACCCCACGAACACCCCTTCGGCTCCCAGCGCCATCATCAGGGCGGCGTCGGCGGGGGTGGCGATGCCGCCCGCACAGAACAGCACCACGGGAAGACGCCCCTCGCGGGCGACCTCGCGCACGAGCTCGAGCGGAGCGCCGTGCTCCTTGGCCGCCGTCGGGAGCTCCTCCTCGCCGAGCACGCCGAGGCGGCGGATCTGATCCCCGACCTGGCGCATGTGGCGGACCGCCTCGACGATGTCGCCGGTGCCGGCCTCGCCCTTGGAGCGGATCATGGCGGCGCCCTCGCCGATCCGCCGCAGCGCCTCGCCGAGGTTGGTGGCGCCGCACACGAACGGCACCTTGAAGGGCCACTTGTCGATGTGGTTGCGCTCGTCGGCGGGCGTCAGCACCTCCGACTCGTCGATGTAGTCGACCTCGAGCGCTTCGAGCACGCGCGCCTCCATGAAGTGTCCAATCCGTGCCTTGGCCATAACCGGGATGCTCACCGCCTGCTGGATGCCGGCGATCATCTCGGGGTCCGACATGCGGGCCACGCCCCCGTCGCGCCGGATGTCGGCGGGAACACGCTCGAGTGCCATCACGGCGGCCGCCCCCGCCTCCTCGGCCACCACGGCCTGCTCGGGGGTGACCACGTCCATGATCACACCGCCCTTGAGCATCTCCGCCAGGCCGCTCTTGACGCGGAAGGTCGCCTCGTCGCGCATCGCCGAAACCAGTCTATCCGGGCCCAAGTGCGCGCCGGAAGGCGAGCCTCGTGCCCGCCGAGGGGGAGTAGAGTTCGCCCACGATCGCGCGCAGGCCGGCGACCGGCACGGAGCGCAGGAGGACGTCGTCCGGGGCCTCGCTCATCGCCGGCGATGGTAGTTCCGTCCGGCGCATGCGCCGGACGGCCGGCCGTGCATGCACGGCCGCAAAGGACCGGCACGTGTGCCGGTCCGCCGAACTCGCATGCGAGTTCGGTGCCTCGCGTCTACGCTACTTCAGGCGGAAGGCCCGTATGCGGTCGTCGTACTGGGCGCTGTTCTGCGCATAGACGCCGTAGGCGAGGGCCTGGATGATGCTCAACAGGGCCGCGTGGGAGCGCACGAAGGCGGGGCTGTTGGAGGAGTAGTAGAGCTTGATCTGGGCGAGCTTGGCGACCTCCGAGAGGGTCGCGTCGGTGATCGCGGCGGTGGTCGCCTGGCGGTGGCGGGCGAGCTTCATGGCGCGCACCACCAGCGGGTGGGGGCGCCCGGCGGACAGCCCCACGACCAGGGTCGAGCCGTCGATCCGGCCGAGGCGGCTGAGCGCCTCCTGGGAGGGGCTCGCGACGACCTCCACGCGGAGGTCCAGCAGCATCAGCAGGTGGCGCAGGTAGCTGGCGAAGAACGCCATCTGGTCGGTGCCCGCCACGAGCACCTTCTCGGCGGCCACGATCGCGTCCACCAGCGACTGCACCTGGCCGCGGGCGAGCTTGCGGGCGGTCTCCTCGAGGTTCAGGTGGTCGGCCGCCAGCGCGGCCTCGAACTCGTTCTGGTCCAGCGCGAACAGCGGCCCCGAGGAGCCGGAGCCGCCCTCCTGGGCGGCCTTGGCGTTGACACGCCGGTATTCCTCGCGCGCGGCGGCCTGCAGCTCGGGGAAGCCCTCGAAGCCGAGCGCCTGGGAGAAGCGCACGACGGTCGAGCTGGAGGTGTTGGCGCGGCGGGCGAGCTCCTCGGCGGTCTGGAAGGCGGCCTCGTCGAGGTGGTCCACGATGTACTGGGCCACGTCCTTCTGCGAGCGCGAGCACTCGTCGAACCGCGCCTGTATGTACTTGGAGAGGCTCTGGTGCTCGCTGGTGCCGTCTACGGGGGGCTGCTCGGGGGTCTTGGTGGCGGCTCGCTTCATTGCCCGCTCTTGTTCGACGTCCACTTGCCGCACTCCTCCCCGGGACGTCCGGGTGACCTCGTGGCCATATCCTGCGGTGCTCGTGAACGGTGGCTACCCCCAGATCGGCCCACGATCGTGAAGCGGTCGTTGTTCGAGGACCTCCACGAAGACTTCCGGGCCAGCTTCCGCACCTTCCTCGAGCGCGAGGTGGCGGGCGAGGAGGGCCGCTACGGGGAGTGGGAGCGCGAGGGGATCATCCCCAGAGGGGTGTTCGAGGCGGCCGGCCGGGGCGGCTTCCTGGCGATGTCGGTGCCCGAGCGCTACGGCGGCGCCGGGGCCGAGGACTTCCGTCTCAACCTCGTGATCGGCGAAGAGTGCCAGCGCCTGGCGTTGGGGTCCTTCGGGCTTGGGATCACGCTTCACAACGACATCTGCCTGCCCTACTTCCTGCGTCTCGCGGACGAGGGACAGCGCGAACGGTGGCTCCCGGGGATCGTCAGCGGCGAGCTGATCACGGCGCTCGCGATGACCGAGCCCGGGATCGGCTCGGACCTGGCGGCGATGACCACGACCGCCATCCGCGACGGCGACCACTACGTGCTCAACGGCTCCAAGACGTTCATCACCAACGGCATCAACGGCGACCTCGTGATCGTGGCGGCCAAGACGGATCCCCGCGAGCGCCACCGCGGGATCAGCCTGCTGATCGCCGAGCGCGGCATGGAGGGCTTCGAGCGGGGACGCAAACTGCACAAGCTCGGACAGCACGCCCAGGACACCGCCGAGCTGTCCTTCGAGGACGTGCGCGTGCCGGCCGCCAACCTGCTCGGCCGGGAGGGCGAGGGCTTCATCAACCTGGTCTCCAATCTCCCCCAGGAGCGGCTGTCGATCGCGGCCTCCGCGCTGGCGGCGGCCGAGGCGGCGCTGGAATGGACGCTCGCCTACGTGCGCGAGCGCGAGGCCTTCGGCCAGCCGATCGGCTCCTTCCAGAACTCCCGCTTCACGCTCGCGGAGCTGCACACCGAAGTCGAGATCGCGCGCATCTACATCGACCACTGCGTGCGGGCGCTGGACGCGGGCGAGCTCACAGCGGAGGACGCCGCCGCCGCCAAGTGGTGGACCACCGAGCTCCAGGGGCGGGTGGTGGACGCCGGCGTGCAGCTCCACGGTGGCTACGGCTACATGCTCGAGTACCCCATCGCGAGGGCCTATGCGGACGCCCGCGTGACCCGCATCTACGGCGGCGCGAACGAGATCATGAAGGAGATCATCGGGCGCTCACTCGGCCTTTAGCGTGGCCGCGAGCTCCACGAACCAGTCGAGCGCCTGCGGGTTGGCGAGCGAGTCCACGCTGGCCGCCTCGTGCGGTGGGGCGCCCATCAGGATGCGCTTCACGGGCACCTCCAGCACCTTCCCGGACAGCGTCCGCGGGACCTCGGCGATCTGCATCACGTCGTTGGGCACGTGGCGGGGGGAGCAGTCCTCGCGGATGCGCCGCTTGATCTGCGCCGCCAGCTCGTCGTCGAGCTCGGCGCCCGGCGCGAGCACCACGAACATGACCATCCACAGCTCGCCCCCGCTGCGGGGAACGTCCACCACGAGCGCGTCCAGCACCTCCGGGACGGTGGCGGCGGCACGGTAGATCTCGCTCGTGCCCATGCGCACGCCCTGACGGTTGATGGTGGAGTCCGAGCGCCCGTAGATGAACGCCCCCCCGCGCGGGGTGATGCGGATCCAGTCCCCGTGGCGCCACACCCCGGGATACATCGCGAAGTAGCTCTCCCGCAGGCGCTCACCGTCCTCGTCACCCCAGAAGAACAGCGGCATCGACGGCATCGGCTCTGTGATCACGAGCTCGCCCACCTCGTCCACCACGCTGCGGCCCTCCGCGTCCCACGCCTCCACCGCGCACCCCAGCATGCGCGCCTGCAGTTCCCCTTCGTAGACGGGCAGCACCGGGCATCCGCCCACGAACGCCGTGCACACGTCGGTGCCCCCACTGGTCGAGAACAGCCACACGTCGGGGTCCACCTGCTCGTACACCCAGCGGAAGCTCTCGGGCGCCAGCGGGGAGCCGGTCGAGCCGATCGCACGCAGCGATCGCAGGTCGCATTCCTCACGCGGTCTCACACCCGCCTTCTCGGCGCTCGCCAGCAGGCCCGCGCTGGCACCCAGACACGTGATCGAGGCGCGCTCGGCGAGCCTCCACAGGGCACCCAGGTCCGGGTGGGCGGGGCTGCCGTCGTACAGCACGATCGCGGCCTCGCTGTGCAGCGCGCCCACGAGGAAGTTCCACATCATCCATCCGGTGGTGGTGAACCAGAACATGCGGTCCCCCGGGCGCAGGTCCAGGTGCAGGCGCTTCTTGAGCTGCTCGAGCAGGATCCCGCCGTGTCCCTGCACGATCGCCTTGGGAAGGCCGGTGGTGCCCGAGGAGTACAGAACCCACAGGGGGTGGTCGAAGGGGACCTGCTCGAACTCGAGCGGCCGTCCCTCCCCCAGCGCCAGCAGCTCCTTCCAGCTCATGCGGCCCTGCCCGGCCGGCCCGGCCGACAGGTAGGGCAGCTCCACCACGTGCTCCACCGTCGGCAGCTCCGCGAGGATCCCGTCGAGCACGGCGGTGCGGTCGAAGTCCTTGCCGCCGTGGCGGTAGCCGTCGACGGCGAGCAGCAGCTTGGGCTCGATCTGGGCGAAGCGGTCGATCACGCTGCGCGCCCCGAACTCGGGGGCGGCGCTCGACCAGATCGCCCCGATGCTGGCGGTCGCGAGCAGCGCCACGAGCGTCTCGGGGATGTTCGGCATGTACGCCACCACGCGATCCCCGCGCCCTACCCCCAGCGCCCGCATGCCCCCGGCCGCGGCCGCCACGCGGGCCGACAGCTCGTTCCAGGTGAGGCCGTCGAGGTCGCGCAGCTCCGAGCAGTGGAGCACCGCCGGCTCGTCTCCTCGCGCCGGCGCACCCCGGCCGGCGGCGGGTAGCGTCCCCAACAGGAGGTTCTCGGCGTAGTTGAGCTCCGAGCCGGTGAACCAGCGCGCACCGGGCATGCGCCTGTCCGCGAGCACGTGCTCGTAGCCGCGGGAGGCGCGCACGCCGCAGAACTCCCAGATGTCGGCCCAGAAGTCCTCGAGGTTCTCCACCGACCACTCCCACAGGACGCCGTAGTCGCCGAAGTCGCGATCGTGGCGGGAGCCGGCCCAGCGCATGAAGGCCGCCATCTCGGTGCGATCGCACCACTCCCCGGAGGGGCTCCACAGCGGCTGTTCGCGAAGGGAAGAGGCGCTTGCCATGGTGATGGGAGGATATTCTCGGCGCCCGTGGATGTGTCTGGCTTGCGCGCCGAGTTCCCCGTCCTGGCCACGCGCGCATATCTGAACGCCGGCACCGACGGGCCGCTGCCGGCGGCCGCGACGGCGGCGGCCGCGACCGAGCTCGAGCGGGAGCTGCGCGATGGGCGCACCTGGGAGCACTTCAAGCGCCGCGGGGAGCTCTCCAAGGAGCTGCGGGGCGCCTACGCCAGGGCGCTGTCGTGCGCGCCCGAGGACGTCGCGCTGACGAGCTCCACGACCGAAGGCCTGTGCCAGGTGATCGCGGGCCTGGAGCTGGGCCCGGGCGATGAGATCGTCACCAGCGACGAGGAGCACCCCGGGCTGCTGGGGCCGCTCGCGGCGGCGCGCGAGCTGCGGGGGGTGAGCGTGCGCGAGGTGCCGCTCGCGGAGGTCGCGAGCGCCGCCGGCCCGAGCACGCGACTGGTGACCTGCTCGCATGTCGGCTGGATGAGTGGCTCGTTCGCCCCCGCCGAGCTGCGCGAGCTGGACGTGCCCGTGCTGCTCGACGGCGCCCAGGGGGTCGGAGCGGTGCACGTGGACGTCGCCGCGCTCGGCTGCGACGCCTACGCGGGAGCCGGGCAGAAGTGGCTGTGCGGCCCCGACGGCACCGGCATGCTGTTCGTCGCCCCCGCCCTCCGAGAGCGCCTGGAGGTGTCGCGGCGGGGGTATGCCAACCTCGCCAAGCCGGACGCGGGGCTCGACGCCGGGCTGCACCCCGACGGCCGCCGCTTCGACGCCGCCTCGCTGAGCGCCGAGGCGCTGGCGTGCGCCCTGGCGGCGGTCACGGTGCTCGAGTCCGCGGGGTGGCCCGCCGTGCAAGAGCGCGCACGGACGCTGGCCCGGCGCCTCGCCGAGAGCCTGGCCGAGCGCGGGCGCGAGCCCGCCCCGCGGGGGGACACGACGCTGGTGTCGTTTCCCAGCGAGGATCCCGAGGGCGAGCGCGAGCGCCTCGCCGGGGAAGGGATCGTGCTGCGCAACATCCCGGGGCGGCCGTGGCTGCGAGCCTCGGTCGGGGCCTGGAACGACGAGAGCGACCTCGAGCGGCTGCTGGACGCGCTGGCGTGAGCGCCACGCCGCCCGCCGCCGCGGAGCCCTCCGGGCTCGCTCCGCAGATGCCGGCCGCGGGCGCACGGCGGCCCGCGATCCTCTCCCGGTTGCAGCCCGCCGACGCCGGGATGCTGGTGGTCGCGGCGCTGTGGCTGGTGCTCACCACCCACCGGCTGGAGCAGAACGGCTTCGCCAACATCTACTACTCGGCGGGTGTGAAGTCGATGCTCCACTCGCTTCACAACCTGCTGTACATGTCCTTCGACCAGGGCGGGCTGGTGAGCGTCGACAAGCCGCCGCTGGGACTGTGGCTGCAGGTGGCCAGCGCGAAGGTGCTCGGCTTCCGGCCGCTCAGCCTGCTGCTGCCGGAGGTGATCTGCGGGCTGGTGGCGGTGCTCGCCATGTACGTGATGCTGCGCCGCCGGGTGGGAGGCTTCGCTGCGCTCGGCGCCGCGCTGGCGCTGGCCGTGTTCCCCTCGTTCGTGGCCATCTCCCGCGACAACGGCGTCGACCCGCTGCTGCTGGTGCTGATGGTGCTCGCGTGCTGGGCCGCTCTGCGGGCCTGCGACACGGGGAGCTGGTGGGCGCTGCTGACCTCCGCGGTGCTGGTCGGCCTGGCCTTCAACACCAAGACGCTGGCCGCCTATCTCGTGGTCCCGGGGATCGCCGCCGGCTACCTGGTGTGCGCCCCCTCCTCCCTGCCCCGGCGGTTGGTCGGGCTCGTGCTCGCGGGCGTGGTGATGCTGGCCGTGTCCTTCTCCTGGATCCTGTACATCGACTCCGTGCCCGCCTCCAAGCGCCCGTGGGTGGGGAGCACCAAGGACAACAGCGAGCTGGGCCTGACGTTCAAATACAACGGCCTGGGACGCGTGGAAGGCCAGGTCGGCGGTCCCGGTCAGGTGCCCGCCAAACCCGGCGCCTACGTCCCCGTCCCCCACGTCCGTGCCGGCGGCGGGCTCGGCCACCCGCCCCTGGCGGCGACCGTGCGGCTGAAGGGCGCGGCGCCGAAACCGCCGCCCGGACCGGCCCCCACCGGCGGGCGCGAACCGCGGCCGATCCCGTTCGGCAAGTCGCCCGGGCCGCTGCGCCTGTTCCGCTTCGGGCTGGGCGACCAGGCGGCGTGGTTCCTGCCGTATGCGCTGGTCGGCCTGGTGGCCTTCGCGGTGCTGCTGATCCCGGCCGTGCTGGCACGCATGCGCAGCGCCGGCGGGGAGCGCGGGAGGGCGCTGCGGGACCCCCGTCTGGCGGCGCTGCTGGTGCTCGGCGGGTGGTTCCTGGTGGAGGCCGTCGTGCTCAGCGAGTCCAAGGGGATCGTGCACCCCTACTACGTCTCCGCCCTGGCACCCGGAGCGGCCGCGATGGCGGCGGTGGGGGCGTTCGCGTTCGCGAAGCTCGCCGGCGGGCCCCGGCGCCTGCTGGGGATCGTGCTGGCCCTGATCGCGATCGCCGCCACGGTCGCGGTGCAGATCGTGCTCATGCACCAGCAGCGCTACATGGAGTGGTTCATCCCCTTCCTGATCGCCGGGGGCATCGTCAGCTGGATGGTGCTCGCGCTCTCGCGCCGGCTGGCCGCCCCGGCCGCCGCGTTGGGATTCCTGGTGATGCTCGCTACGCCGGCCGCATACGCGAGCACGAGCTGGCTGGCCCCGGTCGAGGGGACCTTCCCGATGGCGGGCCCCCGGCACAACGCGGGCGAAGGCAAATACGGCATCTCGCCGCGGTCGGTGGCCGTGGACGAGGCGCTGATCGCCTACGTGGGCGCGCAACCGCTGCCCACCCGCTGGCCGTTGCTGACGGTGGCCGCTGACCAGGCCGCCCCGATCATCCTGATGGGCTTCCCGGCGGCCTCGCTGGCGGGCTACAGCGGCACCGACCCGGCGCTCACCGACGCGGGCCTGGCGCACCTGGTGGAAATCGGCGAGGCCCGCTGGGTGCTGCTGGGAGGCGCCTACTCGCAGCGCGGGGGCAACGCGGCGACGGTGGCGGTGCTGCACGTGTGCCGCCCGCTGAAGCCGAGCCAGTGGCACAGCCCCTCCAGCTACACGGGCGGGGTGACCCTGTTCGACTGCGCCGGGCGCAGCCGGCAGCTGACCCGCTACCACCCGCCCCCGGGCTACGGCTCGATCACGATCCCCCACGCCGGCACCACCGCCGGCTGAGCGGCGCTCAGGCCGCACCCGCACCTTCGGAGCGGCGCTCAGGCCGCCACCGGCCCCCCCGGAGCGGCGCTCAGGCCGCCACCGGCCCCTCCGGAGCGACGCTCAGGCAGCCACCCGTAGCTCGCGCCGGAAGGCCCGCTCGAACAGCTCCCCCTCCCGGCGTGCCGCCCAGCTCGGGACGGCGGAGTTGCCGTCGGCGACCAGGCGCAGCTCGACGGTGCCGTTGCTCTCCAGCAGCAGCGCCCGGCGCACGAGCTGGTCGCGCGAGCGCTCGAGGTCCTCGGCCAGGCGCAGCAGCGTCGCGCAGCGGTCCAGGCGCTCGGCGTCGCCTGGGCCGAACAGCGGCGCCATCGGCCCGGGCGAGGGCATGCCCTTGCGGTGGTAGCGGGCCGCCTGGGCGATGATCGCTGTCTCCACAGGGGCGAAACCGGGCAGGCCCCCGTTGAGGATCAGGTAACGGGAGTGCTTGTGATGGTCGTCGTAGTCGATCGACATGCCGATGTCGTGCAGCATCGATGCGGCCCACAGGAGTTCGCGCTCGCGAGGGTCGCCGTCGTGCAGGCCGAGCCCTGCGAGCTCGTCGAACATCCCCAGCGCGAGCGCCGCCACGTGCTCGGTGTGGGCGGCGTCGACGCTGTACTGGCGCGCCATGTTGAGCACGCTCGTGCTGCGCACGTCCTCGAACATCGGCGGGCGCCCGTGACCGCCGGGCGTTCCACCCAGCAGACGCTCGAAGAACACCCCCTCGCGCAGGCCCGCCTCGGTGACCTCGAGCGACTCGAAGCCCCCCACCTCGAGCACGCTCTGCACGACGATCGCCCCCGCCAGGATGATGTCCGCGCGCGCGGGCTTGATCCCGGGCACGCTGGCCCGCTCGCGCGCGGGCAGCTCGGCCAGGCGCTCGACCAGCTCCTCCAGCGCGGAGCGCTCGATCACCATCCCCTGGACCCCGATCGAGGGCAGCTCGGCGGCCCGCTGGGCGGCGGCGGCGAGGTTCCGCACGGTCCCACCGAGGCCCACCAGACGCCCGCCCTCGCCCCCCAGGCGCTCCAGCCAGCGCGCCTGTGAGAGCTCCTCCGCGACGTGGCCCCGGAGTTCGTCGAGCTGCCTGCGCTTCGGCGGCCCGTTGACCGGCAGGTAGCGCTCGCTCATCAGCACCGTGCCCACCCGCCAGGAGCCGCACTGGCGGGGCAGGCGGTCCTCGACCCGCAGCAGCTGCAGCGAGCCGCCGCCGAGGTCCAGCACGCAGCCCTGCTCGAGCGTCGTGGAGTTGACCGCCGCCAGGTAGGCGTAGTAGGCCTCCTGCTCGCGCGAGAGCACCCGGATCGCGCCCGGGAAGCGCTCGCGGGCGGGCTCTAGGAAGGCACCCTCCGCGTTGATCGCGTCGCGAATCGCGCTGGTCGCGACGGCGTCCACGTGGTGCTCGTCGAGGCCGCTGGCGTGGCAGAAGTGCGTGAACACCTCGAGCGTCGCGAGCGCCCTCGCAACAGGGCGCTCGCCGAGCTCGCCGCTGGCCGCCAGCCCCTCTCCGATGCGCACGGGCTCATAGATCTCGTCGGTCCGCCGCCACCAACCGTCGCCGGCCATGAACACGACCAGCCGGAAGGAGTTCGAACCGAGGTCGACCACAGCCAGCCGCTCCCCTGCCTTCATGTGTCCCAGCGTAATGTCCGCGGCGGACCCGTCCGGCAGGCCGCCCGGCCCGCTCGACCCCCCTCTGGAGATCGGGCCGCTGCGCGTTTGACGGCTCCCACGCCGGGAAATCGAACGACGTGCCGATCGACCCCGAGCATCCGGACCTGGTCGCCCTCCTGCACCTGGACCCCTACGCCGCACGGGCCGCCCGTCACTGGGTCCGCCGCGTGGACTCCCCCTCCCCCGACCTGCGCGACGCCGTGGCGCTGTTGACGAGCGAGCTCGTCACGCGGGCCGTGGCCCCGGAACAGAACTCCGACGAGGACATGCACCTGCGGGTGTGGATGCCCGCGGACGTCGTCCGGGTCGAGCTGAGCGTCCCCCGCGGGCACTTCTTCGAGGAACAGACCCGCCACGCGGAGGACCTGGGCGTGATGGTGCTCGACCGGGTCGCCGATCGCTGGTCGATCCAGCCCGCCGACCACAGCGTCTCGCTGTGGTTCGAAATCGACCGCCAGGCCGGCGGCGTCTGAGCGGCCGGCCGGGCGAGCACAAAAAAGGGCGCCCCCGTCGGGGCGCCCCTTTTGAGTCATTTCCCAATTCGGCTGGTCTGAGGGACGGGGCCCGCCCGGCGGGCCCCGTGCCCAGATCCCCTACCTAGCCTTTGCCTTCCTGCTTTTTTGCCTTGCAGGCGGCCTTTTTTTCTTCAAGGGCGAGTTTGGCGTTTTCGTCCTTGGCTTCGTATTTCGATTTCAGGTTTTCGAGTTTTTCAGTCTTGTGTTCTTCCTTGACTTCTTTCAGGCGTGCCTTCTGTTCTTCCTTTTCGCCTGTCAGCTTGCCTTTTTGTTCGGCGTACTTCACAAGGCATTCTTCGTATTTGGTCCCGACTTTTTCGTTGCCTTCAACCCGTTTCGATTTGCATTCTCCGGCCTTGGTGGCAATCGCTTCTTTGAGGGCTTCGTCCTTTTCTTCGTTTTTTTCCCTGATCAGTTCGATCTTTGCCTTGGACGCCCCTTCGGCTTTCAATGCTTCGATGTGGGCCTTCTGTTCTGCCTGGATGCCTTCGAGGTTGCCCCTCATTTCGGCAACCTTCCCCTGACAAGCTTCGAATTTTTCCGTCGTGCCTGCGAAGACGCCTCCTGCGACGACGGTACCCATCGCGTAGGCGGCGATCAGGCAGAGGGCGAGAATGCTAAAGCGCTTCACGTATCCATCCTCTCTCGTGTGTCCTGATTTGTTCTCTCGCTCTGATCGCCGCCGGTGCCCCCTCAAGCTCTGCACGGGCGCGGACTGACGATCCATGCCTCACGGCGTGTTTCCTATGGCGTCGTCCTACAGCGGGTCACCTGGTCTGCGGTCTGATCCGGACGACAATGCGCGGTGCGTTCCCGGCTCAAACGAGGCAAGCACGACGAGGCGACCGTCAAGGCACGCTGCGCTCTAGCAGCGGCATCCATGACTCCTGCAGCCCCGGGCATGCCCATCCTCCTCCTTGCCTCCTTGGGAAAACTCCGTTCGAGGGACCACAGCACGGTGCCCCCCACAGCGGGCTTTATACCATGTCGCGCCAGGGAGTGCAAAGCCTGTCCCGATGCGGGTGGCTCGCGCGGACCTGCCCGTGGGGCATAAGCATCGCTTATGCAACGGCCCCGAGACGGCCGGGCCCTCCTACCCGGTTGGGCCCGACCGGCGGCTATGCCGAGGGCGGCGACAGCCGCACGGGCAGGCGCTTGAGCTGGTTGACGAACAGCGCCTCCGCGGATACCGGCTCCCCGTCCAGGGCGATCTGCGGGTAGCGCAGCAGCGTCTCCTCGATCATGACCCTCAGCTCCAGCCGCGCCAGCGCCGTGCCCAGGCAGAAATGCCGCCCACCGGCACCGAACGCCTGGTGCTCGGGATTGCGATGGATGTCGAAGCGATCCGGGTCCTCATAGCGGCTCTCATCGCGGTTGGAGGACACGTACCACATCACCACCTTCTCACCCTGCTTGATCTGCTGCCCATGCAGCTCCGTGTCGTGCGTGGCGGTCCTGCGGAAGTGCGCGAACGCCGGGAACATCCGCAGCGCCTCCTCCACCGCGCCCGGGATCAACGACGGATCCTCCACCAGCTGGCGCATCTGCGCCGGGTCTTCCATCAACGCCCGCATCCCGCTGCAGTAGGTCGCCTTCGTCGAGTCGTTCCCCGCCAGGATCAGGAGGAAGAACCCCGACACCATCTCGCTCTCGTCCAGTTTCTCCCCCTCGACTTCGGCGTGGACGAGCACGCTCGTGAGATCGTCGGTCGGGTTCTCGCGGCGTTCGGCGATCAGCTTGCGGCAGCGCTCGAACAGTTCCGGGAGGTCGTGCTCGAGCACCCCCTCGATGCCTTCGGGCGCGAGGTCGGGGTCGTCCGGGGCCATGGAGGCGTTGCAGATGCGCGCCCAGATCGCATCGTCCTCGGGCGGGGTGCCCATGAAGCTGTGGATCACCCTCGAGACCACCGGCTGGGCGACGTCCGAGACCAGATCGCAGCGATCGCGCCCCTCCAGGCGCTCCAGCACGTCGCGCACTATCGCTCGGATGCTGTCCTCGTGGTCGGCGATCCGCTTCGGCGTGAAGCCACGCTGGAACAGCGCCTTGATCTTGTCGTGGCGCGGCGGATCCATGCCGATGAACATGCCGCGCACGATCTCGAGCGGGAAGATCTCCGCGAACACCGTGACCCCTCCGAGATACGAGGAGTACGTCTCCCAGTCGCGGCTCACCTCGTGGACGTCATCCGGTGTCGTGACCGACCAGAAGCCCGCCTCGGAGGGGTATTGCTCGATCTTCTCCGACCAATGGACCGGGCACTTCGCCCGCATTTCCTTGAAGAGCGCATACGGCGGGCCGTCCTTCCACAGCTCGCCCGACGCCAGCTCTACGTTCTCGATGCCCGGTTCGACGGTCGCCATGTGATGCCCCTCTCCTTCGGATGCCGGTCCGCGGGGGACTGTACTCCCCGCAGGCCGCCCGGGCGGTGGCGCATAGCCGTGCGATCATCCGGGCCGAGATGACCGACTCGGGGGCGGGCGAGGCCGAGCTACGCGAGCAGGACCTGCAGGCGGACTGGCTCGGGCAGCTGCGGCTGTGGCTCGACGACGCACGGACGTCGGGGATCTCCGAACCGGAGGCGATGGTGCTGGCCACCGCCGACACCGGCGCGCGCCCGTCCGCGCGGACGGTCCTGCTGAAGCGGCTCGACGAGCGCGGCCTGGTGTTCCACTCGAACCGGCAATCGCGCAAGGGAGGCGAGCTGGCGGCCAACCCCCGCGCCGCGGCAGTGTTCCCCTGGTATCCCATCCGTCGCCAGGTGATCGTCGAGGGCGCCGTGTCCCTGCTCCCCGACGAGGACTCCGACGAGTACTTCGCAAGCCGCCCCTACCGCTCCCGCATCGGCGCGCTCGCCAGCCGCCAGTCGAGCGTGATCGACGGGCGCGCGGCACTCGACGAGGCCCGCTCCAAATTCGAAGCGCGCTACCCCGAGGGCAGCCCCGTGCCAAGGCCGTCGTGGTGGGGCGGATGGCTGATCGTCCCCGACGGCGTCGAGTTCTGGCAGGGCCGCCGCGACCGTATGCACGACCGTCTGCGCTACCGGCGCGACGGCGCCGGCTGGATCATCGAGCGCCTGTCGCCCTAGGCCGGGGACGTGTCGGCGTGCGGTGGCATCGGTCTGTGCACGAGCTCGAGCTTGAAGCCGTCGGGGTCGAAGAAGAACACCGCGAAGTAGCCGGGGGTGTAGTCGAACTCGCGCGGTCCGGAGGAGATCTCGGCGCCGCGGTCGCGCAGCCAGCGGGAGCGCTCCTCGACGAGCTCGGGGCTCGCACAGCGGAACGCCACGTGGTGGAACCCGGGCGCGTAGCGGTCGTACGGCGTCGCGGTCGGCGTGCGGGCCTCGCGCAGCGAGATCGACCCGATCCGCTCGGCGGTGTTCAGATACACCACACGCTCGCCCCGCTCGCCGGAGATCTCGCCCTCGCGCCCGTACCCGAGCGGGCCCAACAGGCCCCGGTAGAAGTCCAGTGAGCGCTCCAGCGAGGTGACGACCAGGTCCAGGTGGTCGATCACCTGGCGGGCGACACCGCAACCGTGAGGTCGTGGGCGCGGATCAGGTCCGACGCCTTTTTCCAGCACACGTCCTGCTCCTCCGGGTAGCTCGTGGAGACGCCCTTGGCGATCAGGCCCTCCACCTTCTTGGCCGCGCGGGCGGCCACGCCGGAGAGGTGGCTTCCCTCGCGCGGGACCGTGCGCTCGCCGGTGCGCCCGCGACGGGTGCCGGCGCTTCCGTCGCGCCGTTCCCCGGCCGGCGCCGCGCGCAGGTGCTCGTTCAGGTACAGCCGCAGTGCGCTCACCGTCCATGGGAGCCCGGCGGGGCTCTCCTGGCGTTCGACGAAGCGCGCGAACTCGGCGCCGGTGCGCCAGCGCCCGGACACCTGCGCGACCCTCGCGAGGCTGTAGCTGGGGATTTCGTACACATGTACGAAATCACCGAGCCAGCGGAGCACCTGGCGGTACTGGTCGAGGGCCCCGTAGCTGATGCCGACCTCCGCAGCGAAGTCCGAGAGCGTTCGGCCGGCGGCTCCCCTGCCGTGCTGGGGGACCACGTCGAAGGACGCGAGTGCCGCTTCCATCTTGCCCTCGAACGTCTTGCTGAGCGCACCGCGGGCGCGGGCGACGGCCGCGCGCCAGACGACGAGCTCGTCGCCCGTTCGCTCGCCTCCGGCGAGTGCCGCCCTGGTGATCACTATTGAGAATCCTAATGTCGCCCGGGACGGCACGTTTGGCGCGGTCCCGCACATTAGGCAGATTCGCTTGAAGGAAGAGCGCGACGCGCGCGCGCAGGCTCCCGTCGGGGGAGCCGCGCGCGCCCTCGCGCACGGTCGGCGATCAGGCCGGTGCCGTGATGCCGCTGTAGGTGTAGTCCCTAGGCAGCCGGCGCCGGCGCGGGGTCCTCCCGGATCACGACCGTGTCGCCCACCGGGATGATCTCGTCGGCCGCGAGCCCGGCGCGGGAGGCGTGCTCACGTATCGCCTCGGGGCTGGTGGCCTGGTAGATGCAGACGGTCCCGACCTTCCCGTCCGGCTCTTCGAGCACGTAACTGCGGATCCAGCGGATGTCATCCGACATCTCGTCGTCGCCGACCGCTTTGGAGCGGGCGGCCGCCTGTCCGAGCTCGTCGCCGGACGCCCATGCCGAGCGTCTGAGGATCACGTAGGTGTTCATCGCGTCTCTCCTTTCACCGTTCCTTCCTGGTTCCCCTCGATGTCGGCGAGATTACCCGGGCCCCGGGGAGCTGCACGTGGGATGCGTCACAGAACGGCCCGCTGGGACTACGCGGAGGAGCCGCATGCGGTTCCCGGGCGCTCCGCACGCAGCGACGCGACCCGCGGTGAAGCTGCCTGCGGCGCCCAGCTCTTAGGATCCGGCCCGTGACCGCTCCCCTGATCGTCGAGGACCCGGCTCCACACGTTCGCCGCCTGGTGCTGAACCGTCCCGAGCAGCTCAACACGATGACCGCCGAGCTGTGCGAGGCGCTGCACGTGGAGCTGCGTCGGGTATCGGGCGAACGGTCGGTACGGGCCGTGATCATCACGGGCGCCGGCCGCGGCTTCTGCGCGGGCCTCGACCTGCACGGATACGGGGCGGCGCCGGGCAACGAAGGCGACGACGAACCACGCAATCGCCTCGCCAACCAGCAGCACATGTCGACCCTGATCCTCGGGCTGAGGGCCGTCCCGCAGCCCGTGATCGCCGCCGTGAACGGACCGTCGGCGGGCTTCGGGCTGGCGCTCGCGCTCGGCTGCGACATCCGCTATGCGGCCGAGGAGGCCGTGTTCCGCGTCGCGTTCCTGAACATCGGCGTGAGCAACTGCGACATGGGAACCAGCTGGCTGCTCCCGCGGCTGATCGGCGCTTCCCGCTCGCACGAGCTGATGCTCACCGGACGGCGTTTCGACGCGCAGGAGGCATTGCGCATCGGACTGGTGGCCGACGTCGTGACGGCGACGGACCTCCCTGGCCGGGCGCTCGAGGGCGCCGCGCACATCGCCGCGCTCGCCCCCTGGGGCGTGCGGCTCACCAAGCAGGGCATGTGGGCCGCGCTGGAGGTGTCCTCCGAGCGGGCGGCGGTCGAGTACGAGGACCGGCAGCAGATCATGGCGACCTTCGGATCCGCCCCCCCGGAGGCCGTGAGCGCCTTCCTCGAGAAGCGCACCCCGAGCTTCGACGACTGACTCGCCACGCGTTAGGCTCGCCGCGGCTCCCCGGCGCAAGGGCATACGCCCCCGAGCAGCCACGCGCTACCCCCTTGCGGCGTGGCGGGCCGGGGAGCCGCTTGATCGCAGGGGCGGCAAGACCGACGGCGGGACCTCCGCCCCAAGGATGGCGGAGGTCCCGCGGGGGCTGGGCCCCGGAGGTAGCTCCGGGGCGGCCCGTGGCTCAGGACACCGAGAGCCGGCCGGCCTGGTCGGGTCCCTCGATTCGAACCAGGATCATCAGGTCAGGAGAGGGTGAGCGTCCCGACGAACGTGCCTTTCTTGACCTGCTTGCCGTTCTTGCGTTCACCGCAGTGGTGCGAGCCGGTGTAGGTCTCGTTGACGGAGCCGCCGATCGTGTCTCCGCCGAACGGTCCGCTTTCGAGGCTCCCGCTGAGCAGCTCGTCGGGTCCTTCGGCGATGTCCACGCTGAACGATCCCTGCGAGTTGCCCATGTGGGCCTTTTTGTTGAGCTTGATGACGATCTTGTTTTCTTCGGCGGCCGCACCGACGTTGCCGGCCGCGAACGCTTCACAGCCGATCGGTTCGGCGGTCTTGAAGTGGGCGCCGAACTTGCCT
Organism: Solirubrobacteraceae bacterium; assembly: GCA_035499875.1. GTDB lineage: Bacteria > Actinomycetota > Thermoleophilia > Solirubrobacterales > Solirubrobacteraceae > Palsa-744. Next base: position 70,391 of record DATJXX010000025.1, read on the forward strand.
TCGCTTGCCTTGCTTCCGCTGCTTTCGCAACCGGAGAGCGTGCCCTTGATCACCACGTTCTGCACCTGCGGTTCGCTGGTGATGCCCGGCGAGAGCTTGATCGACCCACCCGCGCTGCACGAGGTGCTGGCGGCGTTCGCCGACGCGCCCCCCGCCAGCGCCAGCGCAGTCATCGCACCGGCCACCACCGCCACCTTCATTGCCCGCATCCGTCCCTCCTTGTCGTGTGTTGGGCCCGCGAGCGGGGAGCGGTCGCTCGCCGCCGTCGCTCTGCCCTCCGTCATCTCTTAGAACGCGGCCGGCCGTGCAAGGTTGGAAGCGACCATCTCGCCTGCCGCTCCGCACCGTCTCCACGTGCGACGATCAAGTGGCGCCTCGGCGCGAGGAACCCGTGAGGTCCGTGTCCGCGGCGACACGCGACGGGGACGTGCCAGGGCCCGCCGACTCCCGACCCCTACACGTGGAGGCAGCATGAGCGACAAGCCGATCTTCATCTACGCCGCGACCTACTCCGACCCCGCGGGAGCGGAGGCCGACTACGAGATGCTGCTGGACCTCCATGCGGCGGATTTCGTCGGCACCTACGACGTGGCCCTCGTGAACAGGGACGCGAGCGGCAAGATCCATGTCGAGAAGCACGAGAAGCCCACCCAGCACGGCGCCTGGGGCGGGATCGCGGTCGGCGCGCTGGTCGGAGTTCTGTTCCCGCCGTCGTTGCTGGGCGCGGCCGCGGTCGGGGGCATCATCGGCGGCGTCGGCGGGCATCTCAAAAAGGGGATCTCGCGCAAGGACGCGAAGGAGTTGGGCGACTTTCTGGACGCCGGCCAGGCGGCCCTCGTCGTGATCGGCGAGTCGCGTGTGGAAGAGCAGCTCGACAAGTGGCTGACGAAGGCTGAAAAGAAGCTCGAGAAGGAAATCGAGGCCGACGCGGAGGAGTTCAAGAAGGAACTCGAGAACGCGGAGAAGGAGATGGCCGCCGGCTGAGCGTCGGGACTGCAGACTGAGCGCCGGCATCGCCGCACAGGACCCATTGGTCCAGCACCTCGGGTTGCCGCTCCCGGGCTCGTCTATACCCGGGAGCGTCCACTCGCAAGGAGGCTCCCGGTGAACCCGAGCAACGTGAAGCGAATCGTGGTGGGGCTGCTCGCAGCGATGCTGTACTGCGCGTCCCCGGGGGTGCCGACGAGCGCGGCGCAGCCAGGAGGCGCCCACAAGCCCCGCCCGGCCACGTTCGGCGACTGCAAGAACCACAACAGCGGCGTGCACAACGGCTACGTCTGCGAACCCGCCGCCGAAGAAGAAGGCGGCGAAGAAGAAGGCGGCGAAATACCGGAGTAGGCGCCGGCAGCGGTCGGCCTCGCTACAGGCGGGCGGCGGCGGGTCTGACCGACTGCCGCCCCATTCGCGGCGTCGAGGCCGGGCAGCCCGTGGCCGCGTTTCCGCGGGGAGCACCGCTCGCGCCGCCTCGCGGCTGCTGATGCGCGGGGACTATGGGGACTTGCGCAACTGCTGTGGTGGGGTCTACCGTGTATTCCGAGAGCGTGGAGTAGGGCGGCCGAGTGGCGTCGTCGTCGACCGAAGGCTGTACAACGTATGGACCGTGATCGACGGCGGGTCCTGAGAGGCCGGACCTACCTCGACGAGGGCGATGCCCTCAAGGCCGCAGAGCTGGAGGACGAGTGACCCAGGAACCAGATCCGAGCACGACAACCGTTTTGACCGTCCCGAGGCGGGGAAGTCTCGGTTCGGTGCCGGTCGGTTCCAATGAGCCCTGCCTCGCCGCAACGCCGTGGATGGGCATCCACGCGGGCGGCGGCTCGCGCCGGCACCGCCCCGCCGTCAGCTGCCGGCCGCCAGGCCGGGAGTGGCTCCGGCGGCGACCAGGGGGACTAAGGACAAGGGATACATGAGAGAGGATGGGTACGTGAAACGCTTCAGCATTCTTGCACTCTGCATGATCGCCGTATACGCGATGGGCGTGGTCCTCGCGGGAGGCGTTTACGCGGAAGGCACGCCAAAGGAAAAGTTCGAAGAATGCAAGGAAAAGGTCGCCGAAAAGAAGGCGAACCTCGTCGGCAAAAAGGAAGAACAGAAGGAACGCATCGCCGAACTGAAAGAAAGCGGCGCCAGCCCGGAAAAGATCGAAGAACTCAAGGAAAAGTACGCCGAAAAGGACGAAACGTACAAGGAAAAGATCTCCGAAGCCAAGGAACGGTGTAAAGAAAAGAAAGAAGCGGGCGTCGAAAAGGTGAAAACGCACTTCGAAACCTGCAAGGAAAAGATCCTCGAAGCCAAAGGCAACCTCCAGGGCAAAAAGGAAGAACAGAAGGAAAAGCTCGCCGAAGAGAAAGAAGAAGGCAAGTCTGCGGAAAAGATCATCGAACAGAAGGAACGCTTCAAGGAAAAGGACGAAGCGCAGCAGGAAAAGATCGTCGAAAAGAAGGAAGCCTGCAAGGAAAAGAAAGAAGAAGGCAAGTAGCGTCCTTCTGAGCCACCGCGACCGGAGCCGGCCGGTGCGGCGCTCGCACGTTCGATAGAAGTCCGGAGCTCGACTAGAAGACGCCCCTCGTGACGACGGGGGGCGTCTTCTCTGTCTTTGGGGATACTCCAGCGTCTATGCGGATCGAGAGGTAGGCGGTAACTGCGCAGAACGTGGACCTGATCCGCCGTGTCCACGGTGAATCGTGCACTCCCGGATCGACCGTTCGGTTTTGTCATCCGACCATTCCTGTTTGGTTGCCCGGAACGCGAAGCTACATTCGCTGAGATCCCCGCGGCGGATCTTCGGTACCAGCGACTGCACATCGGGTCAGACGGCTCTAGTTCCGCGCGGAAGCTGAGCCCCGTGGCATCTTCACTTAGCGTCATCGTCCCGCTCGTGGTCCTCGCCAACGGCGTCCCACCGCGATTCACCAGCAGACTCACATCGGGGTTTTCCTTCAGCGACCGAGCTGGGGGAACGGCCGGCCTGTTCACTCACGGCACCGCTCGACCGCCTCGCGGACGCTGGCGGCCCTGCGGGACCTCCCGACCGCCGCTCGACGCGTCCGTGCCCGCGACACGGCCATCCCTGTGCTTAGCCTCCTCTCCCATCACGACCCCCCTCCCCCAAAAGCCGAACCCCCTTCGGTCGGAAATGCGACCTGGGGCGGGTCAGCTAGAGACGCCCCAAAGGTTCGACGGGGGCCGGGGTGTCTGCGTCCCTCACACGGTGCCGCTCTACGGGGGATACTGGGCGGGCGATGCCTGAGGAGTCCACGACCCCCGACCTGGTGGGGCTGACGCGGAGCAGTATCGAGGCGGCGAATCGTCGTGATCTCGACGCGGTTGCCAGCAGCTTCGCCGAAGATGCGACCTTCGACGGGAGGGCGTTGGGGGACCACTTCGAGGGACGGGCGGCCATTCGCGGCTTCTTGCAGAACTGGTTTGACACCTACGAGGCGTTGGAGTTCGGGCTTGAGGAAGTACGCCACCTCGGCAATGGGGTGGTGTGTGCCGTGGTCGTCCAGGACGGTCGTCCGGCTGGCAGCGCCGGTCACGTTCGACAACGCGAGGGATGGGTCTTCGTCTGGGTAGGAGGATTGATCGCGTGCCTTAGCGTCTACGAGGTAGACGCGGGCCGTGCTGCCGCCGAACGCCTCGCACAGGAACGGGGGTAGGCGATGTCCGAGAACCTCGACCTCGTGCGCTCGATCTACGCGGACTGGGAACGCGGGGACTTCTTCGGCGGGTCGGGCGACTGGATCGATCCCAACATCGACTTCGTCATGGCCGATGGACCTGACGCAGGCGTCTGGCACGGACGCGCCGGCCTCATCGAAGGCACGCGCGCCCTTTTTCGGGCGTGGAATGACTGGCGTTGCGAAACCGAGGAGTACGTGGTGCTCGACGCGGAGCGTGTCCTCGTCTTGCTACGCGTCAGCGGGCGAGGCAAGACAAGCGGACTGGAGGTCGGGCAAGTCGCAGTGAACCTGTTCCACGTACAAGCTGGGAAGGTGACGAAGCTAGCCATCTACTGGGACCGCGCCAACGCCCTCGCTGAGTTCGGCCTGGAGGAGTAGGCGGTGTCGCAGGAGAACGTGGAGCTTGTTCGCCGAAGCATGGACGCGATCAACCGTCGCGACCTGGATGCCTATCTCGCGCTGGTTGACGATGACATCGAGGCGGTCTCGTCCCTGGCTCCCATCGAGGGCGGTCATCATGGCCATGACGGCATTCGCCGTTGGTGGGACACCCTGTTCGACACCTGGCCCGACGTCACCGTTGAGGTTGTCGAACTGCGCCCCGTTGAAGACCTGACGCTCGGAACGCTGCGTCTTCGCGGTCACGGCGCAGGCAGCGACATACCCACGGACTGGACGATCTACTCGGTCGCTCGCTGGCGACGGGGGAAGTGCGTCTGGTGGGGCAACTTTCGTACCCGAGGCGAGGCCGTCAAAGCCGTGGGGCTGGAGGAGTAGGCGGCGTCGCAGGAGAATGTGTCAAGCCGAGCGCGTTGCACAGCGTTGCCGCCTCCATCCCGATTTTCCGCAACGGCGTCAGGGCCGGATGCACCACAAACGTCCTCGCCGATCGCCTCGGCCCGCGAGTTCTGCATCGGACGCCGCGACACCGGCCCATCCGCCGCCAGCACCGCCCGCAAGCTCGACGCTTCATCCTCCAACCGGCACAGCCGCTCAACACTCAGCCGGTCAGCCTCCCGAATCTGCTGCTCAGAGCAAACCCATCCCCACACAGCGAGCCCAGCCGCCCCAAGATCCCCAGGAGCCTCCGGGATTTCCGGAGCATCGCTCGTGCCCGCAAGACGACCATTCCTGTGCTCAGCCCCCTCTCCCATTACGACCCCCCTCCCCAAAGGCCAGATCCCTTTGGTCGGAGATTCTGACTCGGAGCGGGTCAGCCAGATGGCTCCCAGACCTTCGCGGGGGGCCGGGGTGTCTGCGTGTCTCGCAGCGTCCTGCCATAGACGGGATACTGGGCGGGCGATGCCTGCGGGGTCCGCGACGCCCTCCCTCGACTCGGTGGTGCTTGCCAGCTTCGATAGCCGCCGTGCCGCGGAGCACATGCTGGTGTCGCTCGGGCGCGGATTCCGCAAGCGAGCGCGGACGGGAGGCGCGAGTGCTCTTGTCGTTAGCGGCAACCGCGACGGTTCGTTGAAGCTCACCCAGTCGCGAGTCTTGACCGGCGGGGCAGTGGTGGCGGCGGGCATCCGTGTGTCGATGTCCGTCATGGTCGGATTCATGGGGCTGCTCTCGACGTTGAAAGGCACGCGCGCTGGAGTGCATGCCGCTCACGTACGCGCCGCCCACGTGGGGCAGAACGAGCGCCGTGCGCACGAGATCCTCGCCGAAGGCGGGCCGCACGCGGCCATTTTGTTTGTCAGGTGTCGCGAACCGGAGATGACACGGGCGGTGGCAGCCCAAGCAACCGACACCGCGCGATATTGCTGGCATGGGTCGCTGCCTGAGTTCCTTGCGGACCTCAATCCCGGTAGTGAGCACGACTGGGTTCGGATCGCTCTCGGTGAGGTCGGGCGTCCCGACGGGAAACCGGGGTAGGCGATGTCGGAGAACCTGGACCTTGTGCGCTCGATCTACTCCGCGTGGGAACGCGGCGACTTCAGCCACGCAGAGTGGGCGCACCCTGAAATTGAGTACATGACTGCCGACGGGCTGGAGCCCGGCTCCTGGACGGGTCTGGCAGAGATGGCCGAACAGTTCCATGCCTGGCTACGTCTCTGGGAGCGGTTTCGTCTGACGGCGGACGAATACCGTCGCTTGGGGGACGACAGAGTGATCGTGCTCGATCGCCAGGTCGGCCACGGCAAGACGAGCGGGCTGGACCTCGGAGAACTTGAGACAAATGGAGCCTGGGTCTTTGAGATCCGTGACGGCAGGGTGACGCGGATGATCCGCTACATGGACCGCGACGGCGCTCTCGCCGACCTCGGGCTGGAGGAGTAGGCGGTGTCGGAGGAGAACATGGAGATCGTGCGCGGCAGCGTTGCGGTGTGGAATGGAGGAGACATGACCGCGTACCGAGAGATGTACGACCCCTACATCGTCGTGCGATATGCGGAGGGTTGGCCGGAGGGATCTGAGCCCGTAATGGGCCGAGATGCAGTCATCCGCCAGTGGGAGCGCCAACGCGAGGCATTCGGTTCCGACGCCCTTGAATTGGTTGACTTGATCGACGCGGGTGACCGGGTCGTCGTGAGGCAGATTTGGCGTGCTGTAGGCCGTGGCCCTGACATCAACATCGAGGTCTCGACGGTCATGACACTGCGCAAAGGCAAGATCGCCCGCATCGACTTTCATCTCGACCGCGCGGAGGCCCTCAAAGCTGTGGGGCTGGAGGGGTAGGCGATGTCGGACAACCTGGACCTTGTGCGCTCGATCTACGCGGACTGGGAACGCGGCGATTGGAGCCGTACTGCCGAATGGGGCGATCCCGACATGGAGTGGGCCACGCTCGACGGGCCGTCTCCGAGCCGTATGACGGGACTGACGGCGATGGCCACGGGCTGGCGTGAATGGCTGGCTGACTGGGACGACTTCCGTGCCGAGGCCGAGGAGTATCGCGAGCTTGACGCCGAGCGAGTGCTCGTCTTCCATCACTTCGGCGGGCGCGGGAAGACGAGCGGCTTGGAGGTCGGCCAAACAACATCGAAGGGCGCGTGTCTGTTCTACGTCACCAACGGCAAGGTGACAAAGCTCGTGCTCTACGCTCTCCGCGACAACGCCCTCGCCGACCTCGGCCTGGAGGAGTAGGCGGTGTCGCAGGAGAACGTGGCGATCGTGAGAGCCGCTTTCGACGCGTACAACCGGCGCGACCTCGACGCGCAGTTGGAATTGGCGACCGAGGACTACGTGCTCCTTCCTGCGGTTGCCGGATCCGTCGAGACAAGTGGCATCCGGGGACGTGACGGCCTTCGGCGATATTTCGAGATGATCGACGAAACCTGGGAGGGGTTCCGCATCAACGCCGACGACGTTCGCGATCTCGGCGAGCGAGTACTCGCAATCGGTCACACCGAAGGGCGCGGGCGAGGCAGCGGCGCGGCGGTGGACTCCCCATACGCAGCGATCTTCGACTTCCGCGACGGCAAGTGGTGGCGCGCACAGGGCTATCTCGATCACGACGAGGCGTTGCGGGCGGCGGGGCTGGAGGAGTAGGCGATGTCGCAGGAGAACGTGGAGGTCGTCAAGCGTGGATTCGATGCGTTTACCGTGGCGACCTCGACGCGCTGCTTGCCGATTGGGACGCAAACTTGGAGTGGCGACCCGCGTTCGGCGGAGCGATGCTCGGTGCCGCCTCGTACCGGGGTGGCGCGGGTTATCGGGAATGGTGGCGAGACGTACAAGGAGCTTGGGATCAGACCTTCCGCTTCACTCCGGAAACCTTCAGTTCTAACGGAGCTGCCGTCGTGGTCGTCGGGCGGGGCGAAGGCAGGATGAAAGGTGTCGAGATGTCGCAGCGGTTCGCGGCTCTCTTTCGGTTTCGCGGGGGCAAGATCGTCTTCGCACAGACATACTCGGCCGCGGCCGACGCGTTGCGCGCAGCGGGCCTGCAGGAGTAGGCGATGTCGCAAGAGAACGTGGAGATCGTTAGGCGCTGGTACGAACGCGCGCATTCCGCCCGCATGTATCCCGATCCCGCCTTCCTCTCGCCAGACTTGGTCTACCGCCCTGTTGCGAACTTCACGGAGAGCGGCACGTACCGCGGCCTTGGCGAGTTCCGAGGCTTTCTCGAAAGCTTCTACGAAGCTTGGGCAGATGACTTCACGATCACGGCCACGTCCGTGCGCGACTATGGCGACGCCGTGATCGCGCGAGTGCAGTTCAGCGGCCATGCGCGAGCGAGCGCGGTGGTGAGCCCCTGGCGGGCGTTCTCGGTCTTCTGGCTCCGAGATGGCCTGATCACTCGGATCGAGGACTACGCCGACCGTGCCGAAGCCCTCAAAGCCGTGGGGCTGGAGGAGTAGGCGGTGTCGGAGAACCTGGACCTCGTGCGCTCGATCTACGCGGCCATCGGGCACGGCGACTTTGGAACTGCCGACTGGGCGGACCCTGAGATCGAGTACGTGCGTGCCGACGGAGTCGAACCGGGCCGCCTGATTGGGCGGGATGGACTGGTCGCCGCAATGCGCAGTCTCTTCGGAGCGCTCGCGGACTTTCGCAACGAGGCAGAGGACTACCGCGAGATTGACGCCGAACGAGTTCTCGTGCTCACCAACGCCAGCGCACGCGGCAAGGCGAGCGGCATGGCGATCGCCCAGAAGGGAGCGGAAGTGTTCGAGATCCACGCTGGCAAGGTGACGAGAATCGTCACCTACTTTGACCGAGCCAACGCCATTGCCGACCTCGGCCTGAAGGAGTAGGTGATGTCCCAGGAGAACGTGGAGATTCTCCGCCGCGGTTACGAGGCGTTCGCCCGCGATGACTTTGACGGAATCATGCCGCTGCTTGATGAGCAGATCGAGTGGCGCAATCCTGAGGAGTCGCCGATTGCCGGGGTATTCCATGGTCACCAAGGCGTCATGGACTGGTTGACACAGGTCAGAGAGTCGTTCGCCGACATGCGTTTTATGCCGGACGAGTTCAAAGAACTGCCTGATGGGCGGGTCCTCGTCCTTTTGCGCTTCGCGTTCAGACCCACGCAAACCGGCGTCCCGATGGAGTTCCCGATGGCGCACCTGATCGCGATCCGCGATGGCCTGATTACGTATCTCAAGATGTATTCCGACCAGCAGCAGGCCCTCAAAGCCGTGGGGCTGGAGGCGTAGGCGGTGTCGCAGGAGAACTTGGAGGTGGTAGAGCGGTATTACGACGCGGTCAACCGAGGAGACTTCGCTGCGGCCATGGCGGCGTGGGCCGACGACGTGGTGCTCGTAGTCGACGAGCGCGCTGTCCCCTTCAAAGCCGGGGTCTTCGCCGGGCGCGATGCGGTTGGCGAGTGGTTTGGTGATTGGTTTCGCTCGTTTGCCAGGGGCTATCAGTTCCACATCCAGGAGATGGGGGCGATCGGCGAGCGCGTGTTCACGGTTGCGCGCCACAGCGGTCGGGGACGCTCCAGCGGAGTACCGATCGATTGGAGCCTCGCCTACATCCACGCGGTCGAAGCGGGCAAGATTGGCCGTATTGAACTGTTCGCCGATCGAGCGGACGCCTTCGAAGCGGCGGGCCTGCAGGAGTAGGCGGTGTCGCAGGAGAACGTCGAGGTCGTCAGGCGGGGATACCGCGCCTTCCTGCGGGGTGAGCGCGAGGCGGCGTTCGGCGAGTTCGCTGATGACTGCGTTTCGACGCGGGTGGCGCCCATGCCCGACGTCGTGCCCTACCACGGGCCGGAAGGTGTCTTGCAGATGCTCGCCGACTGAACCGACGGGTTCGACGAGTTCGAGATGCAGCCAGAGGAGTTCATGGACGCCAACGACGAGCAGGTGCTGGTTCGCATCCATCAATGCGCCGTCGGCGCCCAGAGCGGCGCACGTATCGAGGCGGATTTCTGGTTTGTCCACACGATGCGTGATGGAAAGATCGTCCGCTTGGACATCTATGCCACCGCGTCGCAAGCCCTCAAAGCCGTGGGCCTGGAGGAGTAGGCGGTGTCGCAGGACAACGTGAAGCTTGCCAAGCGCGTGATCGACGCATTCAACGGGCGCGATGCCGATGCGATCTTCGAGTGCGTGACCCCGGACATCGAGTGGTTTCCTGCGGTGCCGGTAAGTTTCGGCGGCGGCGCTCTGCGGGGACGCGAGGGCATCGAGTCTTACCTTCGTGATGTCAGCGATACCTGGGCGGAGTACCGTGTGCTGAGCGAGGACTTCCGCGACCTCGGCCGGGACCAGGTTCTTGTTCTCAGCCGGGTCCAAGGACGTGGAGCGAGCAGCGGCGGACGGATCGATGAGGCGATGGGGCAGATCTTCGATATTCGCGACGGCAAGATCTCGCGGGTCAGGACCTATCTCGACCACGGTGAGGCGCTCAAAGCCGTGGGACTGGAGGAGTAGGCGATGTCGCAGGAGAACGTCGAGGTCGTCCGTCGGGCGACGGAGGCATTGAACGACTGCTCGCCTTCGCGGCCGGGGAGCGATGGACGGATAAAGCCAAGCGACGACTGCCCGGCTACAAGCCCGCTGACATCGACGTCATCAGCGATCCATCCAACCCCCTGCTCGACTAGCGGCCGTCGCTCTACGCCTGGGCAGAGGCGGACAAGACCCATGAGATTCGACATCCGCTGAAGATCACCCCGACCCAAGTCGCGCCGCCGAGCCGCTGCCGAGACAACGTCAGAGCACCCGGTGGCCCCGAGGTTGGCCCCGAGCGCCGTTTCCGTGCCTATTCCCCACCATCGAGGTAAAGAAAAACCCCGCGGTCGCGGGCCTTTCCTGGAGTGGGCCCGCCTGGACTCGAACCAGGGACCTACCGATTATGAGTCGGCAGCTCTGACCAACTGAGCTACGGGCCCGTCACGGCGCGGTCCGCGGAGCGGTCCGGCCGCGCGCCGGGGACGCTACCAGCGAGATGTGGAAGACTCCCGCCGCCGCGGTCGGCGTTGCGCCGGCGGCGCGAACTATTGGCCACACCACCGAGGGAGAATTGGCATGGCGGCAGCGCGGGCAGCGATTGTTACGGGGGCTTCCAGCGGGATCGGCCTGGCGATCGCGAAGGTGCTCGGCGAAGAGGGCCACGGGCTGACGATCGCCGCACGCCGTCCCGAGAAGCTCGAGGCGGCGGCCGAGGGCCTGCGGGGTGAAGGCTTCGAGCTGCAGTCGTTTGCGGCCAACCTCTCCGACGAGGCGGAGATCAAGCGGATCGTGGAGGCCCACCGCGAACGCTACGGGCGGCTGGACGTGCTGGTCAACAACGCCGGCGTGGGCGTCGGGGCGGCCGTCGGGGAGATGCAAACGAAGTTCATCGACCTGCAGCTGAACATCAACCTGCGCTCGATCTTCCTGTTCTACCGCGAAGCCATCCCGATGCTGAGGGCGGCCGGCGAGGAGCATCGCAACGCGCTCGTGGTCAACACGTCCTCGATCTCGGGCAAGCGCGGCGAGGGTTGGCTGTCGGTGTACTCCGCCACCAAGCACGGTGTGGTCGGGTTCACCGAGGCGATGAACAAGGAACTCGGGGGCGACGGCATCAAGTCCACGGCTCTGTGCCCCGCGTTCGTCGACACCCCGATGACCGACTTCGTCAAGGAGCACGTCCCGGCCGACTCCATGATCCGTCCCGAGGACGTCGCGGAGTCGGTCCGCTACATGCTGAAGCTGTCCCCGGCGTGCGTGGTCCCGGAGATCATGTTCGTGCGGCCGGGCGACGCTCTGTAGCAGCGCGCCGCAGCGCGCCCGACGCACGCCACAGCCGCCGCGCGCGAATCTCCCCGCGGGGGTCGAGCACACCGAACGGCGCCGGCGTGTGTGGCAGCGTCTCGTCGGGCCGGTGCACGTGGCGCAGGCGCTCCCGTCGCAGCCTGCGGTGATCGGCGATCGCTCGGTCGAGCTCGAGGCCGTCGGCGCTCTCGAGGCTGTCCTCGAGCTGGGAGACGAGGATCGCGACCTCCCTGGCGGTGGCCCGCTGGGCCCTGCCGCGGGCTTTCGTGAAGCGGTCCCACGAGTGCGCGAACGAGAGGAAGTCGGTCCGTCCCCCGCGGCGGTGGGCCGCCAGCATCGGGCACACGCCGCCGTCTGCGTCCACGTAGGCCCCGGCGATGATCCGCTGGTTGTCGCGCACGCCCGCGAGCATCGCCTGCCGGGTGGCCACCGGCATGCAGTCGATCGCGAGGCGCAGCGCAGTCAGCGATCCTGGCTGGCGGCTGTGGCGAGAGCGGCGCTTTGGCATAGGCTGTCGCCTCCGGGGGCGTCGCGGGCCCGCGGGCGAAGGCGCGCCAAGCCTACGGCACGCCGTCCCAACCAGCCAAGAAATCCCTGCCCCTGAAAGGAAACTTGCGGATGAAGCTCGGCGTGCACATCGGTTACTGGGGTATGGGCCTCAGCTCGGAGGACCAGCTCACGATCGTGCAGGAGGCCGAGCGCCTCGGGTACGACTCCGTGTGGGCCGCGGAGGCCTACGGATCTGACGCGGCCACCGTGCTGGGGTGGCTCGCGGGCCAGACCTCGAAGATCCGTCTCGGCTCAGGGATCTTCCAGATGCCCGCCCGCTCCGCGGCGATGACGGCCATGACGGCGGCCACGATCGACCAGCTCTCCAACGGAAGGATGCTGCTGGGAATCGGCTCCTCCGGTCCCCAGGTCGCGGAGGGCTGGCACGGGCAGCGGTTCGCCAAGCAGCTCCAGCGCACGCGCGAGTACGTGGCGGTGCTGCGCATGGCGCTGGCACGCGAACGAGTCGACTTCCAGGGGGAGACGCTCGAACTGCCGCTCCCCGACGGCCCCGGCAAGGCGCTGAAGCTGACGATCTCCCCCGTGCAGGAGCGGATCCCGATCTACATCGCCGCGATCGGCCCGAAGAACACCGCCCTCGCCGGCGAGATCGCCGACGGCTGGATCCCGACGCTCTTCTCTCCCGAGCACGTCTCCGAGCTGCGCCCGCTGCTGGAAGAAGGCGCCGCTCGCTCGGGGAAATCGCTCGACGGCTTCGACATCGCCCCCACCGTCAGCGTCAACGTGACCGACGACCTGGAGGGCGCCCGCAACAGCATGCGACCGTTCATCGCGCTGTACGTGGGCGGCATGGGCTCCCGCAAGCAGAACTTCTACAACCAGCTCGTGTGCCGCTACGGGTTCGAGGAGGACGCCAAACGGATCCAGGATCTGTACCTGGAAGGCAAGCGCGAGGAGGCGATGGCGGCCATCCCCGACGCGCTGATCGACACGGTCTCCCTGTGCGGCCCGCCCGATCGAGTCCGCGAACGCCTGGCCGTCTACCGGGATGCGGGCGTAGGCACCCTCGGTGTGACCCCCACGGCGTTCACGGCCGAGGACCGCCTGCAGCAGCTGCGCCTGGTCGCCGAGCTGGCGTCCTAGCGCCGAGGTCCGGCGCGGTGTGAGCGCCCTGGAGGGACGCGCCGAGCCCGGACGGGGGCGCCGACGCTTCCTGCTCGGTGCCTTCGGCGATCCTGGGCACGCATTCCCGATGATCGCCCTCGGGCGGGCGCTGCTGGCGCGCGGCCACGACGTCTCCCTGCAGACGTGGATGCGCTGGCGCGAGCACGTCGAGGCCGAGGGCATGCGGTTCCTCCCGGCACCCGAGTACCGGGTGTTCCCGACCGGCTCCGAGCCGCTGGACTTCTACGAGGCCGTGGTGGAGGCCACCCGCGACACCCTGCCGGCTGTGCACGAGCTGTCGCCGGAGGTCGTGGTGGCGGACATCCTCACACTCGCCCCGGCACTCGCCGCCGAGCTCGCCGGGGTCCCGCTCGCGACCCTCATCCCCCACGTCTACCCCGACGCGGGCGATGGCTTTCCCGTGTACTCGATCGGGGCCAGGCTGCCGCGCACGCCGGTGGGGCGCGCGTTGTGGCGGGCGGCGCAGACGCCGGTGGCGAAGGGTCGCGAGCGGGGACGCAACGAACTCAACGAGACGCGAGCCGTGCTGGGACTGCCGGCGCTCTCCCACCCCCACGGCGGCATCAGTCGCGCGCTCGCGCTGGTGGGCACGCTCCCGCAGCTCGAGTACCCGCGCAGCTGGCCACCATGGGCGCATGTCGTGGGACCGCTGATGTGGGAGCCGCCCGCGGCCGAGGTAGCGGTCCCCCACGGGAGCGCCCCGCTCGTGCTGGTGGCGCCGTCGACCGCCCATGACCCGGATCTGGCACTCCTGCGGGCCTCGCTGGAGGGGCTCGCGGAGCTGCCCGTGCGTGTGTTGGCGACCTACAACGGACGCCTGCCGCGCACGCCCCTGAAGGTCCCCGCCAACACCACGGTGGTGGAGTGGCTGTCCTACTCGCGCACGATGCCCCGCTGCGACGTGGTCGTGTGCCACGCCGGTCACGGAACGCTGGTGCGCGCCCTCACCAGCGGGGTTCCCGTGCTTGCGTGTCCCGCGGTGGGGGACATGAGCGAGAACGCCGCCAGGCTCGACTGGGCGGGCGCCGGGGTGCGCATCCCGCCGCGCCTGCTCGGTCCTCGCTCGGTACGGCTAGGCCTGGAACGGATTCTGGGCGACGAGCGGATCGCCGCCCGTGCCCGTGAGATGGCGGCCTGGGCGGCGGGTCACGACAGTGGCCGGGCGGCGGCGGAGCTGCTCGAGGAGATGCTGCCGTCGCCCGCCTCGCCGAGTCGCACCTCGACGCTCACCTGACCGTCGTGCTCGCGTGCGATCGCGCGCGCCGCGTGATCGCGGCCGCGTAGGTGCAGGCGCACGTCGGCCTGCTCGCGCAGGTTGCGCCACCAGCGCTTGCGCTCGGGCCACATCACCGGGATCTCGATTCCCGAGTCGGTGGGCTCGTACATCACGGGGATCGTGTAGGAGCGCCCGCTCACGCGCCCTGTGTAGGTGATCAGCGCCAGCCGCCGGTCGACCAGGGGATGCAGCGGCGAGCGCACCAGCAGGGCCACCAGGCGGTTGCCCGTGCGGTTCCACAGCGCAAACGGGGCGTGAGCCCGGCCGTCGGGCCCCGGGCTGCGGGCGCCGGCGGGGGCGCTCACCGCGAGACCTCCGGGGCGTGGCCGCCGGTGAGTCCGCTCGTGAGACGGAAGATCGCGTCCACGACGGTCGACCGCGGCACGGACTCGTGATCCAGCCACCAGAGGGCGACACCGTAGAGCGTGCTGCGAATCGCCTCTCCGAGCGGCTCGAGCTCGTGCTCGGGGATCCCGGGGGCGAGCTCACGCAGCAGCGCGACGTCGGCCGAGCGCTGCCAGTGGCGGAGCTCCTGCTGGAGCTGTGCGAGCTCCGCGTCGCCGGTGATGTCGCGAAACAGGAACCTGCAGCTGTCGGGGTGGGCTTCCACGTGGGCGAACCAACTGTCGGTCATGGCCCGCAGCGAACCCACGTCGGGCCGGCGCACGAACTCGTCGAGCGGCGCAGCGGCGAGCTCGTCGCGGCGACGCTCGAGCAGCTTGCGGGCGAGCTCCTGCTTGGACTCGAAGTGCCGGTAGAGCATCGGCTTGCTGACGCCGGCCGCCCGGCAGATCTGCTCGACGGTGGTGGCCTCGTACCCCTGCTCGGCGAACAGGCGGGCAGCGGCCCCTTCCAGCAGCTCGCGGCGCTGGGGTCCCTTCAAGCGCGTCGTCGTGGCTCTGCGTGATTGCTCGTCCTTTGTTACCATCTGGTACACCCAATGGTAACAAATCACGGGAGGGATCGTCGTGATCGCTTCACTGCACATGCGAGAGCTGGAGTCGTCCGTGGCGCTACGGACGCTGGTGAAAGGGAGGATCGGCGGGGTTTCAGGGCTGCTGGCGGGCGAGGTGGTGCTCGCCTCCCCCCTCACCGAGCGGCTGCTGCCCCGCCCCGACCGCCACCGCGTGGCGGCGTTCGCGTTCTGGACCGACGAGGAGGCGCTCGAACGCTTCCAGGAGGAGCACGAGGCCGGCATCGTGCTCGCTGCCGGCTGGCAGATGCGCATGCAGCCGATGCGCATCTTCGGGTCGTGGCGCGGCCTCGAGGCGATCGAGGGGTGCCCCGTGCCGATGGACCCGGACGAGCCCGTGGCAGCGCTCACGCTCGGCCGGCTGCGCCCGTCGCAGGTGGTCCGCTTCCTCAAAGCGAGCGCACGGGCGGAGCGCGACGCGCTGGCGGGCGGAGCGATGCTCGCCTCCAGCGGGCTCGCGCGGCCGCCGAGGCTGGTGTCGACCTTCTCGGTGTGGCATAGCTTCGCGGCGATGCGCGAATACATCGCCGGCAGTGGCGCCGACGGCCACCGGCAGGCGGTGCGGTCACACGCGGAGCGACCGTTTCACAGCGAATCGGCCTTCGTGCGTCTACGCCCGCTCGAGGCCTCGGGCGAGGCGCCTTGGTGGCCCGGGCTGGGTGCGTTTCAGAGCACACCAGCGTCGGCGGTCGTGCCTTCACCGGCGTGAGAGGAGAGCTCCGGGGGTGGGACTCGAACCCACAACCAATCGGTTAACAGCCGACTACTCTGCCATTGAGCTACCCCGGATCGGGCTACCCCGGACCATCGGGTCCGGCGGGCTCATTGTACGGCAGGCCGATCTGGATCCGTGAGCACCGCAACGCCGGCCTCAACCTCGGCGTGGCAGTTCGAACAGAGCAGAATGCACGTGCGCGCCTCGGCGCGGGCTCGCTCGATCGACCTCGTCACACCACGGCGACTCAAGTTGAATTGCTTGTCCGCCGGGGCGACGTGGTGAAACTCGAGCGCCGCCAGGCATCTGCTGTAGCCACAGAGGCGACACGCTCCCCCGGCCTCCTCCACAAGTATCCGCGTGACGCGCCGCCTGCGCTTCGTGACGCCGTCGCTGTTGCACTTCGCGCAGCGATTCACCGGCAGCACGAAACCGGGCCCTGGGGTACCCAACCCCCGCATCATCAGACTGGCAACGCCGACACCGAGCCCGACACCCCGCCCTCCCGACCAACAAAAAAAGCCCCGCAAACGCGAGGCTTTCACCCCTGCCACTTGACAAAACCCACGCCATATCAGCTGTGAGCGGTCCACAGGACCAGTCTCGCGGCCGCTTGGGAGGAGACCCTCTCGCGGCCGCCCCTCACCCAGTGCCGTTCGGACTCCCCTCGAGCACGCGCTCGTTGGCCTCGTCGAACTCGTGCTTGATCTCGGCCTTGCGCCGGGCCAGGCGCGTGATCTCGCCGCCCCCACTCCCCCTCGCACGCTGGATCTCTCTCTCCACGCCGGCGAGCTCGAGCTGGAGGCGCTGGACCTCGAGCATGGCGCTGTCTGGGTGCTCCCTCCCGGCCGCCACGATCAACTCCGCCAGCAGCTTCTTGAGCTGGGGATCTTCCTCGAGCGCCACTGCCCCCGGCGGGTCCTTCATCGGCTCGGCGAGGTCCCCGGCGCGGAGCCTCGCCGCCGCCCTTCGTACCAGCGGGCTCGCGAAGTGCTGCTCGAGATCCATCACACCTAGCATCTCGGCGCCCTCCCGGGGGGACGCGATGCACAAAGCCAGAAAGGCCCTCTCGGTCTCCTCGCGGGCCTGGAGCTCGGACTCGAGCCCCTGCTGCCCCGCCGTGAGCTCACCGCCGTCGCCCGTTGGCGAGCGCCCGGCCGTCTGACCCGCCGCCTCCGCGCCGCCGCGCGTGACCGAAGGACCCCGCGCACCCGGCGCACCCCCGGGGGCCGACAGCGCCTTCTCGGCGAGGCGGTCCGGTAGCGCCAAGCGATTGGAGACGAGTCTCGTGAGCTCCATCCGCGTAGCGCTCTCGGGCAGGTCCCTGAACAGCGGCCGCAGCTCTTCGAGCATCTTGTCACGGCCCTCCGAGCTCGAGTCGTCGCCCTTCTGGAGCACCCGCTCGACCTGGAAGCGGACGAACGGCACCGTGCTCTGCACGGCACTCGCCATCGCCTCTGGACCCTCACGCTGGATCAGCTCCGCGGGGTCGGTGCCCTCGGGAAGCTCGACCACGCGAAGCTCCAGGCGCTTCTTGGCCGCCAGGCGTGCGGCCCGGAGCATCGCCTCCTGGCCGGCGCTGTCCGCGTCCAGCGCGAGCAGGACGGTGTTGGCCATCCTCGCCAGCTCGGCGACCTGATCGTCGGTGAGCGCGGTCCCCATCAGCCCCACCGCGTTGCGCATCCCCGCCTGGTGCAGGGCGAGCGTGTCTGTGTAGCCCTCGCACAGGATCACCTGCCCCGCCCTGGCCGCATGCGCCCGCGCGAGGTGCGCCGCGAACAGGTTGGAGCCCT
This sequence comes from Solirubrobacteraceae bacterium, assembly GCA_035499875.1. Lineage (GTDB taxonomy): Bacteria > Actinomycetota > Thermoleophilia > Solirubrobacterales > Solirubrobacteraceae > Palsa-744. The sequence continues at coordinate 88,178 of DATJXX010000025.1, forward strand.
TGTGGTAGATCGCGTTGTCGGAGGTGTTCAGGTACTTCGGCCGCTGGTCGTCCCTCATCGCCCTCGCGCCGAAGCCCAGCACCCTCCCCCGGATGTCCGCCAGCGGGAACATGATCCTCCCCCGGAAGCGGTCATACGGGCGCCCGTCCTGCTTCGAGCGCTGCGTGAGGCCTGTTTCGGACAGCTCCTGCTCGGAGAATCCCGAGCGGCGGGAGGCGAGCAGCACGCGGTCCCACGCGCTGGGCGCGTGTCCGACCGCGAACTCCCTCAGGATCTCCTCGCTGAGGCCCCTCTCGGCCAGGTAAGCCCGCGCCCGGTCTGCCTCCTCGGACTCCCACAGGTAGCGGGCGTAGTAGGCGGCGGTGCGCCCCACGAGCTCGAGCAGCCGTGCACGCCCGCGGCGCCGTTCCTCCTCCTTCGGGTCCTCCCGCTCGGGCACGAGCTCCACACCGCTGCGCTCGGCCAGCAGCTCGAGGGCCTCCTTGAAGTCCACGCCCTCGGTCTCCTGCACGAACGTGAACACGTCCCCCGAGGCCTGGCAGCCGAAGCAGTGGTAGACCTTCTGCACGGGGTCGATCCCGAACGAAGGGGTGCGCTCGTCGTGGAAGGGACACAGGCCCTCGTAGCGGGCGGGGCCGGCTCGCCGCAGCTCGGTCCGCGCACCCACCAGCTCGAGGAAGTCCACCGCCTCCCGGACGCGTTCCTTCGAGTCGCTCGTGTACAGCGCCACCGGGGCCAACCTATCGGGCGAAAGCCCGCGGCACCTGGAGCTCGGTGTACGCCCGGATCGCGTACCGGTCAGTCATACCCGCGAGGTAGTCGGTCACCCGCTGCGCGAGGTCGGCGCCGTCCTGCCCTGCCGGCAGCAGCTCGGGATGCTCCACGTAGTGGGCGAACAGCCTCCGGATCACCTCGGTGATCTTGGCGTACTCCTCCCTTACCGCCGGCCCGAGGTACACACGCTCGAACATGAAGTCCCTCAGCTCGCTCATCGCCGGGCCGGCCAGGGGCCCCTGCGCGATCTCCCCGCGCTCGGCCGAGTGCTCCACCATGTCGTGGACGAGCGCGTCGATCCGCGCCGAGCCGGTGGGGCCAAGCACCTCGATCGCGTCCCGGGGGAGTTGTCGCTCGTCCAGCAGACCCGCCCGCACAGCGTCGTCGATGTCGTGGTTGATGTAGGCGACGCGGTCGATCACCCGCACGATCTGCCCCTCCAGGGTCTGCGGCAGCGGTGCCCGCGAGGAATGGCAGACGATCCCGTCGCGGACCTGCTCGGTGAGGTTGAGCCCCCGCCCGTCCCGCTCGAGGTGCTCGACCACCCTCAGGGAATGCTCGTAGTGGCGGAAGTCGCGCCCGAACCGCTGTTTCAGGCACGCGTCGAGGGCCTCCTCTCCGATGTGCCCGAACGGCGGGTGGCCGAGGTCGTGCCCCAGCCCGATGGCCTCCACGAGATCCTCGTTGAGACGCAGCGCCCGCGCCACGGTCCGCGAGATTGTGGTCACCTCCAGCGTGTGGGTGAGGCGCGTGCGGTAGTGGTCGCCGCGGGGCGCCACGAACACCTGTGTCTTGTGCGTCAGGCGCCTGAACGCCTTGCCGTGGACGATCCGGTCGCGGTCGCGCTGGAAGGGCGTGCGCAGCGAGCAGTCCTCCTCGGAGTGCTCACGCCGGGCGGGATAGGACCGCGCCGCCAGCGGCGAGAGCAGCTCCTGCTCCTGGGCCGCGATCCGCGCTGCGAACTCCTCGGCGACGGTCTCCGGGACGGTCGTGCTCAGCTCCCGCGTTTCCAGTCGTACCCGCCACGCGTGAGCTTGTGGACCCAGTGGTGCCACTTGGACACCTCGCCCGGATCCTCGGTGAAGACCGGGGCACGGTGCTCGGGCGGGGGGAGCTCGTGGGCCGCCGCGGCATCGACCCGCAGGTCGACACCGTGCTCGTGCAGCGAGGCGATCGACGACGCCTCCACGAAGCGCAGCTGTTTGGCGTCGTCGTAGATCAGCAGCCCGTGGAAGATGTCCTCCTCGGGGGCGCTGAGGACGCTCCCCACGGTCCCCACCTGCTGACCGTCGCTCGAGTACACGGGCACCCCTGTCCCGAGCAGCTCGTAGGAGATCGGCAGTCCCTCGGCCATCGGTTGCAAAGATAGCCGCGTCGGGCGAGGTTCCCCTCGCGCGCTACGCCGCCGCCGCCGGCGCGAGCCGCACGTGGGCGTGGTGCTCGAGCGTGGCGGAGATCGCCCGCTCGACCTGCCGCAGCGCCGCGTCGGAGGCTTCGGGGGTCTCGGCGAGGGCCCGTCCGAGGGCCTGGGTCATGAACTCGTGCGCCTCCCGCGAGAGCCCGAACGAGCCCGCCTCGCAGGCGCTGCACACGACCCCTCCGGCGGCCCCCGAGAAGCCGACCACGTGCTCGGGCGAGCCGCAGTTGGCACACGCCCCGAGCTGGGGCGCGAGCCCGGCGGCGAGCAGCAGCTTGAGCCGGAAGGAGAGCGCTCCCGCCCACGGCCGGGCCGAGCCGGTGGACCCGGCCCGCTCGTCCAGCAGGGCTAGCTGGCGACACAGCAGGTGGAACACCGCCGGGTGCGGCTCGGAGGTCTCGAACAGCCGGCCCACCGCATCGCAGGCCCGCGAGGCGCTGTCCAGCGCCCTGGCGTCTTCCCGCAGCCGCGCGTGCCCGTCCACCGTGTGCGCCCCCGTGACGGTCAGCAGCTCCCCCCGTCCCTCGTGGAGCTCCAGCTGCAGCCGGAAGAACGGCTCCAGGCGTCCCCCGAAGCGGCTCCGGGCGCGCCGCACGCCCTTCGCGATCGCGCTCAGCCTTCCCCGGTGGAGGGTGTACACGTGGAGGATCCGGTCGGCCTCCCCGTAGCGCATCGAGCGCAAAACGACTGCCTCGGTTCTGAGCGGTCCTGGCATATCCTGGGGCGAGTCTAGATCCCGCGCCGGAGCATCCCAGAGGGGGACGGCGGACGACCACACCGGGGTGTGAGAGCGCGAAGATGGACCCCGTAACGGCACCCGGTACGGGTAGCTATACTTTTTGAAGTAATGGCAGATGTCAAGCTGTACACCACCGACCCGTGCTCCTTCTGCAGGAAGGTCAAGGGCCTGCTCAGCTCGCGGGGCGTGCAGTTCACGGAGGTCAACCTCACGAAGGACCCGGCGGGCCGTGTCGAGCTGGTCGAGCGGACGGGGATGATGACCTTCCCCCAGGTCACCGTCGACGGGCGTCTCCTGGGGGGCTACGCCGAGCTCCAGGCCGCCGCCGAGAGCGGCCGCCTCGACGAGCTGCTGGCGGCCTGAGCGCCTACCTGCGCCGCCTGCGGGGCGGTCGCTGACAGCTCTCACACACGTACGTCCCCCGCCCCGCCGCGACGATCTTGACTATCTCCGAGCCGCAGCGGCCACACGGCTCGCCCTCGCGGAGGTGCACGAGGAAGCGGTCCTGGAATGAGCCCTTCACGCCGTCCACGTGACGGAAGTCGTCGATCGACGCCCCGCGCGCGTCGATGCCGGCGCTGAGCGAGCCGATCACCCCCTCCCGCAGCCGTTCGAGCTGCTCGGTGGAGAGCGTCCCGGCGGCCCTCAGCGGATGGATCCCCGCCCGGAACAGGGCCTCGTCCGCGTAGATGTTGCCGACGCCCGCCACCCGTCGCTGGTCGAGCAGCACCGCCTTGATCGGCGCCCGGCGCCGGCGGGTCAGCTCCCGCAGGTGGGCGGCCGTGAAGTCCGGGTCGAACGGCTCCAGGCCGAGCCGCGAGGAGAAGAACCGCTCGAGCGCCTCCTCGCCGGCCAGCAGCTCGCCGGTCCCGAAACGGCGTGGATCGCTGATCACGATGCGCCGGCCATCCACCAGCATCCGCACCCGCGTGTGCGCCGGCTCCGGATCGGGTTCGACGAGCACCGTGCCCGTCATCCGCAGGTGCTGGGCCAGGTACATCTCGCCCGAGAGCTCCCACACCAGGTACTTGCCGCGGCGGCTCAGCCGCTGCACCCGCCTCCCCCGCAGCGCGAGCTCGAGCTCCTCGGGCGCGAGCGGCCGCGACCACCTCGGGTCGAGGACCTCGATCTCCTCGAGCACGCCGCCCTCCACCAGCGGGGCAAGCTGGCGCCTGATGGTCTCGACCTCGGGAAGCTCGGGCACCTATCCAGCTTAGGTCGGCGCCGAAGCCGCACGGCGGCCCCTGGGGCCCCGCGGCGCGGGCCCCGGTGCCGAGCGGCGCGGGCCCCGGTGCCGAGCGCCGAGGGCCCGAGCGCCGAGCGGCGAGGCCCCGCGAGCGTCCGTCAGCGGCGGGCCCTGGGATGGGCTGCGAAGTACGCGTCCTTGACGCGGTCCGCGGACAGGTGGGTGTAGAGCTGGGTGGTCGCCAGGTCGGCGTGGCCGAGCATCTCCTGCAGCGAACGCAGGTCACAGCCGCCGCTGAGCAGGTGGGTGGCGAAGGTGTGGCGCAGCGTGTGCGGGCTCATCTGCCGCTCGAGGCCCACCCGCCTGGCGTGGCCCTGGACGATCTTGTAGAGGCCCTGCCTGGTGAGGGGCGCCCCCCGTCGGTTGAGGAACAGCCGAGCCTGCGGCGCGTTTCCCAGCAGCGCCGGCCGGCCGGAGCGACAGTAGGCACCGGCCGCGCTCAGGGCGCGGCTGCCGATCGGCACGATCCGCTCCTTGGAGCCCTTGCCCCGCGCCCGCAGCAGCCCCTCCTCGAAGTCGACGTCGGCCAGCTCCAGCCCGATCGCCTCGGACGCGCGCAGGCCGCACGCGTACATCAGCTCGAGCAGCGCCCGGTCGCGCAGCGACAGCGGGTCGCTCCCCCGCGGCGAGTCCAGCAGCCGGGCGACCTGGTCACGGGACAGCACCCGCGGCAGGCGCTGGCCCTTGCGGGGCCCCCGCAGCTCGGCCGTGGGATCGTGCTCGATCACTCCGTCCATGCGCAGGTGGCGATAGAAGGAGCGCACGCAGGCCACCTTGCGAGCGAGAGTGGCGGGGGCAACCGGGGGATGGTCCCCGTCGCCGCCGGACAGCAACGCGAAGAACGCGGTCAGCTCGCCGTGGTTGACCTCGAGCACGTCGAGGTCCCGCTCGTGCAGGAACGCGGCGAGTTGCAGCAGGTCGCAGCGGTACGCCTCCAGCGTGTTGCGGGAGAGGCCCCGCTCGAGCTCCATGTAGGCGAGGAAGTCGCCGATCAGCCGCTCCACCGAGCCCGCGCCGCCGGCGTTGCTGCTGGCGGGTGCGGTGGCGGCGGGCGTCATCCCCTCAGCTGTTCGCCCGCTCCCCGGTCGCTCCTTGGGAGTGCAACGGGGCGTTCAGCCGGCGGGCGAGCCATTGCAGCCCGATCAGGGTCTTCGCGTCCTCGCACTGCACGATCGCGACGTCCAGCTGCGCCAGCGGCCAGGGCACGATCTCGATGCGCTCGTTCTCCCCGCTGTCGGCGCGATGCTCGTAGAGGTCGCGGGCCAGGAACAGGTGAACCCGCTCGTCGCTGAAGCCGGCGCTGGACCAGTAGCTCAGGATCGGCTCCCAGCTGCGGGCGCCGAAGCCGATCTCCTCTGCGAGCTCCCGCCTGGCGGCTGCGAGCGGCTCCTCCCCGTCCACGTCGAGCCGCCCCGCCGGCAGCTCGAGCAGGTCGGGATCCATGACGGCCTCCCGGGGCTGGCGCACGAGCCACACCCGCTCCCCGTCGCACGCGACCACCGCCACGGCGCCCTGGTGGCGGACGATCTCCCGTGTCACCTCCTCGCCGTCGGCGTGGCGGAATCGCTCGATCCGCACCTGGACGAGGCGGCCGTCGTACACGGTCTCCCCGCCGACCGGCTCGATCCGCCGGGGCGAGGGTCCGCCCGGCGTCACGCTCACGGGGTTCCCGCGGGCGCGCACGCCTCGCGCGCGAGCTCCGAGAGGGCTCCCCCTCCCGCCAGCGCCGAGGCGAAGAACAGCGGGTCGGCTGCGAGGTCACGTCCCATCGTCACGCTCGGCAGCCCGCTGGCCGCGTACCCGGGCAGGTCCACGACCCCCCTGCGCCAGTCGTGGCGGGTGATCCTGGCAGGACGCTCCACCTCGAGCGACAGCGCTGGTCGGGGACCCCCCGACTCGCCGAACACAGCTCCCAGCTTGGCCGCCAGCTCCGTGCCGACGGGCGAGCGCATCCCCGCCGGCAGGGCCACCGTGACGGGCTCCAGCAGCAGGTCGAGCACGGTGAGGGTGTGGTGGGAGATGCCGCGGTGGCGCTCGCGCTCGTCGCTGGCGGACATGCGCGCCACCAGCAGCGTCGGGCACCCCAATGCCAGCGACACGTGGGCCGAGTCGAGGGCCGCCATGCCCCCGTGGCCGAGCGCGGAGCCGGACCCGACGATCCCGGGACCCGGACCGCACACGGCGGCGTCCCAGCCGAGCTTCACGAGGCCGTGGTGCAGGGCCCCGGCGGTGCTGATCGCCTCGCCCTCCCCGCCGTACGCGGCGCCCGCCGTCAGGTGCCCGGCCAGCAGTCCCCTGCGGCGCAGCTCGCGAACGGCCCTCGAGTGTCCGCCGGGCAGCGCTCCCCCCTCCGTCTGGACATACCCGAGCCGCTGCCCCGGAGCCCCGCTCTGGAAGGCCCACGCCAGCGCGGCGAGCTGGCCGTGCAGCGCCAGCACCGCCACGGGGCGGGCGACGGGGAGCTCGAGAGTCTCGTCATCCACCGGCTCGACCTCGTGCTGCAGGCTCGTGTAGTTGAGCTTCATCGCGCTCCTCCCGGAGGCGCCGTCCTCGCTCGGGATGCCGTCTCGGCCAGAGGCGCCCGAGGTGCCGGACGCGCGGGACACGCGCTGATCCGACAGGCCACGAGTGAGGTTCGCGTGGACCACGTCGAAGCCCCCCGAGCCGAGGCGCAGGTCGAGTGCCTGCACGTTCACGATCACCTCGTCCCCCACCTCGGCCGCCCCCACCAGGCCGATGTCGGCGATCGCCGGACGTCGCTCGCGGGCCTCCCCCGATGACCGCTGCAGCTCCACGACGAGCGTCTGCTCGGGGACGGACGTGCCCTCCCCGGCGTAGAGGCCGTCCTCGGAGGACGCGTCCGGCGCCGCGAACGGGCCGGGCCGGGCGGAAGGATCGGGCGCGTCGAGCACCTCGACGACCCTGGCGGAACGGAGCTTCAGCATCGCGCGCCCACGCTAGCGCGCGTCCGCGGCGTCCGGCGCCGCCGAGCGATCGACCAACGCGAGGGCGACCTCGAGCATCTCCGCAAGCGCCTCGTCGGCGACGCTCTCGCCGGGCTCGTGGGCACGGCGGGTGCCGTTGGCGAGGTTGACGCAATCCAGCCCCGCGGCGATCAGCGCGTTCGCATCGGAACCGCCCCCGCTGGCGATCCGCCGGGGCTCGCGCCCGCACTGGCGCAGCGCCGCCTCCGCCGTCGCGATCGCCCGCCCCCCCGCCGGCTGGCGGTAGCCGGGGAAGGTCTGCTGCACGCTGACGTCGACGTCCACGTCGCAGTCCTGCAGGTTGGCCGCGTCGTGGATGCGCTCCACGACCTCCCCCACGAGCTGCTCGGCGCGGCTCTGGTCGAGACTGCGCACCTCGCCGATGAAGGAGCAGGAGTCAGGAACCACGTTGATGGCCCCTCCCCCGGACACCGAGGCGATGTTGATCGTGGTCTGGTCGTCCACCCTCCCGACGGGCAGGGCGGCGATCGCCCGAGAGGCCGCCACGATCGCGCTGCGACCGTCCTCGGGGCGGATCCCCGCGTGCGCCGAGACCCCACGAAAGTGCGCCTCCAGCCTGAAGTGGCTGGGTGAGCGCTCGATCACCTCCCCGATCGCGGAGGGGTGGTCGAAGACGAAGCCGACGCGACTGCGCAGGCGGCCGACGTCGAACACGCTCGCACCCGCCAGCGAGCGCTCCTCCCCGACCGTGAACAGCAGCTCGAGGTCGACCGGCGAGCCCGCCGCGTGCAGGGCGCGGGCGAGCGCGAGCAGCACCACCACGGCGGCCTTGTTGTCGGCGCCGAGGATCCCCTCGTTGGCGTTTTCCCACACCCCGTCGCTGAGCACCGGCTCTACCGGCGCCTGGGGCGACACCGTGTCGAGGTGGGCGCAGAACACCACCGCCGGTCCCGTTTCGATGCCCGTCCCGGCGGCAGCCGGAAGCCGGGCGAGCAGGTTGCCGCAGTCGGAGCCGGTGAGGGCTGCGGCGTCGTCCTCGAACGTCTCGATGCCGAGCGCCCGCAGCTCGGCTATCACCCGCTCCCCGCATCGGCGCTCGCTCCCGGAGGGGCTTTCGATCCGGCACAGCTCGGCGAACGTTCCGCTCAGGTAGCGGCGCTCGGGGGTCCCGATCTCGGCCAGGCCGCCGAGGCTCACGCGCGGGTCGAGCGCGCGGGTGGCGCTGCGGCCAGGTCCTGCTCGCCGTCCCGCCCGTTCGCCCCGCATGCTCTCCCGTCTTCGCTCTCTGAGCGGTCGAGGGCAGCCGCCACGAAGCCCCGGAACAGCGGAGCCGGCCGCTCGGGGCGGGACTTGAACTCCGGGTGGAACTGGGAGGCGACGAAGAACGGGTGGTCCTCGAGCTCAATCAGCTCCACGAGGCGCTCGTCGGGGGAGGTCCCGGACACCTTCAGCCGCGTGCCGGGAGCCGGCCCGACGGCGTTCGTCAGGCGCTTGCGCAGGAGGTTGTTGACCTCGTAGCGGTGGCGGTGGCGCTCGTAGATGACGGCCTCGCCGTACATCTCCCTGGCCATCGTGGAGGGGTGAAGCTTGATCGGGTCGGCGCCGAGCCTCATCGTGCCGCCGAGGTCCGCCACCTCCTTCTGCTCGGGGAGCAGGTCGATCACTGGGTGGGGCGTCTCGATGTCGAACTCGGTGGAGTTCGCCCCCTCCATGTCGGCGACGTTGCGGGCGAACTCGGCCACGGCCACCTGCATCCCCAGGCAGATGCCCAGATACGGGACCCCGTTGCGCCGGGCGTAGCCGGCGGCGGCGATCTTGCCCTCGATGCCACGCCCGCCGAAGCCGCCGGGGATCAGGATCCCGTCGGCCTCGCCGAGCAGCTCCTCGACGGTGCCGCTCTCCACCGCCTCGGAGTCGATCCAGTCGATCTGCACGCGGGCGTCCTGCATCGAGGCGGCATGGCGGAGGGCTTCCGAAACCGACAGGTAGGCGTCCTCGAGCTGCACGTACTTGCCGACCAGGGCGATCCGCACGGTGCGGGTGGCGCGGGCCGAGCGTTCGATCGGCTCCTTCCAGCGCGCCAGGTCCGGGGGCCGGGCCTGGACCCCGAAGTGCTCGAGCAGGAAGTCGTCGACGCCCTGTTCGTGGAACGTGAGCGGGACCTTGTGGATGTCGTCCACGTCGCGGGCGGAGACGATCGCCTCCGGCGGAAGGCTCGCGAACAGCGCGATCTTCTTGCGGATGTCGCTCGAGAGGGCGCTCTCGGAGCGGCACATCAGCATGTCCGGCGCGATCCCGATGCGACGCAGCTCGTTGACGGAGTGCTGGGTGGGCTTGGTCTTCAACTCGCCGGCGTGACCCACGTACGGGACCAGCGTGAGGTGGATGAACATGCACCGCCGCCGCCCCACGTCCACCGGAAACTGGCGGATCGCCTCGAGGAACGGCAGCGACTCGATGTCCCCCACCGTCCCGCCGATCTCGGTGATCACGAAGTCGACGTCCGAGGACTGGGCGATGAGCGAGATCCGCTGCTTGATCTCGTCGGTGATGTGGGGGACGACCTGGACGGTGGCGCCGAGGTAGTCGCCGCGGCGCTCCCGCCTGATCACGGTGTCGTAGATCCCCCCCGCCGTCACGTTCGCCGCCCGGCTCGTGTTGGAGTCGGTGAAGCGCTCGTAGTGGCCGAGGTCGAGATCGGTCTCGGCGCCGTCCTCGGTGACGAACACCTCGCCGTGCTGGTAGGGGGACATCGTCCCCGGGTCTACGTTGATGTAGGGGTCGAACTTCTGCAGCCCGACACTCAGGCCGCGGGCCACCAGCAGGCGTCCGATGGAGGACGCCGCGATGCCCTTGCCGAGCGATGAAACCACGCCGCCCGTGACGAAGATGAAGCGCGTCTTGTCGGGGGCCTGCGCGTGGCGGTCGGTGCTGGACGTGCTCATGAGGGCCTGCCCAGAGAGTCTAGATAGCGAAGCCCCGGTGTCCGTTCGACAAATCCGGAAATTGAGCGCAGCTCACCGTAGAGGGTGATCGCGACGAGCACGCCGAGCGCCACGGCCTGGCCGGTCCCCGACAGGGTCAGCACCAGCCACAGCCCCCCGACGGCTCCGAGCAGGTTCGCGCCGGTGTCGCCGAGCATCGCCCGCTCGCGCAGGTCATAGGCGCCGGCCACCAGCGCCGGGGCGGCGAACAGGCCGAGCGACCACATCGCGCGCAACTGCCCCGAGGCGGCCGTCAGCGCGGCCCCGAGGACGACGAACACCTTGATCGCGCGGCCGGGGCGCAGGTCGAGCAGGTTGAAGGCGTTCGTACACAGCACGAGCACGCCCACCGCGAGCAGCCAGCGCCCGTTCGAGAGGCCCAGATAGGCGGCGGCGAACAGCGCCAGCCCGAGCGCCCCGAGCGCCTTCACCGCGCCCGTGCTCAGGCGGCCTTGGCGCAGCGCCCCGAAGTGCCCCCGCCATCCCCGGGGGCCGGTCTCGCCGAGCGTGTCGTCGAGCAGCCCCAGCGCCATCACCCCCAGGCAGTACAGCGCCACCGGCGTGATCGCCGGGTGGAACACGTGCGTGCCGGCGAGCTTCGCGAGCAGCATCAGCGGGATCAGGGCCACGCACGCCGCCGCCAGCACCAGCACCCCGAACGGGAACGGAAGCTCGCGCTCCCGGTAGTTGGGACGCACCGCCCCGGCGCGGCGCATCTGCGCCAGCAGCGGCCCCGCGAGCACACAGGCGGTCGCTAGGGCCAGCAGGGACGGGAGGGCGTGCACTGCGGTTGAAAGCTAACGCGGTCCGCGGACGCGGCTGATCGGCGCGCGGTGCCGGCCGGGACCGTCCGCGCGGAACCTCAGGAACCCGCGCTCGGGACGGGCACGCTCGGCAGCAGCGAGTCCGCGGTGGAGCTCGAGCCATACGTGCCCCTCGCGCCCGATAGCGCATACACGAGCGCCGTCTGACCCGCCACCGTGTCGAGGTCGTCGACGCTCGAGAGCCCGTTCCGCTTGTACCAGGAGATCTCAGAGGGGTCGGACGAGGTCGTCTCCGCGCCTACGGCGGTCGCCCGTCCGGCGGTGATCCCCGCCAGCAGTCCCTGGTCGAAGGCGGTGCTCGCTTCGCTCTGGGACGCGTCGATGTCCTGTGGCTCGGAGCGCACCACCACGACGCCATCGAGGTGCGAGAGCTGCCCGTCGAAGGAGCTCAGCAGGCTCGAGCGCACGCGGCTGACGAGCTCCCGGTCCGCGTGGGGGCTGCCGCTGACGAGCTGGCGGCCGATCACGTAGCCGAAGCGTTCGAGCCGTTCCGGGGACGCCGCCAGGCCCTGGAAGTGCGTCCCCACGGTCTCCCGTTCGATGGCGTCGAGGTCGAGCGGCTCGGACACGGTGACCACGCTCGGCACCTGCCCGCCGGCTTCCGCCACGGCGTCGCGCACGAGCCCGTCGACGCGGTCGGATGAGCCGCCCAGGAACACCAGCCCGACGGAACGGTGGTCGAGCAGCCCGTGCACGGCGAGGGGATACAGGCCGTCCGCGAATGCTTCCTCGCTGGCCATGCGGCTGCGCTGTTCGTCGAGCTGGTGATGGGCGGACCCGATTTCCGATTCGAGGTCGTGGACGATCCCGCTCTTGGCGCTCGACACGAGGTTGGAGTCGCCGATCGCCACGCCGATCAGCACCCCGAGGGCGAGCGCCAGCAGCACGGCGGCGAGCGACAGCGCGTGGTAGCGGTAGTCGAACATGTGCGCTCGCCCCCTCCCCGGTGGTCAGCCGCCGCCGGGGCCGGCGCCCACCTGCGCGAGCAGCTGGAGCTTCAGCCACAGCAGTTCCGCCACGTCTTTGAGGGCGGGGGTGCTCCAGATCACGACCAGCATCGCCAGCAGCCCGGCGGCGATCACCACGAGCATCGGCGTCAGCGCGGGCCGCGGCCGGTACAGCCGGCTGACCCCCTTGGCGTCAACGAGGATCTCGCCGATCCGCAGGCGCGTCAGCAGCGAGGACGACATCCCCCGGCGGTTGCGGTCCAGGAACTCCACGAGGTTGAACTGGGAGCCCACCGACACGATCAGGCGGGCGCCCTTCTCGGCCGCGATCAGCATTGCCACGTCGCCGCTGGTGCCGGGGGCCGGAACGAGCTTGAACGGAAGGTCGAGCTCGCGCAGCCGGCCGCTACCCGGGGCGCGGCCGTCGGGGTAGGAGTGCACGACCAGCTCCGCGCCGCAGCGAAGGGCGGTCTCGCCAGCCGAGTCCATGTCGCCGACGATCATGTCCGGCACCATCCCCTCGTCCAGGAGCGCCTCGGCGGCTCCGTCGACGGCCACGATCACGGGGCGCATGTCGCGCACGAACGGGCGCAGGGCGTGCAGGTCGCGCTGGTGCCCGACGCCCCTCACCACGACGAGCGTGGGACGGTCGCGGAAGTCCGTGGCGAAGCGCGGCAGCCCGATCCGCCCGGTGAGCAGCTCGCGCTCTTCGCGCATGTGCTCGATCGTGTTGTTGGCAAAGCTCTCCAGCGCCTCGGCCACGTCGCGGCGGCGGGCCTCCGTCTCCTCCCCCACGCGCTGGGGATCGAGCAGCTCCCCACGCGCGAGCACGGCGTCGCGGTACAGCACCTCCACGCCCTGCTCTCCCCGCGGCGCGGTGCGCGCCCGGATCGTCAGCGGCTGACCGTCGCTGACCTTCCCGAACAGCTCGTCGCCGGGGAGGTCCACCAGCAGCACGCCGGCTTCCACAAGCAGCTGGGGGCCGAGGTTCGGGTAGGTCCCCCCCGAGGACGGGCTGCAGTTGAGGACCGCCACGGCCCCCGCCGCGATCAGCTCCTCGGCCGACACGCGGTCGATGTCGAGGTGGTCGACGAGCGCGATGTCGCCGCGCACGAGGTGACGCACCAGCAGCTTCGTGCGGCGGCCCGGGCGCACCGGCCCCTGGACGACTCGTGCGAGCCGCGCGTCGGCGCCCGCGTGGACGGGGTCCGCGGGTCTCACGGTGCTCGTCGTGGTGGATGGCCTGGCTGCCATCGACTGCGAGAGTAACGCCCGCGCACGCGCGCGCGCTCTGGTCCGAGCCCGAGCGCGAGCTCAGGCCGCGCGCATCAGCGCCTCGGCGTGCCTGCGGGCTCCGTCCTCCTCCCCCTCGGCTCCGAGCATCCTCGCGAGCTCCTCGACGACCTCCTCATCGGCGAGCTCCCGCACGCGGGTCTGGGTGGCCGAGGCGCCCGCCTCCTTGACGATCGAGAAGTGGCGGTCGGCCAGCGAGGCGATCTGCGGGAGGTGGGTGATGCAGATCACCTGGCACTCCCGAGACAGCTCCCGCAGCCGCGCACCCACGGCCTTCGCCGTGTGCCCACCGATACCCGCGTCGACCTCGTCGAACACGAGCGTGATCCCCGATTCGTGACCGCGAGCCACGCTCAGGATCGCGAGCATCACCCGCGAGAGCTCGCCCCCGGAGGCGATCTCCCGCACCGGCCCACCGGGGACACCGGGGTTCGGCGCGATCAGGAACTCGACGGTGTCGGCTCCGCCCGGCCCCGCCTCGCAGCCGCCCAGCACGACCTCGAAACCCGCGTGGGGCATGGCGAGCGTCGAGAGCTGCTCGGCGACGGCCTTCGCGAACGGACCCGACGCGGCCCTGCGGGCTCGCCGCAGAGCGCCCGCGTGCCGCTGCAGATCCTTCCCGGCGGCCTCGAGCTGCTGCTCGAGCTCCCCGGCCGACACGCGCTCGGCCGCGAGCTCCCCGCGACGCAGACGCGCGGCCTCGTCGTGCGCGTGCACCGACTCGATGCTCCCACCGTGCTTGCGTACCAGCCGCTCGACGGCGGCGAGACCCTCCTCGAGCTCCTCCAGGGACGACATGTGCGCTCCCGCGGGCTGCTCACGTCCCTCCCCTGCGATGTGCTCGCAGTAGCCCGCAAGCTCATGCGCCAGCTCCTGCGTGTCGAGAGCGAGCGAACGCAGCCGCTCGGCGAGCGCGTCGAGCCGCGGGTCCACCCCCTCCAGCGGCATCAGCGCGGCGCCGGCCTCGGCGACGAGCTGGGCGGCACCCGGGACCCCTTCCACGCCCGCGCTCCGGCCCACGGTGGCGACGTCCTCTCCGAGCAGGCGCCCCGCCGCGGCCCCGGCGCCCGCGAGCAGCGAGTCGAGCGCGCGCAACCGCTCGCGCGAGGCGACCATGCGCGCATGCTCCTCGGGATCGGGCGCGAGCTCCTCGATCTCGGCGATCTCGAACTCGAGCAGGTCCAGCTCGCGGTCCCGTTCAACCTTGGTCGCCTCGAGCCGCTCGAGCGAGCGGCGCAGCTCCCGCACGCGCCCGTGGGCCTCGGCGCATGCCCGCAGCCGGGCCGCCTGCTCGGCGCCGCAGCGGCTGTCGAGGATCGCGAGCTGGGCGCCCGCGAGCGTGAGGCTGCGGTGCTCCTGCTGGGCGTAGAAGCGCAGCAGGGCGCCCCCGAGCGCGCGCAGGTCGGCGACGGCGGCGGTACGCCCGTTGATCAGCGCCCGCGTGCGCCCGTCGGCGCGGACGCGCCGCGCGAGCACGACCTCGCGCTCGTCGTCCTCGGCGCCGAGCAGCTCGGCGAGATCCTCACCGATGCCCCCGCCGAGGGTGGAGGGGATCTCGAAGATCCCCTCGACGTAGGCCTCCTCGGCGCCGGGCCGCACGATCCCGGATCGCGAGCGCCCACCGAGGAGCAGGTCGAGCGCGTGCGCGAGCACCGTCTTGCCGGCACCGGTCTCGCCCGTGAGCACGTTCAGGCCAGGCGACAGCCGCAGCTCGGCCCGCTCGATGAGCAGGAGATTCTCGACGCGCAACTCGGCCAGCATGCCGGGCAGGTGTACCAGCGACCGGGGACGGACGTCCGCGGCGCCCTGGGCGGCGGGATCCACCCCTTTGCACGGGACGGCGCCCGGTTCATAATTCGGCGCGCCGGTGTACGGATACCCGGCGCGACCTAGACTCGACGGCGAACGGACGGCGACAAGGATGGCTGCCAACGATCCCAACGTGAGCATGCCCGGGCGGGATGCTCCGCGGTGGCTGTCCGCGCCTGAGCTCGAGGCGCGCCTCGCCGAGGAGGTGGCGAGGGCCGAGCGCGGCCTCGGGCCGCTGAGCTGCCTGATCGTGATCATCGAGGACCTCGACGAGGTCGCCGAGCGATACGGGGACGAGCTCGCCGAGCAGGCACTCAGCCACCTCGCGGGCGCGCTCAGGGGGGAGCTGCGCGTGTTCGACCAGGTTGGACGGCCGAGCACGCGGGAGCTGATCGTGCTGCTGCCCGGCGCCGACGGGCCGCGCGGCGAGATCGTGGCCAGGCGGGCGCTGCAGCGGACGCGGACGATCAAGATCGAAGTGGACGGAGACAGGCGCCCGCTGCCGATCGCGATCGGACTGGCGACGTGGCACGAGGGGCTCACGGCCGAGGCGCTCGCCGCGGAGGCGAGGTCGGCCGCCCGTGCCGCGTACTGGACGCAGAACGGGGACGTCAGCGCGGCGGACTAACCTCGTCGCGTGCTCTCCGGATCGGAGCTGTGGCTGCTGCGCCTGATGGCCGACCGCGGACTCGCGCTGCTCGACGCGGATGGCCTGATCGTGGTGATCGAGGATCAGGGGGAGTTGCGCGTCGCCGCGGCCAGCGGCGGCGTGGCTCCGCGGGTTCGGATCGTGCCCCTGCGCAGTAGCTCTCTCGGGACCCTCTACGCGGGCGGCCAACCGCTTGCCCTGGACCGCCCCCGGGGACCTGAGGCCGCTTGGCTTCACGAACTTGGCATCGAGGCTCGAGCCGTCCTCGCGGAGCCGTTCCAGATGGACGGCCAGGGGGGCGGCATCGTGATCGCGGTCAAGACCGGAGGTGGTTTCGAGAGGGCCGACCGCGAGGCGCTCGGCGCATTCGCGGCCAGCGTCTCACAGCGACTCAAGGCGGAGCGCTCGGTGGAGATCGAACGGCTTCGCTTCGGCATGCAGGCGCGCGAGAACGAGCGCACGCGCTGGGCGCGAGAGATTCACGACGAGAGCATCCAGGGAATCGGAGCCCTCCGGCTGCAGCTCGCGAACGCCCGCGACGTCGATGACGCGGAGGCGCTCAGGAGCGCGGTCGACGCTGTTCTAGAGGGCCTCGGTCACGAGATCGACGGCCTGCGCCACCTGATCACCGAGCTACGTCCGGCTGCACTCGACGACCTCGGCCTGCAGGCTGCCCTCGAGGCCCTCGCACGGCGCAGCCAGGCGATCGACGGGCTCGACGTCACCACCGAGCTCGATCTCTCCGCCCTCGCCGGCGCGGAAGGCAACGGCAACGGGCATGGCGGCGCGGAGCGCCTCGACCCCGAGCTCGAGAGCACCGTCTACCGCGTTGCCCAGGAGGCGCTGACGAACGTCAGCCGCCACGCCGAGGCGACCCACGCGGTCGTGGGGGTGACCGTCGTCGGCGACGCGCTCGAGCTCACGGTCCGTGACGACGGCCGCGGGCTCCCCGACGAGTCACGGCTCGGCCCCCGCGGCGACGGCCTGGAGGGGGGATTCGGGATGTCCGGGATGCGCGAGCGTGCGGAGCTCGTGGGCGGCGAGCTGGAATTCCTCCCCGCGCCGGAGAAAGGCGCTCTGGTGCGGCTGACGGTGCCTCTGTCTGCTCGGGGGGCTGCGCTCAGCCGGTGACCTTCGTGCGACGCACGTAGGCCGTGATCTCGGCGCGAGAGGAGATCCCGAGCTTCTCGATCGCGCGGGCGCGGTAGGTCTTGACGGTTCTCTCCGCGACCTTGAGCTGCTCGGCGATCTCAGGATTCGTGAAGCCGTCGGCGATCAGCTTGATCACCTCCGACTCGCGATCGCTGAGCGCCACCTCGTCGTTGTCACGGCCGTTGGCCGCCGCGAGCACCGCTCCGAGACGGGGGTGCAAGTAGTTGCCTCCCTCCACGGCCGTCCGGAACGCCTGCAGCAACTCGGCGGGCTCAGCCTCCTTGAGCACGTAGCTCTGAGCACCGGCCCTCAGGGCCTGACGTGCGTACTCGGGGTCCTCGCGCATAGTCAGAATCGCGACGGCGAGCGTGGGATGGGCCATGAACACCTGTGGGAGCGCACCCAGGCTCGAACCCCCCGGCATCGTCAGGTCCAGCGTCAGCAGGTCCGGCTTCAGCTCGCGCACCTCACGGACCATCGTCGGGATGTCCCCTACTTCACCCACCACGGTGAACTCGCCGTCCTCGCGCTCGAGCACAGAACGGATGCCGTCGCGGACGATGGCGTGGTCGTCGGCGATGATGACCTCGATCGGCCGCTCGCGGGGCGACGTTTCAGCATCCACCTGTTGAACCGTAGCGGGCGGGGTAGACGGTTCCCGCAATGCGGCCGGATGACCTAGGGGATCGGCCAGCCCGAGATCGGCCGCTGCCAGAACGGGTGCAGCGCTCGACCCCGGAGAACGGCGAAGTTAGCTTCTCCGACCGTGCCAGCCGCACTTCGCTCGCCACAGCTTCGTCGCATCATCCTCGCCTACTCGGTCAATCGGATCGGGTTCTGGTTCGGCACCGTGGCGCTGTCCCTCGCGGTGTTCGACCACACGCACAGCGGCGCGGCCGTCGCTGCGACCCTGCTCGCCGCCCAGGTGGTACCCGCACTTGCCGTCCCGTTCCTCGTCGCCCGAGTCGAGGCGTCCAGGCGGCAGCGTGAGCTCAGCGGGCTCTACTGGTTCGAGGCGGCGGCCACCGCGGCGCTCGCGATCCTCGTCGCGCACTTCTGGCTGCCGGCGATCCTTCTGCTGGTCGCACTCGACGGCACCGCGGCGCTCGCAGCCAGCGCCCTGTTGCGCGCGGAGACCGCCAAGGCAGGGCGGGAGGAGCTCGGCGACGGCGCTGTGGACGAGCCCCCGGGACACACGCCGCGGCCGGACCCCGAGCCTGGCCGGCAGGCTGAGGACGAGCGCGAGGAACAGGCCGAGGCCGCGGAACGGCAGGCCAACGCGGCCCTCAACGTGGCCTTCTCGGTCGCCTTCGTGGTCGGGCCGGCGCTCGCCGGGATCACGACGGCCGCGGCGGGCGCGACCATCGCGCTCCTGCTTGCAGCGGCCGCCTTTCTACTCTGCGGGACGCTGCTCGTCGACCTCCACCCCCACGTCGAGGAGGCGGAGGGGGAGTCGGTCAGGGCCCGGCTGCGTGCCGCATGGGCATACGTAAGGCGCGCTCCCGACCTTCGCTCCCTGCTGATCGCCCAGGCGGTGGCGTTCGTGTTCTTCGAGTCGGCGGCGCCCATAGAGGTCGTCTACGCGAAGCAGAGCCTCCACTCGGGGGACGGCGGGTACGGCGCGCTGATCGCAGCCTGGGGAGCCGGCGTGGTGGTCGGAAGCATCATCTTTGCCAGATCTCCGAAGCGCTCTCTGCGCCTGATGGTCAGCGCCGGGACACTCGCCGTCGGGATGGCGTACGTCGCATTCGGCGCGATCAACGTCCTCGCAGGCGCATGCGCGGCCGCCGTAATCGGGGGGATCGGCAACGGGGTCCAGTGGACACCGCTGGTAACAGCCGTCCAGCGTCTGACCCCCTTCCCGCTCCGGGGGCGGGTGATGGGTGCCCTGGAATCGATCGGAGCCCTCGCGCCGGCACTCGGGCTTGTGCTCGGCGGCGCGTTGCTCGCGCTCACCTCGCCCCGCACGGCGTTCTACGTGGTGGGCGCCGGCGCCCTGGCCGTGACGGCCCTGTTCGTGCGGATTCCCATGGATCGCCCGCAGGCGGGCGCGAACGAGGAGCCGCTGGGGGCCCACGTCGAGTCGGCCCACGCGGTCGACGCCAGGGCCGACGCTGCCGACCGTTCGGCCGCGCTCTGACGACACCGATCGGCGCACCGCGGTCCGCCGCGCGAGCCGACCCGGACCGACTCTTCAGTACGACCGCGAATCGGCCGTTAAGTACGACAGGAACCCAATATGGGTACGTCGGATCTGATCAGACGCCTCTACTGGGCCGGCGAGGCGCTCGTGTTCGCGGCCGTGATGGTCGTTACCGCGCGCATGACGACTCCCCAGGAATGGACCCCGGTCCTGCTCGTGATCCTGCTGGCGGCGCTGACCTTCGTGGGAGACAGGTTGAGCGCCGCGATGGTCAGGGGCCAGCTGACGACGGCCCACATCGCGCTGGTCCTGGCCATGACGCTGCTGGGCCCGGGCCCGGCGGTGGTGATCGGCGTCACCGTCGCGCTCATCACGACGGCCCAGCGTAGCCTCGCGCCGCGGCTGTGGCTCAACAACCTCATGACCTACGCAGTGTTCGCGTTCGCCGGCGCTGTGGCCGCGCGCGAGCTCTACGGCAGCCCCCAGGCTCATCATGGTTCCGCGGGGCTGGCGTTCGGCCTCATCGTGTTCGGAGTGTTCCTGTTCACGATCGTCCTCAACTTCCTGCTGTTCTCGGCGGAGCTGCGCATCGAGGACGGTCGGCCCCTGATCAGGCAGCTTCGGGAGGATTTCGTCCCACTGCTGCCCGGCCTTCTCGCAGCCGCGTGCCTCGCGGCGCTGCTCGCCGTCGCCTATGCCAATCTGGGCATCGCCGTGCTGGTGGCCGCGTTCCTCGTGCTGCTGATCTTCCACTACCTGACCAACGCGCTGCTGCGCTCGGAGGAGCGTGCGGACCAGCTGGAAGCACGGTCGATCCACCTGGCGAACCTCCAGTTCGGGATCTTGAGCATGCTGATGGACGCGCTGGCGCTGCGTGACCGCTCCACCAGCCGCCACGCCGCCGCCACAGCCCGGCTCGCAAAGGCGCTCGCGATCGAGGCGGGATGCGATGAGGAGCAGCAGGAGGTCGTGCATACCGCCGCGTTGCTGCACGACATCGGCAAGTTCGCGTGGCCGGACCGGCTCCTCCACCCGCAGGCGCTGAACGACGAGGACTGGTCGATGATCAGGCGCCATCCCCAGGACGGGGCGGCACTGGTCGGAAAGCTCGACGGATACGGGCCGGTGGCGGACGCGATCCTCTACCACCACGAGCGTGTGGACGGGACCGGCTATCCGGCGCAGTTGATCGGTGCCGAGATCCCGCTCGCATCGCGGATCATCGCCGTGTGCTCGACCTACGACACGATGACGATGACCGACGCCCTGGGGCCCCCGATGAGTCCGGAGGACGCCAAGCGGGAGCTACGGAGGCTGGGCGGCACCCAGCTCGACGAGGAGCTCATTCGGCTGTTCCTCGCGATGCTCGAAAGACAAATGCCGGGGGAGCTCGCCGAGACCGACTACGAGTCGGAGCTGGCGTTCGAGCAGCACGTCCGCCGGATGGCCGAACCCACGCGGTCCTGACCGACGCGGACGCGGTCCTCTCTGACGCGGACGGCCAGACGAAGGGCCAAGACCCCATCATGGGGCTTGGCCCTCGAAGTCCTACGATTGCTGCGCTGCTAGTGCTTGAATGATTCCATGGATTCTCCTTCCGGGCTGTGCCTCGGGAGGCGGAACGCGCGGTCTCAATCCGCAGGCCGCCGCGCCTTTTGATGATGTTCGGACAGGATTGTAAGGCATCGCCCGGAGATGTGCACGTTTGGGTAGGTTTGGCCGAAATCTTGCAAACTGCGCCAAACCACGGTGGCCGCTCGAAAACGTCCACAAAGCTGCCCCCAGCTCAAGGTTCGAGCCGTTCCTGACGATCAAGGCTGCAAATGACCCCCCTCGCAACCCAAAGACCGCGGGACGAGCGCCGGATGGTGTTCACCAGCTCCCAGGCCGCGCGCTACCTCGGCGTGTCCCTGGCAACGGTCCGCCGCTGGACCGACGCCGGCCACATCGGGTGCTATCGCACACCGGGCGGCCAGCGTCGCTTCTCGCGCGACCAGCTGGACACCTTCGTCTCCTCGATGGCCCACGACGGCCCCGAAGAGACCAGCGAAGCCCCGCACAGCCACAGCTCCCGCGTCGCCTAGCCCGCAAGGCCCCGGTCACCCCGGGGGCCGCCCGCGGGCCGCTCGCCCTCAGCTGGCCAGCCGCCCGAACTTGTCGCGCAGGCGGCGGTAGAAGGAGGTGCCCGGAAGCTGCGCCAGGGTCGTGCAGTCGCTGACGTACGTGGCACCGATCATCTCTCCCGCCGGGATCTCCCCCACCGGGCGTCCGTCGACCGCCACGTCGAGGGGCTCGCGGGAGCGGTTGTGCACCGACAGGTGGTCGTCGGGGGCGACCACCAGCGCCCTGGCGCTCATCGAGTGGGGGGCGATGAAGGACACCACGAACCCTTCCACCCCCCACGCCATCACCGGCCCTCCGTTGGCGAGGTTGTAGCCCGTCGACCCCGCCGGGGTGGCCACCACGAGCCCGTCGCAGCGCACGCTCCCGGCCTCCTCCCCGTCCAGCGCGTATGACAGCTCGGCGACCCGCTCGCCCACCTTGCGGTGCACGGCGACGTCGTTGACGGCCGTGCGTCGCTCGCCGTCCAGCTCGACCACGATGCCGGGCAGGCGCAGCAGCTCGAAGTCCCCGGCGAGGGCCCGGTCGATGCCGGTCCCGGCCTGCGCCCGCTCGACCGTGGCCAGGAAGCCGATCTCGCCGAAGTTGATCGCGAACACGGGAACCTCGGTGTTCGCGTACTCCTGCAGGGCCTTCAGGATCGTTCCGTCCCCGCCGAGGACCATGCAGAGGGCCACGTCGCGCTTCAGGGGGGCGTCGCGCTCGAGGTTGGGTCCGGCCGGCAGGTCGTGCTTGTCGCTCTCCTCGCGCGACAGCCGCAGGCGGACGCCGGCCTCGCGGGCGCGTTCGGCGAGCAGCTCCAGGGTCCCCCGCGTGTCGGCCGGGCGCTGGTGGGTGAAGACCGTGACTTCCCTCAAGGCTCGACCTCGCGCGCCAGCTCCTCGAGCTCGCCTGCGCTCTGGGCATGGCCTGTGCGCTGTCGCTCACCCACGCCCTGTGGCTCGCCTGAACCTTGTCGCTCGCCTGCGCCCTGATCCCGGTCTCCGGCCTCTGCCGGGACGAGCCACATGAAGGTCTCGCGGTTGCCCTTCGGCCCGGGCAGGCCCGACGAGCGGTAGCCCCGCACCCGCACCCCGAGGGCGGCGGCGGCGACGCCGACCGACACGAGCGCCTCCCGGCGCAGGTCCGAGTCGCGCACCACGCCCCCCCGGGGGACACGCCCGCGGCCGAGCTCGAACTGGGGCTTGACCAGCGCAAGCACGTCGAAATTGTCACCGAGGCACCCGATCACCGCCGGCAGGACCTTCACCAGCGAGATGAACGAAACGTCGACGGTGGCGAGGTCCGGCGGTGCCACGGATCCCGATCGAGAGGCTGGGAGCAGCTCGGGGGAGAGCTCCCGTGCGTTGGTCCGCTCCATCACGAGCACGCGCGGATCCTGGCGCAGGCGGTAGTCGAGCAGCCCGTAGCCGACGTCAATCGCGATCACCTCGCGAGCGCCGCGCTGGAGCAGGCAGTCGGTGAACCCTCCGGTGGAGCTGCCGACGTCGAGCGCCCGCCGCCCGGCGACCTCCAGGGCCGTGTGGTCGAGGGCGTTGGCGAGCTTGATCCCGCCGCGGGAGACGTATTCGCGGCCGGGGAGAACCGACACGACCTCGTCGGCCTCCACCAGCTCCCCCGGCTTGGAGGCGCGGCGGCCGGAGGCTCCCAGCTGCACCTCGCCCGCCATCACGGACGCCGCCGCCCGGCTGCGGGAGGGGAACAGCCCCCGCTCCGCCAGGAGCACGTCAAGCCGTCGCTTGGACATCCCGGCCAACCCTTGCACAAATGCCTTCGGGTACAAATACGCCCGGGTTACCGGGCGTATTTGCGAGGGAGCGCCGCCGAATCCTTGCCCTTCTCGAGAGTGGCTTTCGCCAACAGGGCGGCGACGGAGGGAGCCAAAGGATACATCTCCGGCGCCCTCCGGACCGGCTCGAACGGTCTCTGTGACCCATGTCACACTGCGTCGGCCCCAGGGCGGCCATATTGATCGTGATCCCCGAGTTGCATCGTTTCATCTGCACTCTTTGGATCCCTCCTCCCCGAAGCGGCCCGCACTCCCCGGCGGGCCGTTTCATTTCCGGGGGAGCCCGGCGCGCCGCGGGCGCGGCCTGCCGGCGGTGAGGCTCTCCTGGCACCGGCGGCGCCGCTCAGGCGCCGATGACCGCCGACCCTCCGCTCTCCGGCTCGCGCTGCGGATCCGAGATCGCCGCGCGCACCCGCTCGGCGATGCGGGCGCCCGTGAACCCGACCTCCTCGTGCAACAGGGACGGCTTGCCGTGGACGACGTAGCGATCGGGTAGGCCGACCCTGAGGATCCGCGGAGCCGCTCCGGCCTCACTCAGGACCTCCCACACGGCCGAGCCGAAGCCGCCCGCGAGCACGCCCTCCTCGACGGTCACGAGCAGGTCGTGCTCGGCCGCCAGCTGGGCCATCAGGCCGGCGTCGATCGGCTTGGCGAAGCGGGCGTCGGCGACGGTCACGGCTACTCCGTGCTCGCGCAGCAGCGCGGCCGCCTCCAGCGCCTTGCCGACGCCGGTGCCGTAGCCGATGAGCGCCACACGGGGACCCGATCGCGCCTGCGCGGTGGGCTCCTCGAGGATCTCGCCGGAGCCGATCGGGATCGCGCCGCCGTGCCCGGGCAGCGCCACCCCCGTCCCTTCCCCGCGGGGATAACGCAGGGCGATGGGCCCGTCGTCGTACTCGAGGGCGGTGCGCAGCATGTGGACCAGCATCGCCTCGTCGCGGGGTGCCATGAGCACGATGTTGGGCAGGCACCTGAGGTAGGCGATGTCGAAGGCCCCGTGGTGGGTGGGGCCGTCGTCGCCCACGAGCCCCGCCCGGTCCATCGCGAACACCACGTTGAGCCGCTGCAGGCACACGTCGTGGACGATCTGGTCGTAGGCGCGCTGCAGGAAGGTCGAGTAGACCGCGACCACGGGCTTGACCCCCTCCAGCGAGAGCCCGGCCGCGAACAGCACCGCCTGCTGCTCGGCGATCCCTACGTCGAAGTAGCGCTCCGGCATCGCCTTCTGGAGGATGCTCAGCCCGGTGCCCGAGTTCATCGCCGCCGTGATCCCCACCACGCGCGGGTCACGTTCGCATTCCCGCACCAGCGCCTCCCCGAACACCTGCGTGTACTGGGGCGGGATGATCCGCTTGCGTCCCGTGGCGCTGCCGTTGGCGGCGGTCTTGGGACGCGCCGGGGAGCCGTTGACGATCGAGTTGGGCTTGGCCGCATGCCACTTCTCCATCCCCTCCAGCCCGCCCTCCTCGGCGGGCGCGAAGCCCTTGCCCTTGACGGTGGCGACGTGGACCACGACCGGGCGTTCCGCGGCCAGCGCCTCCTTCAGGGCCTCCCGCACCGCGCGCACGTCGTGGCCGTCGATCACGCCCATGTACGCCCAGTCGAGCTCCTCCCACCACAGGCCCGGCGCCCAGAAGGCCTTGATCGACTCCTTCAGGTGGGGACCGAGGCGCTCGAAGGCGCCGCCGATCGCTCCGGGGAGCCTCGTCAGCCCGCCCTCGACCTCGGCGCGGGCTCGCCACAGCTTCGGGTTCAGGCGGACGCGGTTGAAGTAGCGCGACAGCGCGCCCACGTTGGGGGCGATCGACATGCCGTTGTCGTTGAGCACCACCACGATCGGGGTACCGAGGCCGCCCGCCTGGCTGATCGCCTCGAAGGCCACCCCGCCGGTCATCGCGCCGTCGCCGATCACGGCCACGACCCGCGCGTCGTTCTCGGGGTCGAGCTGGCGCATCCCCTCCTTGATCCCGACGGCGTAGCCGATCGACGTCGACGCGTGGCCCGCGCCCATGATGTCGTGGGGGGACTCGGCGATCGAGCAGAACGGAGCCAGCCCGCCGTACTGACGGATCGTGGCAAGCTCGTCGCGGCGGCCGGTGAGGACCTTGTGGGGGTAGGCCTGGTGGCCGACGTCCCACAGGATCTTGTCGCGGGGGGAGTCGAGCACCGAGTGGAGCGCCACCGCCAGCTCGCAGGTCCCCAGGTTCGCCCCGAAGTGCCCCCCGATCTCCCCCACCGTGTCGATGATGTGCTCGCGCACCTCCTCGGCGAGCTCCGCGAGCTCGGCGTCGGTGAGGTCGTGGAGGTCCTCGGGGCCGTTGATCTTCGCGAGCAGCTTCACGAGGTCCGCGTAAAGATGAAGTCGGTGATGTTCTCGAGCTCGGCGGTCGTGTTGGCGGCTGGATCGGAAGCGGACACGCCCGCGATCTCGCCGAGCGCGTCCCGCGCCGCGGCATGCGACTCGGCGGCCAGCTGCCGCGCCCGCTCGACGCCGAACTCGCTCACGTATGTCTGCTTTCCGTGACGCTCATCGCTGCCCTGTGGCTTCCCAAGCGCTTGTTCGCTGCCGGTCACATCGAGGATGTCGTCGACGATCTGGAAGAGCACACCGAGCTCGGCCGCGAAACGTCGGAACGGTCTGACGATGTGGACATCATCCGTCCCCGTCAACAGTAGTACGCACAGCACCGACGCGCCAATCAGACGGCCGGTCTTCAACTCGTGGACTCGCCGCAAGGTGCGGGGTCCGCCGTCCGCGTGGTCGGTCACGTCGGCGTACTGTCCCCCCACCATGCCGTTGACACCGGTGGCGGCGGCGAGCTCGGCCGCGGCCCGCAGCAGGCGCGCCGGCTCGCCGTGCTGGCTGGAGAGCAGGTGCCTGAAGGCCTCGGCGTAGAGCCCGTCGCCGGCAAGGATCGCGACGTCCTCCCCGAACTTCACGTGGCACGTCGGCTTACCCCGGCGCAGCTCGTCGTCGTCCATCGCCGGAAGGTCGTCGTGGATCAGCGAGTAGGTGTGGATCAGCTCGATCGACCCCGCCAGCGGCAGGACCTCGCGGTGCGGCATCCCCAGCGCCCGCGCGGTGGCGAGCGTCAGCACGGGGCGAATCCGCTTGCCGCCGGCCAGCAGCGAGTAGCGCATCGCCTCGTCGAGCCCCTCCGTGAGCGGCTCCTCCGAGAAGTGCATGCGCTCCAGGTATGCCTCGACCTCCTCGCGGAGGTGGTCTGGGTAGCGGGCCTCCACGCAGGCAGCTCGGTCGGCGCAGCTACAGGAGGGGATCCTGTCCGGGGGCGGGCCGGCTGACCTCCACCCGGGAGAGCTCCTCGAGCTCGGCGGCCGCCTGCGTGGCGAGCGAGGCGCAGTCCTCGACCATGCCCGCCGCCGCATCCTGGGAGAGCTCGCCGGAGCGCAGCTGCTCGGCCGCCCGCTCGAGGCGGGTGATGATCTCGTCAAGTTGCTCGACGCTGCTCATCGGCTGTGGGCATTCTCCCGCAGCTCGCGCAGGACCGCGGCCAGGACCCCGTTGACGAACCCGGGAGCGTCCGCGCCGCAGAACACCTTCGCGCTCTCGATCGCCTCCTCGATCGCGCCCTCGGGCGGGATCGGGGCGTCCGCGGGTATCTCATGAGGGTGCAGCATCTCGACCAGGGCCACCCGCAGGATGCTGCGCTCGAGGGGCTGGATGCGCTCCACCGGCCAGCCGTGGGAGTGGCTGTCGATCAGCTCGTCGAGCTCCTCGCGATGCTCGATCGTGGCGCTGGAGAGCGCCCGCACGAAATCGGTTGCGCCCGCCGGCAGCGTGTCGGCCAGCGCCCGGCCCGTGAGATCGTGCTGGTAGAGGGCGATGACCGCCGCGCGGCGCTGCTCGGAGCGGCGCATTCAGGCCCGCGCCACGTACTCCCCGGAACGCGTGTCCACCCTGATGCGCTGTCCCGGTTCGACGAACAGGGGCACCTGGATGGTCGCGCCGGTCTCGAGCGTGGCGGGCTTGGTGCCCCCGCCCGAGGAGGTGTCGCCGCGCAGACCCGGATCGGTCTGGCTGACCTCGAGGTCCACGGCGCTGGGGAGCTGCACGTCGCTGGGCTCGTCGTCGACGACCAGCACGTCCACCTCGCTGCTGGGGGTCAGCCAGCGCAGCTCGTCCTTGATGCTCGCTTCGCCGATCGCGATCTGCTCGAAGGACTCGGTGTCCATGAAGTGGGCATCGCTCCCGTCGGCGTACAGGAACTGCATCTTCTTGGACTCCGTGCGCACCGGCCGGAACTTCTCCCCGGCCCGGAACGTGCGGTCGATCACGTTGCCGTCGGCTGCCCGGCGCAGCTTCGTGCGCACGAACGCCCCGCCCTTGCCCGGCTTGACGTGCTGGAACTCGAGGATCTTGTAGACGGTCCCGTCGACCTCGATGTGGTTGCCGTTCTTGAACTGGTTGGTGCTGATAGCCACTAGCTGCTTCCCTTCGGTCGGCCCACAGGGTAGACGGAGAGCCAGCGATCACAGGTGGCTTGGCGATACTTCCCTGCGGTGACGGCGAGCAACATCGAGGCGCTGCGCGCTGTGTACAGACAGTGGGAACAGGGGAACCTACGCGCGGGCGAAGAGATCCTCGACCCGCAGATCGAGTCGGTCTGGCCGGAGGGCTTCCCGTCCGGCGGCACCTACCGGGGACGTGACGGCCATGCGAAAGCGATGCGAGAGTGGTTGAGCCCGTGGGAGAGCTTCGAGCTGGTGGCAGAGGCGTTCTACGAGACGGGGGACCGGATCGTCGTCCCATTCCGCGTGCGTGCTCGGGGAAAGGGCAGCGGCATCAGCGTGGAGCGCCGCTGGGGCCATGTGTGGACGATGCGCGCCGGACGGGCCGTTCGCTTTGAGGTCACGCTCGATCCGGACGGCGAGATCGAGTCGGCGAAACCGCCGCCGTAGGGCCCTCGCGCGTCTGTGCTCTCGCGGCCTTGGGGCGCCCGGGAGTGCGGTTAGCGCACCCTCGTGAACTGGTCGGTCGATATCAGGGCCCGTGAGGGTAGCGGCAGACACGGGATGTCCGGCTCCGAGAGGCCGATCCGATAGCTCCCTGGTGCGGTCAGCGCCCCGGGTGGGTGGACGAGAGCGGGCAGGTGTCCCGTTCACGCGTGTGCGGCGGCCCGCCGCTAGTTCAGCGGATTGAGCACGAGCGTTTCTTCGTAGGTCTGGGTGAGCTTGCCGACCAGACGGATCGGTTCGTATGGAGCGCCCCCGAAGGACACTTCCAGCTGCTCTTCAGGCCCGCCCACGAAGTGGCTGGGCTTCTGGGCTCCTTTCGACGCCGCGTACTTGAGCGCACTCGAAGACGTGGGCTTACCCGACTCGACCGACGCGATCACGCTACCCCGGATGCTGACCGACGTCGTCCCGCAGGTGAATTCGGCGAACACGCCCGAGACGGGAGACAGGCCGATCCCGATCTTCGTCTTTGTGGCTTCGGATTCCACGCCGAGCGCGCCTCCCAGTTCCTGGGTGTTTATCTCACCGCCGCTCGCCATCGGACTCGTGCACTGCTGCCCGGCATGGGCACACCCCGTCAGGCTCTCGTGGACCCCACCGAGGGTTTTGCGTCCGCTGAAGGCTCCGGATGCCGACAGTCCGCTGCACGTGATCTTTGATCCGACCGCCGGCTCGAGTTTCACGGCCCCGCCGGCGACCGTGAAGCCCGCCCTGAGCGCCCCGGGTTCCCATTCGTATGGCGAGCCTCCGGGACTCTGCTTCGTGCAGCCGGAGTCGTGGAAGGTGCCGTCCCTCTTGCGCGGGTGCAGCACGCAGCGTCCGACTTCCGGTCCCCGGATCCGTTCGCCGGGGGTGAATTCCCAGGACCCGAAGGGACCGTCACCCATGAGGATGAGGGCGGCGTCCGACGAGGTGGCAAAGGCAAACCCTTCACGGGAGGACCCAGCGCGACCGAGTGGACTGAGCCCTTCGAGCGGAGTCCAGCTCGAGCCGGAGCCCTGGTACACGACGACGCCCTCCGCGCCCTCGTCGACGAGGAGGTGTTCTTCGTCGGCGGCAACTGCGATTTCATCCTCTTCCCCGCCCAGCTGCAACGCGGGGAGCTTGCCGGTCGCGGTCCAGGTTTCGCCACTGCGCCGATAGATCGAGCCTTCGGTGGCGCTCGCGCCGCCGGTGACGAAGGCGGTGTCGCCGTCGGGAGTGAGCGCCAGGAAACCGCCCCCGGGGAGAGCCGGTCCCTGTTGCGTCCACGTTTGGCCTTCGCGCACGTAGACCTTCACGCCGCCGCCGCATTTGACGAGGGCCGTGTCTCCGTCGGCTGACAGCGCGACGTCCTCTCCGCAGAACGTGTGACCCGGTTCGCCTTCGAGAATCGCCTGCTGGGTCCAGGTTTCGTCCACCCGCACGAACACCCACACGCCGCCGATCTCTTCGAACCCCGATCCTCGGTGGTAGGGAGCCCCGAACAGGATCGTGTCGCCGTTTTCCGAGACTGCGATCGAATAGCCGAATCTGGAGCCGAATTCCGGCTTGAGGCCTTCAGGGATCAGCTTCTGCCCTTTGGCCTCCCAGACACCTCCGGAGCGGGTCAGGACATAGCCGGCACGGTTTTCCGGGTCAAGACCGATGGCCGATGCGAGCGTGTTGCCGTCGGAGGACAGGGCGACCGTGCCGCCTTCGCCTTCCCCGACTTCGTGCACGGGGATCCATTTGCCGCCGGAGCGCTCGTACAGGCCGTGACCGATGAATGCCGTCTCGCCATCGGATGAGACAGCGACGATGGGCCCGATTTGTTCGCCCGCTTCGTTGAACAGCTTGCTCTCGAAGTACGAGGCCGAGGCGCTCACGGCCTCCCCCAGGCTCACTCCGAGGGCGAGCAACAGGCAGACCGTCAGCATGCAGGCGCGCCTCATTCCCCGCCGCCGCCAATCGACAGGAGCCCCAACCTACGGCTGCCAGCCTGACGCATCCCGACCCCTCATTCGCCTGCTCCGATCCTTCGTACGGTCGGTCACCGCTGCGTTTCCCCACTGATTCGGAGACCTAGCCTGAACCTACCACCTGCCGTCCCACCCCTGCAAGCGCCCTCGTGCGACGCTCTCGAACATCCGTGAGCAGGGCGACAACCAGCTCCGGCGCCGCCGCGATGTGGGACTGCGAGCCCCGCTCATTTCGGCGTCGCGGCCCCGGCCCGCGCGGCGAGCACCTCGCCAAGCCACGCGGACGGGACGAACGGCGGCACGGGCCCGGGATAGTCGGGGAACAGCTCGCGGGCCGCGAGCGTGACGGGCCGGCCGCTGGTCAGGGGCTGGAGGTCGGCGAAGGAGTCGATCGCGCGGATGCTCGCCAGGATCTGCAGCGTGGCGGCATTCGGCGGGTCGGTCGCGAGCGTGCCGTCGGCGAGCAGCGCGTCGGCGCGGTCGAGCATCGCGGGCAGTTGCCTCAACGCACCGCGGGCCGCGGCCTCGTCGGCGCCGATCGCCCGCGCGTAGTAGCGCGTGACGGGCACCGACGTGTAGGCCGCCAGCCCCGGAGCCGGCATGCCGGCGCTGCCCGCGAACCAGCGGCGCAGGTCGTGGTCGTCGACGAGCCCCCGGCGGATCAGCAGGCGGGGCGCGTTCTGGAGCTCCCGCTCACCCCACGCCTCGGCCTCCTCGACGCGGGCCCGCAGGGCGGGGTCGGCGGGATACAGGGGCGGCTCGGGCACCGCCTGCTCGAGCGCGCGGGGGATCGCCAGCGAGCCCTGTACGCGCCGCCCGTCGAGCTTCAGGGCGGGGACGGTGCCGTGTCTGAAGCCGGCCAGACGCAGGTGGATCCGCTGGCTCCCGGGCAGGACCTCGACCGTCTCGAACGGGATCGCCTTGAGCTCGAGCATCGCCTTCACGGCCATCGCCGGGTGCGAGACCGGGAACCAGTACAGCTTCGCGCGCGCGCTCATTCGACGACGGTCAGCTCCTTCGGCAGGCCGGTGAAGATCTTGCTCCCCTCGTCGGCGAGCACGACGAGGTCCTCGATCCGCACGCCGAACTCCCCGGGAACGTACACGCCGGGCTCGATCGTGACGACGTTGCCCGCCTGCAGCAACCCCTCGGCTTCCTTGCGGGCCAGGCGCGGCGCCTCGTGCACCTCCAGGCCGACGCCGTGGCCGAGGCCGTGGCCGAAGCGCTCGCCGAGGCCCGCCCGCTCGATCACCTCGCGAGCCGCGGCGTCGGCGTCGCGGCCGCTGATCCCCGGGCGGGTCGCCCCCAGCCCGGCAAGCTGTGCCTCCAGCACGGTCGCGTACGCCTCGCGCTGCTGATCGGTGATCCCCTCGCCGGTGGCATAGGTGCGTGTGCAGTCCGAGCAGTAGCCGTCCAGCAGCGCGCCCCAGTCCACGATCAGCAGGGTGTCCACGGGGATCGTCGCCTCCCGCGGCCGCGCGTGAGGGAGCGCGCCGTGGGCGCCGGCGGCGACGATCGACTCGAAGCTCGGGGCCTCCGCCCCCAGGCGGCGCATGCGGAACTCGAGCTCCAGCGCGACCTCGCGCTCGCTGCGCCCCACCACACCGGCTTCGAGCGTCTGGCGCAGCGCTTCGTCGGCGAGCCGCGCCGACTCCAGGATGCGCGTCAGCTCCCCGTCATCCTTGACGGCGCGCAGCCGCGCCACCTCGTTCGTGCAGGGCACGAGATCCCACCCGCCGGGGAGGGCCTCCCCGAGGCGGCGATGGGCGCGTACGCTGAGCGAGCCCTCGTCGAAGCCGAGGCGACCGCCGGGTGAAGGGAGCGACCCCGCGACCACCTCGGCGAGGTCGCCGCTGACGATCTGGCGCTTGTAGTTGCCGGGCACCTGCTGGGCCGACTGCGTGTCGTAGCGGAAGTCGGTCAGGAACTGGTCCCCCGGGAGAGCTCCGGCCGGCTCCGCGGCGATCACCGCCAGCCCGTTGCTGCCGGTGAAGCCCGTCAGATAGCGCAGGTCGAAGGAGGCGCTCACCAGCAGCGCGTCTAGCTCGAGCTCGGCCAGGCGCCGGGCGAGCCGCTGGGTGCGTTCGTGCAGGGGCGGCGCCGGGGCGCTCATGCGGAGACCCTTTCGAGCTCGTCTCGCAGCGCCGCGAGCGCGTCGCGGTAGCCGTCGGGGCCGCGACCGGAGATGCTGGCGAAGCAGATGTCGCGGATCACAGAGACGCGCCGCCACTCCTCCCGGTTCTCGACGTCCGAGAGGTGGATCTCGAGCGTCGGCAGAGCCGCGATCTCGAGCGCGTCGCGGATCGCCCACGCGTAGTGCGACCACGCCCCCGCGTTCATCAGGATCGCGTCCGCGTCCCCCCGCAGCGAGTGCAGGTGCTCGATGAAGGCGCCTTCGTAGTTGGTCTGGAAGAAGCGCACCGCGAGGCCGTGGGCGTGGGAGTCCTGCTCGATCTGCTCCTGCAGCTCGGGCAGCGTCAGCGTCCCGTACAAGCGCGGATCGCGACGGCCGAGCTGGTCGAGGTTGACCCCGTGCATGACCTCGATGCGGTAGCGGACGGCGTTCACGCGGCCAGCTCCTGGACCGCGGCCCGCACCTCGCCGTCGGGCACCGAGCACCCCTGCCGCACCTCGCCGGGGGCGGCCACCAGCACGAACGGCACCTCTGCGCCGACGCGCTTCTTGTCGTGTGAGATCACCGCCATGACGTCGTCGGCCGGGGCTCCGGCGAGCGTCACGGGAAGGCCGCGGGAGCGCATCAGCTCCAGCACCTCGCCCCGCAGCCGGTCCTGGCCGGACAGGCGCAGGGCGGCGAGCAGCCCGAGGCCGACCGCCTCGCCGTGGCGGTAGCGCCCGTACCCGGTGCTGGTCTCGATCGCGTGGCCCACCGTGTGGCCGAGGTTCAGGACCTGGCGCAGGCCCACGTCGCGCTCGTCGGCGGCCACCACCCGGAGCTTCGTGAGCGCGCACGCGAAGATCATCCCCTCATCGACCTCCTCGCCGCGGGACACCGCCTCCCACAGCTCCCCGCCGGCGATCAGGGCGGTCTTCAGCACCTCGACCCATCCCGCCGCGAGCTCCTCCGGGGGGAGGGTCTCCAGGGTGCCCGGATCGACCATCACGCCGGCCGGCTGGTGGTAGGCGCCGATGTAGTTCTTGGCGTCGGGGAGATCGACACCCGTCTTGCCGCCGTAGGCGGAGTCGACCTGGGCGACGAGGCTGGTGGGGACCTGCACGTGTGGGATCCCGCGCTGGTAGGTGGCCGCGCAGAACCCCGCGAGGTCGCCGACGACGCCGCCCCCGAGCGCCACCACGTGATCGGCGCGGGTGATCTCCGCGACGAGCAGGGCCCGCCACACCTGCTCCGCTTCGGCAAGCGTCTTGTGGGGCTCGCCGGGCGGCAGCGCGAAGCTCCCGGCGAGCTCCCCGAGCTGCTCGCCGTAAAGCCCGATCACGTGCTCGTCGCTCACCAGGAAGGCCCGCGAGCTGCGCCGCTCGAGCGGCCAGAGCGCCACCGCCCGCCCGTCGCCGAGCAGCCCGGAACCAAGGAACACGGGATATTCGCCCGAGCTCGAGCGGGCCCACAGCATGCGCGTCCCTGCCGGTGCGGCGGCGAGCTTCGACAGGCTCCGGGCGGCGCGGCTCAGCGTGCCGCGAACGGGGGCGACGATGATCGCGTCCGCGAGGCGCTCGTACAACTCGCTGCGAGCCGCGTGCAGCGCGAAGAACGACTCCCTGTCGGTCGCGAGGGGACGCTGTCCGGGGACGCGGGCGCTCGCCACCCGCTCCCAGCAACTGGCCGGATCGACGTCGAGCAGCACGGTCGTGTGCTCTAGCAGCGCCTCCCGCACCTGCGCCGACAGCACGCTCCCGCCGCCGAGCGCCACCACGCCCCGTTCGCCGGCGCGCTCGAGCAGCTCGCACACGGCCTCCTGCTCGACGGCCCGGAACGAGTCCTCGCCGCCCTGCTCGAACTCCTCGGCGATCGAGCGCCCGAGACGCTCCACGACGAGCGTGTCGCTGTCCATCGGTATCGCGCCGGTGGCGCCGGCGAGCTCGCGGGCGGCGCTGGACTTGCCGGCGCCCATGAAGCCGATCAGGACGAGTGCCATCCGATCCGCTGCCTGTAGGCGGCGAGCGCCTCGAGCGTGTCGTCGATGTGGTCTCCACCGAACTTCTGCCTGTACGCCTGGGCCAGCACGAGCGCCACCATCGCCTCCCCCACGACCCCGGCGGCCGGGACCGTGCACGAGTCGGTCCGCTCCCGCAGGGCCTGGGCGGGCTCATGCGTTTCGGTGTCCACCGAGCGCAGCGGCTTGGTGAGGGTCGGGAGCGGCTTCATCGCGGCCCTCACGATCAGTGGTTGACCGTCGGTCATGCCGCCCTCGAGGCCCCCGGCGCGGTTGGTCTCGCGGAAGTAGCCGCGCTCGGCGGAGTAGAAGATCTCGTCGTGGGCCTGCGATCCGGGCAGTCCCGCGAGCGTGAAGGCGTCCCCCACCGAGAAGCCCTTGATCGCCTGGATCGAGCAGATCGCCATCCCCAGGCGGCCGTCGAGGCGTTCCTCCCAGGAGATGTGCGAGCCGACGCCGGGGACCAGCCCGAAGGCCTGCACCTCGAATACCCCCCCGAGCGACTCGTTGGCCCGCCGCAGCTCGTCGATCTCGCGCACCATCGCCCGTGAGGCCTCGGCGTCCAGACACCGGACGGGCGACTCGTCGACACCCGCGAGGTCCGCCGCCGTCAGCGGCTCCTGGGACGCCGGGGCTCGCACCGAGCCGATCTGGATCACGTGCGAGTAGACCTCCACGCCGAGCGCTCTCAGCAGCCTCTTCAGCACCGCCCCACCGGCGACCCGCGCGGCGGTCTCGCGCGCCGACGCCCGCTCGAGGATGTTGCGGACGTCGCTGTGCTTGAACTTCTGGATGCCCACCAGGTCGGCATGTCCGGGGCGCGGGAGGTGGACCTGCGCGACCTCCTCGGACGCCGGCCAGGGGCTCATCCGCTCCTCCCAGTTGGCGTAGTCGCGGTTGGCGATCTGCAGCGCCACCGGCCCGCCCAGGGTGCGTCCGTGGCGCACCCCGCCCGTCACCTGGGCGCTGTCGCGCTCGATCTTCATGCGCCCTCCGCGACCGTGGCCGAGCTGGCGGCGCGCCATGTCGCGGTTGATCTCCTCCTCGGACAGCTCCAGGCCGGCCGGGAGTCCCTCGACGATGCAGGTGAGACCGGGCCCGTGGGACTCGCCGGCCGTGATCAGGCGCACTGACACTGCCAGCAAGCTTATTGGCCGTCCACCGGGCCCCCTCGGCGCCGCAGCG
Organism: Solirubrobacteraceae bacterium; assembly: GCA_035499875.1. Taxonomy (GTDB): domain Bacteria; phylum Actinomycetota; class Thermoleophilia; order Solirubrobacterales; family Solirubrobacteraceae; genus Palsa-744. The sequence goes on from DATJXX010000025.1 coordinate 123,242, forward strand.
CCCCCGCGGGCGCCGGGTGCGGCGCGCCGGCCGTCAGGTGCGGCGCGCCGGCCGTCAGGAGGTCGGGACGAGCACGCCCGCAAGCGCGCTGGCCCCGAGACCCGGGATCGCGATCAGGTTGGCCCGCCGCAGCACTTCCAGGCCGGCCTTCGACTGGTGGCTGAGAAGGCTCGCAAGGCTCGCCGCCGAGGCCGACGTGGGGGTGATGCTGACAAGCCGCAGTTCGTAGCTCTGCACGCTCTGGGAGCCGGCGGGGAGGTACTGGAGCTGCTCGTTCTGGCCGGCTTTGAGCTGGATCGCCTGGCATTCGAGGGCGCTCGGGAGACACTTGCCCGGCCCCGACAGGATCGTTTCCGACGCCACCGTGAAGGTCGCGGTCTTGCCGCCGTTGGTCACGCCCCGGAAGACCACCAGGGGCTCCGCCTTGGATGGCAGCGGAGTGAGCAGGGCCAGGTTTTCGTAGGGCTTGAGGCCGTTTTCACTGGGCGTGGAGCCCGTGATTTCGCCGAACAGGACCGACACCTGGTAGAGCTTCTTCGGCTTGGCGGGCTTGGAGCCGCCGCTCTTGCCGGACCCGCCCGAGTTGCCGGAGCCGCCGGATTTGGAGGAGCCTTCGGGCGAGGGTTCGCTGCCGCCGGAGGAGCCACCCGAGGGTTCGCTGCCCGACGAGCCGCCGGAGGAGCCCGAGGAACCCGAGGAGCCCGAGCCGTTTGCGGCCTTTGCTTCGGCGGCGATCGCGCTCGGGAGCAGCGCGAAGGGATCACGCGAGGACCCGTGATGCTGGTCGGCTGTCCCGCTCGTGGTCTCGGCCACGGCCGCGGAGGTGTTCGTGGTCGTGAGCGACAGCCCGCGCACTTCGCCGGCTGCCGGGCTCACCGACACCGCCGCGGAGGGCGCGGACGAGCTGGAGCCGCCCGACCCGGAGCCACCGAGGATCACGAACGCGATCGCTGCCAGCATCGCGACGCCTACCAGCGCCACGAACGGCAGCATGCGGCGGTCACGGAGGTCCTCCTCGAGGGAGTGCAGGTAGTCCTTGACGACGTTCATGGCTTCGCTCCGAGTACGACGGCTGGGGAGGCGGCGGAGGTCGACGAGGACCCGCTGCCGGACGGGGTGGTGGGCGCGCCGGCGCCCGCGGCGGAGGCCGAGCTCAGTTCGGGGGGCATCGTGTATGCGGTCGCGGTGACGGTCGCGGTCAGGTGCGGGTTCGTCTTGGACCCGTTCTCGAGCGACAACGGCGTCAATGCCACGCCCTGGATCGTGAGCAGGCGCCCGTTGACCTTCAGCACGCCGGACCTGGTCTTGGCGGCAAAGTTCGTGAGCTTGCGCAGCATGTCTTCGAGCCCCGAGTAGGTGCCGTTGAAGACGAACGTGAACGGCATCTGCTGGAAGCCGCCGGCTGCCGCCGCGGCCGGGCTGGAGCCCGAGCTCGCGCCGGGCTTGCTGTTGGTCGCAGCGCTGATCGACGCGAATTCCACGCTCTTCTGCTTGGAGGCCTGCGCCAGTTCGTACATCAGCGAGGGCACTTCAGACGTGGTCGGGACGGCTTTGCCGAGATGCACGATGGTGCCGTAGCTGGCGGCGTACTTGGCCTGGGCCGCGCGCGCCGTGGCAAGTTCGCTGTGGGCACTGGCGAGCTGGGCTTCGGCGGCGGTCACTGCCGCGGCGGCCGTCGAGGCCTTCTTCCGCTCGGGCGAGACGAACATCAGCCATGCCACGCCGACGAAAGCGAGCACGATCACACCCATCAGGACGAGACGGTCACGAGTGGTCATTTGGCGCTCCCGGTGCTGGCCGTCGCGGCCGCGCCGCCGGCCGTGTTGGAGACGTTGGTGGTGCTGCTCGGAATGCTTGCGGGCAGCGGTTCGAAGGTGACGGAGATGGCGAACGTGGGGCTCGGAGCCGGGCAGGTGGTGGAGCCGCTTGTGTTCGCGGCGGAGCTAACCGAGCTCGTGAGGGTGGCTTCCTTGACGCCGTCGATCAGCCTCATCCGCTGCAGCATCTGGGCGACCGTCGATTGGGTGCCAGCACAGCCCGTGAGGGCCACCGTGGGAACGCTCCCCGGCGGGGTCGCCGAGGTGACCGACGCCGCCGCGCTGGTGGCGCTCGAGCTCGACGCGCCGGAGCTCGCGGAGCCAGAGCCGGATGCACTCGACGATGCTTTCGTGGAGCTTTCATCCGTGGCCGCAATCGCACCTGTCATCGACTCGATCGATACGTTCGTGGGCAGCACGCGGCCGACTTCGTGGAGCGCGTGGGCCCAGTCGAAGCGGGAGTCGACGAGGCTTTCGGCGGCCGCCGTGCGCGCCTCGCTGGCCGCGATGAGACCGTTGTATCGCGCGAGCGCACCCGCGTCGGAGCGCTCGCGTTCGGCTTCGGTCGTGAGCTTCGCCGCCTGGGAGTTGTCGCTGGAGATGTCGTGGGACGCTTTGCCGTACATGAACACGAGCAGCGCGAGCACGCCGACCAGCGCGATCACCGCGTACGCGCCACCCTGGGAGCGACCCATCCCCACGCCGGCGCCGACGCGGCGCTCGACCGGGATCAGGTTGACGGCCTTCACCGCACGACCTCCTCGACCGCGAGCCCGGCGGCCACCGCCAGGCGGTGGGCGGACACCTCGTCGCGGGCGCTCCCGACGAGCTCGACATCGCGGGGCTTGACCTCGATGCCGAGGGCCCCCTGGAGCGCGTCGGCGAAGCCGGGGATGCCCTGGGCGGCGCCGCTCAGGACGACGTGGGAGACCTCCCCCCCGCCCTCTTGGGAGCGGTGGAAGTCGAGCGAGTTGCGGACCTCCCCGTAGATGTCGCGGATACCGCTCTCGAGCACCCCGTAGACGTCGTCGTCCTCCTCGCCGACGAAGCCGCCCGCGTACGCGTCGGCGTAGGCGGCCTGAGCGTCGGGGTCGTAGGCGCGCGACGCCTCGTCCAGGTCGGGCGGCTCGGGCGCTTGGGGCGCCTGGAACTCGCCCGCGTCAGGCGCTCCCTCGGGCACCGGCGCGGGCCCGTAGACGCCGTCCGGACCGGTACCGGGCTCCATCGCGCCGGGCTCCTCGGGCGGCGTCGCGGTAGGCATCCCCTGGACCGGCTCGGCGGCCACCGGGGGGGCCCATTCTTCGGCCCGGGCAGCGTCGGCGAGGTTCACGGAGAACAGCAGCGCGCGCGCCTCGGGGGTGCTGATCTCGCGCTTGGCGGCGAGCTCGGCGGCCATTGCCTCGATCCCCCCACCCACGACACGGGTGAAACGGCACACCGGACCCTCGGCGATCGCGAGGTTGGTGAGGCCGTCGACGTTCAGATACAGCACGCGCGGGGTCTCCTCGCCCTCCTCCTCGCTCGGACGGGAGTCCGTTTCGGGGGCGTACAGGGAGCGGATCAGCGCGAAGGCGGACAGGTCGATGCCGACGGGGATCAGTCCCGCCCGTTCGATCGCCCCCAGCAGCCGCTCGACCATGTCGCGCTGGGCTGCCACCAGGACGACCTGCTGGCGCGGACCGGCCGGCGTGTTGACCACACCGAGGGGGTGGAAGTCGAGGACCGCGTTGTTGAGTGGCATCGGCACCTGCTCCTGTGCCTGGAAGTTGACCGCCGCGGCGAGTTCCTTGGAGTCGGTCACGGGGGGCAGCTCGAGCGTGCGCAGGACGGTCCGCTGGTTGGCGATGCCGACACGCACCCGCTTGTTCAGGCCGCTCTCGGCGAACAGCTCCTTCAGCGCATCCGCGAGACGGTCCTCGTCGTTCACTTCCCCGTGACGGAGGGTGTCCGGGGCGAGCGGCATGACGGCCGCCTTGTCGACCACGACGGAGCCATTCGCTCGGCCCTGGGCGGCGGCGATGAAGCCGGGTTGGATGTCGAGTCCGACGACCGCGCTGGAGTGACGGCCGAGGGCGATGCTGGCGACCTCCGAGACCCGCAGGCTCGTGAGGTTGGGCACCTTGAGGTTCTTCAGGTCCGGCGCCTTGAGGTTCTTCAGGTCGCCGACCTTCATGCTCCTGAGGCCGGAGGTGGACTTGAGGGCGTCAGGCGTGGAGATCTTGGGCAGTCTCATCGTGAGGGGCGGTCCGGGCGGTGGGCCTGCACATGCGGTATCGGCGGCGGTGGGGGCGCGCTTTAGTGCAGAAAGTTGCTGGTGTACGCGTGAATGACCGGATCGCCCAGGAAGACGGCGAATATGGCGCCCATCGCGAGGAAGGGGCCGAAGGGTACGGCCGTCTTGCGGCCCGCCTGGACGCCCCTGTGGGCCATCACCAGCGCGCCGAAGATTACACCCGCGAGCAACGCGACCAGCAGCGCGGGCGCCACGGCGGCTCCCAGCATCAGCCCGAGCACGCCGGCGAGCTTGACGTCGCCCATGCCCATCCCGGCGGGGTAGGCGAGCGCCGCCAGCAGCAGGAACCCACCCGCCGCCGCGCCGGCGATCAGCCTCCCCGGCTCCCCCGAGGGGTCCAGCGCCGCGCCCACCACCAGCGCCGCGATCGCGCCGAGGGCGGTCATGCGGTTGGGGATGATCCGGTACTCGAGGTCGATCAGGGCCGCGGGAACGACCAGCAGGATCACGAGGATGCTCATCGTGACAGAGACGGCCGAATGGTGGACCAGCACCGCGCCGACGCAGAGCACGCCGGTGAGCGCCTCGACGAGCGGGTAGCGCACCGAGATCGGCTCGCCGCAGCTGCGGCAGTGGCCCCGCAGCAGCAGCCACGAGAGCACGGGGACGTTGTCGTAGGGCTTGACCGGGGTGCCGCATCCCGTGCAGTGCGAGCCCGGTTTCACCAGCGACTCCTTGCGCGGGAGCCGGTAGGCGACGACGTTCAGGAACGAGCCCACGATCGCGCCCATCAGGCCGGCGAATGTCACAGCCTCTGCCACGTGCACATCATCGACGGTGCGGGCCGTGTCCTTGAGCGGGGTGATCCATGCCGGCGCGGGGGTCGGATGCCACCCTTCGGCGGCCTCACCAGACGCCGGTGCGGCACCCGCCCGAGCTGGCCGACCCGGTGCACGTGCGCTGGAATTCTCCATTGCCGGTCCTCGTGATCGTGAAGCTGTCGTTGGAGGTGGGCGCGACGGACGTGACCACGTAGCCCTTCCCCGATTCGAATTCTTCGGCGATCTTCAGGTAGGCGTTGTTGCCGCCTTCGGTTGTCTGCAGAGAGTGGTCGAGTTCGTGAAGACCTTTGACGGTCATCCCCGAGTAGTTGCCGGAATGCTCGGTCTCGTAGGTCTCGGCCGCCTCGGAAGCCGCACGGGCGAGTTCCTTCGCGGTGGCGTCGTCGGCCTTGCCTTTCTGGTCGAGGAAAGAGGGGATCGCAATTGCGGCCAGCACGCCGATGATAAGGATCACGATGAGCAGCTCGACCAGCGTGAAGCCGTCATCGACTCGAAATCCGTGGTGAAACCGCCTCATCAGGCAGAGTTTCGACATTCGCCACCCGCTCCATTAGCCTCCCGAAGCCGGCTAATCGGATGGGCGTCCGCCGCTCGCGTGTGTCTAAATTCGCGCAAGATGCGCTGTCGGTGATGCCCGGGTGGCAGGTCTTGTGTGAAAAGAAAAGGGGCGGCCCGAGAGCCGCCCCTTCGCTCAGATGGTACGTGGGCGTGGCCCAGCCGTGTCTACCAGTTGCCGGTCGGGCAGCCGGTACCGGCTTTTACGGGTTCACAGGTCCTTTTGATTTCGCCTTCGGCGGTGCGTTCGACCGTGAAGGTCGCGCCTTCGGTGCCTTTTGCGGTGACCTTGTAGCCTTCGCCACCTTTGCCGACCGGTTCAGCGACACTGAGGTACGCTTCCTTGGTCGTTTCTTTGATCACGATCGAGGGCTCGTATTCGTGGAGCTTCGCGAGCGACACTTCGGTGTAGAGACCGTTGTTGTCGGTCGCGACCGTCTCGGACGTGGTCTCGGCCGTGCGGGCAAGC
>DATJXX010000026.1:0-156027 GCA_035499875.1 Solirubrobacteraceae bacterium
CGTGTACCCGTTGCCGTGGGCGAGATCGATCGCCTGCAGGGTCTCGGTGAGGGTGCCGATCTGGTTGACCTTGATGAGGATCGAGTTGGCGACGCCGGCGTCGATGCCGCGGCGCAGTCGCTCGGTGTTGGTCACGAACAGGTCGTCGCCGACCAGCTGCAGGCGTCCTCCGAGCTTGTCCGTGAGCTGCTTCCAGCCGCCCCAGTCCTCCTCGTCCATGCCGTCCTCGATCGACACGATCGGGTAGCGCGCGGCGAGTTCCATCCAGTAGTCCGCGAGCTCACCCGCGCTGAGCGTGCGGCCCTCGTGCTCGAGCTGGTAGGAGCCGCCGGAGTAGAGCTCGCTGGTGGCCGGGTCGAGCGCGATCGCGAGGTCCTCACCGGGCTCATAGCCGGCCGCGGCGATGCCCTCCATCAGCATCTCGAGCGCCGCCTCGTTGGAGTCCAGATCGGGGGCGAAGCCGCCCTCGTCGCCCACCGCCGTGGCGAGCCCGCGGGCCTGCAGGGTGCCTTTGAGGGCGTGGAACACCTCGGCGCCCATCTGCAGGCAGCGGGAGAAGCTCTGGGCGCCGAGGGGGACGACCATGAACTCCTGGAAGTCGACCCGGTTGTCGGCGTGGACGCCGCCGTTGAGCACGTTCATCATCGGCAGGGGCAGCGTGCGCGCGCCGGCGCCACCGAGGCGCCGCCACAGCGGCAGCCCTTCCTCCGCCGCCTGGGCGTGGGCCGCCGCGAGCGATGCGCCGAGGATCGCGTTGGCGCCGAGGCGGGACTTGTTGGGCGTCCCGTCAAGCTCGATCAGGGCACGATCCAGCCCCTCCTGGTCGGCCGCCTCGCGTCCCTGTAGCTCGCCGGCGATCTCGCCGTTGACGTTGGCGACGGCACGGGTCACGCCCTTGCCTCCCCAGGCCGGGCCGCCGTCGCGCAGCTCGGTCGCCTCGAACTCGCCGGTGGAGGCACCCGACGGTACCGCCGCCCTGCCGCTCGCGCCTGAGCGCAGCGATATGTCCACCTCGACGGTGGGGTTGCCGCGACTGTCCAGGATCTGGCGCGCCCGGACGCGCTCGATTGCGCTCACGCGTCGCCCGTAGCCGCGCGCCCGCTAGGTCGTACCGGTCGTCCCGGTCGTCCCGGTCGCCCCGGTGGTGGTCTTAGGAGCTTTGTACTCCTTGCAATCCGGCACCACGTATTCACCACGGCATTCGGTCTTGCCCTGCCACTTGGTTTTGAACTTTTTGATGAATTCGGTCAGCGCTTTCTGGCGCTTGGTGGCGACGAGCTGCTGCTTGACCGACGATTCGACCTGCTTCAGCGGCGTCTGGTTGCCGGCGGTCTTGTCTTCGACCTGGTAGACGTAGTAGCCGAACGGGGTCTTCACAGGGCCTCCCAGCTGGTGGAGCTGGGCGGAGAAGATGGCTTCGTCGAGCGCCTTCTCCTCCTCGCCCTTGATGATGCCCTTCAGCAGGCCGCCGTTGGCCTTGCTCGCGGGGTCGGTCGAGCGCGCCTTGGCGACGCTCGCGAAGCTCTTCCCGGATTCGATTTCCTTCTTCGCCTGTTCGGCGGCGGCCTGGTCCTTGGTGAGGACGATCCGCGCGTCGCGCTTTTCAGGAGTGCCGAACCGTGAGCTGTTTTCTTTGTAGTACTTTTCGATGTCCGCGTGGGTGACCTTCGGGTTCTCCTTGGAGATCTTCTGCTGGATTTTCTGTGACAGCATGTTGAGCTTCACGCGCAGAAGCAGATCGGAGATCGTCTGGCCGGAGCTGGCCAGGAATTTTTCGAATTCGGCTGCCTTCGGGAACTGCTCGTTCCTGATTTTTTCGAACTGCTTCTTGACTTCCTTGTCGGAAGCTTTGACGCCGAGTGATTCGGCTTCCTTGATCACCCAGTCGGAGGAGATGAGAAAGCCCAGGACCTCTGTCTTGTAGGTCTTGAACTGCTGTTCGCACTGGGTCTTCAGTTCCGCCTGGGTGCGTTTTTTGCTCCCTTTGGCGGCCGTGGTTTTTTCTTCTTCTTCGAGGTGTTTGATGCACGCCGTGTAATGCGGCGGTTCGGGAAGCACCGGAGAGCCGGTGGCGCCCACCCTCGAGGAGGCCGCGGCGACCGCCAGCCAGTGCTTGAAGGTTTCGTTGGTGATGGGCGTGCCGCCCACCTGGACCACCGCGTTGCTCGGGATGCCGCCGCAGGCGGACACGCCTACGACTACAAACAAAACGGCGCCGAGCGCCGCGAAAGGACGAACAAGTTTGTGCACGACGCGGGGACTGTAGCGTATGGAGGTTACGGCGTGGGCAAAGAACCGCTTAAGGCTTCATAAGACCTCGCGGACGGCCCTCGGCGTGGTGCGGACGGCCCTCGGGGTGGGCACTTACTTGCACAGGAGGTCATTCCCGGCCCCCGCGACTAGGCGGCCTCGCGCATGATCGCCAGCAGCGTATCGGCCGCCTTGACGACCGTTGGAAAGCGCTCGACGGCGTCCTTCGGCACCCGCATCGACACCTGCGAGCGCCCCGATTCATAGGACGCGCCCGGCAGCTCCTCGCGCAGGCGCCGGGCCCGGCGCGAGTCGAGCTCGATCGGCACCACCGCCAGACGCTCGCCCCGGAAGCTCACGGTCTGCGCCCCGGCCTGGCCGAACTTGATACGCGCCCGCTGCAGCGCGAGCAGGTTCTCGACCGGCTCGGGGAGCTCGCCGAAGCGGTCGGTGAGCTCGGCCTGCAGTTCCTCCAGCTCCGCGATCTCCACGGCGCCGGCGATCCGTCGGTGGATCTCGATCTTGGCCTGCTCGTAGGGGACGTAGTCGGCGGGGATGTAGGCGTCGACGTTGACGTCCAGGCGCACGGGCTCGGGCGGCTCCTCGCCCTCGAGCTCGGGCTCGGCGGCGCGCACGGCCTCGTCGATCATCTGCATGTACAGCTCGAAGCCGAGCGCCGCGAGGTGCCCGGACTGCTCGTCGCCGAGCAGGTTCCCGGCGCCGCGGATCTCGAGGTCGCGCATCGCGATCTTGAAGCCGGCCCCGAGCTCGGTGTAGTCCGACAGCGCCGCCAGCCGCTGGGCCGCCTCGGGCAGCAGGGCGGCTGCCGAGTCGTACAGCAGGTACGCGTAGGCGCGCTCCCGGCTGCGCCCCACGCGTCCGCGGATCTGGTACAGCTGCGCCAGCCCGAACGCGTCGGCGTGCTCGACGATCAGCGTGTTGGCCTGGGGGATGTCGATGCCCGACTCGATAATCGACGTGCACACGAGCACGTCCGCGCCCCCCCGCAGGTAGTCCATCATCACGTCCTCGAGCTCGCCCTCGGCCATCTGGCCGTGGGCCACCGCGAAGCGGACCCCGGGGCACAGGGCCCGCAGCCGCTCGGCCGTCTGCTCGATCGACTCCACGCGATTGTGCAGGAAGAAGGCCTGGCCGCCACGCCGGTGCTCGCGATCGATCGCGAGCTTGACGAGCTCCTCCTCGTACTCCCCCACGAACGTCCTCACCGGGCGCCGACCCTCCGGAGGGGTCTCGATCACGGAGATGTCGCGCAGCCCGGCGAGCGACATCTGCAGCGTCCGCGGGATCGGCGTGGCGGACATCGAGATCACGTCGACCTTCAGCTTCAGCTGGCGCAGGAGCTCCTTCTGCTTGACGCCGAAGCGCTGCTCCTCGTCGATCACCAGCAGGCCGAGGTCCTTCGCACGCACGTCCCGCGAGAGCACCCGGTGGGTGCCGATGAGGATGTCCACGCGCCCCTCGGCGAAACCGCGGACGGCTTCTTTCTGCTCGGCCGCCGTGCGGAAGCGGGACACGTGCTCGAGCGTGAACGGGTAGTCGGCGAGGCGCTCGCGGAAGGTCCCGTAGTGCTGCTGGGCGAGGATCGTGGTGGGGACGAGCATCAGCACCTGCTTTCCGTCGGCGGCGGCCTTGAAGGCGGCCCGCAGGGCCACCTCGGTCTTGCCGTACCCGACGTCCCCGCACACCAGCCGGTCCATCGGGCGGGGCGACTCCATGTCGCCCTTGACGAGCTCGATCGCCTCGCGCTGGTCGGGCGTCTCGGTGAACGGGAAACGCTCCTCGAAGTCCCGCTGCCAGTCGCTGTCGGGACCGAAGGCGTGGCCGCTGCGGCGGCGACGCTCGGCGTACAGCTCGAGCAGCTCTCCGGCGAGCTCCTGGGCGGCCCGGCGGGCGCGCGCCTTGATCGCGTCCCAGCGGTTGCCGCCGAGCTTGCTGAGCGGGGGATGGGCGCCGCCCGCGCCGACGTAGCGGGAGATCTTGGCGAGCTGGTCGGTGGGGACGAACACGCGGTCGTCGCCCTGGTATTCGAGGTACAGGTAGTCGCGTGTGACACCCGCGACGGTGCGTGTCTCGAAGCCCGCGAAGCGTGCCACCCCATGGTCCTCGTGGACGACTATGTCCCCCGTACGCAGCTCCGTGAACGAGCGCAGGGCGCCCCGGCGCGCGCGACCCCCGGTGTCGGGACGCTCGGCGCGGCGGCGGCGCAGCAGCCGCTCCTCGGGGTACACCGCCAGCTTCAACTGGGGCGCGATGAAGCCCTCGCGCAGCGACGCCACGGCGAAGCTGAGCTCGCCCTCGGGGGCGACCGGGGCGGGGGCGTCCTCGCGACCCGGCAGAGCCTCGAGCCAACCCGCTTTCAGCCGCGCGAGGTTGTAGGCGGCACGCTCGCCCTCGCCGCGGCGCGGGAACGCCACGACCGTGCGGTAGCCAGAGCGCACGAGCCGCTCGAGCTCGGGCTCGGCTTCTGCCAGCGAGCGGGCTGCGGAGTCGGCGGCCTGGGCGCGCAGCTCGATCTGCTGGCCGCTGGAAAGGGCGGACAGCCACACGCGCGTGCGCCCGCCGAGCGCCTCGCGGATCTGCTCTGGCGGCACGTACAGGTGTGCCGCGTCCTCCTCGCCGAAGGCCGCGCACACGTCGCTCCAATGGTCGGTGAGCGCCGGCTCGAGCTCCTCCTCGGCGGCGACCACGACCCGGGTTCGCTCGCCGAGCAGGTCCAGCAGAGCCCCGAAGCGCTCCACCGGCAGCAGCTCGGCGATGTCGAGGCGTTCGGACTCCCCCGCCCGGCCGCCCGGGAAGGCACCGGCGGCGGCCGCGATCTCGGCCAGCTCGCGATGCTCCACGGCGAGCTCGGCGGCGGGCGCCACCTCGACCTCTGCCACCTCCCCCAGCGACCGCTGGGTGAACGTCGAGAACCAGCGCAGCGACTCGATCTCGACGTCGAATGTGTCGACCCGCACGGCGCGCTCCTCGGTCGCCGGGAAGATGTCGAGGATCCCACCGCGCAGCGCGAACTGTCCGCGCTCCTCCACCTGCTCCACGCGCTCGTAGCCGGCGTCCACGAGCGCGGCGGCGGACTCGTCGAGGTCGATCAGATCGCCGACGCGCAGCGTGAACGAGCGGGGCCTGAGCTCGGGGTCGGGGACCTTCTCGGACAGCGCCACGGCGCTGACCACCACCACCGGCTGGCCGGCCTGCGCGGCGTCGGGCGGGGGCGTCTCGCCCAGCAGCGCGTCGAGGGCCGCAATGCGCAGGCCCACGAGGTGCGGCGGGGGCGCGAGGTGGGACTCGTAGGCGACCCCGCGGGACGGGTACAGGCGCACACGGCGGGGGGCCAGCCAGGCACGCAGGTCGGCCGCCAGGTCACGCGCGGCGCGATCGTCGCCCACCACGACCAGGGTCGGGCGCTCGCGTGCCTGCTCGTCGAGGTCCGCCAGCGCCGCGACCGCGTAGGGGCGCAGCGCCGAGGACACGTAGGCGTGGCCGCCGTCGCGGGCGAGGGCCAGTGCCTGCTCGTCCTCGGAGGCGAGCCCGAGGAGCGCCCGCAGCGGCCCCTGCGAGCCGGCCATCAGGGGTTCACCTGCTCGGAGCGGCTCCCCTCCAGCACGGCCCGCTCCACCTCGTCGGCCGCGGCCCGCACGAGCGCGGACACCTGCTCGTCGCTCTCGCCGAAGCGCGACAGCACCCACGAGGACACGATGTCCGGATCGGTGGACTCGGGGCGTCCCACCCCCACCCTCAGGCGGCGGAACTCGGCGCTGCCGAGCTCACGCTTGATCGACTTCAGGCCGTTGTGACCCGCGAGGCCCCCGCCCGTGCGCAGCTGAAGCTGGCCGAACGGCAGGTCGATCTCGTCGTGGATCACGAGCACGCGGTCGAGGGGGACCTTGAAGGAGCCGCGCGCCGGCCCGACCGAGCGGCCCGCGTCGTTCATGTACGTCTGCGGCGACAGGATCGCAACCGCGGGCGGGCGGCTCCCGTCGCTCAGCGGGCCCGGCGGGCGTCCCTGGCGCAGGCGCCCCCGAAAGCGTTCCTTGCCGGACGGCAGCTGCCAGCGATCGGCGAGCTCATCGGCAACCAGGAAGCCGACGTTGTGACGGGTGCCGGCGTGCTCGCGACCGGGGTTGCCGAGCCCGACGATCAGCCAATCGACGCTCCCGCCGCCACCACCGAAGGGGCGCCGCAGCGGCCGCTACTCCTCTGCGGACGAGGCCTCCGCTGCTTCGGCCTCGGCCGCCTCGCCCTCCTCGCCCTCGCCCACGACCTCGGTCTCGGCCTCGATTTCCTCCTCGACTTCGGTCTGCAGTTTGGGCGGCGAGAGCGTCGCCAGCACCGTCTCCTCGAGGTCGCCGAGCAGGGTCACGCCCTCCGGCGCCGTGAGGGCGGAGAGCGCGATCGTGTCACCGATGTCCATCTCGCCCACCTCGTGCACGATCGACTCGGGGATCGCCGTGGGAAGCGCTTCCACCTCGAGCTCGCGCGTGATCTGCTCGAGCACCCCGCCCTGCTTGACGCCTGGGGAGTCGTCGGCCCCGGACAGCTCGATCGGGACGACCGAACGGATCTTCTCGTCGAGGCGCACCCTCAGCAGGTCCACGTGGCTGGTGTCCCCGCGTAGCGGATCGCGCTGGGCGTCCTTCAGCACCACGGGCGTGCTTTTGCCGCCGTCCACGCTGAGGTCGAGCACGGCCCCGGCGCCGGCGAGGGCCAAGCGCAGGTCGCGCGCGTCCACCTCGATCCCGATCGGCTCGGCTCCGCCCCCGTACACGATCCCGGGGACCCGCCCGGCGCGGCGCAGCCGGCGGGCTGCCCGCGAGCCCTCGGCGGTGCGGCTGATGACGTTCAGTTTGGTGGTGGAGGAGGCCATCGGCGAAGGGATCGACTCTAGCAACCGGCCTCGTTCTGGATCGGCGGGCTGATCGAGAGCAGATGGAGGTGGATCCCGGTGAGGAAGTTGCCCGTTCGCTTCACGCGCACGCACTGGACCACCGGCAGCGTGCCGATCACCGTCCACGCCACCCGGCTCGAGCCCGTCGACGTGCCGAGCGAGTAGGCGGTCGGCGATTCGAGGTCGAGGATCTTCACGCTGCCGGGACGTCGCACGCGCGGGTTGGCGTCGATCTGGCGCATGCGATCCACGCACCCCCTCCGCTCGCGGCAGCCGCTCAGCAGGGCCGCCATGCCCTCCGGGTCGCCGCGCGCCTCCGCCTGGATCACGCGCAGGTCTTCGTCGCGTTCGAGGTTCTCGACCGACAGCCAGCGGGCGAGCACGGTGCTGATCGCCAGGAACAGGATCACGCCGCCGACGATCAACAGCAGGCGTTTGCGCGTCCAGCGGAACCTGCGACGTGGCCCGGCGGACGGGCCGGCGCCGTTCGACCCCGGCGCCGCCGGCTCATCCCCCGCCGGCGCCTGACTCGCATGTTGTGGCGGGAGGGCCTCGGACACCGCCCAGACGATAGGCGCAGGGCGGACCTAGACTGCCGCTAGGTGGCACTTCACCCGCTCGCCGGCCGATTCGCCTCGGTGGCCGAGGAGTACGAGCTCGGGCGCCCCGAGTACCCGCCCGCGGTGGCCGGGGCGCTGATGGCCGAGCTCGGCCTGCGGCCCGGCGACGCCGTGCTCGATTTGGCTGCGGGCACCGGGAAGCTGACCCGCGCCCTGCTCGCGGCCGGCCTCGAGGTGGTGGCGGTGGAGCCCCAGCCGGAGCTGCGCGAGCGTCTCGCGCAGACCGTGGGCGCCGAGCGGACGCGCGACGGGCTCGCGGAGGCGATCCCGCTCGCCGACGGATCGGTGGCGGCCGTCACTGTGGCCGACGCGATCCACTGGTTCGACCACGCAACCGCCCTGCCCGAGATCGCGCGCGTGCTCGGCGACGGCGGAGGGTTCGCCGTGCTGACGACCGTTCCGGACTGGCGGGGGGCCTCGTGGGGCGATGAGGTCGGCAGGCTGCTCGCCGACCTGCGCCCAGCCCACCCCCATTTCGACGGCACGCCGTGGGAGCAGCTGGTCCGTGAGAGCAGCCGCTTCGAGGAGCCGCGGGAGGTGCGCGTCACGTGGTCGCGCGAGGCCACGCCCGAGCGGATGATCGCCCACGTCGCCTCGATGAGTTGGATCGCGGCCCTCGACGAACCCGAGCGGGCCGCCACGCTGTCGCGTGTGGCCGCGCTGATCGAGGGCGGGACCACGCCCGAGCGGATGCCGGCCCACGCGCTGCTGGGCCTCGTCGCGCTGAGGCGTCAGCTGCCCCCGGCCCCCAACCGTTAGCCTCTGCGCGCGTGCACACGTCGACGACCTCACAACCATGACCCTGGCGCTCGAATGGGACAGGGCGAAGTTCCATTCCATGGACGAAGGCACCGAGCGGGTAGAGGTCCCCTTCCAACCGGAGCAGCTCGCCGAGGCCACCCGCCAGGCGCTGGCGGCCGCACTGGTGAACCTCGAGGTGATCGGCGGCCCAATCGAAGACGCGAAGCTCAGCCACGACCACATCCGCCTGGAGATCACCCGCGACGCCGACCTGGACGGGGTCAAGCGGCAGGTGCAGGAGCTGGTCGACGGCGTCGTGGGGCGCTTCGACGAAGCGCCCGGCTAGGAACACGGAAGCGCGCGGCCGCCGGTCGCGGGACCTCGTGACTAGAACAGCTGGTTCTCGCCGCCGAACACTTCGCTGACGGAATCGTCCACGAAGATGCGGCGGATCGAGTCGGTGAGCAGCTCGGCGCACGGGAGCACGCGGACGTTGTCGGGACGGTCGGGTCCCACCGGGATCGTGTCCGTGACGACGATCTCCTCGAACTCCGACGCGCGCAGGATCGAGAACGCGTCGCCGGAGAACACGCCGTGGGTAGCTGCCGCGTACACGCGTGTGGCGCCCTCCTCCTTGACCGTTTTGGCGGCCGCCGCGAGCGTGCCACCGGTGTCGATCATGTCGTCCACGATCACGGCCGTCTTACCGTGCACGTCGCCGATCACGTAGCCGATCTCGGCGACCTGCTGGGCCGGGCGCTCCTTGTCGAGGATCGCCAGCTCGGCGCCCACCTTGGAGGCGAAGTTCTTGTTCAGCTTCACGCGGCCGGCGTCGGGTGCCACCACCACGAGGTCGGGCAGGCCGAGGTCGAGGAAGTACTGGGTCAGCATGAACAGGGCCGTCATGTGGTCGACCGGCTTCTGGAAGAAGCCCTGGATCTGGCCGGCGTGAAGGTCCATCGTGAGCACGCGATCCACGCCCGCCGCCTCGAGCATGCGCGCCACCAGGCGGGCCGAGATCGGCTCCCGGGGCGAGGACTTCTTGTCCTGACGGGAGTACCCGAACCAGGGCGTCACGGCGATCACGCGGTGCGCGGAGGCGCCCACGGCGGCGTCGATCATCAGCATCAACTCCATCAGGGAGTCGTTGGCGGTGACCCCCGTCTCCCGGTTGCCACACGTGGACTGGACGATGAACACGTCCGCCCCGCGGATCGAGTCCTCATAGCGGCAGTAGGCCTCCCCGTTGGAGAACGTCTTCAGCGTGACCGGCCCCAGCTCCACCCCCAGCCTGTCGGCGATCGCGACCGCGAGCTGCGGGTTCGCGCGCCCGCTGAACAGCATCAGGCGCTTGTTGTAATCGATCGGGAGGCTCGCTCGCGAGGACTGGGCCCGCGTGTCCATCGCGCTCATCTCAGGACGGAGTGTAAAGCCCCCTCCCCCGTCGCTCAGCGACGCCCTCGGCGAGGGCCCGACCACCGGGTTTGCGCTCAGGACCCCTCCCGCCTGCGCTCGGCGTAACCCTCGACGTTGCGCTGGCGCTCGCGGGCTATCCCGAGGGCCCCTGGGGGCACGTCCTCGGTGATCACCGAGCCGGCCCCGGTGTAGGCGCCGTCGGCGACGTCGACGGGAGCGACGAGGGTCGTGTCGACCCCGGTGCGAACCTCGGCGCCGATGCTCGTGCGGTGCTTGGCGTGGCCGTCGTAGTTGGCGGTGATCGTCGCCGCTCCGAGGTTCGAGCGCTCGCCCACGGTGGCGTCCCCGATGTAGGACAGGTGCGGGATTTTGGCGCCCTCCCCGATGTCGGAGTTCTTGATCTCCACGAAGGTCCCTGCCTTCGACCCCCGGCGCAGCACGGCCCCGGGTCGCAGGTAGCCGAACGGCCCCACGTTGACCCCGTCCTCGAGCACGCAGTCGACCACGTAGGAGTGGCGGATCGTGCATTCACGCCCGATGCGGGTCGCCCCCCTGATCGTGGTGAAGGGCTCGATCACGGTGTCCTGGCCGATCTGGACGTCGACGTCGATGACGGTGTTGTCGGGGTCCACCACGGTCACCCCGGCGAGCATGTGGCGCTCGTGGATGGCCGCCTGGGCCAGCTTGCGCACCCGCGCCAGGGCCACGCGGTCGTTGACCCCGAGCACCAGCCGCTCGTCCTGCACGACGCTCGCCTCGACCCGCTCGCCGGCCTCCCTCAGGAGCGTCAGCACCTGCGGCAGGTACAGCTCACCCTGCGCGTTGTCGGCCGTCAGGCGCGGAAGCGTCTCGCGCAGGGCCTGTGCGGAGAAGGCGAAGATGCCGGTGTTGACCTCGTGGATCTGGAGCTCGACCTCGCTGGCGTCGCCCGGGCGCTTGGTCTCCACGACCCTCTCCACGCTCCCGTCGGCGCTCCGCACCACGCGGCCGTAGCCGCTCGGGTCCTCGAGCACCGTGCTGGCCATCGTCGCCGCGGCGGAGGAGGCGGCGTGGGCGTCGACCAGCTCTGCGATCGCGGTCGGGCTCACGAGCGGCACGTCGCCGGACAGCACCACGACGGCGCCCTCCCGGCCGCCGTTGGATGCAGCGTCGACGGCTCCCATCGCTGCCCTGACCGCCCCGCCGGTCCCGTTCGGCGTGGGCTGCACCGCCAGCTCGACCCCGTCGGGGAGCAGCGGCTCCAGCTCCCGGGCCGGCGAGTCCACAACGATCACCCTCTCCGCCCCGGCCTCGCGGGCGGCTCGCACAGGCCACAGCAGCATCGGTATCCCGCACAGCTCGTGCAGGACCTTCGGCGTGCGCGAGTGCATGCGCGTGCCCTGGCCGGCGGCGAGGATCAGGACGGTGGAGGCAGCCACAGCTTCAGACGATGCTATTCGAGCACCCCGCCGAAGTTGGTCGGGGCCTGGACGCCGGCGCGCGCGTCACCCGGGCGGCGCGTCACTGGGGAGCCTGGACTCGAACCAGGACTTGAAGAGCCAAAGTCTCCCGGGCTGCCAATTACCCTACTCCCCAAGGCCGCAGCACATCCTCGCAGGTGGCCCACGGACGCCGGCCCTGGCGGCGGGGGCGCGACCGCCTGCTGACACCGGTCCTGGCGGCGGGGGCGCGACCGCCCACGGACGCCGGCCCTGGCGACGGGGGACGCGGCCGCTTACGGACGCCGGCCCTGGCGACGGGGGACGCGGCCGCCTTCGGCTCCTGCCTCCGATGCCGGGCCGCCGGCGGAGGAGATCCCCAGCACCCGCATCGCCTTCAGGCCCAGGCTCAGCTTCTCACGGCCGTCGCTGGAGCTGACGTCCAGGCCGCACAGCTCGCGGACCCGCTCGAGGCGGTAGTAGATCGTGTGGCGGTGGGTGAACAGGCGCTGGGCGGTGCCGGCCACGTTGCCGTCGGCCTCGAGGAACGTCTCGAGCGTCAACACGAGGTCGGTCTCGTACTGCTCGTCGTAGGACACGAGCGGCTCCACGGTCTCTTCGTAGAAGCGCTGCAGCTCGGAGGGGTTCTCGCTCATCGTCGAGAGCAGCAGCCGGTAGGCCCCCGTCTGCTCGAACGCCAGGGCAGCGTCCTCGCGGGCTCCCTGGGCGACGTTGGCGGCCAGCAGCGCCTCGCTGGCCGCGCGGGGCAGCTCGCCCGCCTCACGGGTCACCCGGCTGCGCCCGAGCGCGAACGTGTACCCGGGCAGCGTGGCCTGCATCTCGCGCAGGACCGCGTCCCCGGCGCGCTCGGCGAGCGCATCCTCCGCGCCCGGGACCAGCAGCAGCACCTCGGCCCCGGCCATCCCGTCGCGTTCGGAGAGGGCCGCAATCGAGTGGCTCGCGACCGCCCGCGCGCCGCGCTCGGCGACGACCCGCACGCGTCCCCGCCAGCCCTCGTCGGTAGGCACCTGGGGGTGGGCCCGGGCGACGATCATCGTGGCCCCGTCCTCGATCGAGAGCGACAGCTCGCCGGCGCGAGCCGCGATCTCCTCGGCGCCCAGCCCGCGTGCCAGCACCGCGCGCAGGAACTCCGCAGACGCCGTTTCCGAGACGCGCTCGGGCGCCCGCACGCGCTCGACCTCGGAGGCGATCATCGTCAGCAGCAGCCGCCGCATGGGGGCGCTCGGCTCGCTCTTGGCGCGCATGTGGAGGGTGCCCACGACGCTGTCGGCCACCCGCAGCGGCGCGCTCTCGACGCCGTCCCCCTGCGACAGCAGCTTGCGCTCCTCGGCCGGTGAGCGGGCGGCGACGGCCAGTGTGGCGCCAGTCGCGTCGGTCACCGCCAGGCTCGCGTCGAGGGCGCGGGCGGCGGCGCGGACCACCTCCGGGAGGCCCGCCCCGGACTCGACCGCCTCGGTGATCGCCTCGAGCGCCGCGAGGTCCGACACGTCGCCGGGATCAGTTCCAGACGTAGACGGCCACGAGGGCAGCGCCGACCCCTACGCCGACGAGCACCGCGAGCACGTAGAACGACAGCACGGTGGCGGCCAGGCGCTCCCACACGCGCGAGTAGGACGTCCAGGCGGGGACCAGGATGTACGCCACGTACAGGCAGAGCCCGAGAAATCCGGCGGCGCCCAGAACCAGCTCGTTGATCATCGTTCTACTCATGAGGCCTTCCGCCCGAGATTGTTGCGCACGCGGCCGTCGCGCCCGGCCCTGACGTCGCGCGGGCCGCCTCAGCGATCGGCCAGCACCGCCCCGGCGCGCTCGTCCACCGGGGTGCACGCGATCGGCCGTGGGTGCCGCGAGGCCAGTGCCGTGGTGGCCCGCGCGAGGGCGGATGTGGCTTCGGGCCCGCAGAACAGCCCCACGACCGTCGGCCCGGAGCCGCTCACGAACGCGTGATCGGCCCCCGCCGCGCTGACCTCGGCGAGCGCGTTCCCGATCGCCGGGCACAGGGAGATCGCTGCCGCCTGCAGGTCGTTGCCGAGCAGCCGCTCGTCGCCCGCCAGCGGCGAGCCGCCGCCGAGCTGGTTGCGGAGCGCCTCGCGCAGCCGCTCGAGCTCGGCCGGGGACCTGGGCGCCGCCAGCCGGTCCGCCTCCCGATACACGCGAGCCGTCGAGAGTCCCTCCTCGAAGGGAAGCAGCAGCGCCCCCAGCTCTCCCGCGGGCGGGGGCAGTCCCTCGAGCCGCTCCCCCGCCCCTCCGGCGAGCCAGCGGCCCGGGCTCAGCTGGGCGCTGACGTCTGCCCCGAGCTGGGCGGCGAGCTCGAGCATCAGCGAGCGGTCGTCCACGCCCGCCGCGTGGGCGGCCAGCCTCAGCGTGGCGGCGGCGTCGGCCGAGCCGCCCGCGAGCCCGGCGGCGAGCGGGATGCGCTTGTCGACCCGCACGCGCACCGCCGGTGAGCGCCACCCGCTGGCCTCCCGGAAGCGGGCGAGCGCCAGCGCGGCGAGATTGTCCTCGGCTGGACCCGGCAGACCCGGGCAGATCACCTCATCCGCGCCACCCTCCCCGTCGGCTGCCGGCTCGAGCCTGACCTCGTCGGCGAGCGACACGGACTGCATCACGCTCACGAGCTCGTGACGACCGTCCCCGTCGCGCACGGGCCCCACGAACAGCCCCAGGTTGATCTTCGCCGGGGCGAGCGTCGAGAGCACGCTCATCGTTCGAGCGCCCGCGCCAGCGCGATGAACTGTTCGGGCGACAGGCGCTCGGCGCGCACGTCGGGCGCCAGGCCGAGCGAGCCCAGCGCGCTGCGCACGTGCTCGCGCTCCCATGCCGGCCTGTCCCCGGCGCCACCGGCCAGGCGCAGCGAGCCGGCCAGCGTCTTGCGCCGGTGGGCGAAGCTCGCCGCCACGAGCGCCCGCAACGCGTCCGGCTCGCCGGCCCCGCCCTCGTCCTGGCCGTCGCCCTCACCGTCCCCCGCTTGCGAGAGCGGGTGCCGGCGGCGCTCCAGCCGCAGCAGCACGGAGTCGACGTTCGGGACGGGAAAGAACACGCTGCGCGGGATCGCGCGCACGACACGCACCTCGCAGGCCAGCTGGGCGAGCACGGACGGGACGCCGTAGGCGGCGGTGCCGGGGCCCGCGGCCAGGCGCTCGCCCACCTCGCGCTGGACCATCACGACCCACAGCTCCACGCCCGCCAGCTCCTCGATCGAGCGCAGCACGAAGCCCGCGCCGATCCCGTACGGGAGGTTCGCGACGACCTTGCCCGGCGACGGCTCCAGCGCGCCGAGGTCGAGACGCATCGCGTCGGCCCACCACAGCGACACGTTGGGGCGCCCGGCGAGGGCGTCCTCGAGGGCCTCCCTCAGGCGCTCGTCGACCTCGACGACATGCAGATGGCCGACGCGCTCGGCGAGGTACTCGCTGAGCACGCCGAGGCCGCCCCCGACCTCCAGCACGTTGTCGTCCGGCCGCAGCCCGGCCTCGCGGCCGATCACCCCGAGGATGTTCGAGTCGATCAGGAAGTTCTGACCGAGCTCGCGGTCGGGGCGCACCCCGAAGCGCTGCAGTCGCCGCAGGCTCGGCTGCGCCGGCGCCGCGCCGGAAGGGCTCATGTCCAGCCGAACAGGCGCGCGGCGTTGCGCTCGAGCGCCTCGCCGAGCAGCGCCTCCTGCTCGCCCCGCAGCTCGGCCAGGAAACGCACGGTGTGTGCCACGAACGCGGGCTGGTTGCGGTGCTTGCGCACGACCTGCGGGGTCAGGTAGGGCGCGTCGGTCTCCACCAGCATCCGCTCCTGCGGTACGCGGGCGGCGGCGGCGGCGAGCTCGCGCGCGCTCGGGTAGGTGACGTTGCCGGCGAACGAGATCCAGTAGCCGCGCTCCAGGCATCGATCGAGCTGCTCGGGCATCGAGAAGCAGTGCATCACCACCTCCACCCCATCGGCTTCCGCGGCGAGCTGATCGAGCGTCTCGCGAGCCGCCTCGCGGGTGTGGATGACGAGCGGCTTGCCGAGCTCCGCGGCCAGCGCGATCTGGGCCGCGAAGGCGCGCCGCTGGTCGCTGTGGGGGGCGTAGTCGCGGTAGAAGTCGAGGCCGGTCTCGCCGATCGCCAGGCAGCGCCCGTGGGCGGCGAGCGCCCGCAGCTCGGCGAGATCGGCGTCGTCGAAGCCGCGTGCGGAGTTGGGGTGCCTTCCGATCGCGGCGTATACCTGCGGGAAGTCCTCGGCCGCCACCAGCGCCGCCCGGCAGGAGGCGCCGTCGATGCCGACCGTGAGGATGCGGGTCACGCCCGCCTGCCCGGCCGCCGCCACGAGCTCGGCATTCGGCGGCTCGCACAGGTCGAGGTGGGTATGCGAGTCGATCATCGCTGCGGCCCCGCCCCCAGGGCGATCACGCCTGGGCGGGCTCGACGTCCTTGGGGAACAGCGGTGCCAGCTCCTGCACGCGACGGACGTGACCGGCGCCGAGGGGCGCCTGCGAGAGGGCCTGCTCGGGGGAGCCCAGCGCCGCCAGCAGCCGCTCGGCGCTGTTGGGGATGAAGGGCCACAAGAGCACCGTCACGGAGCGCAGCCCCTCCACCAGCGAGCGCAGCACGCGGTCGAGCTCCTCGGCCTGGGCGGGGTCCTTGGCCAGCGTCCACGGAGCCCGCTCCTCGACGTAGCGGTTGAGTCGGCGCACGCGCTGCCACACGAGGTCGAGCGCCTGGGTCAGTTCGGCGCGGTCCAGGTGGGCGCAGAGCTGCTCCACGAGATCGTCGAAGTCGTCCCCCAGGGCGGGGTCGATCTCGCCGTCGCGCACCTCGCCGTCGCGGTAGCGCCACAGCATCCCGAGCGTACGCGAGGCGAGGTTGCCGAGCTCGTTGGCGAGCTCGGTCTCGTAACGGACCTCGAACGAGGCCGTGGAGACCGAGCCGTCCTGTCCGAAGGGCACCTCGCGCAGCAGGTAGAAGCGCAGCGCGTCCGCGCCGAAACGGTCGATCACCGCGAACGGGTCGAGCACGTTGCCGAGCGACTTGCTCATCTTCTCCCCGTCCATCAGCAGGTAGCCGTGCACGAAGATGTGTTCCGGCAGCTCGATCTCGGCGGCCATCAGCAGGGCCGGCCAGTACACCGCGTGGAAGCGCAGGATGTCCTTCGCGATCAGGTGGTAGCTCGCCGGCCACAGCCGGTCGGACAGGTCTTCTCCCTCGCGCGCGTACGACAGCGCCGAGACGTAGTTGAGCAGCGCGTCGAACCACACGTAGAAGACGTGTTCGTGGTCCCACGGGACCTGCACGCCCCAGCGCAGCCGCTTGCGCGTGAGGGGCACGTCGCGGAGACCCGAGCGGATGAATGCGAGCGCCTCGTTGCGCCGCGTGACCGGGCTCACGAACGAGTCGCGCTCGGCGTACAGCCGGTCCAGGGGCTCCTGGAAGGCCGACAGCTTGAAGAAGTAGTTCTCCTCGCGCTCGCGGGTCAGCTCGATGTGGTGGATCGGGCACAGGTTGCCGCGGTCGATCTCGTTCTCCGCCTTGAAGTCGGCGCAGCGGGGGCAGTACCAGCCCTCGTACACGCCCTCGTAGACGAAGCCGTTGTCGCGCACCCTGGAGAGGATCTCCTGGACCTTGGCTTCGTGCTGGGGGTCGGTCGTGCGGATGAAGAAGTCGTTGGTGGCCGACAGCCGCGGGGCGAGCGCCTTGAAGCGCTCGGCGTTGCGATCCGCGAGCTCCTGGGGAGTGACGCCGAGGGCGTGGGCGGCGTCGGCGACGGGCTCCCCGTGCTCGTCGGTGCCGGTCAGGAAGAACACCTCCTCACCGCGCTGGCGGTGGTGGCGGGCCATCACGTCGGCGGCGATCGTGGTGTAGGCGTGACCGAGGTGGGGCTCGGCGTTGACGTAGTAGATGGGGGTGGTCACGTAGAAGGACATTGCGGCTCCGTGCGTTGCAGGCTACCCCGCGCCCGCGCGCCGCCGGGCGGTGAGCGCGCGGTACAGCTCGTTGGCCGGCACGCCCGTCAGGCGGGCGAGCGCCCCCGCCGCGGCCCGCGGCCGGGCTCCCGCGTCGATGAGCTCCTGTAGGGCCGCGAGCGCAGCCTCCCCCTCGACGCTCGCGGGGCGCTCGGCGGGTGCGCAAACGAGCACGATCTCGCCCCGCGGGGCCGTCCCGGCGAAGCGCTCGGCGAGCTCGGCGGCGCTCCCCCGCACGACCTCCTCGTGGAGCTTGGAAAGCTCGCGGCACACGGCCAGCTCGCGGCCGGGTTCCCGCCCCGCGATCAGCTCCAGCGTCGAGTGCAGGCGCTGGGGGGACTCGAACGCCACCACCGTGTCCTCGCAGCCCGCGAGCACCTGCTCACGCTCGGCCCGGCGCCGGGGCAGGAAGCCGACGAAGCGCCAGGCGGCGGTGCCGAGCCCGGAGATCACGAGCGCGGTCACCACCGCGCTCGGCCCCGGCAGGACCTCCAGCCGAAGGCCCTCACGAATACACCCCCGGACCAGCGCGTGGCCCGGGTCGGCGACCAGCGGCGTGCCGGCGTCGCTGACGAGCGCCACCCGCTCCCCGCCGGCGATGCGCGCCAGCAGCTCGCGCGTGCGTGCCGCTTCGTTGTGCTCGTGGTAGCTCACCAGTGGGCGGCGGATGCCGTGGCGCTCGAGCAGGCGACCCGTGCGGCGCGTGTCCTCGCAGGCGATCACGTCGACCTCGGCGAGCGTCGCCAGCACGCGCAGGGTGACGTCGTCGAGGTTGCCGATCGGGGTGGGACACACCACCAGCTGCCCGACTGGCGCCCCGGGTTGGGTCATCGCGCAAATATAGGCTGCGGCTGTTCGCCCCCAGGATGCCTGAAGAGCGTCACGAAGAACCCCCGCGGTACAACCGTTATCGCGCTCGCCGCAGGCTCGTCCCGGAACGTGGGGCGCAGTCGGGAGCGTCCGCGGGCGCGCGCGTGCTGCCCGCCCCCCGCCGGCGGGCGGGAACGCCGGGCGCCGGCGAGCGCCAGGGCTGGCGGCGGTGGACCACGCCGAAGCGGATCCTCCTGGTACTCGGCGCGGCGATCCTCGGATGGGTCTTGCTGTCGGTGGTGCTGTTCCTGCTCAGCTCGCACTTCGAGCGCACGTCGCCCCCCTCCGACGTCGACGCGGCCCTCACCCCGGCCGGCTTCCCTCTCACATCCGCCAACAACATCCTCGTGCTGGGGTCCGACACGCGTCAGAAGGACAGCAAGGAACCGGGGGCCGAAAAGACGGGCCCGGGACGCTCGGACACGATCATGCTGATCCGCACCGGCGGTGGGCACTCGGCGCGGCTGTCGATCCCGCGCGACACGGTCGTGGAGATCCCCGGGCACGGGCTGCAGAAGATCAACGCCGCCCACGCCTTCGGCGGCCCCGCGCTGTCGATCTCCGTGATGCAGCACTGGCTCGGGGTCCCCATCAACCACCTGGTGGAAGTGAACTTCGAAAACTTCCCCCAGCTGATCGACGCGATGGGCGGCGTCACCTACTCGGGCGGCTGCGTCGTGTCGAAGATCAACGGCGGCTTCCGCAACGGGGGCTTCACCCTGCGCCTTCCCGCCGGCACCCACCACCTCGATGGCCGCCAGGCGCTCGCGCTGGCGCGCACCCGCAAGAACCTGTGCGAGCCGAACGAGACCGACATCCAGCGCGAGCAGCACCAGCAGGCGCTGTTCAACGACATGAAGTCGCGCCTGATGTCACCTTCGAGCTTCCTGCGGCTGCCGCTGATCGCGTGGAACGCCCCCCCGGCGATCATCTCCGACATGAGCGGCCCGGAACTGCTCGCGCTGTTCGCGGCATTGTCGATCGGGGGCACGCCGCCGACGAGGGTGCTGCATCCGACGGGCTCCGTCACGCTGCCAACGGGCGAAGAAGGCCTCACGGTCTCCGAAGGCGCACGCCGGGCAGCGGTCGCGCGCTTCCTCGCGGGCTGAGTCGCCCCACCCAGCCGGGAGTCCGAGGGCCGGCTGTGGCTCGGGGTCCCGCTAGGAGCCGGAACTGCGCGCGGTGACCGTTTTCTGGTCTTTGGACGACGACGAGCCGCCCTTGGCGTCGTTGCTCTCGCCGGCGGGTTTGGAGGAGCTGTCCGACGACGAGGAGGACGAGGACGCGCCCTCGCCCGCGCCGCCGCTGTCGGAGGAGTCGCCATCGCTGCTCGAGCGGCCGCGGTTGCGCTTGCCGTAGTCGGTGTTGTAGAAGCCCTTCCCCTTGAAGTGAACGGCGGGAGCGTGCAGCACGCGTTCCACCGGGACGCCGGTCTCGGGGTCCGTCGTCAGCGCGTCGTCACTGAAGGACTGCTGGATCTCGAACGTCGTCCCATCCGGGCGCCTGTACTCGTAGATCGGCATCGGCAGCCGATTATAGGGAGGGGGCAGGCCCTGTTTGCCGGGGTTAATCGCTGAGAAGCGCGCGTGCGCAGCTGACCGCGGCGCGCATCGTGGCGGTGAAGTCACGGCCCGGCTCGCTCAGCATCCGCAGTGCGATGCCGTCGCCGAGGGAGAAGAGGATCTCGGCCACCGCCTCGGGCTCGTCGTGGAGCCTGAGGACCCCTTCGCGCTCCGCCGCCGCGAGCATCCGTGCGACGTGCTCACGGGTCCGCCGGATCAGGTCCGCGTACTCGGCTGCGATCTCCGGGTTGCGACGCGAAAGTGTGAACAGCTCGAAGATCAGGGTGATGAACTCGGCGTCCTCGGCGATCGTTTCCTGCAGGATCTCGCGCAGGAGGCTGATGAAGTCGTCGGAGGTCTTGGCGGTCGACAGCTGACCCTCGAGCCGCTCGAGCCGGAGCTCGCAGTCGCGCCGCACGGTCTCCGCGAGCAGCTGCTCCTTGGTGCCGAAGTAGTAGTGCAACAGCCCGCGAGACACGCCTGCCTCCCGGGATACGTGATCGAACGTCGACCCGGCGCTGCCGCGGCGGGCAACGCTCGAGCGCATCGCGTCAATGATCCGCTGGGCCTTCTCGCCCTCCAGGGACCGGCCGCCCGTGCGGGCGACGTCGGATCCGTTCGGCTGCTGCGCGACCGCCCCGGCCGCGCCGTCTGGGGCGCTCACCCGGCCCCTCCCGGCGCAGCTGGGACTAGCTCACCGGCGCCGGCGCGGGCGTCGGCGGAGCGGTCGTGGAGCTGTAGTCGAATTCCTCCTCCGCACCGAACATGAGGTCGAGCACCTTGGAGCGCAGGTCCTCGCTGAGGACGAGCGCGAGCGTACCGCCGATCACGACCAGCGCGAGCATGCGGACCAGTCCACGGCGCCGGCGCCTCCGTCTCGGCGGCTCACGCAGCGCGGAGGTGACATCGCGCAGCGAGGCGACCGCCTCGGAGAGCTCACGCTGGAGCTTCCGGTCCTCGAGCAGGGCGCGCCCGGCGGGCTTGCCGTTGTTCATACGCGCATACGCGCTACGGGCCGACCCGTAGGCCGACATCAAGTTCGAACGAAGCTGCTCGTCTTCGATGAGACGCTGCAGGTACTGGTTGCTGCGAGCCGCCCGTGCGGCTTCTTCGGCCCTGCTGAATCTGGCCTTCGCTGACATTTGGCACCGCCCTCCGAAAGGTTGCTGTCCCGGCGACCAATACTACCCACAGCGCGCCAAAGGGCGCGGCCGCCCGGCCTTGGCGTGGACAGGCGTCGGGGCGGCCCATCGGGCGCGCTCGGCGGGTCGCTATACGTGCAGAGCGGCCTGTTCCTGGGCGGAGGGGAACGACCAGGCGGCGCGGGTACGGCGCTCCTGGCGGAACACCAGGCGCAGCTGCCGCGGCGGTTTCAGCTGGGCGTCCTTCGGGCGGAAGGTCGCGCACGGCTCCTGGAGCGCGAGCGCACACAGGAGGTTGGCCCGGAAGAAGCAATCCTCACAACTCACCTTCGCGGTGGCCCGTTTGGGCGCGCGCGTGCTCTGCCTGCTGGCCGCCTGCAACTGCTGACCCCCGCTCCTGTGTTAGAGGTTTGTGACTCCGGTCGGGACGCCAGCGATCATAAGCATGCGCGCCCGGGGCACTCAAGCGTCATGGCGCAAATCGCAGGGAAAAAAACGGCTAGCCGGAAATAGCTCCCGGCGCGTCACTTCCGTGTGACGATCGGGCATTTCAGGGGGCACTTTGCGGCTGTTTCCTGCCCTCGGAGCTCCCGGTCGCCTCCCACCGGCGCCTTCGGAGGCCGCCCGAGCGGGGAACGGTCCGGGAGTTGGGCCTCGCCGCGCAATCATCCTCGGATGCAGATCCTCGTGACGGGCGCCAGCGGCTTCGTGGGCTCGGAGCTCGCCGCCCGGCTGGCGCCGGAGGGGCACTCCCTGCGCGCCTTCGGACGCGACCCGGCTCGCCTGCTCGGCTCCCTGGAGCTGACGATGGGGGCGGCGGCCGAGGAGGTCGAACTCGCGGTCGGGGACGCGGTGACGGATTCCGGCCTGCGCGAGGCGCTCGAGGGAATCGAGGTCGCCTATTACCTGATCCACTCGATGGAGACGCTGCCGCGTGGTTTTCCCGGATTCGAGGTGCGCGAGCACATGGCTGCCGAGAACTTCGCACGTGCGGCCGCGGCCGAGGGGGTGAGACGGATCGTCTACCTGGGCGGGCTCGTCCCCCGCTGGCAGGGACGCGGCCGCAGGGGCGGCGTCGCTGTGGCGGCCTCCCCCCACCTGGCCAGCCGCGAGCACGTCGAGCAGGTGCTGCTGTCCGCGGTGGAGGACTCGCTCGCCCTGCGCGCCTCGATCGTGATCGGCGCGCGCTCGCGCTCGTTCAGGCTGCTGGTGCGACTCGTCGAGCGCATGCCGGTGCTCGCCCTGCCGGCCTGGCAGAGGTACAGGACCCAGCCGGTCGACTCGCGCGACGTGATCGAGATGCTCGCCGCGAGCGCCACCGCGAAGCTGCCGCGGCGCGTGCTCGAGGTGGGCGGGCCCGAGGTTCTCACCTATCGCGAAATGCTCACCCGGATCGCCGAGCTGATGGTCGTGGGGCGCCCGGCGGTGGGGCTGCGGGTGAACCTCACGGGTTTCACCTCTCGTGTTGCCGCCGCCATCGCCGGCGAGGACCCCGAGCTCGTCGGCGCCCTGATGGCGGGCCTGCAGGGAGACCTGATTCCACGCGACGACCA
This sequence comes from Solirubrobacteraceae bacterium, assembly GCA_035499875.1. Taxonomy (GTDB): domain Bacteria; phylum Actinomycetota; class Thermoleophilia; order Solirubrobacterales; family Solirubrobacteraceae; genus Palsa-744. The sequence goes on from DATJXX010000026.1 coordinate 22,432, forward strand.
CGCCGCGGAGCTGCTGCAAGTGCGGCTGCACAAGTTCGATTCCGCAGTCGAGCACGCGCTGCGCGACTGGGAGCAGCGCGAACCGCTCGCCGCACGCTAGCCGCGGTTTCCCGCACATCGGGGCGCGGTTTCCCGCGCAGCGGGTACCGTGTTGCGGGCGTCGCCCCCGCGTCCGCCGCTCACATGAGCCTCGTCACAGCCTCGATCCGGATCGATGCATCGCCCTCGGATGTGTGGCGGATGGTGATGGACCCGAACCGTCTCTCCGAGTGGGTGACTATTCACCGCAAGCTGTTGCACGCCGACGACGGCCCGCCCAGGGTGGGCTTCACGATGGACCAGCAGCTGCAGATGCGCGGGGTGCACCTGGACGTTCACTGGCGGCTGGCCGAGTGCCGCCCGTGTGAGCTTGCCGTGTGGGAGGGCCGCGGACCGGCGCGCTCGCGGGCGCGCACCGAATACGTGCTCACGCCCGAGGACGGAGGGACACGGTTCGACTACCGAAACGAGTTCCGTCCACCACTTGGTCCGATCGGCACACTCGTCAGTCGAGCGCTGGTCGGCGGTATCCCCGAGCGCGAGGCACATCGCACCCTCGACCGTCTGCGTGCCCGCCTCGAAGGAGCACACGTAGGGAATTAGTGTAAGGTCAGCATGTTGTTCTCCATGCGTTAATTCGCGACACCATCGAGCGAAGAGGATTTCCCAGTGAACGATTTTCTTGACGACCGGCGCCGAGAAATCTCCGAGAGACTGAAAGAGCTCAAACCATTCGTGGACGAGTTCAACCGCCTCGAGGAGGCCGCGGCCGCCCTCGCTGGCGTCGTCGGATCGGCTGCCTCGGAGGCCACCAGCGTGATCACCCGCCGGCGCGGCCCAGGTCGCCCGCGCGGCACCGGCAAACGCAAAGCGAGCACCCGCACCGCCGCTCGCGCGACCGCGACCCGCAGCACGGGGACGCGCCGGAAAGCCAAACGCGCCGCCGCCAAACCTACAGCGACGGCCACCGCCCGCAAACCGGGCCGGCCCGCGAAACGCCGCGCCGGCAGGCGCAAAGGAAGTGGCACCCGGGCAGCCGAGGCGCTGTCGTTCGTTCAGGGTCAGCCCGGCATCACGATTCCCGAGCTGGCAGCGAAGATGGGGATCAAGCAGAACTACCTGTACCGCGTGCTCCCGGGCCTCGAGTCCGAAAAAAAGGTCGTCAAGAAAGACCGGGGCTGGTACCCGAAAGGCTGAACCGACCTCGCATCAGGTGCAACCCGCGCGACGCCGGCCCGCACCACGAGAGTGCTTCGAGAGGGGGCGCCTCCGCAGACCGGAGGGGCCCCTTTTCGCGGGTCGTGCGAGAGACCGTCCTGCGCGTCGTGCGAGAGACCGTCCTGCGCGTCGCGCGCGAGACCGTCCTGCAGCGTCGTTCACGAGGCCGCCGACGGGGCGTGCAGGAGCCCGTTCTGCCGGTCGCGCACGAGACCGCCGGGGGGCCCGCTCAGATCATTCCGGCGCCCGCGACCGTGTCGCGCTCGCCGACCAGCTCTGCCACGGAGGCGTCGATCTTGACGCGTGAGAACTCGTTAATCGCGAGTCCCTCGACGAGGCGGTACTCGCCGCCGGCGCACGTGCACGGATAGCCGCAGATGAGCCCCTCCGGGATCCCGTAGGAACCGTCCGAGGGAACGCCCATCGAGACCCACCCGCCGGTCGTCCCCGCGACCCAGTCGCGGACGTGTTCGATGGCTGCGTTCGCGGCCGACGCGGCCGAGGATGCCCCGCGCGCCTCGATCACGGCCGCACCGCGTTTGCCGACGTTGGGAAGGAACTCGTCCTCGATCCATTCGTCGTCGTCCACCACCTCCACCGCGGGGGTCCCGTTCACCAGCGCGTTGTAGAGGTCGGGGTACATCGTGGGCGAGTGGTTCCCCCAAACTCCCATCTGGGTGATCTCGTCGACCCCTACCGCGAGCTTCGATGACAGCTGGGCGATCGCCCGGTTGTGGTCCAGGCGCATCATCGAGGTGAAACGCTCGCGGGGGATGTCGGGGGCGTTGTTCATCGCGATCAGGCAGTTCGTGTTTGCGGGGTTGCCGACCACGAGCACCTTGACGTCGGGGGCGGCGACGGCGTTCAGCGCCTTGCCCTGGACCGTGAAGATCTCACCGTTGGCGCTCAGCAGCTCGGCCCGCTCCATGCCCTTGGTGCGAGGCCGCGAGCCGACCAGCAGGGCGATGTTGGTGCCGTCGAACGCGTCGGCCGGGTGGTCGTGCAGATCGATCCCCTTCAGCAGCGGGAAGGCGCAGTCCACGACCTCCATCGCCACCCCCTCGAGCGCGGGCATCGCCTGGGGGATCTCCAGCAGCCGCAGGTCGATCGGCACGTCGCTTCCGAGCAGCTCTCCGGCGGCGATCCGGAACACGATGCTATAGCCGATCTGGCCTGCCGCTCCGGTGACGGTGACACGTACGGGGTTGCTCACAAGCTCTTCTCCTGGGTGGGTTCGTATTGACGCGTGCGCACGGTCCCGTCAGGCGAGGGCGGCGCGGAGGTTCTCCTCGACCGAGCCGAGGAACTCCTCGGTGGTCTGCCACGGCTCATCCGGTCCGACGAGCAGGGCGAGGTCTTTTGTCATCTTGCCGCCTTCGACCGTCTCGACGCACACACGCTCGAGCGTCTCGGCGAACCGGGCGAGCTCCGGCGTGTCGTCCATGCGGGCCCGCGCCGAGAGTCCGCGGGTCCACGCGAAGATCGACGCGATCGGGTTCGTCGAGGTGGGCTTGCCCTGCTGGTGGAGGCGATAGTGACGGGTGACGGTGCCGTGCGCGGCCTCCGCCTCGACGGTCTTGCCGTCGGCGCTCATCAGCACGCTGGTCATCAGTCCGAGCGAGCCGAAGCCCTGCGCCACGGTGTCCGACTGGACGTCTCCGTCGTAGTTCTTGCACGCCCACACATAGCCGCCTTCCCACTTCAGGGCGGCGGCCACCATGTCGTCGATGAGGCGGTGTTCGTAGGTGAGACCGGCCTTCGCGAAATCCTCCGCGAACTCGCTCTCGAAGACCTCGGCGAAGATGTCTTTGAAGCGCCCGTCGTAGCGCTTGAGGATGGTGTTCTTGGTCGAGAGGTACACGGGCATGCCGCGCTCCAGCCCGTAGCGCATCGACGCCCTCGCGAAGTCGCGGACCGAGGAGTCGAGGTTGTACATCGCCATCGCGATTCCCGGCCCTGGGAAGTCGTACACCTCGAGCTCGATCGGGTCTCCGCCGGCGGAGGGCGTGAACGACAGCGTCAGCGTCCCCTCGCCGGGCACCACGAGATCGGTGGCCCGGTACTGGTCGCCGAAGGCATGACGCCCGATCACGATCGGCTTGGTCCAACCCGGGACCAGCCGAGGGATGTTGGAGATCACGATCGGCTCGCGGAAGATGACCCCGCCCAGGATGTTGCGGATCGTGCCGTTCGGCGAGCGGTACATCTCTTTCAGGCCGAACTCCGCCACCCTCGCCTCGTCGGGGGTGATGGTCGCGCACTTGACCCCAACGCCGGAACGTCTGATCGCCTCGGCGGCTTCGACGGTGACACGGTCCCCGGTGGCGTCCCGGTTCTGGATCGAGAGGTCGTAGTACTCGAGGTCGACGTCGAGATAGGGAACTATCAGCTCGTCCTTGATGAACGCCCAGATGATCCTCGTCATCTCGTCGCCGTCGAGGTCGACGACCGGGTTCTTGACCTTGATCTTCGTCATGTGAGGTCTGCGTCAGCTCCCATTGTCCGGCGGGCAGCGGTCAGCCCGCGCGGGCGCCGATGCTATCGACGGAGAGACGACGGTCGGATTCCGCGGACCGGTGGAGGGGATCCGGGAGACCGACGCCGGGGACGCGGAGACCGGCGCCAGGGGGAGCCGCGGCGACCGCGCGGTCGCCGCCGTGGCCACAGGGATCGGGATGCCGGGGCGGCGCGGAAGACCCTGTGAGGATGTTCCGCGGCCGCCCCCTACCCGGATCGCCTTTCGGCATCCATCGCCTGCATCGGTCGCTGGGCGCCCGTGCTTGAACCGCGCGATCGCCGGGCGCCCGGCTGCCTTCCCCTACGAGCGCCGGCGCCCACGGCCTCCGGGCCGGCGGCGATCTCTGCTTCACTACCTCTAGCGATGGCCAGCACGCTGACGCAGCCGTTCGGGGGAGAGTCGCCGTACAGGACGCACACGGTGTTCAACCAGGTGCCTCCGCTGGTCGACGTGAACGTGTTCACGAGCAACGTCCCGCTGGTCGAGGCCACGCAGCGCGAGGGCGCCGACTGGGTGATGGAGCGTGCCTCCGAGCTCGGCAGGTTCGTCGGCGGCGACCCCCAGCAGCAGTGGGGTCGCCTGGCCAACGAGAACAAGCCCGTGCTGCGCACGTTCGACCGTTACGGCAACCGCATCGACGAGGTCGAATTCCACCCGGCCTGGCACCACCTGATGAAGATGGGGGTGGAGCACGAGCTGCACTCCCTGCCGTGGACCACCGACCGCCCCGCCGCGCACACCGCCAGGGCCGCCCTCTACATGACCGCCATGCAGGCGGAGGCCGGGTACGCGTGTCCGATCACGATGACCTTCGCGGTCGTGCCGGCGCTGCGCGCCCAGGCGGAGCTGGCCGCCGAGTGGGAGCCCTTGGTGACCGCCACCCACTACGACCCCCGCCTGGTGCCCGCGACGGAGAAGGGGTGCGCGATCTCCGGGATGGCGATGACCGAGAAGCAGGGCGGCTCCGACGTACGCGCTAATACCACCCGTGCGATGCCGCTCGGGGCCGGAGGGGCCGGAGGCGAGTACGAGCTGATCGGGCACAAGTGGTTCTGCTCCGCGCCGATGTCGGACTTCTTCCTGGTGCTCGCGCAGGCCACCGACTGCGACCCGCCGGCACTGTCGTGCTTCCTGCTCCCACGGATCCTCCCCGACGGCACCCGCAACGCCTTCCACATCCAGCGCCTGAAGGACAAGCTCGGCAACCACTCCAACGCCTCGTCGGAGATCGAGCTGCACGGTGCCTGGGCGCGAATGCTGGGCGAGCCGGGCCGGGGGGTGCCGACGATCATCGAGATGGTCGGCCACACGCGGCTGGACTGCGTGATCGGCGCCGCCGCCGGCATGCGCGCGGCGGTCGTCAACGCCACCCACCACACCGCCCACCGGAGCGCCTTCGGCAAGCTCCTGATCGACCAGCCGCTGATGCGCAACGTGCTCGCCGACCTGTGCGTGGAGTCGGAGGCCAGCACCGCACTCGCGATGCGCCTCGCGCGGGCCTACGACGAAGCCCACGCCGACGCCGAAGCCGGGACCGACGACAGCGACGCCCAGCTGTTCAAGCGCCTGGCCACCGCCGTGGGCAAGTACTGGGCCTGCAAGCGCACCCCCAACCACTGCTTCGAGGCGCTCGAGTGCCTCGGCGGGGCCGGATACGTGGAGGAGTCGGGGATGCCCCGCATGTACCGCGAGGCTCCGCTGGCCTCGATCTGGGAGGGCTCGGGCAACGTCATCAGCCTCGACGTCCTGCGTGCCCTGACCCGCTCGCCGAGGTCGCTCGAGGTGTTCTTCCACGAGCTCGAACTGGCGCGCGGGGCCGACCGGCGGCTGGACGCCCGCATCGACGGCCTCAAGGCTCAGTTCGGCGACCCCGCCACGCTCGAGTCCCGGGCCCGGCGGGTGGTCGAATCGATGGCCCTGTGCCTCGAGGGATCGCTGCTGGTGCGCAACGGCGCAGCGCCCGTGGCGGACGCCTTCTGTGCCTCGCGGCTGGCCGGCGAGGGGGGCCTCGAGTACGGGACGCTCCCGGCGGGCTGCGACTTCGAGGCGATCATCGAGCGGAGCCGCGTCGCCGCATAGCCTCCGCGCGCCGGCGGCGCGCGGGCCTACCATTGGGCAGATGCCGGGTCGAGGGAACCTGCAGCTGGCTCGGATCTTCGGGATCAGGGTCGGGGCCGGCGGGAGCTGGCTGTTCGTCCTGTTCCTGCTGATCTACTGGCTGTCGAGGCAGTTTCACAGCGTCATCAGCGGCTCCACCACCACCGCCTACGCGATCGCCGTGGCGGGCGCCCTCGGGTACTTCGTCTCGCTGGTGCTGCACGAGCTCGGCCATGCCGTGGCCGCCCGCCGCCTCGGCATCCCGGTCGTCGGCATCGACCTGTGGTTCTTCGGTGGACTGCTGCACATGCGCCGCCAGCCGCAGAGCGCCTCCGAGGAGTTCAAGGTGGCTTCCGCCGGGCCGCTGGTGACGCTCGCGCTGTTCGTCCTGTTCCTCGTGCTGGGGCTCGTGTTCGCCAGCGGCTCGCAGCACTTCGGCGACGCGGCCCTGGTCCGTGAAGGCACGCACACAACCCCGGCGCTGGCGCTGATCGGCTGGCTGGCCTTCATCAACGGGGCGCTGCTGATCTTCAACATCATCCCCGCCTTCCCCCTCGACGGCGGGCGCATCGCCCGCGCCGCGATCTGGTGGCGCACCGGCGACCGCAACCGCGCAACCCTGGTCACGGGCCGCGCGGGCCAGGCCTTCGCGCTGCTGCTGGGGGCGTTCGGCGTGCTGGGCCTGTTCGCCGCCAAGAACGCGTTCTTCGGGCTGGCGACGCTGCTGCTGGCGTTCTTCCTGCACCAGGCGGCGGCCCAGGCGGTGCTCCAGGGCGAGCTCTCCAAGCGCATCGAGCACGTCACCGTGGGAGACATCATGGACCGCGAGCCCGTGACGATCCCCGCGCAGGCCACGCTGCTGGACGCCCAGGAGCAGTTCTTCCTGCGCTACCGCTGGCCGTGGTTCGCGGTCGTCGATGCGGGTCGCCACTTCCTCGGCGTGGTGCGCGAGCAGCGGGTCTCCGCGGAGATCGCCGCGGGGCGTCCCGCGTTGCCGGTGGTGGATGTGATGGACGCCGACATGCCCGTGCGGATCGGGCCCCAGGCGCCCCTGGAATCGCTCCTCGGCGCCGACGGGATGGGCCAGCTCGGGGCGATGGTGGCGGTCGACAGCGACGGCGTGCTGCAGGGCGTCGTGACGCTCGCCCACGTGCGCCAGGCGCTGCGCCCGGCCCATCCGGCCGGCTGAACGCACTCCGAGAGGCTGCAGCGGCGGGCGCGAGCGAGCGGCCTTGCGGGGCGGCATGATCGGGGCGATCGTGGGGCGGACGGCGCGCAATAGGCGCGTAATAGACTCTCCGCGGAAATGGCCGGGAACGACCACTGGAGAGACCGCGGGCGGTGCCCTCGCACGATGTGCTGATCATCGGCGCGGGCCTGGCCGGCCAGCGGGCCGCCCTCGCAGCCGCCGAACGCGGGGCCAGCGTGGCCATCATGAGCAAGGTCCACCCGGTGCGGTCGCACTCGGTGGCGGCCGCGGGCGGGATCAACGCCGCCATCAGCGTCGACGACGACTGGCGCTCCCACGCCTACGACACGGTCAAGGGGTCCGACTTCCTGGGCGACCAGGACGCGATCGAAATCATGTGCTCGGAAGCCCCCGCCGAGGTCCTGCACCTCGAGCACATCGGGGTGCCCTTCCACCGCAACGACGAGGGCGAAATGGACCTGAGGGCGTTCGGGGGCGCGTCGCTGAAGCGGACCGCCTACGTCGCCGACATCACCGGCCAGGCGCTGCTGCACGTGCTCTACGAGCAGCTGATGAAGCACCACGAGACCGTCCAGCGCTACGAGGAGTGGTTCACCACCTCGCTGTTGATCGACGGCGATGGGCGCTGCCACGGGGTGATCGCGCGGGACATCCGCAGCGGCGAGATGGAAGCGTTCACCGCCAAGAACGTGATCCTCGCCTGCGGCGGCGCCGGCCAGGTCTACAAGCCCACCACCAACGGGCTGATCGTAACGGGGGACGGAATCGCGCTGGCCTACCGCGCGGGCGCTCCGCTGATGGACATGGAGATGGTCCAGTACCACCCCACCACGCTCGTGGAGACCGGCATCCTGATCACCGAGGGCGCACGCGGCGAGGGTGCCCACCTGCTGAACGCGGACGGCGAACGCTTCATGGAGAAGTCCGCCCCCAACAAGATGGAGCTCGCCTCCCGCGACGTCGTGTCACGCGCCGAGCAGATCGAGATCAACGACGGCCGCGGCGTGGGCCCCGACCGCGCCGGGATCTATCTCGACGTGACCGTGGTACCGCGCCGGCGCACGCTCGAGGCACTGCGCGAGATCGTCAACCTCGGCCGTGACTTCGCCGGGGTCGACATCACCCGCGAACCGATCATGATCCGCCCGGGCCAGCACTACATCATGGGAGGCGTCAAGACCGACGTCGACGGGCGCACCTCGATCGAGGGCCTGTACGCCGCCGGGGAGGTCGCGTGCGTGTCCGTCCACGGGGGCAACCGTCTGGGCGCCAACTCGCTGCTGGACACGCTGATCTTCGGCCGCCGCGCCGGCGAACACGCCGCCGAGCGGGCCGCGCGCATGGGCATGCCCGCACCCGACGGGAAGGCCCAGCTGCGCGAGGACTCCGAGCGCATCGCCGAGATCATCGCCCGCCCCCGCGGGGGGCGGCGGGTGTCGGAGATCAAGAACGAGCTCGGCGAGATCATGAACGCCCACGCCGCCGTGTTCCGCGACGAACAGGGCCTGCAGGCCGCGCTGGAGACCGTCAGGCGGCTGCGCGAGGAAGCCGACAGGGCATGGATCGACGATCGTGGCACGGTCTTCAACCAGGACGTCCTCGGGGCGATGGAGCTCGGCTTCATGGTCGACTGCGCCGAAACCACGGTGGCCGCGGCGATCGAGCGCAAGGAGTCCCGCGGGGCCCAGTTCAGGACCGACTTCCCTGAGCGCGACGACGAGCAGTGGCTCAAGCACATCGACGTCACCCTCGGCGACGGCAACCCCGAGATCAGCTACTCGCCGGTGACGATCACCCAATGGCAACCAGAGGAGCGCAAATACTGATGCACCACCGAGCACGGCATACGGCCGGCCGGCCGCACGCCGGCGGGGGACTGGGCTGATGGCGGAGATCCGCGAGCGCCCCCCGGAGCCCTTCACGCTACGTCTGCGCCGCTACGACCCCACCTCCGGCGAAGCTCCCTACTGGGACGAGCACACGGTCGAGCTCGAGCCCCACCGCTCGGTGCTCGAGGCGATCCTGCAGGCGCGCGACCGCTTCGACGGGTCGATCGGCATCCGCTGCTCGTGCCGCCAGGCGATCTGCGGATCCTGCGGGGTGCGCATCAACGGCGAACCGGCGCTGGCCTGCCACACCCATCTCGACGCCGCCAAGAGCGGCGCCCGCGGCGGCATCATCGAGATCGAACCGATGGGCAACATGCCCGTGCTGAAGGACCTGATCGTGGACATGGACGCGGTCCACTGGAAGAAGATCCGCCGCGTCACCCCCTGGCTGCTGCCCAAGCAGCCGGTGCCCGAGCGCGAGTACCTGGTGCCCCGCGACGCGATGGTCGACGTGACCCAGACGATGGCGTGCATCCAGTGCGGTGCGTGCGTGTCGGACTGCCTCTCGATGGAGGTGGAACCGGGCTTCATCGGCCCGGCCGCGCTCGCCAAGGCCTACCGCTTCGTCGGGGACCCCCGCGACGACGAGCAGTACGAGCGCCTCAACGACCTCGCCCAGGACCCCGAGGGGATCTACGACTGCACCCACTGCTTCAAGTGCGTGGAGGCGTGCCCCAAGGACGTCAACCCGATGGGCCAGATCATGCGCCTGCGCCGCATCGCCACCTCGGACCACCACATCAAGGACCAGAACAACGGCAAGCGCCACGAGGAAGCGTTCAGCACGCTCGTGCGCGACAACGGGCTGCTGTGGGAGGCCGAACTGCTGCCGCGCTCCTACGGGGGCAACTCGTGGTTCGGCAAATTCGCCCCCGCGGCCGCCAAAGAGCTGATCAGCTCGCTGCCCGCGATCCTGAAGGCGTTGATGCGGCGCAAGGTGACCCCCGCGGCGGCGCTGAAACCCGACCGCCTCCCCACAGCCGACCGCAAGCAGGTCCGCTCGATCTACGACACGGTCGAAGGCCGCGCCGAGCGCGTCGAACTGAACCTGTACATCGTGGGCGAGGACGAAGAGCCCACGCCGGTCGGTGTCGCCACCGAAGCCGCCGAGACGACTGCCGAAGAAGACGCCGCCGCCGATCCCGAGCTGGGTGCCGGCGCATGAAGGTCGCCTACTGGCCCGGATGCGTAAGCCGCGGCTTCACCCCCGAGCTGCACGGCTCGATGGCGAAGGTCGCGCCGCTGCTGGACATCGAGCTCGTGGAGCTCGACCGCGCCTCCTGCTGCGGAGCCGGGGTGATCGCCGAGCACAGTCAGGAGCTCGCCGACACGCTCAACGCGCGCACCTTCGCGCTGGCCCAGCAGGTGGACGGGGCGCAGCTGATGATGAACATCTGCTCGACGTGCCAGGGCGCGCAGAGCGAGTGCCAGGAACGGCTCGACGCCAACGCCGAATACCGCTCCCAGGTGAACGCGAACCTCCAGGGCGAGGGCCTCAGCTACGAGCAGGGGCTGACGAACAAGAACTTCCTGTGGCTGCTGGTCGAGGAGATCGGCCTGGAACGGCTGCAGGAGCTGGTCAAGCGCCCTCTCACCAACCTCAAGGTCGGCCCGTTCTACGGCTGCTACATCGTGCGCCCACGCAAGCGGCTGGGGATCGACGAGGAGCACCCCCGCGACCACTACCTTGAGATGCTGATCGAGGCGCTCGGCGGGACCGTCATCAAATACGCCGGGATGCGCAAGTGCTGCGGCTTCCCGATCATCACCATGAACAAGGACGCCTCGCTCAAACAGGCCGGGCGCCATCTCGGCGACGCCGTGGACGCCGACGCCGACTGCCTGGTGACGCCCTGCCCGCTGTGCCACCTGAACCTCGACCTGCAGCAGCCGCTGGCGGAACGGGTCGTGGGCCGCGATCTGCAGATGCCGGTGCTGCACCTGCCCCAACTCGTGGGGCTGGCGCTCGGGCTCGAGCCCCACGACCTCGGCATGGCCCGGCACGTGGTGCGCCCCAGCTCCGTGATCGACTGGTCCGCCGCGGTGGTCGCCGCGGCCGCCTGACCGGGGCGCTCACAGCGATGCCCGCCGGGCGAGCGTAGCCTCCCGCGGTGCGCGTCCTCACCGTCGTCGGCAACCGTCCCCAGTTCATCAAGGCAGCCGCCGTCTCGGGACCGCTGCGGGAACGCGCGCAGGAGCTGCTGGTGCACACCGGCCAGCACTACGACGACGCGCTGTCGGGGACCTTCTTCCGCGAGCTGGGGCTTGCCCGGCCCGACCGAGAGCTGGGCATCTCGGGCGCCACCAACACCTCTCAGCTGTCGCGCATGCTGGCCGCGCTCGAGCCGCTGCTGGCCGAGGAGCGCCCCGATGCGGTGCTCGTGTACGGCGACACCAACTCGACGCTGGCGGGCGCGATCGCCGCCGCCCAGGCGCAGGTGCCGGTCGTGCACGTGGAGGCGGGCATGCGCTCCTACGACCGCTCGATGCCGGAGGAGCTCAACCGCGTGCTCACCGACCATGTGGCCGCGCTGCTGCTATGCCCGAGCGAGGCGTCGGCCGAGAACCTGCGGCGCGAGTCGGTGCCCGGGCGCATCGTGGTGGTGGGAGACGTGATGGTGGACGTGTCGCTGCGCTGGCAGGGGTACGCGCACGAGGACAGCTCGGTGATCGACGATCTCGGTCTGCAGCCTGGCGGCTACCTGCTGCTGACCGCGCACCGTGCGGGAAACGTGGACCCCCCCGACCGGCTTGCGAGGCTCGTCGAGCTGGTGCTGGCGCTGCCCGGCCCGGTGGTGTTCCCGTTGCACCCCCGCACACGCGAACGCCTGCTCGCCGGGGCGCTGCTCGACACGCTCGCGGCGGGGGACGGCGTGAGGCTGATCGAGCCGGTCGGCTACGGCAGGTTCGCCGCGCTGCTGGCGCACGCCCGCGCCGTGGTGACCGACTCCGGGGGCGTCCAGAAGGAGGCCTACCTGGCGGGCGTGCCCTGCGTCACCCTGCGCGCGAACACCGAGTGGGTCGAGACCGTGGAGGCCGCCTGGAACACGCTCGTAGACCTCGACGTTCGGGCGGCGCTGGCCGCGCTCGAACGCCGTCCCCCCGACGAGCGCCCGCCGCTGTACGGCGACGGCCACGCCGCCGAGCGGTGCGTGGAGGCGATCGTCGGGCCGTGAGCGCGGCGCAGGGCGGGAGCGTGGTCGGCGCTACCCGAACGGCTGCTCGACGCCCACGGTGCCCTCGCCGGAGAGCTCGAAGGCGGTGTGCAGCGCGGTGACCGCGCGCTCGACGAGGTCGCGGTCGATCACACAGGAGATCTTGATCGGGGAGGTCGAGATCATGTCGATGTTCACGCCTTCGCCGGCGAGCACGCTGAAGACCTTGGCGGCGACCCCCGGGTGCGAGCGCATGCCGGCGCCCTCGATCGAGACCTTCCCCATCTCCTCGTAGGTTTTCAACGCCTCGAAGGCCTCGCCGTCGAGCGGTTCGATTGCGGCGCGGGCGGTGCGGAGGTCCTCCCGGGGGACGGTGAAGGAGATCTCGGCCGCGCCCCCGGCGGAGGCGGGCTCGTTCTGGACGATCATGTCGACGTTCACGTTCGCGCCCGCGAGGGCGTCGAAGATGCGGGCCGCCGCCCCGGGCGTGTCGGGCACGCCGGTGAGCGTGACGCGGGCCTCGCTGGTGGTGTGGGTGACGGCGGTGATGAGTGGCTGCTCCATCGCTTCTCCTTCGGAGACGACAAAGGTACCGGGCCGGTCGTCGAACGACGAGCGGCAGTGGATGCGCACGCCGTGGTTGCGGGCGTACTCCAGCGAGCGCAGCTGCAGCACACCCGCGCCCGAGGCGGCCATCTCGAGCACCTCCTCGAAGGACACGACCTCCAGCTTGCGTGCGTCGGGCACGATGCGGGGGTCGGCCGAGAACACGCCGGGGACGTCAGTGTAGATTTCGCACACGTCGGCGTGGAGGGCGGCGGCGAGGGCCACGGCGCTTGTGTCCGACCCGCCGCGGCCGAGCGTGGTGACGTTGCGGGCGTTCTCCGAGATCCCCTGGAAGCCGGCGACGAGCACGATGTTGTCCGCTTCCAGCGCCGCTTTGATGCGGTCGGCGCGGACGTCGAGGATCATCGCCTTGGTGTGTGACTCGTCCGTGACGATCCCCGCCTGGGAGCCCGTCAGCGAGATCGCCAGGTGCCCGAGGTCGTGGATCGCCATCGCGCACAGCGCACAGGAGATGCGCTCGCCGGTTGACAGCAGCATGTCCATCTCGCGGGGGTCGGGTACCGCTGAGACCTCCTCGGCCATCGCGATCAGCTCGTCGGTGGTCTTCCCCCGGGCGGACAGGACCGCCACGACCGGATGCCCGCGTTCGCGCGTAGCGACGATCCGGCGGGCTGCGCGCTTGATCCGCTCGGCGTCCGCCACGGAGGTCCCGCCGAACTTCATCACCACCAACGGCTCGCTCACAGCGCGCTCACAGCTCCCTCCTGCCGGCGAGTGCCTTGCCGAGCGTGACCTCGTCGGCGTACTCGAGATCCGAGCCGACGGGCAGCCCGCTGGCGAGTCGGGTGACGCTCACCTGGGGAGCGCGGGAGCGCAGCTCCTCGGCGATGTACAGCGCGGTCGCCTCACCGGTGGTGGTGGGGTTGGTGGCGAGCACGACTTCCCTGACGGGCGCGTCGCCGCCACCGGCGGAGGTCACGCGGTCGAGCAGCTCGGCGATCTTCAGGTCCTCGGGATCGACGCCGTCGATCGGGGAGAGGGCGCCTCCCAGCACGTGGTAGACGCCGTGGTACTCGTGGGTGCGCTCCATCGGGATCACGTCGCTCGGTTCCTCCACGACGCAGATCAGGGAGTGGTCCCGACGGGTGTCGGCGCAGATGCGGCAGCGGGGCTCGTCGGTGAGGTTGAAGCACTGCTCGCAGAGGGTGATCTTCTGCTTGACCTCGACGATCGCCTCTGCCAGCCCGGCGGCCTCCTCGGGAGGGGCACGCAGGATGTGGAACGCGAGTCGCTGGGCGGTCCGGTGCCCGACCCCCGGGAGCTTGGCCAGCTCCGTCATCAGCCGCCGGACGGGCGGCGCGTAGGAAGCGTCGCTCACAGACCCGGCAAGCCCAGCCCACCGAGGGCACCGAGGTCGAGCCCCGCGGTGGCACCGCCCATCTTGCGCTCGGCCAGCTCCTGGGCCTTGCGCAGGGCGTCGTTCATCGCCGCCAGCACCATCTCGCCGAGGATCTCAGCGTCCTCGGGGTCGAGCGCGGCGGGGTCGATCCGCACCTCCCTGACCTCGAGGTCCCCGCTCAGCTTCACGAGCACCGCACCGCCCCCGGCTGTGGCCTCGACGACCTCCTGGCGCAGCTCCTCCTGGGCGAGCTCCATGTCGCGTTGCATCTTCTGGACCTGGGCCATCATCTGCTGGACGTTGCCCATGCCCGGCTGCTTGGGGGGCATCCCGCCCCTGCGGGGCTGTTTGGCCATCACGCCCCCCGCTCGCCGGCGGCCAGCGCGTCCGTGTCCTGCTGTTCGTGGCCGTCCGGAAGCCAGTCGGCGGGAACCTCCTCGCCGTCGAACTCGTCGATGAAGCGCCGCACGAGCTCGTCCTCGGTGAGCTCCTCCCTACCCTCGCCCGCCTCGCCGGGCACGTCCCGCAGCTCGTAGGAGAGCCGCCAGCTTCCGGGGGCGAGCGACCGCAGGGCCGCGCCGACGATCGCCCGGTTGGCCGGGTCCTCCGCCTTCTTGCGCAGGAACTGCGCGGTCGAGGAGAACGCGAGCGTGAGGTCGAAGCCGTCCAGCGCGACGGGACGGGCGTCCTTGATCACCGCTCCCAGCATCGCGTGTTCGCCGCGGACGAGCTCGACCACCGCCGGCCACAGCTCGAGCAGCGACCCGAGGTCCCCCGCGAACGTCGCACCGTCCGCTGCGCCCTCCTGTGGGATGGCGGCGGGCGCCTCGACGGACGCCGTCGTGGGATCCTCGGCCGGCGCCTCCGCGAGCGCCTCGGCCGGCGATCCCTGCGCCGGCGGGGTGTCCTCCCCGGGCTCCATCACGCGCGGCTCGGGGGCGACCTCGGGCGGGGACGCGGATGGCGCTCCCGCAGAAGCGGCTGCGGACGAAGGCGGCGGTGAGGGCGCAGCAGTGGCAGGCGTGCCCGGGGCCCCCGTCGCCTCCAGGCGCTCGATCCGGGACAGGAGCGCCTTCAGCGAGCCGTCGAGCTCGGGACGGGCGGCCTTCACGAGCGCGAGCTCGAGCCGTGTGCGGGCGTCGGCGCCGGCGCGGATGCCCTCCATGGCCTCGCCGAGCAGCTCCAGCAGGCGCAGCACCTGGTCGTGGCCCACGCGGGCGGCCTGTTCGCGCAACGCCTGGTCGGCCTCGGCGGTCAGCGACAGCTCGGGCGGGACCTCGCCGAGGGCCTGGACGAGCAGCAGCTCGCGGGCGCGGGCCTCGAGGTCGCGGGCCAGCGAGGCGGGATCGTTGCCATGCTGGGCGCGCTGCTCGAGTGCCCTCAGCGCCGCTGCAGCATCGCCGCGGGCTACGGCGTCGATCGTCTCGAGCAGGAACGCGCCGTCGGCCACGCCGAGCACGGCCAGGGCGTCCTCGAGGGCGATCTCGCTGCCGCTGTAGGTGACGAGCTGCTCGAGTGTGCCGAGCGCGTTGCGGAAGCTGCCGGTGGCCGAGCGGGCGATCGCGGCGAGCGCCTCCGGCGGGATGCTGATCGACTCCGCGTCGGCTACCCGGCCGAGCACCGTGCCGATCTGCTCGACGGTGGGGCGCTGGAAGTCGAAGCGGTGGCAGCGGTCGATCACGGTGGCGGGCACCTTGCCCGCCTCGGTGGTGGCGAGCACGAACACGGTGTTCGGCGGGGGCTCCTCGAGCGTCTTGAGGAACGCGTTCCAGGCGGCCGTGGAGAGCATGTGGGCCTCGTCGAGGATGTACACCTTGCGCCGACCGCTGACGGGCGCATAGGCGACGCTCTCACGCAGCTCGCGGATGTCCTCGACGGAGTTGTTGGAGGCGGCGTCCATCTCGAGCACGTCCAGCGAGCTCGCACGGGCGATCGACACACACGACTCGCAGCGACCGCACGGCTCGGTGGTGGGACCGTCGGCGCAGTTCAGGCTGGCGGCGAGGATCTTCGCCATCGAGGTCTTGCCGGTCCCGCGGGAGCCCACGAACAGATACGCGTGGTGGACCTTGTCGCGCTCGACGGCGTTGCGCAGCGTCCTGACGACCGGCTCCTGGCCCACGACCTCCGCGAACGTACGTGGCCGGTGCCTGCGATAAAGCGACTGTCCGGGCTGTGAGAGCTCCTCTGCCGACACCTTGGCGTGAGTCTACCCACGCCGGTGGGCAGCCTCGAAGCGCTGCGCGAGGGGGTAGCGTCCGCGCGCATGTGGGCCGCGACGAAGCGTACGGCCGCGCGCGTGGCGGCCCCGGCCGGGGCGATAATCGCCGGCGCGCTGGCCCTCTGGATCATCGCGGGCGTCGGCTTCGCCAACTACGACACGCTGTACGCGCTCGTGTGGGGAGGCCAGCTGGCACGAGGCGAAACCCCGGCCTACGGCGTGCCGATCGCACCCACCCCCCATCCGCTCGTGGAGCTGCTCGGGCTGGTGCTGTATCCGCTCGGCCCCCACGCGGCCGAGTACACCACCGTCGCACTCGGCTTCCTGGCCCTGTCGGCGTGCGGGTGGGTGATCTACCTGCTCGGGCGGGAATGGTTCGGGCGGGCGGCGGGTGCGCTGGCGGCGCTGATCTTCCTCACGCGGGCCCCGGTGCTGTCCTACGGGGTGCGGGCGTACATCGACATCCCCTACCTGCTTGCGGTGCTGGGGGCGCTGCTGGTGGAGACCCGCCGGCGCCGGGCGGGCGCGCCGGTGCTGGCGCTGCTGGCGGTGGCGGGGCTGCTGCGACCGGAAGCGTGGGCGTTCTCGGGGCTGTACCTGATCTATCTCGTGGCAACGGAACGCTCGCCTGCGCTACGACGGCTGTCGTCGCAAGCCGGGCCCGACACGGGCACAGCCGCGCCGGGCGCGCCGGGCGCGCAGCCGGCGCCGCGCGGCGGACGGGAACTGGCCTGGCTCGTGCTGCTGGCGGCGAGCGCCCCGCTCGTGTGGCTGATCAGCGATCTCGCCGTCACAGGCAAGCCGTTGTGGTCGCTCACGAACACGCGCCACACCGCCAGCACGCTGAAGCGAGTCACCGGGATCGCGAACGTGCCGGAGTACATCCCGCGCAGACTCGGGGAAGTGCTGCGCCCACCGGTGCTCCTGGGGGCGGCGGTCGGGGGAGTGCTCGCGCTGCTGTGGGTGCGTAGGCGGGCAGCCCTGGCGGCGATCGCGGGGGTGACCGCGGTAGTCGTGTTCGCCGCCTTCGCGACGATCGGACTGCCGATCAACACCCGCTACGGCTTCCTTACCGGAGCCATCCTGTGCATCTTCTGCGGGGCCGGGGTGTTCGGCTGGAAACTCCTCGAGCCCGGGGACGGGCACCGGCGGATCTGGCAGGTCGCAGCCGTGATCGTGGCGGTGGCGCTCGTCGCCTACACCCCGGCATCGGTCAAATCCGCACACCACCAACTACGCGAACTGGCCGCCGAGCACGGCATCGAAGACGAACTCGTCGCGCTCGTGGGACGGCACGAGGTGAGGCTCGCGTGCGGGCCGGTGGGGGTGCCGAACCATGCACCGGTCCCGCTGCTCGCGCTGTACCTCAAGACGAGCCCCGCGAGGATCGTGAGCCCCGAGGCCGGCCAGATCCGCCGCGGCACCTTCCTGGCGGCGAGCCCCCGGGCCCTGCTCCACTACGTGCTCGACCCCAACGACCCGCACGCGCTCGCCGGCGCTCCCCCTCCGGGCTTCGCAGAGGTGGCGGCCGACCGCTCGTGGCGTGTGCTGGAGCGCTGCCCACCCGCGATCGCGCGGCTCCTCCGCTGAGCAGCAAGCGGACCGTGCACCCCCCTCCGTTACGCCCGAAACCCGGCGCCTGCCTTCGCCACGGACTCCGACCCGGGAGCTCCCGCTGCGCCTGGCGGTGTTCGCTTAAGGCTGCTTCCTTCCGGACCTGACCTGGTTCGCGAGCCGACATCGCGCGGGACCCGGACCATCAACGCCCCTGGCGACGGAGCGACCGGGGCGGGTGTCCCTCGGGGGGGACTTCAGCCCCGCTAGAGCGGATTGCGGGTTGCAGGGCACCGCTACCTCCCCGCCTAGCACGGTCCAAGGCCGATCCTAACAACGGGCGCAACACCGCCTGCTCTTCCGCTAGGCTGCCCGACCGTGATCAAGCTAAGAATGCTCTTCTCCATTCCCCGTCGGACCCCGGTGCTGGCGCTCTCGGCCGCACTGCTCGCCGCGGCCGCGCTGGCCGGCTGCGGCTCGGGAGGATCCTCGACGATCACCGTGGGCAACGAGAACAAGGGCGACAACGCGCTGCTGCACGAGACCTCCACCAGCAAGAGCAAAGAACCGACACAGACCACGACCTCGACGAGCGCCGCGAAGACTCCGACCACCG
This sequence comes from Solirubrobacteraceae bacterium, assembly GCA_035499875.1. Lineage (GTDB taxonomy): Bacteria > Actinomycetota > Thermoleophilia > Solirubrobacterales > Solirubrobacteraceae > Palsa-744. Next base: position 40,915 of record DATJXX010000026.1, read on the forward strand.
GCGCGCTGTCGAAAAAGCCGACCGTGACCTCGCCGGGAGGGACGCCGCCCAAGAAAGAGGTCATCAAAGACCTCATCGTGGGCTCGGGCGCCGAAGCCAAGGCCGGCCAGACCGTCACCGTGAACTACGTCGGCATCAACTTCAAGAGCGGCAAGGAATTCGACTCCTCGTGGAAGCGCAACGAACCGTTCCCCTTCACGCTCGGCAAGAAACAGGTGATCCCGGGATGGGAAAAAGGGATCCCGGGGATGAAGGTCGGCGGACGGCGCGAACTCGTGATCCCGCCCGCACTCGCGTACGGGTCGAAAGGCAGCTCGAGCATCCCGCCGAACGAAACGCTGATCTTCGTCGTAGACCTGCTGGGCACCTAGCGCCACGAGCACCAACGGCCACGGTGGCTCTCCGCCGGCCGCCCATCACCCCAGTCGAGGTATTCGCCTGCCCGCCCTCGCGGCGGTGCTGGCGCTGACCCTGGCCCTCCCGCTCGCGGGCTGCGCCAAGCACAAGGTCGCCACGCCCGGCGAGGCGAAGCTCGAGAACGAAGACTTCGTCGCGGTGACGGCGGCGCTCGCCGCGGCCGCCCCTCAGGTGCAGGCCGAGGTCGCAGCGGCCAAGGCGGCCTGGCCGGCGATCCTCGACGGTGCGAGGCGACGGCCGGGGCCGGCCACGCGCGCGAAGGTCCGACTCGCCGCCGAACGGGCGGCGCAGGTGCGACTGCCCGCCCTCTTCACCGAAGAAGGCGCGACGCAGCTGACGGGACCGGCGACCCGTCTGGCGGGGCGCTTCCGGTCCTTCCAGACGCTGTCGGCTCGAAGCTGGCAGCTGCTCGACAGCTACCTGGAACAGATCGAGCACGGGTCTCGCTCGGAAGCCCGCTTCGCGCGGCGGAACCTTCCGCTGTACGTCGAGAGCATCTACGACGCCCACTTCTCGCTCGCGGAACTCGGCAAGCAGATGCAAGACGGCTACAAGACCCTCGGCGGGGCGAAGACGTTCGGCGGGTCGCTCACACCCTCACAGCTCCGGCAGCTCGTTGACACGTACTCCAAGGAACGCGACGAGCTGTCGCCGAAGGAGCAGGTGAAGCTCGGCTCGTGAAGGCGTTCGTGAGCGCCGGTGCCGGGTTCCTGCTGGCCGTGCTGTGGTTCGACCTCATGTTCGACGTGCAGGTGCTGCGCCGTCCCGCGGGCGACCTGGACGAGCCGGTGCTGGCGTCGATCGCGGGCTACTACCGGCGCGTCACCACCACGGCGGCGCCGATGAACCGCCTCGTGGCCGCCGTGATGCTGCTCACGCTCGGGGCGATCGTCGCGGAGATCGCCGCCGGCCACGCCCCGGCCTGGGTGGGGTGGGTCTCGCTGGCGCTCGCCGCGGTGCCGATCGGCGTCGCCGGCGCACGGACGGTCCCGAGCGCCGTGCGGCTCGGCGCGCGGCGCGACCCGCCCCCGCGTCAGAGCGAGCTCGCCCGCGCGATCTGCCGGCAGCACCTGTTCTGCTTCGGCTCGATCGCCGCGCTGCTCGTCGTGCAGCTCGCCGCCGCCTGAAACCGGCGGGACCGACGCACACCGTGCGACCCGCCCGAACTCCGCGCTTGCACGCCATAGACTGGGGCCCTCAGGGCGCGTAGCTCAGTGGGAGAGCGCTCGCTTCACACGCGAGAGGTCGCAGGTTCGAAACCCGCCGCGCCCATCCCCTCGCGCCGCTTGCGCGTCGCGTTCTCGACCCGTCTATGCTCGCGCCCGTGGCCGCCGCCCAGCCCAGCCCCGCCGTGCCCGCTGACCTGACCTCGTTCACGTCGCGGTACATGGATGCCTGGAACGGATGCGACACGACGGCCATCGCAGAGCTGATCGCCGAGGACATCGTGTGGGCCGACCCGGCGCTGCCGGAGCCCGCCCGCGGGGTGCCCGCCGTGCAGCAGTTCATGCGCGACAGCTTCCGGGCGTTTCCCGACCTCCACTTCGGCGAGCCCGATCCGCCGGCGGTCGCCGCCGCCGGTGACACGGTGTTGTGGGCGTGGAACATGTCCGGCACCAACACCGGCCCCCTCGACCCGCCGGGCTTCGCACCCACCAAGCGTGCGATGCGCGTCGAGGGTGTCGATCAGTGGACCATGCGCAACGGGCGCATCGCGCGCTACCGCGCGTTCTACGACCTCAACGACCTGGTCCGCCAGCTCGGCCTCGTTCCGCCCGCTGGCAGCGGCGCAGAGCGGGCGATGGTGACGTTGCAGCGCCTCCGTGCACGCTTCTCGCGCTGAGGACGGCTGGCGCCCGCCGAGGGCCGCCGATCTGCGCTATCTGACACGACTGCGGGTGCTTCCGGCCCGCGTCGCCTCGTTCCAGTGGCGGGCCCGGCGCGTAGCGTCCCGGACGGGCGACTCGTTCAGCCTCGTGTCGGCCACGCGGCCGGACGACCTGGCGACGCTGCTGCGGCTGGCACGCGACCGCAGGCGTGTCGTCGAGCTGGGGACCGGGACCGGCTGGACGGCGATCGCGCTCGCGCTCCCCGACGCCGACCGGGAGGTGATCACGTATGACCCCGTCCACCGGCCCGAGCGCGAGCGCTACCTGTCCCTCGCCCCAGCGCGCGTGCGCGGGCAGATCACGTTCGTGGACGAGCCCGGCGTGGTCGGCCCGCGCGGGCAGCGCGCGGTCGAGCTCCTGTACGTGGACAGCGCCCACGGGCGCCAGGACACGATCGACGAGCTCAACGCCTGGCAGCCGGCACTCGCACCGGGGGCAACCGTGGTGCTCGACGACTTCACGCACCCCGAGTTTCCGGGGGTGCGCGAAGCCGTGCGAGAGCTGGGTCTCCAGGGCACCCAGGTGGGCACCCTGTTCGTGTGCTCTACCTGAGGCCTATGGGTTTATCGCTTCCACAGTGTTCGGCGGCAGGAAGTTGTCGAAGCCGACGACCGGTGCTCCGCTGAGGGTTCCTGTTGTCGAGGTGAATTCGAGCTGGTTCACATTCACCCAGGGAAGCAGCGTTCCCGAAAGCACGACCGAGCCCATTTTTTTGCAGGAGAATTCCAATGTGACACCCTGGATTTCATCCGCGATCGGGGGCACTTCCACCAGTTCTGTTTTCCAGGGGAGGCCGAGCGATTTCACTTTGAATTTTGGCTGCACGCCGGCGGAGTTCACGGGGCAGGGGTTGGGCCCGCATTCGGTGGCCGTGAACATTTTCATCTTATCCACGCCCGCCCCGCCGGAGGCCGGGTTTTCGAGGGTCTCGGCGTCCCTGAACTTACAGCTGACGGTGACCGGCGGAGTTCCCGGGATCAGCAAGAACGGGCCGATCGTGAGGCCGGCTTCGGTCTTGACGGTCTTTTTTTTCGTCAGTTTGACGCTGTTGACGTACCAGTGTGGTTGAGTCACGGCCGCCGCCGGGGCCGCCACCACCGCGCACGCCACGACCAGCGGAACGAGCGCGATCAGAAGCCTCTTCATAACGTCCTCCCTTGCCACTCGATGGGGCGGGTGTCGCACGCAGCCCCTCGCGCCTCCTGCCATTGAGCGCACCACCACCCGCAGTGGCGCGACGCTACGGGGGACGCTCGCCCGATGTCAAGAGGTTGTAAAAGGCCCGTCAGGACGGACTAGGGAGTTTCCACGCATGGACTGCGGCCCGGGCAAGGCGGGGTGCGCGTCGGTCCGCACGCGGACGCGCGGCCGCCGGCGGCGCCGCGCTGGTCCTGGAGGACCGCACGCACCCGGGGGCGCGCAGGGGGGCGCCCGGCGGGAGGCACCGATCTGGCCGCAGATCGGGGGTCCCGGCGGCGATCGACCCGGCCCCCTTCGGCATAGCTACGAATCGTGTTTCGGGCGGCCCGAGAAGTGGCACACTGGCAGGACACCCGACACTGCGCGATCACCAGCGGGAGGTTGCCATGGCAGTCTGCACGAGGCTCCGCTTCGACGGAGGCACACCACACCAGCACGAGTCCATCGACGCCCATCTGCGCGTCCGCAACGATCCGCCGGAGGGGCTGATCCTCCACGCCGCGGGCCCCGTCGAGGGCGGCTGGGCGATGTTCGACGTTTGGGAGTCCCACGACGCCTTCGAGCAGTTCGCCGCGTCGCGGGCCCTCCCCGCCGGCTCGATACCGGACCTGCCCGAGATCGAGGAGTTCACGGCTGACGTGGTCCAGCCTGAGCGGATGATGGCCGCGATCCTGAGGTGAGGATCGCGAGATGAGGAAGGTGCGTGGGAGCTCCATGCGTCCCACGCACCCCCGCAACCCCCTTGCGGCCTGCGGTCACGTGACCGCCGCGAACAAACCCGCCACAGGCCCTGAGGGAGAGGGATCGGATCTGGCCGGCTCCGGCGGATCACGCTGCATCTGTTTTGTACACCGGGACGGGCGCGCACTTCCATCCGGTCTCGGACGCGTGAATGCCCGGTTCTGGACATTGCGTCGGGCCCTCGACACGGTGTCCGGCCTGGCCCCCTGCCGGTAATGGTCGCGCCCTCCCGGCCGATCAAAGACCGTGGCAGGATGCACGCGGACAGCCGGGGGACACGCGGTCGCGGTCGCGACCAAGGCGGCTCGCGTCTCCGTGCTCGCCGCGCTGGCTTGCGCCGCGACCCTGGGTGTCGTCGTCCCAGCGCGCGCCGCCAACGCACGCTTCAACGCGGGGAACTGGGACCTCGCCGCCCAACGGCTGGTGGCGCGGGAAGGGCTGATGGCCAACATCCCGGGCGGCGGATTCGCGGGATCCCAGCGGCTCTCGGAAGCCGAACTTTCGGCCGCCCTGAAGGCGTTCGCGGCCCGAGAGCGGCTCGCACCGCTGACGCTCTCCTCGGGGGCAACCGTGTCGGTGGTCCGCTTCGACGCGCTGCTCGTGGCGCAGCTGGGCCTCGGCGCGGTGGCCGCTCAGATCGAGCGCTCAGCCCAGGCCGCGGGCCTCTCGCCGCCGGGGTACTTCGGCAGCGAGGTCGTGGCGCGCTACCTCGAGTTGCGCTACGAGCATCCCCGCGGGGAACAGGCGCTGGACCTGTACCCCTCGGAACCGATCACCAGGGCCGAAGCCGCGTATTCGCTGGCGGCGCTGCTGAAGGGGGGCGAATGGCAACTCGCCGCGGCACGCGAACAGCTGACCCGGTTCTCGCTGCCCCGCTACAGCGAAGCGCAGCTGGCGGTGCTGCGAATCGCGGTCTCCAAGATCGGCATGCCCTACGTGTGGGGCGGCACCACCGACGGCCTCGAAGACGGGCTCGAACACGGCGGCTATGACTGCTCGGGGTTCGCGTGGCGGGTCTACAAGGTCAGCGGACTGCCCTGGGGAGCCAGGATCGTGGGCCGCACCGCCGCAGAACAGGCCGGCGAAATCCCCAACACCCAGCGGATCCGACTGAGCGGCGTGCAGGGAGGGGACCTGCTGTTCTTCGGGAAGGCCCGCTTCAACTCGAGGGCCACCCAGGCAAACGTGATCCACGAGGGCATCGCGCTCAGCGACGCATGGGCGATCCACTCCTCCGGGCAGGGCGTGTACGTGCTGCCGCTGAGCTCCGGCTGGCTCGCCGAGAGCTTCACCTGGGCGAGACGGGTGCTCTAGCTCCCCGAGCCGAAGATCTTTTCGAACAGCACGAGGTACTGCTCGAAATGGCGGGGGCCGAGGAAGTGCTCGCGCACGCGCGCCTGCCCGGCCTCGCCCATGCGCTCGGCGTCATGGGGGTCGGCGAGCAGGTCGCTCACATGTCGCCCGAAGGACGCCAGGTCGCGCGGATCCACCAGGAAGCCGCTGCGCCCGTCCTCGATCTGCTCACGGATCCCGCCGACGTCTGAGGCAACCACAGGGCGGGCCTTCCACATCGCCTCCGACACGGTCAGCCCGAACCCCTCGGCCAGGCTCTTCTGGCAGATGACGTCCGAGCGTCGCTGCACCGCGTTCACGATCACCGCGTTCTCGTCGGCGTCGTTCATCGGCAGCAGAGCCAGATGCACGCGCCGGCGGGCAGCGCGGGGAAGCCCGAGCCAGGCCGCTTCGGATTCGCGGAACACCTCCTGTCCCTCCGGGTCGTCGGTCACCGAGGTGACGTCCGGGCCGGCCAGCAGCAGGTGGGGATCCTCGGCGAAGCGCACGTGCTCCACGAACGCGGCGAGCACCCCGGTCGGGTCCTTGAGGCGGTCCCAACGTGAGACCTGCGTGAGCAGGGGCTCGTCGAGACGCAGCTGCTGCTCCTCCAGCACGGTCGCCTGGGAGGTGACCGGGCACACGCTCCCATCGAGGCGCTCGAAGACCGCCCGCGACGCATGGTGGCCGTCACGCGCCAGTCCCACCGCCCGCAGGACGGCCGTCACTCCAGTGAACGTGAGGGTCTGGTTCTTGGGGGAGAAGGCGTCGATCGAGGGCGCGATCACGCTCACCTTGTCGCGGTCGAGCCCCTCCCACACGTACCTTGCGCTCGAGAAGATGAAGGCGTCGGCAGGCTCGATGTAGGGGGTCAAGAAGCGCCACGCCTCGCGCGCGAGGTCGTTGGGCTCGTCCGCCCCTACGTGCGCCCGCCACACCACCGCAGCGCCGCTGCGGGCGAGGTGGGGCACCATCCCCGCGGTCTGGGGATCGTGCAGGATCACCGCGTCCTGAGGGCGCAGCCGAGCGGTGAGCAACTCGGCGTTGCGCTCGCAGCGACGGTCGTATATGGCGCGCTCCACCTCGTCGAGCGGGCCACCGTCCCCTCGGAACCCGTGCAACAGGTTGTGGATCCGCTTGGTCACCCGGAAGAAGTCCGCGTCCCCATCGATCACGGCCCAGCGGGCGTCGAGTTCGGCGCCGCGCGCGTAGCCGATGAGCGAACGCAGCAGCTCCGCGACCCCGCCGCCGTGGGCGGTCGAGTTGACGTTCCACAGCGTGCGCTCCGCGAACAGCTCCCGCCCGCGCCGGATGGCATCCTGGAAGGCGGTCCATTCGCCGCCGTCGAGCACCGTCGCAAAACGCTCGGGATCGAGCTCGAAGACACGGACCTCCTCGAGGCCGCCCTCCTCGGGGCGGCCATCCTCCCGGCCGGTCACGCCGGCTGCGGCACCGCCTCCTCCGCCCGGCGCTCCAGCCATGACGCAATGTTTACTCGTTAAGAGCCACCGGCAGCGTCTTGAGCTGGTTGATGAAGAGGCTTTCTACGTACACGGGGTCCCCGGCGAGCGCGATGCGGGGATAGCGCCGCAGGGTCTCCTCGATCAGGATCCTCAGCTCCAGGCGCGCCAGCGCGGTGCCCAGACAGAAATGGCGGCCCCCCGCACCGAACGCCTGATGCTCGGGGTTGCGCCTCACGTCGAAGCGATCCGGATCCTCGTAGCGGGTCGCGTCGCGGTTGGAGGACACGTACCACATCACGACCTTGTCGCCCTTCTTGATCTGCTGCCCGTGAAGCTCGGTATCGCACATCGCCGTGCGCCGGAAATGCGCGAACGCCGGGAACATCCGCAGCGACTCCTCCACCGCGCTGGGGATCAAAGATGGGTCATCCAGCAGCAGCTGCCTCTGGTCCGGGTGTTCCATCAGCGCCCGCATCCCGCTGCAATAGGTCGCCTTCGTGGAGTCGTTCCCCGCCGCCATCAACAAGAAGAACCCCATCACGATCTCGTGCTCCTCCAGCCTGCTGCCATCCACTTCGGCGTGCACCAACACACTCGTCAGATCATCGGTCGGACGCTCACGCCGCTCCGCGATCAACGACTGACAACGCTCGAAGATCTCCGGCACGTCTTTCTCGACGGCGCCCTCGACCCCGTCGGGATTGAGGTCGGGATCCATCGCCCCGAGCACCGAGTTCATGAGGTTCGCCCAGATCGCGTCTTCCTCCTCGGAGATCCCCATGAAGCTGCCGATCACGCGGGCCACGACGGGCTGGGCGACGTCGCTGACGAGGTCGGCGTGCTCGCGGCCCTCCAGCCGGCCGAGCACCTCCAGCGTGATCTCGCGGATGCGCTGCTCGTGATCGGCGATCCGCCGCGGCGTGAACCCCGCCTGAAAGAGCGCCTTCAACCGATCGTGCTTGGGCGGGTCCATGCCGATGAACATCGCCCGCGCCAGCTCGATCGGGAAGCCGCCGGCGGCGAGGATCACGCCGCCCTCTTCGGAGGAGTAGGTCTGCCAGTCGCGGCTGACCGTGTGGATGTCATCCGCCGTGGTCACCGACCAGAAGCCGGCCTCCTCGGGGAACAGTTCGAAGCGCTCGGTCCAGTGGATCGGGCATCCCTCACGCATCTGCTTGAACGCCTCGTGGGGAGGGCCGTCCTCCCACAGCTCGCGATCGGTGAGTTCGAGGTCCTTGATGTCGTGTCCAACCGTTGCCATCAGCCCGGCACCTCCGTCTGTCGTCGCCACGTCGGCCTGCTCCCGACAGGGTACTGGCCGGCTGGCCAGTATTGCTGCCAGGACGACCGGCGCTAGGGTGGGGCCCCGCGAGCGATCCCGAGAGGAGCCGGTCGATGAGCGAGGAGCCAGTCAAGTTCCTGCTGAGCGAGCGTGAGCTGCCGAGGCAGTGGATCAACCTGCTCGTGGACCTCCCGGGCGACCCGCTGCCCCCGCTGAACCCGCAGACGATGGAGCCAGCGGGGCCTCCGGACCTGACCCCGATCTTCCCGATGGGGCTGATCGAACAGGAGGTCTCGGCGCAGCCCGAGGTGGCGATCCCCGATCCCGTGCTCGACGCCTACCGCCTGTGGCGCCCCACCCCGCTGTACAGGGCCCGGCGGCTGGAGCGCGAGCTCGACACCCCGGCGCACATCTACTACAAGTACGAGGGCGTCTCCCCCTCGGGTTCGCACAAGCCCAACACCGCCGTCGCCCAGGCCTACGAGAACGCCCGTGCCGGCGTGACCCGCCTGAGCACCGAGACCGGTGCCGGCCAGTGGGGCTCCTCGCTGGCCTTCGCGTGCTCGCTGTTCGGCCTCGAGTGCGAGGTCTTCATGGTGGGCTCCTCCTACGACCAGAAGCCCTACCGCCGCTCGATGATGCAGACCTGGGGCGCAACCGTGCACCGCTCGCCCAGCACGCTGACGCAATCCGGGACGGCCCAGCAGCAGCACCCCACGGGGTCGCTCGGGATCGCTATCTCCGAGGCGGTCGAGGTGGCGGCCCAGCGCGAGGACACCAACTACGCGCTCGGGTCGGTGCTCAACCACGTGCTGCTGCACCAGACAGTGATCGGCCAGGAGGCGCAGGCGCAGATGCAGCTCGCCGGAGAGCAGCCCGACGTGGTGATCGCCTGCGTGGGCGGCGGCTCCAACTTCGGCGGCCTCGCGTTCCCGTTCATCCGCGAGGTGCTCCACGGGCGCGCCGAGACGCGCTTCGTGGCGGCCGAGCCGAGCGCCTGCCCGACGCTGACCCGCGGGTCCTACAGCTACGACTTCGGCGACACCGCCGGACTCACGCCGCTGATGGCGATGTACACGCTCGGGCACGACTTCGTGCCGCCCCCGGTGCACGCCGGCGGCCTGCGCTACCACGGCGACTCACCGGTCGTGTCCGCGCTCGTGCGGGCAGGGGTCGTGCAGGCGCGCGCGTACGCGCAGAACGAGACCTTCGCGGCCGCCGTCCGCTTCGCCCGCACCGAGGGCATCATCCCGGCGCCCGAGCCCGCCCACGCGATCCGCGCAGTGTTCGACGAGGCGGCCGCGGCGCGCGAGGCCGGCGAGCCGCGAGTGATCCTGTTCGGTCTCTGCGGGCACGGTCACTTCGACCTGTCCGCCTACGACGCGTTCCTGGCCGGAGAGCTCGAGGACCCCGAGTTCTCCGAGCAGGAGATGGCCGAGGCGCTGGCCGGCCTGCCGGAGGCTCCCGCGATAGCCTGAGCCGCGGGAGGGCCGCGGCCGAACGGCGGCCTTCGTCGGGTCCAGCCGATCCGGGCGCGCCAGGCGCTTTGCAGGGCAGGCTGATTTGCAGGGGCCTCTGCCCGACCGTGGTACTACTTCCGTCTATGCCCCGCGCGATGTGGACGGGAGCCATCAGCTTCGGCCTGGTGACGGTGCCGGTGAAGCTGTACAGCGCACTGGACCGCAAGGCCGTGCGCTTCCACCAGCTCTCCGGGAAGACCGGTGTGCGCATCGCCCAGAAGCGGGTCGACCCGCAGTCGGGCGAGGAGGTCCCCTACCAGGAGATCGTCAAGGGCTACGAGATCACGCCCGAGCGCTACGTCGTGATCGCGCCGGCCGAGCTGGACGCGCTGGCGCCCCAGAAGTCGCGCACGATCGAGATCGAGGAGTTCGTCGAGCTGGCCCAGATCGACCCCGTCTACTACGACCATCCCTACTACCTGGCGCCGGGAGCGGGCGGCGCCAAGCCCTACCGGCTGCTACACGAGGCGATGAGGCAGGCCGGGAAAGTGGCGATCGCGCGTGTCGTGATCCGCTCGCGGGAGTCGCTCGTGGCGATCCGCCCGATGGGCGACGCGCTGGGGATGGCCACGATGATCTTCGCCGACGAAGTGATCGCGCCCGACAGTCTCGACGAGATCGCCGAGACCACCCAGGTCAAGACCACCAAGCGCGAGCTCGAGATAGCGATGCAGCTGGTGGATTCGCTGGCGACGAGCTTCGAACCCAAGAAGTACCACGACACCTACCGCAAGGAAGTCCTCGACCTGATCGAGCGCAAGGCCCAGGGCGAGAAGATCGCCGTCCAGCCGGCACCGGAAGAGGTGTCCGCCCCGGCGCCCGACCTGATGAGCGCCCTGAAGGCGAGCCTCGACGCGGTCCGCGCGCGCGAGGCCGGCGCGGTCGATGGTGAGGGCAACGGCGCCGCTCCCCGGAAACCCGCGCGCAAACCGGCGGCCAAGAAAGCCGCCGCCAAACCCCGCGCCAAAAAAACAGCGCCGTCCAGGCGCTAGCTGCCGGGAGCGGGCGTGCCGCGGGGGCACGCACGGGACGAGGCTGACGGGGGCAAGGCAGACTCGGGCAAGGCCGACTCGGGCAAGGCAGACTCGGGCAAGGCCGGAAGGCTGCGCTCCTACGGCGCCAAACGCGACTTCGCGGCCACCCCCGAGCCACAACCGGGAGCGACGGCGAGCGAGGGTTCGCACGAGCGCTTCGTGATCCAGGAGCACCACGCCCGGCGCCTGCACTGGGACCTGCGCCTCGAGCGTGACGGGGTGCTCTCTTCCTGGGCGCTGCCGAAGGGGCTGCCCGAGGCTCCCGGCGAAAACCGCTTCGCCGCCGCCACCGAGGACCACCCGATCGAGTACCTCGCGTTCGAGGGCGAGATCCCCCGCGGCCAGTACGGGGCCGGGACGATGACGGTGTGGGACACGGGCACCTACGAGTGCCTGAAGTGGGAACCCCGGAAGGTCGAGGTCGCCCTCCACGGCAAGCGTGTCCAGGGCCGCTACGCACTGTTCCCGATCGGGCAGGGGGATGCACCCAAGGACTGGCTGATCCACCGCATGGACCCTCCCGCAGATCCGTCCCGCGAGCCGATGCCCGAGGGGATCGTGCCGATGCTCGCCCGCCCCGGCGAGCTGCCCCGACCCGAGGACGGGTGGGCGTATGAGATCAAGTGGGACGGGGTGCGGGCGCTCGCCTACTGCCAGCCGGGCGAGCTGCGGCTCGAGAGCCGCAACCTGCTCGACATCACGGCCAAGTACCCGGAGCTGAGCGAGCTCTCACGCGCGCTCGGGTCCCGCAGCGCGATCCTCGACGGGGAGATCGTGGCGTTCGGCGCCGACGGGCGCCCGAGCTTCTCCGCGCTCCAGCAGCGCATGCAGCTCTCGGGCGCCGCGCAGGCGCGCCGCCGCATGAAGGACACACCCGTCACCTACGTGATCTTCGACCTCCTGTGGCTGGAAGGGCACTCGCTGATGGAGCAGCCCTACAGCGCCCGCCGCGAGCTGCTCGCGGACCTGCGTCCGGTGGGCTCGAGCCTGCAGGTGCCCGACTACCTCGTGGGCCACGGCCACGAGCTGCTGCAGGCCGTGGGCGAGCAGGGACTCGAGGGCGTGGTCGCCAAGCGCCTGGCGTCGACCTACCAGCCCGGCCGCCGCACGGGCGACTGGCTGAAGATCAAGCGCACCGGCCGCCAGGAGTTCGTCGTCGGAGGATGGCTCCCCGGCAAGGGCACGCGCTCGCGACAGGTCGGCGCGCTGCTGCTGGGCGTGCACGACGCCGACGGCTCGCTGCGCTACGTGGGGCGGGTGGGCAGCGGCTTCAGCGAGCGCGAGCTCGGTCGCCTCGCCGCCCTACTCGAGCCGCTGGCACGAGAGCGCTCCCCGTTCGCGGGCGCCGGCCCCCCACGAGGTGCCTTCTTCTGTGAGCCGCGACTCGTGGTGGAGGTGTCCTTCACGGAGTGGACCCCGGATGCCCGCCTGCGCCACCCGGTGTACCTCGGCCTGCGCGAGGACAAGGCCGCCAACGAGGTCGTGCGCGAGGACGCGCCCGCCCGGGGCACGACAGCCAAGGCAGTAACACGCGGGGCCGCCGCCAGGCCGGCGAAGGCTCCGAAGGCGAAGGCGAAGACGCCGAAGTCCCAGACGGCAAGGACCCCGAAGGCGAAGACGAAGGCCCTGCAGGCGAACACCCCCAAGGCGAAGGCGAAGGGCCCGAAGGCGAAGGCGCAGGGCCCGGTGACACCGGGGAGCGGGTTGGGGCTCGAGTACACGCGCTCCGGAGCCCCGCTGGCCCACGTCGAAGGCCACGAGCTGAAGCTGTCCAACCTCGACAAGGTGCTGTATCCCGAGACGGCCTTCGTCAAGGGCGGCCTGATCGACTACTACGTGGCGGCTGCGCCGGTGCTGCTCCCCCACCTCGCCGGGCGCCCCCTCACCGTCACCCGCTGGCCCGACGGCGTGGACGGGAAGTCGTTCTTCCAGAAGCAGGCGCCCGCCCACCGGCCCGGGTGGGTGGCCACCGCGACCGTCCCCACCGAGCGCAAGCAGATCGACTACGTGCTCGCCGAGGACCTCGCGACGCTCGTGTGGCTCGCGAACCTCGCCGCCATCGAGCTGCACACACCGCTCGCACGGGCCGCGGCGATGCAGCAGCCGACGGCGATGGTGTTCGACCTCGACCCGGGCGACCCCGCCACCGTGATCGAGTGCTGCCGGGTGGCGCTGACCCTGCAAGGGACGTTCGAGCGCCTCGGCCTGCGGAGCTTCGCCAAGACCTCCGGCTCCAAGGGGCTGCAGGTGTACGTGCCGATCAACCGCCCTGACGCCTCCTACCAGCAGACCAAGGCCTTCGCACGCACGGTCGCCGAGCTGCTCGAGCAGAGCGAGCCGGACCTGGTGGTCTCGCGCATGACCAAGTCACGCCGCGCCGGGAAGGTGCTGATCGACTGGAGCCAGAACGACGCCCGCAAGACGACCGTGTGCGTGTACTCGATGCGGGCCACCGAGCGGCCCGGCGTGTCCACCCCGCTGGAGTGGGGGGAGGTGTCAGGGGCGCTGGACAGCGGCGAGGCAGCGCGACTGGCGTTCACGCCCGAGCAGGTGCTGGAGCGGATCGGTCGGCTCGGAGACCTGTTCGCGGAGGTGCTGTCGCTGGTGCAGGCGCTTCCGGACGCCTGAGGAGATCCTCAGGAGAACTCGGGCTCCTGCCACCAGGGCATCACGTCGGGGAGCCCCGCGCTGACTCGGTCCGGGAAGCTCGCGGGACGCTTCTCCAGGAAGGCGGTGATGCCCTCGACGGCGTCGTCGGACTGGCCGCGGGCGAGCATCCCCCGGGAGTCTGCCCGGTGGGCGACCATCGGGTGCTCGGCGCCGAGCATCCTCCACATCAGCCGGCGGGCCAGCGCCACCGACACAGGGGCGGCGTTGTCGGCGATCTCCCGGGCCAGCGCGCGGGCCTGGTTGAGCAGCTCCTCGGCCGGGTAGACGCTGCGCACGAGCCCACCTTCGAGGGCCTCCTGGGCGGAGAACACGCGGCCGGTCGCGACCCATTCCATTGCCCTGCTGATCCCCACCACGCGCGGCAGGAACCAGCTCGAGCACGCCTCGGGGATGATGCCGCGGCGGGCGAACACGAACCCCATCCGCGCCTGGTCGGAGGCCAGGCGCACGTCCATCGGCAGCGTCATCGTGGCCCCCACGCCCACGGCGGGGCCGTTGATCGCCGCGATCACGGGCTTGGTGGACTTGAAGATCCGCAGCGTGAGTTCGCCGCCGTTGTCGCGGGGCACCGGGTCGGACTCTCCGCGCTTGCGGTAGTCGAACGTCTCCCCGCCGCCGCCGAGGTCGGCGCCCGCGCAGAAGCCGCGGCCCGCGCCGGTGACGATCACGGCATGCACCTCGTCGTCGGCGTCGGAGCGGTCGAAGGCCTCCATCAGCTCCCGCCCCATCACCCCCGTCCACGCGTTCAGGCGGTCGGGCCGGTTGAGCGTGAGCGTGAGGATGCCCCCGTCCACTTCGTAGATGATCTCCTCGAAGCTCATGTAGAGCGGCAGCCTAGAGATCTCGCGCGCGCAGCTGCCGCTCGTAGGGGCCGTGGCCCGTGGCGCACACCGCTCCACAGCGAGCGCCCACCGCGAGCGCCTCCTCGATCGGCATCCCGGCGGCGAGCCCGAACGTGACCCCGGCCGCGAACGAGTCCCCGCACCCGTAGCCGTCCACCACCGGGCCGGGAGGGGGGATCGTGCCCCAGTGGCGGGCCTCGGATCCACGCTGCCGGTAGCTGCCCCCCTCGGAGCCTTCGGTCCTGACGACGGTGTCCGCCTCGCCTTCGGCGCCTCCGGCGACGCTCACCTCGTACTCGTCGCGCCCGCTGAGGATCAGCGCGTCGAGCTCCACGCCGTGCCCCAGCCCATGCACGGCCCGGGGGCTGGCGGTGAGCACCTTCGAGAACTCCCGCGCGCAGCGCAGCGCGTCGGGGCCGCCGGCGGTGAAGTAGATCCCGTCGAAGCGCCTGCCGCCCTCGAGGACGCTGCGGACGAGCTCCGCGGGCGGGTCGAGGCGCTCGCCGAGGGTGATGATCGTGCGCTCACCGTGCTCGTCGAGCAGGGTCACGGCGCGGCGGCTGGGAAGCTCGTCGGTGGCCACGTGGACCTCCACGCCGAGCTCGGACAGGCGCGACCGCGAGCGCCTGGCCGTCTCGTCGTCTCCGAGCGCCGTGATCAGCGTCGCCTTCCCGGCCAGGCGGGCGAGCTGCACGGCCGCCACGGCGCCCCCTCCTGCGGGCTCCTCGAAGGGATGGCTCGCGTGCACCACCTCGCCCGCCCGCGGGACCTCCTCCACGCGGGCGAACTGGACCCACTCGACATGGCCCACAACGGCCACCCGGGTCGCTGCCTCGTGCACGCCGGCCAGTCTCACACACGAGGCGCTGCACGAGGCGCCGGAGGCTCGGGCCGTGGCCCCACCGCGCGCCGCTCTGCGCCGTGAGAGGATGTCGGCGCACGCGAGGGCCCCGCTCAGCGCCCCAACGACAAGGAGCACCACATGCCAGACATCGAGTTCACGACGAGCCATGGCTCCACGCCCGGCTACCTGGCCTCGCCTGCCGGCGGCCAGGGACCGGCCACGATCGTGCTCCAGGAGTGGTGGGGACTCGACTCGCACATCCGCTCGGTGTGCGACCGCTTCGCGGCCGCCGGCTTCTTCGCGCTGGCGCCGGACCTGTACCGGGGCGAGACGGCCGAGGGTCCCGACGAAGCCCAGCAGAAGATGATGGCGCTGTCGATGGACACGGCCGAGAAGGACATGTGCGGCGCCGCCGAGCACCTGGCGTCGCTCCCGGGCGTGCAGGGGTCGAAGGTCGGGTCTGTCGGCTTCTGCCTCGGGGGAGGCCTGTCGGTGTGGGCGGCCGCCACCTGCCCGAACGTCGGGGCGGCCGTCACCTTCTACTACGTGATGCCCCATGGCAAGCCCGACTTCTCGAACATCGGTGCCCCGCTGCTGGGCCACTTCGGGACAGCCGACGAATTCATCTCCGTGGAGGAAGCCAAGGCCCTCGAAGACGAGCTCCGCGACGCCGGGGTGCGCGTCAGCTTCCAGTTCTACGAGGACGCCGGGCACGCCTTCTTCAACGACACCAACCGCCTCGGCACCTACAACCCGGAAGCGGCCGATCTGGCGTGGGAACGGACGCTGACCTTCCTCCGCGAGGCGCTGGGCAGCTGAGGCTCCCCCGCCGCCAGGCGCCCAGCGAGGCCCCTTCGGGGACCCACGGCCGAAGCGCAGCCGCAGACGGCGCGGGCGAGTCCTAGGAAAGGATCCCCGGGTGGACCGCGACTACGAGCTGCAGACCCACAGGGCCGAGGACCGCCACTGGTGGTACCGGGGGCGCAGGACCGTGATCGAGTGCGTGCTGTGCGGCGTGGAGCTGCCGCCGCGGGCCCGCATCCTCGACGCCGGCTGCGGCAGCGGGCGCAACATGCTCGAGCTCGAGCGACACGGCGCGGTGACCGGCGTGGAGCTGTCCGCCACCAGCGCCGCCCTGGCACGAGACCGGGGCATCGGTGAGGTGGTGACGGGCTCCGTGCTCGAGATGCCGTTCGCCGACGACAGCTTCGACCTGGCGGTCAGCCTCGACGTGATCGAGCATCTCGACGACGACCTCGGGGCACTGCGGGAGCTGCGCCGCGTGGTGGCCCCCGGCGGCGCGCTGCTCGTCACCGTGCCCGCCTACGGATGGCTGTGGAGCGGCCACGACGAGCTCAACCACCACCGCCGCCGCTACACGCGCCGCTCGCTCCAGACGGTCACCGAACGGGCCGGCTGGAGGCAGGTGCGGACCACCTACTTCAACTCGCTGCTGCTGCCGGTCGCGATCGCGCTGAGGGTGCTCGACCGCTTCAACCGCAAGACCACCCAGTCGAGCCTCGACCTGTGGGTGCCCCCCGAGCCGTTCAACTGGCTGCTCGAGCGCCCGCTCGCGATCGAGGCGAGCGTCATCGCCCGCGGCGGGCGCATCCCCGCGGGACTCTCGCTGCTGGCCGTGTTCCGCTGAGCGGCCTACGCATCGTGGCCGGCGGAGGACCTGCCGGCGACGGCCACGGGGGCGTGTACGCGGAAGGTCCACGCGCGGTTGGCGAGGAACGTCGTCACGGTCACGATCACGGTGGCGGCCACCTGCGCCAGCACCTTCTCCATGTGGGCGTCGTGGACGAGCACGTACAGCATCCCCTCGTTGACCGCCAGGCCACAGCTCTGGACGATCGCCCAGCGCACCGGCGTGAGGGCGTCGCCGACGTGCTCACGGAAGGTCCAGCGGCGGTTCAGCAGGAAGCCGTTGGTCGCCCCCACGATGAACCCGATCGCCGAGGCGGCCAGGTACCACATGCCGACGACCTTCAGCAGGAACGTGTACACCAGCAGCGTGATCAGCGTGTTCGACACGCCGACGAGCGCGAACTTCAGGAACTGGACGAACAGGGGGTGGCCCGATTCGCGTAACCTCGCGACCGGCCCGCCCGTCCGCTGCTGGGTGTGACTGGAGCCCATCGGGTACAGGATGAACGATAGATTGAGCCTCGGCTTAGGGTTTTGACCGAGAATCGTCATAAGGTCCGTCTTACCGCGAGCCCCCCACCAGCGCCAGAGATGTCAGAACGACCACCGCGGACCCCCACGCTGCTCAGCGTGGTGGCACCGATCTACAACGAGCAGGAGCTCGTAGAGGAGTTCGTGAACCGCACCCGAGCGGCGGTCGCCGACTTCGAGTACGAGCTGGTGCTCGTGAACGACGGGAGCTCCGACGGGAGCCCGGAGATCCTCGACCGCATCGCCCGCAGCGACCCCCGCGTGCGGGTGATCCACCTGTCGCGCAACTTCGGCCACCAGGCCGCCCTGACGGCGGGCCTGGAGCACGCGGCGGGCGACGCCGTGGCGATGATCGACGCCGACCTGCAGGACCCCCCCGAGCTGATCCCCGACATGGTCGCCCAGTGGAGCCAGGGCGCCGACGTGGTGTACGCGGTGCGTCAGCAACGGGAGGGCGAGACCGCCTTCAAGCTGGCCACCGCAAAGTGGTTCTACAAGCTGTTCGACAAGCTCGCCCAGGTGGACCTCGAGCCCAACAGCGGCGACTTCAGGCTGCTCGACCGCAGCGCCCTGGACGCGCTGCTGACGATGACCGAGCGCTCGCGCTTTCTGCGCGGCATGACGGTGTGGGTCGGCTTCAACCAGACCGCGGTGTCCTACGAGCGCGACGCGCGATCCGCCGGCGAGACGAAGTACACGCTGCGACGCATGCTCCGCTTCTCGCTGGACGCGATCACCTCCTTCTCACACCTGCCCCTGCAACTGGCTACCTACGCCGGCATCATCTCGGCGGGCGTGGCCTTCATCGCGATCCCGGTGGTGGTGATCCTGAAGGTGGCGGGCTCCTATCTGCCCGGGTTCGGCTCGCTCACGATCGCGATCCTGCTTCTCGGAGGGATCCAGCTGATCGCGCTCGGCCTGATCGGCGAGTACGTGGGACGGATCTACGACGAGGTCAAGCACCGGCCCCTGTACATCGTGCGTGAAGAGCTCAACCGCCCGTCGGGGGCCACCCGCGTACGGGTGTCCGAGGGCGTGCGCTCCGGGCTCCCGGCACGCACCCGCGAGCCGATCGGCTGATCACCGCTCCGAGCGGGCGGGACGTGTGTTCCCGCTCCCAGATGGGCCCGAGTCCAACCCGCGCCCCCCGGCGGGCGCTCGGCAGGAGCGTCCTCCTTGCCGCGGTCTGCGCGGCCGTCCTGCCGTGGGCGGGCGCCGCTCCCGCGCAGGCGATCGGCTGCCCGGGGTCGAGCGGGGCCGGCTGCCCGTACGGCTCGATGGAGGTCATCGGGCAGCGCGCCGAGGGCGTGCTGCGGTTTCCCGAGGCGGTCGCGGTGGACGGCGCGGGGAACGTGTACGTCGCCGACCAGCTCAGCTACGTGGTCCAGAAGTTCAGCGCCTCCGGCGCCTACCTGGGCGAGTGGGGCTCCTACGGCGCCGGGCCGGGACAGTTTGGGCCGATCGGGGCGCTCGCCACCGACGTCGCGGGGAACGTGTACGTGGTGGACTCGAGCCACGACCGAGTCGAGAAGTTCGCCCCGAGCGGAGCGTTCCTCACCGCCTGGGGCCACCGCGGCAGCGGCCTCGGGGAATTCCACTTCGGCTCCTCCCAGAACCCCACCCAGCCACCGGGCGGGGGCATCGCTGTGGGCGGCAACCACGTGTTCGTGGCCGACACCCTCAACCACCGCATCGAGCGCTTCAACCTCGAAGGCGGCGAAGCGATGCAGTGGGGAGGCCAGGGGAACGCACCCGGCCAGTTCGCCCAGCCGAGAGGACTTGCGGCCAACGAAGGCGAGCTGGTGGTGGCCGACGACGACAACCACCGCATCCAGAAGTTCACCCCGGAAGGGGCCTGGGAGGGCGAAACCGGGGAACCGGGCCGCGGGCCGGGGCAGTTCAGCTTCCCCTACGGGGTGGCGCTGGACGCCGCCGGCGACGTGTTCGTGGCAGACAACATCAACGCCCGCGTGGTCAAGCTGTCGCCGAGCTTCGCCTTCCTCGGCGCGTGGGGAGGGCACGGATCCAAACCCGGCCAGCTGGCGTTCCCGCGGGCGATCGCGAGCGACCCGGGCGGCGACACCTACGTCGCCGACACCGCCAACGGGCGCGTCGAGGTGTTCGACCCCGAGGGCAACTTCGCGAGGGCAATCGGCACCTCCGGACGCGGCCCGGGACAGCTCGTGGCACCGGAAGGGCTCGCCGCCGATCCCACCGGCTCGCTGTTCGTGTCCGACACCGTGGACAACCGCATCGAGCAGCTCTCGGCCTCCGGCGCCTACCTCGGGCAGTGGGCCGCGGCCGGCGGGCACTACCCCGGCTTCAACGCTCCCGCCGGGGTCGCGATCGACCCACGGGGAGCCGTGTACGTGGCCGACCGCGGCTACGCGCGCGTGGTGCGGATGTGGGGTGACGGGACCTTCCTGAGCGAACTCGGAGGGCCGCTCGACCTCGGAGGGGTGGGGCTGAGCGGCGCGGGGTCGGTGGCCGTGGATCCCTCCAACGGAGATCTGTACGTGGCCGACACGCTGCACAACCGGGTGCTCGTGTTCGCCCCGGACGGCTCGCTGCTGGCACGGTGGGGCGCGGGCGAAGGCAACGGCGCGGCCGGCAGCGGCACCGGCCAGTTCAACGTCCCGGCCGGGGTTGCGGTGGGGCCCGGCGGGGAGGTGTACGTGGCCGACACCGGCAACAACCGCGTCGTGGCCCTGTCCCCCGGCGGCGCGGTCCACGCCATGTGGGGAGTCAAAGGGATGGCCAACGGACACTTCCGCCAGCCCACCGGCGTGGCCGTTGACGCCTCCGGCCGGGTGTTCGTGGTGGACCGCGAAAACAACCGCGTCCAGGAGTTCTCGGCCGGCGGGACGTTCCTCGCGAAGTGGGGCATGCGCGGCGTGGGCCCCGGCGAATTCGCCCAGCCCACTGCGATCGCGGTCAGCTGCAACGGGACGGTGTACGTCGCCGACACCCACAACAACCGCGTGCAGAGCTTCGTGCCGCTGTCACCGGCCGGGAGCGGGTGCGCCGCCGCGGGCACCTGGCCGCCGCCGCTCGACGTGGCGCCGGTGCTGAGCGTGAAGCTCGCTGCCGCCCGCGGCGTCCTCTCGCGGCGGGCACTCGCCCTGACCGTGGGCTGCCAGCGCGCGTGCAGGATCCTCGCGAGCGCGCTCGTGGGAGCGCCCCGCCACCGCCTGCTGCCGCTCGTATCGGCCGCAAGGGCGCTGTCACCCTCCCACGCGGCGAAGGTGCGCCTGCGGATCGGGCCCCACACGCTCCGGCGGCTTCGCCGCGAGCTTGGGGTTCGCCGGCGACTACGGGCCACCGTGACGGTGATCGCCGCCGGCCCCACCGGACGGCGGACGGCCCTGAGCAGGACCTACCTGCTCACCCGCTAGCCGGATCGGCCGCCCCCGCGCGTGCAGGGTGCAAGCCTCGGCTGCGAGCGCCGATAATGGTGGGGTGGCCAGCGAGGAGCTCTTTGCCGAGGAGGACCTGCCCGGGATCAACCACCGGCGCGAGCGTGTCCGCCTGGAGACCGAGCGCCACCGCATCGAGGGGCTACTGACCCTCGCCCGGGATGGCTACCGAAGCCGCGTGTCGGACGTCCTGAACGCCTCCGAGCGCGACTTCATCACGCTCACGGACGTGACGGTGGAACCACTCGAGGGGGGCCCGGTCGAACTGCACCCCTTCCTCAGCCTCGCCCGCCGCCACATCATCTTCGCGGTCGCGTCTTCCGACCAACCCTGAGACGAGCGGGCGGCCCCCGGGCAGGCGGGCTGACGGAGAGGGCGGGATTCGAACCCGCGATGGAGTGTTCAACCCCATACTCGCTTAGAGCCCGTGCCCTACTGCCGCTTGCTGCCCTTTATGCGTTCAGCCTGCAAATCAACCACTTCGCCACCCTGGGGGTCATGATCCTGTTGCCCTTCGTTGACTCCTGTTGCTGCCACGGAAGCTGCCACGCCGGGGTCTGCACCGTAGAGGGCATCTAGCCTGGCTCGGCGCTCGGGGCTCCGCCTGGCAGCCTCGAACTCGTGCGAGTAGATCGCCGCCGTGATCGCCGGGCTGGAATGTCCGAGCCTGGCGCTCGTCTCCACCAGATCCCCACCGGCCCCGATCCACGCACTGGCATGGCCGTGGCGAAGCTCGTGGAAGTTGGGCCGACGCCCGGTGAGCCCGGCCTTCTTGTAGGCCTGGGCGAAGCCCCGGCGGTCGATGTTTCGGCGGTCCAGGGGAGCGCCGGTGCGGGTCACGAATACGAGCTTCTGGTCGCCCAGGTGGGCGGGCGGGGTCCGCACCTTGTGTGCTCTCAGTGCCGCCACCACCGACCCCGGCATCTCGATCACCCTACGGGCACGTTCGGTCTTGAGTTGGACCCGTTCGCCGTTGCGGTTGACCTGGTATTCGATGTTCACGGTCCCGGCCTCGAAGTCGATGTCCCCCCAGGTGAGGCCCAGCGTTTCCCCGATCCGGGTGCCCAACCCGGCCATCGTGGCGAGCACGCTCCGATAGGGCTCGTCGGCGGCAGCGAGCAGCTTCTGGAGTTCATCCGGGGTAAGCATCCGGCGCTGTTTGTGCCCGATCTTCGGCTTCTTGCGCCTCACGAGACTGCTGCGAACCGGATTCATCCCTGCCCATCCCATCCGCTCGGAAGCGAAGTCGAACACCCTCCCGGCCGGGGTCAGCACGCTGCGAATGGTCCACGGCTTGTAGCCCGACACAGGCGTCTTCTTCGCCTCCCTGCCCTGTCGCTTTTCCACTTCCTGGCGGTAGCCCCCTGTCTGCATCCGCTCCACCAGATCGGCCACTGCAGAGGCATCGATCCGGTCCAATCGGCGATTCCCCCACGCGGGCAAAAGGTGCATGTCCAAGGCGGTCTTGTAGCCAGCCTGCGTGTTCGGGCGCAGGGTCGGAACCTCTTTGGTCAGCCACTCTCTGGCAGCCTCAACGAAGGTCAGATTCGGCCTCGGTGCTACACGCTGGCCTTTGCCCATCCTGGCCTTCGTGTCCGCCAAGGCGGTCTCGGCGGCCCTGATGCCGCCCTCGACCACCTGGCGGCGCTGCTTCCCGTCGCTGTCGCGATAGGTGATCTCATAGCGGGGCTTGCCGTCAGCGCCCATCCGCTTCCAGATCCCCGGCTTGACCTTCTCCCGCTGGATCTGCCGCTTCCCCTTGTCCCCGTTAGCCTTGCTCTGCATCGAAGTCATCCCTTCGGTGTCGCGGGGCCGGGCGTCGCAAGCGTCGCGGCCCCTATTTCTGCTCACACACTATATGACCGCATACTTGATGGGCAAGCTCGCCTTCAGAATCCCTGTGCTACAAAGGGTTTCCAGCACCGTGGCAGCCTCGTGGCAGCGGCCGCTATCTTTCGTGCGCCTCCGTCTGGACTCCCCCCAGGGGGTTCTCGGATCGGCCGCGATGATCGTCATCTCCACAGCGATGGTGGAGCGCTCACGGCGGCGGCGAGATTCGTGCTACATCTTCGCCCCGCCGGCAGGGATTCCCTCTGAGCAGTCTCGATTTCCCCGCCGTAGGTTCCCCCAGGGATGGCTCGCCGAAAAGCCTCAGAAGCGGCTATACGGCATCTGGGGGAGAATTCGTCAGCTCCCAAGCGAAGGAAAACGCCTCGACTAAGCTCAGCCAACTCGGTGGGAGGTGCTAGCTCGTTAGGTACGTAATGCTTTTCGCGCCTTCCGCCATGCTCAACGTCAGTTCACCAGTGAATGTATGTTTGAGTCCCGTGCAGCCAGGTTCCGCTTTCGCTGTTCCTTCGCCTTCTACAGTCGTTTTCACTTCGTGTCCCAACGCAAGTGGGCCACTCATTGACGAAATGTTGTAGAGGCAGCCTTCGTAGCGGACTTTCGCGTGAGATTCGGTAGCTTCAGTGCTGATCATCACCGAGCCAAACGGGCCGATGACCGCCTTGTAGAACCGTGTGCGCGTGCTACCGCCTTCGCAGTGTTCTTCACTGAACGTAGGAAACCGAACTTCTAGACTTTCTTCGTTGTTTGCTTTCAAATTGCCGCTCGGCATCGTAAAGACGCACGACGTCTGTTCCAGTTTGATTGTCTCAACGAGATTTTTGCCAAGCGCCATGACTTCGGCACCACCTTCCGCTTCCAGCAGCTTCAGGTTTGTTTCGGCACTGGCGACACCCGAGACGGCGATGGCGCACACGCCAGCGAATCGCGGCAGAAAGTACTCCTCGTCTCATATTCTCAACCCCTCCGAGTCTCTGATCTAAATTCCCGAAACTTCAACGGGCGTTAGTCCGCGTTGTTCCGAACCGTTGCCGAGAGCGCCTTCGGCTCCAGCGCCCCAGCACTTAATGTGGCCAGTAGTCAACAAGGCGCAGGTATGGTGTTCGCCAGCGGCGATCTCCTTCGCAGATGCGATCCCCTGAACTTCGACCGGCGTTAGTGAGCCGGTGCTATTTGCTTCGGCGCCGCCACCCAGCTGTCCGTACCCGTCGCCGCCCCAGCACTCGACGTGTCCGCTCGAAAGGAGGGCGCACGTATGTTCCCCACCGAGGGTGAGCTGACTCGGATTGGAGACGGTCACCACTTCAACAGGCGACGCGCTGCATTGGCCGTATTCTCCGTGGCAGCCTTCTTCCCCCGCCGCCGTTCCGTCGCCAAGCTCTCCGTGCGCGTTTTCGCCCCAGCACATGCCATGTCCGCTCGAGAGCACGGCGCAACTGTGGGAGAGGCTACCGGCGAGCTCAAGAGCGCTCGCGATCCCAGCGACCTCGACAGGGACGTCCGAGGCTCCGCCACTAGGGTCGCCGTCACCAAGCCGGCCGCCCGCGTTTCGACCCCAGCAGAAGACTGACCCCGTCGAGACAAGCGCACACATTGCGCTTCCTGCGGCGCTTACCTGGATCGCATCGGTGATACCTGAAACTTCCACCGGAACGTTCTGAGGTTCCCCGATGGTGCCGTTGCCCAGCTCTCCATACTGATTGTAGCCCCAGCAGGCGACGTGGCCGGTCGAGAGCAATGCACACGTCGTCGCGGCCCCCGCAGCAACTTCTCCTGCATCCGCGATATTCATCACTTGTACCGGCGTCGCCTCGTTCGCGTCGATCCCATTACCGAGCTGGCCAGATTTGCCATCTCCCCAGCAGGCGATATGCCCGTCCCCCATGAGGGCGCATGCGTGCAGGCCGCCGACGGAAACCTGCGTCGCGGAAGTGACTCCATTGACTTCAACCGGGACGTCCTTGAGCTTGCCTGGTTTGCCGTATCCAAGCTGCCCATATTCATTCGAACCCCAGCACTTGATCCGGCCCGTAGTTAGGAGGGCGCACGACTCGCCTCCTCCAGCCGCGATGCTCGCGGCGGTGGCGGTGCCGTCAGCGACGGTGAGCTTGCCCTTCGCACTGCCACCCGCCCCGGTCGCTTCGAGCGTGAGCTTGTACTTGGCCGCCTTCTTCCCTGTGTTCTGGGGCATCACGACTTCCTCGCTCACGCTCCCCGATTCGCAGGAGAAAGTAATCGGCAGACCGGAAACGGTTTTGTTTGCGGACAGCGTGCAGCTCGTCGCCCCGGACACCGACGCCGAGACCATCGTGCTGCCGCCCGAGGAAACGGTCCCCGGCACCGCCGAGAGCCCCGCGATCACCGGCTTCGACCCTTTCGCGTAAGCGCTCGATGTCAGCACCCCGAACAGCGCTAGGCCCATGCCCAAGCACCACACGATTCGTCTCATCTTTGCCCCTCCAATCGCCACCACACGGAACCGGGGACCCAAACCACCCAATGTCCCACGAGCCGACGAAACCCTCCCACACGAGCAGCCAACCGTCAAGCCCGATACCAGCTGCAAGGCTCGGCTATACAACCCGCGTTCTGCTCAGACGGGGTCGGCACTCAAGCCCACCCCCGAAAGCCCCAGAAGCCGTCCGAGGCGCCTCTAAGGCGACCCTTGCGGTGCCAGCCCCGCATCCGTTAGCCTCCACTGGGTCCGGAGCAGCAGCGGAGAGAGCATGAGGGGTCTGAGGATCGCGTTCTTGATGGCCGTCGTGGTGGCGACGTCGCTGGTCCTCGTCGCGGGTAGCGCTTCCGCGTCCACGCCGTACTTCGTGGAATGCGCCAAGGCCTCGCCCAAGAACACCGGCGACTATGCCGACAGTAAGTGCTCGTCGGTGACCGAACCCGGGAAAGGAAAGTTCACTCTCAAGGAAGGTGTCGGGCCAGGGGGCGGTGCCTTCACCGGCAAAACGCTCTACAAGAACAGCGAAGGGCACGTAGTCCAGCTGGACATTCCGGGGCCGTTCCCGACGATCAGCATCTACTGCAAGAAGGGAACCGACAGCGGGAAATACGCGCTTCCGAATCTCATGACGGGTATCACCAACGTCTGGGGGAAGTGTGGAACGTCAGCCGGGTCGAGCCAGTGCACATCAGTCGGCGCGGCTTCCGGCGAAATCCGACTCGCCGTGATGAGGGGCGAACTCGGAGTGGTGCGCAAAGGCGGCGAACGCGCGGTGATGATGGAAAGCGAACAGGACCCCGGCGGCCCGATTCGTCGAAGTTCGCTGCGGTGAAGAACTCCAAGCAAAGATATGGGGCCAAGACCTTTCCTCTGTGAACACCGGCGGCGCCCACGCCAGCAAGCTCATGAACATAGACCACGAAGATTTCAACTTTGCGGGGCACGAAGAGTGGAATATCTTGCCCGAACAAGAACTCGATGGCATCAAATTCCAGCCTCAGAACGACTGGCTCGGGTGGCTAGAAGAACGCGAAGAAATCGTCAAAGGCGAAAAACCCCCGCACGTCTTGATCGTGGAAGCGTGCGGAACGCATATCGAAGCAGTGCTGGGCGAAAGATGCGCGCCCCCGCTCGATATTGGCCTATACGCGGAGATGCACAACAAGACCGGTACGGCAATAGCTCTCTTCCCGTAACTGCTCCGAGCTAAGGTCGCAGAGCCCTATTGAGATGAGGAGTTGAACCGCTCTAGTTTCTTCTTAGTTTCTTCTCCCTTTCTGACAGGGGCCCCTCGCCTGTAGCACAACCTTGTAGCACAGCCGTGTAGCGCAAAACATCGCTCTCCTACGGCCTGCAACCGTGGCGCTCGCGCAGGAATCGATCTTCCCAGGCACGTAAGAAGGAAGAGGGAACATATCTTCTGCATGTCGCATTGAGTTTGGTTGACACTTTGACTGATGCGGTATTGCGGAAGCCACCTAAACTTCTGAATCTGCTTCAAGTACAAAGCTAACAACTGAATTCTCTCTAGAGTTTTCTGATCGAAGGTAAGGTCACCGGTAGCGTCGGCTAATCCGAGGGCGAGAGGACGCCCTGGGAGCGCCTCTGAAGCGAAGCCTGCTGAGCGTCACCGTGAGCGGCTGAACCCCGAATCGTGGGTGCAGGAAAAAGCTCCTACGTTGGGGTTGACGGGGTTCGTGTAGCACAGCTACGATTTAACGGAACTCCTATTTACCCCCGACGAAAAGGTAAGTGAACGACAAGGGTTAAGCGCGAAGGCCGGCAGCCCGGCGCACATTCCCGGTTAAGTCTCAAAGACCCCGACCAGGAGTCCCGCCTACGACGGCGTGGACGGCGGGCATAACCGGCGCACAGTTATTGGAAGCCGCCAGGCTGATGCTCTGGGACGTGAAGAGTGGGAGCATCCGCTGTGGGTGGTCGGAGAACCGGGAAATCTACCTGAAATTGTAGCACACACCTCGCAGGAGGGGCGCTTTTTGCTGGGCGAAGCACAGAGCTATGCATATACAAGTCCACGTCTATAGGAGAGAAGAGAAAGTGTCAAACAAACGTGAGTTTCAAAACAAGAGAGAGAAAGCGAAAGGCAAGGATTGCACGAAAGAATAGTCAACGACTATCAAGAGTAACTGGCTCCTCTAGCGAAAAGTGGTGGCTGACAGTTGTTGTGACGAGTACTTGTTGCGCAAGATGCGCGGGTCTTTTGAGATGTGGACGGGAGATGTACTTCCGGAGTGTTCCAAAGGAATCAGTTTGCAAAGCATGTGGAGAGAGGGATGCCCCAATCATGAAAGAGTCGAGACCTTCTGTGCGCTGGGAACAACACAAACAAAGAAAGGGCTTGAGATAGGAAGGCAATGCGGATGTGGTGACCGAACAGAAAGCGAACGTCACCCCGGCGGATCTCGCGGTGGCCTTCGTTGAAGCCCTAGACGACGAAGGACTTGACCGCTTTGCTGCACGCCTGGCCCCGAAGCTGGAAAGGCACCTGCAGGGCCGAGAGGCGCACCCCGAATGGATGAACTCGAAGAATGCAGCCGAATACCTGGGGATGAGCAGGAACGCGCTCTACAAGCTCACGGCGGCCCGGAAGATCCCCTTCGAGCAGGAGGGTCCCGGCTGCAAGTGCTACTTCAAGGCCTCGGAGTTGGACACCTGGAGGCGGAGCAACTAATGCGGCACGGCCCTTCCTGGGCGGTCCGGGAGGTCACTGCCAGCTCCGCACGGCGGACCTCACGGGCCGGGTCCGATGCTGCCATATCGCTGCCACGTTGGGGTATGTTTCAACCCTGACAACTATCGGCGTGTCGCGACGATATCCCGATTTGCAGGGCTGATCTGACGGAGAGGGCGGGATTCGAACCCGCGATGGAGTGTTCAACCCCATACTCGCTTAGCAGGCGAGTGCCTTCAGCCACTCGGCCACCTCTCCCGACTTGGAGGTCCTGAGTCTAGAGCGTGGCCGGGCCGCGACGGACGGCCGGGCACCCGCGGGCTGATCTACCATGGCCCCGTCGGTCAGGCTCGCGACGTGGACGTCGCAGTCGTCGTCGTGGACCCGCCGATCGATGCCCTGGAAGGGTGGCAGAGCGGTTGAATGCGGCGGTCTTGAAAACCGTTAGGCCGCGTGAGCGGTCTCCCGGGTTCGAATCCCGGCCCTTCCGCTCTTCAGAGCCGGATTCCGCACGGTTGCGGGGGATTTGCACTCTCTCGGCTGCCGTGACCACGCAACCGCGGAGCCGCAGGAGGATGCAGGTCGCCGGCCCCAGGCGCGAAACGACTGGCGCCCGGACTGGCGCACGGCGCGGGCTCTACAAGCGGGGTGGCACCGTTGAGCGCGAGTTCGGACGCCTCAAGGGCGAATGGGCACTCGCTCCGCTGCGCGTGCGCCGAATCAAGCGGGTGCAGCTTCACGCCGACCTGACGATCCTGTCGGAGGCCTCGGTGA
Source organism: Solirubrobacteraceae bacterium (assembly GCA_035499875.1). Taxonomy (GTDB): domain Bacteria; phylum Actinomycetota; class Thermoleophilia; order Solirubrobacterales; family Solirubrobacteraceae; genus Palsa-744. Next base: position 69,515 of record DATJXX010000026.1, read on the forward strand.
CGTGCGCATGGACGCCTCCTTCGGCGACGAAGGAGGCGTCTGCCCGGGTGTTTCCGAGACTCCTCCTACTCGTCCATCTCGACGGTCTGGCCTCGGCGGAGTTGGCATGGGCGACTGCGCGCCACATCTTGCCGTCCTGCCAGGTGATGATCTGAACGGGATCTTGACTCAGTGGGAGTCCGCTCGCTCTCGCCGTGCCGGAGATGTGCATCACGACCAGTGGGCCTGAGCCTGGCCCGCACCGGAGGGTGATCTTGCGCTCCGACGCATGATCTCGCCGGGCAGCCGTCATCCTGGCAGCCCTCACGCCGGCCGACCGACGCTGTCGCGCCAGCCGGCGGGCGCGACCGCCACCTACGGACGCGCGCCCAGTACTCCGTACCGATGTGCAGCACCGACCCCAGCCGTACAGTCGGAGGCGACCAAGGAGGTGTTTCATGCCGCAGACCACGGGCCGGCCCGCGTCGCGTCGCGTGCTTCCGATGGTCGCACGCGATCACCGTGGCAGCGGGATGCGCCGGATGCTCGGGGCCGTCTCCGCAGACGCGCGGATGCTCAGCGCCGCATCGGTCGACGTCGCTCACGCCGCCGACCCACGCCATCTAGCGCGCAGGCCGTCGGCCGTCGACCCTTTCGAGTTGCGTGACCCCGGGTACATCGCGCGCACGCTCCCCGCGCTGCGCGTCATGGCGGACGTCTGGTTCCGCGCCGATGTGCGCGGGCTGGAGAACATCCCGCCGCGAGGGCCGGTGCTGCTCGTCGGCAACCACTCGGGCGGCACGCTGATCGCCGACACGTTCATCTTCGCGCAGGCGTTCTACGACCACTTCGGCCCCGAGCGCGAGTTCTTCCAGCTCGCGCACGACCTCGTCTTCAAGGTGCCTGGCATCCGGGCCATGCTCACGCCGTACGGGACGGTGCCGGCCTCGCCTGAGAACATGCGGCGTGCGCTCGCGCGCGGCGCCGCGCTGCTCGTCTATCCGGGCGGCGACCACGAGACCTACAGGGCTAGTTGGCACTCCGCCGACATCGACTTCGCCCACCGGACCGGCTTCGTGGCGCTCGCGTTGAAGTGCGGCGTGCCAATCGTCCCGGTCGTTTCGATCGGCGGCCAGGAGACGGCGCTGTTCCTCGGCCAGGGCGAGCACATCGCGCGACTGCTGCACCTCCACCAGCTGCTTAGGATCGACGTCGTGCCGGTCCAGATCGCGCCGCCGTGGGGCGTCACGGTGCTCGACCTCCCGGGACGCGTTCCCCTGCCCGCGAAGATCTCGATCGAGGTGCTCCCGCCGATCGACCTGAGCGAGGAACTCGGCGGCGCCTGCGGCGATCCCGGCAAGGGCTATGAGCTCGTAACGGGGCGGATGCAGGACGCACTGCGCGTGCTCGACGAGGCGCGCGCGCTGCCGCTGATCGGCTGAGCGGGCGCCGCGCCCCTGTCGAGCCTGCTCGTGAGGCCCGGCGCGGTGATGGGGTCGCTACCAAGCGCGCACACGGGCGTCGGCGCCGCCACCAACAGCTCGTTCATGCAGGTTGGCGGCGCGCTCGGCGTGGCGGTCGTCGGCAGCCTGTTGTCTACGCGCTACGAGCACCACATCGACGCTGCCATCGCTCCATACCACGTCCCGTCCGCGATCGCCGAAACGATCCGCGGCTCGCTCGGCAGCGCGCTCGAAGTCGCCCACAGGATCGGCGGCCTCACGGGCGAAGCACTCGTCCACGCCGCCCACACGGCCTTCATCAGCGGCACGAGTCTGGGGCTCGGCGTTGCCGCCATCGTCGTACTCGCCGGCGCATTGGTCGCACTGGCGGCGCTGCCCGGGCGGTGATGAAGGGGACCGTCTGGCGTCGGAGCAGCAGCTACGCCGAGTGTGTCTGAGAGATCTCGGACGCGACGTCTTCAGTACGCCGTCAGGCGGGAGCTGCGCGCATAGCTACCGCGACCGCGAGCCAGCCGTGCAGGCGGCCATATACCTCTGGGTGGTTGAGCAGAGCGAGGTGGTGGGTACCGCCGATGTGGTGTCCGTGCTCGTCGCGGAAAGGGATCCGCCGGGTCTTGCTCTGCCCACTGGCGCTGGGCTTCAAGACGAGGATGTCGCCGAGCAGGCGCCCAAGCGGATGCTTTGGGTCGCGGGTGATGGTTGCTGAGACGAAGCAGTGGGTCGCCCACGGCAGCAGCGGCACCTCCTTGCAGGCGACTGCGCGCAGCGCCTCCGGATCGCGGCCCCGCCAGTCCTCGTCGACCAGCGATCCGTGGCGCAGGTCGCGAATCCCGGCGCTGCGCTTTTTCAGGAAGCTGCCCAGCATCCGCGTCTCGGGGAGCTTGTCGAGCGCCACGGCAGCCCGGTGTGCTCCTTGCTCCAAGGGAGCACCCATGTGGGGTGTCCCGAGCGAGACGATATGCCGGACGTGCCTGACCCACATCCGGTCTTGCTCATCAGCCTGATGGGCGGCGCTGCGCGCGACCAAGCCCCCCATCGAGTGGCCGACCAGCGCGATCCGCTGCACCTCGCTCGGCCACGCCTCAACGAGCGCCTCGAGCAATCCTGCGACCGCGCGGCCGTTCTCGGAGATGTGAAGGCCGCTGTTGTAGCGCAGGTAGACAGGCGTGTAGCCAAGGTCCGTGGCCAGCCGTTCTCCGTATGCGTCATCCGCGCCCCAGGACCAGCAGAACTCGTCTCCGGTCAGCCCATGTATGAAGACCACCAGCCGAGGAGTGGCCAGTGGGAACGCATCACGGACCGAGGGCTCGTCCAGCTTGATCCGCTCGCCGTGAATCCGCACCGAGGCGGGCTGGGCGAGCGCGCTGCCTTCGCGCTCCAGCCGGTCCCCGATGAGGCCGTTGAGCACGGCCAGCGCGAAACTGCCCTTCTGGCTTGTGGACAGAGAAACCTGCTCGCCGACTCCGCCCTGCTCCATGGCCGCGTCGACGGCCTTTCCGAGCCCCGCGGCTCCCGCCCCGATCGCGCCGTAGGCACGGCTCGAGAGCGCGTCGTGGATGAGCTTGACCGGCAGAGCGGCCGGCCCCACGCCCCGGAATGCGCGCTCGGCGATCCCCAGGTGCATGTCGCGGACCGCCCCGGGAAACCTGCGCAGCTCGTCGAAGGCTAGGGCGTTGAGCGCCCGCACCTCATTCGATGCTGAGACCTCGGGTCCCCCGCGAGCGCTGGCCGAATCCAGGCCGGCAGTTGCAGTGTCCACGCTGGGCATTGCTGCCTCCAATTCGTCTTGTCGCCGCCGATGGGAGGAGACCGAGGCTGAGCCTCGACCCCAGATACGTCCTTATTATCACTTTGTTACGTTCGGTACAAGTCGCCCACCACGTGCCCGGCCGCGAGCGGGCCAGGAGAGCCCACTCACGGCGCGCGGCCGAGGACCGCGAGGGCAACTCCCGTCCCGGTCGGCGAGCTCACGATAACCGAGCCACACGCGATGACCGTCAACGAGATACTTGTAAGCGACGTCGCAGAAGCCCATCCCCGCCGGCATGGAGCACAAGGCGATACCCGAGGCGCCCCGCAAGAAGATTCCGCGCGATCGCGGCGATGACTACACGCCGGCCGCTGCGGCTGCGCGCCGCGCTTTCCTGCGAGAGCAATCCGGCGTGGCGTTGGAGCACCTCGCCCACTACTCGCTGGACCCTTCGGTTCTCCCCGGGAACGTCGAGCATTTCACTGGGGTAGCGCAGGTGCCGATCGGTATCGCGGGGCCCCTCTTGGTCGACGGCGAGCACGCGCAGGGCGAGTTCTACGTGCCGCTTGCGACCACGGAGGGCACCCTGGTCGCGAGCTACAACCGCGGCATGAAGATGGTCTGGGAGATCGGCGGCGTGAAGACCACGATCCTGGACGACTCCATGCAGCGCGCCCCCGCCTTCGTGTTTGCGAGCGCCCGCGAGGCGCGCGCCTTCGGGGAATGGCTGACCGAGCACTTCGTTGAGATCAAGCAGGCGGCAGAGAGCACAACGCGGATCGGTGGCCTGCGCCGGATCGAACAGTACTCGGCAAGCCGGATCCTGTTCACGCGCTTTGACTACACGACCGGCGACGCAGCCGGCCAGAACCTCACGGGTAAGGCGACCGCAGCCGCGTGCGCGTGGATCACCTCCAACTACGACGGCATTACCAACTTCTATCTAGAGTCGAACTTCGCGACCGACAAGAAGAGCTCGCAGGTCAACGTTCTGCACACCCGCGGCAAGCGGATCGTCGCCGAGGCGACGCTGCCCGCGGCGCTGATCGAGCGGCACATGCACACCAGCGGCGAGACGCTGCTTCGGGCACGGCAGGTGTCAAACCTGGGCGGCTTCATGTCGGGGGTCAACAACAACGGTCTGCACTCGGCCAACGGGATCGCTGCCCTGTTCATCGCCACCGGCCAGGATGCGGCCAACGTAGCCGAGTCCTCGGCGGCCCTCGGATTCAGCGATCTGCTCCCCAACGGCGACTACTACGTCTCGATCACTATCCCCTCGCTGATCGTCGCCACCTACGGTGGCGGTACGGGGCTGGCCACGCAGCGCGAGTGCCTGGAGCTGCTCGGCTGCTACGGCGCAGGGAGGGTCCGGAAGCTGGCCGAGATCATCGCCGCGACGGTGCTCTGCGGCGAGCTCTCGCTGGGCTGGGCGATCGTCGCCGACGAGTGGGTAGAGGCCCACGACCTCTACGGGCGCAATCGCCCGTAGCACGCAAACAGGCGCATGGGACGTGCGAGCGCCTCCTCTTGGGCCGGGGCCGACGCCTCGGTGCCGCGTGTAACGTGCCACCGGTGGCGCAACTGGATCGCCTCACCCGCCCGATCCGCCATGGCGTGGAGCTCGCAGGCGCGGCATGGCCGCAGTTCGGGCGTCCACTCGTGCTTGAGCTCACATCGCACCGGCCGATCAGAGAGGTGCTCCCCGGCGTCCACCACTGGACAGCGATCCATCCAAAGATCAGGCTGCCCGTGGATTCCTACTACATCGAACCCGCCCGAGTAGTCGTTGACCCGATGGTGCCGCGCGAGGGGCTCGAGTGGTTCGAGGGGCGAGAGACGCCTCGCCAAGTTGTCCTCACCAACCGCCACCATCTCCGGCACAGCGAGCGCTACGCGAAAGCCTTCGACTGCCCGATCCGTTGCAGCGAGGCCGGCTTGCACGAGTTCGAACACGGCCCGAAGGTCGACGGCTTCGCATCTGGAGAGGAGCTGGCGCCGGGGATCACCGCACACCAGCTGGGAGCGATCTGCCCCGACGACACCGCGCTACACATCAGAACCGGTGGCGGCGCGCTCGCGTTCGCGGATGGTCTCGTGCGCCCGCGTGGTGGCGGGCTCACGTTTGTTCCGGGATTCCTGATGGGCGCAGACCCCTCGGCGGTGCGAGTCGGGCTGCGCGAGTCTCTGCGCGGGTTGCTGGACCTCGATTTCGACAGCCTCTTATTCGCGCACGGCGAGCCGCTCATCGGCGGCGGCAAGGCGGCCATGAGTAAGTTCGTCGCCGGCGGATGAGCCCGCTGCTGGCGGCGCAATACGCCCGCCTCACTGGGCGCTGTCGCACGGACTGTCGCGCACCCGGCCGCCGAGGCCCGGAACCCCAATAAACATGGACGATTCGCGCGATTCGACGCAGGTCTTGAAAACCGTTAGGCCGCGTGAGCGGTCTGCCGGGTTCGAATCCCGGCCCTTCCGCTAGGTGACGTCCTCCGCACGAGGGCGCTGACAGGCTCGCTCCATCGAGTTGACGTGGCGAGATATCGTCGCGATCGACGGCTGGCACGACCCGAGATGGCGCGCACGCGCAGCGGCGCTCTCGGGCGTCGGTGCTCGTACCACGGCCGTGCCGGGCAGGGCCCCGAACCACGGGAGCAAGCCACGTTGCTGAGCTGGATCGCCCGCATCGCCACCGCACACCCGCGTCGCCTCGCCGGCGTGATCGTGTTGGTGCTCGTCGCGGGGATCGTGTTCGGCGCAAGCGCCACCAACCGCCTCAACGCGCGGAACGACTTCTCGGACCCGTCCTCTGCCTCCACCCGCGCGCGCCAGGCGATCCAGCGCGCGACCGGGGCGGATCCGACGGCGGGGATCCTCGTGCTCGTCGACACCAGCCACGGCAGCGCGGGGATCGACCGCGCCGAGCGCCTGATGCGAGCAGACCCCGACGTGGCGGCGGTGACACCCCCGGTCAGGTCGCGGACGGGCCGGAACGCGCTGATCGCGGCGACGCTGAGGGCGGATGCCGACGAACACGTGGCCGCCGAACACGTCAAATCCCGCTTCGCCGGCGACTCGGGGGTGCTGCTGGGAGGCAACGCGGTCGCGTTGCGCGAGGTCGGAGCCCAGGCGTCCAAGGATCTCGGCTTCGCCGAGCTGATCGCCTTCCCGCTGATCGCACTGCTCGCCTTCCTGATCTTCCGCGGCGTGGCCGCCCTGCTGCCGGTGGCGGTGGGGGGCACGAGTGTGTTCGCAACGTTCGCCCTGCTGCGAGCCGTCAACGTCGCCCTGCCCCTGTCGGTGTTCGCCCTCAACCTCGTCATCGGCCTCGGCCTCGGCCTCGCGGTGGACTACAGCCTGTTCCTCGTGTCCCGCTTCCGCGAGGAGCTCGGCGCAGGACGAGACACGCCCGAGGCAGTCCTGAACACGATGACCACCGCCGGCAGGACCGTCGCCTACAGCGCCGTCACGGTGGCCCTCGCGATGTGCTCGCTGGTCGTGTTCCCGCTGCGCTTCCTGCAGTCGATGGGGATCGGCGGGGCGATCACGGCGCTGACCGCGGCGGCGGTGTCGCTCACGCTGCTGCCCGCGCTGTTCGTGCTGTTCGGACGGCGCATCGGACGCGCCCGGCCGGGACCTCCGCGGGAGGGGCGCTGGTACCGCCAGGCCCACCGCGTGCTGCGCCATCCGGGGGTCGTCGCGCTGCTCACCTCCGGGGCGCTGATCGCGCTCGCGGTGCCGGCGCTGGGGACGCACTGGAGCGGCGTGGACGCACGCGTGCTCCCGGCCTCGGCGAGCGCCCGCATGGTGGAAGAGGCGCTGCGACGCGAATACCCCGTCGATCGCACCACCCCCGCGTTCATCGCCCTGCACGCCGGCCCCGGGCAGGCCTCAGCGGTGCACGCATATGCGGTTCGCCTGGCGGGCGTCCCCGGGGTCGCAGGAGTGAGCGCCCCCCGCTACCTCGGCAGCCGCACCTGGCAGCTCGACGCCTCGCTCGCCGGCGAGTCGATCGCCTCCCGGGCCCAGCAGGCGATCTCGCGGATGCGGGCGATCCCGTCCCCATACGGAACCCAGCTCGGCGGGTCGGGGGCCGAATTCACCGACCAGCGCGCCGCGATTGCGAACACGCTGCCGCTGTCGGTGGCGATCCTCGTCGTGGGAACGCTGATCGTGCTGTGGCTGATGACCGGCTCGGTCGTGCTGCCCGTGATCGCGCTCGCGATGAACCTGCTGACCGTGGGCGCAGCCACCGGCCTGCTGGTGCTGATCTTCCAGGACGGCCGCCTCCAGGGACCCCTCGCATACACCTCACAGGGAGGGATCGGCCAGAGCAACTACCTGGTGCTGGCGGCGATCGCGTTCGCGCTGTCCACCGACTACGGCGTGTTCCTGTTCACGCGCATCAAGGAGGCGCGCGACGAAGGGGAGGACACGAACGAGTCGGTCGCGCTCGGACTGCAGCGGACCGGCGGCATCATTACGGCCGCGGCCCTGCTGCTGTCCGTCGCGATCGGCGCCTTCGCCACCTCCCACGTGGTGTTCGTGAAGGAGGTCGGCGTGGGAGCGGTCGCCGCGGTCCTGCTCGACGCGTTCGTGGTGCGCACGCTGCTGGTCCCAGCCCTAATGGGCCTGCTCGGAGACCGCTGCTGGTTCTCGCCCAGGCTGCTGCGCAGGCTGCACGCACGCATCGCCATCGGCGAGAAGCCGGGCGCGACCCGCCGCCTGGGCACCTCCCCCACCTGACGCCGCGCCCGCGCCCGCCGCCACGGCGGCGCGGGCCCCGGGCTCTCAGTGAGCGACGACGCGGAAGGAGATCGAGACCGGCGCGGAGCTGCCGGCGAGGCTTTCGGCGGTGAATGTCGCGCGGTAGGCGCCGGGCGGCAGCGCGCGGCCCCTCACGCGGCCGGTGAACGGCAGCCTGTTGACTCCGGTGCGTGAGCGGCGGGCGAGCCTCATCGCCACGTGGGAGCGGATGCAGGCGGGCTTGCCCGCGCCGCGGCGTCCGACGACGCAGCTCTTGCCGATCAGGTGCCCGCTTTCTTCCCGGATAAAGGTCACCGTCACGACGGCGGCCTGGTCCAGCGCGAAGGAGAACACGGTGCCCACCGGCGAGACGCGGCTGATCCTCCCCGCGGGCTTCGTCGATCCCCGCCCCACCCGGAACACCTGGTTGCTCTCGCTGAGCCCGCTCAACGCGGGTGGCCTGGCCGCTTCGGGACCCTTGGGCGGGGGCGAGGAGCCGCCCGACGGGGCCGGAGACGGCCCGGGCGACGGCGTGGCCGCCAGCGTCGTGAAGGACCGGAGTTCTTCGCCGACTTCTTCGCCGCCGGCGCTGGCCGCCACGACCCGGTAGTAGTAGGTGGTGCCCGGCGAGAGGCCCGCAAGCGGGACCGTCACTTCCACGGGGCTGCTGCCAGATCCGGGCAGCGAGGAACAGGACGCGCTGCTTCCGAGCGAGCGCGCGGTGCCGTATTCGACCGCGCAACTCTTGACTTCTTCGCCTTCCGGATTGACCGTGCCCGTCAACGTGGCGGTGCTCTGGGTCACGCCGGTCGCTTCACCCGTCGTGATCGCGGGCGGGTTGCGGGAGGTCTTGAACTGGGCTTCCACGCCTTCCACCGGGACGGCGGCTTCGTTGTCGGCTACGAGCTTGAAGTAGTAGGTCGTGTTCGGGGCCAGGCCGCCGGCTTCCGCCGAGACGTCCACCGGTTCGGTCCCCGCGCCGGGAAGCACCCCCGAGCAGGGGACCCGACCTGTGAGTTCCCCTTTCACGGTCCCGTACTCGAATTCGCAGCTCGTCACGGCGGCGCTCGCGCCCGGCGTCACTGTGCCCTTCAGCGTCGCGCCGTGCTTGGTGACGGTGGTGGCTTCCCCGGTGGTGACCGCGAGTTCGTCCGCCGGCGTCGTGAGCTGTTCCTGGGTGCTCACGTCTTCGCCGCCTTCGCCACTGGCCGCCACGCGGAAGTAGTAGGTCGTGCCCGGGGTCAGGCCGGTGACCTGTGCCGTGACTTCTTCGCCCGCGCCAGGCGAGCACGGCACGCTCTTGTCAGGCGCCCCCGCGATGGGCCCGTATTCGAATTCACAGCTCACCGGCGCGCCTTCGGGGTTCACCGCACCGACCAGAACCGCGCTCGCGAGTTTGACTTCACGGGCGCTCGCGATGCTCGCCACGGGAGCGTTGGCGATCGTCTTGAACGACACAGGGGACCCTTCGCCGGTTCCTTCTTCGCTCGTGGCGACCACTTTGAAGTAATAGGTCGTGTTCGGCGTGAGGTTGGCAAGCGTGAATTCGACGGCTTCGCTGCCCGGAGCCGGAAGCGACGAGCACGGCTTGCTCACTTCCGACGCCGATTCGGAGGTCCCGTATTCGAACTTGCATTCGGTGACGGCCGCTCCCTGGAGTTCGACGGTGCCCGTGAGCTTGGCCGAGGTCTTGTCGACTTCGAGCGCTTGTCCGGTGGTCGCTTTGGGGGGTTTCGGGCCGCTGTCGCCGAGCGCCGTGGAGGCCCACGTGGCGGCCGCAGGCACGGCGAGCATCGCGACCGCCCACGTCAAGAGCCGCGACCCGCGTCCGTGCATCCGTCCTCGCCTCAACTCGTCCCTCACAAACCTCGTCTCGAACCCTCTTCGAGCCAGGATAGAGCCAGGCAGGCGCGCTGGCCGCAGGTAACCGTGCGCCGTGCAGGAGCGGTTTCAGCCGGCCACGAGGCTGGGGCTGGTGCCGCGCATGGCGGTCAGCTCGGCGCTCGGATCGGCCTGCTCGGCGGCCGTGCCGACGATCGAGGTCACGACCTCGACGATGCGGGGATCGAACTGACGGCCGGAGTTGGCGCTCAGCTCGGCCAGCGCCAAATCAGAGGGCAGCGCCTTGCGGTAGGCGCGGTCGGTTCGCATCGCGTTCCAGGAGTCGCAGCAGGTGACGATCCGGGCCTCCAGCGGGATCTCCTCGCCCTTCAGGCCGTCGGGGTACCCGCCGCCGTCCCAGCGCTCGTGGTGGGAGCGCACGATCAGGCCGACGTCGTGCATGAAGCCGCCGATGCGGTCGAGCATGTTCTGGCCCTCGAGGGTGTGGGTCTTGATGATCTGCCACTCCTCGGGGTCGAGCTTGCCCGGCTTGTTCACGATCTCCTTGGGGATCGCGATCTTGCCAACGTCGTGCAGCAGCGCCCCGAATTCGAGGTTGCGCCGCTGCTCGGCGCCGAGACCGAGCTCGTCGGCAACCGCCAGGGCCAGGCCCAGGACCCCCCGGCAGTGGACCCCGGTGTAGCCGTCGTCGGCCTCGACCACGTCGCCCAGCACGAGCGCCGTGCCCCGGTAGGCGCTGTTCAGCTCCAGCAGGTTCACCAGCCGCTCGCGGCGCTCGCCGGCGAACCACGCGAGCAGCCCCAGCAGGGGCAGCGGCGCGAGCGCGACGAAGGGGTGTTCGTGAACCTGCTCGGCCACCACCAGGCCCATCCCGGTGAGGGCGATGTCGATCAGGTACACCCACGATTCGCGCAGCTGGGCCGTGAGGCCGGCGTCGCGGGCCTCGGCGAAGCGCAGCGAGGACACGCCGAAGTCGACCGCGAACTGGGCGGCCAGCGCGATCACCAGCAGGGCGGCGCCCGCGTGGCGAGGTTCGGTGTGGGCCACCGCGAACACCGCCACGGGACCGATCGCGAACCACGAGTTGCCGGGGATGAGCAGCAGGCGCAACGGCCGCAGGTTGCCCCTCCACACCTCGAACGCGCCGGCCAGCAGAAGCGCCGCCAGCACCGCCAGCGGCACGGCGGCCACGGGCATGGCGAATAGCAGCGGCACGAACGCCAGCTGGGTGGCCAGCGTGAAGCCGAACGGGGTGTCGAAACGCACGATCGAGGCGAACGCCATCACCACCAGGCACAGCACGCACGGCAGCAGCTCGAAGCCGTGCGGCGGCCAGGCGGCCCACACCACCGCCACGGCGGCGAAGAACCCGACCGCGACCGGCAGCTCGATCAGCGCTTCGCGCGGCGTGAAGTCCGCCTCCGCGCGCGCGAACGTGTCCGCGAGCAGCTCCTGCTCCTCGAAATTCAGCTTCCCGACCATTTGTTTACTGGCCTTATCGACCCCGAGGGCGCTCACGTGAGCCCGGCGGGGTCGCGGTCAGCCGATGGCGGGAGCGCCTACACGCCGCCTTCGAGGGGTTCGAAGGGGTCCACACGTCCGGCCGCGAGCAGATACCAGGCGGTCGCCCCCGTGTGCAGCGAGGCGAAATAGGCTTCCCCTTCGCAGTCGCCGACCCCGTCTCGGGAGGCGGCGATGATGCCTTCGCCGTCGTTGTTGGGGCCGTCGAGCTGGGCGTGTTCGATGTCCGCGAGGTAGCGCTCGGCGGCTTCTTCGTCGCCCGGCAGGCCCCGTGCGAACAGCGCCTCGGCGATGTGCGCGGTGCCCTCGAACCACACTCCCTTGCGCGAGCCCTTGCAGAAGCTCACCCCGCTGAAGCCCTTCTTGTTCACCGCCAGGTACCTCGTGACCCAGTCCAGGGAAGCGCCGAAGGCGGCGTCCCTCAGCGCCAGGTAGGACCAGCTGTTGACGTCCTCGGCGCGCACGTGGCGGTTGGGCTTGACGCCTTCGTCGCCGGTGCCGACCCAGAACATGCCCTTGCGGGGTTCCCACATGGCTTCCACGAAGCGCCTCGCGTGCGCCGCGTCCTGGGTCCATGCGGCTTCGCCGGTGGCCGCGGCGAGCAGGCTGAAGAACGAGTACAGGTCGATGTTGTGCTCGGTGGACTTCCATCGGATGTGGCCGCCGCCCGCTTCCTCGCCGCCGGTGTACCCGCCGGCCCCGCGTTCGTCGTGGGCCTCACCCACGATCCACCCGGCGAGCTCGCGGGCGCCCGCCAGGAAGGACGTAGTACCCGTGCGTTCGTAGAGGTGGACGAGCGCCTGGCCCACCCACGCCATGTTGCCGACGTCGCTGATGGGGTCAGTGGCGGTCACGTCGGCGGGAGAGGCCAGCGGCGTGGGCGCATAGGCGGCCCGGATGCGCCCGTCGGCGGCCGGATCGTGTTCCTGAACGTAGAGCAGCGAGCGGCCGAGCACCTGGGCGCGGGCGAGGTTTTCGGGTTCGCTTCGTGCGAGGAGGGCGTCGATGATGACGGCGTCGTCGTAGGTGAAGGAGTCGTCCACCCCTTCGCGTTCGAGTGTGCCGCCGCTGTAGCTCTGCACGAGACGCAGCTGCGCCCCCGAGGCGTAGCGATCCATCATCGCCCCCAGGAACCGGTACGCGCCTTCGATGCTGGCCGGCGTGGGCTGCGCCGGCGCCGACGCCGGAACCACCGACGCCAGCGCCGCAAAGGCCAGGGCCGCACAGGCCGGGACCGCCCGGCGAGCGAGCCCCGGCAGGGCCCCGCGCGGCCGGCGGGCACGGGGGCGCCGAGCGCGCCCAGGAGCCCCTCGGCGGCACGAAAGCTGCAAGCAGGACCGGCTCATCGGGTAAATGATGCTCATCTGCCACCGTGACCGCTAAGCTCGGACCGCGCTCGGTCCAGGCCGGGCGGAGCATCGGTGCCACCAGGCCACATGGCGAGCAATGACGAGAAACAGGGCAAGCGCGTCGACCGCCGGACCTTCCTGAGGAGCGGGCTGATCGCCGGGGGGGCGGTCGCCGGCGCAGGGATTGGGATCCGGGCGATGGCCGATGCCAGCAGCGATTCGTCGGGCACGGTCCCGCCACCGAAGCCGCGCGGCGTGTCGATCGGGCGGCGGACCCCGTCGCAGCCCACGGGCCGCCCCAACATCCTCGTGATCGTCGTCGACCAGCTGCGCTACCCCCAGTGGGTCACGGCGGGATCGTTCGGGCTGGGGTTCACCCCGAGCCTGCAGAAGCTGCGCGAAGGGGGCGTGAGCTTCGCCCACCACTACACCGCCTCGAACGACTGCACCCCCGCCCGCTCGACGCTGCTGACGGGCCTCTACACCCACCAGACGGGATGCATGATCACCGGCGGAAGCACGCTCGACCCGGGCTTTCCGACGTGGGGGACGATGCTGCGCGAACACGGCTACCACACCCACTGGTTCGGCAAGTGGCACCTCACGCACCGCGACAACCACTGGACGCCGCCCATGGGGGCCGCGGCGCTCGAGCAGTACGGGTTCGCCGGGGGCGTGTACCCGTCCCCCGACGGCGCCCCCGGGCAGGGGTGGAAGCGCGACCCCCAGATCGCCGAGGTGTTCGGGGAATGGTTCAAGAGCGCCAACCACGTCCACCCGTGGTGCACGACCGTGTCGTTCGTGAACCCCCACGACATCGCCTGGTGGTACCTGTGGAGCGACCGCGTGCCCGCCGAGACAGCCGCGAAGCCGGTCACACGGAGGCTGCCCCCCAACTTCGAGACCCCCGAGCTGCTGGCGGAGCGCCGCAAGCCGCGCCTGCAGCGCTCCTTCCAGGAAGCCGCGGCCGCGTCCTTCGGCCCGGTCCCCTTCACGGGCCCGGAAGTGCCGGCCCGCTGGCTCGAATTCCTCGACCTCTACCTCAAGCTCCAACGGGAGGTCGACCGCCACATCGGGCAGGTGCTGCGCACGCTCCACAGCCGCCCGGAGGTCGAGGCCAACACCGTGATCGTGTTCACCTCCGACCACGGCGAGTACGGCGCCTCCCATGGGCTGCGGGGGAAGGGCGCGAGCGCCTACGAGGAGGCCCTGCGGGTTCCGCTGATCGTCAAGGATCCCCGCGAAGAGCTGACCGCGGCGCCCGCTCAGACGCGCACCCAGCTGACCTCCAGCGTCGACGTGGCGCCATTGCTGCTGACGATCGCCAGCGGCTCGTCGGCGTGGCGCCAGGACTCGCGTTACTCGCACCTGGCCAAACGGCTGGACCTCTCCGAGCTGCTGAAGGACCCATCCGCCCCGGGGCGCGACTACGTCCTGCACGCGACCGACGAGATGGTCACCGAGTACGCCGTCGAGACCTACGCGGCCGGCGCGCCCCTGCACGTGGTCGCGGTCCGCACCCCCGAGGCGAAGTTCGCCACCTACTCCAACTGGCCCGAAGACGGCATCGTGCCGACGACTCTGGCCCAGGAATCCGAGCTGTACGACTACAGCAACCAGGGCGGCCGCCTCGAGCTCGACAACAGCGCCGGGCGCAACGACCTCGAGCAGAGCATGCACACGCTGTACGAGCACGCCTTCAGGCACGAGCTGCGCGAGCCCCTCCCCGGGCGCCTCCAGGACGCCCACGGCAGCGGCTTCGCCGACTACTTCCTCACCGCCCGCCGCGCCGCCGCCCTCGCCACGGAACGCCGCCAGCGCCGCGCCGAAGTGGGGATGGTCGGGATCGCGAGCCTTCAGCGCCCGCCGCTCACCGACCGCTAGCTGCAAACCCCGGGCGCCCAGGGCTCGGCGCTCAGGGCTCCGGCGCCTAGGACCCCGGCGCGCTCTGGGCCGGGGAGGTCGCCAACACGTCCCCCCGGGCGTCGAGCGCCTGCACCGCGAGGTGGTGTCCGGCGGCGCTCGCGGGTAGCGGGATCGCCGTCTCGAAGCCGCTTCGCGGGGCACTCGCGAGCGGCGCGAGCGCGCGCGAGGAGGCGCCCGCGAGGATCCTCCACGAGGCCACTCCGGTGGCCCCGTTCCAGCTCACATAGGCGGTCACGCCGTGGGGCCGCGAGCGCAGCGCGAGGCTCGGCGGCTGCGTGGGCCGGCCGCTCCACGGCAGCACGTAGGCGCGGTAGCTCTCCCACCCCGACGGCAGATGGGCGTCGAACAGCAGGCGGCCGGAGGGGTCCACCTCGGAGAGGTAGCCCGCCTGTCCCCATCCGATCACCCAGTCGCCGTTGGCGAGCGTCTGCACGTTGCCCTGGCTGTCGGCCACCAGCGGCGTCGGATGATGGTAGGAGCGCACCAGCGTCGCGGTCCCGCGAGCGGTGTCGATCGCGACTTCGATCGCCCGCGAAGCGGGATGCACGCGCGGGTCGGAGCCGTTGTCGAAGAAGGTGATGGCGCCGTCGGGCTGCTGGCGGGCGTCGTGCTGCCAGGCGGTGGCAACGCCGGCGCCGAGCTTGAACGTGCCGTGCTTGCCGCCGAGCTGCCAGCGGACCTGGCCGGTGTGGGCATCGACGTCGTAGGCGGCCCACGTGTTGCGCGCGTCCACGAGGAAGCTGCCGTCGTGCTGGACTTCGACCGAGTTGATGTGGAAGGGGTCGAACGGCGAGGCCGCAGTGGCCGAGCGCCCGGAGTAGTAGGAGCTCGACATCGGGACGTGGTCGAGGAAGTGCCACTCGTAACGCACGAGCCCGGTGGCGAGGTCGATTTCCTGGAAGAGCGTGTCGGCGACCGCCCCGGAGCGAGGGCCGTGGAAGGCGCTCAGGTCGCAGCGGATCGCGTCGTACACGGTGACCATGGCGGTGTTCTGGGCCGTGAGCTGGAATTCGTGCAGGTCCGGCTGGTAGCCGTTGCCGGCACGCACCACCGCGATCTGCCGGTAGGAGCTGTCGGCGATCACCCCGCCGGCGGTGTGGCTGCCGCCTGCCACGAGCGGGTCCTGCCACCAGGTCAGCACGGGCTGCCCGTGGTAGGTCTGCACCTGCAGGTCGCCGGCCCGTGCCCCCGGCGCGAGCGGGTCGAACCAGAGCAGCCCCCCGTGTTCGTCCAGGATCATCGGGCCGTACTGCCCGTGGCCCTCGTACGGGGCCAGGAACAGGTCTCCGGTCGCGTGGCTCGCCCGCGGCGAGACCGTCACGGTGGGCGGGCGCAGGCCGGGGGCCGAGACGAAGTCCTGGTGCACCGGCTGTCCGGTAGGCGGAAACACGGACCCCGCGCCGGCGCCGGGGACGTCCGCGACGGCGACCGTGAAGCTCCACGCGACCGGGACCGTGCCCCCGGACTGCGGCAGCTGCAGCCGGGCCGAGACGTCGACGTTCTCGCCTTCCCGGAACGGCCGCGACGGCACGAAGCCGGCGCCGTCGCCCTGGGAGAAGGCCACCAGCCTGCCCGCGTGGACACCCGTGTGCGAACCCCGCACGACGAGGTCGTGGATGTCGGCGGCGGGGGTCCCCAGCAGGCTGATCCGGGTCACCGCCGAGGCGTCCCGGCTGGCGGGAGCCGGGGAGACGGTCAGGTGACCGCCCGCGAGGGAGGCCGAGACGTTGAGGTGCGCAGGGACACAGGCCGGGCTGGCGCCGGAGACGCGCGCCTTCGCGCCGGCGGCGTGCGGGTCCGCACCATCCCTGCCCGTCCCGTGCGTGCGCGCCCCGTGTGTGCGCGTCCCGTGCGAGTCGGTGTGCGCACCCGCGCCGCCCGAGACCCCGGCGACGAGAGCGACAAGTCCGGCGAGCACCACGGGCGCCGCCACCCACGCACGGCCGCGCCGCGGCATCGACCCGGCCCCGCCGTCCTCAGCCCTTGACGGGCGCCGAGGTGCCGATCAGCGTCCCTGAGGAGTCGAGCGCCTGCACGGCGACATACGGGCCGTGCTCCGCGGGTACCGCCGTGGTGGTCTCGAAGCCGCTGCTCGCCACCGTCGAGGCGGGCGCGAGCGAGGTGGCCGTGAGACCGGCGAGCACCCGCCAGCTCGCCACTTCGGTGGAGCCGTTCCAGCTCGCCGACACCGACAGCGTCCCGCCGGCGCCCCTCACCGCCACCGCCGGCGAGCCTTCCCCGCGGGAGCTCCAGGGGGCCAGGTAGGTCCTGAAGTCCTGCACGTTCTTGCCGAGCGCCCCATCCAGCAGGACGTGTCCGGCCGAGTCGTACTCGGTGAAGTTGGGCAGCCCGCCGTAGCCCATCAGCCAGTCACCGCCGGGCAGGCTCAGCGTGTTGCCCTGACTGGAGGCCAACAACGTCTTCGACGGGTTCGCGAACGCCTTCACCAGGCTGACGATGTGGGAGGGCCCGTCGATGTGCAGCAGCAGCCCCCGCGACTGCTTCTCCTTGGGCGGGTCCGAGCCGTTGTCGAACACGGAGATCAGCCCTCCGGGCTGGAACTCGGCGTCGTGCTGCCAGTAGAACGGAACGCCCGGGCCCAGCTTGAAGCTGCTGCGGCGCCCGCCCAGCCGCCACCGAATCAGCCCGCTCTGCAGATCGACGTCATAGAGCGTCCACGTGTTCCGCGCCGACAGCAGCACGTCGCCGGAGCTCCCGGGGTCGACCGAGTTGATGTGGATGTAGTCCCAGGGATAGGCGCTCCGGGGCACGGCGTTGAACGAATCCCGGATCGCCACGTGACCCAGGGCGTGCCACTCCCACATGACCAGGCCCGTCTTGACGTCGACCTCCTGGATGATCGAGTCGGTGAGCACGCCGCCGGCCACCCCGTGCACGCGCGAGAGGTTCATCTCGATCGGGTCGAAGGCGTCGATCCACGCGGTTCCCTTGGGCGTGAGTCGGATCTCGTGCAGGTCGGCGTGGTAGCCGTTGCCGGCCCGTACCGTGGCCACGTGCCGGTAGGAGCTGTCGAAGATCTCGTCTTCACCCTGGCCGAACCCGACCTGCAGGATGCGTCCCTGCCACCACGTCAGCACCGGCCGGCCTTCGTACTGCTGGACCTGGAAGTTGGTGGCGGCCTCACCCGCGGGCAGCGGGTGGAACCACACCAGCCGCCCCTGCTGGTCGGCGATCATCGGCCCCGGCGTGCCCCGCCCCTGATAGGGCGCCAGGAACAGGTAGCCCGGCGCGACCCCGGAGCGCGCGGGTGTCGTGATGGTGACGGTGGAGGGTGCCGTCGAAGGAGCGGTGACGTAGTGCTGCACCGCCCGCGGGTCGCCGGGGTTGACGGGGAAGTGTTTCTGGCTGACGCTCGCCTGGTGGGCGACGGTGAAGCCCGTCCTGGCCGTACCCGTGTGCCCGCCGGTGGTGACCTGGGCGGTGACGGTCACCTTCTCGCCCTGCGCGAACGGCCTTGACGGCAGGAAGCTCTCGCCGGTGCCGGTCGAGTAGGCCCGCAGCACGCCCGTGTGCACACCCGTCCTGGAGCCGACGACGCGCACGCCGGCGACGGTCGTCCCGGACCCGCCGAGGAAGCTGATCTGCGTGGAGGGCGAGGCGTCGAGGGTCCCGGGCATCGGCGAGACGGCCACGGGGTTGCCGGCCGCCGTCCGGGCGGTGGCGCCCAGCAGCAGCCCGCTCGCCGGCGAGGAGCCGCTGCCGCACGCCACGAGCACGCTCGCGGCGCCGGCGCACAGCAGCGCCAGGACGGGGATCTGTCGGCGGGACTTCATGCTCGGGGGAATCCTCGGCGAGGCGGCCGTCACGATAGCTCCCGTGCCTGCTGCCAGGCGCGGGTCGCTAGGGTGGTCCGCGCCGCCGCCGCGGCCGTGACGAGATGGACGCGCGCATCATCGACCTCCGCTACGACGGACGCCCGGGGACGGTGGGGGCGTGGCTGTGCGGGGAGGTGCTGGTCGACTGCGGCCCCGGCTCGTGCCTGGCGCAACTGCTCGAGGGACTCGGCGATCACCAGCCACGCGCGCTGATGCTGACCCACGTGCACCTCGACCACGCGGGCGCCGCCGGTGCGCTGGTGGCGCGCTGGCCGGATCTGCCGGTGTACGTGCACCCGCTGGGGATGCCACACCTGGCCGACCCCTCCCGGCTGGTGGCGAGCGCGCGGCGGGTGTTCGGCGAGCGCCTGGACGAGCTGCTGGGGGAGGTCCTGCCCGTGCCCCAGCAGAACCTGCACGCGATCGACGATGGTGCGGACGTCGGCGCGCTGCGCTGCGCATGGACACCGGGCCATGCCTCCCACCACGTCGCCTTTCTCGAGCGCGAGGACGGACTCGCGTTCTGCGGCGACGTGGCGGGGGTGCGTCTCCAGGGGGACGTCATCGTCCCCCCCACTCCCCCGCCGGAGATCGACCTCGACGCCTGGCGGAGCTCCCTCGGGCGGGTGGCGGGATGGCGGCCACGGGCGCTGGCCCTGGCCCATTACGGGCTCGTCGACGGCCCCTCGGAGCACCTGGCCGCGATGGACGAGGCCCTCACCCGCCACGAGCGCTGGGCACAGGACGGCGAACAGGCGTTCCTCGCGTCGATGGAGTCATACCTGCGCGAGCGTCTGCCCGGCCCAGCCGTGGAGGACTACATGTTCGTGGCCCTCGCGGGTCCCAGCGCGGCCGGGCTGCGGCGCTGGTTGGAGCACCGTCCCACGGAACCCTCGGGGACGGGCGCCGGCAGCCGCTAGCATCGATTGCAAGAAGGGCCACATACGCCCGTGGGCTCCCCCGTTTTCAGGCGATTGGAGGGCCCGCTGGACGATCTCGTTCGTGTTTGCGGTGGCGGCGAGGGGGCGTTATCGTTGCTCGCGAACGGGGTAAGGCCCGAACGGGATTTCAGGCCGGAAGCTAGGAGGGGTAGCAAGCATGCGACGGATGAGGACGTTGGGACTGTCCCTCCTGTGTGCCCTTGCCGTCTTTGCGCTGGCCACCTCCGCCGCCTCCGCTGTCACGTCACCCGCCGCCACCGGCTGGGGTCAGAACGCCGCCGGACAGCTCGGCGACGCCACGACCGAAGGCAGCCCGGTACCGGTCCCGGTCAGCGGCCTCGGCGAAGTCGTGTCCGTCGCCGCCGGCTCCGAACACACGCTGGCGCTGCTGCCGAACGGCACCGTGATGGCGTGGGGCGCCAACACCGTCGGCCAGCTGGGCGACGGCAACAACACTTCGAGCACGATGCCGGCGGCCGTGAGCGGCCTCAGCAACGTCACCGCGATCGCCGCCGGGGGCGAATTCAGCCTGGCGCTGCTTTCCAACGGCCACGTGATGGCCTGGGGTCAGAACCTCGAAGGAGAGCTCGGCAACGGGCTCAACAACAACTCCAACGTGCCCGTCGAAGTGAGCGGACTAAGTGAAGTCACGGCGATCTCGGCCGGCGGCAAACACGCACTGGCGCTGCAGAGCAACGGCAGGGTGAAGGCTTGGGGGTCGGACAAGAAGGGCCAGCTCGGCAACGGCTGCTCATTTGAAACCATGCCGTCGTGCACCGACGAGTTGACGCCCGTCGAAGTCAAAGAACTCGGTGGCGTGACCGCGATCTCGGCCGGCGGCCAGTTCAGCGTGGCGCTGCTCAACAACGGCACCGTCGAGGCGTGGGGCCTCAACAGCAGCGGACAGCTCGGGAACGCTACGGAAGTCAATACCGACGAGCCCGTGGCCGTCCAGGGCCTGATCGGCGTGAGCGCCATCGCGGCAGGAGAAACGCACGCCCTCGCGGCCCTGACTGGCGGCGAAGTGTACGCGTGGGGCAGCGACGGCGCCGGCGAGCTCGGTAACAACACGAACGCGACGAGCTCGTTCGACGTGCCGGTGCAGGCGATGGGCCTCACGGAAGTGACCTCGGTCGAGGCGGGCAACAAGTTCAGCCTCGCGCTGCAGGCGAACGGCAACGTGTGGACCTGGGGCGTCAACGGCCAGGGCCAGCTCGGGACCGGCTCGGAAGCGCCTCGCAGCCTGGTGCCCGTGGAAGTGACCGACATCCACCATGTCAACCAGGCCAGCGCCGGCGGGAACCACACCGCCGTGGCCGGTCCCGTGCTGCCCACGGTGACCGCGGTCAACCCGGTCGAAGGCCCGCCCACCGGCGGAACCCACGTGACGATCACCGGAACGGGCTTCAGCGAAGTGAGCGCCGTGCACTTCGGGGCCAACGCCGCCGTGGAATACACGGTTGAATCGACGACCACGATCCAGGCCGTCGCGCCCGCCGGCGCCGGCCGCGTGCCGGTCACCGTCACGATCCCGGGCGGCACCAGCGCCACGATCCCGGCGAGCGACTTCAGTTACGTCCCGATCGTGACCAGCGTGAGCCCCCCCGGCGGCAGCCAGGAAGGCGGCACCGCCGTCGTCATCCACGGCACCAACTTCGAAGGCGTGGAAACGGTCGATTTCGCCGCCAATGCGGCCACGAACGTCAAAGTCGTGTCAGGCACCGAAGTGACGGCCGTGTCCCCGCCGGGCGTCGGCACCGTCGACGTGACGCTCGTCGGTCCCGGCGGCAGGAGCATTGCCAACCCCGCGGACCAGTTCAGCTACGCGGCCTCACCGCCCGAAGTCGGGCGCTGCGCGAAGGCGACCGGCAAAGGTGCCGCGGCCAACGGCAAGTACAGCGACCCGGGCTGCATCACGCTCAACGCCCAAGAAAAAGGCAGCTACGAATGGCTGGCCGGGACAGGCAAGAAGTCCGAAGTGATCGCCAAGGCGGTCAAGGGCGAAACGATCAGGTTCGAAACCGTGGGCGGAAGATTCTGGGAATGCAAGAGCTCCACCAAGCTCAAAGGGACCTATGCCAGCGCCAAACTCCTCACGAACGTGACGATCAGCTTCACCGGCTGCTCGAACGGCATCAAAGGCGAAGGCGGAGCCCGCTGCACCACCGCGGGAGCGAGGGAGGGCCAGATCGTCACAAAGGTGCTCACCGCCCAGCTCGGGATCATCAAGACGGAACCCGAACCCGCGAAAGATCAGGTCGGGTTCGCGATCGGGGCTCAGGGCAACGGGACGTTCATGGAATTCGAATGCAGCACGTTCAAATACGTCGTGAGCGGGGGAGCCATCCTGCCCTACAAAACCACCGACCGCATGGTGAGGAAGGCCAACGTCAAATACCTCCAGGACAAAGGCCACCAGAACGTCGAATCGTTTGAAAACGAACCGAGGTTTGTGCTGTCGGCGAAAATCGGCGCGGGCCCAGTCGAACAGCTCGGCATGATCCTGACGTTGGAATGGGCCAACAAAGAAAAGCTGGAGGTCAACCTCCTGCACTGAACGCGGGAGGGCCCGGCGGGCGTGTGCCGCGGCGGCGTGAAGTGTCGCGGCGGCGTGAAGGCCGCGGCGGCCTGAAGTGACCCGCGGGGGCCGTCTGTGCCCCGCGGCGGGCTACAGTGCGACGTCCCTGCCGATGGGCGACGCCTCGGACACAACACCGCGAGCGAGCGAGCTGCTGGAGCAGTGGTTCGCCGGCGAGGGGCCAAAGACGCTGGGGAGCCTCAACGACGCCTTCGGGCGGGGTGCCTTCGCGGTCGCCTTCGTGGTGTTGCTGGCGGTGCCGGCGCTGCCGCTGCCGACCGGGGGCGCGACGCACGTGTTCGAGGTGATAGCGATGCTGCTCGCACTGCAGCTGGTGATCGGTCGCAGCGAAGTGTGGCTGCCCGCGCGCTTCCGACGGCTCGAGCTCGGAGGTCCCCGCCAGCAGCGCTTCCTCGAGCGGCTGATGCGGCTGATCCGCCGCCTCGAGCGGATCTCACGGCCGCGGGCGCGGTTCCTGTTCGGGCACCGTGCCAGCAACAGCGTGTTCGGCCTGCTGGTGCTCGCGGGCTCGCTCGGCGCCTTCCTGGCCCCGCCGTTCACGGGGCTCGACACGCTGCCCTCCCTCGGCGTGGTGCTGCTGTCGCTGGGCGTGATCCTCGAAGACGCGCTGGTGGCGATCGTGGGCGTCGTGGTCGGGGCCGCCGGAGTGCTGCTGGAGATCGTGCTGGGCAGCGCCGTGGTGCACGGCGTGGGCAGCCTGCTCTAGCCCGGCGGGTAGATATAGCCCTCCACCGAGTCCGCTGGGGCCCAGTGTTCGTGGACCTGCAGTCCCGGGCTTCCGGCTGTGGGTCGCCAGTTGGAGTCGTCCAGGAGCAGGCGCCCGCCGCGGACCGCGGCGACGAGAGCCACGTGCCCGTCGGCCCCGGCGGGACCGGTGTCCGCCGCCCATACCGCGAGCGCGCCGGCGGCCGCATGGGTGCCCTCGCGGGCCTTCCCGGCAGCGGCCTTCAACCATTGCGAGGCGTTCCCTCTCACGATCCCGGCGAGGTCGGGTCGGCGGCCCAGCGCGTACCAGGTGCACTGCCCGGGCGGGAACGGGTCGGCCCCGAAGCAGATCCCCTGGGAGTCACAGGAGCCCGTTCCGGGCGGGATCGGGGGCGACGGCTGGGCGCCGGCGATCCCGGGGGCGCTCACGAACGCTCCCCCGATATGGGGCAGTCCGATCTGTGTGCGGTATCGCCACCGGGCCCAGCGCGGGCCCGCGCGGCAGATCGCCACGAAGCTCCACGCCCCCCTGCTGCCGGCCATCGCGCTCATCCACCGCCACGCCACGCTTCCCGGCCGCGAGCTCGCGAAGGAGCGCGTGGCGGCTGCTTCGCTCACGCTCAGCCGGCAGGTCGCATCGGGCGCCGTGGAAACCGTCGCCGTGAGCCTGTTGAGGGCGCCCGGGAGCCCTTCAGCGACGACACGCAGGCGCACGTGCAGAGGGCGGCCCCCACCCGCTGTCGCCCCCGCTGGCGGCTCGGCCGTCGCGCCCGCCGGGCCGGTCCCCGCGGGCGTCCTGGCCGGCGACACCGCGGAGGCGGGTGTACCGGCCGCCAGCACCGCGGCCGCGAGCACCCCGGCCGCGAGCACCCGCCCGGCGGCACCTATTCGGAGTAGATGTATTCGTCCCCGGGATCGGCGGACGAGCTGCTGCGCCCGTTGGCCGTGGCCTTGATCTTCACCGCCTGCGCTTTGGTGTCGGCCGGAGCGATCATCGTGCATTCGGTGGTCGACGGGCATTCGACGAATTTGGCCGGTTCTTTCTTGAATTTGAAGGTCGTGGTTCCTTCGCCGGGAGCGAACCCGCTGCCCGTGATCGTAACCTCCGTCCCTCCCGACACCGGCCCTTCTTCGGGTGACACGCTCGCGATGATCGGGTTTTCGTAGCGGAAATGGTCTTTGCCGGTGATCGCACTGGTGCCATAGGGACTCGTGATCCTGACGTCCATAGTCCCGGCTGCGTTCGGCGGGGACACGGCGGAGATTTCTTCGTGGGAGAGGACTTTGAAGCTGGCCGCGGGGACGCCTCCGAAGCTGACCGCGTTGACGTACGTGAAGAAGCTGCCGGTGATCGTCACTTCTGTGCCGCCGCTGGCGGGACCCTTTTTCACCGACATTTTCTTGATTTCCGGCGGGACGCCCGTTTTCACGTAGGTGAACTGACTCGGTCCTCCAGCGGTCGTCTGACCGAACGGCGTCTTCACCGTGATCGAGACCGTGCCCGTCCCCGGCGGGGCGACCGCCGTGATCATGTTCGCCGACCCGACCCCGAAGTTTTCCGCGGGGACGGCCCCGAATTTCACTTCACCGGCCTGTTCGAGCTGCGTGCCGGTGATCGTCACGACCACGCCTCCCCCTTCGGGGCCTTCGTCGGGTTCGATCGAGGTCAGCGTCGGCGGATCGCCGTAGGTGAACTGCGAACCACGGCTGACGCCGCTGGTGCCTTTCGGGGTAGTCACGGTCACGGTCACCGTGCCGCTGCCCTGCGCCGGGGCGGACGCTTTGATCTCGCTCGGGGAGAGGACTTCGAAGGAGCCGGCCGCGACCGACCCGAACTTCACGGCGCTGGCTTCGGCGAAGTTCCCGCCGACGATGATCACCGAGGTGCCCCCTCCCGTCGAGCCCGATTCGGGTTCCAGGTGGGTGATGAAGGGAGTCGGATTGCCGCCCACGGGCAGGCCTTCCGAGACCGCCGCTTCCCAGCCGCTGCTGTTGGAGGCCGCTTCCCGGACCGCCACCGAGAAGCCAACGTCGGCGAGCGTGACAACGTAGGTTTTTTTGTTGGCGCCTTCGATCGTCCGGCATTCGCCGACTTCGCAGCGCAGCCACTGCCACGAGCGCCCCGTGGGACTGGGTTTCCAGGTCCCTTCATGGGCGGTCAGTGTTTCGCTTTTTTCCGGTTTCCCCGTGACGGTCGGCGGTTTTGTGTTCAGCGGCGGCGTCGGGGCCACCTGGGCCGTGGCCGCCGAGGTGGACACCGCTGAGGTCCCGGCGGCGTTGATCGCACGCTCCTGGACCCTCACGGTGCCTCCCACTTCGCCGCTCTTGGGCGTGTAGTTCCGGGAGTTCGCGCCGACGATCGCTTCGCAGCTGTTGCCGGAGCCGTCGCAGTGCTCCCATTGGTAGGAGTAATCGGTGGGTTCGTTGCTCCATTCACCGTGCAGCTCGCGCAGCCCGTGGCCCTGCTCGGGGGCGCCGCTGACGCTGGGCGGCGCGCCGTTGACGGGCAGCGCCGCGGCGATCGTGGCCGTGGCCGCCGACACCGACACACCCGAGCCGGCCGCGTTGGTGGCGGTTTCGCGCAGCTCGATCACCTTGCCCACGTCGTTTCCCGAGAGCGTGTATTTGGTGCCTTCGGCGCCGTTGATCGGGTGGCAGTTGATGCCCGCGGATTCGCACCGTTTCCATTGGTAATCGAAGCTCTTGGGTTCGCCCGTCCAGGGCGCCGCGTGACCCGTGAGGGTGTGGCTCTGTTCGTCGACGCCGGTGATCGTGGGCAGGGAGCCCGTAGACGGCGGGTCGGGTGGCGGCACCGGCACGACCACCGTGGGGGAGGAGTCGACCGCCTGGCTGCGGGCGAAGCCGTTTTCGACGGATTCCGCCACCACCAGCGTGTGACCCACGAGTTTCGGTGTGATGTTGAGCGTCTGCTTGGTCCCCTTGTTGATGTTGGTGCATTCCTGGCCTATGGCCGAGCAGCGCAGCCACTGCCAGTGCGGGTTCGACGGGGCGTTCGTCCACGAGCCTTCATTCGCGGTCACCGTGCTGCCCTGTTCGACCGCCCCCGTGATCGTCGGCGGGGACACGTTGGCGGGAGGTGACGCCGTCGCGACCTGCTGCGCGAGCGAGGTGGCGACTTCCCAGCCGCCGGGGTTCGTGGCGCGCTCCTGGACCTCGACCCACTGCCCCACGTCTTCGGCGGTCGGGACGTACGTTTCGCCTGTGTACGGTTCGATTTCACCCATCCCGTTCCTGAACGTGATCGCGGAGCAGCTTCCGCCGATGCCTTCTTCGGTCCTGCCTTTGCAGCGGTACCACTTGTCCAGGAAGCTTGTCGGCGAGTTTTCCCACGAGCCGTGGTGGGCAGTGAGCGTGTCGCCCTGGACGGCGGCTCCGGTGATCGTGGGGCGTTCCGTGAAGGTCGGGTACGAGGGTTCGTATTCTTCGCCGGCGGCCAGGATCACTTCCGGCGTCGTGACCGCGATGCTGGCACCCGAGGCGTTGCGCGCTTCGACCGTGGCGATGATGGTGTGCGCCACGTCCTGGGCCTGGACTTCGTATTCGTTGGTGGCCGGTTCTTTGGCGGCCGATTCGCATTCGGTCCCCAGTTCTTCGGAGGCGCCCGATTCGCCGTAGCCTTCGCAGCGCAGCCATTGGTAGGCGTACTGGGTCGGGCTGTTCGTCCACGACCCTTTGGAGACGGTCAGCGTCTGCCCCTTGCGCAGTTTCCCCGTTTCGAGCGCCGGGCTTCCCGTGATCACCGGCGCGGCCGTGTTGGCGGGCCAGGATTTCCCCGATTTCGGGGTGCCGATGATTTTGCGACTCTTTTCTTTGCCTTCCCTGCCTTCGGGGGTCTTCAGGATCACTTCGTAGGGCTGTGCTTTGAGCCCCGACAGCGGCAGGCTGCAGGGGCTTTTGCAGTTCCCTTCCAGCATTTTGCTGAATTCCCTGGTGCCCACCGGACGATCGCGCAGCTTGTACGGTTCGACGAGCACGTTCCATTCGGGCGTGAGCGCCTGTTCGAAGGTGGCGAGCGCGATCGGCGGCACGTGTCCTGAACCGCTTTCGAGCAGTGCCACGGCGGTGGTCGAGCTCGCCGCCACGCCGTGGACGGAGCCGATGCCGGGGATGGCGGTCGGGGTCGTGGTGCCCGTGATGTTGACGTTGCCCAGGCCCAGCAGTTCCCAGGTCCCGTTCCCGCCGAACGAGTAGATCACCTTGGCGGCGTTTTCTTCTTCCTCGACTGCGTAGCTGGTCCCTTCCCCGGCGGCGAGCGCCACCACATGCTCGAGCGAGGGCACCGGTTCGGGCACCATCGCGCACGGGTCGCGGCCACAAAGTTCGTCGGATTCTTCGCCGGTTTCGAAACCCAGCTGTCCGAGGCCGTCGGCTCCCCAGGCGTACAGTTCGCCGTTGGCGAGCCGCGCCAGCGCGTGCGTGGATCCGCCGACGATTTCGACGACCGGCGAGGCCGGTTCGAGCAGCGTCCGCACCGGCGAGGAGCTGTCTTCGTTGTCGCCGTTGCCGAGCTGGCCTTTGCCACCGGAGCCCCAGGCGACGACCTTTTTGCCCCCGCCGGCGATCGCGTAGGCGGTTTCTTCTCCGGCCCCGATGCGTTCGACGCCAGACAGCTTGCCCAGCCCCTTGATCTTCACCGGCCGCGGGATCGTGCTGCACTGGATCGGCGTGATGGCGTGGAGTTCGCCGAGGCAGAGTTCTTCTTCGGCGCTGCTCTCTTCGACCCCGAGGTCGCCGCTGCGGTCTTCGCCCCAGGCCATCACCTCGCCGTCGGACAGCAGCGCGTAGTCGCGTTTGCCGCCGGCGGCGATCTGCTTGACGCCGGTGAGGCCCGGGACCTCGGTGGGCTTGTCGCGGGCCACGAACCACGGTTCGTTCTGGCGGGCGGTGCGTTCGTAGCCCTTTTCCTTGTTGCCGCGCTCGCCGAATTCCGAGGCCCCCCACGTCCACACCGTGCCGTCGTAGCGCAGGGCCATCGCGTGGGCGTTGCCGACCGCGATTTCCTTGACTTCGGTGAGGCCCTGGACGGGAACCGGGTGGCTCTCGATCAGCTGGGCGCCGTCGCCGAGCTGCCCCTTGTTGCCCGTCCCCCACGCCTCCACCGTGCAGTTCGACATCAGCGCGAGCCCGAATTTGAACCCGGCCCTGACCTGCGTGACGCCCGTAAGGCCGACGACGGTCTGGGGAGAGTTCTCGTAGTTGCTGGCGAACCCCGCGCCGATCTGTTCAGAGGCGTTGAATCCCCAGTCGAGGACCGCCGTGCCGCCGCGCAGGCCCGGACACTGTTCTTCGGCCGCCGACGCTCCAGGGGCCGCCAAGGCGCACATCGCGAGCGCAGCAGCGCATCCTGCAACGACCCCCCTCACCACTTTGTCCCCCTCCTCCGGAGTTGCCGACACCCTTATAACGCAACGCGGCACAGAAGGTTGGCCGCCACGGCGCGGCGGCGGCCCGGATGCCGTCATGGGGACCGGACGGACCCTCTCCCGCGCCCGGCCGGCAGCGGTGGCCGGCACGGCGCCGGGCTGAGCCCGGCGCCGTGAGACCGCTGGCGGGAAGTCCGCGCGCGACGCAACCGCGGGCTCACCGGACGCCCGAGCGCCGGCGCCATGCCGGCGTCACGGGCGATGCAGTGGCGAGAACGGACTAGGCGAGCGCCTTCTGCTTGATCGCGTCGAACTCGGACTGGGTGATCGCACCCTTGTCGAGCAGTTCCTTGGCGCTGGCGATCTGGGAGGCGGGGTCGTTCGCGCCGGCGACGGAGCGCACGTAGCTGTCCATCTGTGACTGGGCTTCCTGCTGATCCTTGACGGACCGTTCGGTCATCCCCTTGTGCTCGGCGATCAGGTACACGAACACCCCGAGGTACGGAAGGATGATCACGAAGATGATCCAACCCGTCTTGCCCCATCCGCCTATGTCCTGGCGGCGGAAGATGTCCATGAAAACGGTGATCAGCAGCCAGATCCAGATGAAGAAGGCGAAGAAGATCAGCATCGTCCAGAACACTTCTAGGAGCGGGTAGCTGGTCGAGGCAAGCAAGGGGATTCCCTCCTTTGTGGGTGAGCCCGTGGGCGGGCGTTGCGCCGCGAGGATAGTCGCTTAGGCGGACTTTCGGGAGACTCGCAGACGCGTGGGCGTCCGCCGCCGCCGACTCGCGTCCGGGATATTTACCGAGGCAGAAGGGCCGCCGGCCCCGGGGTCGTCCCCGGGCCCGGGCGGCGCTGGCTCATTTGTATTCGTACGAGTCCGGCCCGGGGTTCTTCTTGCTCTTCTTGCCGGCCGCCTCGGCGATCACGTCGACCTTGCCGGATCCCGCCGGCGTGGTGACCGTGCATTCCTCCGTCGAGGCGCAGCTGACCGATTTCCCTGGCGTCTTCTTGAAGAAGATGCCGGTGGAGCTGCCGAGCGCGAAGCCGCTCCCGGTGACCGTCACCGTCGCGCCCCCGGCGGCGGGTCCTTCGTTGGGACTCACGCCCGTGACGATCGGGTTGGCGTACTTGAATTCGGCCTTCGACGCGTGCGGGCTCGTGCCGTTGGGGGTCGTAACGGTGACCGCCGCGGCGCCCGTTGTGTGCGGAGGCGAGGTGACGGAGATCGAGGTCGACGAGTTGAGCGTCGGGGAGGTCGCTTCGACCGAGCCGAACTTCACGGTCACGGGGGCGATGAAGTTCGTACCCGTGATCGTCACGGGGGTTCCCCCCGCGGCGGGACCCTTCTTGGCCGACAGCTTCGTGACTGTCGGGGACGGCCCGGCGTGCGGGGTGAAGGTCTTGTCCGCGCCGGTGTTCGTACCCGTGGCGTTGGTCGCGGAGATCCGGTAGTGGTAAAGCTGGATGCTGAGCCCGGTGATGGTCGCCGATACGGCCACGGGCGCTTCTCCGGCTCCCGGCAGTGTTTCGCACGGGGCCGTTTTTTCGTAGGAGATCGTGGTCCCGTATTCGAACTGGCAGGCGGTCACGTTCTGGCCCTCGGGATCGACGGTCGCGTTGAGGACCGCGGAGCTCCCGGTCACCGACGACGGTTCGCCCGTGACGACGGCCGGCGCGTGGGGACCGCTGGTGAACACGTACGCACCGCCGGCGCCGGCGTGCAGGAAGAGCGCGCCCACCAGCACGGTCGTGCCGTCGGCGGAGGAGGCGACGCTGTCGCCGAATTCTTCTTCGAGGGCTTCCCCGCTGCCGATGAGCTTGGCTCCCTGCTGGGACCAGGCTTCCCCTGAGCGGGCGAACGCCCATACGGCCCCTGCGTTGTTCTTGTCGGCGGCGCCCCCGATCACCGCCGCGTCGCCGGTGCTCGAGAGGGCCACGCTCACCCCGAAGCTACCCGAGCCGTTCTCGCCCGAGCCCGTCAGCTTGGACCCCTGCTGGGACCACGATTCGCCGCTGCGCACGAACGGCCACACGGCACCGTCGCCGCCGTTGTCGCCCGGGCCACCGACGAGCGCCGTGTTGCCGTTTTCGGACACGGCCACGCTGGTCCCGAAATCGGGGAATTTTTCGGCGCCCGAGCCGGTCAGCTTGGTGCCCTGTTGGCTCCATGAGCCGCTTTCGAAGTGGAACGCCCACGCGGCGCCGACGTGGTTGTCTTCGGGAGCGCCGATCAGCGCGGTGCTGCCGTCACCCGACAGCGCGACGCTCGCTCCGAACGCGCCTTCGCCCGTCTCGTCGCTGGGGGTCAGCTTCGCGCCCTGCTGCGTCCAGGTTTCACCCGAGCGCGTGAACACGAAGGCCGCGCCTTTGAAGGTGTTGTCGCGGCTGCCGCCAATCAGCGCCGTGTTGCCTTCGCCGCCGGACAGGGACACGCTCGTGCCGAAGCGACCGTTGCCGGTCTCGCCGGATCCGACGAGCTTCGCGCCCTGCTGCGTCCACGTTTCACCCGAGCGCTTGAACACCCAGGCGGCGCCGATGCCGCCGTTGTCGCCGTAACCGCCGACGAGCGCGGTGTTGCCGTCGCCCGAGAGGGACACGCTGGTGCCGAAACGCGCTTTCCCGATCTCGCCGGATCCGGTCAGCTTGGCGCCCTGCTGCGTCCAGGTTTCACCCGTGCGCTTGAACACGAAGGCTGCGCCGGCTTCTTCGGCGTCGCGCCACGCCCCGACGAGTGCGGTGTTGCCGTCGGACGAGAGCGCCACGCTGGCTCCCACGCGCCCATTGCCGGTCCCGCCGGTGCCGGTCAGGGCTGGGCCCTGCTGGACGAAGGGGTCTACGTTGATGGGATACGCCGCGTGCGAGCCGTCGAGCTCGATCAGAAGGTTCCCGCCGCTGATCATCAGACGGCTGGGAAGCACGCGTCCGCGTGCGTCGGTCGCGCTCAGGCCGCTGTAGGCGATGCTGCCTCTGCCGGGGTGTCCGATCGTGAAGCCCCTGCCACCCGGGTCGAGCACCGGCGGAGCGCTGCCCGAGAGGCTCAGCTCGAGGGTGAGCGGGCCGGTGTCGCCGGAGTGGCCGGCGGCCGCCGGCGGACGGGCGATCGTGAAGCCCTGCTCGAGGCCCAGCGGTCCGTTGGCGTACCACTCACGGAGCCCGGGGTGGGAGTAGAGGACGCGGTTGGCGTGCACCCGCGGCCCCGTGGGCGCGAGCGGGGTGAGCGCGGTGCCGAAGCCGGCTGCCCGCAGGCCCAGCGACAGCCGCGCCGCGCCGGAGCGGACCGTGACCCCAGCCGCGCCGAAGCTGGAGGCAAGGTGCTCGGCCGGAGTCCGTGCCGTGAGTCCTCCTCCGTGCCCGGACGACACCAGGTAGGCGGGGTCTTCGGCTCCCATGGCGGCGGACACGGGACCGCTGAGGGTGGCCGGGAGCGCGACCATAGAGCGGGCCGGGAGCGTGTGGGCGCCGACGGCGGGACCGGCGGGCCGGCGCCCCATCGAGGCGTCCCTCAGAACCACGCCGAGGGCCAGCGACAGCACGGCGACGACGAGCAGCAGACGCCGGTCAAGGCGCGCGATGCGATCGACCGCCGCGCGCGTGTGCGTGCGCGCGTCAACAGCTTCCAAAGCCCCTCGCATCCAATTCCCTCCTTGTCCCTTCGTCCGTATCTGGGAGTCGGAGTGTACCCCAGCCCGCGAGGCGCGACTACACGCTTAACGGGCGGGTAACGTGCGTCCCCTCGCCCACGGGGTCGATCCCCAACTCGCGCAGGGCGGCGTCGAACGCGGCCATCCGCGAGGTGTCCTCGTAGAAGTCGTCGTGGCGCACGATCTTGCCCCAGCGGCTCTGCAGCACGAGCACCACGCGGTTCGAATACAGGAGCTCGCCGCCCGGCCCCCGCGCCTCGTCGTCGAGGCGGCCGATCACGACCATCCGCCACGGCGGTCCGCTCACCCACAGGTCCTTCAGGTCCACCTTCAGGCCGGCGGCCACGAAGTCCTGCAGGAAGCGCTCGATCGCCGCCTTGCCCCGGTGGTCGCCGGCCCAGCGGTGGGCGCCGTCGTTGAAGTGCAGGACGGCGTCATCGGCGTAGGCCCGCAGGAACGGGCGATAGTCGCCGTCGTTGATCCGCTCGATGTCGCCGCGCAGGCGCACCATCAGGATCCTGCGCAGCAGCGGCCGGAGTGCCAGCCCGGCAGTCAGCCCGAGAAGAGCGGCGCCGCGGATCCTGTTCATTGGTCGATGCCTCGATCCTGCCGGTGGCACTCTACCCGTCCACCGCCGGCGGCACCTACCCGAGGATCGTGAAGCGCAGCACCTTCGGCGCGGAGTGGCGGCCGGCGTCGTCGGTCGCGGTGAGCGTGAGCGCGTAGGCGCCGGGACCGAGTGCCTGCGAGACCGACAGGCGGCCCTGGAAGTAGGCGCGGTTGACGCCCGGGCGGGCGGTGAAGGACATCGCCCCGGCCGCGACCGGGAACCGGCACCGTGGGCGGCGGCGATTCCTGTGTGTGGGCGGGGCGCATGCGCGGCCGACCCTCCTTCCCGGTGCTTCGCGCGCGAACGACAGCTTGACGCTCGCCTTCTCGTTGAGGCCGAACGCGAACACGGTTCCGACGGGGGCTTTGCGGCGCGCACCCCTGCGGGCCAGGCGGGCGAGTGCCGAGCCGGAGCGCCAGCGGCGGTGGCTCTGGCTGAAGTCGCTGACGACGAGGGGCGGCGCGGGGCTAGCGCTTTCCCGCACGCCGAGCACGCCCCCGCCCCCGCCCCCGACCGGGACCGGGACCGGGAGCAGGGTGAACGTGTATTCGACCGGGGGCGCTTCGCAGATGAAGTCCAGGCCCGGTTCTTCGGAGACGACGATGCCGCCGACGCTGATCGTGTACGTACCCGGCCGCGTGTAGGTATGGCCCGCGAGCAGCTGGGTGCTGCCTTCGATGCTGCCCCGGAGGGTGGTTTCTTCCGGTGGCGAGCCGTCCCCCCACCTCCAGCCTTCCTGGAACGTGCACTGCGAGGTTTCACGTTCGTTGAGCACTTCCAGGACGACGCGCGGGTCGGTGCTCTGGCAGGCGTGGGCTGCTCCCCAGAACACGCACCGCGCCGCGGAGGGGGCGGGTAGCGTCGCGGCGCGAGCGGGGGTCCCGCCGGCGGCGAAGAGCGTCACACCTGCCGCGGCCAGCACCCCCGCCACGACCGCGCGCGCGCCGGGAGGACGCCGGCGCGCGCGAGGACCTGTGGGGAGCTCGGGCGCCCCGGCGGGTCCGTGGCTGGCGATCCTCGCGTGAGCCTGCAAATCCGTTACCCCTGTTGGGTGCGCCGGGCGGGACGGGGGGCTGCTGACACCGGCGCGCGAGCGCGGCGGAAGCTACCACAAGCACGTCGGCTCGCCGGCGGCGGGGACCCGTGCCCATGTCGCTCACGGCAGCGGCGCGCCCGCGAGCGCGAGCACGATCCCGGCGACGGCCGAGGCCAGGAGCACGGGCAGGAAGCTGCGCCCGAGGAGGAGGATGGCGACCGCCGCGAGCCCCAGCAGGGCGAACTGCCAGCCCTCCGTGAGCGCCGTCGCGAGCGTGATCGCGGCTCCGAGGATCGCCCCGATCGCCGCCGGCCCCGCGCCGTCCAGGAACGCTCTCGCGCGGGGGTCGGTGCGCAGCCGCCCGAAGGCCCGGGCCCCCAGCATCACGAACAGGAACGAGGGGGCGAACGCGACGGCCGCGGCCACGACCCCGCCGGCGATGCCCTCGGCCGCATACCCGACTGCCGCCACCGTCGCCACCACGGGTCCCGGCGTCACCTGCCCGAGCGCGACCGCGGTCAGGAACTGCGAGTTGGTCATCCAGTGGTGGACGTGGACCGCGTCGCTCTGCATCAGCGGGACGATCACGAAGCCGCCCCCAAACGACAGCGCGCCGACCTTGAGGGCGGTCCACGCCAGGGCCGGCATCCCGCCCGTCGACGCCGCCGCCGGAATCAGCGCCACCAGGGAGCGCCCGCCGGCATCCCCGGAGCCCGACCCGGCGCCACGCAGCCCGGAACCCGACCCGGCGCCACGCAGCAGCAGCTCCAGCACGCCGCAGGCGGCGATCGCGATCACCAGGTAGGAGCCGGCGAACACCGACACGCCGGCGCCGAGCGCCAGGTAGGCCCCCCAGCGGGCCACCCTCGCGCGCTCGTCCCGGACCCGAGCAAGGCTCGGCCCCAGCAGCAACCTCGCCGCATGTAGGGCCACCACCGGCAGCGCCGCGCCCGCGCCCGCGCCCGCCCCGATGACCCACGTGGGGGGAGAGCTGCCGAGAAACAGGGGCGACAGCACGAGCACGAGGATCACGGCGGGGAGCACGAAGCCGAGGCCACCGACGAGCGCCCCCGCACGGCCGGCGACCCGGTAGGCGCAGTAGATCGCCAGCTGGGTGGAGGCGGGACCGGGCAGCAGCCCGCAGGCGGCGTTGGCGTCTTCGAATTCCTGCGCGTCCAGCCAGCCGGTGCGTTCCACGACCAGCCGTCGCAGCAGGGCGATGTGCGCGGGTGGACCACCGAAGCCGGTGACCCCGATGCGGGTCCACTCGCGGATGACCTCGGGGAGCCCGGCGCGGCGGGCCGGAAGCTCGGCTGCCCGGCTCACGAACGCTCAGGCCGGCGGGCCCGGCGGCCCGTCGGGGGCCTCGGACAGGTGGTAGCGCTCCATCGTCAGGTGGGTCGCCTCGGCGATCTGGACGAGGACCATCACGACCGCGCCGCAGTGGGGGCACCGCGCAACGTTGCCCGGCGCGCGCGCGTAGACCACGAGCTCGCCCACCAGCGACGCCCGGCCGCAGTGCTCGCACGTGCCGCTGATGCAAGTGAGGTCGTATCCGAACAGGTCGAGCAGGTCGCCCGCGATCGCATTCCCGTCGAGCACCTCCATCGCCCCTACCCCGTCGGCCCGAATCGCTCGGTCCTGACCCGCGGCTGGGGGTGCCCGACGGCGGCAAGCACGTCCGCTGCGGTCTCCACGAAGCCGCTCGGCCCGCACACGAGGTTCAGGGGTTCCTCCCCCAGTGGCCAGGAGACATCTTCGACGAGCTCCCGGTCGATGCGCCCGCTGTAGCCGTCCCACCCCGGTGGCGACCGGCGCGTGAGCGTGTAGCGGATGTCGATCCCGTCATGGCGGGCCAGCTCCATCAGCTCATCCTTGTAGATGATCTCCTCCTCCGCGCGGGCCGAATACAGCAGGCGCACCGGCGCCGAGCTGCCGCTCGCGACGCGGTGGCGGAGCATCGCGCGGAACGGGACGATCCCCGAGCCTCCGGCCACGAGAAGCACCGGAGCGGGGTCGGAGGCATCCCACACGAAGTATCCGCCGATCGGCCCGCGGAGCTCGAGTTCGTCCCCGGCCGTGAGCACGTCCACGAGGTAGCCGGAGACCTCGCCGTCGTCGAGACGCTCGACCGTCAGCCTCAGCCCCCCCTCCTCGGGAGCCGAGCCGATCGAGTAGCTGCGCTGCGCCTGATACCCGTCTTCGGCGGTCAGGCGCACGTCCACGTGCTGACCGGGGAGGTGTCCCGGCCATTCTGGAAGCCCGAGCAGGATGCTCTTGACGCGCTCGGTCTCACGGACGAGCTGCCCCACCGTCCCGAGCTGCCAGGTCAGTCTCCCTGGTAGCGCTGCTCGAGCCACGGGTCCCCGTGGTTGTGGTAGCCGTAGTTCTCCCAGAATCCAGGCTGGTCGTCGCGTGTGAGGCGCAACCCCCTCACCCACTTGGCGCTCTTCCAGAAGTACAGGTGGGGAACCAGCAGCCGTGCCGGCCCGCCGTGCTCGGGTTCGAGCGGTTCGTTCGCGTACTCGTAGGCGACCCACGCCCTGCCTCCCACAACGTCCTCGACCGCGAGGTTGGTCGTGTAACCGCCGTCGCAGTAGGCCGTCAGGTAGCGGGCGGAGCTCTGCACGCTGCCGAGCAGGGTGTCGAGCGAGACGCCCCGCCAGGTGCTGTCGAACTTGGACCACTTCGTCACGCAGTGGATGTCGGTCGTGACGCCCTCCGTGGGAAGGCTCGTGAATTCCTGCCACGTCCACGACGCCGGCTGCTCGACCTCGCCTTCGATCGTGAAGGTCCACGTGTCGAGCGGCGTGTGGGGGGTGGGCCCGGCCGACAGCACGGGGAAGTCGGTCGTGAGGTACTGGCCGGGCGGCAGGCGCGACGGATCTGCGTCAGTGCGTCTGCGACCCGAGAAGCCACGCGATACGGGCATCAGTGGCCTGAACTTATAGCGCCGATCGTGTCTCGGCACTGAGCCGGTCGTCCTACCCATCGAGGGGGCGCAAGAGCTCGCGCTCGAGCACGAGCGGGACGAGCAGATCGCGGTAGCCGTGGTCGTCGAACAGCACGGTCAGCTGATCGCCGTCGTAGCGCTGCACGGTCCCCTCACCCCAGCGCTCGCTGACGACACGTTCGCCGAGCCCGAACGGCTGGGGTCCGGCCTCGTCCGCCCGGCGCAGCACGTCGTTGTCGCAGGCCCCGCACGGGCCGGGGTAGTGCTGGCCGAAATAGCTCAGCAGGAACGAGCGACGGCATCCGGTCGTCTCTGCGTAGCGGCGCATCATCTCCAGACGAGATCGCTCGACCTCGCGGGTGCGCTCGGTCTCCTCGCGCGACGCCTCCAGGGCGCCGGAGACCTCCTCCGCACCGGTCCAGCCGGCCATGCCCTGCGGGCCCCAGCACGCCGCTCCCACGTCGGCCAGGCGGGCGAGGGCGAGCGTCACCGTTCGAGCACTCAGCCCAAGGGCTCCGGACAGCGCCGCCGGGTCGGTCTCTCCGGTCCCGGCCGCCAGCTGTCGCGCCACCGCCGCCACCGACTTCTCCGAAACCGGACGGGCCGACAGGTGGCGTGCCTGGGCGAGGTCGGCGGGCCGGTACAGCAGACGGGCATGGGCAGGCTCGCCGTCACGACCTGCGCGGCCGAACTCCTGGTAGTAGGCGTCGAGCGAGCCGGGGACGTCCGCGTGCAGGACCCAGCGCACATCGGGCTTGTCGATCCCCATTCCGAACGCCACGGTGGCGCACACGATCCGGGCGGATCCCCCGAGGAACGCCTCCATCGCCGCGCGGCGCTCGGAGGCGGAGAGCCCCGCGTGGTAGAGCGTCACACTGTGCCCCGCGCCGGCGAGCACGTCCCGCGCGAGCGTGGCACTTGCCCGCGTGGCCGCATACACGATCCCGGGGCCGGGCAGCTCCGAGGCGGCCGACTCGAGCTCCCGCTGCTTGTCGGCGGCGCTCGCCACGCGGTGCACCGAGAGCTCGATCCCGGGGCGGTCGAAGTCGCCCACGACCGTGTCGGGGTCGCGCAGGCCCAGGCGTCTGGATATCTCCGCGCGCACGGGGGGCGCCGCCGTTGCGGTGAGGGCGAGGCGTACGCGCGCGCCGAGCGCGTCGGCCTGTGCGCCGAGGCGCAGGTAGTCCGGGCGGAAGTCCTGGCCCCACTGGCTCACGAGGTGCGCCTCGTCTACCACGAACAGTCCAGGCTCGGCGCCGGACAGCACGCTCCCGACCTCGGCGTTGGACAGCTCCTCGGGCGAGACGAACACGAACTCATCCGGCCTCCCTGCCGCCGCCAGCGCGTCCCTCCAGGCGTGCTTGGAGAGGCTCGAGTTGAGCACCGTGGTGGGGAGGCCCGCCGCCGTGAGGTGGGCCTGCTGGTCGTTCTCGAGGGCGATCAGCGGAGTGATGATCACGGTCGGCCCGGCCGTGAGCAGGCCGGCCAGCTCGTAGATCGCCGACTTCCCTGCGCCCGTGGGCAGCACCGCCAGCACGTCACGCCCGGCGAGCACCGACTCGACTGCCCGCAGCTGCCCGGGACGCAGCTCCGAGAAGCCGAACCGCTCCCGCGCGAGCGTGCGGACCCGATCAGACGGAGGGGCTATTCGTCAGATCCTCGCACGGCGCGGCTGCGGCGGCGCGCGCCTGCGGGCGACCCCTATGCGCGTTGGGCGGTCGGCCGGACGAGGATCTCGTTGAGGGTCATCCGTCGCGGGCGGGACACGGCGAAGGCGATCACCTCTGCGATGTCCTCGGCGGTGATCGCTATCGGCCCGACGAATTCCTCCGTCGCCTTCTTGGTGGGCGCGTCGGTGATGTGGTCGGTCAGCTCGGTGGCCACGGCACCCGGCTCGATCACGATCACGCGGACATCGGGTAGGAGCTCCTGTCGCAGTCCCTCCGACCACCCGATCATGCCCCACTTGGTTGCGGCGTAGACGGCGTTGCCCGCGCGCGCCGTGCGTCCCGCCACCGACGAGATGTTCACCAGGTCGCCGCCCCCGTCGCGGAGCTGATCCAGGAACACCTCGGTGGCAGTGATCGCGCCCATCAGGTTGACTTCGACCATCTGGCGCATCTCGGCGCGCTGGTGTGAGGAGAACGGGCCGAGCAGCATCACACCGGCGTTGTTGACGAGGACGTCGGCGCCTCCGAGCTCGCTCTGCACACGGTCGGCGGCCGCGAGCAGCGAGGCGCGCTCGGTGACATCGGCCTCGATCGCGATCGCACCGGCGCCGAGTTCGCCGGCGAGGGTCTCGATGCGGTCCAGTCGCCTGGCCAGCAGCGCCACACGATGACCGTCGGCGACCAGCGCCCCGGCGGTGGCCGCCCCGATGCCCGAGGAGGCTCCGGTTATCACCGCCGTGCGGGCGGCCTTGCTTTCGCTGCTCATGTTCGGGCCTCCGGTGGTCGATTAGAACGCGGAAGCCGCGACTATGGCAGCAATCCGCCATCTGCAAAGGAGCCCCTCAAGGGTTGAGCCATGTGTGCCGAAAAAGGACGCATGAAGATGGCTATCGAGTTTGAGGACACCGACCCCGCCCAAGTCACGAACGAGCTCGTGAGGATGTTGACCCTCGCCCTGAAGACGGGTGTCGAGATCAACACCACCGACGACTCCTTCATCGTCACCAACCCGGGCGAGGAGGAATGTGTCCGCCGCTGGATCGGCCCGGACGGCGAATACCGCCGGGACATCCTCGAGCGGCGCTGGGTCGTCAAGGAAAGCACCGACGCCTCGGGGCGGAAGGTTCCGCTCCCCGAGGACTGACCGGCGCCTCCCTACGCGCCGGCGATCAGCGCTTCGACCTGGGGCGTGCCCCTGCCCGTGACGTAGTCCCAGCCGGGGGTGCACGGGTAGATCGTGTTGTCGCCCAGGACGATGTCTTTGAACGCTTCGGCTGGCGCACCGTAGATGGCGGCCCCGGCGAACGGGATCGTGCCTCCGCGGGCCCCCTCCACGCGTGCCCAGACACCCTGCCACGCCGGGGCGCCGACGCTGGTGCCGCCGATCACTTCCTGTTTGCCGTTGACCACCACGTCCACGCCGCTGTTCGGGTCGGCGTCGAAGGCGACGTCGGGAACCCCGCGCCTGACACCGAGAAAGCTCCCGCCGGCGCCTTCCTGCCACGCTGGGGTCGCCTCGAGCACGCTCGTTCCGCCGCCGCCGGAGTACCAGCCGATTTCCTCTTCACCGCCGAGCACGCTCGTGCCGCCGACGCCGATCGCGTAGGGGCTGGAGGCCGGATAGTTGTCGCCGGGGGCACCCAGCGGCAGGCCGTTGAGGCCCACCAGCACCGGGCACTGAGAGCCCGTGTCCCCAGCGGAGGTGAACAGCGTCCTGCCCTCGGCCGCAGCCTCGGCGAGGACGGTGTCCAGAGAGCTCGAGAAGCCCGCCGCTTCGGCCAGCAGCTCGCACTCCCCGGCGGAGAAGCTCGCCTGTGTGCTCGCGTCGTCGGTGACCCAGCGGTCGATCGTTTCGATGATCGCGCTGTCTTCCAGGGAGGTGCCCACATAAACGTTCAGGCCGCTCACCGAAGGCGCCATCCCGGTCGAGTACTGGGTGTCAAGGTCCCACTCGTCGTCACCTTCGGTTTCGGTTCCCGGGGCCCCGACTTCGATCTGGTGCCACGGGACTTCGGGTAGCCCGTAGGCGTGCTCGAAGGTGCGCAGGTCCGTCTGCACCCCCGAGATGTTCCCGGCGGTGATCACCGACACCTGCTGACCGGCACCCGACGCGCTGCTCGGGGCGTGGTACAGACCCCACACCTGCTGGGGGTCGTAGCTGGTCGGATATTCCACCGCTCCCGGGAGTTCACTTGCCGAGGGGTGGGCCACCGACCCCTGCACGCGCTCGAGGCCGGAGAGCCCGGTGACCGCCGTCACCTTGGAGGCGATGGCCTTGGGCAGCGAGGCGGCGCCGGCGCCCGCGACGTATTCGCCCCCGGAGGGTGCGCGGAAGCGCTCGAAGCTCGTTCCGAGGGCGGAACCGAGCGCCTCGGCCGACCCGGTGAGCCTCACGAGCAGCCGGTCGGAGGACGCGGACGTGACGCTCAGCCCTTTTCCCCGCGCCCAGGCGGAGATGTCGTTGACGGTCGCCGCGGTGGGAGCGTAGGTGCTGAGGAATACCGCGGGCGTGAGCTGTCCCTCACCGCCGGCGAGCCGCCGGAGAGCGGCACTGTGGCGCGGGCTCAGCGTCAGCACTACCGAGCGTTCACCCTGGGCGGTGCCGAGCGCGGTCGACCCCTTCGCGAGCACGGGCCCCGCTCCGCCGAGGGCCATCGCCCCGGTGCAGGTCACAAGAAGAAAGCTCGCGGCCACGCAGGCCGCGGCACACAGCAACCGCAGTCGTCTCGACATGTTCGTTCTCCAGCTGAGGGTTCGGGGGATCCGGGTCGGGGGATCCGCCCGCGGCGTCTGACGGTCGGAGCTACCCACAAACGCACACGCTCTAACCCTCACGGGCCACTCATGTGCCGGCGGCGATGCTCAGGAGGTGATCAGAACGTGGCCCGGCTGCCGGGCCACGCGATCGAGCCACGCGCGGATCGCCGGATACCCCGACAGCGAGAACCCTCCCTCGTCGGCCACGTGCGTGTAGGCGTAGAGCGCGATGTCGGCGATGGTGAAACGGTCCGCCACCAGGAACTCGCGGCTCCCCAGCTCACGCTCCATCGCATCGAGGGCCTGGTAGCCGGCCCGGCGCCTGCTCGCGAGCTGATCCTCCGGAACGGGAGAATCGGCGATTGCGACCCAGAACCTGACGACGGCGATGTTGGGCTCGTGGCTGTATTGCTCGAAGAACATCCACTGCAGCACCTGCGCGCACTGAAACGGGTCCGCCGGCAGGTAGGGCGTCCCTTGGGCGAGGTACCAGAGGATGGCGTTGGACTCGCCGAGCGCGCGGCCGTCGTCGAGCACCAGCGTCGGAACGCGCAGCCCCGGGTTGAGGTCTCCCAGCAACTCCAGACGGCCCGACCGCGCGATGACGTCGACCTCCCGGCGCTCGTAGCGGCTGCCCAGCATCGCGAGCAGCAACCTCACCTTGTAACAGTTGCCGGACACCCCGGAGTCGTACAGCAGCATCGGTCCGCGCAAAGCTACCCTCCACGGCACCCAGGAGCTCCCGCGGGCCGCACGGGTGAGGATTCGCGGGGGCGCGCACCTCAGGCCGGGTCGGTGCCGACGCCGCGTGCCCAGAGGACCGTCAACGTGTCGATCAGCTCCTCGGTCTCGGCGGCGCTCGCCCCGGCTCGCAACAGCTCGTGGATGCTGTTCAGCGTCATGTGCATGAGCGCACGGGCGAGGGCGTGGGCGGGCGGCCCCGCCGAGGGCGCGAGGCCCGCGGCCCGCTCTCTTTCGATCAGCAGCGTGCAGCGGCCGGCAGCGCGATCGAAGTACATGTTCCATGCCTGATCGATCTCGGGGTGTGTCCCGCGGCCGTCGAGCGCGCCGCACACGACGTTCGCGTTGGCCGTCGCGACGGTGACGGCGGCCCTGATGCTCGCGGCGGACCACGGCTGGGCATGCCTGCCCGGGTCTTCGAACCACCGCTCCAGTTCGGCGGACATCGCCTCGAGGACGTCGCTGTAGAGCAGCAACAGGATCTGGGCCTTGTCGGCGAAGTAGAAGTAGAACAGCGAACGCGACGACAGCCAGCGCCGGCTCGTGCTGGACGATCCCGCGCGGATCCCCGACGCGGTGGAGGAGTCGCTGCGGATGTTCCCCGCCTTCGCCCACTTCGGGCGCACCACGACCAGGGACACCGAGATACACGGACAGCCGATCAAGGCAGGTGAGAAGGTGGTCATGTGGTATCCGTCCTCGAACCGGGACGAGACCCGCTACGAGGACCCGGATCGTTTCGACCTGGAACGCCGCGCCGAGCACCAGGCGTTTGGGGCCGGCGGGCGTCACTTCTGTCTCGGCACCGCCCTCGCTCGCCTGGAGCTGCGGATCCTGATCGAGGAGACACTGGCGCGCTACCCCGGAGTCCGCATCTCGGGCGAGCCGCGGTACGTGGAGTCACCCTTCGCCAACCAGCTGAAGACCCTCCCGGTGACCCTCGCCTGAGGCCGTTCGTAGCACCCCTCGGCCCTCCCCGATCGGGCCGGATGGGACTGGACGGAGAGGGGTCGGTGAGATAGGCTGCGGCCGCGGAAAAGCAAGATCTAGCCGCGGAGGGCAACCGAGGGAGGGGCAGATGGTTCTCGACGTTAGACGAGCGGGGCTCGGGCTGGTGGCCTGCTTGGTGGCGTTCGTGGCTGTGATCAGCTGCGTGACGACCACGAGCGCATCGGCGACGGTTCCCACATGGTTCGAATGTGCCAAGGCGGTGCCGAAGAACACCGGCAACTACCGCGACAAGGCATGTAACGAAACGAGCACGCCCGGACAGGGCGGATACGTGCTGAAGGCAGGTCTCGGCAACAAAGGCCTAGGCAAGACCTTCAAGGGGAAGAGCGGCGAAGTCAACCTCCACGTCGCGAGCTGGCTACACGAAAGCTTCGTGTGCTCCGAACTGGAAAACGACTGCCGGATGAAATGCAAGCGGGCGGCGATCACCGGAAAGGACGTGCTGCCGAGCTCGGAGACGGAAGTGCAGATCGTGTTCACCGGCTGCAGCCTGCTCGCGTCGAAGTGCACCTCGCCGGGAGCTTCGAAGGCGGGCGAAATCCGTTCCTCGCTCCTGAGCGGTGAACTCGGTTACCTGTCGGCCCCGGGAACCGTCGGCGTGAAGCTGGAAAACAGCTCAACCCCAGGAGGCACGATC
This sequence comes from Solirubrobacteraceae bacterium, assembly GCA_035499875.1. Classification (GTDB taxonomy): domain Bacteria; phylum Actinomycetota; class Thermoleophilia; order Solirubrobacterales; family Solirubrobacteraceae; genus Palsa-744. The sequence continues at coordinate 112,615 of DATJXX010000026.1, forward strand.
GCCGAATTCACGTGCGGTACGCCGAAAGAACACTTCAGTGGCAGTTACACCAAAGCGAGGCTGCTCGGCAGCGTGGTCGCCCAGCAGGAACAGGACATCAACCACGTGACCAAGGAACGCAGGATCGCCTTCGTGTCGGCGGCACGGTACGGGGAAAAGGAATTCACCTACCCCACCGAAGGGCCGCCGCCCGGCACCGAACACGTCAAATACAAACCGATCGTGAACCTGCTCGGCTTCGCCGGCGAAATCTCGGAAATCGAAAAATCCGAACGGCCGGCGAACGTCCTGCAGGCGGAACCGTGTGCCGAATGGATCTCCAGGGAAAGCAAAGCATTCACCGAATGCACCCCCGTTGAATACGTCGGACTCGACGCGACGTTCGCGACGAAGGGTGCGACGAACATGGTCAAGGCGTAAGGAGTCGGGCGCGGCGAGCGGCGGGGCCTCGGCGGCCCCGCTGCGCCGCCGCCGGAGTGGCAGGTCGTCGCGGGCCGTCAATGTCCCGGCCTGCCGGAGCGGCGCGCTCAGCCCGGAATCAGGCCGGCGTCCCGCAGGTCCACGTAGCGACGAGCGAGAGGGTCCCGCGGATGTCCTTCTCCGGTGGGGCCGTACGAGGGTCGCCGAGTCGGCACCGGCTCGGTGACTGACAGCGGGCCCGCGAGGTCGGACCTCACGAAGAACGCGTTGACGCCGGCGCTCTCGTTGTAGACGTTGGTGTAGCCCTTCTGCTCACCCAACGCTCGCAGCGCCCCGATCGAAGCTCCGAAGAAGTCCGTTCCGTCCCAGCGGAAGTCGGGCGAGTACGGCTGCACCAGCAGCGGCTCGGGGTCAAGGCCGGCGTTGTACTCGATGATCAGCAGCCTCGGGCGGAAGCGGTCCAGCGCCCGCCAGATCCAGAAGTCGTTCCCGTCCACGTCGATGCTGAGGACATCGGGCTCCGGCGGAACCCCGTGCTCGGCGAAGATCCGCTCGACGTTGTCGGGCAGCACCTGCGAGTGGACCGTCCGCACACGCTCCTTCTGTGAATAGCGCTTCCGGAGGGCGCCGAACGCGTCGGCGTCGGCCTCGATGAACAGCCCGTCCCATCCTTCGGATGCCAGCTGCACGCAGTTGCCCTCGACGCCGGTCTCGATCCCGAACTCGACGAAGAAGCGGCCGGTAGCACCGATCCGGCGGAGCACCTCCGCGACCACACCGTCCTCGCCGTTCTGCGACGAGCTGCGCGACTCGCAAGCGGAGAGGTCGCTCGAAGAGGGTTGTTGGGCCCGGCCGACGCCCCTGCGTCACCCGCTGCTCGCCCTGGACCGCATCCACGACGTGTGCAGCCCCGACGCGACGCTCGTCCTGGAGACCCACATGATCGACGAGGGATTCGTGTTGCCCGACGGCGCCTTCCACGGGCTCGCCGAGTTCCACCCCGACCTTCCGGCGCTCTCGCTCGTGCAGTACTACCCCGGCGACATGCTCGGCCGGGACCCCACCTCCCAGTGGGCACCCAGCCGCGGGGCGCTCGAGGGTTGGCTGCGCGGATCGGGCTTCGAGCCGACGTACGTGTGGCAGGACGCGTTCCGCGGCGGCGCGGTCGCCCGCCGGCAGGAGCTGGCCGTCAACGGCGAGCGCGCCGTGGACGAGGCTGCCAGCTGGGACATGCGGACCTGGACCGTCGATCGCAGCAGCGGGCTCTAAGGAGGTCCGGTGGGCGGGGAGCGGCCGGCCGCTTGGGCGAGCTCGCCGAGGCGACGGTCGACGATCTGGAGTTGCGATCGCAGGGCCATCAGCTCGGCGTGGATCGGTTCGCCGGTTGTGACCGCCGGAGCCTTGTCGTCGTCCTCGTCCTCGATCGCCCCGGTGGATGTCTTGTCGATCCCGAACAGCGCCGAGAGCGACCCGGCGAGCACCCCGAGCACGGCGATGCCCGTGAACATGATTGCTATCCCGGAAATCCGCCCCGGCCCGGTCTTGGGAACGATGTCCCCGTAGCCGACGGTCGTCAGCGTGACGATCCCCCACCACAGCGCGTCACCGACGGTCTTGAACTCGGAGTTGGTCGCGTGTTCTGCCTGATAGGCGGACAGGGACGCGATCACGACCACCGACCCGGCCACCACGGCGACCCTCCCGAGCCTGGCGGCGAAGCGCCGCAGCCCTGCGGTGGCGAGCAGCACGCGCGCAACCCGCGCCAGGCGGGCGAGCAGCAGGATCGCGGGAGCGCCGCTGAACCCGGGGATGAGGTAGTAGGGGAACGTGGCCAGCACGATCGCGAGGTCGATGCGGCCGTTGCGACGGTGCAGATAGTCGGGCACGATCCGCCGCTGCACGACGAGGTCGATGACAAACACGATCCACGACCCGAGTCCGACGACGATCGCAACCCACTTGTATTTCGGTGACGTCACGAACAACGGCACGAGCGCCGCGATGATGATCGGCAGGTTCCAGTGTTCCTGCCAGCGCTTGCGCGCCTGCAGCTGAGCGTCGGTCAATGGCGGGGTCGCGGGCGACACCTCGCGTCGGCTTTCGCCGTCGAGGAGACCACCCCTCTACGGCAGCGCGTCTGCGGCAGCCCGCTGATCCGCGCGACCCCCACTCGCCTGCCCGCAGCGCCACGCGGCGAGGTGTGCGTCTCAGTTGCGGGAGGGCGGCGACTCGTCGATCCCCGCGGCCTTCAGCGCGTCGGCCGGGCGCTCAAACGCGCGGAAGCGGACGCGCACACCGTCACGGACAGTCCAGATCGTCGCGACCTCCCGGTCGACGGGTGCGTCGCTGTTGCGCATGCGGGCTCGCTCCCGCAGGATCACGACAACGTCGTCCCCCGCCTCGATCGTTCTCTCCACCGTCTGCGCGTAGTCGTTCCATCGCGACCAGTACTTGGTCACGTGCGCAATGAACGCCCCCCGACCCGTCCCGTGTTCCGGGAAGTCGGGCAGCGGATATCCGGAGATGTCCCACTCGATATTCGGATCGAGCGTGTGGATCCACTCGTCCACCCTGCCTGCGGAGCGTGCCTCCTGTCCGCGCCGGACGACCTCGACATTGTCCCGTGACACGGCCAACCCCTTTCTCTCCCTCGCGCACCCGCGCGCTGCTCGACGACATCAGAGTACGGCCGGCCGCCCGCTGTGGCAACCGGAAATTCCGTGCGCCCGCAGAAGACCGCCGGCGACCGTGTCGGTACCCCCCGGGAGGCCCTGGGCACCGGGCATCCGTTAGCCTCGGTGGATGGCGCCGCTGGCGATATCCGTCGCGGGGATCGGGGGCTTCGCGCTGCTGTATGTCGTCCTCTTCCTGTGGCTCGGCCTCAGGTCGATCAAACACGGCCACTGGGTCATGTTCCTGCTGGGGATACCGCTGCCGATCTTCTGGATCATCGGCGGCTTGATGCCCCCGGTCGAGCGCTGAGCTCGCCGCATCACATGAGCGCACAGCCGACAGCGGCGGCATCGGACGGCAACGAGGGCGCCGGCTCGGCGGCCGCGAGCTCGAGCGCGCCCGAGCGTTCCGGCCTGGTCCTCGTCAGCCTGATCCTGGTCGCGGCGGTCGCGAACCTCAACCTGTCGGTTGCGAACGTCGCGCTGCCCGACATCGGCAAGCACTTCGACTCCGGCCAGACCACGCTCGACCTGATCGCGGTCGGCTACTCCCTCGGGCTCGCGTGCTCGGTCCTCTGGCTGGGGGCGGTGGGGGACCGCTACGGACGCAAGCTCATGTGCCTGCTCGGAACGATCCTGGCGATCCCGATGTCGCTGCTCGCGGCGCTCGCGCCGACCGACATCGTGCTGTTCATCGCGCGCGTCGGCGGCGGTCTGGCGGCCGGGATGGCCTACCCCACCACGCTCGCGCTGATCACCGCGCTGTGGTCCGGGCCGGCGCGCACCCGCTCGATCGCATTGTGGTCGGGACTCGGCGCCGCGATCGCAGCCCTCGGACCCCTCCTGGCCGGACTCGTGCTCGAGAACCACGAATGGGGCTGGGTGTTCGTGCTCACGCTGCCGCTGGCGGTGGTCGCGATCGTGCTGGCGTGGCTGTTCGTACCGGCGCATGTGAACGAGGGTTCCGAGCCCGTCGACAACCTCGGCGGGATCCTCTCGCTGGTGCTCGTCGCCGCGCTGATCCTGGCGATCAACTTCGCCCCCGTCCCCAACCAGACGACGCTGACTGTCGCCCTTGCGGTCATCGCCGCGGTCGCGCTGGTGCTGTTCTACCTGCGCCAGCGACGAGCCCGCAACCCGCTCTACGACCTCAAGATCGCATCCCGTCCTCCGTTTTGGGTCGGCGCGTGCGCCGGGATAATCGTGTTCGGCTCGCTGATGGGCGCGATGTTCATCGGCCAGCAGTTCCTCCAGAACGTGCTCGGATACTCGACCGTCGATGCCGGCCTGTCGATCCTCCCGGCCGCGATCCTGATGGTGCTCGTGGCCCCACGCTCGGCCAAGATCATCGACGCGCGTGGCACGCGCGTGTCGGTGCTGATCGGCCAGGCGTTCGTGCTGCTCGGTTTCCTCTGGATGCTCCTGCTCTGGAAGGAGGGCATCCCCTACTGGAAGGTGGGGATCGGATACGCCCTGATCGGCGCCGGGGTGGGACTTGCCGGACCGCCCACCTCCAACGCGCTGACCGGCTCTGTGCCGGTGCGACGGGTGGGCATGGCCTCGGGTACGGCCGATCTGCAGCGCGACTTCGGCGGCGCCATCATGCAGTCGATCTTCGGGGCGCTGCTGACGGCCGGCTACGCAGCCGCGGCGGGAGCCGAGCTGGCCGGCAAGAACGTGACGAGCTCGATCGAAAACACGCTCACGAAGTCCTTCTCCAGTGCCGCCGACGCCGCATCGCAATACCCGGCGCACTCCGAACAGATCATCGCCGGCGCGAAGGCCGCGTTCCTGCACGGCGACCAATGGGCGTACGCCGCCGGCATCATCGCCGTCCTCCTGGCGGCGGCGCTCGTCTTCCTGCGCTTCCCCAAGCACGAGGACGAGAAGCGGCTGTTCGAGCAGTACAGGCGCCAGGCCGAACAAGAAGAGGCTGGGTTGCCGGCCGCCGCAGCGGCCGCCGCAGGGCAGGTCGCCGGTACCTAGCAAGCCGACGCGCGGACTCGAACGAGAACCTCCTCATTACGGAGGCTGAGCAGGCCCGGACTACCGAGGCGACCATTTAGCAAGAGCTAAATCCCTGCCGCGCACGGCAGCATGTGCGGCAGAATTGACCCTGGCATGGCGGAGATCGTCTTCGATACGGCGGCACTCACGCGGGTGCGCTTCGCTATCTCGCCGACGATCGAGATGGCCGGGAGCGTGCGCGTGCTCGGGAACCCTGGCCGCCACGCCGTGCACATGCCGTGGGCAGTTCGTACCGCCTCACTCGTCGGTGGCCTCGACCTGTCGACACTGCATGCCCTGCAGGGCTCCCGGAGCTACTCCCCCGATTTCATCCACCCGCTGCCCGAAGGCCCGCTCACGAGCCTCGACGAGGACCTGGCAGCAATGCTCGCGACGCCTCCGGACCAGGTCAGGACCGAAGTCCTGGAGGCGTATCCCGGCGAGCGGGTGCCGCGGGTGCTCGACGGATTCGTTACTGATCCGGGCGCCGCGGTCAGCAGACTCGACCGACTCCTGCGAACGTACTGGCAACGAGCCGTTGCACCGCACTGGGCGCGCGTGCGCGCGCTGCTGGAGCATGATGTCCGCTACCGGGCCCGCCAGATGGCCGACGGTGGGCTGGAAGCTCTCTTCGCAGACCTCGACCCGCGTGTCAGCTGGTCGGATGGTGTACTGAAGGTCGAGAAGCAATCGGACGAGGATGGGTTCCTGTCCCCGTGTATGACGCGTGTGATCGAGCTCGACGAGCGCGGGTTGCTGCTCATACCCAGCGTGTTCGCATGGCCGAAAGTGCTGCTCGTCGCGGCGGACCCGTGGCAACCTACGGTCATCTACCCTGCGCGCGGAGTGGGCATGCTGTGGGACGGAGACGCCCTTACCCCGCCCGACGCGCTGGCCAGGCTTCTGGGACGCAACCGCGCGGCGGTGCTGCTCGCGCTCGACTCGCCGCGCTCGACCAGCGAGCTGGCGGGGCTGCTCGGCGTGACGAGCGGGGGCGTCTCCCAGCAGCTGTCGGTGCTCGCGCAGGCCGGGCTCGTTGCCCGCCAGCGGGTCAGGCGCCACGTCCTGTACCTGCGCACCTCCGGCGGGGACACCCTCGTCGATGTGACATCCAGCGCAGAGGCGCTCGCCCAGCCGGCGGCCTGATGCCGCACCGCTGAAGCCGTCACCGACAGCTGTCGCTAAATCTCTTCGCTTGGCAGGAATCGCACGAGAGACTGCCGGCATGGTCACTCTCAGCAACCACACGGCAGGAGCGCTCGCGGACGAGCGAGCAAAGGAACTTGCAGCAGGGGCCGCGCGGCGCCGCTCGGGGCACGCCACCCGTGCCCCGGTTGGATTTAGGGCAACCACCGTCAGGCGCACAGCTCGCATCGTCGGACTCGCGAAGTTGGCCTCCGTCGCCGACTCGGGGCCTTCACCTGCACTGAAAAAGTGAAACGCCCCGCGTCGGCGAGGCCCTTCACCAACCGACGCGCGGATTCGAACCGGGCACCGTAATGCGGTCCGTGCGCTGCCGCTGCCGCTAGGGCCGGGTGACCACCGCGGGCGTCGCGCCGAGGCGCGCGATGCGCATCGAACCGTTGTCTTCGGCGCGCCCGAAGAAGATCGTTCCGTTCACCTGCAGCTGCGTGCCCGAGAGCTGCGTGGTCGCGAAGGCCTCGACGGGGTTGGGGATCAGGTAGCTGAAGACGCCGCCACCCGAGTGGCCGTACTCGAGCATCCAGCTGTGGTCTCCGCGTTCGCGGCGAGCCCACCCGAGCGCACCGCCGGCAGTGAACGAAGGCGATATCTCGCGGTTGCTTGCACTGGTGCTGCTGGTGACGTCGAGCAGCTTTCCCCGCCCACCATGCCCATCCAGTCGCATCTCCGAATAAAGGCTGCGACCCCGCCTGAACTCCCAGACGAAGGCGACACGGCCTTCGTGCAGGACGAGAGCGCGGGGTCCGGCGTTCGTGCCGCCTGGCCCGCCCGGGAGCCTCCGCGGCGAGGGACTGCCCTTCAGCGATTGCACGTACAGCTGCGGTCCTCGCCCCGGCACCTGGCGGGCGAAGGCGAGCTGACCGTTCCACACGCTGGGCAGGTAGCGGGAGCCGGTTCCCGGGATCGCTTCCTCATGAGAGGAGCCCAGGTAGTAGTGGTACAACGTGCAGCCCTGCCCAGTCCAAGGCAGCGGCAGCATGTCGATGGGATCGAGTCGCGGTTCGACGTGGCACCGCGAGTAGACGGCGGTCAGGGCGGTGCGCACGGAGCGTTCGCGCCCGCCGTATATGGGACCCAGCTGCACGTCGAAGGGAACCCGCCGCGGCGGAACGGGCGCGGCGGCGATTGACCCGTTCGGATAGCGGAGCATGAGCCGGTAATTGCCTGCGGCCGGTTGATAGGCGCTGAAGGCGACCCAAGTGCCGCGGTACGCGCTGATGGTCGTCGGGCGAGCAGTCGTGGCGAGGGTGGGGTCGACGTCCCGATAGGGGACTACGCCTGCCAGGGCCACCTCGCAGGAGCTGCCGCCGGGCTGCGGAATGATCGTCGGCGGCAGGCAGCGGGAGTAGATCGTTCCGGCCGAGCCGCTCGCAGTGCTCTGAACGCCTTCCGGTGCGAGGGCGGTCGCTCGCAGAGCGTCGGGCAGCACGAACGTGCCGAACTTGGCGGAGGTTTCGTCCCCGGTGCTGGAGACGGCGTACGCCACACGACCACCGAGCAGGGTCGGGCCGAGCACGTTGGTGGCCTCGATCTCGCTCTCCGCGGCGAGGCTGATGAGCGTTTGGCCACCAGCGAGGTTGTCGAGCCGCAGTTCGGAGGTTCCGTCCGGGTAGTTCGTCGTGTCCGGCCCAGCCCATGTGAAGGCAAGCGATTTCGGGCTCAGATCGATCGACGTCGGGCGTCCGGGTGAACGGTTGGTACTGGAGCCACCGGGCATCAGCTTCGGCTTTCCGCCAGCGAGGTTCTCGAGATAGATCCGCTGTGGGTTGCCCGGTCCTTCGGGTCGCCCTTCCTTCACCCGTGCGAAGGCCACGCGCCCAGCCGCCATCGAGGGCAGAAACTGGGAGGCGCCAGCGGCGTTGGCCACGGCAATCGGGTGCTCGGTTTCAGTGGTGAAGTCGTAGTCGTACAGACGACAGCGGGCAGGCCGGCCGGAGGCGGAGGGCTTCGAGCAGCGGGCGTATGCGGCCACGAGCGCACCGTGGCCGTTGTCCCCCAGGTCCACGTCGAAGGGCACGGGGCTCGGCGCGATCGGGAGGGTCCGCGTGATCCCGCTGCTCGACACCGTCAGACGCCAGTTCGACGCACTGCGGTCGTATTCGCTCCAAGCCAGGGTCTGCCCGTCCGCGCTCACCCTGGGAGCCTGCGGCAGCCCGCTCGCGAGCACGGTGTCGGCTGCCGCGGTCTCGACACTTGACAGCGCCAGCCCCAGCGCCGCGAGGGCGATCACGCTCAGCGAGACGGCACGCGCTGTGTCGGAGCTGCTGCCCATGGGGGCACCGTATGCGAGCTCCAAGCGCCAGGGATCGTGATGAAACCGACGAACAGTCCGTATTCGTCCGCAGAACGGGCTCGCTCCACGCCAAGGCTCGGCTCAGGGCTCAGGTTGACCACGCCGGCCCCGCGCGATACGTAGAAACAGCGTCCCCACGACGGGTTGTGCCCGATGGCCCGGCATCCGCCGGCGCATAGCATGGTAGTACCGATGCAGAGTGGTATGAGAGAAGAAGCGCGGTGAGCCGCAGGACGTCGTCGATCATCGCGAGGCGGCTGCTGGGCGCGCTGGCGGTGCCGGTCGCGTTGGCGATCGCAGCATCCCCAGCGCTGGCCGGATGGTCTGCGCCGCTGGCGGTGAGCCGCTCCACGACGGGGTTCTTCGACGTCGCACTGGCGAACGATGCGCGGGGCGACGCAGCCGTGGCCTGGGGCAGTGAGCGCAACGTAGGGCGGGTGCAGACGCGGGCGACGGTGAACGTGGCATTCGTCGCCGGCGGAGGGCGACTGCTGGAGCGAGCGCTGTGGCACGGCGCCGACGCACTGGTCGGCGGTGTTGCTGTGGCCCTGGACGCGCGCGGGGAACTGACCGTCGCATGGGTCGAGGCGGCACGCGGGCGCCACGGCGAAACCCTTTACCCCCACACCATCCGGGCCGCCTATCGCAGCCCCTCGGGCAGATGGTCCCCGTCCCGGGTCGTCGGCTACAGCGGCCCCTTCCTCGAGGCCCACGTGCGGCTCGCTGCCGCGCCGAACCGCGAGGTGCTGATGACGTGGGTTGCGCACACGAAGAACGCTCCCGGAGTCGGGGCCGCCTGGCGCAAACCCGGACATCCCTTTGGTTCGACGAGCGCCGTCAGCCGAGCGAAGAGCGCCATGATGATAGATCCCACACCGCTCTTCGACAGCAGCGGCGCAGCGCACGTCTACGGCACCGTCGGCTGCAGTCGCATCCACACCTGCGCAACGATGGTCAGCACCGCCCAGCGCGGCCACCGCTTCGACGCGCCGCTGCTGATCGCCCCCGCACCCGCCGAGTACCCGGTCGTGTCCTTCAGCGGGCCGGGCCGGGCACTCATCGCCTGGGAGGCAGGCGACTACCAGGGACTCGAACCCTTCGGTGCGCCGCCGCATGCGCGGGTGATGAGCGGTGGGTCGCTGGGGCCGCCGGTGACGCTGCAGCCCAACTCGGGCGCCGTCCCGGGCCCGCTCGACGCCGTGGCAGCGAATGGCGGCGGGGGAACCGTGAGCTGGCCGGAAGCGCCGCCTTCCCTGCCGCCTTCGCCGAACCCGGCCCGAACGATGGTGGCCGTCGGCGACGCCCGCGGGAGCTTCTCGCAGCCCAGCGTTTCGCCCCTCGGCCTGACACCGGCGCTGCGCGACGGAGCCGGCAACATGCTGCTGACACCGGGTCCGACCAATCCCTTCGCGCCTCTGGCGGGACAGCCGACCGGCCCAGCCGGCACTGCGCCGAGCCCGGTCGCGGTGCAACCGGCCGGCGGTGGCGCGCTGCAGCCATCGCCGATACCTCTGCCGTCCGCGGCGATGAAGCCCTGGGTGTCGATCGCCGGGATCGCGACGACCGAGCCGCTCGGCACCGGGGCCGCGGTGACATGGGTTGCCGGCACAAAGCTCGACGTCTCGAGCTGGCGGCCGTAGATACATCTAGCGACGGTGCCGGCGCACGCGAGCCCAGCCGGCTGGCTGTGCCACGTCTTGCTTCGAGAGCGGTCCACTGCCGCATCTGACGCACTGGTCGGGACGGTTCAGAGCCACGGGCGCGCCTTCGAGCGTCACAGGAAGAGATGTGAAGACGTCTCCGCCTTCGGCGGCGATTCCCGGCCCGCCCCCACGTATCTAGGGACCCGCACCCTGTACAGCGTCGAAACGGCCGACCAGCGGCGTCGAGCGGCTGCCACGCCCGCCTGCGGGATACTCGCCGGACGATGCCCGAGGACTCCATGGTCCAACGAGTGCGCCTGCTCATCGAGGCGATGAATCGCCGTGACTTCGATGCGGTAGAGGCCTATTACGCGTCGGATGCGGTCTTGTGCGGGGAGGCCGGCACGTTCAAGGGGGCAGCGGCAATCCGGGGACTGTTTGAAGACATGCTGCGCCCGTACGAGGATTTTCACGTCGAGGTCGAGGAGATCATCGATCTCGGCAACGGAGTTGGTTTTGGCGTAATCGTCGTGACGGGCCATCCCGCTGGCAGCAGCGGGGAGGTCCGATTCCGTTACGCGATCGTCGCGATTTGGACCAAGGGCGTGATCAAGCAGGACATGCGCACCGTAAGCATCGACGAGGCTCGTGCTGCCGCCGAACGCCTCGCGCAGGAACGGCGGTAGGCCGTGTCGGAGAACCTGGACCTCGTCCGCTCGATCTACGTGCTTGCTGAGCTAGACCACGGGGGGTAGGTGGTGTCGGAGGAGTCCACGACGCCCGACCTCGTAGAGCTTGTGCGCAAGCAGGTTGATGCTCTGGATCGCGGTGATCTCGACGGGGTGGTGAGCATTGTCGCCGACGACGGGGTCCTGGACGGGCGGGCGGACCTGATCGAGGGTCGAGCGGCCATACGCGGCTTCCTTGACGAATGGTTCGCGGCCTACAAGGAATTGGACTTCGAGCTTGAGGAGGTCAGCGACCTCGGCAATGGCGTTGTATTCGCCATCGTAATCCAGGGAGGGCGTCTGGTCGGCAGCGTCGGTCACATTCGACAACGGGAGGGGTGGGTCTACATCTGTGTGGGAGGCTCGATCGCGCGCCTCACGACCTCCGGCGTCGATGAGGCCCGCGCAGCCGCCGAACGGCTCGTGCAGGAACGGGGATAGGCGGTGTCGCAGGAGAACGTGGAGGCTGTGCGACATCTCGTCGCAGCACTCAATGCGCATGACGTAGAGGGTTATCTGGCGTGCTGCCGCGACGATGTGGAGCTGCACCTGCCCGTTGTGGGCGGCGACTATGAAGGCCCCGAGGGCATAAAGCGGTGGTTTGCCGACCTAGAGGATGCTGGCCCCGACTTCCACCTCGACCTTCGAGACGTGAAGCCGATCGGCGGCAACCAGGTCCTTGCTCTGACCGACGTAGCTTCCACCGGACGCGCGAGCGGCATTCCGGTGACGAACGAGAGCGCGAACATCTACGACCTGATCGACGGCAAGATCAGCCGAATCCGAATCTTCCTCGATCAAAGCGAGGCCCTCAAAGCCGCGGGGCTGGAGGAGTAGCGCCGATGCCTACCCCCATTTCCTGCCCCACGGACTACGCGAAGCCCGAAAACCTCAATAAACACGGACGATTCGCCGGGCATGCGCGGGGCTCGAAAACCGTTATGGGGGGTTTTCCCTCCATCGAGGGTTCGAATCCCTCCCCCTCCGTTTCGGCGCGAGGCGTTCGGCTGGCGCGATACTTGGCGGGTCGTGTCCGAGAACCTGGACCTCGTGCGCTCGATCTACGCGGACTGGGAACGCGGAGACTTCAGGTCGGCAGCCTGGGCCGACCCCGAAATCGACTACGGGTTCCCCGACGGACCCTGGCCTGTGGATCGAACCGGGCTGGCTGGCATGGCCGAGGGCGAGCGTGAGTTCCTGAGCGCGTTCGCGAACTTCCGAATCGAAGCCGACGAGTTCCGCGAGATGGATGACGAGCGCGTACTTGTGCTCCACCACGCCAGCGGGCACGGCAAAACGAGCGGGCTGGATTTCGCGCAGCTTTGGCCGACGGGAGGAGCGTGCCTGTTCCACCTGCGCGACGGCAAGGTCACGAGGTTCGTCGGCTACTTCGATCGCGACCGCGCCCTCGCCGACCTCGGCCTGGAGGAGTAGGCGGTGTCGCAGGAGAACGTGGACCTCGTGAGGCAGCGCTTTGACGCGTACAACCGGGGCGACATCGCAGGAATGATCGCCTTGACCGACCTCGATGCCGAGTGGTGGGATCGGGCAGACGATCCTTGGGCGACGGTCCACCGCGGGCGCGATGCGTGTATGCAACACCTCGCCGAGATCACCGAAGACGCCGAGCTTCGCGTCGAGGCTCTGGACTACATCGACGCTGGTGACCTCGTGGTGGTCCCGGTTCGCCTGGTTGGCCGCGGGCGGGCAGGCGGCGTTCCGTTCGATGCGCAGGAGGTGCATGTCTTTCGGCTGCGCGACGGGCTCGTGATCGAGACACGCGAGTACCGTGAGCTGAACGAAGCCCTCAAAGCTGCGGGCCTGGAGGAGTAAGCGGTGTCGCAGAGGAACGTAGAGGTGAGTCGGCGCGCCCTTGAACACTTCAACGAACGTGAATGGGATGCGTTTTGGAGCTTTGTGGACGAGCAGGTTGAGTGGCATAGCCGGTCCGACGAGCCGGACGCGAGTGTCTACTACGGCCGCGAGAGCTTTGGGCGCTATGTGGATTCGTGGCTCGAGATGTTCCCTAACGTCAGCCTGGAGTTGGCCGAGGACAGCGTTGATCTTGGCGACCAGGTGGCCACCGAGATGCACCTCGTCGGAAATGCGAGAACCACCGGGATCGAAGTCCGCGAGCCGTACAGCTTCCTCTTCAAGATCGTGAACGGCAGGATCGCCCTCTGCCGCGAGTTCCGCGACAACGCCGAGGCCCTCAAAGCCGTGGGGCTGGAGGAGTAGGCGGTGTCGCAGGAGAACCTCGACGTCTACGAACGGGCGATGGCGACCCTGGCCGCGCGAGTGATATCGGACGAGTTGGCCAGCGAGTTGCTCGCGCCGGACTTCCGCATTGAAAACGCCGCGACGGCGGTGACCGACAAGACCTACGACGGAGCAGCGGGCGTGCGCGAATGGGTCAGAGACATTTACGAGGGAATGGACGAAGACTCGCGCTATGAGACCGAGGAGATCCTTGCCGACGGCGAGGACTACGTCGTAGCAAGGGTCAGGCTTGTCGGCCACGGCGTCCACTCGGGAGCATCCGTCACGCTTCGCTGGGTGAGCGTGACGTGGTTCGAGGGCGGCAAGGCAACTAGGAGTGTGGGCTACCTGCATCGTCGTGAAGCCCTCAAAGCCGCGGTCCTGGAGTAAGCGTCCACGGCACCGGACGCAGAGAGGCGCGTCGGACGCCGCGTGCAGCCGCGCAGACAGATCCCCCGGCTGAAAGTCAGACATTGTTAGCTGCGAGCGGTCAGGCACGCCGAGTCTCCGCTACAGCGCAGCGGAGGACCAAAGCTGGAATCACCTTCTGAACAAGAGAAACGGCTCGTCGCTGATGACTTCGTACATGAGCCTCGCGACGGGCGCCTGCAGCAGTCGACACCGCGTGGTTAGGAGTGGACGCCGATCCCATGTTGCCCCATCCGTTGCCCCGCGCCGCTGTAGACCCACATGGGAGGAAATGAAAAGCCATGCGTTAGCAGGACTTTTTCCAGAGCCGACGCCCGGACTCGAACCGGGGACCCCTTCATTACGAGTGAAGTGCTCTACCAGCTGAGCTACGTCGGCGCGGGAGGATCATCCTAGCTCCATGCCGGCGAGCAGATCGAGCAGCGAGTCGCCGTGCTTGTCGCAGAAGGCCTTCCCGAGCCCCTTGACCTGGATCACCTCGCTGATCGCCCGCGGCCTTCGCCGCAGGACGCCGCGCAGGGCGGAGTCGGTGGCGACCGTGTAGGCCGGCTTGCCGTCGGCCCGTCCCAGGCGCCAGGCCCGCAGGACATCGAACTGGGCCTCATCCACGGGCTCTCCATCCTCGGGTGCGGAGGCCGGCTGCAGCGATCTCGCAGGGCCGCCCACGCGCGAGGCGGCGCGCCTGGGGGCCGGGCGCTGCTCGAGCGCCGCCCGGAGGGCCGGGTCGGGGTGGCACACGTCGCAGCAACGGCCCACCGGCGTCCCGTCCTCCGGGTCCCCGAAGTGCTCCAGGATCTGCCGCCGGCGGCACACCCCCGATGCAGAGCTGTAGCGCTCGATCGAGTGGTAGGCCTCCCACACGCGGTTCCTCGCAACGCGAATGGCGAGCTGTGCCTCCCGGGTGCTGCCGGTCCCGGTGAGCGTCACCAGCAGACCTCCGCGGCCCCCGGGGGCGAGCTCGGCCGCGCCGGCCCGCTCGGCGATCGACAGCAGCACGCGTGAGCGTTCGCCCAGCTCGCCATGCTGGATGAGGACGGTCCCGTCCTCGGACCTCGCACGCAGCGATGCCACGAACCGCTTCACGTCCTCCACGCTCGTCTCCCCCTCCTTGATGAAGCGGATCAGCCGGCCGAGGTCCACGCGCGCGGCGAGCAGCAGCGCCCGCGCCGGCAGCCCGTCGCGGCCGGCGCGGCCGGCCTCCTGGTAGTAGGCCTCCAGGCTGGTCGGCAACGCCCAGTGGACAACGGTGCGGACGTCCGCCTTGTCGACTCCCATCCCGAACGCGTTGGTGGCCACGATCACCTCCGTGTCGCCCCCCATGAAGGCCTCCTGGCTAGAGGCCCTCGCCTCCCCGGACATCCCGGCGTGGTAGATCCCGGTCGCGATCCCGCCCGCCGCGATCACCTCCGCCACCGACTCCGTGTCGCGGCGGGTTCCGCAGTAGACGATCGCCGGCCGGCACTCCGCCCTCCCCAGCACGTGCATGAGGGCTGCCCGCTTGCGCGCCATCGCGCCCTTCCCCTCCACTCCCACGACGTCGAAGGCGAGGTTCGGGCGGTCGAACCCCGAGCGCACCGAGAGGGCGCCCCGCAGTCCCAGCCGCCGCTCGATCTCCTCGGCCACCCGCGGCGTGGCGGTCGCCGTGAGCGCCATCACGGGCGGGCGACCGAGTGCGGCGATCGCGTCGTGGAGCCGCAGGTAGTCGGGACGGAAGTCGTGGCCCCACTCGGTCACGCAGTGCGCCTCGTCGACGGCGAACAGGCTCACGGTGGTGTCCGCGAGGGCGGCCCGGAAGGCACCCGAGGAGAAACGCTCGGGAGCCACCAGCGCGAGCTGCGCCTCGCCGGAGCGGATCTCGGCGAGGCTGCGCTCGTTGTGCCCCTCGCCCATCCCCGAGGCGAGCATGCAGCCACGCACGCCCCCCTCCCGCACACGCCTCAGCTGGTCGGCCATCAGCGCGATCAACGGACTTACCACCAGCACGAGCCCCCGCCCTGCGAGCGCGGGGAGCTGGTAGCAGAGCGACTTGCCCCCGCCCGTCGGCATCACCACCAGGCTGTCCCTGCCCTCCAGCGCCGCCGCCACGGCCTCCCGCTGGCCCGGACGGAAGGACGGCAGCCCGAAGCGCCCGAGCAGGGTGTCGGGGTCCTGGGGAGGGGCGTTCGGCGGTTGGGGGGGTGCGGCTGGGGGGCTCGGCATCGCCCCCGGGAAGCTATCCCGCGCTGCGGCCGTTGCCCCTTCGCTCCCAGACCACCTTCGCGCCGGCGCCCGGAGCGAACGTGATCGCCCTGCGGCGCGTCCACTCGCCGTTCCGCCACAGGCGCCCCCCGGCCGGGCGCGGGTGAAGCTCGGCGAGCATCGTCCGCAGCATCAGCTTCATCTCCAGCTGCGCGAAGGCGGCCCCGATGCAGCGGCGGATACCGCCCCCGAAGGGAATCCAGGCGAAGGTGTCCGGGTTCCGTCCGAGGAAGCGCTCCGGACGGAACGCCAATGGCTGCTCGTACACGTCCGGGTTGCGATTGGTCAGGTATATGCAGGGCGCCACCCTCGTGCCTGCGGGGAGCAGCCTGCCCCCGACGGCAAGCTCCTGCTCGAGTACCCGCACCACGATCGGCACCACCGGCCTGATCCGCAGGATCTCATTGACCGTTGCCTCCAGGTACTCCTCGCCGCCCTCGTCGATCTCATCCAGAAGTCGCTCGAGCTTGTCCGGGTGGCGCACCAGGCGCTCGATCGCCCACGCCACCGAGGTGGCCGTCGTCTCGTGTCCCGCCAGCAGCAGCGTGACGAGCTCGTCGCGCAGCTCCCGGTCGCTCATCGGCTGTCCGTCCTCGTCCCGGGCCTGCAGGAGCAGCGAGAGGATGTCCGTCCGTTCGCTGAGGTCGGGCTGCTCGCGCCGCAGGGCGATCTCCGCGTACACGAGCCGGTCGAGTTGCGCCAGGGCATCGGCCAGGGCGCGGGGCGGAGTGTCGAAGTCGGGGCCCGAGAGGGCAACCCTCAGGAGCATCACCGTCTGCCCGGGCCCGAGAAGGTTCCCGATCGCCCGGCGCAGCGGATCCATCCTCTCCGCGTCGACGCCGAAGATCGCGCTCAGGATCACGTCGAGCGTGATCCGCCGCGTGGCGGGGTGCACGCGCATCGGCCTACCGAGCGTCCAGCCGGCCATCTCCTGGCGGGTCGCGGCGACGATCGTGGACTCGTATTCGCGCATCCGCTCGCCGTGGAAGGGCGGAAGCAGAAGCTTTCGCTGGCGCATGTGCTCCGGTCCGGTCAACACGATCACGGAGTTGTGGCCCATGATCGGCACCAGCGGGGATTGAGCGGCGGCTGAGGGCGCCACGTCCCCCGGGGCCGTCATCACGTCCTTGACGGCCTCCGGGTCGCTCACGAACACGAACTGTCGCCCGCTGGGGGCGAAGGTGATCGTGAAGGCGGAGCCGAGGCGGCGGGCGCACTGCTCCATCAGCCACGTCGGAGCCAGCGTCCAGGCCAGCGTCTGGGCGAGCGCCGGAAGTGAGGGCCCCGGGGGCGTCGCGGGGGGCCCGTCGGGGACGGGCGCCGGGGATCCGAGCTCGCGATCGTTCAGTTGCGCGGCGCTTGCCACGCCCTGAACGCTACCCCCACCGGGTGGCTCTTGAATCCGAACGCCGCGGAATCGGGCTCGGGAGCGTCACCGGACGCCGCGCAACCTCGGCCAGGACGGTGAACGCCGGTTCGTTGGCGACGTGCCAAAGCTCCCGCACGAGGCTGTGTTCCTGCTCGTCGAGCAGGGCCTGGACGAGCTGCTCGTGGGCGGCGTCGATCTCGTCCCCGGACAGCCTCTTCGGGCACTTCGCGAGGTACCCCAGCAGCATCCTCGACGGCAGCAGGCGCACCCCCTTGCGGCGCGCCAGCGGCCTGTCCACCCAGGCGCGGCTGTAGACGATCAGCGGCTCCACCTCGATGCCCACGATCCGTTCGACGGCCCTGCGCTGGGCGCGGGCCTGCTCGATCGTGGCCCCGTGCACGCGCGACACCCGCACCGGCCCGGGGTGGCTCTTGGTCTCGACCGTGAACACCCCGGCCGGCCCGATCATGATGTGGTCGATGTTGCCGCGACCGACCGTGGCGTCGTGGATCGCCAGCCAGCGGTTCTCGCAGAAGCAATCCAGCAGCCCTCCCACATGCTCCTCGCCGCGGGCCCCTCGGTCGCGGCGCGCCAGCAGCGGCAGGACGTAATGGGAGATCACGAACATGCTCCCCAGGAGCACCATCTCGGAGGCCAGGAAGCGCCAGTCGTGCAGCCCGAAGGTCCTCCCCAGCGCCGCGGTCGCGACGGCCAGCGCGCCCAGCCACACGAGCGTGCGCATGCGCAGCCGCCGGACGGTCGCACGCGCGTATTGCCCGGGTGTACGGCGGGTCGGATCCTTCTCTGTTCTGTGCATCGCGGTCGTCCGTGCGCTTCTGGGTACCGCATCGGCGCAAAGACGGCCTTTCCTTGAGGGCGCTGCCAAAACCTTGCACTACTTGACTGGCGAAAGGTGGAGCCGGAAGGCCGCCCTCTAAAGAACGCGTGGCACCCCGCCGAAGCCAAAGCCCGGACCGGAGTCCCCGCCCCGGCCCCTCCCCCCTGATGGACCAGTCCCCGCGCCTCTCCCAACCCTCGGACATCTGTCTGATGCTGCGCGCCTACGCCGAGCAGCGTTGGCTGACCACCGAGCTGCTGCCCGTCGTCCGCGAGCTCGAGTCCCCGGACCAAATCCCCGAGGAGCAGCTCGGCGCAGCCCTCGCCTACCTGGAAATCATGTGGGTCGACGCCCGTCGCCGCGCGGCGGAGACCGAGGCCGCCTTCGAGGCCCTCTCGAGCGTCGGCTGCGGACACTCCTCCGGGCTCTCGGAACGGGCCCGCCGCTACAACGCGGCGGTGAGGCGGCTCAGGTGTTCGGCGGAGCAGCGCGTGAGGCGCATCACCCACCTCGGCTCGCCTCCGTCGGCGCGCGAGTGTGCCGGACTCTGAGCGCATCGCTTAGGCTGCGGCGCCGATGGCGCCACGATTCGACCTCCAGTCGCACTCGACCCACTCCGACGGAACCCTCCCGGCGGCAGAGGTCGTGGCCCGCGCGGCCGAGGCCGGCGTGGAGCTGCTGGCGCTATCCGACCACGACACCATCAGCGGCGTCGCCGAGGCGCTCGCCGCAGGGGAGCGAGCCGGCATCCGTGTGGTCACCGCCGTGGAGATCTCGGCCGTCGACGACGGCGCTTCCACGCCGATCGAACTTCACATCCTGGGCTACAACATCGACCACACCGGCGCCCGCCTCGGGCAGCGGCTCGAGGAGTTCCTGGCCGATCGCGAGCAACGCACGCTGCGCATGGCCGACGCCCTCAAGGAGGCCGGGTTCGAGCTCGACGAAGCCGAGATCCGGGAGCGAATCGCCGCCGGCCAGCCGATCGGCCGCCCCCACCTCGCCCAGGCCGTGCTGTCGGCGCCAGCCAACGCCGAGCGGCTGCGCGCAGAGGACATCGGCGACGTCGGCTCGCTGATACGCGGGTACCTGATCGAGGGCAAGCCCGCCTTCCGCATGCGCCAGACGCCCACCGTCGCCCAGGCGATCGAGGCGATCCACGAAGCCGGCGGCGTGGCGGTGTGGGCCCATCCGTTCTGGGACATCGCCGACCCCGGCGAGGTGCTCGACACCGTGGCCCGCTTCAAGGAGCTGGGGATGGACGGGGTGGAGGTCTTCTACATCACCCACACCCGCGAGCAGACCGAGCTGCTGGCCCGCCGCTGCAGCGAGCTCGGGATGCTGCAGACCGGCTCGGCCGACTACCACGGACCCGAGAACCGCCAGTTCCACAGCTTCCTGGCGTTCGACACGTATGGCCTGGAGCCCCGGCTCGGGCCGATCGAAGCCGGCTCCTAGACCGAAGCCGGCTTGCAGGATCGATGCCGGCTCCTAGGGTCCCAGCAGCGCTTCCAGCCGGTAGCCGAGCGCCTCGAGGGCGAGCTCCTCGGAGACGTTCAGCGACAGGCTGAGGCGGGTCTCGGCGACGAGGTCGAGCGCCTCGCACAACCTGGCCCCGTCCCGCCCGCGGGCGTCGCCTTCGACCTCCTCCCGGCGATCGACCGCGTGGATCAACTCGGGAGCGCCCTCGCACACGCACAACATGTCGCGCAGCCACAGCTCGGCCATCCGCAGGGAGAGGCCGAGCACCCTCATCCTGGCGCGGCGCTCGCTGCGGCGGCGCGCCTCCTGCAGTTCCCGCTCGTGGCGTTTGCGCTCCCGCACGGGGAGCAGCTCCAGGTCATTCTCGGCGAGCGCAACGTCCGCCTCGGCGGCGCGGGCGCCGGCGCCGGCCGCCTGTTCGATCAACCCGAGCCAGGCACGCGCGGCGCTCTCGCCGGAGAGGGCGTTGCGCACGTACGCCTCGGCGCCACGGCGGAGCTCGTCGCCTTCGTCGCCAGCCAGCCAGGCGGCCAGGCGCGCGTCCCCCAGCGCCAGGCGGGCGCACGCCTGCGCGCGCGGCTCCTCGATGCCGGTGAGGGTGGCCGCGATGCGATCGGGGGGGACGGGATCGAAGCGCACCAGCTGGCAGCGCGAGACGATCGTCGGGAGCACGTCGTCGAGGCGGTCGCTGAGCAGCAGCAGGTGCACGAACTCGAGCGGCTCCTCGAGCGTCTTGAGCATGCGGTTGGCCGACTGGTCGTTCATCGCCTCCACCGACTCGATCACGAACACCCGGCGCGCGGACTCGAAGGGAGTGCGTGTGGCCGCCGCCACCACCGGCTCCTCGATGTCGGCGACGAGCATTTCCGAGGCCCCGGAGGGGGATACCCAGGTGAGGTCCGGGTGGGCGTCACGGGCCACCCGCCCGGCGACCGTCCGCGGGTTGCGCGCCCCGCTGGCGAGAAGGCTGACCGCCAGTGCCCGGGCGGCCGCACGCTTGCCCGTGCCCGGGGGGCCGTAAAGGAGGTAGGCGTGGGACGCACGGGCGGGATCCAGCGCCAGCGGGGCGAGCACCGCGCGGGCGTGGGGCTGGGCCTCGAGGACCTCCTCGAGGGTCTCCGGAGCCGCGGTGGCGCTCGCCGCACCCACGGCCGCACTCACGCCTGTAGCCCCGCGGCCGCGCGAGCCTGCTCGCGGCTGTTGTAGTAGTCCAGGCGCCCGATCTTCCCCTCCCGGAACCCGAACAGCATCGCGTCCTCCCGTTCGAGCGCCACGCCGCTGCCCTGGCCCGTCGTCCGCTGGCGGATGAACACCAGCACACGCTCGCCGGCGTCGAGGAATTCCTCCGGCTCGATGCTGTCGTCGGACCAGGCGGCCGACCAGTCCCCCATCCAGCGCCCGAACCCCTCGTGGCCCCGGTAGTCGCCAGCGTCCATGATGTCGTGGTCCTGGACCACGATCTCCGGATGCAGCGCGTCCCAGGGCGGTTCACCGGTTGCGAGGAAGTGAGCCAACGCCTCCTGGACCTGGGCGACGTTCTGTTGCGACATGCGCGCCCAGTATCGCGCAGCGGAGGTGGGGGGCGAACGCCGCGGCCGGGACCCGGCGCGTGTACGGTGGCCGGTCGTGGCTGGTGCTCTGATCACGATCGAGGGCCTCGATGGGGCGGGCAAGTCGACGCTCGCCGAGGGCCTCGCTCGCGAGCTCGCGGCCGCCGGCGTCGCGGTGGAGCTGCTGCGGGAGCCGGGCGGCGTGGAGGCCTCCGAGCGGATCCGGGAGCTCGTCCAGGACCCCGCCCTCGAGGTGCTGCCGCGGGCTGAGGCGCTGCTGTATGCGGCTGCCCGCGCCCAGCTCGTGGAGGAGCTGCTGCGCCCGCTGCTCGACCGCGGGACGGTGGTGGTGCTGGACCGCTTCGTGGACTCCTCCCTGGCCTACCAGGGCGGGGCCCGCGGGCTGGGGGTCGAGCGGGTCGCCGAGATCAACGCATTCGCCACCGGCGGGCTGCAGCCCGACCTCACCCTGCTGCTGAGGGTGGATCCCGGCGTGGGTCGCTCACGGCAGCTCGTCCGCAGCGAGTCCCCGGACCGGCTCGAGCGCGAACACGACAGCTTCTTCGAGCGGGTCGCGTCCACCTACGAGCAGCTCGCCGCCGCCGCGCCCGAGCGGGTGCGGGTGATCGACGCGAGCAGCCCACCCGCGGAGGTGCTGGCCGAGGCACTCGAGGCGGTCACGGAACTGCTCGGGGACCGGCCGGGTGCGGCCTAGCATTGGCCACGTGAGGAGCCTCGCCGCAGTCGACCCCACGCCCGTCCACGCCGCCACCGGCGGCGGCGGGCTGCCGGCGGGCGCCGTGGTGCTGATCGTGGTGGCGGCGGTGCTGCTGCTCGCGTGTGCCGTGTGGGCGCTCGCGCAGGCGCGGGCGTGGGAGCCGCGGTGGTCGCTCGCGCTGCGCCACGCGATCGCCGAGGCGGGCTTCAGGGCGTCAGCAACGTGGCGCGAATTCGGCGATTGGGCGAGGCTCGGCCGCTAGCACACCGAGCCGCCTGTCGGGGCCCGAAAATGCCCTGAAAAAGCGGCATTGGGCGCCTAAAATTGAAGGTGTCATCGAGCGTATTCCTCGCCACTTCCTGGCCACTTTTCCATCCGGTGCGCGCGCGAGGATGACCGGCCCTACAACAGCTCATTTCCACAGCGTCACGGCGCCGGCGCAGCAGAGGAGGAAGGCCCGATGAACCCGCCCATGAACCCCACCACCTCGCACGACGCAGCCCCCGGCCAGGCGCTCGAGATCACCCGCTTCTTCACCGACGGGACCACCCATCCGTTCGACGCCGTCGAGTGGGAGGTGCGCGACGCGCGCATCGGTCACGGCGAGCGTGTGGCCTTCGAACAGCAGGGCGTCGAGTTCCCCACGAGCTGGTCCCAGAACGCGACCAACATCGTCTCCCAGAAGTACTTCAGGGGCCAGCTCGGATCGCCCGAGCGCGAGCACTCGGTCCGCCAGATGATCGGACGCGTGGCCGGCACCATCACGCGCTGGGGCCGTGAGGGCGGCTACTTCGCCGCCGCCGGCGACGCCGAGGCCTTCGAGCACGAGCTCACCCACATCCTCCTCCACCAGATGGCCGCCTTCAACTCGCCCGTGTGGTTCAACGTCGGCTTCGAGGAGCAGCCACAGTGCTCCGCCTGCCTCCCCGGCCACGCCCTCGTCTCGACGCCCGCCGGGATGATCCCGATCGGCGAGCTCGTGGACGGCGAAATGGTGGGGACCGAGGTGTACGACTCGAGCGGCTCCACGCGGGTGCTCGCCGTCAAGCACAACGGGCGCAAGCCGGTGTGGCGGGTGGCGCTGCGCAACGGCAGCTTCGTCGAGGCCACCGCCGACCACGTCGTCAAGGCGAGCGCCGAGCGCCGGGGCCGGGCGGCCTGGCTGCGCGTCGACCAGCTGAAGCCCGGCATGCGCATGCACCTGCACCCCCACAAGGCGAAGGTGGCCGACCCTGTGCGCGTCACCGTGGGCGGGCCCGGCGGGGAGTCCGCGCTCGAGCTGATCGACGAGACCGACCGCACCGCAGTCTCCGAAGCCGCCCTCGCCGGCTGGCTGCAGGCCGACGGGTACGTGGGAGAGCGCCAGAGCGGGCGGGGCCCCGCGCTGACACTCGAATTCGAGGTGGCGGGCGCGGAGGAGTTCGCGTGGGTCAGCGACCACCTCGACGTGGCCTTCCCCCACATCCCCCGAAAGGTGCGGGAGGCAAGCCTGGAAAGCACCCAGGTGCGCCGGATCAGTCTGCAGGGCGACGTCCTGCGCGCCTACGCCGAACGGTGGGGGCTGTTCACGAGCGGCCCCGAGGCGCGCGTCCCCGAGCGCCTCTACACGGCCTCCCACGAGGAGATCGCCGCCTTCCTACGCAGCGCCTTCCAGGCCGGCGGCTACGTGTCGCTGCGCCACTCGGGGGGCTATGACAGCGCGCGGGTCGGGGTCGCCACGATCAGCGACCGCTGGAGTGAGGACGTGCAGCTGCTGCTCTACACGCTCGGGATCTACTCACGGCGCACACGCAGGCGCGAGAAGCGCGACGGCCGCAACGAGCTGTCCGAGGTGTGGCTCGCGATCGGCTCCGAGCGGGCCCGCTTCGCCGAGCTCGTCGGCTTCGTCTCCCACGAGAAGCAGCGCAAGCTGCTGAGCTCGCTGTGCCTGCGCCACCCCAAGCACTGCGCCGACCTGCGCGAGGAGGAGATCGTCTCGATCGAGCGCACGGCCACGATGGACGTGTACGACATCCAGACCGAGTCGGGCGAGTTCCTCACGAACAACGTCGCCGTCCACAACTGCTTCATCCTCAGCGTGCAGGACACGATGGAGTCGATCCTCGACTGGAACACCAAGGAGGGCATGATCTTCCGCGGCGGCTCCGGCTCGGGGATCAACCTTTCGAACATCCGCGGCTCACAGGAGCCGCTCGCCAAGGGCGGGACCGCCTCCGGGCCGGTGTCGTTCATGCGCGGCGCCGACTCGTGGGCGGGGACGATCAAGTCCGGCGGCAAGACCCGCCGGGCGGCGAAGATGGTCGTGCTCGACGTCGACCACCCCGACATCCGCGAGTTCATCTGGTGCAAGGCCAAGGAGGAGGACAAGGCCGAGGCGCTGCGTGACGCCGGCTTCGACATGTCGATCGACGGCGAGGGCTTCAAGTCGATCCAGTACCAGAACGCCAACAACTCGGTGCGGCTCACAGACGACTTCATGCGGGCCGTCGAGAACGACGAGGACTGGCACCTGCTCGCCCGCACGACCGGCCAGCCGATCGGGGAGCCCGTGCCGGCCCGGCAGCTGATGCAGGAGATCGCCGAAGCGGCCTGGCGCTGTGCCGACCCGGGGGTGCAGTTCGACACGACCATCAACACGTGGCACACGGCGCCCAACAGCGGGCGTATCAACGCGTCGAACCCGTGCTCCGAGTACATGCACGTGGACGACTCCGCCTGCAACCTCGCCTCGCTGAACCTGATGAAGTTCCGCCGCTCCGACGGGACGCTCGACGTGGAGGCCTTCGAGCACGCCGTCGACGTGATGCTGCTCGCGCAGGAGATCATCGTCGGCCCCTCCAGCTACCCCACCGAGGGGATCGCCCGCAACGCACGCGCGTTCCGTCAGCTCGGCCTCGGCTACGCCAACCTCGGGGCCTACCTGATGGCCGACGGCGTCCCGTACGACTCCGACGCGGGCCGCGGGACGGCCGCCGCGATCACCGCGCTGATGACCGGCCGCGCCTACCGGCGCTCGGCGGAGATAGCCGCCGCCATCGGCCCGTACGACCGCTACAGCGAGAACCGCGAACCCCACAACCGCGTGATGCGCATGCACCGTGACGCCTCCTATGCGATCGCGGGCGACACGTGCGAGGACTCCGAGCTGCTCGGTGCGGCGCGCCGCTCGTGGGACGAGGCGGTCGAGCTGGGCGAGCGCCACGGCTACCGCAACGCGCAGGCCACGGTCCTCGCGCCCACGGGCTGCCTGGTCGCGGGGAGCCTGGTGTCCACAAGCCGAGGGCTCGTCCGGATCGGGATGCTGGGCAAGGAAGACGGCCCCGAATGGCAGGATCTGGATGTTCAAGTCGCGACCGATGAAGGACCGCGGCCGGCGAGCAAGTTCTACGTCAACGGGATGGAGCATGTGGTGTCCGTGGAGAGCAAGCGCGGCTACCGCATCCAAGGCACCCCTCTGCACAGGATCAAGGTTCTCTCCGAAGACGGTGAGCAGGTCTGGAGGCGCCTCGCGGATGTCAAGCCGGGGGATCGGGTGCCCGTCATGCTTAACGGCCTCGTCGGCGAGCCGCAAGAAGTTCCGCTCCCGCCGCTCGGTGACCTTCACTGGAACGCCGACCATCAGACCCACGTGCCACGGGTCATGACGGCCGAGCTAGCCGAGTTTGTCGGCTACTTCATGGGCGACGGGTCATTGCACGCGAAGGGCATCAGGCTGTGTGTGACCGACGGTGACAACGACGTCCTCGAGAGGCTTCTGGGTCTCGGCCAGGAGCTGTTCGGGCTGAAGGGTCACGTTCTCCAGCACCAGGGCTACAACGAAATCGCCTTCCATTCGGTTCCGCTCACGATCTGGTGGGACGCCTGCGGCTTCTCCAAGCGCCCGCCGTTTGACGGGCACAGCGGCAAGGGATGGTCCCCGCGGGTACCGAACGCGATCCTGCATTCCAACGACCGCGACGTCTACGCGGCATTCGTGCGCGGCCTGTTCGAGGCTGACGGCAACGCCAATCACGGGTACGCGTACTGGAGTACGACGAACGAGACGTTCTCCCGAGATGTTCAGACACTTCTGCTGACACTTGGGTTTGTCACGACGCGCGACATCAGCGATGGTCCCGAGAGACTCGGTGCTCCGTGTCATCGCGTTCGGCTCCTCAACGCTTCCTCCGCCCACCGCTTCGTCAAGAGCATCGGCTTCATCTCGTCTCGCAAGAACGAGGCACTTGTAGCCGAGGACCACCCTCAAGCGGCGAGGCACGATCACATACCTGTCAGCCGCGCCCAGGTCGACGTGCTCGCTCCTGAGAACGACCGTCTTCGGAGGAACCTCTTGCTTCAGCTCAGCCGCGATGGAGTGGTCTCGCGAAGGTCCGCCGTCGCACTGCTCGAGCGATCTTCCGATTGCGACGAGAGCGAGACAGCCGCCGAGCTCGGACACATGCTCGGCTTCTTCTACGACACCGTTGAGAGCGTCGAGCTCCTTGACGAACAGCCGACGTTCGACCTGTCGGTCCCCGACAACCTGACGTACGTGGCGAACGGGTTCATCAGCCATAACACCATCTCCTTCCTGATGGACTGCGACACCACCGGCGTGGAGCCGGACTTCTCGCTGGTGAAGTTCAAGGAGCTCGTCGGCGGCGGGCAGATGACGATCGTCAACCGCACCGTCCCGCTCGCGCTCGCCAACCTCGGCTACTCCGAGCCGCAGATCGAGCAGATCGAGGCCTACCTGGCCGAGCACGGCACGGTCGTGGGGGCGCCGGGTCTGGCCGAGGAGCACCTCGAGGTGTTCGACGTGGCCGTCGGCGAGCGGGCGATCTCGCACATGGGCCACATCAAGATGATGGGGGCGGTCCAGCCGTTCATCTCGGGTGCGATCTCCAAGACCGTCAACCTCCCCGAGCAGGCGAGCGTCGACGACATCGCCGAAGCGTTCATCGAGTCGTGGAAGCTCGGCATCAAGGCGCTCGCGATCTATCGCGACGGCTCCAAGACCGCCCAGGCGCTGCGCACCGACGCCCAGAAGGAGACCGGTCAGCCGGCCGACGTGGACGAGATCGTGGAACAGGCGGTGGCGAAGGCGCTCGCCGAAGTGGGACCCCAGCGCAAGCGCATGCCGCGCGAGCGCCAGTCGATCACCCACAAGTTCTCGATCGCAGGCCACGAGGGGTACATCACCGCCGGGATGTACGAGGACGGCTCCGTGGGGGAGATCTTCCTCACCGACATCGGCAAGGAGGGCTCGACCCTGCGAGGGATGATGAACTCCTTCGCCACCGCGATCTCGATCGCGCTCCAGTACGGCGTTCCGCTCGAGACGCTGGTGCGCAAGTTCAGCTACATGCGCTTCGAGCCGGAGGGGATCACCGGCAACCCCGAGATCCCGTTCGCCAAGTCGATGCCCGACTACATCATGCGCTGGCTCGCCTCACGCTTTCTCGACGTGGACGCCCAGGAGGAGCTCGGCATCCTCACCCCCGCGGTGAGGGCCCGCAAAGCCGCCCAGGACGCCGCCCAGGCGGTCGCCGCCACGGACACCGCCGGACCCGCCGCCGACGCCGACGCGGAGACCGAGGCACGGGTCGAGGGAGACGCGCGCTCCGACGAGCAGCCCAAGGGCAGCGGTGGAAACGGGGGCAAAGGCGGGAACGGTGGCAACGGGGGAGCGGCGCCGGCCGCGGCCTCGTTCACCGAAACGCCCCCCGTCGTCCCGGCGACGCTCCAGGGTCTCGACCTCGGCCCCGCCTGCAGCCAGTGCGGCGGCATGATGCAGCGGACCGGCTCGTGCTACACGTGCTCGAGCTGCGGCAACAACACCGGCTGCGGGTAGCGGCTGCCCAAGCTCGCCGAGGATCTGCGGACCGGCTGCGGGTAGCCGGCAGCTAGCCGAGCCGGCCCAGGATCTCGGGACCGCCTTCGAACGAAGACACGCCCTCCGTGGTGAGGAGGCTGCCAAAGGCTGCGTCGACCGAGACGGTCCGCCCGCATTTGGCTCCCGAGCCGTGCTTCTGGAGCTTCAGCCTCTGCTTGTCGAATGCGAGTGAGATGCTTCCCGGGAAGGGTTCAGCGATCTTCAGCGCTCCCGCGAGTTTGTTCGTCGCGTAGCGACAGTCGAGCCCGCCGGGACGTTCGAGTGCGAGCTCGATCGGTCCGCCGCCCGGGGCCCGCTTGATGGTCGCCCGACGCTTGGAGCCGGAGAGATTCAGGATCGCTTCGCCGGGCTCCAGGAAGACCTTCACGGCAGGAGAGTCGGGTGCCGAGCTTTCCACGCAGCCCGTTTCCCCACCGATCACCCCCACCGCGGCAACGAGCTTCACCTTGTCGGTTGCTTCGTCATTGGTCTCGTCCGTGCCGCCGAGGCCCGAAGCCGCCCCGAAGTCGGTTGAGCATTCGATCTCGCCCGAGAGCGTCTGCACGGCAAAGCTCGAGAGCAGCAGGTTGACCGCTTCGCTGGGCTGAAGCAGGTGAACCGGGCCGCCGACGGCTTCCCAGGTCAGCTCGAGGCGCTTTGCCTTCGCGAGTGCTGCTGCCGGCATCAGCGCGCAACCCGCCGCGACCGTGGTCAGTGCCATTCGAACCATCCGGCTCGTGCGCATCAGAGCCCCCTTCCGTTCGTGTCCCAGGGGATGCGTCGGCTAGACAGCGACGGCCTGCCGGGCCTGCGAGACGGGTCTCTCGGCGGCCACCGCCTCGACCCGTACGGCCACGTCGTTGAGCGCGGCGTTGCCCGTGAGGCGATCCACGATCGCGGGGTCGGTGATGTCGTTGACGCTCGCCCCCGCGTGGGTCGCCGCCAGCTTCCAGCCGACGCCAGGGCGGCCGTGGCCGAAGCCGTGGGGGATCGACACCACGCCCCGGCGCATCTGGTCGGTGAGCTCGAGCGGCACCTCGATCTCCCCGGTCGCCGATGCGACCCTCACGAGCTGACCGTCGCCGAGCCCGCGTGCCGCCGCGTCGTCGGGGTGGAGCATCGCCGTGCAGCGGTCGGCACCCTTCATCAGGCGGGCGCTGTTGTGCATCCACGAGTTGTTCGACCGCAGCGAACGGCGCCCGATGAGGGTCAGGTCGAAGCCTTCGCGGCGCGCCGCCTCGCGTTCTCCGGCGAGCTCCTCCAGGCGTGCCGCCTCCTCCACGAGCGCCGGCGGGGCGAGCTTCACGCGTTTGCCCTTCGTGCGCAGCTGGTTGACGAGGTTCGGCTCGAGCGGCCCGAGGTCGATCCCATGGGGGGCGCGCTTGACCTTGCCGATGTCGAGGCTTCGGGAGGAGCGCAGACGGCCGTAGGGGCCGAGCCGCATCGCCACGTCGGCGAAGCGCTCGGGTGTCCAGAACTGGCCGAGCAGGCGCAGGACGGCGTTCGACACCGCTCCGGCGCGTCCCCGGCCGAGGCGCGCGGCGAGCTCCCGCAGGATCTCCCAGTCGTCCTTCCCGCCCACCGGCGTCGGCAGCGCGGCCGGGTTGTAGCGGATCTGGTTGCGCACCGAGAATGACGGGAACACGAGATCGATGTCCGAGCGCTCGAGCTGGGCCACGGGTGGCAGGATCACGTCGGCGTGCCGGGTCGTCTCCGTGACGTACATGTCCACCGCCACGCACCACTCGAGCTGCTCCATCGCCTGATCCAGCCGGGCGCCTCCGGGCGTCGACAGCACCGGGTTGCCTGCGTAGATGAACATGCCCCGCACCTGGCCGGGGCCGGGCGTGAGGATCTCGTCCGCCAGGCCCGCCACCGGCAGCTCGCCCGCGAACTCGGGCAGGCCGCTGACGCGCTGGTGGTGGCGGCCCCACGCCGACTCGCCGGTGAGGCGCTCGGACAGCGTCACGAGGTCGACCGCCGGCCGCGGGAACATCGCCCCGCCGACCGTATCCATGTTCCCCGTGACGAGGTTCAAGGCGTTGATCAGCCAGTGGGTCACCGAGCCGCTCCGCTGGTGGCACACGCCCACCCGTCCGTAGGCCACGGCGCCCGGCGCGTCCGAGAACTCCCGCGCGAGGCGCTCGATGTCATCGGCCTCCACACCGGCGTACGGGGCGACCCGCTCAGGTGGCCACTGCTCGGCGACCGAGCGCAGCTCGTCGAGGCCGTCACAGCGCCCCGCCAGGCGACCCAGGCGCACCCGCCCCTCGCGGAAGATCACCTCGAGCATGCCCAGCAGCAGATACGGGTCGCCGCCGGGCATCACCGCCAGGTGCTCGGAGGCGTGCCTCGCGGTCTCCGTGCGACGGGGGTCGACCACGACCACCTTGCCGCCGCGCGCACGGATCGCCTTGATCTTCTCCCGCATCGCCGGGGCGGTCATGATCGATCCATTGGAGACGGCCGGGTTGGCGCCGATCACGAGCAGGTGGTCGGTACGTTCGACGTCGGGGATCGGGAGCACCGCGTAGTGGCCGAACATCTCGTGGGAGCTCAGGTACTGCGGCAACTGGTCCACCGAGGTGGCCGAGTAGTTGTTGCGCGAGCCCAGCAGCTTGCGCACGAGCACCGACATGAAGATCCCGGAGGAGTGCGCCCCCGGGTTGCCGAGGTAGTTGGCCACGGCGTCGGGGCCGTGGCGGTCGGCCACCCCGAGCAGCCCGCCGGCAGCCAGCGACAGCGCCTCCTCCCAGCCGATCTCGACGAAGCGCCCACCCACTCTCTTGACCGGCCGGCGCAGGCGGTCGGGGTCGCTCTGAAGGTCAACCAGGGCCGCCGCCTTCGGGCATATGTACCCCCGCGAGAGAACGTCCTCGGGGTCGCCGCTGATGCGCACCACCCGTTCCCCCGCTACCTCCACTCGGATCCCGCAGTGGGCCTCGCACAGCGTGCACTGGCGGTTGATGGTCTGGGTCATGTGGCGCCTCCCTGGTCGGCTCTGCCGCCAAAGATACGCGATCGCCGGCACGGCAGACGGTGCGTCGGGACCAGGGGTCCGTCTGCACCCACCGCCGGCCGCTGCGATGCGGCGCCGCGGGCCGTGCTCAGATCGCGCGCTCGCGCCCCTGCCAGTACGGCTCACGCAGGCGGCGCTTGAAGATCTTTCCGGAGTCCTCGCGGGGGAGCTCGCTGCTGAACTCGACCACGCGAGGCGTCTTGTAGGAGGCGAGATGCTCCCGCACGTGGCTCCGCACATCGTCCTCGCTCAGCTCCGCCCCCTGCTGGGGTTCGACGAACGCCGCCAGTGCCTCCCCGAACTCGTCGTCGGGGATGCCGAACACCGCACAGTCGCGGACCCCCTCCAGCGACAGCAGGCAGGCCTCGATCTCCGCGGGGTAGATGTTCACGCCGCCGCTGATCACCATGTCGCTGGCGCGGTCGTTGAGGTACAGGTAGCCGTCCTCGTCCATGTAGCCGATGTCCCCGCAGCTGATGAGACCGTCCCGCTCGACCGAGCGGCGCTTCTCGTCGTCTCCTTCGTAGGTGAAGTCCGGCCACGCCGTGTGCCACATGTAGACCTCCCCCGACTGGCCGGGCGGGAGCTCCTCGCCGTCCTCGGCGAACACCTTCACGACGGCATCCGGGAGGGCCCGCCCGACGCTCCCGGGACGGTCGATCCACTCCTCGCTGGTGCAGAACGTGACGGGGCCCGTCTCCGTTCCGCCGTAGTACTCGACCACGACCGGCCCGAGCCACTCGATCATCGCCCGCTTGATGTCGGGCGGACAGGGGGCGGCGGCGTGCACCACCCACCGCAGCGAGGACACGTCGTAGCGCTCGCGAACCTCCGGCGGGAGACCCAGCATGCGCACGAACATCGTCGGCACCATCTGCACGACGCTCACCCGGTGGGCCTCGACCAGGCGCAGGAACTCCTCGGGGTCGAACCGGGTCATGATCGTCATGTCGAGGCCTCGCACGGCACTCGCGAGCGCGTACACATTCGGGGCCGTGTGGTACATCGGGGCCGGGATCAGCGTGCGCTCCCCGTCCTGGAGCTGGAACAGCTCCATGATCAGCTCCGACGCGTTGGCCCGCTGCTCCTCGGTGGACGGGCTGCGCACGACCCCCTTCGGTCGCCCCGTCGTGCCGGAGGTGTAGATGATGCTCACGGGTCCGTTCTCGGGCGCCTGCGACCACGGCTCGTGCGCGGCGAGCCACTCCGGCCAACTCTCGAGCCGACGCCCGGCGCCGTCCGGCACACCCCCGGTCGAGCCCTCGCCGCCGCTGGGCACGACCACGACCGCCACCCCCGCCGGCACCGCGTCCGCGACCTGGGGCCAGAGGTCGTCGTGTACGACGAGCACCTTCGCGCGGCTGTCGGAGAGCACGTGGGAGACCTCCTCCCCCCGCCAGTGCCAGTTGACCGGCACGGCGCTTGCGCCGAGCGGGACCGTCGCCACCGAGGCCTGCAGGAACTCGATCGAGTTGCGCAGCAGCAATGCCACGCGGTCGCCTGCGCCGACCCCGAGGTCGGCGAGCCCGGTTGCCGCCCGCAGCGCACCCGAGAACACCTCTTCGTAGCTGCTGAAGCGCTCGCCGCAGCGCACCCCGATCTGATCCTCTCCGGCCACCGCCCGGGATGCTAACCGCCCGGGCCGGTGCGCCTAATGTTCACGCCATGGCCGAGCAGCTGATGCCGCCGCCGGAGGAGTGGGAGTCGCTCGTCCCCGGCAGCGCCACGATCACCTGGCGCCGGGCCGGCGACGTGCGCGTGCTGCTCGCGGCCGGCTACGCGCTGCTGCTGCAGGTCTCCCACCCCACCGTCGGCGCGGGCGTCACCGAGCACTCCCGCTTCCGCACCGACCCGTGGGGGCGGCTGCTGAGGACGCTGGACTACTCGTGCACGATGGTCTACGCGGGAGCCGGGCGGGCGGCGGAGATGGGTGCTCGCCTGCGTGAGTTCCACAAGCAGATCCGCGGGGTCAGGCCGGACGGGGTCCCCTACCACGCGCTGGAGCCGCAGGCCTACGCGTGGGTCCACGCGACCCTCGCCGCCGGGATCCTGCGGGCCCACGAGCGCTTCGCCTTCCGCCTCACCGACACCGACCGGGAACACCTGTGGAGCGAGTGGCGCACGCTGGGCCGCCTGCTGGGGATCCGCCCGCGCGACCTCCCTCCGACCTGGCCGGGGTTCCGCGTGTACTTCGAGGGCACCGTCGAGGAGACACTGCAGCGCACCGAGGCGGTGGAGGAAGTCCTCGAGGCGCTCGCGGATCCGCTGCCGCCGGACGTCCCGCTCGCGCTCCGCCCGCTGTGGCCGCTCGTCGCCCGACAGCTCGGCCACGTCGTGGGTCTCGCGACCGCCGGGCTACTCCCGCCGATCCTGCGCGAGCGATTCGGGATCCCGTGGGGCCACGCCCGCGAGCTCGAGCTGCAGGCGATCTCACGGGCGCTCAGGCTGGCGACTCCGCTCATGCCCCCATACCTGCTCAACACGGGCCCCGGTTACCTCGAGTGGCGCAGCGAGCAGCTGGCCCGCGGGGACGTGGCCTCGGCGCAGCTTCCCTGAGCCGGCCCGGAGCAAAAAAAGGGGGAGACCCGAAGGCCTCCCCCTTTGCTTCTTATCTACGAACTGTCTTGGCTACTTCCGACTGCTATTTGGAGCAGACGACGTACGCCTTGACTTTGACATTCGTCGAGCCTTTGTACTCCCAGCCCGTCGGTTCGCCGCCCGAGACGGACAGGTTACCGGAGCTATCGATGGGCGCACTCAGTATGTAATTCGATCCGGAGGCGTCGGACCCGCCACCGCCGTCGGCGACGTCACCGGGCGGACACTGAACCTTCGCGACAGTGGTTTCTTCGGCTGAGACCTCGACGACGGTTTTCGAGGCACCTTCGGGACCGGTTGCGCCCGTAGCGCCTTTGGCACCGGTTTCGCCGGTCGCGCCTGTTTCACCAGTGGGACCAGCCGGACCGGTTGCGCCCGTTTCGCCTTTGGCACCGGTTTCGCCGGTCGCGCCTTTTTCACCAGTGGGACCAGCCGGACCGGTTGCGCCGGTTTCGCCTTTGGCTCCGGTTTCGCCGGTTGCGCCGGTTTCGCCTTTGGCGCCGGTTTCACCGGTGGCGCCGGTCGCGCCTGTTTCGCCTTTGGCCCCGGTTTCGCCTTTCAGGCCCTGTTCGCCTTTTTCGCCGGTTTCACCTTTGGCGCCGGTTTCACCTTTTACGCCTTCCGCGCCTTTTTCGCCTGTGGCGCCGGTGGCTCCGGTTTCGCCTTTTTCGCCGGTTTCGCCTTTTTCGCCTTTTTCGCCGGGGGCACCGCTAGCGCCGGTTTCGCCTTTTTCACCGGTAGCGCCTTTTTCACCGGTAGCGCCTTTTTCACCGGTGGGGCCGGCGGGGCCGGTTGCGCCAGTGACACCGGTTGCGCCAGTGACACCAGCAGGGCCGGTGGGGCCGGCTTTACCTTCTTTGCCCGTCCCGACTTCTTCTATCGTGTAGTTTTTTGGGCACACGCCGGATTTGGGCGATTTGATGGGCTTGCCTTCTTTCACACAGACCTGAGTCGCAGAGGCGGTCGCGACTCCGATCGCCATCACGAGGAGCGCTGCGAGCAATGCGCCTGCGAGCGAGTTCCGAGCGATGTGAGCGCGTCTGGCGCTCGGGCGAGAGCTACGCGACACCAACGTTGGGTCGATCATTTCGACTCTCCTTGCCGTTCGTTTTCGAGCAGGCGACGCACGCACCGAGACAACCGGCCCGGCGACACGGCCGAGCGGTGGTGTGGCTCGACTCAAGCACCGACGTGATCCTCACGCCAGCCCCCCTTGGCGGCCCCCAACTCATGTTGCCGCGACGCTACCAGAGCGCGAAAAGCCCGTCAAGATGCC
This sequence comes from Solirubrobacteraceae bacterium, assembly GCA_035499875.1. Classification (GTDB taxonomy): domain Bacteria; phylum Actinomycetota; class Thermoleophilia; order Solirubrobacterales; family Solirubrobacteraceae; genus Palsa-744. The sequence continues at coordinate 147,211 of DATJXX010000026.1, forward strand.
GATTTTGGGTAGAAATCCGCAGCCAAGCCCGGATCACCTAGCGCGCGCAGCGGCGGCGGCGGCGCCCTGGAAGCCCCTCGGCGCGAGCCTGCCCTACGCCGCCTAAGCTGCGGACAACGTGTCGGTTACCCCGCCCACGCCCTCACCCGAGCAGCCCCTGCAGGGAGGATGTCTGTGTGGGGCGGTCCGCTACGAGCTCTCGGCGCCGTTCGTCTCCGCAGGGTACTGCCACTGCACCCACTGCCAGCGCAGGACGGGCACCGGCTCCTCGGCCAACGGCCGCGTTCCCCAAGCCGGCTTCCGGCTGCTCAGCGGGGGTGGGCAGCTGAGGACCTTCAAACCGCCGACGGGCGTGCCGAAGCTGTTCTGCACGGTTTGCGGCTCGGCGCTCTTCAGCGGAGACCCGTTCGGCGATCCCGAGGTCGCCGTGCGTCTCGGCACGCTCGACGGGGACCCGGGGATCCGCCCGTCCTTCCGCCAGTTCGTGGACTCGGCGGTGCGGTGGGAGCCGCTCCCGGACGACGGCCTGAAACGCCATCCGGGCGCCCGTCCCTAGTTCATCGTCTGTGTGGGACCCCGGCCCGTGAGCCGGGGCCGATCAGGGGTTCAGTCGCTTCTTGAGCGCCGAGGCGGCGGAGAATTTGGCAGCCTTCGATGCGGCGATTTTGATCGTCTCACCGGTGGCGGGGTTGCGGCCCTCGCGTGCAGCACGGTTGCTGACGCTGAACTTCCCGAAGCCTGCCAGCGAGACCTCTCCGCCTCGGGCGAGCTCGTCGGAGACCGCGTCGATCGTTGCCTCGACCACCTGGCGTGCCTGGCTGCCGGACAGTCCGGTCTGCTCGGCGACCACGTCGGCGAGATCGTTCTTGGTCATGCGACTCCCTTCTCGCGGTTCATTGCTGCGGTGCAGGCTAACCGCTCGCCAGGACAGCGCGGCCGCACAGCAGGGCGGAGCGCCTCGGCAAAAGCCCTAATTTCCGGGGAACCGCACCGGCTCGGCAGGCACCAGAGGTCGCTCCAGGGGCCGCTGGGCGGCCTCGTGGCGCCTGCGGGGGAGCAGCGCGCCGGCCGCTGCCGCGGACCAGATCGCCGCGACCCAGCAGCAGGATGCCAGCGCCACGTGGACCCAGACGAGCTCCGTCGGCAGGTGCGTCTCGTACTGGTCGAGGCCCACAGCGCCCTGGACGGCGAGCAGCACGCACAGCACGGTGAGGGGCCGCCGGACCGCCGTGGGGGCCGCCCGGCGGCGGGCGAGCACCCACACGCCCACGGCCGCGAGAGCGAACAGGAGCGCGATCTCGGCGTGGCGGTGGATCACGAAGTCCATCGTCCCGCGACCGTCGAAGCTCAGACGGTTGATCCTCTGGCCCGGGGAGCCCCCCGCGTGCGGCCCGGATGCCGTCGCGGCGGTGCCCGCGAAGATCGCCAGCGCGCCGAGCGCCACCAGGCCGCGGAGCGAGCGCACGAGCGTGCGATCGCCCTGCGCGTCGGCCGCCCGTTCACGCTCGCGTGAGGCCCTGAACACGAGCAGCACGGCGGCAACCAGGATCAGCATCGACAGCCCGAAGTGGCCCATCACCCACCCGTAGTCGAGCGCGCCCTTGACGGTGAAGCCGCCGAGCACCGCCTGCCCGATCACGCCCAGGGGCAGCAGCGCCGACAGCCATACGAGGTCGCGACGGTACGGGCGCCGCCGCAGCGCTCCCACCCACGCCAGGCCGGCAGCGATCACGACCGGGACCGTGATCAGGCGGTTGGAGAACTCGATCACGGCGTGGGAGTTCAGCGGCGGGTAGTAGCTGCCGTAGCACTTCGGCCACGTCGGGCAGCCGAGGCCCGAACCGGACAGCCTCACCGCGGCCCCGGTCCACACGATCAGGGTCAGGGCCCCGAGCGCGACGTAGGAGATGGTCACGTACTGCGCGGGCGTGACGGTGAACCCGTTCGTACGCACCCTCGCCCGCTCGATGAGCTCGCGCATCGAGCTAAGGATGCCAGTTGAACGGCAGTTCCCCGGCCACCTCGGCCAGCCCGGGAGCGGCCCTGTCACGGGCTGAGATGATCAGCTCCCGAGCCGGGAGCGGCCACCGGACGCCGATCTCCGGGTCGTCCCACGCGATCGCCCGCTCGAGCTCGGGGTCGTAGTAGCCGCTCTGCTTGTAGACCACGTCGGCCACATCGCTGAGCACGCAGAACCCATGGGCGAAGCCGACGGGCACGTACAGCTCGCGCAGGCCCTCGTCGTCGAGCTCCACGCCCGCCCACCGCCCGTACGTGGGCGAGCCGCGGCGCAGATCCACGCCCACGTCGAAGATCCGCCCGCGGGCGCACCGCACGAGCTTCGCGACGCCGTCCCCCAGCTGCAGGTGCAGGCCCCGCAGCACCCCGCGGCCGGAGCGGGAGTGGTTGTCCTGCACGAATACATCGCCGGCCGGGATGCCCGCCTGCTCGTGCCAGCCGTAGCGGTAGGTCTCGGCGAAGAAGCCGCGCTCGTCGCCGTGGCGGTCGGGCTCGATCGCGACGAGGCCGGCAATCGAAGTGGGGTGAAGGCGCATCGGCGGTCCGCAGCCTAGCCGCAGGCCACCGGCCTTCGCACCGGCTCGCCTCGTGCAAGGACGGGGCTGGCGTCCCTCAGAGGATGCCGACGGCGATCGTCTGCGTGAAGGTGGCGCCTTCGTTGACGGCTGTGAGCCGCACGTGTGCGATGTGGATCTTGCGCAGCTGCTTCACGAAGTTGGAGGTGAGCCTGATCGGCACGTGCGAGGTGGAGCTCGGGTTCAGGGCGAAGCCGCTCGCGCCGACGGCCTTGCCTTTGTAGGTGAGCGTGGCGGTGCCCTTGCACTGGGGCTTCTGCCTGCAGAAGATCGCCACGTGCGTGATCCGTGAGTGGTTGACGCCGTCCTTCTGGGTGCTGATCCGCATCGCTGGGAGCGGCGCGGGCAGCCCCTTGGTCCCGCCGCCGCAGATGTGGGTCGCGTCGGGGCCGGTGGCGAACTCGACCTGGAGCATCAGTTCGGTGTTCTGCTCGACGGCGAACCCTTCCATGTCGAAGTGTTCGCCGCTCGACATCGTGTCACCGTTGTTGGTGCCGCCACCCTTGATGAACGAGTTTGCTGTGGATCCTGGCGCAGGGCCGAGGATGCGATAGGCGACGCCGCTGCGGTAATAGCGTTCGACGAACCCGCCCTCGTCGTTGAAGTCGATGTAGTCACCCTGCGCCATGCATAGGTTGATCGGGTTGTAGGTGGTCACCGTCGACCCGCTGGCGCCGTTCTGGCCGCACACCGGAATGTCGAAGGGTTGCGAGGTGAGATCCACCTTCGCGCTCCCGTCCGCGAGCGGCGTGATGTCCTGGAAGTGGATCTGGGTGAGCGGCGCCGGGCCCCCCGAGGCCGGTTCGGCGCATCCCTCGAGCTTGACGTGCACGGCCTGACCGGCGCCGGGCGCGGCCGCGGTGCCGGCGTGGAGCGCGGTGTTCCAGATCGCCGTGTCCGCGCCGAAGTGGTAGGTGTGGATCACCCCGCCCATCGGAAGCTCGGCGGCTCCCGCCGGGAGCGAGGTGTCGGTGCCCTTGTAGTTGAGGTTTTCGGTCGTGTTGTACGTCGCCGCCCCTGACAGGGGGCTTCCGATCGTCGTGACGGCGGCGTCTGCGCTGGCGGCGGGCAGCAGCAGCGCAACCGCGACAAACGCTGCGCGCGCAGGCGTGCGGGTGAATCGGCGCATGGTCAACACGGGCTCTTTAGCGGCATGGCGGCGGCGGAGCCTTAACGGGCGTGCCCGACAGCGGACGCACGACCGAGGAGGGCCCGGCGAAGGCCCTAGCGGGGGTCGGCGAAGATGCGTTCGAGGCCCAGGGCATCCGTGTGGCCGACCGCGTCGCGGGTCAGCTCCAGCACGTCGACTCGGCGTCGGGGAACCCGCGTGATGAAGCGCTCGGCCGTCTGGCATACGACCAGCTCCGCGCCCACCGCGTCGAGATACCCCGGGTCCCAGCCGAAGGGAACCCACACGAAGTGCACCTCGCGAAACACCTGGGCCAGGAACCAGGAGAGCCCGCGGTAGGCGTCGCCGCCGAACCCGTAGGAGTCCCCGAACACCACCAGTGTCCGCCGATCCGGCGCGTCGTGCCGGCGGAACACGCGCATCGTCCCGATGTGACCGCCGGCGGCCGACACCTTCGACCAGTTGTCGTGGATCACCTCGGCGTGCGAGTTGATCGCCAGGTTCTCCCTGATTTCGAGAACCGGCGGGGAGAAGTGCTGGCCGAGGTCGCCGGCGACGACCCCCTCGACGCGGCTCGTGACCTCGAAGGAGGGCACCGCCGCGCACCCCAGCGCCGCCAGCGTGGCCGACGCGAGCTCCAGGTTGCCGAGCTGGGTGAGGTGGGTGTCGGTCATCAGGTACGTGTCCCCGCCCGCCCGCGCTCGGCGCAACTGCTCGCTCGGGTACAGCAGCGCCAGGGACTCGTCCTCGATCAGCCGCATCACGGGGCGTCGCTCCGCGGAGCCCAGCGGAGCGGGAAACAGCTCGGCGTAGACAGCGAGCTTGTCGGGCACCACCAGACAGCAGAGGGTCAGCTGCGAGGCTCGCGCATGGGCGAGCCGTTCATCCATGAGCTGGCGCCACTGGCCCTGCCAGTCGGGGGCCATCGCCACCTCACCCAGGTAGTTCGCCAGGTTCTCGTTCGTCCCGCCGCACAGGAACAGATGTCCGTCCCGTCCCACCATCGCGACGCCGTCCGCAGACACGCTGCCGGCAGGTCGGGTGAACCGCTCGAGGCCCTCGCTCCAGTGGTTGATGAACGGCCCGCCATCGCTCTCGAAGCCCGCGCTCGAACGCTCCTCGAGCACGAATACGGCGTTGCGCCGACGCTCCCATACCGAAGCGCGAAACACCGTCACCGCACCGCGGGGTTGGTCCGACCTAGTCGGCGGGGGCCGCAGGGGCGGCCGCGCTCGGCGGCTTGGCGTGGAAGATCGCGGACCGGAACAAGAGGAAGTTCGTGACGACGATCGCCGCCACGGTGACGAGGTACACGATCTCGGTGGAGATGCCGAGCGCCGACGGGAGCAGCGCTGTCGAGGCGGCCGTGATCCCGTACTCGATCGCCGCAACGAGCAGGTAGCGGCGCAGCTGCCGGTCCAGCGAGAGCGCAAAGCCGTCGCCGTGGTCCCACACGAACACACGCTGCAGGGTGAAGTGGAGCGCCAGCCCCGCGACGTACCCGATCGCGAGCGCAGCCTGGAACGGAAGGCCCACCACGTCGGCGAGCAGCGTCGTCGTCACGGGGTAAACGATCGCCACGATCCCGCCCGAGAGCGCAAAGCGCACGCCCTGCCCGACGATCCCCGACCCGGGGGAACGCAGCGCCTCGACGCGCGACGCCACGGAGCGCCGGTGTCGATGCCAGCTCGCCACCGCCAGAGCGTAGAGGACCACCCGGGATGGACCGACGGGTCGAAGCTAGGATCGGCACCCTGTCCGCGGCGCCGCCAGCAAGCCCACGCGCCTGCCTCATCTGCGGCGCACCCGCATCCAGGCTCGGCGCCGTGCACGGCGCCTACAGCGGCCGCGACTACCACCTGGCGAGATGCCCGGTGTGCGGCTACGCGTTCATCGAGGACCCGTGGCTCGACTACGCGGAGATCTACGACGAGCGCTACTACGAAGGGCGCGGAGCCGATCCCCTGGTCGACTACGGCTTCGAGCTCGACCACCCCGATCGTACGATCCGCCGCTACGAGTGGTCGGGGATCGCCCGTGTCGTCAGGGACCTGGTAGGGGGGCTCGGTCCGTCGACCCGGTGGCTTGACTACGGGGCGGGCAACGGCGGGCTCGTGCGCTACCTCCGCGACCACAGGCTGGCTGATGCCGTCGGCTTCGACGAGGGCTCGATGGCGGCCCGGGCGCGCGAGCTGGGGATCCCGATGCTGCTCGCGGACGAGCTGGACGCTTACGCGGGCACGTTCGACGTCGTCACGGCCATCGAGGTGCTCGAGCACACCTCGGACCCGCTGCTCGAGCTGCGCCGCATCCGCGCACTCCTGCGCCACGGTGGCGTGCTGTTCCTCACCACAGGGAACGCCGAGCCGTATGCGTCGAAGCTCACGCGCTGGCGCTACGTGCTGCCCGAGATCCACATCTCGTTCTTCGAGCCGCGTACGCTCGAGCGCGCGCTGGAGGCGAGCGGGTTCCGCGCCGAGCGCCGCGATCTCGGGCCCGGTTTCACAGAGATCCTCAAGTTCAAGGTGCTCAAGACGCTGCGGGTGCGGCGGCGCACGGCGTTGACCGACGCGCTCCCCGCCCCCCTGCTCGCCGCCCCCGCCGAACGCCTCACGCGCCTCAGCGCCCACCCGGTCGGCTGGGCGGACTGAGCGCCCCCAGAAACCTCTCTGCCTCCGCGAGCGCAGCCGGGGTGCCGATCTCGTAGAAGCGCTCGTGCGCCTCGTATCCGAACAGCTCCCCCGCCTCCGCCAGCGCGGCGTACAGGTCCGCGAGGTCCCGCTCGCCCGGCGCGGCGTTCGCGAGCGCCCCGGCGAGCAAGCCGCCGAGCCCGTAGTCGATCCATACCATCGCCGGGTCGGGCGCAAGCTTGTCGTAGCGGACCACGCGGTCTCCCTCGAAGGACACGTTCGACGTGTCCCAGCGCCCGTCGTTGCGGAGCACCGTCATCAGGCCCGGCAGCCCGCTCGCCGCCCAGCGGCTGGCCACGTCGGCGTAGTCGATCCGCAGGTACGTGTCCCCGTAGAGGATCAGGAAGCGCTCTCCGAGCAGCGGCAGCGCTTTGCGGACCGCCGCCAGCGTCCCGATCGGGTCCGGGCCATCGTGGCTGTAGCGGATCGCGATTCCGAACCTCTCTCCGCCGATGCGCTGCTCGATCATCTCCCCGAGGTAACCCACGCACATCACCACCTCGCGCACGCCGTGGGCGCCCAGCAGGCGCAGCTGGTGCAGCAGGAACGGCTCTCCAGCGACGTCGATCAGCGGCTTGGGGACGGTCTGGACGCGCTCGCCCAGTCGCGTGCCGAGTCCGCCGGCCAGCACGCACACAGGCGGCATCGCGGGCGCCGGCGGACCGGCGGCGCGCTCCTCTCCCGCCGGGCCCATCGGGGGCCTACTCGTCCCAGCCGGTGCGCGACTCGATGATGTACTTCGGGCGATCCCGTGACTCGTCGTAGGTGCGCCCGACGTACTCCCCGATCACGCCCAGCGAGAGCAGCTGGATCCCGCTGAAGAACGCCACCACGATCACGATCGTGGGATTGCCGACGGGGAAGTTGATCCCCCCCAGCTTTAGCGCGAGATACACGAGCGCGAGCGCGAACGCCAGCCCCGAGATCGCCACGCCGAGCATCGAGATCAGCTGCAGGGGATAGCTCGAGAACCCCACCACGCCGTTCAGCCCGATCACGAGCGAGCCCCAGAAGCGGTTGTACTTGCTCGCGCCCGCAGCGCGAGGATCGCGGTCGTAGGGCACACTCGTCTGCGGGAACCCGACGAGCCCCACGAGGCCGCGCAGGAACCCGTGACTCTCCTTCAGGGTGACCACGTTGTTGACCACGCGCCGGCTCATCAGCCGGAAGTCGCCCGTGTTCGGTGGGATCTCGACGTCCGCGATGCGCCTGATGAGCCGGTAGCCCACCGCCGCGACGATCCGCTTCGGGATCGTCTCCCCCGCGCGTGTGCGTCGCTGGGCGTAGACCACGTCGTAGCCGGCACGCCATTGCTCGACGAGCGTGGGGATCAGCTCGGGCGGGTCCTGCAGGTCGCAGTCGATCACCACCGTTGCGTCGCCCGATCCGGCCTCCATCCCCGCGATGGTCGCCATCGGCTGGCCGAAACGCCGCGAGAAGCGCAGCATCTTGACCCTGCGATCGCGCTCGGAGAGCTCCGTGATCAGCTGCTCCGTGCGATCGGTGCACGGATCCACGCTGAAGATCAGCTCCCAGTCGATGTCTTCGATCCCGTCGAGCACCTCCTTCAGCCGCTCGTACACCCGGTCGACGTTCTCCTCCTCGTTGTAGGCGGGCACGACCACCGTCAGCAGCTCCCGGCCGCCACGCTCGGGCTTCCCGGCATGCTCCGCGCGTGTGCTCTCGATGCTCATGCCGGCACCTCCGATACCTCCGGGCGCTGCAGCACGGTGAGGCCGCGGATGCCGAACGGAAGCCGGATCCCCTGTGCCAGCATGCGCTCCTCGACCCGGCACGCCACCCGGCCCACTACCGAGTCCTTCGTGCCGGCGATGTCGCGGCTCACCTGGGCCTCCAACGCAGCGCCCTCGAGGTGGCCGCGAGTCCGTCGGTTGCGCTGCTTGACCGCCCAGAACGCCGGATACAGCGGCGCGCCGAGGAAGGCGTCCTCGACCACACTCAGGCCTGCCGCTCCGGCCTTCCCGGCCATCTCTCCGCGCGCGTAGCGGCGCTCGTGACCGAGGAACCGGTCGTAGTAGTCGTAGGTGCCCGACCCGGCCGGGACCACCACCACCGCGCGGCCTCCGGGGCGCAGGATGCGTCGCATCTCGGCCAGCGCGCGCCGGTCGTCGGGGACGTGCTCGAGCAGGTTGGCGCTCACGACCGCGTCCGCGATCGCGTCGTCCAGCGGGAGCTCGCAGGCATCGGCCTGCAGCAGGCGCGCCGAGGGAACGTGCTCGGCGGCCTTGCGCAGCCCCGTCGCAACGAGGTCGACCCCGATCAGGTCCGCGTCCGGGTGGGCGGCGCGGAGGTCCTCGAGCAGGTAGCCCGTCGAGCAGCCCACGTCGACAATCGTCGCCCGCTCCGGCAGCGGCCCGATCCGCGCCAGCATCGCGCGCCGCGT
>DATJXX010000027.1:0-89287 GCA_035499875.1 Solirubrobacteraceae bacterium
GGGCAGGTAGTTGGCGAGGGTCCGTTCGAGGCCGGCGACCGCGAAGCAGTAGTACGGCCGGCGTCCGGCGGGCAGGATCTGGAAGCGTTCCTTCGGTCCGAGCGAGTTCGGCCCGAGCGGCCGGATGGGGTTGGCCGCCAAGTGCGCTTCGAAGGCCTTCACGCGGGATGCCGGCACGAGCGCCACGATGCCGATGTCCTGCAACTCCGGGTAGCGACGCATGGCGTCGGCGGATTCGGTCCAGCGGTCGAAGTTGGCCGGCGATACGGAGGGGTTGCGGGACACGAAGGCACTCGTGTCCGCGACCAGATCCTGCTCGTGCTGGATCGCCAGCTCCAGGGTGGAGGCGACCTCGGAGGAGCCCACGTGGAACGCCTCCCGCGCCCTGCTTGCATCCGAACGCGCCTCCCCGCGCGCGCCGAACACGGCAGCGAGCGATCCCACGAGCGCCAGCGTGACGGCGACGGCGACCCAGACCGCCTTGCGAGGCGAGAATGCCCTCAGGCGAGCGAGCATGCGGGCTGACGGGGTCGACGACGAGACGAGCCGGGCGGTGTCCGTCGAGGACCGGAGGTGGGCGGGAGCGGATGATCGACCATCGCGGCTGGTGCACTAAGTTCGTCGTCTGGCGCCCTGTCGCGTATGCCGGGCCCGATCGGTGCTGTCGATGCCGTCCTTTTCGGGCACGCGCGAGGGATGTACGCATCCGAAGCCCGAAAAGCGGACGTTTGCCCGATGTCAAGGCGCTGCAGCGACGAGGAAGTCGGCGCTCCAGCGCCGTCCACGCCGGTGCTCCACCGCCTCCACGCCGACGCTCCACCGCCTCCACGCCGACGCTCCCGCCGGCCGGCCGACCCTGCCTCGCGGTCCGCGCGACCCTCGGTCACGGCCGCTGAGGTATACAGGCGGGCATGAGCATCACGGTCGCGAGCACACCCGCGGCCGACGGCTTCCGCATGCCGGGCGAGTTCTGCCCCCACGCGGGATGCTGGATGGCCTGGCCCGAGCGGGGCGACGTGTGGCGGCTGCAGGGCGGGCCGGCCCAGGAGGCGTTCGCCGCCGTGGCAGAGGCGATCGCCGCCCGTGAGCCCGTCACCGTGGGCGTCTCCGATCACCTATTCGAACGCTGCCGCGCGGCGCTCTCGCCGTCGGTGCGAGTCGTCGAGCTGTCCACCGACGACGCCTGGATGCGCGACGCCGGGCCCACGTTCGTGATCGACGATCACGGCCGCCGTCGTGGAGTGCACTGGCACTTCAACGCCTGGGGCGGCCTCCACGGGGGGCTGTACCAACCGTGGGACCGCGACGAGCGCGTGGCCGCCAAGGTGCTCGAGGTCGAGGGCGCCGACCGCTACCGCGCTCCGCTCGTGCTGGAGGGAGGCTCGATCCACTGCGACGGCGAGGGGACCGTCCTGACGACCGAAGAGTGCCTGCTGAACCCCAACCGAAACCCGGATCTGTCGCGCGAGGACGTCGAGCGGCTGCTGCTGGACTACCTGGGGGCCGAGCGGGTCGTATGGCTCGGGCGCGGGCTGCCCCACGACGACACCGACGGGCATGTCGACAACGTCGCGTGCTTCGTGGCCCCGGGCCGCGTCCTGCTCAGCTGGGCGGACGATCCGCGGGATCCGATGTCGGAGGTGTCACGCGACGCCCGGCAGCGGCTCCTGGCCGCGACGGATGCCCGCGGACGCCCGCTCGAGGTCGTGCGCATCCCCTCGCCGGGACCGCTGCAGCTCGAGGAGGCCGAGGCGATGACGCTGCAGCGACGCCCGGGGACGCGTCCCCACGAGGTCGGAGAGCGGTTGCCGGCGTCTTACGTGAACTTCTATCCGGCCAACGGCCGCGTCGTCTTTCCGCTGCTCGACGAGCGCTACGACGAGCAGGCGGCCCAGGTCCTCCGTGACTGCTTCCCCGAGCGGGAGGTCGTCGGGGTCCCCTCCCGCGAGATCCTCCTAGGGGGAGGAAACATCCACTGCATCACCCAGCAGGTGCCACGGGCGGCCGAACCCTGCGCGGGCGTCAGCGCGGCGTCCCCCGGCAGCGCCTGACCCGCGCCACCCAGGGCAGCGTGGCCTCGTCCCGCCCGGCGAGCTCGGGCTCGCGCTCCCACAGCGCGTCCACCCGCGCGAGCGTCGCGTGGCGCGCGCCAGGATCCTTCACCGCCAGCGAGCTGCGCGACAGCGCAAGGTCGCGCAGGCGCCCGCGATCGACGAGCTGGGTGTGGGGGAAGCGGCGGTCTCGCACCTCGGCAAAGCGGCCCCGCAGCTCCTCCCGGGCCGGCCAGTGCCCGCGTTTCTCGATCGCCGGCGGCCCCAGGATCCGGCGCAGCGCCGCCGCCCACGGCACGGAGGTGTCAAAGCCGTTGCCGAGCAGGCCCAGCGTGCCGCGTGGCCGCAGAACACGCCCGATCTCGTCCAGCGCCGGGCCCTGTTCGAACCAGTGGAACGCGGCCCCGACGACGACGGCGTCCACGCTCGCGTCGGGCAGTGGCAGCTGCTCTGCCCTGCCGTCGAGCGTCTCGAGCTGCGGCAGGGCTTCGGCCAGCACCGCCCGCATTTCGGCAAGCGGCTCCACAGCCACGACGCTGTGCCCTGCGGCCAGCACGGCCGCGCTCAGCTTCCCGGTGCCGGCCCCGAGGTCGAGGACTCGCAGCGGCTTGCGCCCGAGCACCCAGTCGACGGCCGCACGCGGATAGGAAGGCCGGCCGCGCTCGTACTCGCGGGCGACCGCTCCGAACGAGCGCGCGCGCCGTTCCCGCTCGGGTGCGGGCAGGTATCGCCGCTCGGCCATCGACACAGCTCCAGCAGCCGGCGAGCGGCTAGAGCCGGATCGCGCGGATCGCGTGCTCGTCGGGGAGCTTGTCGAGGATCCCGTGCAGGATCTGCATCTCGTCGGCCTGCTCGCGCTGGAGGTCGTCGAGCAGGAGGTGAACGGCCGTGTGGGTGATCTTCAGCTGTCCGGGCGTCAACGCCACCGTCACCACGCCGAACTCGTCCGGTTCCGCCTCCAGCCCAGCGAGCACCTCTCGCGCGAGCCGCCGGATGTCGGGCTGGTGGGCCTCGTCGGAGATCAGCAGGTGCAGCGCGCTCGTGGTCACTGCCACCTCCTGGGGCTCCAGCAGAAGGTGATAGGCGGCTTCCGGCGGCGTGATGGCGTCGTTCATGGGCGCCGAAGCCTAGCGTCCGGACATCTCGTCCCGTTGCCGTGGAGAATGCCGAATGTGGCGGCTTCGGCCACGCAGCTGCGCAGGGTCACCCGGGACGACGTCCCGGCGCTGGCCGGCGTGCTGGCCCGGGCTTTCCTCGATGACCCGGTCGCCGGCTGGGCCTTCCGGGTCGACAGCCTGCGCCTGAAGGCACTCGAACGCTTCCAGGGGACGCGCATGCTGCAGCTGGTGGGCGAACAGGAGGTGTGGACCGATGGTGAGCTCCGCTGTGCGGCCCTGTGGGCGCCCCCGGGACGCTGGAAGATGTCGGTGCGGGAAGTCGTCGCGATGCTCCCCGCCTTCATGCACCCCCGCCTGATCGGGCGCATGCCGCGCGCGGCGATTGGCTGGGAGAAACTCGAGCAGCACCACCCCCACGACCCGCCCCACTGGTACCTGGCCGTGCTCGGCACGGATCCGAGCGCCCAGGGACACGGGCTCGGATCGGCGGTGATGGGCCCCGTGCTCGATCGCTGCGACCAGGACGGCGTCGGCGCATACCTGGAGTCGTCGAAGGAGAGCAACATCGCCTTCTACTCACGCCACGGCTTCCAGGTGACCGAGGAGATCCGGCTTCTGCGCGGGCCACCGATGTGGAAGATGTGGCGAGACCCGCGCTAGCGGGTGATCCGGCAGGGCCGCGGCGGCGTAAGGATTGCCGTGATGTTCAAGGCGGGGCGCTCCACGGGCGGGGAGTCGGCGAACGAGCCCCTGGGGGCGCTCGCCGACGAGGAGTTGATGCAGCTCGTCTACAAAGGCGCCGCCCACGCCTTCGAGGTGATCTACGACCGCCACGCCGAGGCCGCCTTCTCGCTGGCGATGCGGATCTGCGGTCAGCGGGCGCTCGCCGAAGACGTGACGCAGGAGGCGTTCCTGTCGCTGTGGCGCTCCAGGGCCCGTTATGACCGGGGCCGCGGCAGCGTGCGCACGTGGGTGCTCGGGATCGTCCACAACCGCGCGATCGACGGGGTCCGGCGCCGGGGCGTCCGTGACCGTGGGGTGGTCCACGACGAGGTCATCGAGGCACAGGTTCCCGCCCCCGAGCGCACGGAGCTCGAGGTCGCCCGGCGGGAGGAGGCCCGCGAAGTGCGCGACGCTCTCGAGCAGCTTCCCAAAGAGCAGAGCCGGGTCATCGAGCTCGCCTACTTCGGCGGCCTGACACACGTCGAGATCGCGTCGATGCTCGGTACCCCGGTGGGCACCGTCAAGGGGCGCATGCGTCTGGGCCTGGCGAAGATGCGATCCACCCTTGCCCACCCGGCCGAGGCGATGCGATGAGCGCCCGCTCGCACGATCCCTTTGACGAGGACGCGGCCGCCTACGTGCTGGGCGCTCTGACGGGCGAGGAGAACCGGCGCTTCGCGGCCCATCTGGAGGACTGCGCGGCCTGTCGCGAAGAGGTCGCCCGCCTGCAGGTCGTGGCCGACGCGCTGCCGCTGGCCGCGCCCCAGCTGAGCGCCCCGCCCGAGTTGAAGCAGCGGCTGATGGGCGCCGTCGCCGGGGACGCCCCCGACGGCGCGTCGGGCCGCCGGTGGAGGGGCGTGCGGGACGTTCGGGCCTCGCGCGGGAGCTCGCCGGGGCGCTGGGCGATGGGCGCCGTCGCCGCGCTGGCGGCCGTGGCGATCGTGCTCGCCGTGATCGCGCTCGCCGGCTCGGGCGGCGGCGCGAGCCCCCGCGTGGTGCGCGCCCGGGTGCTCGCCCCAGGTGCCACAGCCTCGCTGCGAATCAGCAACGGCAGGGGGGAACTGCTCGTCAACGGCATGCCCCAGGCGCCCCCGCGGCGTACCTACGAGGTGTGGGTGCAGCGGGGCGGGGCGCCGCAGCCCACCGATGCCCTGTTCACGGTCAGCGGCTCCGGCGGGGCGACGGTGGCGGTTCCGGGCGCCATCGCCGGCGTGACGGCGGTGCTGGTGACGGCCGAGCCGCTCGGAGGCAGTCCGGCGCCGACCTCGCCGCCGGTGATCGTGGCGCGCACCGGCTAGCGGCGGGCGCAGGCGGGACGGCACATGGGCGAGAGCTCACCCCCGCCGGCGCGCCCGCAGCGCCCGCGCGGTCCCCTCGAGCTCGACGATCGGGTTGGGATAGCGCGGACGGCGCCGTCCCACGTCGAGCGTCCACGGTTCGTGTACGGCCGCGACGGCCACGGAGGCGAGCTCGGGGACGTACCGTCGCACGTAGTCGCCGCGGGGGTCGTAGCGATGAGCCTGGCGGAGCGGGTTGAGGACGCGGTTGGGCCGCGTGTCGTTGCCCGTTCCGGCGACCCACTGCCAGTTGCCGACGTTGTCGGCAACGTCGGCGTCGATCAGCAGCGACGCGAAGTGCGCCGCCCCCACGCGCCAGTCCAGGTACAGCGTCTTCGTCAGGAACGAGGCGACGATCAGCCGTGCGCGGGGGTGCATGTATCCCTCGCGCAGCAGCTGGCGCATCGCGGCGTCGACGATCGGGTAGCCGGTCCGGCCCTCGCGCCATGCGTCTGCGAGGGCCTCCGAGCGGCGCCAGCGGTCCCCGCGGGGACGGTAGTCGGCGTGTGTGATGTCGGGGCGGGCGAACAGCACCTGGTGGTGGAAGTCCCGCCAGCAGAGCTGCCGCGCGAAGGCGTCGCGGCTCTCGACGCGCCAGCCGCCCCCCCGGCGTTCCATGCGATCGAGCACCACGGCGGGCGAGAGGCATCCGAAGTGCAGGTAGGCGCTCAGCCGGGAGGTTCGCTCGACGCCGAGATCGTCGCGCTGCTGCTCGTACCGTCCGGCATGCCCACGCAGCCAGCGCTCCAGCTGGGCGCGACCGTCGCTCTCACCACCGCGCTGGCGATCGACGGCAGGCGCCCCGACCGTCAGCCGGGAGAGCGCCGGCAGGGACCCGGCGGCGGTGTGGCGGACCGGTGTGAGCCGTGACGGTGCACGCATGAGCGGCCGTCGGGGCATCGCGCTCCAGGCCCTCCAGTAGGGCGTGAACACGCGGTAGTGGTCGCCGCCGGTCGGCGTTAGCGTGCCGGGGGCCACGACGGTGACCCCGTCGAAGGTCCGCAGCCGGACCCGCGCGCGCTCGCACGCGTACCGCAGTCGCAGCCCACGCTCGCGGGCATATGGCGTGTAGTCCGCGCTCATGTAGATGGTCGACAGGCCGCACTCGTCCACGAGCCGCATCGCCTCCTCGACCACGTCGCCCTCGCGCACGACCAGCTGCGCTCCCACGCGTCGCAGCGAACGGCGGAGATCCCGCAGGCTCTCGAGCAGGAAGGCGACGCGGTTGGGTGGCGCTCCCGACCGTCGCAACAGCTCGCGATCGAGCACGAACGCGGGCAGGACCGCCTCGCAGTCGCGGGTCGCGGCCGTCAGCGCCGGGTGATCGTGGACCCGCAGGTCGCGGGTGAACAGCACGAGCGCCGCCCCCATGCGACCGGTACCTCAGGTCGCGCTCGCCCCGTTGCGGCTGTGTTCCGCCTCCTGAGCGGCGGTCTTGGGCACGAGCACGCTCGCGCTTCCGCCGCCGATCGCCCGTCGGACGAGCCCGGGCGCGAGCACGCGCAGCGCGGCGGCGATCGCGTACGGCCGCGGCACGTACACCTCGGCTCGTCGCTCGAGGCCCGCGCGGACCACGGCCTCGGCGGCGCGCTCCGGCGTGGAGACGATCCAGCGGGTGGCCGCCCGCTCGGTCAGCTCGGACTGGGGAAAGCCCTCTGTCGTGATGAAGCCCGGCAGCACCAGTCCCACGTGGACGCCGTTGGGCTGCTCCTCGGCCCACAGTGCGTCGGACCAGCCGGCCAGCGCGAACTTCGACGCGCTGTAGGCGCCCGTGCCGGCACGGGCCACGCGTGCCGCGGTGGAGGCGACGTTCACGATCGCGCTCGGGGCGCTGATCCGCAGCAGCGGCAGCAGCGCCTCGGTGAGACGGACCGGCGCGTCGAAGTTAAGCGCCATCGTGCGCCTGACGTTCTCGTAGCCACCCTCTGCGAAGCGGGCCCGCCAGGCGGCGCCGGCGTTGTTGACGAGCAGCTCGAGACGGCCGTGGTGCTCGGCCACGTGCTCGCGCACGCGCTCCGGCGCGTCGTCGTCGAGCAGGTCGAGCGCGAGGACGCTGGTGCGCGCCCCACCCAGCTCGTCGGCGAGGCTGCGGAGCCGGTCTTCCCGGCGGGCGACCAGCACCAGCTCCGCGCCGGGCTCGCGAGCGAGCCGCCGTGCGACCGCCTCTCCGATGCCGCTGGAGGCTCCGGTGATGAGCATCACCCGGGGTGTCGTCGTCGGTTGGTCTGCCACGAGCGAGGGCGGTTAGCCTTTCAGAAATCGTCGATTCCCAGAGCCCACACGCGGCGACCGCCGAGACCGGAGCGCCGAGGTCGCCTCGCAAGCTCGAGGCGATCGAGCTCTTCAACGGACTCGAGCGCCGCTACGACGCGCTGTCGGCGGCGCTCAGCTTCTGGCAGGACCCTCGTTGGCGCTCGGCGATGGTCGACTCGCTGCGGCTGGGCGGTGGCGAGCGCGTGCTCGACGTGGCGACGGGAACGGGCCTGGTCGCGGCTGAGATCCGGTCACGCGCCGACTGCTCGATCGTGGCGGTCGACCAGAGCCCGGCGATGCTGGCGGCGGCACGGGCGCGCTTCGCCTCCACGCCCGGTTCGCCCGCCGAGCTGCTGCAGGCGGAGGCTGAGCGGCTGCCGTTCCCGGACGACAGCTTCGACGCGGTCACCTTCACCTACCTGCTGCGCTACGTCGACGATCCGCAGGCCACGATGGCGGAGCTCGCACGGGTGCTCCGCCCCGGCGGAGCGATCGGGTCGGTGGAGTTCGGAGTGCCCCCGTTCGCCCCGGCGCGCGCCGCGTGGGATATGTACACCGGCATCGGCCTGCCGCTGCTCGGTCGGATGTTCTCGCGGGAGTGGGAGCAGGTGGGCCGCTTCCTCGGCCCGAGCATCCGCGGCTTCTACAGGAGCCATCCGCAGGAGCGGGTCGAAGGCTACTGGCGCGGAGCGGGCCTCGAGCAGGTCGAGGTACGCAGGATGAGCTTCGGGGCGGGCGTGGTGATGAGCGCCCGCAAGGCCCGCCCGCCGGACCGGGGCGGGTGAGGCCGGTGGCGCGCCCGGCGTCCCGGCAGCTCGCGGCCGACGCCAGGCGGCCGGCCTTCTACGCGCGGGGTCGCGGCCGCGTGGGGGAGCTCGCCGCGCTGCTGCATCCCCCTTACACGCTGTGGTGCCTCAGCTACTTCGCGATCGGTGCGGCGCTTGCGCCCACCGTCTACGTGTCGCGATTGCTGTGGGGACTCGCGGCCTTCGCGCTGGCGGTGGGAGTCGCCGCCCACGCGCTCGACGAGCTCCATGACCGGCCCCTCGGGACCTCGTTCAGCGACCGCTTCCTGCTGTCGGCGGCGGTGCTCAGCCTCGCTGCGGCGCTGGCGATCGGCGTGGCCGGCATCGTGACGGTGTCGGTGTGGCTGGCGCCGCTGGTGCTCGCAGGTGGCCTTTTCCTGCCGGCCTACAACCTCGAGCTCGCGGGCGGGCGCTTCCACAGCGACATGTGGTTCGCGGTCGGATGGGGTGCGTTCCCCGCCTTCACCGGTTTCTTCGTGAACGCGCTGCGGATCGAAGCGGCGGGCCTGCTGATCGCCGCCGCCTGCCTGGCGATCAGCCTCGCCCAACGCCGGCTCTCGGCGCCGGCACGGGAGCTGCGCAGACGGACGGCCGCCGTCACGGGCACGCGCGAGCGGAGCGACGGGACCAGCGAGCCACTGTCGGTGGAGGGCCTGCTCGACCCGCTCGACGGTGCGCTGATGGCGATGTCGGTGGCGATGCCGCTGGCGGCCGCGGCGCTGCTGTGCGCGCGCCTGTAGGCACCCTCGCCGCGCGCCTGCGGCGAGGCCCCGGTCCGCTTCAGGTCCGGCGGGTCTCCGACTCGAGCACGTGGGCGCCGGCGCTCGGCTGCACCTCGCGCGCCTCCGGGGGCGGCCGCGAGCCGGGACCGAACAGGCCCAGGACGCTCCCCCCGAAGCCGCCTCCGATCATGCGCGCGCCGGCGGCGCCGCACTCGCGCAGGCGCGCGGCGGCGGCGTCGAGGGCCGGCGTGGACACCTCGTACTGGTCTCGAAGGCTGCGGTGGGAGGCGTTCAGCAGCTCTCCCAGCGGAGCGAGGTCGCCGCGACGCAGGGCGGACGCGGCCGTGCGCACACGGGCGTCCTCCTCGAGCACGTGCAGGGCGCGCTTGCGCAGGGTCTCCGGCAGGTCGCCCAGCGCCCCCGTGTTGGCTTCGCTGAGGTACTCGATGCCGAGCAGCTCACATGCTCGGGCGCATTCCACCCGCCTGTCGTTGTAGCCCGAGCTCGCCACGTCGTGGCGCTCACCCGAGTCGAGCACGACCAGCCGCCACGCCTCGAGCCGCAGCGGCACGGGCTCCATCTCGAGCGTGCGGAAGTCGATCAGCACCGCGTGCTCGGCCTCGCCGCACAGGCTCGCGAGCTGGTCGAGCAGGCCGGTCCTCGCTCCCACCCAGTCGTTCTCCACGCGCGAGCACAGCGTCGCGAGCGCGATGGCGTCCGGGTGCGGCGGACGGGGCTCCCGTGCGAGTTCGAGCAGCGCCAGCGCGAGCGCGACCTCCAGTGCGGCGGAGGAGGAAAGACCGGCGCCGCGCGGCAGGTCGCCACCGATCTCGAGCGTCGCCGAGGGGAACGTCCAGCCCTGGTTCTGCAGCTCACCGGCCGTCCCGCGCACGAAGGCCCTCCAGCCACCGTTCGGCCAGGGTTCGCCGATATCGAAGGCGTCGCGCTCGTCGAGGTCGAGGGCGCGGGCCTCGATGCGCGACCCGTCATGGGCCGTGTCCCCACCGCCGAGCGCCTCTGCGCTCACCGTGATGCCCTCGGCGATCGCGAACGGGAGAGCGAGCCCCCCGTTGTAGTCGGTGTGCTCCCCGATCAGGTTGACGCGTCCCGGGGCGAACGCGCCGACGCTCTCAGCCGGCACGGGAGAGCGCCTCGCGCAGGTGCTCCGCGGACTCCTCGGGCAGGACGTCGGAGATGAACGTGCCCGCGCCCTGCTCGGAGCCGGCCGGGTACTTGAGCTTGTCGGCCGTGCGCAGCGGCGGGTAGAACTCGACATGCAGGTGACCGTCGAGCCTTGCCCCCGAGCGGGTGGGGCGCTGGTGCACGGCCATCACGTACGGGAACGGACGCGCGAACAGCGTGTCGAAGCCACGCACCACACGCTGCAGCGTCCCCGCCAGCAGCCGCAGCTCCGCGGGTTCGCAGTCGGACAGGCTGGGTCGGTGCTCGCGCATGGCGACGTGCACTTCATACGGCCATCGCGCCGCGCGGGGGACGAAGGCGAGCACGCCCCCGTCCTCGTGGATGATCCGTCGCCCGTCGGCCAGCTCGTCGGCGTTCAGCCGGCAGACGGCACACGACCCCAGGCGGGCGTCCGCTGCCAGCTCCAGGGACGGCACGGGAGGGAGGAACGGATACCCGTAGATCTGCCCGTGGGGGTGGTGGAGCGTCACGCCCACCTCGACTCCGCGGTTTTCGAACACGTACACGTAGTCGATCTCCTCGCGCGCCCCGAGCTCCTCGTAGCGCTGGCGCCACACCCACATCAACGCCTCGGCGCGCATCGGCGGCAGGGCTCCGAGCGACCCCTCGTGCCGGTCGGTGTAGACGACCACCTCCGCCGTCCCGTGCGGCTCCTCGAAGGCGGGAAAGCGGTTCTCGAACACGACGATCTCGAAGCTCTCGGCAGGGATCTCGGTGGGGGGCCCGCCGGGACGTGTGGGGCAAAGCGGGCAGTGCTCGCGGGTGGGCAGGAAGGTGCGCTCCTGGCGGTGGATCGCGTACACGACCTCCTCCCCCCGCAGCTCGTTGAAACGGAGTTCGCTCAACCCGGCTCCCGCGTGTCGAGGAAGAAGATCAGTTCGCGCCCGTCGTCTTTGCTGCGGCGCTCGATCAGCAACGGGCCATAGCGCTGCGTCCCCGCCGAAGGCCCATCCGCCGGGGCGTCGCCGTGTGCGCCAGCGTCGGGCAGCGCTGCCGGACGCGCCTCGGGTCCGTCGGACATGACGCGAAGGTATACCCACAGTGCGGTGCGACCGGTTGCCGGCCGCGACCATGGATGGGAACGCGCCGGTGCGGACGCGCGGGGCCTGCGTGTCATGCTGAGGATGAGATGTTTTCCGCAGCAAATCTGCGGCATCACCGCCGTCGTGGAGCTTGACGGCCATCGCGCGGACCGACAAGGTAGTGTCCGACGGCGCATTGCGTGCGCGGCACGCACCGCAAACCAGTCCGAGAGGAGGACGCGAGATGTCTGATGCGGACCATTCGCATGAAGCGGCGGAGCGTTTGGATTACGACGACGCGAAGGCCGGACGGTCGGGGTTCGATAGGCGCACGTTCCTGCGCAACACGGCCTTGACCGGGGCGGCCGCGGGATCAGTCGGGGCTTTGCTGAGCGCCTGTGGGTCGAGCGCGAGCTCCAGCAGCGGCGCCAGCAGCATCTTCGGCACCAACGAAAGCTTCAAATTCACATTTGTCAACCATGTCACGACGAACCCGTTCTTCGTCCCTACCCAGTACGGCATCCAGGATGCCTGCAAACTGCTCGGCTGCACGTACTCGTGGACCGGCTCGGAAACGAGCAACGTCAGTCAGATGGTCAACGCCGTGAACAGTGCGATCGCGGCGAAAGTCGACGGCATCGCGGTGTCGCTGGTCGACCTGACGGCGTTCAACGCGCCGGTCAAGAACGCGCTGGGGGCGGGGATCCCGGTGGTCTCCTACAACGCCGACGTCGAACCCCCTGCCAATCAACGCCTGGCCTACATCGGCCAGAACCTCGAAGTGTCGGGCGAAGTGATGGGCCTGCACATCGCCGAACTCGTTCCCTCGGGGGACGTCGCACTGTTCATCGCCACGCCGGGCTCGCTGAACATCCAACCGCGCATCAACGGCGCGCTGAAGACGCTGAAAAAACACTCCTCGATCACGACGCACGTGATCGCCACTGGCGCCGCGGTTCCTCAGGAGCTCACGGTGATCGAATCGTATCTGGCCGGCCATCCCGAAACCAAGGGGATGTTCGCGGTGGACGCAGGCTCGACCGAAGGCGTCGCCAAGACCATCCAGAAGAAAGGTGCCAAGGGGAAGGTCAAGGGCGGCGGCTATGACCTGCTCGAAAACACCGAGAAGCTGCTCTCCGAAGGCTACATCCAGTTCACGATCGACCAGCAGCCCTACCTTCAGGGGTTCCTGCCGGTCCTCGAGCTGTACCTGTACCAGGTGTCGAAGACCCTGACGGGCCCTGCCGACGTGAACACTGGCTTGAAGTTCCTCAACGAAGAAACGGTCAAGCCGTACGTGAGCACCAAGAGCCGCTTCGAGGGAACCTCCTCCACGCCGGGCGTCCAGAACGCGTAGCGTCCCGCCGTGGCTGTCGCATCGGGAAGCGAAGCCTCGGCGCAAGCTCCCACCGGGGGTCCGGCCGGAAGCCGGACCCTCGGAGCGAGGGCGGCGAAGCTGCTGCGCGGCTTCCTGACGCTGCGCGAGGGCAGCATCATCGTCGTCACGATCGCGACGTTCGTCTACTTCCTCATCACGGCCGAAGGCTTCGCGACGAGCGCCAACTTCAAGACGCTGCTGCCCTACTTCGCACCGATCGCGATCCTCGCGGCGGGCGAGGTGTTCATCATGATCAACGGCGAGATCGACCTGTCGATCGGCGCCGTCTACCTGATCACGCCGTTCATCTTCTACAAACTCGCACACGCAGGCCTGCCACTCGTCCCCGCGGTGATCCTGGCGCTGGTGGGGAGCGCGGCTATCGGCCTCGTGAACGGTTTCTTCATCGCCGTCGTGGGCATCTCCTCGTTCGTGGCCACGTTCGGGATGCTGTTCGTGCTGGAGGGCCTGACCCTCGTGACCTCGCATGCGGCGCCGGTGGCGACCCCCGGCACCTCGTCGCTCCACGTCGACACATTCGCGCAGATCTTCGGCGGTGGCACCTACTCGGAGCTGATCTGGGCTCTGGGCATCGTGATCTTGTTACAGCTCGTGCTGACGTTCACCCGCTGGGGCATCTACACGGTCGGGGTGGGCGGTAACCGGCTCGGCGCGGCGGAGGCCGGTGTGCGGGTGCGGCTCGTGATGATCCGCAACTTCATCATGTGTGCGACGTGCGCGGGGCTCGTCGGGGTCCTCGAGGCGGTGCGCGCAGTGACGGCGACCCCGGATCCCTCGGGCTCGAACGAAATCCTCTTCCAGGCGATCGCCGCGGCAGTGATCGGCGGCACGCTGCTGCGGGGTGGGTCCGGCACGGTCGTCGGTGCGCTGATCGGGGCGCTGTTCCTCGGCATCCTGCACGACGGGCTGATCATCAAGGGCGTCAGCGCCGACTACCTGGACCTCTATCTGGGTCTCGCGATCATTCTCGTGATGTCGATCAACGTGTTCGTCCAGCGCGTGCGCACGGGGTCCGGACTTGCCTGAGCAGCCCCCAGGTGGTGGGCTCCCGCCGGATGAGCCGATGCTCCCGGCCGAGCAGGTGGCGGCCGACGAGGCCCGGGCCGCCGGCGCTGGAGCCTCCGACGCGGCGCACGCGACGAGCTCTGCCAAGCCCGGCGCGGGTGAGGAGGTGCTGCGGGTCGAGCACATCGCCAAGAGCTTCGGCCCGATCACGGCGCTGCGCGACATCAACCTGACGCTCAAGAAGGGCGAGGTGCTCGGCCTGCTCGGCGACAACGGCTCCGGCAAGTCCACGCTGATCAAGATCATCTGCGGCCTCTACAAGCGCGACTCTGGAGACATGTTCCTGCACGGGGAGCCCTACGAGCCGAAAAGCGTCGACGACGCACGTGCCCACGGGATCGACACCGTCTACCAGGACCTCGCGCTCGTGGACGAGCTGTCGGTCTACCACAACCTGTTCCTGCGTCGCGAGCGGGTGCACTCCCCGATCCCGTTCCTGGAGAACGCCCGCATGCGGCGCGAAGCGCGCAAAGCGCTCGACGAGATCGGGATCAACATCCCGCGTCTGGATGTTCCAGTCGCCCGGCTCTCGGGCGGCCAGCGCCAGGCGATCGCGGTTGCGCGGACCGTCTACGGCGAGGCCGACATCCTGCTGCTCGACGAGCCGCTCGCGGCGATGGGCGCCAAAGAGGGCGGCCAGATCCTCGAGCTGATCCAGCGCCTGAAAGAGGAAGGCAACGTCTCGGTGATCATGGTGCTGCACAACTACGTGCACGTGCTCGCCACCTGCGATCGCGTCAACCTGATCCAGGATGGGACGATCGGGCTCGACAAGCCGACCGCCGAGACGTCCGTCGAAGAGTTGACGAACATCGTCGTGGAGGAGTATCGCCGCGCGCGGCAGGCCGCGATCGAGGCGGACACGGCTGCCCAGGCCGCCGGCTCGACGGCCTCGCGGTGACGCAGGCCCGATACGCGCTCGGCGTCGACTTCGGCACGGAGTCGGGGCGCGCCGTGCTGCTCGAGCTCGACAGCGGCGCAGAGGCCGCGGTCAGCGAGGTCCGCTACGCGCACGGGGTGCTCGACCGCGAGCTCCCCGACGGCGGTGAGCAACTGCCGCCCGACTGGGCTCTCCAGCATTCCGACGACTGGATGGCGGTGCTCGACACCGCCATCCCGGCGGTGCTCGAACAGGTGCCGTCCGCGCGGGACGGGGTCGTAGGCCTGGGAGTGGACTTCACCTCGTGCACGGTCCTGCCGGTTGCGGGCGACGGGCAGCCGCTGTTCAAGCAGGAGCGCTGGAGGACCCGCCCGCACGCGTGGCCGAAGCTGTGGAAGCACCACGCGGCCCAACCCGTCGCCGACCGTCTCAACGAGGTCGCCGTGGCACGGCGGGAGAGCTTCCTCTCACGCTACGGCGGGCGCATCTCCTCGGAGTGGTACTTCCCCAAGCTGATCGAGCTGTGGCTCGAGGACCGCGAGGTGTACGACGCCTGCCACGGCTTCATCGAGGCGACCGACTGGATCGTCTGGCAGCTGACCGGCAACGAGCGCCGTCAGAGCTGCACCGCGGGCTACAAGGCGATGTGGTCGCAGGAGGAAGGGCTGCCGCCGATCGAGTATTTCGAGGCCGCCTACCCGGGGTTCGACGAGCCCGCGGCGAAGCTGGGGAGAGAGTTCGCGCCGCTCGGCACCCGCGCCGGCACCCTGCGCCGGGAGCTCGCCGAGCGCCTCGGCCTCCCCGACTCGGTGGCCGTCGCAGTCGGCAACGTCGACTCCTTCGTGTCGGTCCCCGGCGCCGGCGTCGACTCGCCGGGGACGTTCGTGATGGTCGTCGGCACCTCGATCTGCGATCTCGTCGTGGATCCGGCGGAGATGCGCCTGCCGGGAATCACGGGCGTCGTGCGCGACGGCATCCTGCCCGGCTCCTACGGCTACGAGGCCGGTCAGGCAGCGGTTGGCGACATGCTCGCCTGGTTCGTGAACACGCTGGCGCCGCCCGGCTGCGACCACGAGGAGCTCGAGCGGGCTGCGGCGAGGATCGGGCCGGGGGAGAGCGGGCTCGTAGCGCTCGACTGGTGGAACGGTAACCGCACGATCCTCGCGGACGCCGATCTCAGTGGCGTGATCGCGGGGCTCACGCTGCAGACCACGCGCGAGCAGGTCTACCGCGCCCTGCTCGAGTCGATCGCGTTCGGAAACAGGCGGATCATCGAGAACTTCGAGGAACACGGGATGCGTCTCGGCGAGATCGTCGCCTGTGGCGGCATCGCCGAAAAGAGCCCGCTCACGATGCAGGTGATCGCCGACACGAGCGGGCTGCCCGTGAGCGTTCCGGACTCGGCGCAGGTGCCCGCACGTGGAGCCGCGCTGTTCGGCGCCCTGGCGGGTGGCTACTTCCCCGACATCGCCGGTGCGATTGCCGCGACGCGACCGCGGATCGCGCGCAGCTACACGCCCGACCCGCAGGCGCGCGAGGTCTACGATCGCGTCTACGCTGTTTACCGGGATCTGTACGAGCGGCTCGGTCGCTCGCACGCCGAGTTGCTACACGCTCTGAAGCACATCCACGCTGAGAGGACGGCATCGTGAAGCCCCGGATCGGATTGCTCGGGATCATGCAGGAGCTCTACGACGCGATGCTCCCCGGGATCACTGAGAGGCAGGCGGCGTACGCCGAGGCGGTGGCGGGGCGCCTCGCAGAGGTTGCCGACGTGCAGTTCACCCGGTCGGCTCGCAACCGCGAGGACGTCGAGGAGATCGTGAAGGACTACGGCGCGCGGGGCCTCGACGGGATCGCGATCGTGATGCTGACCTACGGCCCCGCGATGAGGACCGTGCGGGCGCTGCTCGAGACCCCGCTTCCCCTGCTGCTCGCGAACATCCAGCCGGAGCGCGCGGTCACCCCCTCCTGGGACATGGCCGACCTCACCTACAACCAGGGCATCCACGGCGCCCAGGACCAGGCGAACGCGCTCGTGCGCGCGCGGCGGCCCTTCTCGGTGATCACGGGCGAATGGGACTCGGACGCGTTCGTGCACAGCTTTGCCGACTGGGCGAACGCCGCGGCCACCGTGACGGCCATGCGCTCGGCGAGGATCGCACTATTCGGCTACCCGATGAACGGCATGGGCGACATCCTGTACGACGCGCCCGCGATGCTTCGCCGCCTGGGACCGGCTGTGATCGCCGAGGATCTCGGCGATCTACACCGACGCATCGAGGCCGTCAGCGACGACCGCGTCGGTGAGCTCGTCAGCGAGCACAGCGGCCGTTTCGAGATCGATCCGGCGCTGCCACACTCCTCGCACGTCTACGCGGTCCGCTTCGAGCTGGCGCTGCGTGACCTGCTCGAAGAAAAGGGCTACAGCGGGTTCTCGGCTCACTTCGACTCGCTCGGGGGCGACGGCCGCTTCGAGCAGCTGCCGCTGCTGGCGGCCTCTGACCTGATGGCCGACGGGTACGGCTACGCGGCCGAGGGCGACACCAACACGACGACCCTGATGTGCGCCGCCCAGAGGCTGATCGGAGATGCCAACTTCAGCGAGCTGTACGCGATGGACTTCGAGCTCGGCTCGGTGCTCGTGAGCCACATGGGGGAGGGCAACTGGAAGATCGCCCGCCCGGACCGCCCGGTGCGCCTGATCGACCGCGAGCTGGGGATCGGCGGACTCGGCAACCCGCCGACCACGGTCTTCTCGGCCCAGCCCGGGCCGGCGACCGTGGCGGCGCTCGTGCCGCTCGAAGGCGAGCACTACCGGTTGCTGGTCGGCCGGGGAGAGGTACTCGACACGCCCGAGCTTCCGAACGTCGAGATGCCCTACTTCCATTTCCGACCCGACTCCGACGTCAAGGACTTCATGGACCACTGGCTGAGGCTCGGCGGTCCCCACCACTTCGTCACGAACCTCGGAGAGCACGCCCGCCGCTGGCGGCGCCTCGGCGAGCTCCTGGACGTGGAGGTGCACGAGCTGTGATACGCGAGCAGGTGCTCGCGGCGAACGCGGCGCTGCCTGCGCACGGGCTCGTGACGCTCACGTGGGGCAACGTCAGCGGCATCGATCGCGATCGCGGGCTGGTGGCGATCAAGCCCAGCGGCGTTCGGTACGAATCGATGACGCTGGACGACATCGTCGTCCTCGACCTCGACGGAAACATCGTCGAGGGCGATCGCCGGCCGTCTACCGACACCCCCACCCACCTCGAGCTGTATCGGGCCGATGACCGGATCGGGGGGATCGTGCATACGCACTCGACATGGGCGACTGCGTGGGCGCAGGCCGAGCGTGAGATCCCGCTGCTGGGGACGACCCATGCCGACCTCAGCGACCGGCCGATCCCGTTGACGCGTCCCCTGACCGCCGAGGAGGTGGACGAGGACTACGAGGGGGCAACCGGTCGCGTGATCGTGGAGGCGACAACCGAGCATGACGTTTGCGCCCTCGTGCGGGGCCATGGGCCGTTCGCGTGGGGGAGCTCCCCGGCGGCCGCCGTCGAGGCCGCGGTGACGCTGGAGCAGGTCGCCCGCCTCGCCCTGCTCACGACCCTGCTCGCACCCGGCGGAGAGCCGCTCGCAGAGGCGATACGCCAAAAGCACTTCGAGCGCAAGCACGGACCTCACGCCTACTACGGGCAGTGATCGTGCTGCAGCAGGGAGCGCTCGAAGAGCTCCCGGCGCATGTGGCGAGGCCGGCCCTGGTGGTCGTGGACGCCAACACCGAGGCGGTGGCCGGCAGATGGGTGGCGCGTCAGCTTGACGCCGAGCTCCTGCGTCTCCCGGCGGATGTCCACGCCACCGAGGACGCCGCCGCAGGAGTGCGCGCGCGGCTGCGCCACGGTCTCGTGGCGGTGGGCTCGGGCACGCTCACCGACATCGTCCGCCGCGCCGCCGACTGCGCGGGCTGCGACTTCGTCAGCGTCCCTACGGCTGCCTCGATGGACGGCTACGCGTCGAGCGTCGCGGCGCTCGAGCGCGACGGCATCAAGCTCACAGTGCCGGCGCGGGCGCCCGGGGCGATCTTCGCCGACCCGGAGATAGCCGCCGCCGCGCCGAGGGGGCTCACGCGGGCCGGCATCGGCGACCTGCTCGCGAAGACGACCGCAAGGGTGGACTGGCTGGCGGCACACCTGCTCTATGGCGAGGCCTGGCGCGAGCTGCCCCCGCCGGGCGAGCCGGACGTGGAGGGACTGCTCGCAGGGGAGGTCGAGGCGACCGCCCGGCTGCTGGAGTCGCTGATCGCGTCCGGGCAGGCGATGGCGGCGGTCGGAAGCTCGCGCCCGGCCAGCGGCTGCGAGCACCACGCCTCACACGTCTGGGACCAGCTCGCGCTGCGGGGCGCACGGCCGCGGGCCCTCCACGGACTCCAGGTGGGCTACGCGACGGTGTTCGCCATGCGCCTGCAGCAGTTCGCGTTCGGCGGCGGCGTGGAGGTGCCGCGGCGCCCGCAGCCAGTGGCCGAACCGCTCGACGCAGACGCGCGGGCATGGCTCGGCGAGCCTCCGCCGGCGGTGCTCGAGGCGGTCGCCGAGAAGCAGCGCCAGATCGCGACGGTGCCCGACTCCTGGCCTGACGATCCGCGCCGGTGGGCCGGCGTGCGCGCTCGCCTGGCGCCTTCGCTGGCGCGCTTCGATGCGGTCGCCGATGCGCTGCGCCGAGCCGGCATCCCGGACCGGCCGGCGGACTACCTGGGGATCGACGCGGACATGCTGCGCGCCGGGCTGCGCTACGGAGGCCGGCTGCGCTCGCGCTACACGGTCGTCGATTTCCTCGAGGGCCAGGGGCTGCTCGACGAGGCGCTCGACCTGGCGCTCCGCCCCTAGCCGTCCCTCACCAGTGCGCGTGGACGTGCTCGCGAACCAGGCGGTCGTACACGTCGGCGACGCCGTCCAGCTGCTCCCGGCGCAGCGGCGCGAGCCCGGCCGCTGCGGCGTTCTGGCGCACCTGCTCGCCGTTGCGCGCTCCCGGGATCACGGTGCTGACGCCCGGCTGGTCGATGACCCAGCGCAGCGCGAACTGTGCCAGCGTCATCCCTGGATCCAGCAGCCCGGCCAGCTCACGGGCGGCCGCCAGCCCGGTCTCGTAGGGAACCCCCGAGAACGTCTCGCCGACGTCGAATGCCTCCCCGTGGCGGTTGTAGCTGCGATGGTCCTCCGGCGAGAACGTCGTGCGCTCGTCGTAGCGCCCTGACAGCAGGCCCGAGGCCAGCGGCACGCGTGCGATGATCCCGACCCCTGCTTCGCGCGCCGCGGGGAGCACCTCCTCGAGGGGCTTCAGGCGAAAGCAGTTGAGGATGATCTGCACTGTTGCCACGTGGGGGCGGTCGATCGCGAGCAGAGCCTGCTCGCAGGTCTCGACCGAGACCCCGTAGGCGGCGATGTGGCCTTCCCGGACGAGCTCGTCCAGCGCCTCGAACACGGCGTCGTCGCGGTAGACCTCATCGGGGGGGGCAGTGCAGCTGGACGAGGTCGATCCGCCCCATTCCGAGGTTCTCGCGCGAGCGTGCGTTCCACTCGCGGAACGCGGCGGCGTTGTAGTTCTCGGGCAGCTGCTCGACGCGGCGGCCCATCTTGGTCGCGACGAGCACCCCCGGGTGGCGCGCGTGCAGCTCGCCGCAGAAACGCTCGCTTCGCCCGTCGCCGTACACGTCGGCTGTGTCGAAGAACGTGATGCCGGCGTCGATGGCGGCCTCGAGCACGGCGTGCGCGTCCTGGGGGCTGACCTTGCCCCAGTCGGCGCCCAGCTGCCAGGTACCGAGTCCGACGACGCCGACGCCGCGGCCCAATCGCTCGATCCGTCGCTGCTCCATGCGCCGGGCAATCCTCGCAGCTCGCGCGAGCGCGCGAACGCCTGTCGGAGGATGGGTCGGCTCAGCGAACTGCCCGCAACGCCGGATACAGCGCCTGGTAGCGCTTACGAGCGACCCGGTAGGTGGCGATCCACTCCGGTCGGGGCTCGATCGTCTCCTGGGGACGTACCGTCGCCGCAACCGCGGTGGGGACGTCCGGCCAGACGCCGGCCGCGACGCCCCCGAGCAGCGCGGCGCCGAAGGCCGCCGCCTCGTCCACCACGACGCGCTGCAGCGGTATCTCGAGCACGCTCGCGAGGATCCGCAGCCACTCATCGCTGCGGGCGCCGCCCCCTGACACGCGCCCGAGCGCCGCGGGGCCGCCCAGCTCGGAGATCAGCTCAAGCGAGTCGCGCAGCGCGAAGGCGACGCCCTCCAGAAGCGCCCGTACGAGCGCGCCACGGTCGTGTCTGAGGTTGAGCCCCACGTATGCCCCGCGTGCGTCTGGGTCCGCGACGGGCGTGCGCTCGCCGGCCAGATAGGGCAGGAACAGCAGCCCCTCGGTTGCCGCCGGCCAGCGGCTCGCCTCGGCCGTGAGCAGCTCGTAGTCGCCGTCGACGATCGCCCGCAGCCAGCGCAGGGAACCGGCAGCCGACAGCACCACCCCCATCGCGTGCCAGGTGTCCGGCACGGCGTGACAGAAGGCGTGCACGCGCGCTCGCGGGTCAGCGGCGAAGCGGTCGAGCGCCGCGAACACCACACCGGAGGTCCCCAGCACGACCGACACCGGTCCCGGACGCACCACGCCCACTCCGAGCGCGCCCGCAGCCTGGTCGCCGGCGCCGGCGGCAACGGGCACACCGTCGAGGGTCACGCCGCTCACCTGCTCGCTCTCGAGCAGCTCCGGCAGCCAGTTGCGCTCGAGCTCGAGCGCGTCGAGCATCTCGTCGCTCCAGCGCCGCGCCGCCACGTCCAGGAGCAACGTGCCGGAGGCGTCCGCGACATCGGTCGCGTACTCGCCGCACAGGCGCAGGCGGACGTAGTCCTTGGGCAACGCGATCCGGGCGATCCGCGCGAACACGTCGGGTTCGTTGTTGCGCAGCCACAGCAGTTTCGGCGCGGTGAACCCCGGCAGCGCGCGGTTGCCTGTGAGGGCGATGAGCCGCTCTAGCCCGAGCTCGGCCTCGATCTCGGCGCACTCGCCGCCGGTGCGCTGGTCGTTCCAGAGAATCGCGGGACGGAGCACGCGATCACGGGAGTCGAGTGCCACCAGTCCGTGCATCTGCCCCGAGAGACCGATGCCGAGCGGCGAGCCCGCCGCCGCCCGCAGCTCCTCCAGCACGCCGGCCGTGGCGAGCCACCAGTCCTCCGGATCCTGCTCGGCCCAGCCGGGCCTGGGCGTCGACAGCTCGTACCCGGCCTCTGCGGTTGCTACCACGCGCCCCTCGCCATCGAGAGCGAGTCCCTTGACGGCGGTCGTACCGACGTCGAGCCCGAAGACGCTCACATTCGTCTCAGGCGCGCGGCCCGAGCGTCAGGCGCCCAGCGCCGCATATACGAGCTCGTAGGCAGACACCGCGTCCTTGCGCGCCTGCGCTTCCCGCAACGCCTCGTCGTCGATCCTCGCGGCGACCGAGTCGATGAAGTTCCAATGGATGACCGACCGCCTCACCGCCCCGATCTGGTCCTCCGTATATGGGTACAGGTCCAGGCCGAGTCGTTCCCCGTCCTTGCCGTAGCCGCACCGGCGCAGCTCGAGGGCCAGCTCGAGCGTCTCCATGAACGCGGTGGTGCCGAGCATGTTGTCGTCGTCGAAGGTCCCCCACCCGGAGTTGCCGTGTTGGTGGCCGAGGAGCCCCTCCGAGTGCAGCAGGGCGGCGTACTCCGGGAGGTGCTCGCCGTTCATCAGCAGGTGCTGCCAGTCCATGTTGATCTGGACGTTGTCGAGGCCCTCCGCGCGCAGCTTGCCGGCGACGTACAGGGTCATGCCCATGTTGCGCATCAGGA
Source organism: Solirubrobacteraceae bacterium (assembly GCA_035499875.1). Taxonomy (GTDB): domain Bacteria; phylum Actinomycetota; class Thermoleophilia; order Solirubrobacterales; family Solirubrobacteraceae; genus Palsa-744. The sequence goes on from DATJXX010000027.1 coordinate 22,432, forward strand.
TCTTCATCGCCGGCTCGGAGTTCTTGTGCTCCAGGAACAGCTTTACCCCATGCTGTTTGCAGATCCCCGCCGCCTCGCCCACGCCCTCTATCAGCCAGCGCCACGAATCCACATACGGGGTCTGGAACGGGTAGTTGTAGCCCTCGACCCCCGGCCAGATGATCATGTTCGCGCCCAGCGACCCGGCGAACTCGGCTCCCTCGCACACGATCCTCCGAGCCTCTGCGCGAACGTGTGGGTCGGGATTCACGAGGCCGCCGCGGCCGAAACGTGGGTCGAGGTGAAGGCCCCCGGCGATGCAGTAGATGTCGTGTCCCGCAAGCGCGTCGCGAACGTCGCTCAAGTTCTCGTGTGAGAGCTCCTGCGGATAGTGGAACTCGTACCCGTCGATCAGGCCGCCGAGGCCCTCGACCGCTCGATGCACCTTTGCGGCCACGGGTTCTGCGTCGTAGGCATGCGCCGGCTGGTAGCCGCCCGGGACGAAGCGCGTGATCATCGGCCCGAAGGCCCAGATGCCGAGGCTGGTCTTCATTGTCGGACCTCCGTGGGTGCGTTCGTTTCGGCGCTCTTGTAAAGCGCCGCGATCGTGCGCGCCTGTCCGAGCGCGTCCCCTCGGCCGAAGCGCGGCGCGCGCTCGCCGGCGACGGCCGCCGCGAAGTCCTCGAGCTCGCACGCGTAGGGGTTCAGGGGCTCGATGGCGATGCGCTCGAGCGTACCGTCCTGCCGGAGCTCGATGGCGGGGGCGCGGGCGTGCCAGGGGTCGTCCAGCCAAAGGACGCCGTCCGTGCCCGCAACCTCGAGCTCGTCGCGCGCAGCCACGTCGAGCCCGCAGTCGATCGTCCCAAGTACCCCGTCGGCGAAACGTAGCCACGCGACGAGGCGAACGTCGACGCCGTCCCTCCCGGGGACCAGCTGGGCGCTGACTTCCAGCGGCTCGCCCGCGAGCAGTCTGGTGGCGCTCACGCAGTAGCACCCGACGTCCATCAGTGCCCCCCCGTCCAGCGCCGCCTGCATGCGGATGTCGTCGGCGCGCTCGAGCAGGAACGAGAAGGAAGCGCGGATCAGGCGCAGGTCGCCGACCCGCTCGAGCAGCTCGACGAGTCGGCGCGCCTGAGGGTGATGTCGCCACATGAACGCCTCGGCAAGCACGAGGCCGGCACCGTCGGCGACGTCGAATGCATGGACGACCTCCTCCGGTCGCCGCGAGAAGGGCTTCTCGCACAGCACATGGCGTCCGGCGTGCAAAGCGCGCACCGACCACTCGGCGTGGAGGGAGTTGGGGAGCGCGATGTAGACCGCCTCCACCTCGGGGTCCGCGAGCAGAGCCTCATAGGAGCCGTGTGCCCGAGGGATGTCCAGCGCCTGGGCCTGGGCTTCGGCGCGCTCCGGCTCGCGCGAGCCGATGGCGACCACCTGGACATCGGGTGTTGCTCGGGCTCCCGCGACGAGCAGCTCGTTGATCCGGGCGGTCGAGAGCAGTCCGAGCTTCACCGCGGGCCATCTTATGGCGCCGTCCGCCGCGGCCGCGATAGCGCGGGGTGTAGGAGGTGACTCAGGCCGCAGCCGTGCGGCCGAGGCTCTCGACGTACGGGCCGAGCAGCCGTGCGACGGAGGCGGCGCTGAGGGCCGCGGGCCCTTTCGGGAGAGCTGCGTAGCTGATCGCCAGGCGCACCAGGCACTCGCTCATCAGCTCGGCGTCGTCGTCGCGCATCACCGGCCAGCCCGAGCGCAGCAGCCGCGTGAGCCGCGCCGAGCAGCGCTCGAGCAGGGGCTCGCCGTGGGTGGTCATCAGCGTCAGCAGCTCGGCTGCTCCGTCGGCGCTGACGACGGCTCGGATCAGGGGGTTCTCCGCGGCCGCCGTGAGATACACGTCGAAGGCGGCCGCGAGCGCCTCGGCGGGCTCGTCGCGGTTGTCGTGGACGGCCCGCTCGACGGCGTCCAGCAGGTTGTCGGCTTCGCGCAGCACGAGCGCCTGGGCGAACTCGTCACGGGAGCCGAACTCCTTGTAGAGGGTCTGGCGGCTGACCCCGGCGGCAAGCGCCACGTCGGCCATCGTGACGTCCGACCAGCGACGGTGGCCGAGCTCGTCGCGGGCGGCGTCGAGCAGGCTGCTGCGCAGCAGCTCCCGGGCGGCTACGGGGTAGGGCTGGCGTTCTGCCGACGCTGCCACCGGCGGCTTCCCCACGCGGGGGTCAGGGCCCTTGGGGTGCTTTGCGGGAGGCGGCGTACTCCCGGTTCTGGGCGCGCTCACCCCGGATCTGCACGGCGATGTAGATGATGATCACGATCACGACCACCTGGATCCCGATGAAGGTGGCGGCGAGCCCGAAGGTCTTCGCGAAGGCTTCGCTGGCGGCAAGGACCATCGCTGGGAGCCTAGCAATCGCCTCCCACGGGCGGGTGTCGTAGCCTTGGGACCCTGCCCCGGCGAAGCCCGCGGGGCGACGGCGCACTGGAGAGGTGCCGGAGCGGTTGAACGGGCGCGACTGGAAATCGCGTAACGGGGGTCAACCTCGTTCGAGGGTTCGAATCCCTCCCTCTCCGTTGTTCGCCGGCCCCCGGAGTCGGCGGCCGTGAAAGGCGGCGGGCTAGACTTCCACCCCCTGCGCCCGTAGCTCAGCTGGATAGAGCGTCGGTCTACGGAACCGAAGGTCAGAGGTTCGAATCCTCTCGGGCGCGTCACGAATGCCCCGCTACCGCGTCGGAGTCTTCACAGAACCGACCACGGTCCTCCCCTTGCCTGCGGGATACTGGGCGGGCGATGGGGGCCAACCTGGACCTTGTGCGCTCGATCTACGCGGACTGGGAACGCGGGGACTACAGCTCGGTCGCGTGGGCAGATCCGGAGATTGAGTACGTGTTCCCCGATGGACCCGACCAGGGGAGTTGGCGCGGCTTGGCGGGGATGGCCGAGAGTTGGCGCAACGTTCTGGCGGTGTGGGAGAACTGGCGCGGCGAAGCAGAGGAGTATCTGGTGCTTGATGCCGAGCGCGTCCTGGTGTTGGTGCCTCAGCGGACGAGGCAAGACAAGTGGGCTTGAGGTCGGGGAAGTCCTGGCGGACGCAGCGAACCTGTTCCACGTACGCGAGGGAAAGGTGACAAAGCTCGTCCTCTACTGGGACCGCGACCGCGCCCTCGCTGACCTCGGGCTGGAGGAGTAGGCCGTGTCGCAGGAGAACGTGGAGGTTGCGCTGGCGTTGATCGGCGACGCCGATGTGGATCTCGTCCCGCTCGTCCGAGACGACGCCAGCTGGGCCGCAGCCGCTCAAGGTGTCGTGGCGATCCTGCATCCCGATTTCGAGATCGTCGGGACCGTGATCGGCACGGAACGACCCTTTGTCGGGATTGACGGGCTCCGGGAGTTTCTCCTCGACTGGCTCGCTCCCTGGGAGGCGTATCGATCTGAAGTCGTGCGGACCGTCGATCCTGGAGATCAGGTGGTGACGATCTTCCGGATCTTTGGGAGACGCGAGGGAAGCACGTCGGAGCTTGAGAGCAGCGCCGCTTGGACTTGCACGATCCGCGACGGGAAGGTCGCGCGCATCGTCGGCTACGCAGATCCTGACGAGGCCCTCAAAGCCGTGGGGCTGGAGGAGTAGGCAAGCCCCGAGCGGTCGTCGTCATTTTGTGCTTCAGAGTCGCCGACGGTGCGAACACGGTGTGAACATGCCCCACACCGCTCTACGACACTCGTAGGGGGCCGAACAGCCCGAAAAGGGCCGAATCTCGGGCTTTACAACGCTCCACGCCACTCGCGCCGCGTGCTACGGAACCGAAGGTCAGAGGTTCGAATCCTCTCGGGCGTGCTTCGACACGGCCGGAGTTCGCGGGCCTCGGCGTGACGAGCGGCCGAAAGCCTGCGGGATACTGCGTCCGTCATGTCCGAGAACCTGGACCTCGTGCTCTCGATCTACACGGATTGGGAACGCGGAGACTTCAGCCGGGCCGATTGGGCGGACCCAGACATCGAGTACACGTGGGTCGTTGCGTGGGAGACGGGACCGTGAGAGGACTTGCGCGGATGGCGCAGAGGTGGGGTGGTTGGCTCAGCGCTTGGGACAACGTCCACGTCGAGGCGGAGGGCTGCCGCGAAGTTGACGCCGAGCGTGTCCTCGTCCTGTTGAACACCATCGGTCGCGGCAAGACGAGCGGCGTCGAGCTTGAGCAGACTCACGTAAAGGGGGCTGTGGTGTTTCACGTCCGCCACGGCAAGGTGACGAGGCTCGTCCAGTACTGGGACCGCGACCGCGCCCTCACCGACCTGTGCCTGGAGGAGTAGGCGGTGTCGCGGGAGAACGTGGAGCAGGTCCGTGAAGCCGTCGACGCCTTCAACCGGCGCGACCTCGATGCCTATCTGGGGTTGATGGAACCCGACGTGGAGCTCACCCCGTACGAGCGGGTGGTGGAGGGGCTTGGTCCCTATCGGGGACATGACGGCGTCCGGACTTGGTGGCGAGAAACGTTGGCGGCGCTACCAGACCTTCGGGCCGAACTTGATCAGTTGCGAGACTTGGGAGACATGGTGTTCGCAAGGGGCCACCTGCGCGGGACCGGTTCACGAAGCGGAGCACCTATTGAGCGGACTTTGTGGATCGCTGTCGAGGTGCGGGATGGGAAGGCCGTCTCTTGGCACACGCACGCGAGCGAGGCGGAGGCGCTCAAAGCCGTCGGGCTGGAGGAGTAGGCCGACGACGGGGTGCGAACGGGGTGTGAACATGCCCCACACCGCTCAGCACCACTCGTAGGGGGTGGAGCGGCCCGAATAGCCCCGAATCTCGGACTCCACGACGCTCCACACCACTCGCGCCTCAAGCTACGGAACCGAAGGTCAGAGGTTCGAATCCTCTCGGGCGCGCTTCGACACGGCCCAAGTTCGCGGGCTTCGCCTCCGAAAGTGGCGATACTTTCGTATGTCCTCGGCCAACCTGGGCGGGATACTGGGCGAGTGATGGCTGAGGAGTCCACGACGCCCGACCTGGTGGAGCTTGTGCGAGGCACCATTGATCCCCTCAACGTCGGCGATATCGACGCGAGCCTGCGCTTGTACGCTCCCGATGCGTTCTGGGATCTGTCGTCGTTGGGACTGGGAACCTTCGAGGGTGTAGCGGCGATCCGCGGCTTCTTGGAGGAGTGGATCAGCTCCTACGAGGGGTACGAGGTCAAGGGAGAGGAGATCCTCGACCTCGGCAACGGAATTGGGTTCGCCGTGATGCGCCAGGGGGGTCGTCCCTTGGGGAGCACAGGGCATGTTCAAGAACGCTTCGCATCTGTCGCCACATGGGTAGATGGCTTGCTGGTGCGGACCGTCACCTACCTCGACATCGATGAGGCCCGTGCTGCCGCCGAACGCCTCGCCGAGGAACGGGAGTAGGCGATGTCGCAGCCGCCGACGACCCCCGACCTGACCGACCGTACGCGCCAGGTGTTCGACGCTGCCAGTCGCCGGGATTCCGACGCGGTTTTGAGCTTTTTCGCGCCCGACGCGGTAATGGACCTGTCCGATGGCGGGCTTGGAACCTTCCGTGGCATCGGGGCGGTTCGGGGGTTCCTTGAAGACTGGTTCGGAACGTGGGATAGCTACGAAGTCGATCCCGAGGAGGTCTGCGATTTCGGCCACGGCGTCGTGTTCATCGTCTACGGTGAGCAAGGCAGCATGGGCAGCATGGGCAGCGTCGGACAGCGGCGTGCGTGGTGTCTGCTGTGGGTCGAGGACCTGATCTCGTTCGTGGCGGTTTACCTGGACCCCGAACAAGCCCGCGCTGCCGCCCAACGCCTCGCCGAGGAACGGGAGTAGGCGGTGTCGCAGGAGAATGTGGAGATCGTGCGGGCGGCTAACGAGGCGTACAACGCTGGCGATATCGACACAATGCTGAGGTTCTACGCAGTCGACACCGAGGTGATTCCGGATAGCTCCGCCTTCGTTGAGGCACAGCCGCTCCGAGGGCTGGAAGCCTTCAGAGGCTGGCTCGACGAGATTGCAAAGGCCTGGATCAGCGTTCGCTGGGAGATCCAGGAGGCACGGGCCGTTGGAACGGATCGGGTTCTTCTCCGAGGCGATTGGGGAGGTACTGGCCCCGGCAGCGGCATCGAGATCTTGTCGAGTTTTACTGGCATCTACACCGTTCGAGATGGCCAGATCGACAGGCTGGAGTTCTTCGCGGACCACGCCCAGGCCCTCAAAGCCGTGGGCGTGGAGGAGTAGGCGACCTCCTCGCGGTCATCATGGAGTCGCTTCGGGGTCGCCGACGGTGCGAACAGGGTGTGAACATGCCCCACACCGCTCCACGACACTCGTAGGGGTGGAGCGGCCCGGACAGTCCGGAATCTCGGACTCCACGACGGTCTACGACACTCCCGCCCCGAGGTACGGAACCGAAGGTCAGAGGTTCGAATCCTCTCGGGCGCGTTCTCGGATGCCACACTGCCGCAGGGCGTTCGGCTGTTCTTGCGGCCTGATCGACCAGGCGTCGTGCGTTGCGGAGCGGGATACTCGGCGTCGTGTCCGAGAACCTGGACCTTGTGCGCTCGATTCTCTCGGACTGGGAGCGTGGCGACTTCCGCTCGGTCGCCTGGGCGCATCCCGACATCGAGTACGTCCTGATCGGCGGACCCGAACCGGGCAAATGGGACGGCCTCGCGGCGATGACCGCGAGCGTCCGCGACTATATGTCGGCCTGGGAGCACTACGGGATCAGCGTGGAGGAACTTCGCGAGCTTGACCGCGACCGGGTGCTGGCGCTCGTCCGTCTGAGCGGTCGCGGCAAGGCGAGCGGCGTCGATCTCGCGGACGCCGGTGGAACGGGTGCCGAGGTGTGGCACGTGCATGACGGCGTCGTTACCCGCCTTCACATGTACTGGAACCGCAGCCGCGCCTTCGCAGACCTCGGTTTGGAGGAGTAGACGGTGTCGCAGGAGAACGTTGAGAGCGTTAGGCGCGGGTTCGAGGCATTTAGCGAACGCAACCGGGATGCCTGGCTCGCGCTCTGCGATCCCGCGCTGGAGTCCTCGCCGAGTGGCGACTGGCCCGAGACGGCCACCATTCGGGGTCGTGAGGCTGTCTGGGACTTCTACGTGCAGGCCGACGACCCGTGGGAGCCAGGGGCCTATGAACTCGCCGAGGTGATAGACGTCGGAGAGGATCGAGTGCTGGCCAATCAGGTTCGCGAGATGCGAGGCCAGGACAGCGGAGCGACGGTGCGGTACGACTACTGGGTCCTGTTCCGGTTTCGCGCGGGCAAGGCCATCCGCGTCGAATGGTTCCCGAGCCGCGAGCAAGCCCTCAAAGCCGTGGGCCTGGAGGAGTAGGGGCCGCTCTGACGACTCTGGGGTTGCGAACAGGGTGTGAACATGCGCCACACCGCTCCGCACCACTCCCAAGGCCAGGGACGGTGCTCGCAAAGCCCGAATCTCGGACTCCACGACGCTCCACCGCACTCGCGCCGCAAGCTACGGAACCGAAGGTCCGAGGTTCGAATCCTCTCGGGCGCCCTACGAGATGCTCCGCAACGGCGGGCTTGACGACGTTTGGTCGTCGGGTCGCTGAGCGGGATACTGGCAGGCCGTGTCGGAGAACCTGGCCATAGGCGTGACCCTCGCGAAGGAACGGTAGCAGCCGGTGTCATGTGAAAACGTGGAGATCGTCGAGCGGATCTACGCTGAGGGTCTGCTCGACAGCGACGAGGGACACGCACAACTCGCTGATTCTCTCGTCGAGTACGTCAACCCTTTGGATGCAGTTGTTCCAGGTGTGCGGCGCGGAAAGCAGGTCGCTGATGCGCTTCGCGGTCTCCTTGAAGCTTTCGACGAGCGCGAAAATCGCCTCGTCCGAACCTTCGATGCGGGCGACGTGGTAGTGGCTCAGGTTGTGTTCTCTGCGCGCGGGGCAGCGAGCGGCGCCGACGTGCAGCATGAAGAGGCCCACACGTGGACGTTCCGCGACGGCAGAGTCGTTCGATTCGAGTGGGGACGGGATCTGGGTAGCGCCCTCAAAGCTGTGGGGCTGGAGAAGTAGGCGAGAGCCCCCGTCGCGGCGGCCGTCACAGAGCAGGTTCGGTGCCGCCCGAGGGTGCGAACAGGTTGTGAACATGCCCCACACCGCTCAGCACCACTCATAGGGCCACGAACGGGACCTCCGAGCCCGAATCTCGGACTCCACGACGCTCCACACCACTCCCGCCGCGTGCTACGGAACCGAAGGTCAGAGGTTCGAATCCTCTCGGGCGCGCTACGACATAGCCTGAGCGCCCGGGCTTCTCCGGGGCAGTCAGAGGGTGCTCGCCGTCGGGGGCGGGCGTGTACAGAAGTGCGAACGCGGCCGCCCTGCCCTGGTCTTCCGCGGGCCGCTCGACGCGCCGAGGTGGCCGGTGCCGGATGTGTGCGCCGCCCTTGACAAGGGAAGAGCGTTCTGAGATGGTCGCCTGGAGGGGGTGTGTCTAAGGGGTGCTGTTGCACTTACGACGTGCTCGATACCAGTTCGGTCAGGAAGCGCCTGTGGTCGCGGTGCGGTTCTCGCTGGCGATCGGCCTCGCGTTCTCGATCCTCGCCTGCTCCGCCGCAACTGCCTCGGCCAGGGCCGTGGTCAGCACCGGAGCCGGCCCGTCGGTGACTGTCCAGGTGACGCCGGTCCTGGCGTGCGGAGGGATCATCGGGGCGAATTGCGCGGACGGCGACCACCAGATGGCCATCCGCCCCGGGCCGGGCTTCGTCCGCGTGGAACAACTCGCGTTCGGTGACCCGACGATCACCAGCTCGGATGGGAAATGCACCGCCGATTTCCTCGCCAACCGTGTGACCTGCGGCGTGTTCCCCACCGAAGTCACGCTCAACATGGGGGACGGCGCCGACCACGTCCAGGTCGGTCCCTCCGAACGGGCATCGGGGCGGCCGCTCGAATGCGTTAGACCCTTGACCCCGCCGGGAATCGTGATGACGGCGTCGCTGGGGCCGGGTGATGACAAGCTCTCGGTGCCCGAAGATACAACGAGCACGGTCTGTCCCGCCGGGGAGCACGCCGTCGGCACGTTTGCACCCAAGCTCACCGTGGACGGGGGCTCGGGCAAAGACGACATCCGCGGTGGCCGGCTGGCTGACAACCTTTCCGGTGGTGGCGAACGCGACGTGCTCATCGGGTATGAGGGCAATGACACGCTCGATGGCGGCGCGGGTGACGACGAAGTCGAAGGAGGGCTCGGCGAAGACGTGATCACCGACACCCACGGCGCGGACATCCTGCACGGGAACGGCGACAACGACCGCCTGACGGGGGGCACGGGCGCCAAGCTGTTCGGGGACTCCGGCGACGACTACTTCAACGAGAAAGGTCCAAGCTCCAACCTCCCGCTGCAGGTGAGCGGAGGGGAAGGGTTCGACACCGTCGACTTCAGTGGCCGCCAGGCATCGCTTGTGCTCGTCGTGGGTAACCCCTCGACCCGCGCCGGCGAAGGCCCCGAACAGGGCAACAACATCGTGGACGCCGAGCGCGTTTTAGGGGGAGACGGAGGCGATCTGATGACCGGCTCGGAGGGAAATGACATCCTCATCGGCAACGGGGGTACCGACTTGATGGACGGCGGGCTGGGCTCCGACACACTCCAAGGCGGCCCAGGAGACGACGAGTTGGTCAGCCCCGAAAACGAGGCCCGTGAACCGGTTTTCGGGAGGGTCGTGTACTCCGACCACCTCGAAGGCGGCGCCGACGAAGACCGCATCCTCGCGAAGAACGGCGCGCCCGACGTCGTGTCCTGCGGGGAAGGCAGCGACACCGCCGAAGTTGACCTGAAAGACAGCCTGGTCGTCCATTTCTTCAAATTCGGTACTGCGACGCTGGAGCTCCCGGACTGCGAGCAGATAATCAAAGAACCCGTGGATGACAGTCCGCCCGGCCGCCCAAGGGGACGGACCATCCGGCTCCGCAGGCACACCGCCATCGTCGTCTTCCGCTGCCCGAAGGTATCGCTGCCGGGCTGCACTGGACAGCTGCTCATACAGGACCCACGGCGCGGCGGGAAGGTTCTCGGGCAAGTCAGCTACGCGCTGAAGCTCGGGCAGACGCGTACGCTGCGGGTGCACCTGGGGCATCGTGCCGTGCGCCTCCTGCGTCGGGTGCGCCGGACGATCGTACGCACCGTAGAGCAGGGGCACTCCAAGATCGGCCCGCGCGGCTCCGAATTTGTGCTAGCCGTCCACGCCCGCTAGCACACGCGCGGGGCGCGCGCGTCCAGAAACGTCGAAACGCCTCCCTTATTTGCGTTTCGGGTGCTCGAAGTGGCCTCCGCCGGCGCGTCGATGCGAAGGAGCGGCTGGTGTACGCTCGTTCAGAGGGCGAGTTCCGGCCGCGTCCAGCGTTCCGCGAGCGTTAGGGCGGCAGGGCACCAATCAACACCGGCAACCTGCGCCGCTTCTCGGGTCGTTGTGCTGCTGGTGTTCGCCGCGTCAACGAACAACGGCGAGCCTTTTGTGCAAAGGGTGTGGACATGCTTAAGCCAACCTTGCGCGGCGCGGCGCGGAGTTGCTAGATTCGCCATCGGTGCGGCTCGGGGCGCTGCGACGGTCTGGGCTCGTTTGACTCGGCGAGAGGCGATGGTGATGGAGGGGCGGCGTCCATTCGCGAGCAGGGCTGATCGACCGCGCGGCGATGCGCGGTCGGCCGCTCCGCTGCAGCGGCCGCGCCTGGCTCTCGCGCTGCTGGCGACCGTCAGCGTCGTGCTCGTGGCAGCGCCCCCGGCCGGGAGCTTCGGCCGGGGCGGTTTGCTCGCCGGTGTGGACGCCGCCGAGGCGGACCCGCTGGTCCAGCAGGGTGGAGCTCTGACGGGCACCGGCACGAAGGGAGAATTCGGGTTCAGTGTCGCCCTGTCGGCCGACGGCGAAACGGCGCTCGTCGGAGAGCCGGGGTACCGGAACCACGCCGGGGCGGCGTGGGTGTTCACCCGCACGGGCGAAACCTGGACCCAGCAGGGCGAAACGCTGAGTGGCGTCCACGCTGGCGAGAGCGGGCAGGGCGAATTCGGCGCCAGCGTGGCGCTCTCGGCGGACGGTAACACCGCGCTGATCGGTGCTTCCGACGACGACGAAGGCGCCGGTGCAGCTTGGGTCTTCACGCGCGAAGGTGAAACGTGGAGCCAGCAGGGCGGCAAGTTGACGGGCAGCGGTAACAACGGCGACGCGGCATTCGGCAGGGGCGTGGCGCTGTCCGCGGACGGCGGTACGGCGTTGATCGGGGGGCCGCGCGAAAACCGGCATGCCGGCGCTGCTTGGGTGTTCACTCGCATTGGCGGCAGCTGGAACGAGCAGGACAAGCTGACAACCGCCGGCAGCGAAGGTTCATTCGGCGAGAGCGTGGCACTGTCCGCCGAAGGCGACCTCGCCCTGATCGGCGCACCGGAAGAAGCTGGCGGCGCAGCCTGGGTGTTCACGAGCATGGGCGGAAGCTGGAACCCACTCGGGGAAAGGCTCACGGGCGCCGGCGAGGGCATCGAAGCGGCTTTTGGACGCCGCGTCGCCCTATCTGCAGAAGGTGACGTCGCGTTGGTCGGCGGCCCCGGGGAAAGTGGAGGCGCGGGTGCGGCTTGGATGTTCTCCCTCGCAGCCGGCACGTGGAGCCAGCAGGGCGGAAAGCTGACCGGCAACGACCACGGCAAGAGCAACTTCGGCTTTGGAGTCGCGCTGTCCGGAGACGGCGAAACCGCTTTGATCGGTGCTCCTGCAGCGGACAAGCTGGGTGCGGTGTACGTGCTCACCCGCGAGGGCGAAACCTGGGTGCAGAGCCCCCGCAAGCTGACCGCCGGCGGGGAGACCGCCGGCGGCGAGTTCGGCAGGAGAATCGCGATGTCCGCCAGCGGGGACACAGCCCTGATCGGTGGCCCCGGCAACAATCACGAAGCCGGTGCAGCCTGGGTGTTCCAAGCGACCACGGAAGCCCACCCCCATTGGTACACCAACGAACGGATGATCGAAGAAGGCCGCTCGACGTCGGTCGTCACCAAGGGCACACTTCACTTCACCGTGGGCGCCGCCAGTCAGATCGCGTGCAAGGCCACGGACACCGAGACGATCGAGAACCCCGTCGGCCACGGTGCCGGGAGCGGCAAGGTCACGAACTTCTCGTTGTCGCACTGCAAGGCAACAGCCGGACCATGCGGGAAGGGAGAAAAGGTCGGCGTGGTTCCCGGAGGCCTCCCATGGATGACAGAACTGCTCGCCGGCCCGCCCATTCGTGACTCACTTCCCCACGTTGAATTCAGCGTGCGTTGCACCGACGGCGCCGTTACGAGGACCGTGGACATCCTCACCGGCACACTGACCCCGGAAGTTGGAAGGAGCGTGCTCGAGTTTGCAAGCGGGTCCGGCGAACTCGGCGAATCGATCGGTGGCGAGGCGACGCTCACGGGCGAAGACTCGCTGAAGGGTCCACCCAAAAGCCAGACCATCACCGCCGAAACCCCGTAGCCGCGATTCAGCCGGCCGGCGGCGTCTGGGCGCACAGACCAGCGGTCGAGGTCGCGCGCCCGAGGCCTTCAGGGGTGTGATCGATTCACCGATGACGGTGGAAGCCCGTGAGATTTGTGCCGAACCTCGTGCCAGCGCTCGTGGCCAGCGCAATCCCGATGGCCTTCGGGATCTACTTGGCACGCCGTGCGGGGCGCCGAGTGCACATAACGGGGCTGGCGCTGATCGCCACCCTCAGCGTCATTTTCGGAGCGTTGGTGTTCTTCGAACATGCAAGCGACGTGAGCGTAGGGCGAGCGCTCATCGGTGCCGCGATCGCTGCCGTGTTCGCCGGCGTGATCCCCCTTACCGTCTACTTCGAGCTCGGCTATCGCCTCAGGTCGCGGTTCGCGCTCCTCTGCTGCTGGGTGATCGGCGCCGGGCCGCTGTATTTCTACGGGATCATCCTGCTGCTCATCATCGTGACGCAGACCCAGTGCACGCCGCACCAGTACGAGTGTCCGTTCTGAGGTCCGTGTGAACGCCGAGAGCCGGCCGATCCCGATCGTGTCGGGCACCGACTTTCACCTCGCTGTGATCCGCAGTACGCGGACTCCGCCGCGGTCGAAGCGTTGCAGCGGTGTAGCTCACAGCCGATCGAAACGACACATGGAACGTGTCAACCACGATCCAGGACACGATTTCGGGCAACGCCGCCGCGCGTCGCTCCGCCGAGGAGAGGCGGGCGACCGCCAGGGCGATGGCGGACGCGATCCGTGCTCGCTACGGCCTCGCGTCCGCAGAGCCGGGTCGGCATGGCCTCGAGTTGGCTGAACGCCGTGGTGCGGTGCCCCGAGTGCCCGCTCATGCGAGGGTGACGAGAATGTGCCGGGGAACACCCGGCCTTGCCCTCCGCCGCCGCGGCTAGCGGCCGCTCGGCCGGCCGCGATACCGCCGGAGCCCGGCGAGCTCGACTCGCTCAGCCCATCATCGGCGGACCGGTGGGGGCGCCTTTCGCTGCCGCCGCAGCGATGTTGGCCCGCAGCTTCTTGAGCGCGAGCACGAACACCTCGGAGAACGTCGGGAACGGCTGGATCGTGTCCGCCAGCACCTCGAGCTGCGTGTGGGCGCGGATCGCGAGCGTCGCCTGCTGCAGCCACTCACCCGCCTCGGGGCCGAGGGCGTAGGCGCCGGTCAGCCGCTGTCCGTCGCTCATCAGCGCCAGGAACCCGTTCTCCTCGGCGTACCTGCGCGAGTAGGCGGCCATCTTCGGCACCTCCGAGAGTGGAACGACGGCGCCGAAGCGCCCCGCCGAAGCGCCCACGGAGGCCGCCTGGGGGTCGGTGTAGACGACCCGGGGAACGGCCTCGTAGTTGGCCCGGCGCGATTCCCCGAGGATGTTCGCCGCCGCCACCTCCCCCTGGTACTTGCCCACGTGCGTCAGCGGCCACAGGCCGTTGACGTCGCCGATCGCCCACAACCGCTCGGCCGCCCGCAGGTGGGCGTCCACCGGCACGCCGTGGGAGTCGGGCTCCACGCCGACGGTCTCCAGCCCGATGTCACGCACTCGTGGGCGCCGCCCCGTGGCCGCGAGCACACGCTCGCCCCTCAACGACCTGCCGTCGTCGAGCTCGAGCACGCATTCCTGCCCCTCACGTCTGGCGGCCGTCACGCTGCAGGACAGCTCGAGTTCGATGCCGTCGCGTTCGAGCGCCTCACCCAGCGCCTGGCCGAGGGGCGCCGGCTCGCGCGAGAGCAGGTTCTCCGACATCTCGATCACCATGGATTCCCCGCCGAGCCGGCGGACCACCTGCGCCATCTCGACTCCCACAGGGCCTCCCCCGAGGATCAGCAGCCGGCTCGGGACCGCCTTCATCGACGTCACCTCCCGGTTCGTCCACAGGCCATCGAGCTCGCGCAGGCCCGGGACGGGCGGCACCACGGGGTCGGCGCCGTTGGCGAGCACCACGTTCTCGGCGGTGTGCCGGACTCCGTCGACCTCCACGACCCCGGGACCGGCCAGCCGTCCGGTGCCGCGGATCAGGTCGATCCCGTTGTCGGCCAGCCACCGCTCCTGGCCGGCGTCGGAGTAGTCGGAGACCATGAAGTTCCGCCACGCGAAAGCGGCCTCAACGTCGACCTCGGCGCTTGCCGCGGCCTCCCGTGCCCCGTGCACCGCCTCACCGGGCCGCAGCAGCGTCTTCGACGGTATGCAGGCCCAGTAGGAGCACTCGCCGCCCACCAGTTCCCGCTCCACCACCGCCACCCGCAGGCCTCCTGCGGCGAGCGCTCCCGCGCAGTGCTCGCCGGGCGATCCCCCGCCGAGCACGATCACGTCGTAGTCGCCGGCCATCGCCTGCGCTCACCCGGCCAGCATCGGCGAAGGGGGTATCTCGGTGTGGCCGCGCACGTCGCGGATCACCATCGCGACCTCGTCGATGTAGCACCAGCTCCAGTCTTCGCCGGGCTCGAGCGACCGGATCAGCGGGTGCCCGATGGCGTGGAAGTGGGCGGTCGCGTGCCGCTGGGGCGAGTCGTCGCAGCAGCCGACGTGACCGCACTCCAGGCAGATGCGCAGGTGCAGCCACTTGGTTCCTTCCCGCAGGCAGTCCTCACAGCCGGCGACGCGCTCGGGCAGCTCCAACACCGTGATCGTGTCGAGGTGCGTGCACGTGGTCATTTCCAGGTCTCTCGTTCGCTGTGCCGGGAGCCGCCGACTTCACTCTCCGGCAACAGCCAACTTCGGTCTGCCGTCAACAGCCAACTTCGGTCTGCCGTCAACAGGCAACGTTACCCGTCCGGAGCGGGCTGCTGCACTTCCCGGCGGACCCGCTGTTCGAGCGCCCCCAGCAGTGCCTTTTCGTGGCGCAGTGTGTCTTCCGAGACGTTGCCCGCGCCGTGTACGAGTTCGTGCACGCGCACGGCCATCACGGCCGCGATCAGGCCGCTCGCCGACCTCCCGGAGGCCTTGTCTGCGAGCTGGGAGAGCGTGTGGCCCCCGCGCAGCGAGTCGCGCAGCTCGGTTGGGGAGAGGCCCAGGTACCGCGCGGCGACCGCCACCGTCGGCTCGTAGGAGACAGAGCGTGCCAGCCGCGCCTGCACCCGGCTGCGAATTCGCGCGATCCTCGTCTGCGCTTCGGCCTCGGTGATCCGTTTCGCCGCCACCTGCGCTTCGATCCTCCGGACCCGCGGGTGCATGATCGATTCGAGCAGCCCCAGGGCCGAGTGGCCGGGAGTGGTGGCCGCCACCGCCGCCAGCGACCGCCCCGAGCTCAGTTCGTGGCGCAGCTTCGCCTTGCTGATTCCGAAGTAGGCCGACGCCTCCGCCAGGTCGCCCCGTGGTTCGCCGGCGCCGCTGCCACCTGCGGCTCCGCCGCTGACGCCGCCCGTGCTCCTCGCCGGGCGGGACCCTCCCGCGCCGCCGTGCGCGAGTTGCAGGCGCGCGCGGCCGCTCGCCTGCCTCTTGCCCGAGCCGCCGGTGGCGGCGATCACTATCCCGACCACCACGGCGGTCACCGCGATCGCCCCCATCACGATCCTTGTCCGGCTGCCTCGCATCTCGGGATACCGCGGCGGCACACTACTGAGCGCCAGGCCGGTCCTCGCCGGTCCCCGTGGCAGGATGGCGCGTCATGGAGCGCGAATCGCTCGTCGTCCTGCCACCCGAGCTGACCCGGGAGGCCGCCCGCGCGCCCGGAGACTTCCTGTTGGGCATCGACGGTGGCGCCACGAAGACCCTCGCAGCGGTGCTCGACATCCGTTCCGGCGCTGTCTATCTCGGCCACGCGGGGCCCAGCAACGAGGACGCGATCGGCCCCGCGGCGGCGGTCCAGGCACTGCTGAGCGCCGCCGAGGAGGCGATGCGGGGCGCGGGAATCGGCGATGGCGACCTCGCGGGAGCGGTGCTGGCGGTCGCTGGAACCGACACCGATGCCGTGGCGCGGCAGCTGCGCCGCACCCGCACCGAGGCGTGGACCGTCGTCAACGACGTGGTGGGCGCGTGGGCCGTCGCCACCGGGGCGGCCGACGGCGTGGCGGTGATCGCCGGGACCGGGTCGAACGTGTTCGGTGTCGGCCCCTCGGGGTCCTGGCGCGCGGGAGGGTGGGGGCACATGCTCGGCGACGAGGGGGGTGCCTACTGGCTCGGCGTGCAGTCGATCAAGGCGGCCCTTGCCGACCGCGAGGCCTCGGGTCCGCTCACGTCGCTGACGGGCGCCCTGGTCGAGTTCTTCGGCGTCCCGAGCGTCGAGTCGCTCGCCAGCCTCGTGTACTCCAAGCCGCTGACGAAGTCCGAAATCGCCGCATTCGCCGTGCAGAGCGGCAAGATCGCCGACGCCGGCGACGAGGTCGCATGCGAGATCTACGAGCGGGGTGCGCGCGAGCTCGGACGCCAGGTGGCGGCGGTGGTCGAGCGCGCAGGCCTCGCGGGGCACGAGTTTCCCGTCGGCCTGATCGGCAGCGTGTTCCGCTCGGGCGAGGTGTTCACCGCGCCGCTGTGCCGCCACGTGCGCGCGGCCGCCCCCGAGGCGGACATAACCCGCGTCGATGCCCCACCGGTGACCGGCAGCATTCTGCTCGCCGCCCGCGTGGCCGGCTGCTCGGAGGAGGTGGAGCTGCGCCTGCTCGAGGGGGCGCTGACGGCGGCGAACGCCCCCCCGGCCCGGAAGGACTAGGCCGCGGCCCGCAGCCGCTGCTCGATCGCGATCCTGTCCCCGATCCCCCCGGGACCGGTCCCTTCCAGCCTCACCGCCGCCGCCGCGGCGGCGAAGGCCGCCGCCGGCACGGGCTCGGCGCCGCGGTGGAGCTCCGCGAACATCGCCGCCGCGAACACGTCGCCCGCGCCGAGGTCGTCCGCCGGGGCGGACACGCGGGGACCCCCGATCTCGAGCTCCCCGCCCTCAGGGAGCAGCAGCGAGCCGCCCGCAGGTCCGGCGGTGATCGCCACGACGGCGCCCGCCCCCAGACCGCCCGCGAGCAGCCCCTCGCAGTATTCGCGCTCTTCGACGCTCAGCACGATCGCGTTGCAAAGCGCTCCGAGTGCCTCCTGCTCCGGCGTCGCGCGTGCGGGCTCGACCGAGGATCCCGGTCCATTCCAGCGCCGCACCAGCCCCTGTGGTGTGAGTCCCACGAATGTCCCCTCGCGGGGCCGGCACGTGGTTATCTCCCGCGCCACCGGAGCGAGGTGCACGACCCCGGCCTCGGGCACGAGCTGCGAGGTGACCTCGGGCGAGAGCTCCCCCGCCCACCCGACCAGGCGCTGGCGGCGCCCGGCTCCCGAGCCGGAGGTCTCGAGCGTCGTCGTGTGCTCCGCCGCCGCGACCCTCAGCTCGTCGAGCTCGCCGGCGTAGGGCGCCAGCAGCTCCTCGATCTCGCCGGGCACGCCGCGCGTGACCACGACCGTGCTCAGCCCAAGCCGGGCGGCCTGGATCGCGCTGTAGAAGGCGCTGCCGCCCACCCGACGCTCTCCCCCGGGCAGAATGTCAACGGTCACGTGGCCCACGGCCGCGTAGTCGAAGCCCACGGGTGGCGCCCTCAATCCCCGGGATGGCCCGGGACGCCCCCTGCCGAGCGGGGGAGGGATCCGGCGACCGGGGGTGAAGGGACCACATCAAACGCCCGTGCCGACTGTTGTCGCATGACGATGAGCATCATCCGTAAGTCACGCTCCGTCGTGACGATCCTCGCGGGAACGCTGGCGGCGGCCGCCCTCGCTGCGCCGGGCGCTCCTGCAGCTGCCGCAGCCCAGCGGAAGGCCACCCATGCCGGCTCGCCATATCCCTCCGAGGCGACACGCCCGGCGCGGGCTCCCGGCTCCGGCGGGCGCGCGCTCGCCCACATGGCATCGAGCACGTCGAAGAAGAAGCCCAAGCCGGCCCTCCACGGCAACCCGGCCCGGGCGCTTGTCAGCTTCCAGGCGATGCAGAAGGCTTACTACATCAAGGGCTCCGGGCTGTACGCCGGCGAACCGTTCTCCTACCTGTGGCCGTTCTCGCAGGCGTTCGCGGCCACCGTCAGCATGTCGTTCATACCCCACCTGGGCGTGAGCCTCTCGCAGGAACTCCACGCCCGCCTGGCGGGTCTCAACAACTACCTCGACCTCGACAACTCGGCCGCTCCCGAAGGGACCTTCACGAGTGGGCTGCCCGCATTCGACGGCACCGTGGCGCCCCCGGCCGGCCCCGGCGGCGCGAAGTACTACGACGACAACGACTGGGTGGGTCTCGAGCTGGTGCGGCTGTACGAGATGTCGCACGCGCAGGCGCTGCTCGGCAGCGCGGAAGGGATCATGGCCTTCGAGATGGCCGGCTGGCAGGAAAACCCGGAATTCGGATGTCCCGGCGGGATCCCGTTCTCGAACCTGGCCGAAAACAACCAGCGCAACACCGTCACGACCGCCCCGGCGGCTGAGCTGGCCACACAGCTGTACCGGCTGACCAAGAACATCGAATACCTGCGCTTCGCCGAAAAGGCCTACACGTGGGTGCGAACGTGCCTGCTCACCCCCGCCGGGCTGTACGCCGACCACGTCAACCGCCGCGGCGTGGTCGAACCGAAGCTGTGGAGCTACAACCAGGGCAGCATGATCGGCGCCGGGACGCTGCTCTACCAGGCGACCCACAACGGCGGGTACCTCTACCAGGCGAGACAGACTGCGAAGGCGGCCCTCGCCTACTTCACGCCGCAGCTGCTCGGCGAAGAAATCCCCTTCTTCGCATCCGTCTACTTCCGGAACCTGCTGTACCTCGACTCGGTCACCCACGACCCCCCGGGGGCACGCATCGCCCAGGCCTACGTGGACTACGCGTGGACGCACCTGCGCGAGCCGAACTACCTGTTCGTGGCCGGCTCGCCGGCCACGGCCCAGCTGCTCGTGCAGAGCGCGATCGTCCAGATCTACGCGCTGCTGTCGTCGCCCCCGAGCACCTACTTCTAGCCGCCCGGCTAGGCTGGGCCGCGTGAACGAGCCCGGCAACCTCACCACGGCGGCAGGCCTCGAGGCCCTGCACGCCGAACTCGCGGAGCTCGAGGGCGACGGCCGGCGGGAGATCGCCGCGCGCATCAAGACCGCGCGCGAATGGGGTGACCTCAAGGAGAACAGCGAGTACCACGACGCCAAGAACGAGCAGGCCCACCTCGAGACCCGCATCCAGCGCCTGAGGGAGAAGATCGCCAACGCGGTCGTGGTCGAGGAGTCCGCCGCCGCCGGAGGCGTGGTCGGCTTCGGCTCGACGGTGGTGGTCCGCGACGAGGACGGGCGCGAGCAGACCTGGCAGATCGTCAGCTCGCGCGACGCCTCACCCTCGCAGGGACGCGTGTCGGCCGAATCGCCGATGGCTTCTGCGCTGATGGGGTGCCAGAGCGGCGATCAGGTGGCGGTGGCACTGCCGCGCGGGACGCGCTCGCTGACGATCCTGTCCGTCAGCTGAGGGCCTTCGCGGCGCGACGCAGCGCCCGCCGGTGGGCGCGCGCGTACACCTTGCCGGTGGTGCGCACGAACCTCTTGGTGGGTGGGGCATACAGGCGCTCTCCCTGCTTGAGCGCCTGCCGTTGCAGCCTGTGCCGCCGCTTGGCGATCGCCTTCAACAGCGCCTTGCGCGTGCCGGGTCCGAGGCTCGGTTCGGCCCCCTTGCGTCCATGCGAACGGCGAACACGGGCGGCGAGCACGGCGAGGTCGTGGTCCTCGCCCAGCAGTTCTCCCAGCCGGTCGGCACGCCTGGCGAGCTTTCGCAGCGGCGCCGACTCGCGGTCCCGACGCTCACCCCGCTTGGGCGAGCCCCCTGGAAGCGCCAGCGTGAACGGCGAGGGGGAGGGACGCCGCTGGAGCATTTCGCCCACGTAGCGGAGGTCCTTGACCCGTTTTCGCCACTCGTGCATCGCCAGCGAGCGTTCGCCCTTGGACGCCCGCGCCCGTTTGAAGCGCCGCCGCCCTGCCCCGTACAGGCGATGCAGGCCCGGCTCGAGCAGCTCGCGCTCGCGCCGCTGCGGGTCCTGCCAGGTCTGCACCCGCAGCCTGCAGGCGCTGAGGTCCGCAACCACCAGCGCCATCCGGACGGGATCTCCGAGCGTCTCCGCGCGGGCTCGTTCGCGCTCGTCCACGAGTCGGGCGCGCAGCCTGCGCACCCCGCGGCGGTCGAGCTTGCGTGGGTGGCGCTCCACCAGCGACTCGAGCGTCTCGAGCATCACCTCGGAGTCGCGGGCGGCCGAGAGCTGGGCCGCGGCGTCCCTCAGCGTCGCCGTCTCCTGGGCGAGGGCCGGCTCGCCGAGCGAAGTCTCGAGCATCCTCATCATCGTGCGCAGACGCTTGAGCGCCTTGCGCGTCTCGTGGATCGCCTCCTCGGCGGGCCCGGCGCCGTTCCCGGCCGACAGCTGTTCGATCGCCAGCTCGAGCTGCTCGGTGGCCATCCGCTTGAGCCCGTCCGACAGCGGCTCCCCGGCGAACACGCCGAGGCGACGGCTGCGGTTGCGCCGCTGCTCCGCGCGTCGCTCGCGTCCGGCCCGCGCCAGCGTGAGGCCGAGGCCGATCGCGGCGCTGGCGGCGAGGGTCGCTGTCAACGGCGCCACAATTGGCACGTGCAGGGGCTTCCGGCGGCGCCATGGTGGACCGTGCGACCCGCGGCCAATCGCAAGCCCGCGACCTATCGCTGTCCGATCTGTTCCCAACATCTTCCCGCTCTAAGCGAGCATATGCTGATCGCGCCCGAAGGTGATACCCGACGGCGCCGTCACGCGCACACGCGCTGTGTGATGCGTGCCCGCGAGCGGGGCGAACTCCCGCTGCGCGAGGAGTGGCTCGCCACCCAGCCGCGCTCGCCCGCCCTCTGGCGGCGGCTGCTGCGCCGTGGCTAGAGGCGGCTGGTGCCGGTCGACGAGTGGACCGGGGGAATCGTGCCGGCCGGCACGAGTTTGCCGTTGTTGAGCTGGAAGTGGACCACCGCCTGGCCTCCCGAGGGGGAGCTGAGCGGGTCGCCGGGACGGTACAGCGTGTAGGCCACGACGGCTTCGGTGTCGTTCTGGGAGATCACCTTCACCGATGCGCTCGGTTCCTTCGTGTCGGTTCCGATGAAGCGGCCGTCGACGAAGAAGAAGACCTCCTGGCCGTAGCCGTCGGTCGACCCCGAGCGCGTGCCAACGAGTGTTCTCAGGGTTTGGCTGGGGTGGTATTCGGCGAGGTCGCCCGGGGCGTAGCCGCGGGCCCGCACGGCGGCGGCGGCCTGCTGTGCTTCCTGGGAGGAGGAGCTCTGACCCTGGTCGAACTGCGGCTCCGTGGCGGTGCGGGTGGTGCTCGGCGTGGTGCCCTGCGCCGCCGATCCTCCGCTCGATTCGTCGCCCGAGCCGTTGTTCGAGGGCGTCGTGGCGGTCTTCGTCGTGGTCGAGCTGGCGCCGGTCGGTCCTTCGGCGCCCGCGTGCGATTCGGCGGTCACGGTCTTGGTCGAGCCGCCGCACGAAGCGAGGGCTGCGGGGAACAGCGCTGCGAGCGCGAGGGCCCTCATCGAGCGTCCCTTCATCGGGGCCATCGTATTGCGGGCGCCGAGCGCCGGCGCAGCTTGCAAGACGGACGTCGCGGCGGGTCACCCCTGCGCTGCGCCCTCGCCACATGGCCCGCGGCTACCATCAACGAGGGATGGCCGGAACCACCGGACAGGGGCCCGCCGAGAAGAGCGACCAGCAGGCCACCCGTCGCGACCGGGGAGAGCTCTCCCGCACGATCGCGATCGTCGTGCTGGCCCTGGCGGTGATCCTGTTCGCCGTCAAAAACCTCAAACAGGTGCACGTCGACTGGATCGTCGGCTCGGGCAGCGCGCCTCTGATCATCGTGATCCTGATCACGCTGCTCGTGGGGATCGTGATCGGCCATCTCGCCGGGCGCCGCTCGCGCCGCAAGAAGCGCCCAGACGCCGACTAGCGAATCAGGATCGGCAGGCTGCTGGCCGACACGTGGGAGCCGTCGGCGACCTTCACCAGCGCCTGGTAGATCCCCTTGTGAACCCGCACCACGCGGCTGAACACCGATTGCGTGGCGGACCTGCTCTTGACCACCGTGCCCCCGACGTTCTTCGTGCGGTGGTGGGGGATCACACGCTGGAAGCCCACCAGCGCGCCCGCCTCGGCGGGTTCCACCGTCCCATACAGGCGCGCGTACCCCTTGCGGCGCGTGCTGTGGGCGCGCATCGTCACCCGCACGGCGACCTGCTCGGTGACGATCGGGCTCGCCACCGGTGCGGTGCCGACGGTCGAGACACGGAACTGGGTGTTCTGCGTGACCCCGAGCACGGGGAACAGGAAACCGCCCACGGAGTTCGTGACGAGCGCGTTGCCGAACTGCGCGAAGGCGGACGCGAACGGGAACGGGTTGTACTGCAGCATCAGTTCCCGTTTCCCGTTCCCCGTTCCAGACAGCGTCCCCTCGACCGTGAAGGGCTGCCCGTAGGTGACGGGGTTGGGGACCGCCACGATTGCCACCGACAGAGGGATCTTGGGGGTCGTGAAGCGGACCGTGTTGGCGGCGGTCGCGCCCGTCACCACCAGCCGGAAGTGGTACGTGGTGAACGCCTGGAGGCCGGTGATCGTCTGGCTCACGTGCACCTTGGAGCTCGACGGGGCGAGCGGCTGCACTGGCGTGGTGAGGTCGACTTTGCCCGTCGGCCCGTACTGGAAGAAGTACGCCCCGCCCGTGGTGTCGTTGTTGATGGAGCCGTTCAGGACCGCCGAGGAGTAGCTCACGCCGGTGGCGGCTTCGGTGTGCGCCACCGGGGCGGCGGCTGCGCTGACCGCGGGAACGAGCGCCCACGAGACCGAGATCAGGCTAACGAGCAGGGCTTTTGTGCAACGAGCGGCCATCTGAGGTGAGACTACCCCGACCGCGACCGTCCTACGCCGGTTACCCGCCAACTACCCGTGACGCACGGAGCGGTAGCCTCCGGGGCGCGATGACAGGGGGAGTGCAAACGTCCGGTGTGAGGCTCCGCCAGGCCGTCCTGGCGGCGGGCGACCTCGAGGTCGTGGCGGGGGAACTGCGGGACACGCTGGGGTTGGGCGAGCCGTTCCGCGATCCGGGCGTGGCGATGTTCGGGCTCGCCAACACGGTGTTCGCGCTCGGCGACTGCTTCCTCGAGGTGGTCTCACCCACCCAGCCCGATACGACCGCAGGGCGCTACCTGCAGCGTCGCGGCGGCGACGCCGGCTACATGCTGATCTTCGACCTCGAGGAGCTAGAGCCGGCCCGTAACCGGGCTGGCGAGATGGGCATCCGCACGATCTGGCAGCTGGACCTGCCCGACATCTCCGGCACCCACCTGCACCCGTCCGACATGGCGGGGGCGATCGTCTCGATCGACAGCTCCCGCCCCTACGGAACCTGGCACTGGGGAGGGCCAGAGTGGACGGAGAGGACGGGAAGCGGCGCCCCCGGGAGGCTCGCCGGGGTCACGATCGCCGTTGCCGACCCCGACGCGACCGCCGCCCGCTGGGGTGCGGTCCTCGGCGTGCCCGTGCAGGTGGGAGAGCGCCCGCTGCTGCAGCTGGACGACTCCGAGGTCGCCTTCGAGCGCGCGCCCGACGTCAGCGGGGAAGGGCTCAGCGAGATCGCGGTCGAGCTTCCGGAGGGCCTGCCGGGCGGGGCCGGGGAGGTCGAGGTCGGCGGCGTGCGACTGCGCGACGCGACACCGTGAGCGGCCCGGCGGGCGCGGGGGCAGGTCTCCCGCCCGCCGAGGGCGAGCAGCTGATCGCGGCGCTGCAGACGCTCGACCTGCTCTCCGGGAGAGGCACCGAGGGCGACGCCAGGCCCGTGCGGCTCCGCTACGTGCTGCTCGACGTGTTCGCCGAGGCCCCGCTGCAGGGAAACCAGCTCGCCGTGTTCACCGATCCCGGCGAGCTGGAAGCCCCGCAGATGCAGCGCCTGGCCCGGGAGCTGCAACTCAGCGAGACCGTGTTCGTGCTGCCCTCGACGGCGGCGGCCGACGCACGCGTACGGATCTTCACGCCGACCGCCGAGCTTCCATTCGCCGGTCACCCCGTGCTCGGCACGGCGGCGGTGGTGGCGCGCGCCCTGGGCCGTGAAGTGGTCAGCCTGGAGACGGGGATGGGAGTCGTGGAGGCCCGCGTGGAGGAGGGCGAGGGTGCGGTTCTCGCGGGCACCGTCCACCAGCCGCTCCCGACGTGGAACGCGTTCGACGAGCAGCAGCCGCTGCTCGCGGCGCTCGGGGTGGAGCGCTCGCAGCTGTCCGCCGACCTGCCCGTCGAGCGCTACGAGAACGGTCCCCGTCACGTGCTGGTGGCGCTTGCCACAGCCGAGGACGTCGCCCGCCTGCGCCCCGACCAAGGAGCTCTCGCCGGCCTCGGGAGACTCAACGTCAGCTGCTTCGCGCCGGCGGGAGAGCGCTGGAAGACGCGTATGTTCGCGCCGGCCCTGGGGGTCGACGAGGATCCGGCGACGGGCTCGGCGGCCGGTCCGCTTGCGGTCCACCTCGCCCGCCACGGCCGTGTCGCCTTCGGAACAGAGGTCGAGATCGAACAGGGCGCCGAGATCGGGCGCCCGTCGTTGCTGCGGGCATGCGCGCGGGAGAGCGGGGGCTCGCTCGTCTCCGTCGAGGTCGGAGGCGCGGTCGTGCCGGTGGCGTCGGGCGAGTTCGTGCTCCCGGCCTAGGCCGGTCGGAGCCTGCGGCTTTGAAGGGGTTGCTCGCGGCCTAGGCCGGTCGGGGCGTGCATTTGTGACAGGCTGGGGCGCGCATGCGCGAGGCCGTGATCTGCGAACCCCTGAGGACCGCCGTGGGGGGCTTCGGCGGCATGTACCGGGATGTCCCCGTGAGCGTCCTCGCCGCAACCGTGATCGGGGCTCTCCTGGAGCGCACCTCACTGCCGGGCGATGCGGTCGACGACGTCGTCTTCGGACAGGCCTACCCCAACGGTGAGGCGCCCGCCATCGGTCGCGTGGCGGCGCTCGACGCAGGCCTGCCGGTGGAGGTTCCGGGTCTGCAGATCGATCGCCGCTGCGGAGCCGGCCTGCAGGCGCTCACGCTCGCCTGCATGGAGGTGCAGACCGGGGTGGCCGACGTCGTGCTGGCGGGGGGCGCCGAGAGCATGAGCCAGGCCGAGTTCTATGCCCCGTCCCTGCGCTGGGGCGTGAAGGGCGGGCGCGTGGGCCTCGAGGACAGGCTCGCCCGCCCCCGAGTGACGGCCGGCGGCATCCACCACGAGGTGCCGGGCGGAATGATCGAAACGGCCGAGAACCTGCGCCGCCAGTACGGCATCAGCCGTGCAGAGCAGGACGAGTTCGCGTTGCGCTCCCACAGCCTCGCCGTGGCGGCCCAGGAGGGCGGGATCTTCGCCGAGGAGATCGTCCCCGTGGAGGTTCCGTCCCGGGAGGGTCCGCGGGTGATCGACCACGACGAGCACCCGCGTGCGGACACCACGCTGGAGAAGCTCTCCAAGCTGCGGCCGATCATGTCCTCGAGCGATCCCGAGGCGACGGTCACGGCGGGAAACTCCAGCGGCCAGAACGACGGCGCCGCGGTGTGCATCGTCACGCACCCCGACCGCGCGCGTGAGCTCGGCCTGCAGCCGTTCGCGAGGCTCGTGTCGTGGGCCGTGGCCGGCGTGCCTCCGGAGACGATGGGCATCGGGCCCGTGCCGGCGAGCGAGCGCGCGCTAGCGCGGGCGGGCCTGCAGATGGACGACCTCGACCTGATCGAGCTCAACGAGGCGTTTGCGGCCCAGGCGCTGGCGGTGCTGCGCGAGTGGCAGCTGCCGGACGGCTTCGAGCGCCTCAACGTGCACGGCTCGGGGATCTCGCTCGGGCATCCGATCGGGGCCACCGGCGGGCGCATACTGAGCACGCTGCTGCGCGAGCTGCGTCGTCGCGGCGGACGCTACGGGATGGAGACCATGTGCATCGGGGGCGGCCAGGGGATGAGCGCGATCTTCGAGAACGTGACGGGCTGATGGCCGAGGACCTCGACCTGGTCGTGTTCGGCGCCGGCGGCGTGACCGGCCGCAACGTCGCCGCCTACCTCGCGAGTCGCGCCGGGGAGGGTACTCTCAGGTGGGCCGCCGCCGGCCGCGACGCCGCCAAGGTGCAGGGCGTGCTCGATCAGCTCGGCGTGAGCCCGCCCGAGGTGATCACCGCCGACGTGTCCGACCCGGACAGCCTCGCCGCGATGGCCTCTCGCACCCGCGTTGTGCTCGACCTCGTGGGGCCCTACACCCGCTACGGGCGCCCGGTGATCGACGCCTGCCTCGCCGGTCGTGCCCACTACGCCGACCTCACCGGCGAGCTGCCGTTCGTGAGGGGGATCATCGACGCCCACCACGAGCGCGCCGTGCAGGCGGGGATCAAGGTGGTCCAGGTGTGCGGCTTCGAGGCCCTGCCCGCCGACCTCCTGGTGGCGCAGCTGGCCGAGCTCGCGGCCGCCCAGCCCGGTGACGGGCTGCGCAGCGTGGACGTGGAGGTGGCGATGACAGCGCCGCCCGGGAGACCCCACGCCTCCGACATGGTGTCGGGCGGCACGTTCCAGAGCATGGCCACCCTCACCGGCGCCGACGACGCCGCGATGGCGCTGGATCCGGCCGTGCTGATCCCCGACGAGGCCTCCGCGGCGTCCGTCCGCGTACGCAGCCCGATCACGCTCCACCCGCGCCGCGGAGCCGACGGGGTCGTTATCGCCCCGATGGCGCCCGCGCCGTACATCAACCCCGGCGTGATCCACCGCAGCGAGTTGCTGCGCGCACAGGCACGCGGGGAGACCTTCGAGCCGTTCCGCTACCGCGAGGGCATCGCCATGGGCGGCCGGCCTGTGACGATGCCGGCGCGCTGGCTGGCCGGAGCGGCGATGGGCGCCACGATGTCGGCGATGGGGGCGCTGGCGCGCTCCGGCCCCACGATCCGCCGCCCGATGGCGGGGGCGATGGCCAAGCTCGGCCCCTCCTCGGGCTTCGGGCCCACCGGCGCGCGCTTGGAGCAGTGGCGCTGGCGGATGACCGCTGTCGGGCTCACCCGCTCCGGACGCCAGCTGCACGCCACGCTCGACGCTGACGGCCACCCCGGCTACCTTGCGACGGCGCGGTTGCTCGGCGAGGCCGGGATCCTGCTCTCCGAGGACGGGGCCACTCCGCCGGCGGGTGGTTGCCTGACGCCGGCGGCGGCGCTCGGGACGGAGTGCCTGCCGCGCTTCGCCCGCGCGGGCCTGCGCTTCTCCAGCGGCGTCGGGGCCCCCGCGCGCGCCTGAGCGGGCGGGACTCCGCGCGGGACCTCTCACCCCGGACGCGCGAGTCTGGCTGGTCGACCTAGGCGGGCGAGACCGGCTGGTCGGCCTGGGCGGGCGAGACCGGCTGGTCGGCCTGGGCCAGCATCGGCCAGCCGTCGCCGTCGAAGGTGGTCCAGCCGTACCCGGCCTGGCCCTGGACCCGCACGCACCGCAGCTCCCAGTCCGAGCTCGGGGCCCTGACGCTGGCCTCCACGATCGGCTCCGTGCGGATCTCGAACGGCAGGCTCACCGGCCGCGTGGTGCGGGTGCCCCTCAGGCAGGCCGTCCACAGCTCCGGGTAGCGCACGTGCAGCAGCTCGGCCACACCGATCGTCTCGTCCTCGAAGAGCACGTTCGGGTGGTGGCCCTCGCGCGCCCATCCACTCTCGGGAGCCGCGTACACGAGGTATCCCGTGATGGAGTCGTGCAGCGCCGTGAACAGCGCCAGCTTGAGCGCGTCCCACAGGGCTTCATAGAGCTTCTCGGCGCCACACAGCTGGGTTTCGAAGCAGATCTCGGTGCCCTCGTCGGGCCTGGCGAGGACGTCCACCCGTCCGAGCCATCCCGCCCAGCAGTCCTTCACCCCCGCGGGCAGGGGGCCATCGACGATTGCCACCGAGCCGAGCTGCGCCTGCAGCGCGTTGCACACGGCCCGCTGGAGGTCGTTGGGGCGAACCCCCGAGGAGCCCTCGGCGAGCGCCCACCCGGGGACCGAGGCCATCACCTGCTGGAGCTCCCCGGCAACCGCCGGAAGGGCCCGCCTGATCGTCGCGTCCATGTCGGCAGAGCTCATGTCGACCCCGATGCGAGCCATCCTAACCACGTACGCGGCGCCCCGGCTCCCATGTGGCGCGGCTCTCCAGCGGCCTGCCGATAATGGCGGACGGATGCAGGCGCCACACATGAAGGCCCCGGGGTCCCCCCGCCTCCGGGTGCCCCTGGTCGCGCTCGCGCCGCTGCTGGCGCTCGTCCTTGCCGCACCCGTCCGCGCCGTCACCGGCGCCGCCAAGACTCCCGCGGGCGGCGCCGGCACTCCGGTGGAGCCGGCGTCGTCGGCGCCGGGTGGGGCAACGTCGGGCCAGGGCAGGGCGACCGCGTCGGGCCACGGCAAGCCGGCATCGCCCCGCCGCGGTGCCGCCGGGCACAAGCGTCGCCGCCGCAAGCCGGGCCCGCCCGTGACGACGGTCTCGCTCGAACGCTCGGCAGCCGGTGCGCCGGTGCCCAGCGGCTTCCTCGGGCTGTCCTTCGAGGTCGGCAACCTGGCGCAGCTCGCCGGCTACGCGAACAGCGGCGACCTCGTCACCCTGCTGCGCTCGCTCGGCCCCGGGGTGCTGCGCTTCGGCGGTGTCACCGCCGACAAAAACGTCGCCTGGGTGGATGCCCGCACCCCCCGGCCCGCGTGGGCCACGGCGGTGATCGGGGAAGCCGACCTGCAGCGCCTGGGGGTGCTCGCCGCGCGCAGCGGCTGGCACGTGCTGCTGACGCTCAACCTCGGACATTACGAACCGGAAGCCGCCGCCAGGGAGGCCGCTGCCGCCCGGGCGGCGCTGGGCGAATGGCTGGCGGGGCTCGAGCTGGGCAACGAGCCGAACGCCTACGCACACCAGGGCCTGCGCGAAGAACCCTGGACGTTCCTGCAGTACGACGCACAGGTGGCCGCCTACCGGGCGGCGATCGAAGCCGCCGCCCCGGGGGTCCCGATCGCCGGTCCCGACGTGTCAGGGTCCAGCGCCTTCGAAACCTGGGGTCTGGGCGAGGTCGTGAACCAGCCGCCCGCGCTGCTGACAGGACACCACTATCCGCTCAGCTGCCAGGGGCCGCCACCGCCGACGATCGAACGCCTCCTGAGCGCGCCGATCCGGGCGCTCGAGGTGGTGTCCCTTCAGCGGTACCTGTCGGTCGCACAGGCGGGCGAGATCCCGTTCCGGCTGGACGAGGCCAACAGTGTCTCCTGTGGCGGGGTGGCGGGGATCAGCAACACCTTCGCCGGGGCCCTGTGGGCGGCCGCCTACGTGAGCCAGGCCATGAACATGGAAGTCGATGGCATCAACCTGCACGGCAACCCCAACAACTGCTCCGGCTACACACCCCTGTGCGCGACCTCCCGGCAGGCCGCCGAAACGGGGGAACTGCTGCCGCAGCCGGACTGGTACGCGTTGCTGCTGCTGCGGGGCCTCGTCGGCGACCGTCCCGTTCCCAACGTCCTGGGGCCCCTCCACGGACACAACCTGCAGGTCAACACCTTCCTGGCACACGATGGGTCGGTGCAGACGGTGATCGTCGACGACGACCCGCCGGGCACCCGCCGCGCCTACGTGCGCCTGAAGGTGGGCAGCGCTTATCGCTACGCCCGCCTGCTTCCGCTGACCGCACCCGCCCCGACCTCGCTGTCGGGGGTCCGGCTGGCGGGCACGGCGGTGGCCGCCGACGGCACCTGGACGCAGCCCGCGAAGCTCGCGGGAGTGCGCGCGAAGGACGGCTCGATCACGCTCGCGGTGAGCCCCAGCCGGGCGATGCTGCTGTCGATCGAGCGCTAGGCCGGGGCGGACGCATCCCATGGAGGCGTGCCAGTCCCCGTTCAACCCTTCCCGAGCAGGCCGTCCGCCTTCTACAGTGGGCATGAGGGAAGTCGAGGGAGGGTAGGACCAAGCTCGTGAGACATCCGGCCCGCACCGGGCTTGCATTGCTTGTTGGCGCTCTTGCCGGCCTCGCCGTGTGGGCGGGGGCGGCCGTCGCCGCCCCCGGTGACTCGACGGGAAAGGTCCAGACGCGCTATGCCAAGGAGCGCAGGCTGTGTCGCGCGCCGAGGCCCCGCCGCGCGAGCTGTCTGGCGGTGAAGTTGACGCGGGCCGCCGCGGGCACGCCGGGTGCGCGCCAATACGAACTCGCTGCGGGGGCCCGTTCGAAGGGCCCGGCCGGGGGACTGACGCCGGCCGACCTGGCGAGCGCCTACTCGTTCTCGACCGCCTCGGGGGGCGGGCAGACGGTGGCGATCGTCGACGCCTGGGACGACCCACGGATCGAAAAAGACCTCTCCACCTTCGACTCCAATTACGGCCTCCCCGCGTGCACCACCGCCAACGGGTGCTTCGAGAAGGTCGGCCAGACCGGGAGCACAAGCGCACTTCCCTCGCCCGACACCTCCGGTTGGTCGGTGGAGATCAGCCTCGACGTGGAGACCGTCCACGGCGTGTGCCCGAACTGCAAGATCGTGCTCGTGGAGGCGGACTCCGAAAGCGACTCCGACCTGGCGGCGGCGACCAACGAGGCGGTCGCGCTGGGCGCGAACGAGGTCTCCAACTCCTACGGGGGCCTGGAGGGCGAAGAAGAAGAAGAACCTCAGGACGTCGCCGCCTACGACCACCCGGGGGTCGTGATCGTCGCCTCCTCGGGGGACGAGGGCTATCTGAACTGGGAGGAAATCGAGGAATTCGCGCCCGCGCCCGAGCGCCCCGACGCGCCCGCGAGCTACCCCTCGGTCGTGTCGGTTGGGGGGACGTCGCTGAAGCTCACCGGCAAGGGGGTGCGCAAGAGCGAGACGGTGTGGAACGACAGCGGCCAGCCGAACGCGAACGGGACCTTCAAACACGCCAAACAGTTCATCGCCACGGGCGGCGGGTGCAGCCTGGAGTTCACGGCCCCGGCCTGGCAGCAGCAGGCCGCCGGGTGGTCCGCCACCGGGTGCGGCACCCATCGCGCCTCCGCCGACGTCTCGGCCGTCGGGGACCCCTACACCGGCTTTGACATCTACAGCAGCTACAAATACGAAGCCTTCGCCGAAACCGGCTGGATGACGATCGGCGGCACCTCGCTGTCGGCTCCCCTGGTCAGCGGGATGTTCGCGCTCGCGGGGGGCAGCCACTTCGTCGGCTACCCGGCCGAAACGCTGTACCAGCACCTCGGCGACTCGCACATGCTGTTCGACGTCACCCAGGGCGGCAACGGTTACTGCGACGACGAGTCGCCGTCGGCGTGCGGCGAGCCCGAAGCCAACGAACGCAACGGGAACGTCGACTGCATGGGCACGACCGCGTGCGACGCCGCTCCCGGCTACGACGCGCCGTCCGGCGTGGGCGCGCCGATCGGGCTGGGAGCGTTCGGCGGCTCATCCCTCACAGGGCCTCCGACGGTGGTCACCGGTCGGGCGACCGAACGGGAAGGGGGAGCGGCGCTCCTGAACGCGACGGTCAACCCGAACGGCGGGGAAGTGAGCTCCTGCACGTTCGAATACGGCCCCGGCACGACCCTCACCCAGAGCGTCCCGTGCTCCTCCTCTCCCGGCGCGGGCGACGTGCCGGTGGGGGTGTCCGCGCACCTCAGCGGGCTGACGCCGAAAAGCGCCTACCGCTTCCGGATCACCGCCTCCAGCGCGGCCGGGACGAGCACCGGCAAGACGAAGAAATTCAAGGCCCACTAGGGCGCAGGACCATGCGACTCCCACGTCTGGGGCGGCGGACCCCCCGCGAACCACAGGTCGCGATCGCCGACCCGCGTTTCGAGGACTGGGAGACGGTCACCACGTTCGAGAACCGTGACACCGCGATCGCATGGCGGGACCAGCTGAGCAGCCTGGGGGTGGACGCCGCCTGCGTGGCGGACCACCCGCTCGATCCCTACGGGCGCGGCGACATCTACCTGGTCGTGGCCCCGGGACAGTGGTCGCGTGCCAACGAGATCGTCGAACAGCTCGACTAGCGACCGCCCCTCGGCGGTGGCCCCGACCGGCACGCGCCGGGCGGGCCTGCGTTCCTCAGCCGACGGTCTCCCCGCTCGCGAGCCTGCCCGCCGACCCCGGGTCGTGGGAGGGGAGGAAGATCGTCGGGTGGCGCCGGCAGTGCTCGAGGATCAGCTCGAGCGTCGCGCGGTGGACGCGTGGATCCGGGCCGACAGCGTCGGCCCGGCGGGCGTGGAGCTGCTCGAGCGTGTCGGTGACGTCGCCAGCCAGCATCACGTGGCGGCCCTGGTCGTCCACGCAGATCACCGACACGTGCCCCGGCGTGTGCCCCGGCGTGGGCACCGCCACGATGCGCCCGTCGGCGGTCAGCCTGCCGCTGCTCGCGAACGCGCCGAAGGCGCCGTCGCCGAGCGAAAGCGGAGCGGGTGCGAAGCCCGCGGGCAGCGGCTGGCGCAGCACGCGGCGCATCAGGCGCGGGAACGGCTGGCCCGCGAATGCCAGCTCGGCCTCGCTCATCGACACGGGCGCCCGCACGTGCACCAGTCCGTCGACGTGATCGCCGTGGTGGTGTGTGAGCACCACCTCGGACACCGCCTGGGCGTCGATTTCGGCGCCCGCGAGCGCGGCGGGGAGCTCCTGCTCGGGTGCGACCTCGAAGCGGGCGAAGGGAACGTTGCGGGCCCGGGCGGTCTCGCCGGTGTCCACGAGCAGCACGCGTCCTTCGTGCTCGACCGCCCAGCAGTGGATCGGAAGCGGATCCGACCACGGCCCCGGCAAGAACAGGTCCAGCTGCCGCCGCACGCCCTTCCCCGGGAACAGGAACGAGTGCTTCACCCGCACGCTCCCGGTTCTCAGAGGGTGGATCACCATCGGCGGGCCGAGGCTATCGGTTTGCTGCCCGTGGTGAAATGGGTGGGTCGCTGATGGGAGCCCAGAGTGGAACACTGCAAGCGCTGGCGCCGCGATACCTGCACGATCTCGCGGGCCGCTACGACGCCGACACGTTCGAGCCGCAGGAAAGGCGCGCGCGGGTGCGCCTGGGTGTCGACCGGCTCGGCGAGTGGGACGCCGTGATCGAGGACGGCACGGCCCGCATCGCCCCCGCCGGCGGCGACGCCGGCGCGGTGATCCGCGCCCGCCCCGAGACCTGGGAGCTGCTCGCCGCCGACCCGCAGCTGGGCCTCGCCGAGTTCCGGGCCGGCCGGCTGTCCGTGCGGCGCAACATGCACCTCGGGATCGGTTTCCTCGCGGCGACCAGCGGGCGCACGGGGGCGTCGCGGATGCGCTTCGAGATGGTCCGCACGCGCGGGGCGCGCATCTCGACGATCCAGGCCGGCAGCGGCGAGCCGCTGATCGCGATCCACGGCCTCGGGGGCACGAAGGGGTCGTTCCTGCCCACCGTGGCCGAACTGTCCACGCACTTCCGCGTGATCGCGGTCGATCTTCCCGGCTTCGGCGACTCCTCCAAGCCGCTGGGCGCCTCATACGACCCCGCCTACTTCGCGCGCTCGATCGTCGCGGTGATGGACGCGCTCGCGCTGGAGCGGGCCCACGTGGTCGGCAACAGCCTCGGCGGGCGGGTGGCGATCGAGCTGGGGATGAGCCACACCCGGCGGGTGGGGAAGCTGGTGCTGCTGTGCCCGGCGCTGGCGTGGCGGCGGGAGCGGCCGATGGCGAACCTGATCAGGCTCACGCGACCCGAGCTGGGGCTCGTGCAGATCGCCCCCCGGCCGCTCGTAGAGGCGATCGTGCGGCGGGTGATCCCGGGCGCGGAGGAAGGCTGGACCGCGGCCGGGGTGGACGAGTTCCTGCGCGCCTACCTGAGCCCCGCGGGGCGCGCTGCCTTCTATGCGGCGGCGCGCCACATCTACCTGGACGCGCCGGAGGGGCCGGGGGGATTCTGGCCGCGGCTGAGCGAGCTGCAGGCCGAGTCGCTGTTCGTGTGGGGTCAGCAGGACAAGCTCGTGCCGATCGCCTTCGCCCGCCACGTCGAGCAGGCGCTGCCCCGGGCGTCCCATCTCGAGCTCGACTGTGGCCACGTACCCCAGATCGAGCGCCCGCGGCGCACCCATGCGGCGATGCGCGAGTTCCTGGGCGCGCCGGGCGGCGAGTCGATCGACGAGTGATCATGGGCCGGCGCGGCGCGCCCTCCGTGCCCCCGTCCGCGCCCGGGCCTACCCTGACGGCGTGACGTATCCCGTCGCGTTCGAGGTCGACTATTCGGACAGCCGCTCGCGGCTGAGCGCCTTCTTTCGCCTGATCCTCGCGATCCCGCTCGCGATCTGGCTGTACGTGTACGGGATCCTGGCGACGATCGTGGTCGTGATCGTGTGGTTCGCGATCGTGATCACGGGCCGCTATCCGGCGGGCATGTACGAGTTCGTGTCCGGATTCGTGCGCTTCTTCGCGCGCGTGACGGCGTACATCGCGCTGCTGTGTGACCCGTACCCCTCGTTCGGCGGCTCCGACGACCCCGCCTACCCCGTGAGGATGCACTTCGACGGGCCGCTGCCGAGCTACAGCCGCCTGAGGACCGGCTTCAGGTTCATCCTGGCGATCCCGATCCTCGTCGTGCGCTACGTGATGCAGCTGATGCTCGAGATCGGGGCGATCGGGGCGTGGTTCGTGATCGTCGTGACGGGCGGGATGCCGCGGGGGCTGTTCGACCTGATGGTGCTGGCGAACTCCTACATCGCACGCTCGGACGCCTACCTGATGCTGCTGACCGAGACCTACCCTCCCTTCCAGGACGAGCAGACGCGAGCGGCCGGGCAGCCCGGCTAGCTAGTGGTAGCTGTAGGCGGCGCCGGCTTCTTTGCCGGTGCTCTTGCTTTTCCCGACCGCTGCCTTCACTTTCACGGTCTGGGGTTTCGCGGCTTTCGGTGTGAGCATCGTGCATTCGCTCGAGGAGGCGCATTCCACGGCCGTGGCGAAGGCTTTCCCGAACGCGAAGCTGGTGGCTTCTTCTCCCGGGGCGAAGCCGGCGCCGCTGATCGCCACTAGCGTGCCCCCGTTGGTTGGGCCGCTGGACGGCGTGATCGAGGCGATCGTCGGCTTTTCGTACTTGAAGTGGTCGCCGCTCACGGGGGCGCTCGTGCCGAACTCGTTCGTGACGGTGACGTCGGCGGTGCCGCTCGTGCCCGGCGGTGAGTGCACGGAGATCGACTGACTGGAGACGACTTCGAATTCTTCGGCGGGCGTCTGGCCGAAGGACACGCCGGTGACAGCGACGAAGTTGGTGCCGGTGATAGTCACGAGCGTGCCGCCGGCGGCCGGCCCCTTCTTTGCTGAGAGTTTCTTCACGGTCGGCACGGAGCCCGCGTGGACGTAGGTGAACTGCGAATGCGCCCCCGCTGTGGTGGTCCCGTACGGGGTCGTGACCGTCACCGCCGCGGTCCCCGTGCCGGCGGGGGCGACCGCTGTCACCGACGTCGAGGACTGCACGCCGAAGCTCTGCGCGGCGGAGGCTCCGAACCTCACGCCGGTGGCTTCTCCGAGGTTCGTCCCGGTGATCGTGACGGTGGCGCCGCCGGCTTCCGGGCCTTCCTTCGGTTCGATGTGGGTGAGCGTCGGCGGAGGCCCGTAGGTGAATTTGGAGTGTGAGTTGGCCACGCTGGCGCCTTCCGGCGTGGTGACGGTCACGTCGATCGTCCCGCTGCTGCCCGGCGGCGAAGTCGCCCTGATCGTGGTGGGGGAGACGATCGTCATCTGGGTGGCTTCCGCGAAGCCGAAGGTGACCGACGTCGCCCCTGCGAAGTTGGCGCCCGTGATCGTCACGACGGTGCCGCCTTCGGTCGGGCCGGTGTCCGGTTCGAGGGCGCTGATGACGGGCACCGGTGTTCCCCCGACGAGGTCTTCTTCGGATACGGCGGCGCCGAAGCCGCCCGCGTTCTTCGCGGTTTCCCTGACCGCGACCGAGAAGTTGACATCGCCCGAGGTGAGTGTGTATTCGGGCGCGGTGGCGCCTGCGATCGGGACGCATTCGCCGGGTTCGCAGCGCAGCCACTGCAGCGAGTGCGCCGTCGGCGAGTTGCTCCAGGAACCCGCGTGCGCCGTCAGCGTTTCTCCCTGCTGGGCGGTGCCGGTGACGGTGGGCCCGCTGATCACGACCGGCGCTTCAGGCAGCACCTGCGCGGTGGCCGCCGAGGCGCTGGGCGACCCCGTCCCGGTGGCGTTGTGGGCAATCTCTTCCACCCGCAGCCGGTGGCCCACGTCGGAGGGGCCGGGCACGTAGCTCTTGCTGGTGGCACCGCCGATCGGCGCGCACTGTTCGCCGCCGCCGTCACACCGCGTCCAGCGGTATTCGAAGCCGGTCGGTTCCTCGCTCCAGGTGCCGCGGAACGCCCGCAGTGTCTGCGCGGGCTGGGCGTTGCCTTTGATCGTGGGCGCTGTCTGCGCGACCGGGATCACGCCCGTGACGAGGCCGGTGGCGGCCGAGTTGGCGATCGCCGAGCCGGCCGCGTTGGAGGCGGTTTCCTTCAGCACGAGGCGGTGGCCGACGTCCACGCCGCGCAATGTGTAGGTGACTTCGCTCGCGCCCGGGATCGGGTTGCAGTTCACGCCGTTGTTGTCACAGCGCTTCCACTGCGGGACGGTCTGCTTGACTTCGCCCGACCAGGTGGCCGGATGGCCGGTCAGCGTCGCCCCCTGTTCGAGGTTGCCGGTGATCGTCGGCGGCGTCTGCAGTGCGGGCGGTGCGGGCGGTGGCGTGGGAACGGCCACCGTCGCCGCCGAGGTCGCAGGCTGGCTGGCGCCGACGTCGTTGTACGCCGTTTCGCTCACCTGCAGCCGGTGTCCCACGTCTTCGGAGACGATCGTGTAGGTCTTCTGTTCGGCGCCTGCGATCGGGGTGCAGTTCTGCCCGGCGCCGTCGCAGCGCAGCCACTGCCAGGTACGTTTGTTGGCCGCGTTGGTCCATGTGCCTTCCACGACCGTGAGCTTCTGGCCCTGTTCGACGGTGCCCGTAATCGACGGCGGGGTGCTGTTGACCGGCGGCGCGGGCGGAGCGATCTGGACGGCGTGGGAGACCGAGATTTCCCACCCGCCCGGGTTTTCCCCGCGCTCCTGCACCTCGATCCACATGCCCACGTCTTCCGCCTGGGCGACGTAGGTTTCGCCGGTGGCGAACACTTTTTCGCCTTTGCCGTTTTCGACTTTGATCGGCGAGCACGTGGCGCCGAGCCCTTCTTTGCTCACCCCTTTGCAGCGGAACCACTTGTCTTCCAGCGCGGTCGGCGAGCTTTCCCACGAGCCGTGATGCGCGGTGAGCGTTTCCCCCTGCACGGCCGAGCCGGTGATCGTGGGAGGTGAGACCGGGGTGGGGAAGGCCGGTTCGGATTCTTCTTCGGCGGCAAGGATCAGTTCCGGCTCAGACACGGCCACGGCCGCCCCGCTGGCGTTTTTGGCTTCGACTTTCACCGCGATCGTGCGTGACACGTCCTGTGGCTGCACTTCGTAGGTTTCGCCCGTGGCGGGACCTTTGCCGGTGGTGATCGGTTCGCATTCGCTACCCAGT
This sequence comes from Solirubrobacteraceae bacterium, assembly GCA_035499875.1. Classification (GTDB taxonomy): domain Bacteria; phylum Actinomycetota; class Thermoleophilia; order Solirubrobacterales; family Solirubrobacteraceae; genus Palsa-744. The sequence goes on from DATJXX010000027.1 coordinate 60,284, forward strand.
TCTTCGCTGGTACCGGCTTCGCCGTTGCCTTCGCAGCGCAGCCACTGGTAGGTGAACTGGGTGGGGCTCCCCGACCACGTCCCCGGAGAGGCCGTCAGCGTCTGGCCGAGGCGCAGTTTCGCGGTTTCGGTCGCCGGCGTGCCACTGATCGTGGGGGGCGATGAGTTGGCCGGCCACGATTTCGGGGACAGCGGGGTGGCGATGATCTTGCGCACCTTTTCCCGTCCTTCGCGACCTTCCCCGGGGCTCTTCAGGATGACCTCGTAGGGCTCCGGTTTCAGCCCCGTGAACTGGAGACTGCATTCGCCTTTGCAGTTGCCTTCCTGCGTCGGTTTGCTGAATTCGCGCGTGCCCACCGGCACGTAGCGGATTCTGTACGTTTCGGCCGGCACTTTCCACGTGAAGGTCAGTGCGCCTTCGGCGGAGCTCAGCGACAGCCGCGGGGGCGGCGCGGTGCCTCGCTGGAGCAGCGCCACGGCGGTGGTGCCGCTCGCCGAGACGGCCCGCACCGAGGGGATGCCTTCGATCGGCGTCGGGGTGGGGGTGCTGGTGAAGGGCTGGTTTCCGAGGCCCAGCAGTTCGTAGAAGCCGCCGGCCCCGAAGGAGTAGATCACCTTGCTGGCATCTTCTTCTTCTTTGACCGCGAAGCTCACCCCTTCGCCGCCGGCCGCAACCTGCACGACGTGGTCGAGTTCGGGCACCGCCTGGGGCGTGAGGCTGCATTTCTGGTGGCCGCAGCTTTCGTTGGCTTCATCGCCCGTTTCGAACCCGAGCTGGCCGTTTCCGTCGGCACCCCAGGAGTAGACCTCGCCGTCAGCGAGCAGGACCAGCACGTGCTGTGAGCCGCCCGCGATCTCGGTGACGGGTGAGGGCGGTTCGAAGGATGCCTTCACGGGCGAGGCGCTTTCGTCGTTTTCGCCGTTGCCGAGCTGCCCTTTGCTGCCGGCGCCCCAAGCCACCACTTCCCGCCCCCCGTCACGCACCGCATAGGCGGTTTCTTCGGCGGCACCGATCCGTTCGACGCCGGTCAGCACGCCGAGGCCCGCGACCTTCACGGGGCGGGGAACCGTGCTGCACTTGATCGGCATGATCATGTGCGTTTCGCCGTAGCATTCTTCTTCTTCGGAGGGGCCCAGTTCGACCCCGAGCTGGCCTTTCTCGTCGCTGCCCCAGGCCATCACCTCGCCGTTGGCGAGCAGCGCGTAGTCCCGCCAGCCGCCCGCCGCGATCTGCTTGACGCCGCTCAGGCTCGGCACCTTGGTGGGACGGTCACGGGGAACGAACACCGATGGTTCGGTCTGGCGCGCGGTGCGTTCGAAGTTTTTTTCGCCGTTGCCTCGCTCCCCGAATTCGGAGGCGCCCCACGTCGAGACCGTGCCGTCGTAGCGCAGTGCCATCGCGTGAGCGTTGGTGACGGCGATTTCCTTGACTTCCGTGAGGCCGGTGACCGCCACCGGGTGGGGCTCGGTCTGCTGCAGGCTGTTGCCGAGCTGGCCCTTGTTGCCCGTCCCCCACGCGCGCAGCGTGCAGTCGCCCATCAGGGCCAGGCCGAACTTGAAGCCGGCCTTCACGTCTGTCGCCCCCGACAGCCCGTTGACCGGCTCCGAGGAGTTCTCGTAGCCGCCGAAGAAGCCGGCTGCCAGCTGCTCGGTGCCGTTTATGCCCCAGTTCAGCGCCGCCGGGCCGCCGTGGGCGTGCGGGCAGGATTCGCCGGCCGCCACCGCCGATGCGGGCAGCCAAGCCCCAATCGCCCCCAGTGCCGCAACCAGAGCGGCTATGCCCCACCTGAGCACGAAGTCCAGCCTCCCTCCTGGATCGTCTGCAGTTTCGTGTTCTATACCAACAACGCCCCAACGTCGAGAAGGTTGGGGAACATTCGAGAAGCTTGGCAGCCGCACGGCCGCTCAGCGCCGGTAGCTCCCCCCGCGCTTCGGGCCGTGATCGAGCGTTGGGGCGACGCCCGCGGGATCCCTCTCGGGAGGCATAGAATCGCCGGTGCGGACGGTCGGACGCCGGCCGTCTCCCAACCCGAGAGAGGGGGACCAAATGTCGATTGCCACCAGCTATCCGCTGCTCGAAGCCTTCGAGACGATCCTGATCTTCTTCGGCTTCGTGATCTGGCTCTGGCTCCTGTTCACGGTTTTCGCGGACCTGTTCCGCCGCACCGACATCAGCGGCTGGGCCAAGACGGGGTGGATCATCCTCGTCGTGATCTTCCCGTTCCTGGGCGTGTTCGTGTACCTGATCGCCGAGCACAAGGGGATGAGCGAACGGTCGGTCAAGCTGCAGGAAGCGGCCAAGACCGAAATGGACCAGTACGTCCGCTCCGTAGCCGGCAAGAGCGATCCCACGCAACAGATCGCCAAGGGCGAGGAGCTGCTCAAATCGGGCGCCATCACCCAGGCCGAGTTCGACGAGATCAAGAAGCGCGCACTCGCCACGTAGGGCGATCGAGTCCCGGAACGCGCGCTCGCTCAGGCGGTCCGGCGCCGCAGCGTCAGTGCGCCGAGCCCCAGCGCGGCGAGCGTGAAGCCCGCGACGGCGAGCACGTCTGCCGCCATTGCACCGCCCAGCGGCGCGGGTGCTGTCGCACGGGCAAGTGCTTCATAGGCATAGGTGAGAGGCATCAGCCAGGAGATCGCGTGAAGCCAGTCGGCCATCTGGCTGCGCGCCACGAACAGGCCGCACAGCAGCAGCTGGGGCAAGATCAGGGCGGGCATGAACTGGACGGCCTGGAACTCCGTTCGGGCGAATGCGCTGGCGGACAGCCCGAGCGCCATGCCGAGCAGCGCGTTGGCGATCGCCAGCAGTCCCACCAGCCAAGCGCCGTGGGCCGCGTGCAGCCCCAGGATCGCGAACCCGACGGTGCACACGATCAGGGCCTGGAGGGCGGCGAGCAGGCCGAACGCGATGCCGTATCCGAACAGGATGTCCACCTTTGCGAGGGGCAGGGTCATGAGGCGCTCGAGCGTGCCGCTGGTGCGCTCGCGCAACATCGCGATCGACGTCACGAGGAACATCACGATGAACGGGAAGAGGCCGCAGAGGGGAGCCCCGATCCGCTGGAAGGTGTGGGGCTGACCTTCGAACAGGAAATACAGGAGGACGAGCAGCCCGGTGGGCACCACCAGCAGCAGCGCGACCGTACGCGGGTCGTGACGTATCTGCCACAGGACCCGCTGGGCGGTGGCGGTGGTGGCGCGGGCGCTCAAGTCTGGGCCGGGTCGCTGCCGCCGGCCGCCCGGCTTCGCCTTATGACCGACAGGAACGCCTGCGCGAGGTCGCTCTCGCCGGTGCTCTCGCGCAGCTGTTCCGGCGTGCTCTGTGACAGGAGCTCCCCGTCTCGCATCAGCAGCAGGCGGTCGCATTGGCCGGCCTCGTCCATCACGTGGCTGGAGACGAGCAGCGTGGTGCCGCCGCGTGCCAGCTCGTGGAAGAACCCCCACAGTTCGCTTCGCAGCAGGGGGTCGAGGCCGACCGTGGGCTCATCGAGGATCAGCAGCTCGGGCTGGTTCAGCAGCGCCGTCGCGAGCGACACGCGGGAGCGCTCGCCGCCGGAGAGCGAGCCGACGAGCTGACGCTCGCGCCCCGCGAGCCCCACCGTCGCGATCGTCCGCTCGATGCGCTCCCGGTCGGCGCCCACGATCGCCGCGAAGTAACGAAGGTTCTCCCCGATGGTGATGTCCGCGTACACCGAGGGCGCCTGCGTCACGTAGCCGACCCTTCGGCGCAGCTCGGCTGCCCCGGCGCGGTGGCCGAGGACCGTCACGTTGCCCGACGCGATGATCTGAACGCCGACTATCGCTCTCATCAGCGTCGACTTGCCGCAGCCGCTCGGGCCGAGCAGCCCGGTCACGGTCCCGCGTTGCACCTCGAGCGAGAGTGCGCGGAGGACCTCGCGCCCGCCCCGCCGAACACGCAGGTTCTCAACCGTGAGCGCCGATGCCTCGGCCACCGTGCCGACCTTATCCGAGGCCGGCCGGATGCCGCCCGGGGGGTCAGCCCTCGAGGCGCGCGGCTTGCTGCTGGAGCGCCTCCAGCGAGGCGGGCTGCGCGAGCACCTCGGCCGCCGATGGCAGCCCGGGGCGGGAGCGATCGACGAACACGGGTGCCCCCGGGGCGGCGCTCAGCGCACCGGGCTCGGGAGCGGCGTCCGAGAATGCGCTCCTGACCACCTCCACGAGCTCCCGGGGCTGGTCATTCTGGAGGTAGTGGTTGGCCTCGGGCAGGAGCCAGAACTCGTTTCTCCCCGGCTTCTGCACCAGGAACTCGTTCCACACGTAGGCGGCGACGCGCAGGGGGGAGACGGTGTCGTACAGGCCCCACACCAGGGTGGTCGGCACCTCGGAGCTCGCCAGCGCGTCGAGCCATCCGCGCTCGTTGCGGGAGCGCTCCACCAGGTACTGGATCGTGTCGTGGAGCACGGCGACGCCGTCGTTGTGGGCGAACGTGTCGGCGAGCGCGATCACCTCCGGGTCCTCGGGCGAGCGTGCCGGGGTGAAGGTCGTCTGGCCCATCCCCGCCGCCAGCGCCTCGGGGGTCAGGGCCTCCAGCACGGCGGGCGCGGACGCGGGGTCGAGGATCAGGCGCTGGAAGCCGGTGAGGTTGGACAGCGGCAGGAACATGTTGCCGTTGCTGAGCACCAGGTGGCGCAGCTCGAAGGCCCCCTCGGGCGAGCCGCACCGCTCGGCGAACGCGAGCGCCACGCTGTCGCCGCGGTCGTGTGAGATCACGGCGCCGGACCCGGCGGCGAGGACCTCGGCGGCGTAGTGCTCGACGAGGAGGCGGTCGCGCTCCAGCGAGTAGCCGCCGCCGCGCGGCTTGTCCGAGAACCCGAACCCGGGGAAGTCGAGCAGCGCCACGCGGTGGTCGGCTGCGAGCAGACCGGCGACGTCGTACCAGTCGATGCTGCTGGTGGGGAAGCCGTGGAGCAGCAGCACCAGGGGCGCGGCGGGGTCGCCGAGCTCGGCGTGGAAGATGCGCAGCGGCGCTCGCGGCTTGTCCGGGGGACCCCACTCGAAGAACGAGCCGGCCTCCAGCCACTCGGTGGCCCTTCCCTCCCTCACGGGCCGCGATCCTAACCGTCCGGTTACCCTGCCGCGGTGGCGCCGGAGCCCTTCAACCATCCCCTGCGGGTGCGCTACGCCGAGTGCGACCCCCAGCAGATCGTCTTCAACGCCAACTACTTCGCGTACTTCGACATCGCCATGACCGAGCTGTGGCGGGCTGCCGTGGGGAGCTACGGGATGATGATCGAGCGGGGGATCGACATGGTCGTGGCCGAAGCATCGGCCCGCTTCCTGGGAGCGGCCCGCTTCGACGACGAGCTCGTGCTCGAGGTGCAGATCACCCGCCTGGGCAACACCTCGTGCGTGACGCGTCACCGTGTCCTGCGCGGCGGCGAGGGGCTCGTTGAGGGCGAGATGCGCCACGTGTTCGTGGATCCGCAGTCACTCGAGAAGACCCCCGCACCCGAGTGGCTGCGGGACGCGCTCGCCCCGTGGACGCTCGAGGCCGCGGCGAGCAGCTGAGCGAAGTCGCGGGCGAGTTTCGGGGCGGCGGTGCCAGGCGGCCCGCGGACCGCGTCTAAGCTGGCGGCGATGACGGTCCTGGACGTCGGCGAACTCGACTTCGAGCGCGAGGTGATCGAACGCTCGCGCGCGCTTCCCGTGGTTGTGGACTTCTGGGCCGAGTGGTGCGGTCCGTGCCGGCAGCTGGGGCCGCTGCTCGAACAGGCGGCCGCCGAACGCGAGGGGGAGGTCGTGCTGGCGAAGCTCGACACCGACGCCAACCAGGCTCTCGCCCAGGCCTTCGGGATCCAGGGGATCCCCGCCGTGAAGGCGTTCAAGGACGCACGGGTGGTCGACGAATTCGTCGGTGCGCAGGGTCGGGAGGCCGTGCAGCGGTTCTTCGACGGGCTGCTTCCGTCCGAAGCCGACGTGCTGGTGGACGGCGGCAGCGAGGAGGATCTTCGCCACGCGCTGGAGCTGCAGCCGGGACGGCCCGACGCCGCGGTCGCGCTAGCCCGGATCCTGATCGAGCGGGGTGAGCACGAGGAGGCACTCGAGCTGCTCGAAGGGGTGGAGGGGAGCCTGCGGGCCGACGGCCTCGCTGCGCGGTTGCGGCTGCGCTCACAGGGTCTGTTCCCCGAGGCCCTGGGGGCCCTCGACGACGGCGACCTCGAGGCCGGCACCGGACTGCTGCTCGACTCGCTGCCGGCGGCGCGTGACCGTGCCGAGGAGATCCGCCGCGTGATCGTCGGCGAGCTCGACACGATCGATCCCCAGAGCCCGCTCGCGAGCACCACGCGCAGGCGCCTTGCCGCGGCCCTCTACTGAGTCACGCCCAGGGGCTGCGCCTTCCGCCGAGACCCGTCCCGCCCAGGGGGCTGCTCGCCCGGGGCGTCACACGGAGGGTCGGCGCTTCAGAGCACCTTGCCGGCGGCGCGGATCTGGAACGCGCGCACGATCAGGGTGACGCCCTGCATCAGCGCCCAGATTCCGGCGAACACGAGCAGCGTGTAGGCGCGCTGCAGGAAGAACTGGCCGCTGGTCCAGAACCCGAGCACCACCAGCAGGATGCCGGCGACCAGGCCCAACCACCAGGTCGGGTCCAGGTCCTTCGTGAGGAACGCCCTGATCATCCACCACACGCCGACGACCACGAACAGGAAGCCGAGCACGTTGGCGAGCCCCGTGAAGGTGCCGGCGGGTTCGATGAAGCAGATCACCGCACAGGCCGCGAACAGGACCCCGAACGCGATCCACAGCCAGCGCATGCTGTCGGCGATCGCCGACAGCGCGAACTGCTCGACAGCGGCCACGGCGAACATGATCCCGAGGATCACGCTGACGGTCGTGATCGAGGCGTGGTTGAACTGCAGGATCACGAGCGCGGCGATCACCCAGGCGATCCCCAGCACCAGCCACAGCCACCAGTAGCGCGTGACTTCACGAACCGCCTCGGTGAGGCCGCCCGCGCCTCCCGCGTGACCGTATCCGGCCTCGGAGCTCATAACAGGGACTTCCATGGTGCCACTCCTTTTCCTGCCTGTCTTCCTGCTTGTGCGGCGCCCCCAGTGCCCTGATCGAGCGTATCGCTCGTGACGTCTGCCACGTGCTGAGCTGGCCGTTTGTTCGCGCAGGTGGTGCGAGTGCACCACGCGTCCGTGGGCCCCGTTTCACGGGGCGATCACGCCGGACGGTGGACGTCCGGGGGTGGCCTGCGGCGCCGGGGTAAAGGCCGCCGGGGCGGCTGCCGACCACTGTCGGGCGGGTGCGCGCTCCGACCGTTGTGAGCATGTGGCCCGTGGTTGTGTCCGCCCAACAGTCGTCGGGCACCGGGTTTAGCGGATGTCCGACTCGGGAATCGCATTCCACCGAGTTAGGGAAAGCGCATTCCAAGGAGGTTTTGAAGAGATGCTCAACCGACCCCGAGCGATCGTCCTCACCGCAGCCTGCTGCACGTTGGCGGCGATCGGTGCCCCGAGCGTCGCACTGGCGCATCGAGGTCACGATCACTTCGGCCGCTTCGTCTCGCACGCCAGGCAGGTCCAGCACGTGTGCGCCGAGGCCGGCGTGCCGTTGGGCGGTCATTCGCACGGGAGCTGGGAAGGCCACGGCCTCAGCTCCCTAACCGAAACGCAGGAAAAAGAACTGAAGGCCGCATGCGAAAAGCTGGCCACCGCATATGCCGCCAAGAGGACGGCCGACGAGGCAGCCGGCAAGACGCTCTGGGAAGCGCTGAAGGCGGCGCGCACCAAGCTCGACGAAGCGTGTCCCGCCGTGACCGAACACCACGGACCGGGCGGCTGGTGGAGCCACGCCGAACTCAGCACGGCCTGCCAGGAAGCGCTGAGGGCGTTCTGGACGTCGGCTCACGAAGCGAAGCAGGCATTCCGTGCGGCGATCGAAGCGGCCGGCAAACCCTTCCAGGCTGCTCTCACCGAATTCGAATCCGCAACCGCGTCGATCATGGCGGCGCTCGAAGCGGCCGAGAGTGACAAGTTCTTCTCGCACGGTCACCGCTTCGGCGGACCGGCCGGCCGGGGGTACGGTTCTCCCGGCTCCGGCCAGGGCTACAACGGCCACGTCTCCGACCAGGGAAACGACGGGTCCGGCTCCGGTCACGGCGACGGTGATTCCGGGTCGCACGGGTCTTGCGGGCACTGATCGCGTTCTCGGAGCACTGAACGGGGCTACGGGCCAAGCGGGGGCGTGCAAGATGCGCGCCCCCGAACGCCCGCGGCGGCGCCGAGACCCGGGGCGCCGAGACTCGGCTCCGGCAGGGCGCTAGCGCGGGGCTCAGCCGAAGACGAGCCGGGCGGAGCCGCTCACCGGCGACCCATCCGCCAACGGGGCACGTCGGCGAACTTCAGAAGCTGGGCGACCACGCCGAGCTGCAGTCCGATCGCCTCCAGCGAGACCATCAGGTCCGCGTTGGGCGCGGTGTCCGTGCGGGACAGCAGCTCGAGCATCGCGATCGTCTCGCCGCCGTCGTTGATCGGGACCAGCAGCGCCGAGCCCATGCCGTCCTCGGCGGCGGCCCTCAGGAGTGGGTCCTCGGCGGAGCGCAGCTCCAGCACGCAGGTGCTGGCCATGCGGTTGCGGGCACGTCCGAACTCCGCGCTGGTGGCGTCCCTGCGGTGGTGCCAGGTGCGGGTCTCGAAGGTTGCCAGGGCCGACGGGTCGCGCATCCAGATCGCGTTGCACCGCATCGCACCGCGGGGATCGTCGCGGCACCACGCGACCGTCGCGTCCCACCCGCCCTGGGAGCCGAGCGCGTCAACCGCGTGCTCGAGCACCGAGCGCCACTCCGTGGGGCTGCCGAGTGCGGCCGAGAAGGCGCGCTGCGCAGAGGTGCTCCAGCTGAGCCCGTCGTTCTCCGGCTCGGCGGGCGGTGCCGACACGGCGGATTCCAGGGCTTCCTCGTGCTGGACGTGCTCCGTGAGCTCGGCTCGCGCGGTCGTCAGCTCCGCTTCCAGCTCTCCTACACGGGCCTCGGTGTCGGCGAGCGAGTGGGCCAGCTCGTCGGAGTGGGCGTGCTCGGCGGCCACCGCGCCGTCGAGCTCCTGGGCGCGCTGGGCGGAGCGCTCCGACTCGGCACGCAGGGTGTCGCGCTGCTCGCGCTCCTTCGACAGCTCTGCCTCGAGCCGAGCGGCCGTCGCGAGTGCCTCGTCGCGCTCGACGAGCACCGCCGCCACACGGTCGTCGCGGTCGAGGGGTGGGCCCGAGCTGCCGTCGGCCAGGGTCAGCCCCCACTCGTCGAGGAGCTCCTGTCGTATCGCGAACGCGTCGAGGCGCCGCCAGCGATCGACCCGCATCAGCCGCTCGCATTCCGTGCGGGCCAGCGAGGCCTCCGTCAGCGGTGCCGCCACGCCGCAGATCGCGGCCGGCTGCCCGTCGCCGTCGCGCAGCGCAAACCGCAGGGCGGCGAACGCCGGGCGCTCTTCGAAGGCGCCGATCATGTACTCGAGCTCCAGCGGCTCGAGCCCGGCGGTGTCTTTCTCCTCCAATCGCAGTCCTTCGATCGAGGCGGCTGCCGTGAGCTCCGCGTCGGTGTGGCCGCACACGTGCTCGGAGTCGGTCCCGAGCTGCTCGGCGTAGCGGTGGTTCACATACAGGTAGCGGCCGTCAAGGTCCTTCAGCCACACGATCGCCGGGCTCTCGTCGAGCGGCTCCTCCAACAGTGCTGCGACGGGCTCGGTGTCCGTCTCCGGATGCTCGATTGGAACCGTGAGCACTGCGACCCGCCGGCCGCTCCGGTCGACCACCGCCAGGAGGTCCGCGTCGGCGCCGTCGATGGTGACGCTCACGTGGTCGGCCTCGGCCGCGGTGATCTGCTCGACCTCCCCCGGACACGACGTGAGCGTGCCCTCGTGCACGTCGAACCGCTCCAGGAAGGCGCTCGTGGCCCGCTCTACCGAGCCGTCCTCACCCACCACGGCGATCGCCGCAGGCACCCCTTCGCAGACTGCGACATCACCTGTTGCGCGGGTCCGGGCGGGGACACCCACGCCGCACAGATCGGCTGGTGCAGGAGGAAACCTGGGGCTGCCGATCCGAAGTGGACGAACTGGCAGTCCGGGGCTGGGGCCTGTACGAGACTTGCGAGGGCTAGCGCGGAGTACTCGAGGCGGCGCGGGCCGGTGCTCGGTCGCTGAACTCGCGACCTGGCTTCGAGCTCAGCTCCGCGCAGATGACCGCGGCCGCCGCGACCACACCCTGCATGTAGCTGCAGCCCTCAACCGAGTTCTCCTCGGCCGGCATCCATCCACTCACCCGATCGTGTGCGAAGACCTCCAGGCGCTCGACCGTCAGTCCCGCCTCGTCGACGACACGACGGAACGTTCGTGGCGCGTACTGCAACTCCCAGCCGAGGTCCAGGTCGCTCCCCGCCGGGACCGTGACGAGCACGCGTGGAGCCACCCGTCCGAGCTCGCGAAGCGCGTCGACCTGCCCCAGGCCGCGACCGCTGATGTTGTAGTTCGTGTTGTCCATCCCCACGTGCTCCAACGTCGAGATACACATCACAACGTCGAAGCTGCCCGTGGCGAACGGCAGATTGCGCATGTCGGCCACATGGCTCCTCACGCCCGGGATGTACGTTTCGTTGAGGTCGGCGACCTCGACCGCGTAGGGCTGCCTCGCAAGTAGCCGCTTGTACGTCATGGGCGCGTACGCGGTACCCAAGTCGAGGACGCGGGTCCGCCGGTCTGCTTTGACGGATCGCAGGACCCAGGGGACCTCGATCACCCGCTCGGTCAGCCCGACGCCGATTCCCACGAGTGGGCTCGTGCCCAGGGCAAGCCGTTCGATGATCACTTCCTCGTCGAACTCCCGGCACGTAGAAGCATCCCGACGAGCGAGCCTCGGCAGATATGCAAGCTGACCGAATCTCCTCGACCAGGGCTGGGGCAGGCGAATTCGAATCCAGCGGTAAGGGCGAGTCAAGAAGGCCGGCGGCAAGCGGGACAGGCTAGCCGAGAGGGTGCAGGTTGGCGCTGGAGCGCCGATCGTCGCAGGCGCGACCGTGCATTACGCTACGTGGATCACAGCTCCCGCGACCCTGCTGATGTGGTTTCAGCTTCGCTCCCCGGAGCTGGCCGGAGACTTCGAGCGTCTGATGGCGGAGGACCGGGACATCGTCCGCGGATCGCTTGACACTGTGTCCGACTGGCGTCTCACGCGGCCGGCCGACGTGCCCGGACAGGCGATCGGTCAAGCCGATTACGTTCTGATCGCGGAGATCGTCGAGGTGCAGCGTTTCGAGCAGCAGGCGAGCGAGCACGTACAACGCTTGACGGACGACCTGGCGCACCTCGTCTCGAGCCGAGGGATGCTGGTCCTGCGTCCCGCCCTCTGAGATCCGCGGTCGGGTAGAGGGAGATCGGACCAATGCTCCAGACGAGCTTGCGAGGGGCGGTTGCGGGAGCGGTCGCGACGGTGGTGATGACGCTCGAGCAGCCGCTCGACAAGCGCCTCTTCGACTGCGAGTACGACGACGTCGAGATCCTGGGCAAGCTCGTGACGCGCGGTGAGGACTGGCAGCCGATCGGCTTCGCGCTCCACGTGCAGAACGGCGCGATCTTCGGCGCCGCCTACGCGCGGCTGAAGCCGTCCCTACGTGGGCCGCCGGTCCTCCTCGGCCTGCTGACGGGCCTGATCGAGCACGTCGCGACCTGGCCCATGGTCGCGCTGGTCGACCGCTACCACCCCGCCCGCAAGGAGCTCCCGAACCTCGCCGCCAACCGCCGGGCCTTCGGCCAGGCGACGATCCGCCACGCAGTGTTCGGGATCGTCCTGGGGCTCCTCGAGGACGCACTGAACGGCCCACGGGCGAAGCTCACGTCGTAATCCGGCATGAGCCCGCGGATGCGGGCAGCTGCGGCGCCACGGCATGAGGGCGCGCTCATGATTGTCTGGCCGCGCGACCAACCTCCGCTTACTCCGAGCGTTCTAACGATATGAAGATCTATCGGCGGGGGAGGCAAGCCATGTCGGGTCGGGGCGTTGGAAGGAACGGCGCGCTGCGCACCCTGGTCGTGCTCTTGGTAGTCGGCGCGCTTGTGGCGAGCGGAGAGGCGTTGGCTTTGCGCCCGGCCTCAAAGGGGGTCAGTTGCGCGGGGCCGTTTGCCGGGAGCGCTCACGCACTCGTTGTGCCCGCCGGTGCCGTCTGCACGCTCGAAGCGACCGCCAAAATCAGCAAGAACGTCGACGTTGAACCGACGGGATCGCTCATCGTCCAAGGCGCCAAGATCGGGGGGAGTGTCGTCGCCGTGAGCCCGGCGGGGATCCAGATCGGTGGGCCGGTGCTGAGCGCAATCAGCAAACACGTCAAGATCACCGGGGTGACGGGACATCTGACTGGTGCCAACTTCATCTGCAACGCGAAGATCGGTGGCAACGTGCTTGTCGAAGGAGCGGCGGCGACAGCCGGACCCATCGTTATCGGCGACGCCCCGTCGTGCAGCGCCGGCGATCACTTCTCGAAAAACCTGGACGTGCGGAGCAACGCGACGGCGGTGGATGTTTCCTCGAGCACCATTGGACAGAGCCTGGAGGTCGAAGGCAACACCGCTGGCGTGACCGTGTCCGAAAACCACGCAAGCCAGAACCTGGTCGTCAGGGCCAACAGCGGTGGTGTCACCGTGAGCAGCAATAGCTCTGGGCGTACCGCACGTTGCGAAGGCAACATGCCGACAACCGAAGGGAGCGGTAACACCGCTCACAGAGGAAACACCTGCCCGCTGTAGGCGCCGCCAACCCGAGCTGAACCGCCCCGAGAGCGTCGTTCTCGAAGAGGTCGATCCGATGGCCCGTGCCCCGATCCTGCGGCGCTACGTCCAAGTGGCGCCCGGCGCACGGGCCCATTTTCCGATCGATCGACGTGCGCCACTCGACGACTTCCAGCAAATCGCCGAGCAATATCTCGTGTTCCGTGTCTGCGCCGAGTAACTGCAGCGCGCGGTCGCTCAGACTGCCGGCTACCTGCGCCAAGCGCGAACACTCAAACCCGGCGCGTTAGCAGGAATACTTCGACCGTATTGGCCTGCTCCTGGAGCTCGGGATGCTCGGCGACCAGCTCATCAATCGCAGGCTGCATCGCGCTCTGTACTCCAGCCCGCGCGACCCGCAGCACTCGCCAGCTGAGCGTCCGCAGCGCCGCAGCGTAGCGTTCGGCCGACTCGGGCGCGAGCGCATTCTCGAGCACGCTTGTCAGCTCCTCGACCATCGTGGCATTGGCAATCATCGCGAGCACGACCTGCTCTCGGTCGCTGGGTGCGAGCGCGGCCAGCGCCGCCTCCCGCCCGCTCTCGGAAAGCCCGTCGATGCGTTCCGCTGCCTCCAGGATGCGCTCGTCATTGGCCGGCGGGCTCACGGCTGCCCCCGCCACCGCTGGCTTGAGTGGAAGTAGCTCCCGGCGGTCGGATAGCCCTCGGAGCTCATGTCGTCAGGCTACCGCCGCGCCCCAACTGTGGAAGTCAGGGCGCACCGTTGCCGACTCTCACGAGCAGGCCCGCGCTATCGGCTTGCGCGAAAAGCAGCGCCGGAGGGCCCTCACCAGGCGTTGGCTCAAATCGAGCCTGTCCTCGGGCAGCCCAGCAACGGACTCCAACCGTTGACCCCTTCCTTAGCAGCTGCGGGAGCACTGGGGGCGGCCTTCGTTGCACTGGTTTGCGGGCAGTCATGTGCTCCCACGGTCTCGCCGCGGAGCGGCCCACGTACGTCACGCCGCGCTCAAACGTTCGTCTGCTGGCCCTAAGCCGCACGGGCCTGCAGCCGATATCCCTCGCGAAGAGCTACAAATCTGCGCTGAAAAGGCAAACTCGTCGCGAGGCGAGGACGCAAAGTCAGAGGTCTCTCCGAGATAGCTCGGCTGCCAGTGGAACGTCACGGAGGACATCGTGCTTCCAAAGTCTCGCCCCACGGCAACAGAGATCAAGCAGTGCCTCAGTTATGCAGCGGCCATCTGCTGCACGCTGGTAGCCGCCATCGGCTTGTGCGGCATGGCTGTCCCGGCTAGTTCCGTCGCGCTGCTACCACATTTCACCACTCAACCAGCGATCACGGGGAACGCACGGCAGGGCGAGACGCTCACGGTCACCTCCTGGTTCTGGACCCACTCGCGGGCCTCCGGCTACCAGTGGCTGCGTTGCAACACCTCGGGCGAAAGCTGCGTGCCGATCGCTGGGGCCACCGCCAAGACTTATCTGCTCCTCGTCGAGGACGTGGGCCATGAGCTCCGGGTGCAGCGGACCGTGGACGACTTCACTGGCCACCCACATATCGAAAGATCCGCCGCCACCGCAGTGGTCCTCCCGGCGACACCCGCGAACACTGTGGTGACGATCGCGCCGCCAGCGCCCGTCGTCCTCGAGAGGAGGCCGGTGACCATCACGCGCCGCGGCGTAGCGCCGATCGAGGTGAGCTGCGCAGCAGGCGCGCTTCAAGGTTGCACGGGAACGATCACGATCCGGCTCCCCGCACGGCACGCCAAGCGGGCCAGTGCGATCGCAGCACAATGTGGGCGCGGGTGTCGTCCGCTGGGCACCGCCAAGTACGAAGCTCGCGCAGGCAAGAAGGTCCGCGTTCGTGTGCACATCGCCTCGGCCGGACGTCGGCTACTCGCACGACGCAAGACTCTGCGCGTGAGCGTGGTCGCCACGAGCGTCTCCGGTGTCAACAGCGCCACCACGAGCCTGACGACGAGCCTCAGAGCAGCCGGTTAAGCGGTTCACGCGGCCGCGCCCTTGCTCGATCCGACGTGCCTGCCTGCAGTGGAGGCGGCAGTTGCGCTGGCGCGTTGAGCAAGCCCAGCAACGGACTCGAACCGTTGACCCCTTCCTTACCATGGAAGTGCTCTACCAACTGAGCTAGCTGGGCGGGTAGCGACCGATCGTAGCGCGCGGCCTGCCGCCCCGGCGGTGGGGGGCCTGCCGCCCCGGCGGGGCCGGGCCTGCGCCGTGGCGGGGAGGGCCGAACGGTGCGCTCGGCCTTCCCGTCGTCTCGCCACGGTTCTACTCGTCGGCCGGGGTCACCGTCTGCACGGGCAGCCCCATTCCGGACACCTTGCTCGGCAGATCCAGCTTCAGCCATCGGGACACCCGGTGGGGGAGGGTGGAGATGATGATCTCATCGAACCCCCTGAGGTTGATCGCGTCCTGGACCGCCGCAACGGGGTCGGGGTCGCCGATGATCCCCTCGACGGTGCTCCCGGCCGACTCGCTCAGCTTGGGCAGCGCCTGGTTGAGGACCTCCTGGGCCTCATCCGGGCCCTGGTCCTGTGCATCCACGACCTTGTGCAGTCCGTGCGCCCGGTTCGGCACGAGCAGCGTGAACGTGCTCGGGCCCTGCTGCGCTCGCGATCGGACGGCGTCGAGCAGCGGCTGGGTGGCCGCAGTCTGGTGGGCGACGACGAGCACCCTCGCGGGCTGTGAAGACTCCATGATCGCTCCCTTCTGGCTGCGTTGGCCCACTGGCGCCGTGCACTGCGGTGCCCGGGCCCTGGGTCCGAGTTCTACCCCTAAGCCTCGCTCGGTGCGGTCACGGTGGACGGGTGCGCCATGGCTCGCTCGCGCCGCCCGCAGGGGGTGGACGGCGCGAGCTCGCCCTCTCAGCCGCGCGGCACGACTTTGGCTTTCTTGACATCTCTGGTGTCGGTCTGTGCCAGCGAGCCGGTCAGCACCGCCTTGCTGGCGCCCGCCGCCGCGGGCAGGCCGGCCTGGAGATCGACCACGGTGTCGAGCACAGGGCTCAGCAGTGCGCCGCCGCACCCGGTCACCCCCGGCGCGGTGAATGTGTTGTCCACGAGTGACGCTCCGTTGATGGTGGCGATCGTCAAGGACGGGTTGAGGCTCACCGTGCCCTGATTGCCGGTGATCGGCGCGGTCGGGGGCGGTGGTTTGGTGGTCCCGGTAGTGAGCTGCAGGAGGATCGGTTCGGTGTCCGAGCCCACGTAGCAGTCTTCCCCGAGGGCCGGGTTTTCGAGCTTCACCTTGACGGGCAGCTTCACCGCCGGCCCCCGTCCGGTGAGGTTTTCCTCGAACACTTCGACCGGTCCGGCGAGTTCGGTGGTGGACACCACTTCTCCGAGGGGCAGCGCTTCGATACCGGTGAGTCCCCCCGGGACCGTCAGCGAGGTGCGCGACAGGGTCTTGCCGTCGGCCGCCGGAACAAGCACGTGGGAGCCTTCGATGATCCCGCCCTGCAGCACGATGGGCTTGGTGATCGGCACGGTCTTGTTCGCCAGCTGGAACTCCCCGCTGGTGGTGGTGGCCACGAGGCAGTGAGCCACGTGCTTGACGAACACGGGGCAGTCCGCAAACGGCACGTATTCCGGGTTTGGTGCGGCCTTTGCCTGGGCGGCCGGCGCCGCGGCGGCCAGAAGCGCCAGGCCCGCGGCGGTGCACGCGAGTATGCGGCCCGGCCGCGGAAACGACCCTGTCGGTCCGTTCTTGCTGATCACGTTTGTCTCCCTCCTTGCCTTGACTCCCTCTGCGGGCCACCGCCCGCGCGGACCAGTCTGCCCCGCACGAGCCCATGTATCCCTACCCCCGGCCGGGCGCCTCCCAAACATCGATGCGGCGAGCGGCCCATGGACCGTGAGCGTTTCCCCCGAACCTCGATGCCGCGAGCGCCACGGACCGCCGGCGGCGGCGAAAAGAGTCCCGCGCCGCGGACCAGAGGGAGCAGCCGCGGCGCGGAACTGGATCGATCGCCTGCGGACGGGGGTCTACCGCCGCGGGCCACGCCCCCTCCTACCCCCGACTGACGCCCCCAAACGGGGCCGACCCCGGGGCGGCGAGCCGGGGCTCAGAGTCGTTACGCGCGCGTGCGCGAGGAACGTCGAGGTGGCGGGGGCAGGATTCGAACCTGCGAAGGCAGAGCCAACGCGTTTACAGCGCGTCCCCTTTGACCGCTCGGGAACCCCGCCGGGGCCCGTCAGTTTAGGCGTCGGAGCTAGGAGGCCTCACGGAGCTGCTGGGCGTCCGGCAGCGACTGCAGCTTTTTGAGCGTCCGGTTCTCGATCTGGCGGACCCGCTCGCGGGTGATGTTGAAGGCCCGGCCGACCTCCTCGAGCGTTCGCGGGCGCCCTCCGACGATGCCGTAGCGCAGCTCGATCACCTCGCGCTCGCGGGTCGGCAGCGAGGCGAGGACGCGGCTCACGTTCTCCTTGCGCAGGGCCTCCGACGCGATCTCGAACGGGGACTCCGCGGAGTCGTCCTCGATGAAGTCGGCGAGCGCCGAGTCGTCCTCCTCGCCGACAGGCTTCTCCAGCGACACCGGCTGCTGGGTGATGCGCAGCACTTCCTTCACCTCGGGAACGGTGCACCCCAGCTCCGCAGCCAGCTCGGCCGCGCTGGGGTCGCGACCCAGCTGCTGAACCAGACGCCGTTCTGCGTGGATCAGCTTGTTCAGCCGCTCGACCATGTGCACCGGGATGCGAATCGTCCGCGCCTTGTCGGCGAGCGAGCGGGTCACCGCCTGGCGGATCCACCACGTCGCGTAGGTGGAGAACTTGTAGCCGCGGCGGTAGTCGAACTTCTCCACCGCCCGGATCAGCCCGAGCGATCCCTCCTGGATCAGGTCGAGCAGCGTCAGGCCGCGCCCCACGTAGCCCTTCGCGATCGACACCACGAGGCGCAGGTTGGCCTCGACCATGTGCTGCTTGGCTGCCATGTCACCCCGCTCGATCCGCTTGGCCAGCGCCACCTCATCGTCGGCGCTCAGCAGCGGCACCCGGCCGATCGCCCGCAGATACAGCCGCAGCGAGTCGAGGCTCGGCTCGATCGTGAGATCGACGTCCCGCCGGCGCAGCTCCTCGAGGCGCACCTGCACGGCGGCGGAGCGCACGCGCTGCTCCTGTTCGTCGCGCGGCTCCCCGATCTCCTGCTGTTCATCCGCCGGCAGCTCTTCGCCGGAGGCCACCTGGTCGTCCTCGGCCGCGTCCAGGTCGGCCGGCGCGTCGCCCGCGCCGAGCACCTCGATGCCGTGCTCCTCTAGGTAGCTCAGCAGCTCTCCCGCCTGCTGCGTCGACAGCTCGGCCTCGTCCACCGCTGCGCTCAACGCACCCGCCGCCACCGACCCACGCTCGTGGGCGTCGGCGATCAGGCTCTGGAGCTCCTCGAACTCGACTGTCGCCCCCCCGGGCGGACTCATTACGACCTCACCCTTGTTGGCCATCGCACTGAACGACCATCCTCTCCCCTCGCGGCGGCCAGTCCCCGTCGCGTGTGCGGCCGCCTACGGTAGCTGACGGCTCAGATTCCCGCTGTGTGACCGTCCCCGTGCACGCGCCGGTGGCGCGACCTCGCTCGCTACGCTGGGCTCGTATGCAGGCCGGCGTAACGCATGCGGTGCCGTTCCCGACGCTCGGAACCGGCGGCGACGTGCAGGCTCGCACCCCGTCCATCGCAGTCGGCCTGTCTCGCGTCGGCGTCACCGGCGTGGAGAAGGTGGTGCGCATCCGCGAGGAGCTGTACCTCGCGCGCTTCGACTGCTTCGTGGACCTCAGCGCGGTGCAGAAGGGCGCCCACATGTCCCGCTTCGAAGAGGTCATCAACGAGGCCATCGGCCAGGTCGTCCTCAGCGAGGCACCCTTCCGTGCAGAGACGCTGGCACAGCACATCGCCGAGCTCGTACGTTCACGTCAGGGTGCCGCCCGCGCGGAAGTGACGGTCGCGGCTCGCTACCCCGAGAACAAGCCGGCGCCCGTGTCGGGGGTGCAGACACAGGAGATCTACACGCTCCACGGGCGTGCCGTCGCGTTCGCCCATGGGACCCGTCGCGTGGTCGGCGTGTCGGCCACTGGCATGACCGCGTGCCCGTGCGCCCAGGAGCTCGTCGCCGCGCGCGCCCGCGAGCACCTCTCCGAGGAGCTCACCCCCGAGCAGATCGACCTCGTGCTCCAGACCGTGCCGGTCGCCACCCACAACCAGCGCGGGCTGGCCACGCTCCAGATCGGCTGCCTGGAGGGGTGCACCGCGGAGATCGAGGCGGCCACCCTGCTCGAGATCGCCGAGTCCAGCATGTCCTCGGAGATCTACGAGCTGATGAAGCGCTCCGACGAGGTGGAGGTCGTGGAAAAGGCCCACCGCCGGCCCCGCTTCGTGGAGGACTGCGTGCGCGAGATGCTCGCCGGCG
Organism: Solirubrobacteraceae bacterium; assembly: GCA_035499875.1. GTDB lineage: Bacteria > Actinomycetota > Thermoleophilia > Solirubrobacterales > Solirubrobacteraceae > Palsa-744. The sequence goes on from DATJXX010000027.1 coordinate 79,429, forward strand.
TGGTAAGCCGCTTCGATGAGCTGGAGGGCGCCAGCTTCGTGTGGGCCCGTCAGGAGAACCTCGAGACGATCCACCAGCACAGCGTCGTGGCCGAACGCGGCGGGCTGCTCAGCGAGCTGCGGGAGGAGATCGCCTCGGGCTCACCGCTGACACGCCAGACGAGCCTCGAGGAGTGGCTCGACGGGCACGCGTCCGCTCATCCGTCGGCCTGAGCCTGCACCTGCTGCATCCGACGGCGCAACCCGAAGAAGTAGTCGAGCCCCGACAGCACCGTGACGAGCACCGTCACGTACAGCAGCGCCGCCAGCCACGGCGGTTTGCCCGCCACCGCGATGATCGCGAGGATCGTTGCGATCTGAAGGCACGTCTTGACCTTCCCGAACATGCTCGCAGCGATCACCACGCCCGCCTGGCTGGCACCCATGCGCAGCACCGTCACCGCCAGCTCGCGGGTGATGATCACCATCGCCACCCACGCCGCCAGGCGGTGCAGTGACACGAGCGAGATCAGCGCGGCGACGACCAGCAGCTTGTCGGCGAGCGGGTCCATGAGCTTGCCGAAGTTCGTCACCGAGTTGCGCGACCGCGCCAGGTAGCCGTCGACGAAGTCGGTCGCCGACGCGGCCGCGAACACGATCGCCGCCAGCACGTCCCCCTCGGGCGTGTTGCCGAGCAGGGCCACCACCAGGACGGGGACGAGCATGATCCTCAGGACCGTCAGCAGGTTGGGGAGGTTGAGCGGGAACATCGAGCGCCTCTACGGCCATTATGCGGCGCTCCCCCGTCGCGCGCCGCGCGATCGGTCCCGACGGGGTCGTGTGGAGCCGCGATCGGTGTCGGCGAGGAAAGCCGCGATCGCCGTCCGCGAGGAAGGTGGTATACCCGGCGCCCCACGGGAATCACCCTGAGAGGAGGGCCATGAAGCAGCGCACGCTGGGTCCCGACGGACCCCAGGTCTCGGCCATCGGCCTCGGCTGCATGGGGATGTCCGCCTTCTACGGCAGCACCGACGAACCCGAGTCCCTGCGCGCGATCGACCGCGCGCTCGAGCTCGGCTGCAACTTCCTGGACACCTCCGACCTGTACGGCCCCCACACCAACGAGGAACTGCTCGGCAGGGCTCTGTCGGGGCGTCGCGATCAGGTGTTCCTGGCGACCAAGTTCGGGATCAAGCTCCGGACCGAGCCCCCTTACCGAAGCATCGAGGGGAGCCCCGAGTACGTGCACGCGGCTTGCGAGGCATCGCTGAAGCGGCTCGAAACCGACCACATCGACCTCTACTACCAGCACCGCGTGGATCCGAACACGCCGATCGAGGAGACGGTCGGCGCGATGGCCGAGCTCGTCGCCGAGGGCAAGGTCCGCTACATCGGGCTGTCGGAGGCCTCGGCCGAGACGATCCGCCGGGCCCATGCGGTCCACCCGATCACGGCCGTGCAGACCGAGTACTCGCTGTGGACCCGCGACATCGAGCAGGACGTGATGCCCACGCTTCAGGAGCTGGGGATCGGGCTGGTGCCGTACTCACCGCTGGGGCGCGGCTTCCTCACCGGTCGCTTCAGCTCGCCCGATGAGCTCGACGAGGGCGACTTCCGTCGCTACGGCCCCCGCTTCACCGGCGAGAACCTGCAGCACAACCTGAAGCTCGCCGAGCTCGTCAAAGACACGGCCGCCGAACTGCAGATCACGCCCGCGCAGCTCGCACTCGCCTGGGTGCTCGCCCGCGGCGAGCACGTCGTCCCGATCCCGGGCACCAAGCGCGTGAGCTATCTCGAGGACAACCTCGGTGCCGCGGACGTGTCCCTGGAGACCGACAAGGTGCGGGAGATCGCCGACGCCCTCCCGCCCGCGGCCGGTGACCGCTACGACCCCGAAGGGATGCGCAGCATCAACATCTGAGGGCCGTCGCGGCCGCTAGGGTGGGGAGCCATGCCGCTGATCCCCATGGTCATCGAGCGGACCGCGCGCGGTGAACGCGAGTTCGACATCTACTCGCGCCTGCTCGACGAGCGGATCATCTTCCTGGGCAGCCCGATCGACGACCAGGTTGCCAACCTCGTGGTTGCCCAGCTGCTGCACCTCGAGAGCGACGACCCCGAAAAGGACATCTCGCTGTACATCAACTCGCCGGGGGGCAGCATCTACTCGGGCCTGGCGATCTACGACACGATGAAGTTCATCAAGCCCGACGTGCAGACGATGTGCGTCGGGGTGGCGATGTCGATGGGCTCGCTGCTGCTGGCCGCCGGGACCAAGGGCAAGCGCGCGACGCTGCCCAACTCGCGCATCCTCATCCACCAGCCCTCCGCCGGTTTCGAAGGGCAGTCCACCGACATCGAGATACACGCGCGCGAGATCCTCAACCTCCGTTCCAGGATCGACGAGATCTACGCGGAGCACACCGGTCGCTCCACCGACGAGGTGCGGGGCGACATGGAGCGGGACCGCTTCTTCACCTCCGAGCAGGCGCTCGAGTACGGCCTCGTCGACCGGGTGCTGCAGAGCCACTGAGCAAGACCGTGGCGCCCCCCTAGGGATGGCCGCCCTTCGTCCCTTCGAACGGCTGGCGCTCCCGCTGCTGGCCGCGCTGACGGCGCTGTCCGGGATCGCCAACTACGGCAACTGGGCCGCCGTCCCGAGCTTCGCCATCGCGACGGTCGCGCTCGCCGGCCTCGCCTGGCTGGTGTCGTTCGCCACCGAGCAGCTCGGCGAGCGCTTCGGCCCGGGGGTGACCGGGATGCTGCAGTCCACGCTCGGCAACCTCCCCGAGCTGTTCGTGGTGATCTTCGCGCTCCAGAAGGGTGAGCTCGTGGTCGCCCAGACCGCGCTCTTGGGCTCGATCTTCGCCAATGCGCTGCTCGTCCTCGGGCTGGTGATCGTGGTCGGCGCGAGAAGGTCCTCCGACGGGATCATGCGCTTCTCCCGGCGGCTGCCGACGGATACCGCCACGTTGCTGCAGGTGACGATGTTCGTGCTCGTGCTGCTCGGCCTCTCGCGCGCCGCACACGATCCGGCGAGCCACCACGTGAAGACGATCTCGGCGATCGGGGCGGTGTGCCTGCTGGTCGTGTACGCCGCCTGGGTGGTCCCGTACCTGCGCTCCGACCGCGCCCCCGGTGAGGCCGACGAGGCCGATGTGCCCCGCGACTCCGATGTGCCCCGCGACTCCGACGGGGCCCGCGAGCCGCGCGAGACGGACGAGCGCCCTGGTCCCCACGCCGCCGGTGCCGGTCCGGTGCAGGCCAGGCCCGGGCCGCGGATCTCCCTGTCGCTCACCCTGGGGCTGCTCGCGATCGGGGGAGTGGCGTCGGCGTTCGTGTCGGACTGGTTCGTCAACGCCCTGCATCCGGCGATCACTTCGCTGAACCTCTCCGAAGCCTTCGCCGGGCTCGTGATCGTGGCGATCGCCGGCAACGCCGTCGAGAACACCGCCGGCGTGGTGCTGGCGTGGAAGCGGAAAAGCGACCTCGCCATCTCGGTCGTCAAAAACTCCATCGCCCAGATCGCCGCCTTCCTGTTCCCGCTGCTCGTGTTGATCTCGTTCGCCTTGAAAACGACGCTCACGTTCGCGGTGCAGCCGGTCTACACCGGCGCGCTGGCCCTCACGGCGCTGGCTCTGTGGCAGGTGGCAGGCGACGGCGAGGCGGCCGAGTTCGAGGGCTGGTCGCTGATGGCGCTGTACGTGATCCTCGCCACCTTCGCCTACTACGAGTGACCGACCCGCTGCGGGAAGCGGTCCCGTCAGGGTGCGTCCAGCGCCGTCCCCACGGCACCCCGGGCACGCTAGACTTGATCTTGACCTCGCGCCTGGGCGGGGTTTTTCTTCGCCCAAGGCCGCAACTACGACTACGCAGGATTTCTGACCCATGGCCCGCGGAGACGTGCGAATCGCTGTCACCCTCGCCTGCGAGGATTGCAAGCATCGCAACTACCAGACGAACAAGAGCAAGCGAAACAACCCGGACCGGATGACGCTGCGCAAGTACTGCCGCTTTTGCCGCAAGCACACCAGTCACCGGGAGACCCGCTAAACCGGGACCGCCTCCATGGCCCGTGACCGCAAACGCGCCAAGCAGCGCCGTGAGCGCCGCGGTGCGGCCGCGCTCGCCCGTCGCGAGGCTGCCGACGGCCGCCCCGAGCCGCCGCGCGGACAGACCGTCCGCAGCGACCTGCCCGGTTCACTCGACCACGCCGGCGCGGAGGTCGACGAGTTCGACGCCGCCCTCGTCGCGGGTGCTGGCGGGGTGCCGCTGGCCCCGAGCGAGGAGGACGAGCTCGAGCGCGAGGCCCTGGGCGGGGAAGAGCAGCCGAGCGGGGACGAGGCTCCGGAGGAGGGCGCACCGCCCGCCGGGCCTCCCGGGGAACCACCCCGGAAACCGCCCGGCGGAGGCAGGGGGGGAGGCGGCGAGACCCCGTCCGGAGGCGGCGGCGGAGGTGGCGAGCTCGCTCCACAGCACCGCACCGCGATCGGCACCACCGCGGGTCGAGCGACCGGATTCCTACGGGCCAGCTGGGCCGAGCTCCAGCGGGTGCAGTGGCCGGACCGCCGCCAGGTCTCCCAGGCCACCGCGGTGGTCATCGGGTTCGTCGCGATAGCCGGTCTCTACCTCGGCTTCGCCGATCTGGTAGCAAAGGAAATAGTCGAATTCATTCTCTGAGGAAGCTTTAGATGTTTCGCTGGTACGTCGTCAACACATACTCGGGACACGAGAACAAGGTCAAGCACAACCTCGAGCACCGGCTGGTGTCGCTCGGGCAGCAGAACGCCGTCCGCAGCGTGGTGGTCCCAACCGAAGCCGTGTCCGAGATGAAGGACAACCAGAAGGTCACCGTCGAAAAGCGCACGATGCCTGGCTACGTGCTCGTGAACATGGAGCTCAACGAGGACTCCTGGGGCGTCGTCAAGGGCACCCCCGGCGTCACGGGCTTCGTGGGCGCCTCCCAGGAGCCCGTGCCGCTGACCCAGATCGAGGTCGACCGGCTCCTCCACAAGGAGGTCGCCACCGCCACCCGCACCCGCGCCCAGTTCGCCATCGGCGAGTCGGTCAAGGTCGTCTCGGGCCCGCTGTCGGACTTCTCCGGCGAGATCTCCGAGATCAACGAGGACGCCGCCCGCCTCAAGGTGCTGGTATCTATCTTCGGCCGCGAGACCCCCGTCGAGGTCGGCTTCGACCAGGTGAAAAAGCTCTAGACGATGGCCAAGAAGATCCTCACCACGATCAAGCTGCAGGCCAATGCAGGGCAGGCGAGCCCTGCCCCGCCGGTCGGCCCCGCGCTGGGCCAGCACGGGATCAACATCATGGAGTTCTGCAAGGCGTTCAACGCCCAGACGCAGAGCGAAACCGGGACCATCATCCCGGTCGTGATCACCGTCTACGAGGACCGCTCGTTCACGTTCGTCACGAAGACCCCACCGGCCGCGGTGCTGATCCGCCAGGCGATCAACATCAACAAGGGCTCCGCCGAGCCCAACCGCACGAAGGTCGGCACCATCACCCAGGAGCAGCTCCGCCAGATCGCCGAGCGCAAGCTCGAGGACTTGAACGCCCACGACGTCGACCAGGCGGCGAAGATCATCGCCGGCACCGCCCGCTCGATGGGCGTGGAGGTCGCCTCGTGAGCCCCCACGGGCGCCGTTACGCCGATCAGCTCGTGAAGGTCGACCGCGAACGCGAGTACGAGCCGGCCGAGGCCATGTCGCTCGTCTCGCAGCTGGCCAGCGCCAAGTTCGACGAGACCGTAGAGGTCCACGTGCGCACGGGCCTCAACGTCCGCCACGCCGACGAGCAGCTGCGCGGCACCATCGCGCTCCCCAATGGGATCGGCAAAGACGTCAAGATCGCCGTGTTCGCCCAGGGCGACTCGGCACGCGAAGCCGAGGAGGCGGGCGCCGACTATGTCGGCGGCGAGGACCTCGCCAAGCAGATCCGCGAGGGCTTCGACGACTTCGACATGACGATCGCCACCCCGGACATGATGTCGATCGTGGGGCAGCTCGGGCGCATCCTCGGGCCCGCCGGGAAGATGCCCAACCCGAAAGTCGGCACGGTCACCACGGACGTCGCCAAAGCCGTCGAGGAATCGAAGTCCGGGAAGATCGAATACCGCACCGACCGCAGCGCCATCGTCCATCTGGTGATCGGCAAGGCCAGCTTCGAGGACCGCAAGCTGCTCGAGAACTACGCGGCCGTGATCGAAGAGCTGATCCGGGCCAAGCCCTCCGCCGCCAAAGGGCGCTACCTGCGCTCGATCACGCTCGCGACCACGATGGGCCCCGGGGTCAAAGTCGATCCCACCCGCACCCGGGACATCGTCGAGGCGGCGCCCGCCGCCGCCTAGCAGCGACCTCGGGCCGGCTACCGCCGCCCAACAGCGGCCTCGGGCACCCCGCCCGCCACCGCGGTCCACCCGGCACGCGTCCTCGGCCGCCACGCCGCGGGCCTCACCGCCGAGCCTCTACAATCGTGCCCGAACTGCAAGCGTTCGCCGCGCCCGAGACCCCCGGCACCCAGCAGGAGAAGACCGGGGCAGGCATCGGCGAGGAGCACGCGGCCTCCGGTCGCTGTCACTCGTCCGCCTGAATCCATCCCGGGCCGACGACCTTCCCCCGACAGCGAGCGAGACCCGTGAACAGAGATCAGAAGGCGACCGCGATCGCCGATATCGCAGAGCGCATCGCCGACAGCCAGGCGATCTTCGCCGTCGACTACCGGGGCATCACCGTGGCCCAGATCGCGGAGCTGCGCACCAGCCTCCGCGCCGCCGACGCGACCTTCGCGGTCGTCAAGAACTCTCTCACCGAGCGCGCCGCCGACCAGGCCGGCGCGGAAGACCTGAAGGACTTCCTCGCCGGACCCACGGCCCTCACCTTCGTCCGCGGCGACGCCGCCGTGGCGGCCAAGGCGATCGCCGACTACGCCCGGACGATCCAGCTGCTGCCGTTCAAGGGCGGTGTCATGGACGGGTCGTCCCTGGACGTGGACCAGATCCGGGCGCTCTCCAAACTCCCCTCCCGCGAAGTCCTCTACGCACAGCTCGTGGGAGTCGTCGCCTCGCCCGTGGGCGGCCTCGTGCGGTCCCTCGCGGCACTCGTGAGCGGTCTCGCCGTCGCCCTCGGCCAGGTTCGCGAGAAGAAGGAGTCGGGCGAGATCCCCGCCGGTGACCCACCGGCCGCGGCCAAGCCGGAGACCCCGGCGGCCGAGGCCGGGCCGGAGACCCCGGCGGCCGAGGCCAAGGAGGCCCCCGCTGCCGAGGCCGAGGAGGCAGCCGCCGGGGAGGCCGAGGCGCCGCCCGAGGAGGCCCCCGCTGCCGAGGCCGAGGCACCTGCCGAGGAGGCGAGCGAGGAGCCGCCCGAGGAGGCATCCGCAACGGACGCGCCCGAGGCACCTGCCGAGGAGGCACCCGCCGAGGAGGCACCGCCCGTCGAGGAGGCCGAGGAGCCCGCGGAGGAGGCACAAGCTGAGCCGGCCGAGGGGCCGGCGCAAGAAGACGACAACGACGTGAGCGCGGAGGCCGAGGCCGGGCCGGAGGACGCCGACGCGGACACGAACAAGGAGGACTGACAGCCGATGGCTACAAGCACACAGGACTGGATCGACGAGCTCAAGAGCATCTCTGTGCTCGAGCTCGCCGAGCGCATCAAGGCGCTCGAGGAGGAGTTTGGGGTGTCGGCCGCCGCGGTCGCCGCGCCGGCTGCCGCGCCCGCGGGCGGTGGCGGTGGTGACGGCGGCGGCGGCGATGCCGAAGAGTCGAGCACCGTCGACGTCCTGCTGGCGGGCTCGGGCGACAAGAAGATCCAGGTCATCAAGGTCGTCCGCGCGGCCACGGGGCTCGGCCTCAAAGAGGCCAAGGCGCTCGTCGACGAGGCCCCCAAGCCGGTCAAGGAGGGCATCGAGCGCGAGGAGGCCGACAAGCTCAAGCAGGAACTCGAGGAGGCAGGAGCCACCGTCGAGCTGAAGTAGCTCGCCCCGCAACCGAGGCGGTCCGCTCCGGGAGCGGCCGCCTCAGCGGCGAGACCGTCCGCCGCCCGCAATGCGGGTGGCGCGGGCGCGGCGGGCCACTTCTGCCGCGCCGTCCAGGCGCCGGCCCACCACGGCCGGCGCCGCCCGGAGGCCGTCCGGATGTTTTGTCCCGCCTTAGCAATTGCACGCGCTTTCCGGTAAAGTGCAGGGGCTGGCCAATAGCCGCAGCCGCCCGTGAGGGACCCCACGCCACATACGCGGGAGTCCGGGCGGGGTCCGTGAGCGCCGGTGGCCCTTCGGGGCGCCGATAGCCTGTGCTATCTTGGTTAGTCGCGCTTCGGCGCCCTCCTCTGCCCGTGTATCGCCCTCCGAAGGAGTCATTTCTTGGCTGCTGCAGACGCCCTCCGTACGCGCCGTAGCTTCGCGCGTCTCGAAAAGACAGTTGACGTCCCCAACCTGATCGATATCCAGCGCCGTTCGTTCGCCTGGCTGACGGACCCTGAGGCCGGCGGGCTGCGCGAGACGATCGACGACATCTCCCCGATCGAGGACTACACGGGCAACCTCGCCGTGCAGTTCGGCGAGTTCACCTTCGACGAGCCCGTGGCCTCGCTCGAGCAGTGCAGGGAGAAGGACATGACCTACGCGCGGCCGCTCACCGTGACGGTCGCCTTCATCAACCGCGAGACGGGCGAGATCCGCGAGCAGTCCGTGTTCATGGGCGACTTCCCCTGGATGACCGACCGCGGGACGTTCGTCATCAACGGCACCGAGCGCGTCGTGGTGACCCAGCTGGTCCGCTCCCCGGGCGCCTACCTGATGGAGCCCAAGGATCGCGAGAAGCAGGTCTTCATCGCCAACCTGATGCCCGCCCGCGGCTCCTGGCTGGAGCTCGAGATCGACAAGAAGGGCAAGGTCTTCGTCCGCATCGACCGCAAGCGCAAGCTGCCCGTGACGGTGCTCCTGCGCGCGATGGGCTACGCCAGCGACGAGGAGATCCTGCGGCTGTTCGACAACTCGCTCTACATCCGCAACACGATCGACTCCGACACCGAGGTCACGCGCACCGAAGAGGGCGCCCTGATCGAGCTTTTCAAGAAGCAGCGTCCGGGGGAGCCGCCCAGCGTCGACAACGCCAGGGCGCTGCTCAACCAGCTGTTCTTCGACCCCAAGCGCTACGACCTCACGCGGGTGGGGCGCTACAAGCTGAACTCCCGCCTGGGGCTGGACGTCGACATCGACACCCGCACCCTCACCCAGGACGACATCCTCGCGCTCGTGCGCGAGCTCGTCGCGCTGCCCAAGCGTCTCGGCCTGCCGGAGGACGGCGACGTCGAAATCAAGGACTACGCCGCCGAGGCGATGAGCATGCCCCGCGAGCCCGTCGCCGACCGCCTCGACGAGTACGAGCACTTCGGCAACCGCCGCCTTCGTACCGTCGGGGAGCTGATCCAGGAGGCCTTCCGGATCGGCCTCTACCGCATGGAGCGGGTCGTGCGCGAGCGCCTCACCACCGAGGACGCCGACACCATCACCCCCCAGACGATCATCAACATCCGCCCCGTGGTGGCCGCGCTGAAGGAGTTCTTCGGTTCCTCCCAGCTGAGCCAGTTCATGGATCAGACCAACTCCCTGGCCGGGCTCACCCACCGCCGCCGCCTGTCGGCCCTGGGCGCCGGCGGGCTGACCCGCGAGCGCGCCCCGATCGAGGTCCGCGACGTGCACCCCACCCACTACGGGCGCATGTGCCCGATCGAGACCCCCGAGGGTCCGAACATCGGCCTCATCGGCTCACTGTCCTCGTTCGCCGAGGTGTCCGAGTACGGCTTCGTCACCACCCCATACCGGGTGGTCAAGGACGGGGTCCTCACGAGCGAGATCCGCCACCTCGACGCCAC
>DATJXX010000028.1:0-16035 GCA_035499875.1 Solirubrobacteraceae bacterium
CGCTGAGGACCTCGCCAAGCCGATCATCGGGGTGGCCCACTCGTGGATCGAGACGATGCCCTGCAACTTCAACAACCGTGTGCTGGCGGCCAAGGCGAAGGAGGGGATCCGCGCGGCGGGCGGCACGCCGATGGAGCTCAACACGATCGCCATCTCCGACGGGATCACGATGGGCACGGCGGGAATGCGCGCCTCATTGGTCTCGCGGGAGCTGATCGCCGATTCGATCGAGCTCGTCTCCTCCGCGCACTGCTTCGACGCGGTGCTGGCGATCTCGGGCTGCGACAAGACGATTCCCGGCACCGTGATGGCGCTCACCCGCCTCGGCGTGCCGTCGCTGATGCTGTACGGGGGTTCGATTCGCCCCGGCCACTTCAACGGCCAGGAGGTCACTATCCAGCAGGTCTTCGAGGCGGTGGGGGCGCACGCCGCCGGGCGCATCACCGAAGACGAGCTCCACGCCCTCGAGGACGCCGCCTCCCCGGGCGCCGGCGCGTGCGGGGGGCAGTTCACGGCGAACACGATGGCGATGGCCTTCGAGGTGCTGGGCATCTCACCGGCGGGCTCGGCGATGGTCCCCGCCGAGGACGGCCGCAAGCTGGAGGTGGCCCGCGAGACTGGCGAGCTGGTGATGGACGTCCTGCGCCGCGGTCAGCTGCCGAGCCGGATCATCACCAAGGCGGGACTCGAGAACGCGATCGCGGCGGTCGCGATGAGCGGTGGCTCGACCAACGGAGTGCTGCATCTGCTGGCCGTGGCGCGCGAAGCCGGCGTGCCGCTGGCGATAGACGAGTTCGACGCCATCTCCGAGCGCACCCCGCTGCTGTGCGACCTGCAGCCGGGAGGCCGCTACGTCGCCACCGACCTCTATGAGGCGGGCGGCGTGCCGCTCGTGCTCAAGCGGATGCTCGAAGCGGGCGTGCTGAACGAGGACGCCGAGACGGTGACCGGCAGGACGATCGGCGAGCACGCGCGCGAGGCGCAGGAGACCCCGGGCCAGCGCGTCGTGCTGCCGCTCGGCGAAGCGCTCGCCCCGACCGGCGGGTTCGCGATCCTGCGCGGGAACATCGCGCCCGACGGGTGCGTGGTGAAGCTCGCCGGACATTCCCGGCGCTCCCACACGGGTCCGGCCCGCGTGTTCGAGGGCGAGGAGCCGGCGATGGCGGCGGTGCTCGCGGGCGAGATCAAGGACGGCGACGTGGTCGTGATCCGCGGCGAGGGACCCGCGGGGGGACCCGGGATGCGGGAGATGCTCGCGGTCACGGCCGCGCTGGTGGGAGAGGGCCTGGGGGAGACCGTGGCGCTGATCACCGACGGGCGCTTCTCCGGCGCCACCCACGGCTTCATGGTCGCCCACGTGGCGCCCGAGGCCGCCCGTGGCGGCCCGATCGGGGCGCTGGCCGACGGCGACCGGATCACGATCGACGTGGGCACCCGCTCGCTGGAGGTGGACCTCGGCCCCGATGAGATCGCCGGGCGCCTGGCGGGGTACAGCGCGCCCGTCCCCAACGGCCACATCGACGTGGCGATCCGCAAGTACGCCCAGCTCGTCGGCAGCGCCTCCGAGGGCGCCGTCACGAGCTGAAGTTCCCGCGGGCTACTCGGCCAGGAAGTCGCGCAGCAGCGCGTTGAAGGCGGCGGGCCGCTCGAGCATCGCCATGTGGCCGGTGTCCTCGAAGATCACCTTGCGGGAGTCGGGGATCAGCGACGCGAACACGTCCGCGTCGCGCACATTGACGAGGCGGTCCTCGGCGCCCCACACGATCAGCGTCGGGCAGGCGATCTCCGGCAGGCGCTCTTCGAAGTCGTAGTCGATGATCGCCCCGAAGGCCTGGAGGAAGCCGGGCTTGCCCGCGCCACGCAACTGCTCGGCCGCCAGCGGGGCGGGCAGACGCTCGGGGTGACGCACGACGCTCGCGAGAGTCAGCCCGCGCAGTCTCGCCCGCCGCGCGACCCTGTCCGATTTCGACGCCAGCCACGCCGCCGTCGCGGTCAGGGCGCGGTCCCCCCGCGTGAGCAGGGGGATCGGGCTGGTGTCTGCCAGGCGGGGGCTGATCCCGGCCAGCGGCTGGCGCGTCGAGATCCCGGCAGCGGAGATCAGTACGAGCTGCTCCACCCGCTGAGGAAAGGAGATCGCCAGCTCCGCCGCGATGAAGCCGCCCATCGAGTTGCCGACCACGGCCGCGGCGTCGACCCCCAGTTGGGCCAGCAGCCCGTCCAGCAGCCGTGCGTAGCCGGACATCGTGATCTCGCCGGAGGGCATCGGCGAGTAGCCGAAGCCGGGCAGGTCGAGGGTCACCACGCGGTGGTCCCGCGCCAACACCGGCAGCTGCTCGAGGAAGTTCTCCCAGCATCCCGACAGTCCGTGGACAAACACCACCGGCTGGCCCGCGGGCGCCTGTTCGGGGCCCAGCTCGATCGTGTTTACGCGATCGTCCCCGACCGTCAGCCAGCGCTGGTGTGCGCGCCAGTCGACGTCCAGCCACGGGGAGCGCCCGACGGGACCGTAGGCCGCGGCCTCCCCGGCTGGGATGCGGACCGACCGCTGGGTCGTCGAGGTGCCCATCCGAGCACAGAATCTACCCCTCTGGGCAGGCCCTGGCCAGCCCACGGCGAAGTCACGTGGATGGCCGTCGCCCACCCCACGGAGCGCCCCGGAGCGGACTGGCCGGCGGCGATCCGGCTGCTCGAGCGAGACCTCGACAGGCGCGACCGCGCCGAGCGCACACGCCGTGCATACCGCTCCGACCTGCAGGAGCTGTCGCGCTGGGCCACCTCGCAGGAGCTCGCCCCGCGGGATGTCGGACCCCGGGAGGTGCGCCGCTACGTCGCTCACCTGTCCCGCAGCGGATGCGCCCCCAGCACCTCCGCGCGCAAGCTCGCCGCCGTGCGGGCGCTGTTCAACGCCCTGCGAGAGCACGGCCACGTCGCGCAGAACCCGGGGGAGCTGGTCTCGACCCCGCGGCGTGGACGCCACCTTCCGCGCGTTCTCAGCAGCCGCGAGGCCGGGCGCCTGCTCGACGCGATTCCCGCCGCCAGCCCGGTGGAGCTGCGTGACCGGGCGATGTTCGAGCTCGCCTACTCGTGCGGGCTGCGGGCGGGGGAGCTCGTGTCGGTCGACGAGCAGGACCTCGACTTCGACGCCGAGCAGGTGCGCGTCGAGGGGAAGGGCCGCAAGACCCGACTCGTGCCCGTCGGCGAGCTCGCCCAGAGGGCGCTGCGGGACTACCTCGAGCGCGGCCGGCCGCCGCTCGCCCGCCACGCGGGTGCCCCCCCGCCGAGCGCGCTGTTCCTCAGCGTCCGCGGCCGCCGCCTCGGCACGAGCGACGTGCGTCGCCGGCTGAAGGCGTGGGCCACGCGGGCCGGCATCGGCGCGGGCCTCTCGCCCCACGCCCTGCGCCACAGCTTCGCCACCCACCTGCTCGACGGCGGGGCCGACCTGCGCAGCATCCAGGAGATGTTGGGCCACGCGAGCGTCTCGACCACCCAGATCTACACGCGGGTGGAGTCCGCCAGACTCAAGAGCGCCTACCGCGCCAGCCACCCCCGAGCCTGAGCCGACGCACTTGGCGTGGGATGGGGTCGCTAGGCTGCCGCTAACGCACGCCTACCACGGAGAGGGAAGCCCTGGAGACAAACGTCAAGCCAATCGAGCTGCGCGAACTTTGGCGGCGCTACAAGATCGACGGCGACGAGAGCGTGCGCGACCGGCTCGTGGTGGCCTACTCACCGCTTGTCAAGTATGTCGCGGGCCGCACCGCGGCGGGGCTTCCCCCGCACGTCGAGGAGGCTGACCTGATCTCCTACGGGCTCGGCGGCCTGATGTCGGCGATCGACCGCTTCGACCTGTCGCGCGACATCAAGTTCGAGACCTACGCGATCATGCGGATCAAGGGCGCGATCATCGACGAGCTGCGCTCGCTCGACTGGGTCCCGCGCAGCGTACGCGCGCGTGCCCGCGAGGTGGAGAAGGCGATCTCCAAGCTCGAGCACCTCCTCCACCGCCAGCCCACCGACCAGGAGATCGCCGACGAGATGGGCATCACGGTGGAGGAACTCAACGACTCGCTGCTGGCGATCTCCCACTCCTCGATCGTGGCGCTGGACGAGCTGTGGAGCGTGTCGGACTCCAGCGGGGACCAGGTCTCGCTGATGGACACGATCGAGGATCCGGGCGCGCCTGACCCGGCGAGGGCGCTGGACCTCGGCGACCTCAAGGACCGGATTGCGGACTCGATCGCCAAGCTGCCCGAGCGCGAGAAGCTCGTGATCGCCCTCTACTACTACGAGAACCTCACGCTGAGGGAGATCGGCGAGGTGCTCGGCGTGACCGAGTCGCGCGTCTCGCAGATGCACACGAAGGCCGTCCTGCGCCTGCGTTCGAGGATGCAGGAGGAAGCCTTCGACGCCTGACGGCGCCGTGGACGACCCTCCCAACGGCGCTGGCAGCGCGGCGCGCGCGGCGCTATCGTGGGCCTCCAGCGACGAGGAGGCGTACAGATGGCAGGAAATGGGGCCCTAGGGAACGGAGGCCGCCCGGCGGCGGACCGGATCCGCAACGTGGCGCTCGTGGGCCACCGAGGCGCCGGCAAGACGTCGCTGCACGAGGCGCTGCTGTACGAGTCCGGAGCCGTCAACCGGCTCGGGTCGGTGCCCGACCACACCACCGTGTCGGACTCCGACCCCGACGAGCAGGCGCGCCAGATGTCGATTTCGGCCACGCTCAGCTCGATCGAGTGGCAGGGGCGCAAGATCAACGTGATCGACACCCCCGGCGAGCCCAGCTTCGTGGCCGACGCCCTCGGCGTGCTGCGGGTGTGCGAGGCGGCGGTGTTCGTCGTCAACGCGGTGATGGGGGTCGAGGTGACGACCAGCCGCCTGTGGTCCAGGGCCGCGGAGCTCGACCTCGCGCGGATGCTGTTCGTGAACATGCTCGACCGCGAGCGGGCCGACTTCTACCGCACCCTCGACGCACTCAAGGGGGCCTTCGGGGCGCACGTGGTGGCGACCGAGATCCCGATCGGCTCCGAGCACGAGCTCGAAGGCGTGATCGACCTGGTGGACATGACCGCCTTCCGGCAGGGCGAGGACAGCGGCGGCGCGCCCAGGGGCTTCGAGGAGATCCCGATCCCCGATGCCCAGGCGGAACTGGCGCGGGAATACCGCGAGAAGCTGATGGACGAGGTCTGTGAAGTGTCCGACTCGCTGATGGAGCGCTATCTCGAGGGTGAGGAGATCTCCCACGAGGAGATCGTCGGGGCGCTCAAGGAGGGCACCAACCACGGCAAGATCTTCCCCGTCGTGTGCGGTTGCGCCACCCGCAACCTCGGCACCGCGCGCCTGCTGGACGCGATCGTCGAGGACCTCCCGTCGCCGGTCAAGCACGGCTCGCTGCAGGTCGGCGAGATCGAGCTGCGGGCCGAGGACGACGGCGAGCTGTTCGCCTACGTGTTCAAGACCCGCGCCGACCCGTTCGCGGGCCGCATCAACCTGATGCGCGTCTACCAGGGGGTGCTGCGGGGGGACAGCCAGGTGCTCAACACGCGCGCCCACGTCAAGGAGCGGATCGGCCAGCTGCTCGTGTTCAACGGCAAGGAGGTCGCCCACGTGGGCGAGTTCGGCCCCGGTGACATCGGCGCGGTGGCGAAGCTCAAGGAGACACGCGCGGGCGACTGGCTCGCCGACCGCGACGAGCCGATCGAGATGCCCCGCCCGACGCTGCCCGCGCCCGTGATGGCGTTCGCGGTCGAGCCGAAGAGCAGGGGAGACGAGGACAAGGTGCTGTCGTCGCTGCGGCGTCTGCAGGAGGAGGACCCGACGATCGACCTCCACCGCGACCAGCAGACCGGCGAGCAGATCGTCGCCGGGCTCTCCCAGGTGCACGTGGAAGTGATCGTGGACCGCCTGCGCGACCGCTTCGGGGTGGAAGTCTCGCTGAAGCCGCCCCGGGTCCCCTACCAGGAGACCATCCGCACCGCCGCCGCCGCCCACGGGCGCCACAAGAAGCAGTCCGGCGGGCGCGGCCAGTTCGGCGACTGCCAGATCGAGATCGAGCCGCTCGCGATCAAGGACGGCGACGAAGGCTTCGAGTTCCTCAACCAGATCAAGGGCGGCGTGATTCCCGGGTCGTTCATCCCCGCGGTCGAGAAAGGGGTGCGCGAGGCGATGCAGGCGGGCGTGCTCGCGGGCTACCCGGTGAAGGGCGTGCGGGTGCGGCTGGTGGACGGCCAGCACCACTCGGTGGACTCCTCGGAGATCGCCTTCAAGCTCGCCGGCGTGCAGGCGATGAAGCAGGCGCTGGAGCTGGCTGACCCGGTGCTGCTCGAGCCGATCATGCTCGTGACACTGTCCGTGCCCGAGGCTCACGTCGGCGACGTGATCGGGGATCTCAACAGCCGGCGGGGACGCCCCCAGGGGATGGAGCCGATCGGCGCGATGACCGAGATCAAGGCCGAGGTGCCGATGTCGGAGATGCTCACCTACGCCCCCGACCTGCGCTCGATCACCGCCGGGCAGGGCGATTACACGCTCGAGTTCCTCCGCTACGAGGAGCTCCCGGGGCACCTCGCCCAGAAGGTCGTCGAGCAGGCGGGCGAGGCGCAGGCCGCGGCCCACGCGTAGGCTCTCCGCTCACCGATGACAACCCGCACGATCGTCACATCCCAGCCCGACGTCGCCTGCGAGCTGTGCGCGCGGCGGCTGCTGCGGGGCGAGCAGCACGAGATCTTCCTGGCCGACGGCCGCCCCCGCACGGTGTGCGAGCTGTGCGCCCCCCGGGCCGCCGACGCCGGCTGGGTCAGGGACCGCGACGGCCAGGCGGCGCTGGCTCCGATCGCGGCGCCCCGCCGCGGCCGGGGTTTCCTCGAGCGGCTGAGGCTCGGATCCCGCGCCGGCGAACAGCGGCCCGGCGAATCGCGCACGAGCGAATCACAGGCACGCGAATCAAGGGCTCGCGAATCACAGGCACGCGAATCAAGGGCTCGCGAATCACGGGCGACCGGAGTTGGGGCGGGCGAATCCCGTCCCGCCGGGGAGGGCTTCGTTGCCACCGCCCCGGACGAGCCCGTGCCCGGCGCTGCGCTCGCGGCGGCCCCGTCCGCGGGCCATGCGATCCCCGCGCCGGCGGTCTCCCCGCTGGAGCGGGCCGCCGTGGTGTTCAACGAAAGCGAGTACCCGCGTCGGGTGGCCGGTCTGATGCGCTCGCTGGGGGCGCCGGCGGTGTGCGTACGCCCGGCGGAGCATCTCGCGGGCGCCGTCCTCATCACGCTCGCCTGGGAGCTGTGCTGGTACCGCTACGAAATCGACATGACCGAGGACCCGGCACCGGTGCGGCCCCTCGAGCAGGGGACGGAACTCGCGCAGCTGTCCCGCGAGGAGCGCCACGCCAACGCCCACGTGGCGGCCGACGGCACCGTCTTCCTGTAGACGCTGCGAAACGGCTTGCGCGCCTTGCGGGCTCCGGTAGGCCAGCTAACATCCGGAGCCGCATGATCTACTGCGTTGTGCCCAGGGCCCTGGAGGGGGAGCTGTTCGACAGGCTCACCGCCTACTACCGCGACGACGACAACGTCGAGGTGATCGTCGAGCGCCGTGAGTTCGACCGCCGCGCTCGCCGAGGACGCGCCGACGCCGCCACGCTGGAGCGGCGCGTGATCCGGGATCGCCGCCGCGCGCGGGTCGCCGGCGACACGCTCCCGCTCGCCCGCGCCTAGCGGCCGGCTTGTCGCACCTCGAGCAGACGCCGGTGAAGCTGGTCGTCCACGTCGACGGCGGAGCCAGGGGCAATCCCGGCCCGGCCGCCGCCGCAGCGGTCATCTCCGACCCGGGCGGGACCGTGCTGGCCGAACCCACCGAGGCGCTGGGCATCGCCACCAACAACGTCGCCGAGTACCGGGCGCTGCTGCTCGGCTTATCCCACGCCGCGCAGCTCGGGGCCAACGAGGTCGAGGTGGTGGGGGACTCCGAGCTGGTGGCCAAGCAGGTGCAGGGCCTCTACAAGGTCAGGAACGCCGCCATGCGGCCCCTGCACGCGCAGGCGCTGCAGGCCCTCGGGCGCTTCGAGCGGTGGTCGATACGCACCGTCCCGCGGGCGCAGAACGCGGATGCGGACGCGCTGGTGAACCAGACCCTCGACGCTCAGTGAGGGCTCTGCGCGCTCAGTGAAGGCTCTGCGCCGATTTCGCCACGACCCACATCTGGTCGTTGCTGAGGTCCTCCAGCAGCGTGTTCGTCACCCAGTAGAGGACGTTGCCCTGGTGCCACCCGATCACGTGTATGTGGGACCCGTCATAGACCAGTAGGTACTTGCGCCCGTGCAGCACCCGTTCGCGCGCGTGCGCGAACAGCGGCGGGTTCCCCCAGTCGGTCCCCTCGAAGTCGTAGTAGCCGTCCACCCCGTTCTGCCGCCACACCACCGCGTAGGCGTGGTGGAGGTGGCCGTGCTCGTCGCGCAGCGCGTACGCGCGCGTGTCCTCCTGGTGCGCGGGCGCCGTCTGGTAGGCGGGGTACAGCACCCTGAACGGCACCCCGAGCGCCGCTTTGACGACTTCGTCCTCGCCGGACGTGGGCACCATCCCGGCCGAGCGGGCGCTGATCACGTGGGGGTGGTAGTGGCCGTGGTGGGAGCTCCGGTGGGCGGGCTGCGGGGACGGGGAGCCTTCGCCTTCTTCGTGGGTTTCGCCGAGGAACTCTTCCAGCGCCGACTGCTCGAGCTGCGGCGTGGATGTGACGTAGGAGCCGCCGTTGATGACCGCGTTGACGTTCGAGCTCTTGAACTTCACCTGGCGTATCGGCTTGCTCTGAGAGAAGGCGATCAGCTTGGCGAGTTCTATCAGCGTGCTGGCCGACGGTTTGATCGTCGTCGTGATCGCTTTCCCGACGGCCTTCGCGACCGCTTCCAGCTGTGCGACCATGTTGCCGGGGTTGACCTGCTCGCGCAGGTCGCGGACGAAGTCCTGCTGGCGGGCGACCCTCACGAAGTCAGAGTCGGTGTGGCGGTAGCGCACGTAGTCGAGCGCGTTTTCGTAGCACAGCTTCTGATAGCCCGGTTGCAGATCGATGCTCGTGTAATCGGTTTCCGGGCTGCCGACGTTGTTGTTGTAGTAGCGGTGGTCGACCATCACGAAGGCGCACCCGAGCTTGTCGACGAGGCGGATGAAGCCCGCGAAGTTCACGTCGACGATGCCGCTGAGCTTCAGCGACGGGAACACTTCCCGCTTGATCGTCTCCGCCGCCAGCAGGCTGCCCTCGCTGGTCCCGCCGAGCCTGCTGCCGAGCGTGTAGGCGGCGTTGATCTTCTGGTTCGGATAGACCTGGCCTTCTTTGGTGCGGATCGTGACGAGCAGGTCGCGGGGGATCGAAAGCAGCGTCGTCTGGCTCTGGCCCGGGTCGAAGCGCACCAGCAGGATCGTGTCGCTGTGGGGCGGGTTTTCGCGATCGAGAGCGTCGGTCGAGTGCGCCCGGCGGTCGGTGCCCAGCACCAGGAAGGTCTTGGGGCCGCCGGAATATTCTTCGGTGATCAGGCCCTTGGGGGCGCCTTTGATCTGACTCTGGAACACCAGGTCGGCGATGTGGCTGGCGTTGTTCAGGGCGATGGTGGCGGTCGCCGTGCCGGCCAGCGCCGCGATCAGGATCGCGGCCAGCGCAAAGCGCTTCCACATGTTCAACCAGAGCCTTGGCGGGCGATCGTCATCCATTGGCTGCGGGTACGGCTCGGGTTGGGTGTCGGGGCATGGTGGGCGCGTCGGCGCGCCGGCGGACTCCGCCGACAGGCCCCCGTCCGCCATGGCCGCGGGGGCGCACTCCGCAGACAAGGGTAGCGATCGAGGCGGCGTCAGCTGCCGCTTCGACGGCTACCCTCGGGCCGTGTTCAGCGCCCGCAACAAGGAGCTGATGGGGCTGCTGCCCTCGGCCCTTCTGGTGACCGGCGGCTTCACGGCGATCTTCATCCAGACGCAGGACAACACGCCGCACGCCACCACCAGCCTGACGCTGAACCACGCCTCAAACATCTCGCTCACCTATGGCCTGCTGTTCCTGGGGCTGTGCCTCGGCGCCCACCTCGTGATCCGCTTCTCGCTCCCCAACGCGGACCCCTACCTGTTCCCGCTCGTGGCCGTCTTGGCGAGCGTGGGCATCGTGATGATCTACCGCATCGAACCGGTGCTCGCGCGCCAGCAGGCGCAGTGGATGGTGATCGGCCTGATCCTGTTCGCCGTCACGATCATCGCGCTGCGCAACCGCGGCGTGGCCGTGCTCGAGCGCTACCGCTACACGATCGTGACGGTGGCGATCCTCGCGACGGTCCTTCCCCGCCTGCCCGGGATCGGGCGCCAGGTCAACGGCGCCTACCTCGAGATCCACGCCGGCAGCATCAGCTTCCAGCCGTCCGAGCTGGCGAAGGTCGCGATCGTGATCTTCCTCGCCAGCTACCTGCATGACAACCGCCAGATCCTCGTCACCGCGGGCCGGCGCGTGCTCGGGCTGACGATCCCCCCGATGAAGCAGTTCGGCCCGATGCTGATCATCTGGGGCGCCGCCATGGCGACGCTGTTGCTGACGCGCGAGCTCGGCACCTCGCTGATGTTCTACGGCGCCTTCCTGGCGCTCCTGTACGTCGCCACAGGCCGTCTCTCGTTCCCGTTCATCGGCCTCGTGCTGTTCGCCGTCGGCGCGTGGTTCGTGGCGGTCCACGTCAGCCACGTGCACGCCCGCGTGGTGGCCTGGGAAGAACCGTTCAACCCGTCGCTCTACAAACGCTCGGTGGGAGGCAGCTACCAGCTCGCCCAGTCGCTGTTCGCCCAGGCCGACGGGGGCCTGCTCGGCACCGGCTTCGACCGCTCGCTGCTGCACGAAGCGCACGGCCACTCGATCCTGCCGGTCCCCGAAAGCGACATGATCTACGCGGTCATCGTGAACGAGCTCGGGCTGGCGGGGGCGATCGCGCTGCTGGCCGTGTACCTGCTGGTCGTCGCCCGCGGACTGTCGATCGCGGTGATGGCACGCGACTCGTTCTCCAAGCTGCTCGCCACCGGGCTCTCGTTCGTGCTCGCCCTGCAGGTGTTCGTGATCGTCGGGGGCGTCACCCGCGTGATCCCGTTGACGGGCGTGACGCTCCCGTTCGTGGCCTACGGCGGCTCCTCGGTGGTGATGAACTTCGTGCTGATCGCGCTGCTGCTGGTGATCTCCGACCGCGCGCGCCGCCCCCAGGCCGGCTACCGGCGCTCCTGAGGGCGCCCGCCGCCGGCCGTGACGCGGGCGGTCCGGCCCCGTGCCGCGGGCGGTCCGGCGCCCGTGACCCGGGCGGTCCGGCACCCGTGGTGGGCCACCGCGGCGCAGGGGACCCCGGGGCGCCGTCGAAGTCATGTCTCCGGACATGGCCGTCACCACCACGAACCCCGCGGTCGGGGCGGCGATGCTCGCCCGCCTGCGACGCGCGCTCCAGCAGGACCTGTTCGTGCTGCACTTCCAGCCGATCGTGGCGGTCGGCGACCGCAGCGTGGTCCGCCACGAGGCTCTGCTGCGGCTAGCCGACGAAGGTCCCGGGCTGCTCGTCCCTCCGGGGTACTTCCTGCCCGCCGCCGAGGACCACGGGTTGATCGGCGAGATCGACCGCTGGGTGCTCGAGCACGTGATCGCGTTGCTCGCGGCCGGCGACGGCGGAGCGCTCGCCGCGGGAGGGGTGGCAGCCAACATCTCGGCGCTGTCGGTCAGCGACCCGTCGCTCGCCGGCGAGCTCGAGTGTCTGTTCGACCTGTATGGGGTGGAGCCCTCGATGCTCGTGCTCGAGATCACCGAGACGGCCGCGATCCCGGATCTCGACCGTGCGAAGTCGTTCTGTGCGGCCGTCCTCGAGCTGGGCTGCGAGATCGCGCTGGACGACTTCGGCGCCGGTTACGGCGGTCTGTACCTCGTGCGGGAGCTGCCGTTCAGCTACATGAAGATCGACGGCGAGTTCGTGCGGCGGCTGCCGTGCTCGCGCCCCGACCGGCTGATCGTCGCCGCACTGCGCGAGCTCGCGCGGGGGATGGCCAGCGAGACCGTCGCAGAGTGCGTCGGCGACCAGCAGACGATCGCGATCCTCGCCGAGCTCGGCGTCGAGCTGGCCCAGGGCTTCGCGTTGGGGCGCCCGGCGCCATTGCTGGCTGCGGTTGCGTAGCGCGCTTGCCGGCGGGGCGGGCGGAGTAGGCTGCCGTCCATGAGCACGACAACCGTCCCACCCACACTTCCCGACGCGCTCGGCGAGCCGGCGCGCGCGTTCCTGTCAAAGCCCCAGCGCCTGGTGATCGGCGCCGAGCGTCCGGAGGCCGCGGACGGGCGAACGTTCGCGACGCTCGATCCTGCCAGCGGGCGCGAGATCGCCGAGGTGCCACACGCCGGGCCCGAGGACGTGGAGCGGGCCGTCGCCGCGGCCCGCGAGGCGCTCACCGGCGGGCCGTGGGCGACGATGCCCGCCGCCGGACGCGAGCAGTTGATGCACGCCCTGGCCCAGGCGATCGAAGACCGCGGCCAGGAGTTCGCCGAGATCGAGTCACTCGACAACGGCAAGCCCGTCGGCCTCGCCCTCTACGTCGACGTCCGCTCGGCCGCGGCCCACCTGCGCTACTACGCCGGCTGGCCCACGAAGATCGAGGGCGGCGTGCTGCCGGTCGCGGTCCCCGGCATGCACTGCTACACGCGCCGCGAGCCCGTCGGCGTGTGCGGTCAGATCATCCCGTGGAACTTCCCCCTGCTGATGGCGTGCTGGAAGCTCGGCCCGGCGCTCGCGGCGGGCTGCACGGTCGTGCTCAAGCCGGCGGAGCAGACGCCCCTCAGCGCTCTGCGCATCGGAGAGCTGGCACTCGAGGTCGGCTTCCCGCCGGGCGTCATCAACGTCCTCACCGGCGACGGAGCGACCGGCGCGGCGCTCGTGGACAGCCCGGGTGTCGACAAGATCGCGTTCACGGGTTCCACCGCGGTGGGCCGCGAGATCGGCTCCAAGACGGGCCGGGCGCTGAAGCGCGTGACGCTCGAGCTGGGCGGCAAGTCGCCGAACGTGATCCTTCCCGACGCCGACATCGACGCGGCCGTGAAGGGCTCCTTCCAGGCGATCTACTTCAACTCCGGCCAGGCATGCAACGCCGGCTCGCGGCTGTTCGTACCCGAGCAGATCTACGACCAGGTGATGGCCGCCCTCACGGAGGCCGCCGGCGCCGCCAGGCTCGGCCCCGGGCTCGATCCGGAGACCCAGCTCGGGCCGCTGGTGTCGGCCGAGCAGCGAGACCGCGTGCTGGACTACATCGAGTCGGGGCGCGAACAGGGCGCGGAGCTCCTTGCGGGCGGCGAAGCCGCGATGCGGGACAGCGGCGGCTACTTCGTCGCGCCCACCCTGTTCAGCTCCACCTCCGACGAGCTGAAGATCGCCCGCGAGGAGATCTTCGGCCCGGTGCTGGTGGCGTCGCCGTACTCGAGCATCGAGGAGGTCGCCGAGCGCGCAAACGACAGCGAATACGGTCTCGCCGCGGGCGTGTGGACGCGCGACGTCGGCAATGCCCACCGGCTCGCCGCGATGCTGCGCGCCGGGATGGTCTACATCAACACCTGGGGCCTGGCCGACCCGTCGGCGCCGTTCGGGGGGTTCAAGTCCTCGGGCATCGGGCGCGAGCACGGACGCGACGGGCTGGACGCGTACCTCGAGACCAAGACGGTGTGGACCGCGTTGTGAGCCGCCGCGCCTCGTGAACGCCGTCGCCCAGGGCGAAACGGGGCTCCCACGGATCCGCTCGGCGCGCTGGGCGCACGCGCTCGCCGCGGTCCTCGCGCTGGTGCTGGTCGCCGCCACGGCGGAGATCGTGCTCGACGGCGCCGCCGGGCGCTCCGCGCTGATCCCCCGCTCGCCCCAGATCGCGGGCTGGCTCTCGGGTGCCGGCGAGCGGCTCGGCTACCGCGCCTTCCTGATCGCGCTGCTCGCCAGCGCCGGCGCCTACGCCGGCCTGCTGGCGCTGGCCCGCCGGGCTGACGCCGCGGGGCTGAAGCCGCGTCGCGCGATCGCGCTCGTCGGTGTCGTCCAGCTGATCGTCTTCGTCGGGCCGGTCCTGCTGTCGACCGACGTGTTCAGCTACATCGCCTACGCCCGCATGGGCGTCGAGCACGGCGTCAACCCCTACCTGCACGGCCCGTCGGCGATCGTGGGTGATCCCGTCTACCACTACGTCGGTCGGGACTGGAAGGACGTGGAGACCGCCTACGGGCCCATCTACACGCTGCTGTCCTACCCGCTCGCCCCGCTCGGGGTGGTCGGGGCGCTGTGGGGGATGAAGCTCGAGGCGCTGCTGGCGAGCGCGGGCACGCTCGCGCTGCTGTGGCGCTGTGCCCGCCTGCGCGGATTCGACCCGGTGTGGGCACTGCTGGTCGTCGGCGTCAACCCGCTGTTCACGATCTACGGGCTCGGCGGGGCCCACAACGACCTGCTGATGATCTTCGCGATGATGATCGCCGTCACGCTGATGGTGGCGCCACGCGTGACCCCGGCCCGCGAAGCGTGGGCCGCAGCGGCGATCGTCGCCGGCGCCCTGATCAAGGTCACCGTGGCGGCGCTGCTGCCGTTCATGATCATCGCCCGCCGACGTGTGGCGCCGGTACTGGGCACGATCGCCGCCGCGCTCGTCGGGGCGGTCGTCGCGTACGCGGCCTTCGGATCCCACGGGGTGAACGTGGTGGCGGCGCTCAACCGCGACGCCGCGTTCGTCTCGAGCGACAGCTTTCCGACGGAGATCGCGCACCTGTTCGGCAAGCCCGGCGTGTTCCCGGTCGACCACGACCTGCTGAAGGGTGCCCTGGTGGCGATCGTCGTCTACCTGCTGTGGCGAACCTGGCGCGGCTACGACTGGATCGCCGCCTCCGGATGGACGCTGCTGGCGATCACCGTGACGAGCACCTGGCTGCTCGCCTGGTACATCCTGTGGCCGCTGCCGCTGGCGGCGATCGTGCGTGACCGCCGCCTGCTGACCGCCACGCTCGCGGTCCAGGGGCTGTTCGTGCTGCACCAGATATCCCCGCTGCTGGAACCCGTCAAATGAGTGCCTCCACGCCGCAGCCCGCCGCTCCCGCCCCGGGCCACGAGGTGTTCGAGTCGCTGCCCCCGGCGCTGCGCCCGCGCGAGCAGGGCAGCGGCGAATCCTCCGGCCGGCGCTGGCGCATCGAGACCGCCCTGCTGCTCGCGCTCGGCGTGTTCCTGCTGGTGGCGACGATCAACGACCTGTCCCGCCAGACGGGGGTCAACGCCCGCCTGAACGCAGACCTGAGCACGTGGCGGGCCTACACCGGCAACGCCTACCACAACCTGCTGGTCGACACCCAGCTGCTCGGCCCCACCACCAAGAGGGAGGTGGTGTGCGGCAACACGAGTCCCGGCCCGCCGAAGGGACGCACCCAGATCTGCCTGCTGATCTGGGGACCGATCGCCGGCGGCCGCCGTCCCGTGCACGGGGGCTGGTATCTGCCGCCTCGCTCCGAGGACGTCCAACGCCTGCGCTACGGGTGCTTCGGCAACGATGGCGGGAGGTTCTGCCCGCGGTGAGCGCAGCCGCGCAGCCGCTGGCCCGCGCCGGCGGGCGCCGCGCCGCCGCCGCCGAGCTCGCCCGCTGGTGGCCGCTGGCGGCGCTGACGCTGCTGGCGGCGGTGCTGCGGCTGTCGACGCTGGACCAGCAGAGCTTCTGGTACGACGAGGCATTCACGGTCGTGCGCGACCTGCACCCGAGCCTCGGCTCGACGCTGCACTCGGTCGTCCACACCGAGAACAACCCGCCCCTCTGGTACCTGATCGCGTGGGCCGATTCGCGGGTGCTCGGCACCGGCGTGATCGCGCTGCGGCTGCCCTCGGCCCTCTGCGGGATCGCGCTCGTGCCGGTCGCGTGGGGGCTCGGCAGCGAGCTCGCCGGGCGGCGTACGGCGACGCTCCTGGCCGCGATCGTGGCGGTCAACCCGCTGTACGTGTGGTACGCCCAGGAGGCGCGCCCGTACGGGCTTTACGTGTTCACGGCGGGCCTCGCGATCCTG